>CAVQBS010000039.1:0-67016 GCA_963710805.1 uncultured Alphaproteobacteria bacterium | reverse complement strand
CGGGACGTTTGAACAAACCACCGGGCTCGGTGGTGCCCGGATCGGTGATGCGGCCTTCCGCGACGTTACGAAGCATCGCCGGCCCCCATAGGCCACGGGGCGGCACCGGCCCCCAGGCCGGCCGGTTCATACCCTCGTAACGGTCGAAGACCACGGGCGGCTCGGCGCTCTGCTTGAGCGCAGCCGCCATTTCGGCCTCGCCAAGCGACGGCGCGAGCCGGAGCGTGAAGGCGAAGTGGTGGACGCCCTGATCGGTGTGATGGTCGTGGCCGGCATAGATCCTCGGATTGCCGCCGCCCCACGCCATACGGGGGCTCCTGAGGAGGGTCGGCTGCCAAGCGCTGTGATCAACGCTGTGGCTGTAGAAGTCGCTGGTGACCAGGCCAATGTCCGTGCCGCCGACGGTGAGCCGCGACCAGCCGAGAAACGGCCATTCGCACCGCGACGGCTGTCGGTCGACATGGCCGTCGGCGATCCCGTCGGTCCAGCGGGAGACGGGTGCGGCAAGATCGACGGGCATCTGCAGGAGCGCATAGCGCTCGTCGAAATTGACCTCGAGCGCGACGTGAAGGGCCGGCTCGCCCCGGCAGAGGCTGACGGTCAGGCGAATGCGCGAATTACCGAGGCGCCCGTCGAGCCGGGCCCGCAGCCGCAGCGGTCCGCTCTCCTCGACCGTCCAGACTCCACCGGAGAAAACCGCCTCGACCGGCTCCTCCCACCGGTCGGCGTGGAAGGTCCAGGTGTCGGTCGTATCCTTGCGGAGATGCAGGCCGAGGCCGCCCGGACCGAGCAGGCTCGGCGCCCCTGAAGGCAATCTGCCCGATGCCGCTGTCGCGCAAGGACACCATGACGATGTCGTTGGACAAGCGCGCCGGCGCCGCGGACAAGGCGTCGTCACGATCCGGCACATCGGGACGCGGTCCTGCGCGCACCTTGAACTGGCGGCACGACGCGGCGTCGATATCCGCCTCGGAACAGGACGCGCGGGATCAGCTGGTTCGAATTCCGGCTGCACCTGCTGAAAGGCAACCGGCTCGCCGTCCTCGTCGGCTGATCCAGCGATCTCCGCCAGTCGTCGAAATCGAGATAGGGCTCGGCCTCGACGATAGCCGGAGAACTGGCGTCATCGCCGGCATTGACGACGACGATCTGCTGCTCGTTGACGCGGGGCAGCGTGCGGTAGGACCACCGCCGCGTCGCCTCGAAGAGCACCTCCTCGCCGACGATGCGGGCCCGGCCCTGCATGGCGCGCGACCGAGCCCCAGGCCGACGGGATCGAGGTGCCAGTGAGGATGTCGTGGAACTCGGTCAACAGCAGGTCGTCCCACGCCTCGTCGAGGCGGCCGAGATGGTTCGCCAGCGCCGCGTCGTCGGCGGCGAAGGCCCTCGCCGCCTCTTCGGCCTGCGACAGCAGATGCTCGCCATGGCGCTGGGCGCTCTTGATGTCGTGCATGACGCGGTAGCAGCCGGGGAAGGTGTGCTGCAGCTCGGTCGTCACCGTCGGCAGCAGGTCCCGCTTGTCGGCGATCGCCGTCCATGAACGCCTGCGGCGTCGAGAAGATCAGCTCGTGGCCGGCGAAGCTGTGTCCGGTTGGCGATGATCCATTCGATCATCGCCTTGGACGGGCCGCCGCCGTGATTGCCGACGCCGTAGAAGCACATGGTGTGGCCGAGCGCCGGATCGGCGCTCTCGATGGCGATCTTCGACCTGGCCGGCTGAGGTCGGCGAAATTCGCCACATAGCCGGGGTCGATGCGGAAGGCGACGACCTCGCCGCCGTTGACGCCGCGCCAGACGAAGGTGTTGGCGGGAAGCTCGACCTGATGCTGCTCCGGCCGGCGGAAGACGTAGCCGGTATAGCCGTGTCCGGCGAGGATGTCGGGCAGGCGTGGCGATATGGCCGAAGCTGTCGACGTTGTAGCCGATGGTCGGCGCGACGCCGAAGGTGTCGCGGAAATAGCGCTGGCCATGCACGATCTGGCGCCGGAGGCCCGCCTCGGTCGGCAGGTTGAGGTCGGGCTGGATGAACTGGCCGCCGGTGATGTGCCACTGGCCACGCTCGACCAGCGTGCGGATGCGGGCGAAGAGGTCCGGCCGCACCTTGGCGACCTGCTGGTAGAGCCAGGCCTCGCCGCGCGTGAAGATGAAATCCGGATATTCGTCGCAGCGGTCGGCGGCCGATGCGATGGTCGCCAGCGCCTCGTCGGCGCCGGCCTGCCACGGCCACAGCCACACCGGATCGATGTGGGCGTTGCCGATCATGTGGATGATCATGGCCGCCTCCCGGAACCGCGCACCGCACGGATCAGCCCTTCACCGCGCCGGCCATCAGCGCACCGACGATGAAGCGCTGCAGGAGCAGGAAGACGATGACCGCCGGCACGATGGAAAGCACGCTGGCGGCCGCCAGAACCTGCGTCGACGTCTGCTGGATGGTGCCCTGGAAATTGAAGATGCCGACGGCGATCGGCAGCAGCCGCGGCTTGCTGATCAGGATGAACGGCACGATGAACTGCGACCAGCCGAGAATGGCGTTGAGGACGAAGGCGGAGGTGACGCCCGGGCAGGCTGAGCGGCAGGATCACGCGCATGAAGGCGCCGAAGCGCGTGCAGCCGTCGATCATCGCCGCATCCTCGAGGCTCTGCGGGATGCCGTCGAGGAAGCCCTTGAGCATCCAGGTGAACAGCGGCGCAGAGATCGCGATGTAGATCATGATTGCGCCGGCGTGGCTGTCGGTCAGGCCGAGCCGGTCCATGTAGCGGTAGAGCGGCACCATGATGACCAGCGGCGAGATCATCTGGAAGGCCAGCAGGCCGATCATCAGCAGCTGGCGGTTGCGGAAGCGGAAGCGCGACAGCGCATAGGCCGCCGGCGTAGCGAACAGCATCGCGCCGAAGGCCCCGGCGATGGCCAGCTTCAGCCCGTTCCACAGGTAGGTCGGAAACAGCGTCGTTGTTGAGCACCGTGAGTAGTTCTCGAGCGTCGGATCGTTCGGCCAGATGCGGATGTCGCTGACATAGACCTCGGCGGCAGTGCGGATGGAAAGCGACAGCAGCCAGAGGAGCGGCCCGGCGAAGAACAGGCAGATGACGAAATAGGCGAAGTAGGTGCCGACATCGCCGAGCAGGTGCGCGCTGGGCGGTCGTTCATCGTCAGCCCTCCTTCGGCAGCAGCCGGACGTAGAACAGCGTGAACACGACGCTGATCAGCAGCAGGAGCACGGCGAGCACGGCGCCGTTGGACAGGTCGAAATTGCGGAAGACCGTGTTGTAGGCGTAGAGCGAGAGAACCTCGGTGGCGCGGCCCGGTCCGCCGCCGGTCAGCGGCAGGATGAGGTCGAAGGTGTTGAGCGTGAAGATGCTGATCAGGATCGTGTTGATCAGCATGATCGGCCGAAGCTGCGGCAGCGTGATGTACCAGAACTGCTTGATCGCAGTGGCGCCGTCGACGGCGGCCGCCTCGTAGAGGCTGGTCGGGAATCACCAGCAGCCCGGCATAGAGCAGGATCATGCTGAAGGCGGTGCCGCGCCAAACATTGGCCATCACCGCCGACCAGACGGCGATATGAGGATCGGACAGCCAGGCAACCGGCGGCAGCCCGACGATGCGCAGGAGCGCGTTGAGGAAGCCGTAGCTCGCCTCGTTGAACATCAGCTGCCAGACGATGCCGGCCGCGACGCCGGGCACGATCCACGACGACAGGATGATGATGCGAACGATCGAAACACCGGGCAGGCCTCGCGTGACGCCGCGATAAAGGGCGAGGGCGACGAGCAGGCCAAGCGTCAGCTGAAGAATGACGCTGGCGACGACGAAGATGAAGGTGACCTCACAGGATGCCCGGCAGGTCGGGTTGCCGGTCACCGCCCTGATAGCTGGCGGTGGTGTAGTCGTAATTGCGGATTGAGCAGTGTCGCGTTGGTGAAGCTGTAGCGGATGACGTCAATCGCCGGATAGACATAGGAGGCGAACAGAAGCATCGCCAACGGCAGCAGCCAGATCAGCGGCCTTTCGCTCAGCCGCCGCCGCTCACGCGTCCGTCGCCCGGCGGCGGACACTGTCGTCGCGTTGAGAACGTTCTGGCTCATGCGGATTCGCGGCCGCCCGGCGGTCAGGACGGGACGGCTCGTGACCGAGCCGCCCCGACCTCTTTGCTCAGCCCTTGTTGTAGGCGTCCATCACCCGCTTCCACGCGCCGTCGAGCGCAGCCTCGGGCTCCTTCGTCCGGAGAGAACCTCACCCATCATGATCTGGATCTGGTTGGAGATCTCAGGATAGATCGGCACGCCGGGACGGGCATGGCCGTGGACCAGATATTCCTTGAGCTTGCGCGAAGTAGGGGTCCTGGAACTTCGGCAGCGAGGTCGAACAGCGCCTGCCGGGTCGGCAGGTCGCCGATCGACCTCGTTGGCCGGGCCCATATACACCTCGCGCATGACATTGGCGCACATCTTGATCTTTTTCGGGTCCTTAGCGAAGGCGGCGACCGTCCAACCGCCGGTGCCGGTGGCACGCTGGTCAGGCGTTGGGCCGGGAAGCTCGGAGACCTCCCACTTGGCGAACTCTTCCGGCTTCATCGCCTCCTGGAGCTGGAAATGCTGCCAGTGGCCGCCGAAGAACATGGCGACGGTGCCGGCGATCGCCGCGGCGTTGAAGTCGTTGTAGTCCTTGATGGTGGCGACTCGCTTCGGCGCCGCGCCGCTGTCGACCAGGTTCTTGAAGTAGTTGATTGCATTCAGCATTTTGGCGCGGTTGTCGCCCTCGCCAAAGATCGGCTTGCCGCTGTCGTCGACCAGCTTGCCGCCCTGCGCCCAGAAGTTGGCGAGCCAGTCGAAGGTGGTGCCTTCCCACCGGCCTCCGTTGAACAGCACACCGTCGACACCCTTCTTGGTTGCGTCGAGGGCAGCCTCCTGAATCTCGTCCCAGGTCTGCGGCGCGTCGGCGACGATGTCCTTGTTGCGATAGAGCACGCGAAGGTCGGTGCCCCACCACCAGGCGTAGATGTGCCCATCCGGTCCGGTGATGCCTTCGCGAATGAACGGGAACAGATCGTCGATCTCCTCCTTGCTGAAGTACTGGTCCAGCGGCTGCAGCACGCCGTTCTTGATGAACAATGCCAGCTGGAACGAGTCGACGGTCACGCAGTCAGGCGCGCGGCCCGCCTTGGCCTGCTCCAGGAGCCGGGCATGTTCGGCGCCAATATCCTGGCTGAAGAACGAGAACTGGATCTGCCAATCGGGGTGGTTCTCGGCGAACTTCTGCCACACCTTCTCAAAGGCGGCCTTCTGTTCCGGGCTCGGGCTGTTGGGCGACTGGTTGGGGTTCGCCCGCATGGTCAGAACGTTCGGAGCGTCCGGGCTGCCCACCCGATCGGTGGTTACCAGTGACTGGGCGCTTGCGGCAGCGACCAGCCCGACGAGCATGGTGCTCGCCAGGAATGTCGAAAGAATAGATTTGCGCATGAGCTTTCCTCCCTGATGACGCAATTCTGACCACCCGGCGGCGTTAGCCGGGGCCAATTCTTCTGCCTGCTGCAAGCCGACTTCCCCTCCCGATGCCGACCGCGCTTCGGCACGATGCCGATTCAGTATGCCAGAAAATCCCTCGTCTGCAACGTTACAGAAATCATTCGCAACGTTGTAGGAAGCGAGACAATTGTGGACGCCGGGGCGTGCCGTCGCCGTCAGGCGAGGTAGCTTTTCAGCACCGAGGCGCCGAGGGTGTATTTCGGGTCGACCATGTTGCCGAGGCGCACGCGGCCCGGCCTGGGTCAGGAAGAAATAGGCCTCGAAGCTGGTCGAAGCCGTAGTCGGCGACCAGCCAGCTGGATCAGCTCGCGATAGGCGATGCGCGCCGGCGTCCTCCATCGGCCGGGCGCTGCCGATCGCCATGATGAAGCGCTCGTTCTCGAGCCGCGGCCAGGCGATGTTGCCAGCCCTTGATCAGGTCGACCTGGACCGTCGTCGGTCGAGGGGATCTCGACCGCGACGCCGCAGAGCTCGCCGTCGCCCTGGGTGGCGTGGCAGTCGCCGAGATAGAGGTAGGCGTCCGATACGATGCACCGGGAAATAGAGCGACGGCGCCCGGCGCCACGTCCGGCAGGTCCATGTTGCCGCCCCAGTAGTCGGGCTGCAGCGAGCGACACCGCCTCGATCTCCGGCGACTGACGCCGAGCGTGCCGATGAACGGCTCGTAGGGCAGGGTGATCCGCTCGTTGAAGCGGATGCCCGCCCCGCGTGACCTCCATCTTCTTGACCCGCTCGGGCAGGGGCTCGTTGAGGAGCGCCGTCTGGCCTGGTGCCGACGAGGCCGCCGAACTCGGGGATCAGCGCAGTCGTGCCGACCGGCTGCGGCCCGCGCGGCTTGATCGACAGGATCCGCACCGCCAGAACGTCGCCTTTCTCCGCGCCCCTCGACCGCGATCGGGCCGTTCTGCGGGTTGAGCGAAGGGCATGTTGAGCAGCTTCGCTCGGAATGTCGCTCTCGCACTTGAATCTTGCCCTCGAAGGCATCCGCGCGTCTCGGCCACGACGACGTCGCCCGGCTGCGATCCGCAGCACCGGCATCCGCGTAGGGGCCGTAGACGTACTGGTACTTGCCCTGCACCGCCTCGTTCAAGGCGATGGGTCGCCCCTTCCCTCCCCCGGGCTTGGCCTCTGCGGACCATGTGAGAGTCGTCGAAACCAGGTCATTTCGTTCTCCCCGCTCCGTTCCATCGGTGTCCGGCCGGTGTATCACGCTGACCGGCGAGGGCCGAATTTGCCGGGCGCGGCAGGCCGGGCGCGCCGTTCCGCCACAGACGGAATGGCGCCTTCGACGCACGCGCTGCGTCGGCGCCGGCGCTGGCCGCCGCTCATCTGTCGCGGCGGTAGCTGGGCAGATTCTTGTAGAGCGCGATGATGCGTTCGACACCGATGAAGCTGCCGTCGTCGAATACCAGCGAGGCATTCACCTGCTGGCTGACGGTCAATTCCTCGATCACGAACCGCACCGCCTCGGTGGTCGTGTAGAAGCGCTTCCTCTGCGTGGCTTCCGGTGTCGGCCCTGCACGACCGAACCAGATCGCAAGGGCCGGCAAGCCAAGATCGCGCTGCAACTCAGTCACGGTCACGGATCGATCCCCTCAAAACCGAATATGGGGTCGAGTTTGCGACGCGAAACAGGCATCGATGTGGCTGCCGTGGGTCCGTCCGGGGCGCTGATCAGGCGCAACCTTCGGCAAGGGCCGCTTCGCTTGCGTTCAGCCCCATGTCAAAGGCGCGAACACATGTGTGTGATCGGTCGCTGCCAAATCGCTGCACGACGGATAGGGAAGCGACCGTCCTTGCCGGCCTCCGCATCCACCTTCGGCCGGTCAGCGCCTTACCACGCCATCTGCTCGCCGCCGAGGGCCGCGATCAGCTTGGCGTCCTGCTCGTAAACGTCGGCCCGGAAATTCGGCACGCCCCGATCGACCCATGCGGTGAAATAGGTGATGTGGATCGGCATCGGCTTTTCGAGGTTGACGTCAGTCCGTTTGCCGGACGCCACCACCTGGTCAACGCGCGCCATGTTCCAGCCGGCCACGTCGCCAGCAGCCAGCACCGGCGGCGCCAACTCGAGCGGCCGCGACAGCCGCACGCAGCCATGGCTGAACGCGCGATCAGCCTTGCTGAACAGGCTCTTCGCCGGGGTGTCGTGCAGGTAGACGTTGAACTGGTTGGGGAACATGTACTTGACGCGGCCGAGCGCATTGTTCCCCCCGGGCCGCTGGCGGATCTGGAAGGGGAAGTTGCCGGGGCCGTACCGGTTCCAGTTGATCGACGTCAGGGAATAGACCTTGCCGCCTCGAACCGCCTCGAAACCGGCTGCCGCCCGTGCCGCCGGGTTTCGCCTGAGCTTCGGCAGTTCCTCCTTGATCGCGATCGACGTCGGCACGTTCCAGTAGGGATTGAACTCAATGTACTTGACCGCATCGCTGAAGACTGGCGTGCGGGCGTAAGGCTTGCCAACGACGACAGCCATCTTCTCCTCGACCTTGCCGTCGCGCACACGCTTGAGCTCGAAGCCGGCGATGTTCACCATCAGGTACTGGCTGCCGAGATCCGGCGGCAACCAACGCCAGCGCTCCATGGCCACGATGATCCCCTGGATGCGCTCCTCGATCGGAACGTTCAGAGCGACGATGGTCCCGCGCCCGACGATGCCATCGACATCGAGCCCGTGGCGGGCCTGGAACGCCTTGACGATTGCGACCAGCTGATCATCGTAAAGGTTCTCCGCCCCGGGAGGCGCCTGGGGCGAGGCACCGTCGGTTACCGCGAGCCGCGCCCTGAGCGCCGGAACGCGCGGATCGGTCATGCCGGGCTTCAGCGTCTCGCCCATCGGCACGGATGGCCACCCGCCGGCCTTTGCCAGGGCACGATAATCGCCAAGAACGGCCCGTAGCGCCGCATATTCGGGCGCGCTCGGCTGCCAGCCCTGGAAGAACTGATCAAGATTACGCGCCTCCGCCAGCCCGGTGAGCGCGGCAAGCTGGTCGATGTTGCGTTTCTGCAGGAAGAAGTTGGGATCGATCTTGCGGGGCAGAAAACGTCCGACCTGGAGATCCGAGGCATATTCGAGGAACGCCGCCGAGAAGTGCAGTTCGATGATGGCGCGACCGCGATCGTCCGTCACCGGCACGGCATCGTTCAGCTTGGCGAGCTGACCCGACGGATAATTGGCGGGATCGAGACCATCGTCCGCCGCCGAGCGGAGCCACGCGATCAGTTTCGGCGCCCGTCCGGTGCCGAGCCACAGGAGCGCACCGCTGTTCTCGTTGTAGTACGCGTTCAGCGCCTCCCGGCGCTGGCGGACGGGCAGCGGCAGGTCCGGCTCGTTGGCGAGCAGGTCGACAATCTGGGCGCGGATCGCCTGGTCTTCCTGCGGCGACAGATCGGTCTGGGCGAAGGCGGGCGCGGCGAGCACGACGGCTACTGCCAGGGCTGCCAGGCGGCTCCTGGCGAAAAGCATGAACATCCGGTTCAAGGCTGGTCCTCGTTTTTCACGGTCACCCAAAAAGGCCCCTACTCCATCGGTGGTGCGTAGAGGATGCCGCCCTTCGTCCACAGCGAATTGACGCCGCGCCGGATATCGAGGGACGTGTCCTCGCCGAGATTGCGATTAAAGATCTCGCTGTAGTTGCCAACGGCGCCGATGACGACCGCGAGCCAGTCGTCGGCCAGGCCGAGCGGCTTCGCCGCGGCCGCCCCCAGGTCCACCGCCTCCTGGCGCTTCGCCGGATCACCCTTGTCCGGATCGACGGAGGCCGCGCTGATGTCGTCCTCTTCGGCGTTGATCAGGCCGTAAAGCGTCCAGCGCACCAGTCCCGTCCACGCTTCGTCACCTTCACGCGTAACCGGGCCGAGCGGCTCCTTGGAGATCACTTCCCTGAGGATGATGTGATTACCGGGATTTTCGAGAAGCGTTCGCTCGGCCGCCAGCGCCGAACTGTCGGCAGTATAGGCATCGCACTGCTCGGCGGCATAGGCGGCCCGCGCCTCGCTGCGCTCGGTGAAGCGGAGGAACGTGACGTCGATGCCGTGCCTGGCGAAATATCGCGCGGCGTTGTCCTCCGTTGTCGTGCCGGAGACGACGCAGATCCGGGCGCCGATCAGTTCGAGCGCGCTGGTAATGCCGTCGATGGCGCGCACCATGAAGCCCTGGCCGTCATAGTAGTCGATGCCGGCGAAATCGACGCCGAGAGAAAGGTCGCGCGGCATCGTCCAGGTGCTGTTGCGCGACAGAAGGTCGACCTTTCCGCTGGTCAGCGCATCGAAACGGGCCTCGGCCGAAAGCGGCACGTAGTCCACCTTGGTCGGGTCGCCGAGCACGGCCGCCGCCACCGCCTTGCAGAAATCGACATCGAACCCGTGCCAGTCGCCATCCTCATTGCGATCCGAGAAGCCGGCCAAGCCCTCACTGACGCCGCAGATCAGCCGGTCGCGGGCCCGCACGTCGTCGATCGTCCCGGCGGCCGCAATACTGGTAAGGCCGAGCCAGAGAACCGCCGCCAGCCCTCCTCCGATGCCGACCCAGCCCCTTCCTGCTTGTTTCCCTCTCACGTCATCAATCCCCAAACCAGCCGGACCATGCCGAATCCAATTGAACCCTCGCGGGCAGGTTATGCCGCGACGGCCTCCGAGCCAAGAGCGCTCCGGAAACGCTGCCATACCAGTATCTCACAACCGGGTGGTTACTCTCCGCCGAGCCCGAGACCGCGTCGAACCAGCTTCTCGACCTCCAGGATGAGGAGGAGCAGGCCCCCCACGCCAACAATGGCGAGGCCATCCGTCAAGGAGACGGCGCGGGTGGAGAACAGCGTCTGCATGATCGGCAGGTAGGTAAAGGCGAACTGGCCAATGAGGATGACGGCGACACCGATCAGCACGGCCGGCGTGCCGATGATGCCCTGCAGAGTGAGCGACGTCATGTGGAGGTAGCGGACGCTGAACAGGTAGAAGATCTCCATCACCACGATGGTGTTGACGACGATGGTGCGCGCGGCCTCGACATCGAGCCCGCGCTTCAGCGCCCAGAAGAACATCCCGAACGCGCCGACGACGAACAGCACCGAGACGAAGAGCACCCGCCATACCAGGAAGCCGGACAACAGCGGCTCGTCCGGCGGCCGCGGCGGCCTTGTCATTGCGCCGGGTTCCGTCGGCTCGAAGGCCAGCGTCAGCCCGAGGGCAACGACGGTGATCATGTTGATCCACAGGATCTGGACCGGGGTCACCGGCAGCGCCAGCCCCGCGAGAATGGCGGCCAGGATCACCAGCGCCTCGCCGCCACTGGTCGGGAGCGTCCAGCCGATAACCTTCTTGAGATTGTCGTAGACCGTGCGCCCTTCTCGGACGGCGGCGACGATCGAAGCGAAATTGTCGTCGAGCGAGCACCATCTCCGCCGCCTCCTTGGCGGCTTCGGTGCCCTTGCGGCCCATTGCGATGCCGACGTCGGCGCGCTTCAGCGCCGGCGCATCGTTGACGCCATCACCGGTCATCGCCACCACTGCGTTGCCGGCCTGCAGGGCTTCGACAATGCTGAGCTTGTGCTCGGGGCTGGTGCGGGCGAAGACCGAGGTATGCTCGGCCACCTCCCTGAGGGCGGCCCGATCGAGCCCGTCCAGCCGGTCGCCAGTGGTGACCCGGTCGTGATCGAGCAGGCCGAGCTGCCGGCCGATCGCGGACGCAGTGGAGGCATGGTCGCCGGTGATCATCTTTACCCGGATTCCGGCCGCCCGGCACTCGGCCACGGCCGCGATGGCATCGTCCCGCGGCGGATCGATCATGCCGAGAATGCCGAGGAAGATGACGCCGTCTTCGAGATCGTCAAAGGCAAGCGAGTCGGCTCCGGCGGGCATTGGCTTCATGCCGAGAGCGAGAATGCGCTGGCCGTCCGATGCCAGCCGGTGAATCTCGCCATGCCAACGATCCCGATCGATCGGCTCGACGCCATCGTGACCGAGCTGTTCGCGGCAAAGGTGAAGAATCCGCTCCGGCGCGCCCTTGATATAGACGACCGCCGTCCCCTCGGGCTCGCGATGCAGCGTCGCCATGAATCGATGGCGGGAATCGAAGGGAATCTCGTCGATGCGAGGATAGGCGCGCCGTGTTGCCTCCTCGTCATTGCCCGCCTTGATCGCGAGCGAAACCAACGCGCCTTCCATTGGATCGCCTTCTACGACCCAGCCGCTGTCGGACGGACGAAGGCGCGCATCGTTGCAAAGGAGCGCCGCCCGGCCGATCGACCCGATCAGTTCCTCGGCGATCCCGTGCGGCTCACCGTCCTCTCGGTGAAACGCGCCCGCCGGCTCGTAGCCGACCCCGGTGACCTCGATCACCCCATCGGCGGTGCCGACCGAGCGGACCGTCATCTCGTTGCGGGTGAGCGTGCCGGTCTTGTCGGAGCAGATCACCGACACCGATCCCAGCGTCTCCACCGCCGGCAGTCGCCGGACGATGGCGTTGCGCCTCGCCATCCCCTGGACGCCGATGGCGAGCGTGATCGTCATCACCGCCGGCAGGCCTTCGGGGATCGCGGCGACGACGAGGCCGACCATCGCCATGAAGGCGTCGGTCAGCGAATAGGAGCGGACGAACATCGCGAAGGCGAGGCCGACCACCGCGACCGCGAGAATCGCCGTGGTGAGCTGCCGGGCGAAGCGGTCCATCTGCCTGACCAGCGGCGTGGTCATGGTTTCGACCGAGCCGAGGAGGCGGCTGATGTTGCCGAGCTCGGTGGCCTTGCCGGTGGCGACCACCACACCGGCGGCCTGCCCCGCCACGACCAGGGTGCCCGAATAGGCCATCGACGTGCGGTCGCCGAGCACCGCCTTCGCCGCCACCGGATGCACACTCTTGTCGACCGGCACCGACTCGCCGGTCAGCGTCGCCTCCTCGACCCTGAGGCTCCTCGCCTTGACCAGCCGGATGTCGGCGGCGACCCGATCCCCGGCTTCGAGGAGAACCACGTCGCCGGGGACCAGCGTTTCGACGGCAATCGTCAGCCGGCGGCCGTCGCGGATGACCGAGGCGCTCGGGGTGATCATGTCGCGGATCGCATCGAGCGCCCGTTCCGCCCGCCCTTCCTGCATGAAGCCGATCACTGCATTGGCGATCACCACCGCGAGGATCACCGCCGCGTCAGTGATTTCGCCGAGCAGCGCGGCGACCACGGCCGAACCGAGAAGCACGTAGATGAGGACGTTGGTGAACTGGCCGAGGAAGCGTACCCATGCGCTTTGCGGCCGCGCCTCCGGCAGCCGGTTGGGGCCGTAGGTCGCAAGCCGCTCGGCCGCTTCGGCGGCGCCAATTCCGCCGGGTCCGGTGGCAAGCTCGCTGTAGATATCGTCGACCGGTGTCGCCCAGGCCGGCGGCACGCTGTCGCCTACAGGATGTTGGTCGGAGTCTCCTGATACAGTCTCTGCAGCCACTTGCCGTCCTGTTTCACCCATATCTCCGTGATAAATACGGGCGATGGCAGCGGATTTCCACGGAAGGTGCCCTTCAGGGAGACCTGATAGCTGGTAATGGCCGTCTGCGGGTCGAGAAATGCGACCGACGGCTCAGTGGAGAGACGATAAGCCGAATAGCTGAAGTCGGGGAACAAAGCGAACTGCTCCTCGACCGTGGCCGATCCGCCGTAAACCGGGGCGATGGCGACATGGTCAGGCGTCACCAGCTAAAGAATCGTCGCCTTGTCTCGATCCTCGTAAGCCTTGTCGAGCGCCAGCGTTGCCGCCCGGACGGCGGCAACCTCCGACGCTTCGTCGGCACGCGTTGTCGATACCGCCGCCATGGCGAGCGCGGCAGTCAGCACCATCGCCACAATCCGCATCATGAAAGACCTCTCTTGAATCGTCAGATTCCGGCGACATTCCATAGCATTGCCAGGCGCACTTCCCGCTGGCCGGACCATCGGCCATCGACGCCTTCACAGTCCGAATCCGGTTGAAGGATTGCTCGATCCGGGCAGTACGCGCTAGCGGATCGTCTGCGACCCACTCGAGCATCGCCTGCTGCACGTATCTCAACAGGGCGTGATAGTCGGATATGTCCCGATGGTCGTCGCCGGGCTTGAACATCACGAAGTCGGCGCCCGCCTCGACCGCCGCGACCACTGCCTTCGGCAGGGTCAGGCCGGGGCCGAGAACCGCCTTGGTCTGCAGCGTGTCGGTCATGATCAGGCCGTCCCAGGCATAGGTTCCACGAAGGAACTGGTACGCGGCCGGCGACAGTGTGGCGGGAACAGCGCAGGCCCGGTCGCCCAGCCGGCACGTCAGGCCGGGAACGATGGCGTTCGACATCATTACCGCGACGGCGCCATAGTAGTCGGCAATCGGCTCCCTATAAGGAACGAGGTCGCGGTCCTCAAGCACCAACAGCGGCGCCGTCCGCGCCGGCCCATCGTCCGTGTCGGTGTGCACGCCACCGAGACCGGGGAAATGCTTGACGATCGTCGTCACCTGGCCTCCGCTCCCCGCTTGAATGCCCCGCGAGAAGGCCCGGGCGTGGACCACGACGGTCGCCGGGTCGTCGCCAAAGGTCCGGTCGGCGAGAAACGACGCTGCCGACGTGCCGTTCGAGATGCCGAGGACCGGCGCCAAATCCATGCTGATGTTCAGGCGCGCCAGCGCCCGGCCGATGTCCTCGGCGTGGGACTTCGTCTCAGCCGCCGTCCACTGCTCGCCCATGAGGTGAGCGCTGCGCAAAAACGGCAGAAAGTCGACATCGGCCGACCAGGCGTGGTCCGGGCAGATCCACTCCGTCTTCGGCGGCGGGTTCTCGGCGCGGTAGCCCGGAATGGGGCCGAGGCTGGTGCAGCCGATCCACTCGGCGTGATGGTTCCACCAATACGTGGAGGGCATCTGGACCCGGCCGCCTTCCTCGTTGACGGCGACGATCGGCCTCAGGCCATCCGGCGTTTCCGCCTGGCGAACCGCCGCGAAGGCCGGATCGAGGTAGAGTGCGTCGTTGCCCCCTTCGAGGACGAAGCCGCCGACCTCATAGCCGGTGAAAAGTGCGAGGATGTCGTCGATCGCCGAGGAATGATTGCCGCCCTTGGCCGCGACATAGCGATCCGCGTCGACGGCGATCTCGACCAGGAACATCTGGCTAATCATCGCCGTCAGATGCTCATTACCGGCCGCCGGCCGCGACACCTCCTGGCCGAAACCGGCCGAGGTGCCCGCCGCGACACCGAACAGGAAGGTTGAAACCGCCGATAGCCGCATCTTTGGAGACCTGCCCCAGCCAAGGTGAAAGAACCCTATCGGCTGCGGCATGGAAGGCCAATGCGCACCAGCCGCAGGCAGCAAACGCGGTTAAAGGGCGGTATCTCCGGATCGAACGCCGATGGACCGAGGAATGGGTGACGTTGATGAAGCGCCTGTGAAACGGTATGTCGATGGAGTTCAGCGCACGCGATGACCTTTGCGGCCACGGCGGCTCAGTGGAACAAAATCCGGTGCCCGCCCTGTCCCCGCAATCGCATCGGGCAACGCCAACATGCTCAAGGATTTCGCCGACGAATGCAGGCCCGAACACGATCTCTGGGGCTGCCCCTTGCCGACATCAGATACCCAGACCAATTGACCATCGCCAGAAGGCAGTAGTCCGTAATCGATGAACCGGTCGGCCCACCCGCATGAGATCGATCCGCTCCATTTCCGCAAGGTGATGGGGCGGTTCGCGACCGGCGTGACGGTGATCACGGTGAGGTCCGAGGGCGAGACCCACGGCATGACTGCGAATGGCTTCATGTCGGGCTCGCTCGATCCGCCACTTTGTGTCGTATCGGTGGCGAAGCGCGCACACATGCACAAGCGTCTGGCGGGGGTGGAACGCTTCGCCGTCAACATCCTTGCGGTCGGCCAGGCCGATTTCGCCACCCATTTCGCGGGTCGTCCGGTTCAGGGCCTCACCCCTCAATTCCTCGACTTGGACGGTGTCCCGGTGCTGGCCGATGCATCGGCCCATATCGCAACCGAGATCGCTGCCCGCCACGACTGCGGCGACCACACCATCTTCATCGGCCACATCACGAAGATGCAGGCCGACGAGCGGCTTCCCCTCCTCTATCATGACGGCCACTACGCCGCTCTTGCGCCGACCCAGGGACCCGAGACGCCACTCCCCGAATTCTGGTGATGCCATGGCCGACCGCTTCAACGTCTTCGACCTCTTCCGTCTCGACGGCGACGCCGCGCTGGTGACCGGCGCGGGCGCCGGCATCGGACGCATGGCGGCGATCACCATGGCGACCGCCGGCGCACGGGTGGCGGTCACCGACATCGACGGCAAGGCGGCGAACGCAGTCGCCGGAGAGATCGCCGACGCAGGCGGCGAGGCGGAAGCCTTCGAACTCGACGTCGCCGACGAGGCCGCCATCGCCGCCGCGGTCGAACGGACCCACGCCGCCTTCGGCCGGCTAGATATCCTCGTCAACAATGCCGGCGTGACGAAGCGGATCCCGACCGAGGAGTTTCCCTCGGAAGACTGGCAGAAGATCCTCGATGTCAACCTTACCGCCGCCTTCGTCGCCTGCCGCGAGGCGGGCCGCCACATGCTCGCCGCCCGAGGCGGCCGGATCATTAATGTCGCGTCGATCATGGGCCTGTCGGGTGGCGGGCTCTATCCCGCGATCGGCTACTACGCCACCAAGGGGGCGCTGGTGAACTTCACCCGCGGCCTGGCGGCGGAATGGGCCTCGCGCGGCGTCCGCGTCAACGCCATCGCGCCGACCTTCATCACCACCCAACTGACGGAGAAGTTGCGCGGCGACGAGGCAATGGTCCGCGCCATCGAGGGGCGCACGCCGATGGGCCGTTTTGCCGAGGTGGAGGAGATGGCCGGCGGCATTCTCTATCTCGCCAGCCGCGCCTCGAGCATGGTCACCGGCCACGTGCTTGCCATCGACGGCGGCTGGCTGGCGATCTGAAACCCGAGGGAAACGGCATGCCGATCCCCGCCTTCGTGTATCAGCCATCGCCGCAGCGGGTGGTCTTCGGCACCGGCACGCTGCGTGAAGTCCCGGCCGAGGCGGATCGGCTGAACATCCGTCGCGCGCTGGTGGTCTCGACCTCGGGACGCGCCAACCAGGCTGAGGCGGTCGCCCGCCTGCTGGGTGCTCGCTGCGCAGCAGTGTTTCCCAAGGCGCGCATGCACACGCCGGTGGAGACGACCGAGGAAGCGATGGCGATCGTTGCCGCCGAGCGGATCGATGGGACTGTGGCGATCGGCGGCGGCTCGACCACCGGACTCGGCAAGGCGATCGCCTGGCGCACCGACCTGCCGCAAATCGTCGTGCCCACCACCTATGCCGGGTCGGAGATGAGCAACATGCTCGGCGAGACGGGCGGCGGCGAGAAGAAGACGATCCGTGATGCCAAGATCGTTCCCGAGACCGTGGTCTATGACGTGTCGCTGACGCTGGGGCTACCGGTGTCGGTGTCGGTGACGTCGGGCATGAACGCCATCGCCCACTCGGTGGAGGGCCTTTATGCGCCGGACGGCAATCCCGTCGTTTCCCTGATGGCGGAGGAAGGCATCCGCGCGCTCGGTGCGGCCATCCCGGCGATCGTCGACGACGGCGCCGACGAGGACGCACGCGCCGGCGCCCTCTACGGCGCCTGGCTCTGCGGCACGGTGCTCGGGTCGACGTCGATGGCGCTCCACCACAAGCTTTGCCATGTGCTCGGCGGCAGCTTCGACCTGCCGCATGCCGAGACCCATACCGTCGTCCTGCCACATGCCGCGGCGTACAACGCGCCCGGCGCTGAAGAGGCGATGGCGCGCGTCGCCCGCGCGCTCGGCGCTGACAGCGCGCCCCAGGCGCTGTTCGACCTGGCGAAGAATGCCGGCGCCCCTACCTCGCTTCGCGAACTCGGCATGCCCGAGGCGGGGCTCGACCGCGCCGCCGACATTGCCGCGGCAAACCCCTACACCAATCCGCGACCGATCGAGCGCGACGGAATCCGCGCGCTGCTCGACGATGCCTGGCACGGGAGAAGGCCGGCCGCGTAACCGGGAGGAAACAAAATGCGAGATTTCAACGAAACCACTGCCACGGCGGCGGTTCTCGATCGGCTGTCGGGCTGCGAGGATCCCCGCCTCAAGGAGATCATGACCTCGGTGATCACGCATCTCCACGCGGTCATCCGCGAAGTCGAGCCGACGCCGGAGGAGTGGATGGCGGCAATCCGCTTCCTCACCGAGACGGGCCAGAAGTGCGACGACAAGCGGCAGGAATTTATCCTGCTCTCCGACACGCTCGGCGTGTCGATGCTGATCGACGCCCTCAACCATCGCAAACCCTCCGGCGCGACGGAGTCGACCGTGCTCGGCCCCTTCCACGTCGCCGGGGCGCCGAAGAAGGAGATGGGCGACACCATCTCCCTCGACGGCAAGGGCGATCCGACCTGGGTGTCGGGCCGCGTGGTGGATCTCGACGGCGAGCCGATCGGCGGCGCTCTCCTCGACGTCTGGCAGGCTTCGTCCGACGGTGCCTACGACCTTCAGGATCCGGATCAGCCGGAAATGAACCTGCGTGGCCTGTTCACCACCGGGCCGGACGGGCGCTTCTTCTTCCGCACGGTGAAGCCGTCGTTCTACCCGGTCCCGACCGACGGGCCGGTCGGCAGGATGCTGGTGGCGCTCGGCCGCCACCCGATGCGCCCCGCCCACATCCACTTCATCGTCGGCGCACCGGGCTTCGAGCCGGTAACAACGCACATGTTCGTCGATGGCGACGAATACCTTGAGTCGGACGCCGTGTTCGGCGTCAAGGACAGCCTGGTCGTGCCGTTCGTGAAGACCGACGACGAGGAGCGGGCGAAGGCGCTCGGCCTCCGCAATCCGTTCTACGCGGCCGAGCACGATTTCGCGCTGGCAAGCGCGCGCTAACCACCCGCGCTCCTCGGCCACGAAACGCGCCTCGCGCCGGAGCGGCTGCTGTGTAAAAGTCCGCGCGGCAACCCCGGAAGCGACACGAGGCATGGCAGAGCCGAAGATTCGGATCGAGACCCGCGAGGAGCTGATCTTCCTCCTCGCCGAGGCGGCGGCGATCGAGCACAACCTCATGTGCTGCTACCTTTACGCCGCGTGGAGCCTCAAGCGCGGCGAGCGGGACGGCCTGACGGCGGAGCAAGCCGAGGCGGTCAACCGATGGCGGGCGATCATCACCTCGGTGGCGACCGAAGAGATGACCCACCTGACGCTGGTCTGCAACCTCGCCACGGCGATCGGCGCCGGCCCCCACCTGTCGCGACCGAACTTTCCAATCGAACCCGGCTACCACGCCTCCGGCGTGGTGGCGGAGCTGGCGCCGTTCTCGTCCGCGACGCTCGACCACTTCATTTTCCTCGAGCGGCCCGAAGGCAAGGCGCTCCGCGACAACAGCGAGTTCGTTCATCCGGCCGACTACCATCGCACCCAGCCGAAGGGCCGCCTGATGCCGAGCGCCCAGGACTATCTGACTGTCGGCGGGCTCTATCGCGGCATCCGGCACGGCATGACGGTGCTCGCCCACCATCTCGGTGAAGCCGAGCTGTTCTGCGGCGATCCCGCCGCCCAAATCGGCCCGGCGGAGGCCCCGCTCCCGGAACTGACGATCGTCCGCGACCTCAAGACGGCCGATGACGCCATCGAGACGATCATCGAACAGGGCGAAGGCGCGCCGGATCACCACGCGGAAGGCCATTACGCCCGCTTCCTGGAGGTCCGCGAGGAATTCAACGCGTTCAGATCTGCCGATCCTTCGTTCGAGCCGGCGTTTCCGTGCGCCCACAATCCGACGATGAACACGCCGCTCGATTCAGCGCACCGGGTCCACATCAACGGGCCCGAAGCGGCGCGGGTGCTCGACCTCGCCAATTCCATCTACGGGCATACGCTCCGCTGCCTCGTCCAGGCCTGGGGGCGCGGCAGCAACGACATCGCCGACAAGCGGCTCTTCATCGACGCCTCCATCGACCTGATGATGCTGCTCGACCCGGTGGGGAGTTACCTCGCCTCACTGCCGGCCGGTCCGGATCATCCCGGCGTCAACGCCGGGGTCACCTTCACCATGCTGCGCGACGTGGCCCGCCTGCCGCCGGGGCCAGGCGAGAAGCAGGTGGTGGAGGAGCGGCTCGTCGAGATTGCCCACCATGCCCGCCGGCTCTTTCCTGCCGACCACGAGCTTGCCCACGTCGCTGGCGCCGTCGAGAGGATCGCCGACCGCTTCGGGCTGGAGACGGTGAAGACCGTGGTCGCCGCACGTCAGAAGGCGCCAACCCCGGCCGTGGCGCCCGCCGATGACCCCGCGGCCGGCGCTGTCGAAACCGCCGAAGGACATGATCTCGTCCTCCGCTTCGACGGCAAGCGTTGCATCCATGCCCGCTTCTGCGTGCTGGGGGCACCCGACGTCTTCAAGGCGAACACGCCAGGCACCTGGATCTTCCCCGACGCCATGGACACCGAAGCGTTGGTGCGCGTGGTGAGCCGGTGCCCGTCGGGCGCTCTCAGCTACCGCCGCAAGGACAAGGGGCCGCCGGAGCAACCGCCTCCGGTCAATCTGGTGAACGTACGGGAGAACGGGCCGAACGCATTCCGTGGAGCGCTGCGCGTCGCCGGAGAGGACATCGGGTTCCGCGCGACCCTCTGCCGCTGCGGCGCCTCGAAGAACAAGCCGTTCTGCGACAATTCGCATAAGAGCCTGCCCTTCGTCGCCACCGGCGAGCCGGACACCTGCGACTTCAGAGCCGCTGGCGGCGCGCGATGGCCCGCTCGTCATCGAACCGCAAAAGGACGGGCCGCTGGAGGTATCCGGCAATCTGGAAATCTGCTCCGGCACGGGACGCACCGTCGACCGGGTGACGCGGGTGCGGCTCTGCCGGTGCGGCGGCTCACGCAACAAGCCGTTCTGCGACAACACCCACCTGAGGATCGGCTTCAAGTCGGGCTGACGCGCATCAAGGCTGGTCGCCGCCGAGTTCGCCCTCCTCGCCGAAATAGCCGTCCCAGGCGAACCAGTAGGCGACGTGGCCGGGAAGCCGTCCGAGCGTCCGTCCGTCCGGGCCGACCAGCGCGTCCTCGGTGATCCGCCAGATATCGCCGCCCCGCTTCACTTCGCCGGGGTGGTCGCCTTTCTCGAAAGCAAGCCCGTCGGACCGGTAGGCGCGCACCGTGCGGCCCGCCCCGTCACCGATGAGGACGAGATCGACCACCCCGGCGGTGTCGTTGATCACCGCGCCGCCCTCGAAGAGCTTGAGCGGCCACGCCTTCTCGACCGGTGCAGCGCGGAGTGCGAAGACATAGTCCTTCTGCTTCAGCTTTGACTGGTCGACGCGAGTAGGAAACATAAGGTTGGGGCTGGCGAAGTACTCGGCGTAGGCGGCGCCGGGCGAGTAGTCGCGGCTGTAGCCGGTATCGATGTCGATCGCTCGGGTATCGGGATTGTCGCGGCGCCAGTCGGCCCAGCGAGCGACGACCACCGGGCGCGTCTTCAGTTCGATGCCGGAGCCGGTTAGCGGCCCGACCACCGGCCGGCCCGTGAACTGGTTCCACAACGAATTGGTCGCCGTGTCGTACATCAGCTTGTTCGACCGGTAGAGAAAGCCGGACGAGCCGAAGACCAGCGGCTCCGGAAAGGGCTCGATCCGCGTCTCGAACAGGATGCCGGAGCCGCACAGCGTGCAATAGGCGAGTGCCACGTCGACGCCGCCGATCGTATCGTTCAGCATCTCGTGCCAGTCGAGGATACGCAGCGGATAGGCGCGAGCGTCGCCATTGATGGAGATGCCGAAGACCAGATCGTCGTCGTTGAGATAGGACGCTTCTGCGGCCGGGATCAGCCTGGGGTGGTTGAGGGCGGGGATGCCGTCCTTCATCACCCCGCCCCACACGATCTCCTCGATGCGGATCTCGTGCGGCTTGTCTGCGCCGAGGAAGAGCTGGAAATTCGGATCGATCTGGCTGTGCACCCAGGCGTGGAAAAGCTGGAAGCCTTCGAACGGCACGATCTCCGGATGCGCCTCCTGCCAGAGCATCCACTCCGGCCACGACGTCCGCCCGGCCTCATCGGTGATCGCGGTCAGGGCCTTTGCCATCCGGTCATCGCGGATGAAGCGCAGCGCCAGGATCAGCGCCGCTGCGGCATCGGCCTTGCCGCGCTCGACGAAGTAGACGACGGCCTTGGTGCGCTTCGTCTCTCCGCCGGCAAACAGGGCAAACGCCTGCTTCACCTCCTCGCGCTGGCCTTGCGCGGCCGCCGGCTGGACGCCCGTAGCCGCGAACGCAAGGAACCCGGTTAGCAACAGACGCGCGACAGTCACCCGGGAGCCCTCCGGTCCATGTCTTCCGGGCACAGCCTGCGCGGTCCGCCGATCACGATCCAGCAAAGTCCGCGTGAGCCGGAAGCCTGGGAATCAGATCGGTCATCGAGAAAAATGCCTCTGCCGCACATTCACCGCTGCTGCGCTGCGCTTCAACTTGTCGCGGACGGGTTATGCACCGCAGCGGGAACTACCTTATCGCGGGTGCGTTGCAGCAACGGGAATCAAGCTGGGTAGGCTGTATAAAAAGAACGGAGTGATCTGATGAACACCGCGAAACTTGCCGCAGCAACCGTGCTTGCCCTGTCCCTCACCACCGGCCTCGCCGCCGCGGCCACAGTGCAACGCGACGCCGATACGAACACGCATGCCGCCGCGCATTCGATCTATCAGACACCAACCTGGCGGTTCCGCTGCTCGCAGGCTCGGGCCAATCCTTTTGAGAACCCCGGGATGGTCCAGCAGTTCTGCGGGACGCAGTCCCGCTGACACCTCGTCACAGACCGGAAGGGCGCCAGCCCTTCCGGTCTCAGTCGAACGAAGGAGCGGCCCGGCCAACGCTCCGGCACGCGGCGGAGAGCGTGTTGGCCATCAGCATGGCGATCGTCATCGGCCCGACGCCGCCCGGCACCGGCGTGATCGCCCCGGCAACCGCCGCCGCCTCGGCAAAAGCAACATCTCCGACGAGGCGGGTCTTCCCCTCCCCGCGTTCCGGCGCAGGAATCCTGTTCATGCCGACGTCGATGATCGCGGCGCCGGGCTTCAGCCAGTCGCCCTTCACCATCTCCGGACGGCCAATCGCTGCCACCACGATGTCGCCGCCGCGAACCACTGCAGGCAGGTCACGCGTCTTTGAGTGGGCGATGGTGACCGTACAGTTCTCGCCCAGCAGCAACTGCGCCATCGGCTTGCCGACCAGGTTGGAGCGCCCCACCACGACGGCCGACAGGCCGGCAAGCTTGCCACCGAGCACCGACCGTAGCAGGATCAGACAGCCGGCCGGCGTGCAGGGAACGATCGCCCCGCCGACCCCGCTGGCCAACCGCCCGACATTGATCGGATGGAACCCGTCGACGTCCTTTTCCGGCCGGATCGCCTCGATGACCCGGTTCTTGTCGATCTCTCCCGGCAGCGGCAGCTGGACCAGGATGCCGTGGATCTCGGGATCGGCGTTGAGCCCTGCGACCAGCGCCAGCAGCTCCGCCTCGCCGGTGGTCGCCGGCAGGCTGTGCTGCACCGAATGGAAGCCGAGCTCTTCCGCCTTCTTTCCCTTGCCGCCGACATAGACGCGGCTCGCCGGGTCGTCGCCGACCAGCACCACGGCAAGACCGGGGATGCAGCCTGCCTCGACCTTCAGGCGCATCGTCTCGTCGGCGACGCGCGCCGTCACGCGGGCCGCCGCGGCGCGCCCGTCGATGATCGTTGCGCCTCTGTCAGCGGAAGACGACTGTGCGTTCGCCATTGATCAGCACCCTGTGTTCGAGATGAAACTTGATCGCCCGCCCGAGGACGGTCGCCTCGATGTCACGGCCCATGGCGACGAATTCCGCCGCCGACATTGAATGGTCGACCCGGCCGACGTCCTGCTCGATGATCGGCCCGGCGTCGAGAGCCGGCGTAACGTAGTGCGCGGTCGCGCCGATCAGCTTGACCCCACGGGCATGCGCCTGGTGATAGGGCCGGGCTCCGACGAAGCTCGGCAGGAAGGAGTGGTGGATGTTGATCGCCCGCCCGGCCAGCTGGTTGGCGAAATCCTCCGACAGGATCTGCATGTAGCGGGCGAGGACGACGAGATCGACACGCTCGTCCCTGATCAGCGCCGACAGCGCCGCTTCCTGGCTCGCCTTCGTCGCGGCGGAAAGCGGGAAACAGAGATACGGAATTCCCTCGGCCTCGACCCGCCGTCGCATCGTCTCGTGGTTCGAAGCAACGGCCACCAGTTCCATCGGCAGATAGCCGATGGAATTGCGATAGAGCAGGTCGTTGAGGCAATGGCCGAATTTGGAGACGAGGATGAGCACCCGCGGCTTGACCGCGAGGTCGTGGACCTTCCAGTCGAAGTCGTAGGCGGTCGCCACCGGCCGGAAGCCGCGGGCAAAGCTTTCCGCCGAAACCGACGACGGCGCCGAAAACGACACCCGCATGAAAAAGCGCTCCGTCTCCGGATCGCCATACTGGGCGCTTTCGACGATATTGCAGTCCTGCGAGGCAATGCAGTTCGCCACCGCCGCGACGATGCCGCGCCGGTCTTCGCAGGAAAGGGTCAGGACGAACCGCGCGGGCTGGGTTGGCATAGGGAAACTCGGGGCGGGCGACGTGCGGGCGAACAACTACCCCGAAGGCCGCCGCACCGGCAACAGTCTGGGCCCGCGTTCCGGTGGCGCAAGCGGAAAAATCCCTGTACCTCTGTCAATTGACCATGGTTTTGCGACTGAAGCCCCTGCACATGGCCGACAACGACCGCCCATCCACCAAGAAGCTCGCCCTCCTCATCGACGCCGACAATGTGCGGGCCACCTTCCTGCCGATCATCATGCGCGAGGCCTCGGCGATCGGCACCATTGTGATCCGGCGCGTCTGCGGCCATTTCGCCAGTCCCACCATGTCGTCCTGGCAGAAGGTGCTGCACGACCATGCCCTCACCCCGGTCCATGTGCCGCCGGCCTCCCGCGGCAAGAACGCCACCGACATGCGGCTCGCCATCGATGCCATGGACCTTCTTCACGAGAAGGACCTGCAGGCGATCTGCATCGCCTCCAGCGACAGCGACTTCACGTCGCTAGCAAGCCGCATCCGCGAGGACGGCGTCGAGGTGATCGGCTTCGGCGAAAAGAAGACGACGGCGCCCTATGTCGCCGCCTGCGACCGCTTCTTCTATTGCGACCTGCTGCTTGAACAGGAGAATGCGGAGAAGACCGAGAAGGCGCCGAAGCCCAAGAGGACCGAGCTGCCCGCCGACGATATCCTCGCCGCCCTCGACGACGCCTCCGGAGACGACGGCTGGGCCCGGCTCGGCACCGTCGGCCAAGTGCTGATCAAGCGAATGCCGGACTTCGACCCGCGCAACTACGGCTACCAGAAGCTCTCCGACCTGATCGCCGACGTAAAGGGGGTCGAGCTCCGCCGCACCGAGAGCGTCAGCGGTTCCACCCTGACCGTACGCCGGCGGACCGGACGTCGCCGCGCCGCCGCCGAGTGAGACTGAGCCGCGCTCAAGCCCGCCATTGGAAAACCCGCCCTCGCCGTGCTACGCCCTCGCGCGCCACGGGGGAGAAAGATGGCGGCCAAGCTGAAGCCGAATTCGAGGAGCCGGAAGGCGATCGCGTTCATCGCCGCCAACACCGAGGAGGCGGAGGCGGCGCGCAAGCGGCTCGCCGGCCGCTATGGCGACGTCAAGCCCGAAGGCTGCCGACGTCATCGTCGCGCTGGGCGGCGACGGCTTCATGCTGGAGACGCTGCACGCCTTCCTGAACACCGGCAAGCCGATCTACGGCATGAACCGCGGCACGGTCGGCTTCCTGATGAACGAGTTCACGGCGAGACGGGCTGCCGCGACCGGCTCGACGCCGCCGAGTCGCGACGGCGGTCCACCCGCTCGCCATGCAGCGCGACCGACATGCGCCGGCAAGACCCACGACGGCCTTCGCGATCAACGAAGTCTCGCTGCTGCGGCAGTCCCACCAGGCGGCCAAGCTCCGCATCCCGATCGACGGCAAGGTGCGGATGGCGGAGCTGATCTGCGACGGCATCCTGGTCGCGACGCCGGCCGGCAGCACCGCCTACAACCTGTCGGCGCATGGCCCGATCCTGCCGATCGACGCGCCGCTGCTCGCGCATCACGCCGATCAGCGCCTTCCGGCCGCGCCCCTGGCGCGGCGCGCTGCTGCCCGACCGGGTGCGCGATCCGCATCGAGGTGCTGGAAGCGAAGAAGCGGCCGGTCAACGCGGTCGCCGACAACGTCGAGTTCAAGTCGGTGGTCGAGGTGATCGTCAAGCAGGAGCGCGAGGCGCAAAGCCTCATCATGTTCGACCCCGATCACTCGTGGGACGAGCGCATCCTCACCGAGCAGTTCCGGTACTAGCGGGTCGAACGGCGCTGGCCTCCGCTTCCACATCCGTCCCGATGAAGCCACCCGACTGATGCGCCCAGAGGCGCGCGTAGAGCCCACCCTGCGCCGGTAGCGCCTTGTGGCTGCCCGCCTCGACGATGCGGCCCTCGTCCAGGACGACAATCCGGTCCATGCGAGCGATGGTCGACAGGCGGTGGGCGATCGCGATCACCGTTTTGCCCTCCATCACGCGATAGAGCGTGTCATGGATGGCGGCCTCGACCTCCGAATCGAGCGCCGAGGTGGCCTCGTCGAGCACCAGGATGGGCGCGTCCTTGAGGATCGAGCGGGCAAGAGACTTGATCTGAGGGAGGGGGCTGAACGGCAGCCCGGACGGCACCGCTGCTCAGCAGTTGCTGGGTGTGCCGTTGTCTCTCATCAAACCACTCCTCTCGGTTCGCTGTCGGGCTTATGGCAGCGGCGCCCCGAGGCGGTCAACCGCGAGCTGTAGCAAAAGCCGCAGACGGTCGGGCGGTGTGTGTTCAGGCCGCCACAGTCAGCCGCACGTAGTCGCGGGCCGCGTCGCGCGCCTGGTCGGCGGCAAAGCGCCGCAGCATCGCGGTCAGCTCGTTGACCTCGCCATCGGTAATGTCGCGATAGCGGGCAAGCACCGACTCGACCATGTGAAGGGTGAAACGATAGCGATCCTTCGGACCGCCCTCCTCCGCCATGGCACGACAGGTATCGAGCGCCGCAACGAAGGCCTCGAAGGCCATCGGCGGCAGCCCGGCCTTGTCGTAGATGGCGCGAAGCCCCCGGAGGCGCCCCGACCGGGTGAGGCTGGTCACCCGCGTCTCGGGAACCCGGGCAAGCACCGACAGCGCCGTCTCGAACAGCGCCACGTTGCCGGCGCAGACCGCCCGCAACAGAAGTGCGGTATTGAGCTGGCCGGTCACCCGCAAATGCTCGACAAGGGCGCCGAGCTCCTCGGTTTCCGTCTCGGCGGCAATCGCGACTGTCGCCCGCTCGCAAACGTCGCGGGTTAGCGCCTGCGCCCGTTCCTCGCCGACCCACGATTTGTCGACCACCAGTTCGCCGAGCGCTTGGCTCAGGCTATGAACCAACATCTGCCGAACGTCGGACGACAGGTCAGGTCGCTGCAGCAGCGCCTGCCGCATCTCCGCATCCTCGCCGAAACGCTCCGCAATGCGCCGAAGGCTGATCCGCGCGATGCTGGCACTCTTGTTCTCGATCAGCTTGCGGCACGCTTCGCGATCGCCGACTTCGGCGATCGCCGCCGAAACCGCATTCGACAGACGTGGCCGCGAGGCGACTGCGACCTGCAGCGCCTCTTCCACACCGGCGACGATCTCCACCAGTTCCACGTCGATGAAGACCGGCGAGCGGGAGAGCACCAGCACCGCGATCTCGGCGAGGTCGGTGGCAAGCGCCAGGATAACGTGCCGTGGCGCCTCCAGGCCCGAGGCCAAAGCCTCGGCGAGCGCGTAGCGGACCTCGGGCGACGGGTCGTCGAGGACGACGGTCATCGCCGCCTCCATCGCGCTGAGCGTTTCGTCGTCGACATTGGAGACGAGATAGGCGCGGGCGAGCGCATAAGTCGCCTCCGCGCGCCTGGCAGCCGGCGCGGTCGCCATCCACCGAAGGAATTGCTGGACGATCATGGGGGGTGCCTCGAGGAATATCGCGCCATGGTGCGCCGAAAAGGATTAACGATTCGTTCACCATAAAAAGCGTGAGGTTTCCGCCATTTGCCAGCTGGGCTATGTGTTTGGATCAGGCCGGCGCACCGCCGGCGAAGCCCGGAGAGTTCGGCGATTCATGCGCTCGCTGCTCATCACATCGGCCAGAGCCGAGCGCGACTTCGCGGAAGCGGCGGAAAGCGGCGCCGACGCGCTTCTTCTCGACGCCGCCAGCGTTACCGCCGTTGCGTCGATCCGTGGCCGTGGGCCGCGGGGACCATTCATCTACGTTCGCGTCGACCCGTTGGTGGCGTCGGAACTCACCGCCATGGTCGCGGCCGAGCCCGACGGGATCGTGCTTGTCGGCGCCGAAGGGCGTGGGGACATCCTGCGGCTGTCGGCGCTGACCGGGGCCGCCGAAGCGGTCGCCGGCCTCCCCGATGGAGGGATGGGCATCGTTGCGATGATCGCCACCGCGCAGGGCGTCCTTGGGGCCGGCTCGCTGCCGGGTGCAACCCCACGTCTGCGCGGCATCGCCTGGGATGCGGGGGGCCTCGCCGCCTCGCTCGGCGCGGAGGCGCCTCGGAGCGGCTCGGGAAGCCTCATCGATCCCTGCCGGGCAGCCCGCTCACAATGTCTGCTTGCGGCCGCGGCGGCGGGCATCCCCGCCTTCGACACCGCCTATGCGGACCCGACCGACCCGGCCGCCCTTGAAGCCGAGGCGATCGAAGCACGGCAGCAGGGTTTTGCCGGCAAACTCGCCGCCACGCCGGATCAGGTGCGGGCCATCAACACCGTCTTCGACAAGGACGACTAGTCGGCCGGCTTGTCACGAGGCTGCCAGTAGGTCACGACGTCGTCGAGGCTTGGCCGTGGCCGGTCGACCGCCGGCACGGTCGACGTTCCGATGTGCACGAAGCCGACGAAGCGCTCGCCGGGCTTGAGCCCAAGCACCCGCCCGGCATCGGCGTCGTAGGCGATCCAGCCGGTGACCCAGTGCGCGGCAAAACCGAGCGCGTGGGCGGCGAGCACCATCAGCATCGCGGCGTTGGCGGCGGAGAGAAGCTGCTCGAACTCGGGATCTTCGGGTGCGGAGCGGCCGTGCTGACCACGCCGACGACCACCGGCGCCTTGGCGAGCCGTATCCGCTCGTCGGCAAGCTGTTTCTCTGTAGCATCGGGGTTCTTCGCGGCGAACAGCGCGGCAAGCGCTTCGCCCGCCTGCTCCCGCGCCTCGCCCTGGAAGACGATGAACCGCCACGGGGCCAGCTTGCCATGGTCCGGCACCCGTACGGCGGCGGTGAGAATCTCGGCCAGCTGGGTCGCGTCCGGCCCCGGCGGACCGAGGAACTCAGACACGATCGAGCGCCGGGTCTTTAGGAGTTCAAGTGCATCCATCGCAAACTGCTGTAACAGATTCTCATGATTCGGAAATCGACGGGGCGGACGCCGAAGTCCCGGCTCCGCCCCGCGAAGGATCAGGTCTTGGCGCAGTGCCTGATCGAGGTCAGCGATGATGTCGCCGGCATCCTCGATGCCGACCGACAGGCGGACGACATCCGGTCCGGCGCCGGCGGCCTTGCGCTGGTCCTCGGTGAGCTGGCTATGGGTGGTCGACCACGGGTGGATGATCAGGCTCCGGGTGTCGCCGATATTGGCAAGATGCGAGAACAGCTCGACCGTTGAGACCAGCTTGATGCCAGCCTCGCTGCCGCCCTCGACGCCGAAGGTCAGCACCGCGCCCGCCCCCTTGGGGCAGTATTTCTGAGCGAGCTTGTGGTAGCGGTCGCCGGGCAGCCCGGCATAGCTCACCCATGTCACCTTGGGATGGCCGGAAAGGAACTCCGCCACCGCCTTGGCATTGTCGGAGTGCTTCTGCATCCGCAGCGGCAGGGTCTCCGAGCCGGTCAGGATGAGGAAGGAGTTGAACGGCGAGATCGCCGGTCCGAGGTCGCGAAGGCCGAGCACGCGGCAGGCGATGGCGAAGGCGAAATTGCCGAAGGTCTCGCCGAGCACCATGTTGTTGTATTCCGGCCGCGGCGCCGACAGCATCGGGTAGCGGTCCGACGCCAGCCAGTTGAACTTGCCGCCGTCGACGATCATGCCGCCGATCGAGTTGCCGTGTCCGCCGATGAACTTGGTCATCGAATGGACGACGATGTCGGCGCCGAAATCGAGCGGCTTGCAGAGGTACGGCGTGGCCAGCGTGTTGTCGACGATGAACGGCACTCCGGCCCGCTTGGCGACCGCGGCGACCGCCTCGAGGTCGGTAACCACGCCGCCCGGATTGGCGATCGATTCAACGAAGATCGCCTTGGTTTTCGGCGAGACCGCGGACTCGAACGACGAAATATCGTCGATATCGGCCCATTTGACGTTCCAGCCGAAGCTCTTGAACGAATGATTGAACTGGTTGATCGAGCCGCCATAGAGCTGGCCGGCGGCAATGAACTCGTCGCCCGGCGTCATCAAGGCGTGCAGCGTCACGAGCTGGGCCGCATGGCCGGAGGCGACGGCCAGCCCGGCGGTTCCACCTTCGAGCGCGGCAATGCGCTCTTCGAGCACGCCGCTGGTCGGGCTCATGATCCGCGTATAGATGTTGCCGAAGGCCTGCAGGCCGAACAGCGATGCGGCATGCTCCACGTCATTGAAGACGTAGGAGGTCGTCTGGTAGATCGGCGTGGCGCGCGCGCCGGTCGTCGGATCGGGCTTGGCGCCGGCATGCACCGCCAGCGTTGAAAATCCGGGGACGCGGTCTTCGCTCATGGTTTTTCCCTCCTCATCGGGCGCGGCTGGCCCTCTTGAACGCGGCATATCCGTAGCGGGGAAAGCGCCGAAATCCAAACCCCCCGCGATTGCAGGCCACGGCACGGCGGAGAATATTATGCTCCGAGACGCCTGGGGCCGGGGATCAATCGTCCGTCGGCAGCTCAAGGCGCTGAAACCCGACGCCGGTGCGCGCCATCCGGTTGCCGATCCGGCCGGTGTTGACACCGGCCCAGGCATTTTCGCCCGTCAGCCGCCCATACTCGATCTTGGGGCAGCGGTTCATGACCACGGTGATGCCCGCTGCCTCGGCGCGGGCAGCGGCCGCGTCGTTTCGGATGCCGAGTTGCATCCAGATCACGCGCGGGAGCGGATCGAGGGCGAGCGCCTCGTCGACCACTGCCCCGGCCGCATCCGCTCGCCGGAAGATGTCCACCATGTCGACTGGCTCCGGGATGTCGGCAAGCCGCGCATAGGCGGTCTCGCCGAGGATCTCCTTGCCGGCGTAGTGCGGATTGACCGGGATCATGCGGTAGCCGCGCGACTTGAGATACTTCATCACGATATAGGCCGGCCGGGCGATGTTGCCGCTGGCCCCTACCATGGCGATGGTCTTCACCGAGGCGAGGATCGACGCGATGAAGCGGTCGGAGTATTGAAGCGGCGGTAGGGCGTCGTTGGCGATCGGTTCCTCCATGAGCTTGCAGCGATACCAACGCGCCATTAGCCTTTCGGGCCATGCGATGGCTTGCCGCATTTATCTTTGCCATTGCGGCGATCGGCTCGGCAATGGGGCAGCAGGCGCCGTTCGTCGGCGGCTGGCGGGCCGAGACGACCATCCTCAACTATCCGGCGGTCGTCGAGCTGGTTCTGCAGCCGAACGGCAGCTTCTCCCAGCAGACGCGGACAGCGGGAGCGCTGGTCACCATCTGGGGAAAATATCGGATCATTGCGGACCGACAGATCATCCGCCTCGACATCGAGAACTACGAGCCGAAACAGTGGTGCGGGCCCCTTGGCTGCCAGCAGATCACGATGCCGGCCGGCGAGACCCATCGCTACAGCTTTCCCGACCAGAATACGCTGATCCTGCAGAATACCGCGGGCGGCGCGCCGATCACCTATCGACGCACCCTCTAGACCGTTCTCCGTGGACCAAAGGGCTCCGCGCGGTATTATAATACCTCTAAGGTACGATGCTGATTCCGTTGCCTTTTCGCTTGACGCGGCCGCAACCATGGACTAGATGCCTCTCCGACCGGCGGCGCCGTTCCGCCTTTCCCTCGAGACGAGCAGAACCATGAAGACCTATTCCGCCAAGCCCGCGGAAGTCGAGAAGAAATGGGTGGTGATCGACGCCGAGAACGCCGTGGTCGGCCGCCTCGCCGCCATCGTCGCCCGTCGGCTTCGCGGCAAGCACCTGCCGGGCTACACGCCCCACGTCGATTGCGGCGACAACGTCATCATCGTCAATGCCGACCGCGTCACCCTCACCGGCCGTAAGCGCGAGGACAAGACCTATTACTGGCACACTGGCCATATCGGCGGCATCAAGCAGCGCACGGCCAGGCAGATCCTCGAGGGGAAGTTCCCCGAGCGGGTGATCGAGAAGGCCGTGGAGCGGATGATGCCCGACGGACCGCTTGCCCGCCGCCAGCTCAAGAACCTCCGCGTCTATGCAGGCCCCTCCCATCCCCATGAGGCCCAGCAGCCGGAGACGATCGACATCGGTGCGATGAGCGCCAGAAATGTGAGGACAGCCTGACCATGGCAGCCGATCTCCAGTCCCTTCAGGATCTCGCCCCGGCAACCGAGCCGGCAGCACCGGTCCATGTCCAGAAGCTCGATGCCCACGGCCGCGCCTACGCCACCGGTAAGCGGAAGGATGCGGTGGCGCGCGTCTGGCTGTCGCCCGGCGCCGGCCGCATCATGGTCAACGACAAGGACTTCACCGAGTTCTTCGCGCGGCCCGTGCTGCAGATGATCGTCCAGCAGCCGATCGTCGCGGCCAATCGCACCGGGCAATACGACGTCAAGGCAACGGTTTCCGGCGGCGGCCTTTCCGGCCAGGCCGGCGCGCTTCGCCACGGTATCTCCAAGGCGCTCACATACTACGAGCCGGAGCTCCGCAGCCCGTTGAAGAAGGGTGGCTTCCTCACCCGCGACCCGCGCGTCGTCGAGCGAAAGAAGTACGGCAAGCGCAAGGCCCGCCGTTCGTTCCAGTTCTCCAAGCGCTAATCCAGGCGCCCACGACCGGAACAAAGGGGCGGGCCGATCGGCGCGCCCCTTTTTCTATCGCCATCGCATGAATGGGTCGCACAGGCCGATCGCCATGGACTTCGCGACAAGCATCAAGGACCTTCTGAGATTGCGGGCCGTCGGTGCCCGCCAACGGCGCGCCGCGCGCAAGCTCGACTTCATCGGCGTCGGCGCCCAAAAGACCGGCACGACTACGCTCTATGGCCTTCTCGCGCTCCATCCGCAGATCGAGATCTTCCGGCGGAAGGAGCTGCATTATTTCGAAAAGGGCAAGCGCTTCGGCCGCGATCAGCGACCACTGTCCGGCAACTACAACGACCTCCATCGCAACTTCTATTTCGATCGCGACATCACCGGGGAGATCACGCCGGTCTACATATACTGGCGTCATGCGCTGGAGCGGATCAAGGTCTACAATCCCGACGTGAAGGTCTTCGTCCTGCTTCGCAATCCGGTGAAGCGGGCGTACTCGCAATGGGGCCACTACGTGCGCAAGAGCCGTCGGCCGAGATACCGCAACCTCAACATCGGCCCGTTCCAGGAGCGCATCGAGGAGGAAACGCAGGCGATGCTGCGCAATCCCAACTTCCAGAACGTCCGGCTTTCCCATATCGGCCGTAGCCTCTATGGCGAGCAGGTCCGCCGGGTGAAGGCGCTGTTTCCGCCCGAGCAGCTTCTTTTCGTCAAGTCTGAGGATTTCTTCGCCGACCAGCTCGGCGTCACCGACCAGGTGTGCCGGTTTCTCGGCGTCGCACCGCTGTCGGACTTCACTCGTCCGGCCCCGATCCACGACAATGTCGGCGTCGTGCCGCCGATCAGCGCCGACGACTGGAACGCCGCCTACCGGCACCTTCAACAGGAAATCGATCTGGTGGAGAAGGAGCTTGGTTGGGATTGCTCGGACTGGCGGAAGCCGCCGGCCTCAGCCAAGACACTGACGACGACCACCGCAAAGGGCGCCTGAGCCTCGATCATGACCGATCCAACCCACCCACGGCCCACCGACAACGCCTTTCTCGGCCCGCTGAAGGGCGGCAGCCACGAGCCGACCCATGGCGGCGCACTCTCCTTCATGCGGCGGCGTTATTCGCGCGACCTCGACAACATCGACGCGGTGGTATGGGGAATCCCCTTCGACGCGGCTACCTCGAACCGGCCCGGCTGCCGTTTCGGCCCGCAGGCGATCCGCCGCGCTTCGGCGATCTTCGACGGCGATCCGCAGTATCCGTTCGGTTTCGACCCGTTCGACACGCTGGCAGTCATCGACTACGGAGACTGCGCCATCGATTATGGACGCCCGGCCGAAATCCCGGCGGCGATCGAGGCGCAGGCGAAAGAGATTCTCGGCAGCGGCGCCTGGCTTCTCACGCTCGGCGGTGATCATTTCGTCACCTATCCCCTTCTCAAGGCCCAGGCGGCACAGTCCGGGCCGGTCGCGCTGATCCAGTTCGATGCCCACCAGGACACCTGGCCGGACGAGGGCAACCGCATCGACCACGGGACCTTCGTCGGACGCGCCGTCCACGAGGGGCTGATCGATGCGGCGAACTCGATCCAGATCGGCATCCGCACCGTCGCGCCGACCGACTGCGGCATCGAAATCGTCACGACAGCGGACATCGACGCGCTCGGCGTCGCCGGCGTGCTGGAACGGATTCGCGAACGGGTCGGCGAAACCCCCGCTTACTGCACCTTCGACATCGACTGCCTTGACCCAGCCTTCGCACCGGGCACAGGCACGCCGGTTGCCGGTGGCGTGTCAAGCCGTGAGGCGCTGGCGATCCTGCGCGGGCTCGCCCAGATCGACGTCGATCTGGTAGGCGCCGACGTGGTCGAGGTCGCCCCGCCCTACGACCATGCCGACATCACCGCGATTGCCGGAGCGACGGTCGGCATGTTCTACCTTGGGCTGCTGGCGGAACGGCGACGAAGCTGAGTGACCGAACCGACGTCACCTGCGCTTCCGATCCAAGGAGAATTCTTTCCATGTCGAACAAGATCAGAATCGGCGTCCTCGGCGCCTCCGGCTACACCGGCGCCGACCTCGTCCGGCTCGCTCTGGGCCACCCGGGAATGGAGATCGCCGCGCTGACCGCCAACAGCCATGCCGGCAAGCCGATGGCCGAGGTGTTTCCGCATTTCGCCTTCGTCGACCTGCCCGACCTCACCACCGTCGAGGAGGCGAACTGGTCGATGGTCGATGCGGTGTTCTGCGGCCTGCCGCACGGCACCACCCAGGAGATCACCAAGGCGGTGCTCGCCGAACATCCCGGCATCAAGTTCATCGACATGTCGGCGGACTTCCGGCTGCGCGATCCGGAGACCTACGAGGCATGGTACGGGCACGAGCATCAGGCGCTGGAACTGCAGGCCGAGGCCGTCTACGGGCTGACCGAGCACTACCGGACGGCGATCCGCGACGCCCGGCTGGTCGCCTGCCCGGGCTGCTATCCGACCGCGACGCTCCTGTCGCTGCTTGCCGCTCGTCGGCCGCCGGCCTGATCGACCCTTCGGATATCGTCGTCGACGCCAAGTCGGGCGTCTCCGGCGCCGGACGCGGCCTGAAGCAGAACACTGCTGTTCACCGAGGCCGGCGAGGGGCTGTCGCCCTATTCGGTCGCGCAGCCACCGGCATGCGCCGGAAATCGAGCAGGAGATCTCCAAGGCGGCCGGCTTCGACGTGGTCGTCAACTTCACGCCGCACCTCATCCCGATGAGCCGGGGCGAGCTTTGCACCTCCTATGTCCGAGCTCGCTGGCGGCGCGACCGCCGACGACCTGCGGGCCACGCTGGTCGACGCCTACCGCGAAGAGGCTTTCGTCCATGTCGCGCCGGCGGGCGTCCTGCCGCAGACCCAGAACGTGCGCGGCTCGAACTACTGCCAGATCGGCGTCATCGCCGACCGCATTCCCGGCCGCGCCATCGTCATCTCGGTGCTCGACAATCTGGTGAAGGGCTCGGCCGGCCAGGCCATCCAGAACTTCAACCTGATGTACGGCATCGAGGAGACCACCGGCCTGACGCAGCAGCCGCTGTTCCCGTAGACACCTACACGACCGACAGCTCGACCGCGCCGAGGCCGGAGACCGAGACCGTCACCCGGTCGCCGCGGCCGAGCCATTTGGTCTCGACCAGGCTGCCGGTCAGCACGATCTCGTCGCGGCGGAGTGGGACGCCCCGCGCCGCAAAGCTGTTGGCGAGCCAGGCGAGCGCGTTGAGCGGATCGCCCATCACGTCGCTGCCGCGTCCTCTTCCCGCCTCGCTGCCGTTGATCACGGTGACACCGACCATCTCGGCCGGCGCTTCCGTCGTCACGACAGGCGGCCCGAGGACGCAGCCGGCAGCGAAGAAGTCGTCGGCGATAAGGGTCGGGGTGTCGGTGGTCCGCCAGTCGGCGTAGCGATCGTCGACGATCTCGATTGCCGCCATGTGCGCCACCACCGCGTCCGCCACGGTCTCGGCGGTGAACGGCGCCGCCGCCGGCGAAAGGTCGCACCCGAGGCGGATGGCGATCTCGCATTCGACGCCGATTCGCCGGTACGCATCGGAGCGGATGCGCGCGCCGCTCTGATGGACGCCGCCTTCGAACACCCCCGCTGAACAGGGATTGGGAATGCCGAGATAGGCCTGCATCACCGGCGTGGTGCAGCCGATCTTGCTGCCGATTCGGCGACCGACCGGGTGTCGCTCAACAGTCGCCGGTGAACCGCGTCCTGAACTTGGTAGGCGTCCACCTCGTCACGCGGGCAGATGGTCTCGGGCAGGAGCTCAAGCGGTTCGCCCGAAAGCCGGGCCTCGGCGATTGCCTCCGCCGCCGCCTCGATACGGTCCACGAGCTAGAGCAGATTCGACCTACTCGGGGTCATATCCTGCGGCCTGGAAGTAGTTTGTGCATTCGGCTGTCGAGAACTGGTCGAGGCAGTTGGCGACGACGGCCCAGAGCTCGTCGACGGTTCGGGCTGCGGCCTTGCGCAGGAGCGCTTTGAGCTTTGCGAAGGCCATCTCGATGGGGTTGAAGTCGGGCGAATAGGGCGGCAGCAGGAGAAGCTTGGCGCCGGCCGTCTCGATCGCAGGGCGCACGCCGGCGACCTTGTGGGCAGGCAGATTGTCCATGACGACGATGTCACCGGGGGTGAGTTCGGGCACGAGAACCTGTTCGACGTACGCGAGGAAGGCCGGCCCGTTCATGGCGCCGTCGAGCAGCATCGGCGCTGCCAGGCCGTCGAGCCGCAGCCCGGCGGCGAAGGTGGTGGTCTTCCAGTGGCCGTGCGGGATCGAGGCCCGGCAGCGCTCGCCCTTCTTCGCCCGGCCGCGCAGGCGCGCCATCTTGGTCGAGGCCGAGGTCTCATCGATGAAGATCAGCTTCCCGGGATCGAGATCGAGCTGGCCGTCGAACCAAGCCTCCCGGCGCGCCCTTACATCCGGCCGCTGCTGCTCGCTGGCATGCGCCGTCTTTTTTTGTACGTGATGCCGCGCCTGGCGAGGAACATCCACACCGTCGAGGGCACCGCCCGCACGCCGCAGTCCTCAGCCAGCCGTTCGCCGATCTCGGCCAATGTGAGGTCCGGCGTCGCCTCGATCAGATCGAGGATGAACCTCTCATGCGGATCGAGCTTCGAGCGTGACGGCTGCCCCTGCTTGCGCGCAACCGTCTCGCCGGTCTCGCGATAGCGTCGATACCACCGGCCCGAAGTCGAAATGCCGATCTTGAACCGCCGGGCTGCCTCCCGCGTCGAAAGCCCTTCCGAGATCGCCTCGATCACCCGACCTCGAAGATCCGCACTCAAGCTGCGCGTCATCATCCTCTCCCCGCAAATCACCTGCGGACAGTGAATCAGACAACGCACCCAACCGGAATCCCATCCCGACTCTACGTTCAACGAAAATGCTCTAGGGCGCCCGAGCAACCGCCGCAACGGGCTGCTCCCGCGCTGGCAGCATCCGCCTCAAATTCGAGACGGCGTGACCGAGGACGGCAATGGCGCCGAACTGGTGGAGGAGCGCCAGCCAGAGCGGCACGGCAAGGAGCACGTTGGCGATGCCGAGCGCCGCCTGGATCGTCACCAGGATTGCCAGCGAGACGGCGCGCCGGGCATAAGCCGTGCCGCGCACCTGCCAGGCATGGGCCAGCACCACGAGGAACAGGAGATAGCCGACCATCCGGTGGTCGAAATGCACGGTCACCGGGTTCTCGAAGATGTTCCGCCAGACGGGATCCTGGAAGAACAGACCGCTTGGGATCAGAGCGCCGTTCATCAGCGGCCAGGTGTCCGACACCAGCCCGGCATCGAGACCGGCCATCAGCCCGCCGAGGAAGATCTGGAGCAACACCAGGGCGAGGATCGCGCCGGCCACGGCCCGGAAGCGGGGCGGCGCTGTTGCCCGAATATCGCGGAGGCCGACTGCCACCCACAGGATATAGGCGAGGATGACGCAGGCGAAGGTGAGATGGGTGGCCAGCCGATACTGGCTGACATCCGTGCGCTCGCTGAGACCGCTCGCCACCATCCACCAGCCGATCGCCCCCTGCAGGCCGCCGAGGACGAAGATGCCGACGAGCCGTGGCGCTAGGCTGCGGCCGATGCGGCCGGTCGCCCAGAACCAGACCAGCGGAACGATGAAGACGACGCCGATCAGGCGGCCGAGCAGGCGATGCGCCCATTCCCACCAGAAGATCGCCTTGAACGCGTCGAGGCTCATGCCCTTGTTGATGAGCTGGTACTCGGGGATCTGCTGGTACTTGGCGAACTCCTCCTGCCACTCGGCCTGGCTGAGCGGCGGAATGACGCCATGGATCGGCTGCCATTCGGTGATCGACAGGCCGGAATGGGTGAGCCGCGTCGCGCCGCCGACCACCACCATGAGGACGATGAGGAGCGCGATGGCGTAGAGCCACCAGCGCACCGGCGCCATGCTCCGCGCCGAAGGCTGGGCGCCGATGTCGGTTGTGCCGAATGTGCTTGCCATGCTTGTGCTCCAGAGGCCTTCGATATAGCCCTCGGCGGCGGACGGCAACCGGCGACACGGGGTCGCGGCGGATCGAAGGCGGGACATGCGACAGCGGACGAGAAAGCTGATCGGAACGGCGACGCTGATGGTGTTCGTGCCGGTCTATGCGCTGGTCGCCATGACCATCGCCGCGGCCCGCCTCGCCGGCACCTCGGCGCTCACCCAGACCGTGTTCTTCGCCGTCGCGGGCCTGCTCTGGCTCGTCCCGGCCGGTGCCCTCATCTGGTGGATGCAGCGCCCGGACCGCGGGCCGCCTGCGCCACGCTAGGCCGCCTCGCCGGCCGTCGTCTTTTGCGCCTGCGGGGCCTCGGCAATCTCCTGCCGCCGCCGCTCCGGATCGACGATGAGCAGGAGGACGGTCGCCGGAGTGACCGCGTTGCACCCGGTCGATGGCGTTGACCGTGCGCGGGTCGGCAGCGCCGAACTCGCTCACCACCATCACCGTGTCCACACTCGGCGCGATTCCCTCGATCAGATCGTCGCCGGCGTCGATGATCAGGTGGTCGTAGGTGTGATCGAGGGCCGCAAGGATAGTGGCCATGCGCTCGCCGGACAGCGCATCCGGCGTGATCGGCAGGCGGCCGACGGGAATGAAATGCGCCCGCGAGCGGCGATCGCGGAAGATCACCTGGGCAAACGACGCCCCGCCGTCGAACAGGTCGGTGAAGCCGGGAAGGTCGTTCCCCTCGCCCATCGCCGCGCCGTTGGCGCCATCGCCGCGGAGGTCGATCAGCACCGTCCGGCGATCGGCCCGCGCCAGCGCCCGGGCGAGCGCCGCCGCGGCCAACGGCCGGCCGGCGGCGTCCCTCCTGCTCGGCAAGGGTCACGAGGATGCGTCGTTTGCCTGCCGGTGACGATCTCGCTCGAGATCCGTGCCAGCGACCGTTCCGATTCGCTGGCGATCAACGGCGCCAGCGTCGGCTCGTTCGGCATCATCCGACGAACGCCGTGATCGTCCGCCCAGCGCATGTGGCCGACCACCGCCACGGCGTCCGGCACCATCGGCAGTTCTGCGTCATAGGCGACGGGCCGCATCGGCCGGCCGCTGGCCAGTTCGCGCAACAGAATGAAAGCGATCGCCAGCAGCAAAGCGGCGATCGTCGCAGCCGCCGTCATCGGGATCACCTTCGGGAAGTCCGGATCGACCGGCACCATCGCGTTGGAGATGATCCGGGCATTGGCCGGCAGGTAGTCGCCGTTCTGCCGTGCGACCGCGTCGCGATAGCGAGCCAGGTACGAGTTCGAGCAGCTCGCGTTGGGACGCTGCCTCTCGCTCGAGCGCCCTCAGCTGCACCTCGGCGTCGCCGGCGCTCGCCACGGTAGCTTTCAGCCCCGCGAGGCGCTGCTCGATCTCCGTTTCCCGCACCTTCGACAGCTCGGCCTCAGCCTCGAGCAAATCGACGATCTTCTGCGCCTCCGCATCGATCTGGGTATTGAGGTCCGCGAGTTGGGCGCGCAGCTCCCGCATGCGGGGATGTCCCGAGAGCAATGTCGCCGACAGCTCGGCGATCTGCGCACGCAGCGCCACCTGCTGCTCGACGAGCCGCTGGATGAGCTGCGAGTTGAGAACGTCGGTGGTGTTCGGGACTGCGCCGGATTTCAGGCTGGCGCGAATCTGGTTCGCCTTGGTCTCGGCGTCGGTCCGTGCCGCGCGTACCCGCGTAAGCTCGGCGTTGAGATCGGTGAGCTGTTGCTGGGTCAGCGTGCCGCCGGTGCTGCCGCTGGCGAAGAGATCGTGGGAGGTGCGGAATTTCTCGACACTCGGCCTCCGCCGTCGCGACCTTGTCGCGGAGGTCCGATATCTCCGATTGCAGCCACTGCGTGGCGCTCTCGGTCGTGTCGCGCATCGCCGACTTCTGAAGGGCGATGTATTCGGAGGCGACCGTGTTGGCGCCCTTCGGCGGCGAATGCGGGGTCGGTCGACGAAAAGTCGACGGCGATCACCCGCGAATTCACCGACGGTGTAGACTTCCAGGTTCTTGTAGTATTCGGTGAGCACCCGCTCCTCCACCGAGCCCGACGGGGGTTCGGCGAGGCCGAGCTTGATCAGGATGTTGGTGGGGAAGGTGTCGCCGCTTATCGCCTTCTGATATTGCGGCTGCGCTTCCAGATCGAGTTTCGAGGCTACTACGCGAGCGAGATCGCCCGACTGGATGAGTTGGACCTGACTGGCGATCGCCTGCTTGTCGAGCATCGTGCTGGCGTCGGGGGCGGAGCGGGTGATGTCGGATTCGCCCGCCTCGATCAGTAGCTTGGCTTCGGATTTGTACGTCGGTGCGATGTTGGACAGGAGGTAATAGGTTCCTCCAGCAATGATCGCCACAAAAACAATAAGATAGGGAAGCGCCCTTAGCAGGGACTTGAATAACGCACGGACGTCGACCTCGACATCCGTCGCTGAATGGGCTCGGCGGCTGGCCATCTTCCAAGAAAACTCACGCTTCCGGAACGCCCCGATCATCCGTCCTTATGGTAATTACGTCGTTAACGTCAACCAACGGCGGATCAGAGCGGCATTAACTTTGTTTAATAGTTAATTACCGGTCGGGATACTTTCTGGTCCTGTCGGCTGTTTTTACCCGCCATTAACCATAACGGCCGAATAGTCGGGGCTGAGCCGCCGTCGCCGGAAGAGCTGAGCCGTCCATGCGATTCATGAGGATAATCAAGGTCGTGGCCAGCCTGGCGCTGCTCGCCGGATGCGCCGGCTACGATCCGGCCCTTCTCGCCCAGCACAGCGAGCTCACCGCCCCCTATCGCCTCGACAGCGGCGACCAGCTGCGCGTCATCGTCTTCGGCCAGGCCGACCTCTCCAACACCTATACCGTCGACCAGGCCGGCAACATCTCCATGCCGCTGATCGGCGCCGTGCCGGCCCGCAGCCATACCACCACCGAGCTCGAGCGCACCATCGCCGCCAAGCTGCGGGGCGGCTTCGTCCGCGACCCCAACGTCTCGGCCGAGGTCGTCCGCTACCGGCCGGTCTTCGCCTTCGGCGAGGTCAACGCCGCCGGCCAGTACAGCTACGTCGCCGGCATGACGGTGCAAAGCGCCATCGCCACCGCCGGCGGCTTCACCCCGCGCGCCGACCAGCGCGCCGTCACCGTCACCCGCCGCACCAACGGCAAGCTCGAGACCGACACCCTCACCATGACCGACCCGGTCGCCCCCGGCGACACCATCTATGTCCGTGAGCGCGTCTTTTGAGCCGGCATGGACGGCTCGCGGCCGCACCCACCAGACCAAGCGGGAGCAGACCTGATGGACGGAGCGCCATTGCGGATCGTCCACTGCTTCCGCGCGCCGGTCGGCGGCGTGTTCCGCCACGTGCGCGATCTCTGCCGACGCCCAGCAGCAATGCCGGGCACTCGGTCGGCATCATCTGCAATTCGACCACCGGCGGGGCGCTTCGAGGAGAAGGCGCTCCGCCGCCTCGCGCCTTCTCTGCTCTCGGCCTCAAACGGTTGCCGATGCGGCGGCAGATCGCGCTGTCCGATCTTGCCGCGACCTGGCGCGTCCTGCGCGAGGTGCGGAGCCGCTCGCTCCCGACGTCCTGCATGCACACGGCGCCAAAGGCGGCGCCTATGCGCGGACGATCGGCACGCTCTTGCGGGCATCTGGTTCGTGCGTAGCCCGCATCTACACGCCCCATGGCGGCAGCCTCCACTACGAGCGCGACGTCGACGGCCGGCCGCGTCTATTTCACGGCGGAGCGCATCCTCGGGCGCATGACGGACGCCTTCATCTTTGTCAGCCGGTTACGAGGCGACACCTATGCTGCCAAGGTCGGCACTCCGCCGAGGCCGACGGCGAGATCGTCACGAACGGCCTGAGGCCCGAAGAGTTCGAGCCCGTGCCGCCGGCGCCCGATGCGCGCGACTTCCTCTATGTCGGCATGCTCCGCGACCTGAAGGGGCCGGATGTCTTCATCCAGGCGCTGGCGGTCGCTGCGCAGCAGCGCGACACGACGCCACTGCGCACATGTATCGGCGCGGGCCGACGATGCCGACAGCTATCAGGCACATGGTCGCCGAGTGCGGCTAGGCGAGACCGTCGCGTTCCGCGATCCGACGCCGGCGCGCGAGGCCTTTGCCCGCGGGCGCGTGCATCGTCGTCCCCTCGCGGGCCGAATCCATGCCCTACATCGTTCTCGAGGCGGTCGCCGCCGCCATGCCGATGGTCGCGACCCGGGTCGGCGGCATCCCGGAGATCTTCGGCGCCGAAAGCCGGGCCGCCTGGTGCCGCCGGGAGATGCCGATGCGCTGGCAGCTGCCATGGCGAGGCCTCCGCGACGCCCCGAGATGGCGTGCGCCGCCGCAGAGCAGCTGCGCGACAGCGATCCGCAAGGATTTCTCCGTCGATGCCATGGCAGCGCGGCTCGAGGCGGTCTATCGAGCGCTAACCACTACCAGCAAATAATCGGGCGTTCGCCTCGCCGTTTTCCTCAACTTTGAATCATCACGGTGCACAGCCATTGTTGGTCGAGCCACGCGGCGGGCGGCCAGGAGGCATCGAAGCAGCAAAGATGAGCAAGCGGACTGCCGGAAGCATCAGCCACACCGAAAGCGGTGGTGACCACCTCGCTTCCGCCGACCAACGATGCCCGAGTCTACGGATCCGCGCCCGACGGGGCTGAGCGAGCGAGGCCAGACCGCCGCGGCGGCCTTTCGCGCCACTCGATCTCGCGGATGATCGTCACCGGCATAGCCCGGCTCGTCGAGTTTGCGCTCGTCGTCATCACCGGCTTCGCGATCTACGCCGCTCTATGTCGCGCCGGCGACGGCGCTGACGTGGCGGTATGCCTGCGATCCTCGGTGTCGCGGCCTGGCCGTGTCTCGCTCGATGCAGCTCGCCGGACGGCTACACGATCCCCGCCCTGCGGCGCGCCATCGGACCGCAGCTCGGACGCGTCCTCGGCGCCTGGACCCTGGTCTTCGGCCTTCTCACCGCCATCGCCTTCCTCACCAAGGTCGGCGAGAATTTCTCGCGCGTCTGGTTCGGCTGCCTGGTTCGTCTCCGGGCTTGGCTATCTTCATCGTGTTCCGGCTGGCGCTGGCCCGCTCGTGCGACGCTGGACGCGGCGAAGGCCTGCTCGAGCGGCGCGCCGTCATCGTCGGCGGCGGCGAGCCGGCCGAGGAGCTGATCCGCGGCGCTGGCGGCCCAGCCAGACAACGACATCCGCATCTGCGGCATCTTCGACGACCGCAGCGACGACCGCTCGCCGCCGATCGTCGCCGGCTATCCGAAGCTCGGCACGGTCGCCGAACTGGTCGAGTTCGGCCGCATCGCGCGGATCGACCTGCTGATCGTCGTCCTGCCGCTCACCGCCGAGAACCGCCTGCTGCAGCATTCTCAAGCAGCTGTGGGTGCTGCCGGTCGATATCCGCCTTCGGCGCACACCAACAAGCTGCGCTTCCGCCCGCGCGCCTATTCCTTCGTCGGCAACGTCCCGTTCCTCGACGTCTTCGACAAGCCGATCGCCGACTGGGACGTCGTCGTCAAGCGGCTCTTCGACCGTGTCGTCGGCGGCGCTGATCCTGCTCGTCGCTGTCGCCGGTCATGCTGGCGACGGCGCTCGCCATCAAGCTCGACAGCCGCGGTCCGGTGCTCTTCCGCCAGAAGCGCTACGGCTTCAACAACGAGCTGATCGAGGTCTACAAGTTCCGCTCGATGTACGTACGACCAGACCGACGCCGACGCCGCAACAGCTGGTGACCAGCGACGATCCGCGCGTCACCCGCGTCGGCCGCTTCATCCGCAAGACCTCATCGACGAGCTGCCGCAGCTCTTCAACGTCGCTGCAAGGGCAACCTGTCGCTGGTCGGCCCGCGCCCGCACGCCATCCAGGCCAAGGCCGCGCAAGCGCCTCTACGACGAGGTGGTCGAGGGCTATTTCGCCCGCCACCGGGTCAAGCCCGGCATCACCGGCTGGGCCCAGATCAACGGCTGGCGCGGCGAGACCGACACCGAGGAAAAGATCCAGCGCCGCGTCGAGCACGACCTCTACTACATCGAGAACTGGTCGCTGCTGCTCGACCTCTACATTCTCGCTCATGACGCCCTTCCGCCTCTCAACACGGAGCAGCGCCTATTGAGCCTTGCCGCGGCCGCGCGACCCGGCCGGCCTGCGACGGCCTTAGCTGCGGCCTTCGGACGCCGTCGCCGACTGGACGATCGGTGTCTCGTCTTCCTCGGCGGGTTCGTCATCTTCGAGCCGGCCCCTTACGAGCTGCTTCTCGTGCGCTGGTCATGGTCATCCGGGCGGTCTTCAGTGGTGCCGGTCAATCGCACTTCCTGCCGATGATCTTCCTGCTGCTCTCTACCTCGCCGGCGGCTCCTCGCCCTCACCCAGGTCTCCACTTCGGCAAGGCGGTGCGTTTACATCGCGTCTCCTTCCTGGCCGCACGTCGGTCGTCTCTTCGCCTGCCTCATCGCCGGAGACCCGTGCGCCGCATGGCGACCATCCGCAACGCCTAGATCGTCTCCGCCGTGGTGGCGGCCCTCATCGGCATCGTAGGCTATTTCAATCTCCACGGCATCGACGGGCTTGGGCGCCTATCGACCGCGCCAAGGGCACCTTCCAGGATCCCAACGTCTTCGGCCTTTCTCGTCCCGCCCATGGTCCTCATCATCCAGAATTTCCTGACTTCAGCGGGTCAAGTGGCGGCTCATATCGATCGCCGGGCTTGCTCGATCCTGCTGTCGCCATTTTCCTCGCCTTTTCGCGCGGCGCATGGGTCATCGCGGCGGCATCGATCATGCTGTTGTTGCTTCCTCACCTTCATCGTATCGCGAGCGTCAAGGCGCGCAGCCGCATCGTGTTCATCGCGGTTGCATGCTGCCATCGCCGCGGCGCGCGATTGTCAGCTTCGCGCTGTCGTTCGAGAAGGTGCGCGCGATCTTCGAGCTCGCGGGCCCACCTGCTGCAGTCCTACGATGCGGGAGCGACCGGGCGCTTCGGCGACCAGTTGCGTGCCGGCTTCCATGCTGCTCCAGCGCACCGCTCGGCTTCGGACCGCTGCAATTCCACTATTTGTTCGGCAAGGACCCGCACAACGTGTGGCTCAACGCCTTCACCTCCTATGGCTGGCTCGGCGGCTTCGGCTATATCGCGCTGGCTCTCTGGACGCTGGCTGCGGCGACCCCCCTCCTCTTCAAGCCGCGCCCCTGGCAGGGGCTCGTCCAGTGCGCCTACGCCATCTTCATCGGCCATCTGATGATCCACAACGTGATCGACAACGATCACTGGCGGCATCTCTTCCTCCTCTACGGCCTGCTGTGGGGGACGATCGCTGCCGAAAAGATGGCAAGACGGGCGGAGCGCAGCCGGGCGGCCGCCGAGGCCGACGACGCGCGACCGCTCATCGAATACGCGCCACCCAGGCCGGGCTGACCGATCAGGCCGGCGATCGAGACGGCTTCCGCTTGCCGGCCTTGTCCGTCGGCGCGCAATACGCCGCCTGAAGCGCCTCGATCACGAGAAGAATCTCCGGCCGGGCGATGCGGTAGTAGACGCTCGTCCCTTCCCGCCGGGATTCGACCAGACCGTCGGCCCGCAGGCGCATGAGTTGCTGCGACATCGGCACCTGCTCGATACCGCCGAGCTCGCAGCGAAGCTCGGCGACCGTTTTTCTCGCCGTCGCCGAGCGCGCAAAGCGCCAGCAGCCGCTGCGGATGCGACAGGCTGCGCATCAGGTCGGCGGCCTCTTCCGCGGCCGGCATCATGCTCTCTTACATTCATGTTCTTGAAATTAGAATATTTGAATGTTATCTGCAAGGGGCGTCGGACGGAGCCCTCCCCGGCTTGATCTTGCGCAAGGCGTCGCGGTGGCGCCGATGGGACGAAAGGCACAGGGAGCGGCCCCTCGCTCCGGCAGACGACACGAACGAGGGAGGTTGGCATGTCGCACATCGTGGTTCTCGGCGCCGGTCTGGGCGGCGTCATCATGGCTTACGAGATGAAGGAGAAGATGGGCCCGAACGACGAGCTGACCGTCGTCAATCTGGGCTCAAGCTATTCCTTCGTGCCCTCCAATCCCTGGGTCGCCGTCGGCTGGCGCGAGCGCAAGGACATCTCGCGTCGATCTGCACGCCATCTTCGGCAAGCGCGGCATCGCGCTGCGGCCCGAAGGGCGCCAAGCGCGTGCACGCCGAGGAAAACCGGCATCGAGCTGAATGACGGCTCGTCCCTCGACTACGACTACCTGGTCATCGCCACCGGCCCCGAGCTCGCCTTCGACGAGATCGAGGGCCTGGGCCCCGACGCCAACACCCAGTCGGTCTGCCAGATCGACCATGCGCGAGAAGGCCAAGGCCGCCTTCGACGCGCTGGTCAAGCAGCCGGGCCCGATCGTCGTCGGCGCGGTGCAGGGCGCCTCCTGCTTCGGCCCGGCCTACGAATTCGCCTTCATTCTCGACACGGCGCTGCGCCGCGCCCGCAAGCGCGACCAGGTGCCGATGACCTTCGTCACCCCGGAACCCTATATCGGCCATCTCGGCCTCGACGGCGTCGGCGACACCAAGGGCCTGCTCGAGAGCGCCATGCGCGAGCGGCACATCAAGTGGATCACCAACGCCAAGGTGAAGAAGGTCGAAGCCGGCAAGATGTTCGTCGAGGAGGTCGACGAGGCCGGCGCCACCAAGGCCGACGCACGAGCTGCCCTTCGCCTATTCGATGATGCTGCCGGCCTTCCGCGGCGTCTCGGCCGTCGCCGGCATCGAGGGCCTCACCAACCCGCGCGGCTTCATCCTCATCGACAAGTACCAGCGCAATCCGAAGTTCCCGAACGTCTTCGGCATCGGCGTCGGCGTGGCCATCCCGCCGGTCGGCAAGACGCCGCTGCCGGTCGGCGTGCCCAAGACCGGCTTCATGATCGAGTCCATGGTGACGGCGACCGCCACCAACATCGCCGCGCTGCTCCGCGGCGAAGAGCCGCAGCGCCGTCGCGACCTGGAACGCGGTGTGCCTTGCCGATTTCGGCGACGAGGGCATCGCCTTCATCGCCCAGCCGCAGATCCCGCCGCGCAACGTCAACTGGTCGTCGTCGGGCAAATGGGTGCACGCGGCCAAGATCGGCTTCGAGAAGTACTTCCTGCGCAAGGTCCGCCAGGGCAAGGCCGATACCTTCTACGAGAACCTCGTGCTCGACATGCTCGGCATCAAGAAGCTGAAAGAGCTGACGATCGAGCCGGCGGAATAGTCCAACCTGCGGCAAAATGTGAAGGAAAATCACAGCATGAAGTCTTGATCGCGCGATACTCGCTTTCGCCGGTTTCATGATCTTGGTGTCGCTGGTGCTCAGCTACGCCGTATCGCCGTACTGGTGCCTCTTCACCGCGTTCATCGGCCTCAACCTGATCCAGTCGGCGTTCACCGGCTTCTGCCCGGCAGCGAAAGTGCTCCGCAAGGTCGGGATCAAGCCTGGCTCGGTCTTCCGCTAATCTTCCGATCTTCAAAAGCCGGAGTTTGCCAGATGTCCGGGACGAGACGGGCCCTTATCGCACTTGCCGCCGTGCTTGCATTCCCGGCGGGTGCAACCGCCGCAGAGTTCGTCGTCACGCCGACGGTGATCAACGAGACTAAGGCCGTCTTCGGTCAGGTCGAGAGCAGTGACGCCGTGCCGGCCCGCGCCCGCATCGGCGGCACCGTGCGGTCGATCAAGGTCGACGAGGGCAGTGAGGTGACCGAGGGCGACATCGTCGCTACCATCGTTGACGAGAAGATCGCGCTGCAGCGTCAGGCCGCCGACGCCAAGATCCAGGCGCTCGCCTCCCAACTGAAGAACGCCCAGACCGACCTCGACCGGTCCGAGCAACTGCTCCAGAAGGGCGCGACGACTCAAAGCCGGGTCGACCAGGCGCGCACCCAGGTAGAGGTGCTGACCAACCAGATGACAGCGGCGGAAGCCGAGCGGGCGGTCATCGCCGCCCAGTCGAGCGAGGGCGAAGTGCTCGCGCCTGCTTCCGGCCGCATCCTGCGGGTGCCGGTGACCCAAGGCTCGGTGGTGCTGCCGGGCGAGGAGATCGCGCTGGTCGCCGGTGGCGGCTACTTCCTGCGCCTCGCCCTCCCCGAGCGCCACGCGGCCAAGATTTCCGAAGGTGCTTCGGTGCTGGTCGGCGATCGCCCCGGCGCCTCGGCTTCGCCGACCGCGATGACCAAGGCGGCCGGCACTGGCAAGCTGGTCAAGGTGTACCCGCAGATCCAGGACGGCCGGGTTCTCGCCGATGTCGAGGTCGACGGCCTCGGGGATTACTTCGTCGGCGAGCGCACGCTGGTCTGGATACCGGTGGGCAAGCGGACAGTTCTCTCCGTCCCGCCGGACGCAGTCGCCACCCGGCACGGGGTCGACTACGTCAGCGTCGCCACCGACGAGGGCGAGATGGAGGTCGCCGTGGTTCTCGGCGCCACCTTCGACAACAACGGCGAGCAGCAGGTGGAAGTGCTCACCGGCCTCGAACCTGGTGACCGGATCGTTCTTCCATGAATCTCGGCATTGCTGGCCGGCTGACGGCGTCATTCATCAATTCGCCGCTGACGCCGCTGCTTCTCCTGGCGTCGCTGGCGCTCGGCTTCGTGGCGCTGATCACGCTGCCGCGTGAGGAGGAGCCTCAGATTTCAGTGCCCATGGTCGACATCCATGTGCGCACCGACGGCCTCAAGGCGGAAGACGCGGTCAAGCTCGTCACCGAGCCGCTCGAGACGATCATCAAGAGCATCGACGGCGTTGAGCACGTCTATTCCCAGACCATGGACGACCGCGCCGTCGTCACCGCCCGATTCCTCGTCGGCACCAGTTCGGACGCCGCCATCCTCCGCGTCCATGACAAGGTGCGGGCCAACATCGACCGTATCCCCGTCGGCATTCCTGAGCCGCTGATCATCGGCCGCGGCATCGACGACGTGGCGATTGTCGTCGTCACCCTGACGCCGAAGCCGGAGGCGGCTTCGCGCTGGGATGCCAACGGCCTGACCCGGCTCGCCCGCGAGCTGCAGGTGGAAGTGTCGAAGCTCCCTGATATCGGCCTCACCTACATCGTCGGCTCGCAGCCGGAGGAAATCCGGGTCGAGCCCGATCCCGAGCGGCTGTCGCTCTACGGCATCACACTGCAGCAGCTGACAGCGAAGGTGGAGGGCGCCAACCGGTCGTTCCTCGCCGGCTCGGTCCGCGACGACCAGAAGCAGCTCGATCTTGTCGCCGGCCAGACGCTCCAGACCCTTCCTGAGATCGGCAATCTGCTTCTCACTGCCCGTGACGGACGCCCGGTCTATGTCCGCGACGTCGCCAACGTCCGTCTGGTGACCAATAGCGCCGAGACGCGCGTCGACGAGGTCCGCAAGACCGACAATGGTCTTGAGCGCGTCCCTGCCGTCTCGCTCGCCATCGCCAAGCGTCCCGGCACCAACGCCGTCGTCATCGCCGACGAGATCGTCCGCCGGCTCGAGGACGTGCGCGGCCAGATCTTCCCGGAAGACGTCGACATGACGGTCACCCGCAACTACGGCGAGACCGCCAACGAAAAGGCCAACGAGCTCCTTTTCCATCTGGCGCTGGCGACCATCTCGATCGTCATCCTCGTCGCCGTGTCGATCGGCTGGCGCGAGGCGGTGGTGGTGGCGATCGTCATCCCGACCACGATCCTGCTCACCCTCTTCGCCGCCCGCATCATGGGCTACACGCTGAACCGGGTCAGCCTGTTCGCCCTGATCTTCTCGATCGGCATCCTCGTCGACGACGCCATCGTCATCATCGAGAACATCGCCCGACACTGGGCGATGGACGATGGCCGCTCGCGCGCCAGGGCGGCGATCGAGGCGGTCGCCGAGGTCGGCAACCCTACCATCGTCGCGACGCTGACCGTCGTGGCGGCACTGCTGCCGATGCTGTTCGTCTCCGGGCTGATGGGCCCGTATATGAGCCCGATCCCGGCCATCGCCTCGGCAGCGATGCTGTTCTCGTTCTTCGTTGCGGTGATGCTGACGCCGTGGCTGATGCTCCGCTTCGGCCGTGGCGGCGAGCACGAGTCGGGGCACGGCAAGGTCGGCTTCCTCGGGCGGATCTACATGGCCGTCGCCCGTCCGATCCTTTCCAGTCGCCTCCGCGCATGGAGCTTCCTGGCGGTGGTGGGCATCCTCACGGTCGGCTCGCTCGGGCTGTTCTACACCGAGCACGTCACGGTGAAGCTGCTCCCCTTCGACAACAAGACCGACCTGCAAGTGGTGGTCGACCTGCCGGAAGGCTCGTCGGTTGAGGAGACCAACCGCGTCCTTCAGGAGGCGGTGAACCGCCTCGCCGACCTGCCCGAAGTGGTGTCGTTCCAGACCTATGCCGGCACGTCCGCCCCGTTCAATTTCAACGGCCTCGTCCGTCACTACTATCTCCGCGCCCAGCCCTATCAGGGCGACGCGCAGGTCAACCTTCTGCCCAAGGGCGAACGGGAGCGGACCAGCCACGAGATCGCCCTCGACATGCGGCACCGCCTGCAGGGCCTCGACATGCCGGAGGGAACCTCGATCAAGGTGGTCGAGCCGCCGCCTGGGCCGCCGGTGCTCGCGACATTGCTTGCCGAGATCTACGGCCCTGACGCCGAAACCCGCCGCGCCGTCGCGGCAAAGGTTCGGGAAGCTTTCGAAAGTGTACCCTTTGTCGTCGATGTCGACAATTCCTACGGCGTCCCGCCCGAGCGGATCCGCATGGTGATCGACCAGGACAATCTCGAATACCACCGCGTCGAGCAAAGCGACGTCTACCAGACCATCCAGTCCTTCTACGGCGACAAGACGGTGGGCTATTCGCACCGCGGCGGCGAGCGGCGCCCCATCCCGATCACCATCGGCCTGCCCAAGGCCGACCGCGTGATCGGCGAACGCGCCTTGGCGACCCCCGTCCCGGCCAATGCGCTCCCCGGCGAGCGGAGCATCGTCGAGCTCGGCGACGTCGTCCATGTGACGCGGACCAAAGCGTCGTACCCGATCTTCCGCCACAACGGCCACGCCGCCGAGATGGTGACCGCCGAGCTGGCAGGCGATTTCGAGGCGCCCGTCTACGGCATGATCGCCGTGGCCCGCGCCATCGACGCCGCCGACTGGGGCGACCTGCCGAAGCCGACCATCTCGCTGCACGGCCAGCCCGACGACGAGGCGCACCCGACGCTGCTCTGGGATGGCGAGTGGGAGGTGACCTGGGTGACGTTCCGCGACATGGGGGCCGCTTTCATGGTGGCGATCATCGGCATCTACATCCTGGTCGTCGCCCAGTTCGGCTCCTTCAAGGTGCCGCTGGTCATCCTGACGCCGATCCCCCTCACCTTCATCGGCATCATGATCGGCCATTGGCTGTTCCACGCCCCGTTCACCGCCACCTCGATGATCGGATTCATCGCGCTCGCCGGCATCATCGTGCGGAACTCGATCCTGCTGGTCGACTTCATCCGCCAGGCGCGGTCGCCGGACCGCCTGCTGCGCGACGTGCTGCTCGAGGCCGGGGCGATCCGCTTCAAGCCGATCCTGCTCACGGCGCTTGCCGCAATGATTGGCGCCGCCGTCATCCTCGCCGATCCGATCTTCCAGGGGCTGGCGATCTCGCTGCTCTTCGGCCTCGCCTCGTCCACAGCGTTAACCGTGCTGGTGATTCCGGCGATTTACATCGCATTCCGCAGCGGGCCGCGGCACACCGGTACCACTGCCCCGTAGCGCATCGGCGATGTCCCGTCGCGGAATCGCCCACGCAAGAAGGAGGAAGCCATGGCGATCCGCGCCTACGTCTTCGATGCCTATGGCACGCTCTTCGATGTGCACGCGGCTGTACGCCGGCACGCGGAAGCCGTCGGCCCCAACGCTCAGCGGCTGTCCGACATCTGGCGCACAAAGCAGCTCGAATATTCCTGGGTGCGCACGCTCATGGACCGTTACCGCGACTTTTGGTCACTGACCGAGGACGCCCTCGATTATGCCATTGCCGCGGCCGCTCCCGAGGCGGCGGCCATGAAACCCGCCCTGCTCGACGCCTATCGCGGGCTCGACGCCTATCCGGAAGTCCGCGACATGCTCGCCCGGCTGAAGCCCGACGCGACGCTCGCAATCCTCTCCAACGGCTCGACGGAAATGCTTGAAATCGGCGGTCGAATCAGCCGGGCTCGGCGATCTCCTCGACCATGTCATTTCGGTCGACGCGATCGGCGTGTTCAAGACCGATCCGCGCGTCTACGCCCTCGTCGGCGACACGCTTGAGACCATGCCCGACGAGGTATCGTTCCAGTCCTCGAACCGCTGGGATATCGCGGGGGCGACCGCCTATGGTTTCCGCACCGTGTGGGTCAACCGGACCGGACAGCCGGACGAGTACCCCGACCTGCCGCCGGCGCGGATTCTGACGTCGCTGGAGGGACTGGAGTAAAAGCCCTGCCCGATCGCTAAACTGCGAGGTAGTTCGACCGCAGCTCGGCGTTGTCGAGCACGTGGTTGGCATCGCCGGAGAACACCACCTCGCCCATATCGAGGATGACCGCCCGGTCGGCAAGTTGCAGCGCGGCGATGGCGTTCTGCTCCACGATGATCGTGGTGATGCCCTCCTCCTTGATGCCGGCGACGATCTTCTCGATTTCCTGGACGATCACCGGCGCCAGCCCTTCATAGGGCTCGTCGAGGAGCAGGAGCTTCAATTCGCGCGCCAGCGCGCGGGCGACAGCAAGCATCTGCTGCTCGCCGCCGGAAAGGGTGGTCGCCTCCTGCCTGCGGCGCTCGGCCAGGCGGGGAAAATGGTCGTAGATCCGCTCGAGCGGCCAGCCGAGCGGCGGCGCCACCTGCGACAGGATGAGGTTTTCCTCGACGGTGAGACCGCCGATGATCCGACGGTCCTCCGGCACCAGCTGGATGCCGACCCGCGCCGCCTCGAAGGATTTGAGCGGATGGATCGGCTTGCCGTCGAGCCAGATCTCGCCCTGCTTCAGCGTCGGGTTGTCCATGCGGGCGATGGTCCTGAGCGTCGAGGTCTTGCCGGCACCGTTGCGGCCGAGCAGCGCCAGGATCTCCCCTTCGCGGATCTCGAACGACACGCCCTGAACGATAAAGCTCTCGCCGTAATAGGACTGAATGTCCTTGCAGGCGAAGAAAGCCCCCGCCTGGCCGGCAGCGGCCGCCGCTGCAGGCGCCGCTTCTTCTGCCACCGGCAATGCCGCGGTATCGGCCGTCACAGTCAGTGTCACTCGTGCACTCCCCCGAGATAGGCTTCCTGCACCGCCGGGTCACCGCGCACCGCATCCGGCGGCCCGTCGGCGATGATACGTCCCTGCGCAAGCACCGTCACCCGGTCGGCGAGGCTGAAGACGACATGCATGTCGTGCTCGATGATGACCTTGGTCATCCCGCGTTCCTTGAACTTCTTGAGAAGGTCGATGGTGCGGTTGGTGTCGAGACGCGACATCCCGGCCGTCGGCTCGTCGAGCAGGAGAAGGCGCGGCTGCTGGACCAGGCACATGGCGAGCTCCAGCCGCCGCTTGTCGCCGCGCGACAGGCTGGCGGCTTCCTTGTCGAGGCTCTCGTGCAGCCCGACGTCCTCGATCGCCGCCTCGGCGCGGTCCCTGAGTTCCGTCTCGTGGTACATCGACTTGCGGGCGTCGATGGCAAACGCTCCGTCGCGTTTGGCCAGCGCCGGGATGATCACATTGTCGAGGACCGAGAGGTCGGGGAAGATCTCCGGGGTCTGGAACACGCGCGCCACGCCGAGCTGGTTGATCTCGTGGGGCGAGCGCCCGGTGAGGATCTTGCCGTCGAAGACGACCGCGCCGGAGTCGGGCTTCAGCCGTCCGACGCAAACGTTGAGGAGCGTCGACTTGCCGGCGCCGTTCGGGCCGATGATGGCGTGGGTCTTCCCTTCCGCCACTTCGAGGTCGATGTCGCTCAGCGCGTGCAGGCCGCCGAAGCTCTTGAAGACGTCGTCGACGTGGAGAACGATGTTGTCCATTGTCCCCTACCCCGCCGTCTGCACTTTTTGCGCCCGCTTGCGGCTCCGACGGTCGCCTGATCCAGCGGCCGAGGCGCGCCAGCCCCTCCATCACCCCGCCCGGCAGGAAGATGACGATCAGCATGAACGTTACGCCGAGTGTCAGGTGCCATCCTTCACCGACGAACAGGGCGGATATCGACACCGCAACCTCGCGAAGCGGGTCCGGCAGGAAGCTGAAGGTCTGTTGCAGGGTCTGCTCGTTGAAGGAGGAGAAGATGTTCTCCGCGTACTTGATGATGCCGGCGCCGAGGATCGGCCCGACCAGCGTTCCGGCACCGCCGAGGATGGTCATCAGCACCACTTCGCCGGAAGCCGTCCACTGCATCCGCTCGGCCCCGGCCAGCGGATCGGTGACCGCCAGCAGCGAGCCGGCGAGCCCCGCATACATCCCGGAGATCACGAAGGCGGCGAGCGTGTAGGGTCGGGTGTTGAAGCCGGTATAGCCCATCCGCGTCTGGTTCGATTTGATGCCGCGGAGTGCCAGACCGAACGGCGAGCGGGTGATCTTGAGGGCGATGAAGAAGGCGACGATCAGGAACACCGCGCAGATATAGAAGCCGTCATAGCCGATCGTCCTGAGGCCGAAGAGCTCCGGCGTCGGCAGCATGTCGCCCACCTCGATGCCGAGGAGATGGTCGAGAACCCGCGGGTCGCCGCGCAGCACCCGCAGCCCGGTCTCGCCGTTGGTGATCGGCGTCAGCACGGAATAGGCAAGGTTGTAGGCCATCTGGGCGAAGGCGAGCGTCAGGATCGAGAAGTAGATGCCGCTTCGCCTGAGGCTGACATAGCCGATGACGACGGCGAACAGCCCGGCGAGCAGGATCGACAGGACGACCGCCGGCAGGATGTTCATCGACAAAAGCTTGAACGCCCACACCGTGGCGTAGGAGCCGACGCCGAGGAAGGCGGCGTGGCCGAAAGACAGATAGCCGGTCAGCCCGAACAGGATGTTGAAGCCGATGGCGAAGATGCCGAAGATCGCGAACTTCTGCAGAAGGTCGGGATAGCCGGCGCCGATCGGCGCGAGCCAGATCGGCGCCGCCAGCACCACGATGGTGAAGACCACCATCAGGATCAGATCGTTGCGCGCCGTTGCCCGAACCATCTCAGCTCTCCATCACACCCCGGCGACCGAGCAGGCCGCGCGGGCGGACGAGCAGGACGATGACGGCGACCAGATAGATGATGATCTGGTCGATGCCGGGGAAGATCGCCTTGATCTCGTTCATCGAAGCGAAGGACTGAAGGATGCCGAGCAGGAACCCGGCAAGCACGGCGCCGCCGAGAGAGCCCATCCCGCCGACCACCACGACGACGAAGGACAGCACCAGGAAATCCATGCCGATGCTGTAGTTCGGCGGAACGATCGGCGTGTACATGAGGCCAGCCAGCCCGGCAACCACCGCCGCCAGACCGAACACCGCGGTGAACCGCCCCTGGATATTGATGCCGAGCATCCCGACGGTGTCGCGGTCGCGCATCCCCGCCCGCACCACCATCCCGTAGGTGGTGAACTGCAGGAAGGCGAAGACGCCGCCAAGAATGATCGCCGAGAAGACGAAATAGATGAGCCGCCACCAGGGATAGACGACCCCGCTGCCGAGGCCGAGCCAGGCGCCGACGTCGGCGCTGCCGGCGACCGGCGGGCGGCGCCGAGACCGGGATCGGATTGGCGCCGAAGGCGATGCGGATGATCTCCTGGAGGACGATGGCGAGCCCGAAGGTCACCAGGATCTGCTCGGCGTGGCTGCGCTTGTAGAAGAAGCGGATCAGCCCGCGCTCCATCACCCAGCCGATCAGCAGCATGATCGGGATCGCCAGGATGATCGACAGCGGCAACGACCACGCGATGATCGCGCTCCCGGCGTCGCCGAACCAGCTCACGAGATAGGGAACGTCCTTGTAGGCTTCGAAGAAGGTGACGGATTCGTCCTTCACCTGGGTCGACAGGTTGAGCAGTTGCTGCACGCCGACGGCGCAGAAGGCGCCGAGCATGAACAGCGCGCCATGAGCGAAGTTGACGACGCCAAGCGTGCCGAAGACAAGCGTCAGGCCGAGAGCAATGAGCGCGTAGGCCCCGCCTTTGTCGAGACCGTTGAGAAGCTGGAGAACAACCGCGTCCAACATTTTGCAGCCTACGCGATCGCCGCCTGAACCGGCGCGGCCTGGCCCGAATTAGCTATCACAGTCGCCGTCGGATGACGAGACACCGGCGGGGGCCGGGCGCCCGGAGGACACCCGGCCGCCGTCTCTTGCCGTGTGCCTTACGTTCCGGGGATGTACGGACCAAGCTCGGCGTTCCCATCCGGGTTGAACGCCGGAATGTTCGGGTCGTAGGTGACGTCGGCCCGCGGCACGACCTTGACGACCTCGAGAAGGTCGAACTGGTTCTCGGGCTTCTCCTTGCCGCGCACCACCAGCACGTCCTTGAAGCACTGGTGGTCGGCCGCGCGGTAGAGCGTCGGCCCGTTGCCCATGCCGTCGAACTCGAAGCCCTCAAGCGCCTTGATCATCTCCGGCGGATAGAAGGTGCCGGCAGTTTCCACGGCGTTGGCGTAGAGCAGCGTCTGCACGTAGCAGGTCTGGGCGGCCTGCGACGGCGGGCTGCCATACTCGGCGCCGAACGACTTCGTCAGCGCCTTGCTGCCGTCGTTGTCGAGCTTCCAGTTCCAGTTGGCGGTGCCGAGGATGCCCTTGATGGCATCGCCGGCGCCCTGGGCCATCAGCTCGGAGAACAGCGGCACGACGATCTCGAACTTCTTGCCGTTCGCCATCTTGTCGCGAAGCCCGAACTGCACGGCCTGGGTCAGCGAGTTGACCATGTCCTTGCCGTAGTGGTTCAGGATCAGGACGTCGGCGCCCGAGTTGAGGACCGGCGTGATGTACTGCGAGAAGTCGCCGGCGCCGAGCGGCGTGCGGACGGTGGCCACGGTCTTCCAGCCGAGCGCCTCGGTCGCGTTCTTGATCGACTCCTCCTGGGTCCAGCCCCAGGTGTAGTCGGCGGTGAGGTGATAGGCGGCGCGGTCCTTGCCGTATTCCTCGGCCAGCATCGGGCCGAGCGCCTCGCCCGACATATAGGCGTTGAAGAAGTGGCGGAAGCCGTAGCGCCGCTTGTCCTTGCCGGTGGTGTCGTTCGAGTGGGTCAGGCCGCACATGAAGATGACGCCCATCTCCTGGCAGAGCGACTGCACCGCGACCGCGACGCCCGAGGACGAGCCGCCGGTGAACATGATGGCGCCGTCCTTCTCGATCATGCGCTTGGCTGACGCGCGGGCGGCGTCCGACTTGGTCTGGGTATCGCCGGTGACGTATTCGACCTTCTTGCCGAGAATGCCGTTCCCCTTGAGGTTGGACGGCTTCAGCGTGTTCATCATGCCGCCGTCGCCCTCGCCGTTGAGGTGCTTGCACGGCGAGCTGGTAGGCGCGCAGCTCGTCGGCGCCCTCATCGGCATAGGCACCGGTCTGCGGAACGTTGAAGCCGAGGGTGATGCTCGATCCGGACGTCTTGGCCGGGAAGTTGCCGATCGGCTGCTCGTCGGCAGCCCAGGCGTCGCGAACGAAATGCATGGGGCCGACGCCGCTCAGGGTCAGGGCGCCGAGGGCCGTGGTGGAGGCGAGCGATCCCTTGAGGATGGCGCGCCGCGATAGAGGCGTGTAGAGCCGCGACTTGCGGTCAGTCATGGAGTTCCTCCGGGCGTTTTCCATTTGGTCGGGGCGTGGGGTCGCCCCGGGCTTCTTGTTCTTCCCCGTCGGGATGCTTGCGCCTGCCTGTCAATCAGTCAACAAGCCATTGATTAAACAGTCTTTTTTTGTCAAAATATTGCATTTGAACTGCGAACTTTGTAAAAATGTGACTCGGAAGGAAGACGATCAGATGGTCCGCGCGCCGATCGGTCAGCGAATTCGCAAACGCCGTCAGGAGGTTGCCCTCTCGCAGGTGGCACTTGCCGCGCGTGTCGACATATCGCCGAGCTATCTCAACCTGATCGAGCACAACAAGCGGGCGATCGGCGGCGCCCTCCTCAATCGCATCGCGGAGGCGCTCGACCTCGACAGCCGGGCGCTCGCTGGCACCGAAGAGGCGCGGTTGATCGCCGAGCTGGGCGAGGTCGCCGCCGACGCCGCTCTTGCCGGCATCGACCTCAGTCAGCGGGAGGTCCACGACATCGTCGCCGGCAACCCCAAGGCGGCACGGGCCATGCTCGCCCTGTTCCGCGCCTATGGCGAGGCCCGCATGCGCTCCGACCTGATTGGCGAGAGGCTTGGCGAGGAGTCTTTCCTGGCGGAGGCCAGCCAGCAGATCCTGGCGCTGATCACGACCATCCGCTCCTATTCGGAGATCCTGAAGGACTATGGCGACCTGAGCGACGCGGAGCGCCGCCGCTTTGTCGACACGCTGGTCGATGAAAGCGAACGCTTGGCGTCCCAGGCCGGCGACCTGTTCGATTTTCTCGGTGGCCGCGGCGCCCGGCGCCCGCGCCCCTCCCCTCGCGAGGAGATCGAAGACTTCCTTTCCGACCATGCCAACTACTTCCCGCGCCTTGAGCAGGCGGCGGATGATACGGCGGCACGCCTGGCCTCCCTCGACGCCACCGTCGAGCTCCTCGCCACGCATTTGAAGGACCGGCACGGCGTCTCGATCGAGCGCGGGCCGGTCAATGAAGCTTCCGGCGAGCGCTACGACACCGAAGAAAAGCGTTACCTACTGGCCGACACGGTCGGCCGGAGCAGCCTGCGCTTCCGGCTTGCGCGCCTCATTGGCGAGCTGGAATACCCCGACGTGCTCGACCACTTGTCGACCGCGGCCCGCCTGTCGGCCACCAGCGACACCACATCGCGGCTGAAGCGGGCGCTTGCCAACTATTTCGCCGGCGCCCTCATCATGCCCTACGCCGCCTTCAGCGATGCGGCCGAGCGATCGCGGCACGACATCCATCGCCTGGGCGCGCGCTTCAACGCCAGCTTCGAGCAGGTCTGCCACCGGCTGGCCACCTTGCGGCGTCCGGGCGCCGAAGGCGTGCCGCTCCACTTCCTCCGCACCGACATCGCCGGCAATATCTCGAAGCGCTTCAGCGCCTCGGGGCTGCGGCTTCCGCGCTATGGCGGTGCCTGTCCGCGATGGATCATCCACCACGCATTCTCCTCGCCGGGCCGGATCGTCACCCAGGTTGCCAGGCTGCCCGACGGCGAGGCTTACCTGTTCATCGCCTCGACCTGCACGCCACCGCTGGAGCGCATCCAGTTCTCCAGCCACCACGCCGTGATGATCGGCACCGGCATCGCCAATGCCGCGCGTTTCGTCTACGCCGACGGGCTCGATCTCGACCATGCGGTGCCGGTCGGCATCACCTGCCGACAGTGTCCGCGGGACGATTGCGCCCAGCGCGCCTTCGACCGGCTGCCGGTGCCCGGCGTCGGTGGCATCAACGGCGCGATGACATGACCAGCGTTCAGCGATACCATCAGCGCAAAAGGCCGGCATGCGGGCCGAACAACAACGAGGCCGCCCGCAGAAGCGGCCGGCAAGGGGAGATCGTGACCGCAGGCTCTGTCCTCGTGGCCGAAGACGAGCGAAACCTCGCCGAGGCGCTGACCTTCCTGATGCAGCGCGCCGGTTTCGAGGTCACGGTTGCGCGCGACGGTCCGTCGGCGGTGGAGACCGCACGGCGCATCCGGCCCGACATCATCGTCCTCGATATCATGCTGCCCGGCTTCGACGGGTTCGAGGTGGTCTCCACCCTGAAACACCAAAACGCCGATCACATCCCGCGGATCATCATGCTGACCGCCAAGGGGCACGAGAAAGACAAGCGCAAGGCGCTCGAGCTTGGCGTCGACGACTATGTAACGAAGCCGTTCTCCAACCGCGACGTCGTCGAGCGCGTCCGCGGGCTCCTGGAAAAATGAGCGAGAGACTCACGCCCGCCCGGCCGGTTGAAGGTCGCCTGACCGACGGCGCCTTCGTCGTGGCGGTCCTGGCGTTCATTCTCCTGACGCCGCCGATCATCGCGATCTTCGACGTTCCGGTCTTCGTCTTCGGCATCCCGCTGCTTCACATCTATTCCTTCGGCGTCTGGCTGGCAGCGATCGTTGTCGGCGGCCTGCTCTCCACCCGCATCGCCCGCCGCGGCCTGCCACGGGGCCCCGCACGGCCGCTGGGCCGCGACCCGGACGACAGCTGAGCGATGTTGAACACCGCCACCATCGTGATGGTTGCCCTTGCTTATCTCGGGCTGCTCTTTGCCATCGCCTGGTATGGCGACAGCCGGGCCGACGCCGGCCGCAGCCTGATCCGCTCCCCCGTCGTCTATACCTTCTCGCTGGCGGTCTATTGCACCTCGTGGACGTTCTACGGCGCGGTCGGCACGGCGGCCCGCCGCGGCATCGAGTTCCTGACCATCTACACCGGCCCGACCATCGTCTTTCTCGGCTGGTGGTTCCTGCTGCGCAAGATCGCCCGCATCAGCAAGTCGCAGCGCATCACCTCGATCGCCGACTTCATCGCCTCCCGCTACGGCAAGAGCGCCGCCCTCGGCATGATCGTCACCGTCATCGCCATGATCGGCACCATGCCCTACATCGCCCTTCAGCTTAAGGCGGTGTCCACCAGCTTCGCCGTGCTGGTCAGCTATGACATCACCGGCCAGATCAGCAACTCGCTGACCAATCCGCCTTCGTCGATCCTCACCGATGCCGCCTTCCTGACCGCCGTCGGCATGGCGGTGTTCGCCATTCTGTTCGGCACCCGCCATATCGACGCCAACGAGCACCACGAAGGCATGGTTGCCGCCATCGCCTTCGAGTCCTGCGTCAAGCTGCTCGCCTTCCTCGCCGTCGGCTTCTTCGCGATCTTTGCGCTCGGCGGCGGCCTTTCGCCGGCAGCGGGTCAAGCCGCCGCGACGGCCGGCCTGAGCAGCCTGACCGAACTCCCGGAGGGCGGCGCCTCCCGTCTCCTCACCATGACCTTCCTGTCGATGGCGGCGATCATCTGTCTGCCCCGGCAGTTCCACATCACCATCGTCGAGAATGTCGACGAACGGCACCTGTCGACGGCGTCCTGGCTCTTCCCTACCTACCTTTTCCTGATGAGCCTGTTCGTTATGCCGATCGCGGCCGTCGGCCTGTCCGTGCTTCCCACCGGCGCCAATCCGGATTTCTACGTCCTGACCGTGCCGATGACCAAGGGCGAGCACGGGCTCGCCCTCCTCGCCTTCATCGGCGGCCTCTCCTCGGCGACGGCGATGGTGGTGGTGGCGGCCATCGCGCTCTCGACGATGATCTGCAACGACCTCGTCATGCCGGTGCTTTTGCGGAATCGCTGGTTGCGGCTCGACGACCGCGGCAACCTTGCCACGCTCCTCCTCTACATCCGGCGGATCGCCATCTTCGCGGTCCTGCTGCTCGGCTACGCCTACTACCGGCTGACCGGCGAATCGGGCCCGCTGGCCCAGATCGGCCTCGTCTCCTTCGCGGTCGCCGCCCAGTTCCTCCCGGCGATCGTCGGGGCGCTGTTCTGGAAGAACGGCACCCGCCTCGGCGCCGAGGCCGGACTGGTCCTCGGCTTCCTCACCTGGGCCTACACCATGCTGGTGCCGCTGCTCGCCCGCAGCGGCCTGTTCAGCGAAGCCATCCTCGACGGACCGTGGGGCATATCCGCCCTTCGCCCGGAAGCGCTGTTCGGACTGAACGGCTGGGACCCTCTCACCCACGCCCTTTTCTGGAGCATGGCCGCCAACATCGGCAGCTATGTGCTGCTGTCGCTGGTTTCGCGACAGGACACGCTGGAGCGCATCCAGGCCGCGATCTTCGTCGATGTTTTCCGCCGCCCGCCGGCGGAGGCCCAGGTCTGGCGGCGATCGGCCGCGGTGGAGGAGCTCCATGCCCTCCTGCAGCGCTTCATCGGCACCGAGCGCGCCGACCGCGCCTTCCTCGACTACGCCACCGAGCACGGCCAGCGGATTGGCGACATGCCCGAGGCCGACGCCGATCTGATCGCCTTCGTGGAACGGCTGCTCGCCGGCAGCGTCGGCGCCGCCTCGGCGCGCGGCATGGTCGCCTCCATCGCCAAGGGTGAGCTGCTCGGTTTCGACGAAGTGGTGGCGATCCTCGAGGAGACCCATCAGGTTCTCGCCCACAGCCGCGAACTCGAGCAGAAGTCGCGTGAGCTCGAGGCGACGGCGCTGGAGCTCACCCGCGCCAATGCCCAGCTCAAGGAGCTCGACCGCCTGAAAGATGATTTCCTCTCGACCGTCAGCCATGAATTGCGGACGCCGCTCACCTCGATCCGCACCTACTCCGAGATCCTCAGCGACCACGACGTGTCGGAGGCCCAGGCCGACCGCTTCCTCGACATCATCTCCAGCGAGACCCAGCGCCTCACCCGCCTGCTCGACACGATCCTCGACCTGACGCGGCTCGAACAGGGCCAAGCCGAGTGGCGCATGGCCGATGTCGATCCGGCCGCGGTGCTCGAGGACGCCGTTGCGGCCACCGGCGGCCTCTTCCGTGCCGGCGAATGCGACGTCGCAGTCTCGATCAGCTCGGCCGACCGGCCCGTCCATGCCGATCGCGACCGGCTGATGCAGGTCTTCATCAATCTCCTGTCGAACGCCGCCAAGTTTGCCGAACCCGACGCCGGCCGGGTGACCGTGGCCGGCCGCCCCGACCGCAACGGCTACCTCGTCGACGGTGACCGACAATGGCGAGGGTGTCAGCCCGAAGGACCGCGAGATCATCTTCGAGAAATTCGCCAAGGCGCGCGACCGTAATACCGGCCGGCCGTCGGGCAGCGGCCTCGGGCTGACCATCTCGCGCCATATCGTCGAGCATCATGGCGGCCGCATCTGGACCGAGGCGCCGCCCGGCCGCGGGGCGACGTTTTGCGTTTTCCTGCCGGCCGTTAGCCGGGAACCGACCCGACGCCGTCCGGTCCTGGCCGAGGCCGCCGCCGAGTGACCGGACGTCGGAAACAGGTCGGCCGGCATCTGCGCCAGATCAAGGAATCGCCGGCTGGAACGGCCTAGGGTTCCGCCAGGCTTAGACGTGGGAAGGGAGACCAGCCACATGGGCAGCTACGAAGAGACCTATCTCCGGTGGCGCGACGATCCGATCGGCTTCTGGGGCGAGGCCGCAGCGAGCATCGAGTGGGAAACCCAGTGGCGAACCGTGTTCAATCCGGATCTCGGCGTCTACGGACGCTGGTTTCCCGGCGCCCTCTGCAACACCTGCCACAACGCCCTCGACCGTCACGTCGCCGAAGGCCGCGGTGATCAGGCGGCGATTCTCTATGACAGCCCGGTTGCCGGAGTAAAGCGGCGGATCACCTATATTGAGCTGCTCGACGAGGTCGCCACCTTTGCCGCCGTGCTCGCCGACCAGGGGATCGGCAAGGGTGACCGCGTCATCATCTACATGCCGATGATCCCCGAGGCGCTGGTCGCAATGCTGGCAACGGCGCGGCTCGGCGCCGTCCATTCCGTCGTGTTCGGCGGTTTCGCCGCGCATGAGCTCGCCACCCGCATCGACGATGCGGAGCCGAAGCTGATCGTCACCGCCTCGTGCGGTATCGAGCCGACCCGGGTCATCGCCTACCTGCCGCTCGCCGCGGCGGCGATCGATCAGGCAAAGCACAAGCCGGAGACGATCATCGTCGTCCAGCGCGACCAGCACACGGCGGAGCTGATGCCCGGTCGCGACCTCGACTATGCCGAGCTGATGGCGGCAGCGCGCGCCCACAGCCGTGCCGAGGACTGCGTCTTCGTCGACGCCACCGATCCGCTCTATATCCTCTACACCTCGGGAACGACCGGGCGGCCGAAGGGTGTGGTCCGCGACAATGGCGGCCACATGGTCGCCCTCGACTGGTCGATGACCAACATCTACGGCGTCGAGCCCGGCGAGGTGTACTGGGCCGCCTCCGACATCGGCTGGGTGGTCGGCCACTCCTACATCGTCTACGCCCCGCTGATCCACGGCTGCACGACGGTGCTTTACGAAGGCAAGCCGGTCGGCACGCCGGACGCCGGCGCCTTCTGGCGGATCGTCGAGGAGTACGGAGTCGCTGCGCTATTCACCGCGCCGACCGCGCTCCGCGCGATCAAGAAGGAAGACCCCGACGGCGCCCTGATCCGCCCGTACGATCTCTCCAGCCTGCGCACCCTCTTCCTCGCCGGTGAGCGGGCTGATCCGGAAATCCGTCAAGTGGGCGGAGGAGAAGCTCGGCGTTCCGGTCATCGACCATTGGTGGCAGACCGAGACCGGCTGGGCGATCGCCGCCAATCCGGTTGGGCTCGAGGCGCTTCCGGTCAAGCGCGGCTCCCCGACCGTCGCGATGCCCGGCTATGACGTTCGGATCCTCGACGACAGCGGCCACCCGGTGGAGCCCGGCAAACTCGGCAACATCGTCGTCAAGCTGCCGCTGCCGCCGTCGTGCCTGCCGACGCTGTGGCAAAACGACGAGCGCTTCCAGAACGGTTACCTGACCACCTTCCCCGGCTACTACCAGACCGCCGACGCCGGCTATGTCGACGCCGACGGCTACCTCTTCATCATGGGCCGCACCGACGACATCATCAACGTGGCCGGCCACCGGCTGTCGACCGGCGGCATGGAGGAAGTCGTCGCCGGCCATCCGGCCGTCGCCGAATGCGCCGTTATCGGCGTCGCCGACAGCCTCAAGGGACAGGTCCCCATCAGCTTCGTCGTGCTGAAGGCCGGCGCCGCCGACGAGCCCGAAGACATTCAGCGCGAGGTCGTCGCCCTGGTCCGCGAGCAGATCGGGCCCGTCGCCGCGATGCGGACGGTTCTGGTCGTCCCGCGGCTGCCAAAGACGCGGTCCGGCAAGATCCTGCGTGGCACCATGCGGCAGATCGCGGACGGCGAGGAGTACCGGACGCCGGCCACCATCGACGACCCGGCGGCGCTCGACGAGATCGCCGAGGCGCTGCGCGCACGATCGACCGCTGCCAGCTGAGCAAGAAGCGCCTCGCGCCTGCCCGCGGCGCGAGGAAACGGCCCCACGGTATTGTCCGACACCACCCCAAATCGACGCGACGCTGGATTTCGCGTCATAGATGTGTTTTTCTAATGCGGTAGGTTTTGCCGGTTCGATCAAAAGTCCGAGCCCCGACGAGCGCGCTACGCCATCCCAGTCATGGTCGGTAGCGCCCTGTTCGGGAATGCGGTGGGGGGCTTTGGTGTACGGGAAGGCTGCCTCGATCGGAATCCGCCTGATCATTCCCCCGCTTCTCGTCGCGCTGGCGTCGACGGCGGGAGGTCACGCTCTCGCCGACACTTGCAGCAGCCTGCGTGGGCAGCTTGCGGCGGCGTCCCGTCAGGGAGTGGTCGAGTCGCGGAAGGGATCGGCGAGAGAACTCGCAACACTCAAGACGCAGGCAAAATGGGGCGGCTGCATATCCAGCGGGCAAGGCTTCTTCGTTGCCAAGCGCAGCCCCCAATGTCCGCGCATCCTGGAACGCCTCGCCGAGTTGCAAGGCGGCAGGGTACGACGGACAGCGCCGGTAAACTCGACAAGCCGGAACCGGATTCTCAGCGCGCTGAAACGGAAGGGGTGCAACACACCGGCGTCGCGCAAGGCACCGTCACGGCAGGCGTCGGGCACCGGGGGGATGCCCCGCTATAGCGCCTACCGGACGGTCTGTGTTCGCACCTGCGACGGCTACTACTTCCCGATTGGCTACTCGACAAGGCGGAGCCTCCTGAAGGTGGAGGAGGCTGCGTGCAAGTCGATGTATTTCGGCAACGACGCGGCGCTCTACGTCTATCGCACGAATGGCGACGTCGAAGATGCAAGGTCGCTGACCGGCGAGCGCTATGCCGACAAACCGTATGCCTTCGTCTTTCGCGGCAGCTTCAATGCGAGCTGCGTTGCGCAAATCCGCGACGGGCTGGCGGGATTGGCGAAGATATTACCGCCACCCAAGATCGCCGTCCGCGTGCAGCGCGCGCCGGGCGATGTCGGCGGGCGGGTTGTCGACGCGTCGATCCCCCTCCCCGTGCAGCGGCCCGCGCGACCCACCGCGGATCCCGAGACGCGAATGAACGACGCGGGAGATTTCGCGATGACCGGTGAGGATCGGATCGAACGCGTTGCGGACGCCTCGATCAGGAAGATCGGCCCCGCCTACTACTATGAGCCTCGTCCGGACCCCACCCGCTTCGCGCGGAGCTTCATCGACCGCACTGTCCCCTACACGTTCACGCTGATCGACGCGGCCCGGGCGGAGGAGTCGACGCCCACCGACCGCGTGAACTGAAGGACGGCTCAACGCGCGGCACCCTAAATCGGCCTGTCCGCGATGTTCGGGCTGGATCCCGGAAACTCTCAGGGGAAGAAATGGTCGGAGCGATAGGATTTGAACCTACGACCCCTTGACC
>CAVQBS010000038.1:0-5768 GCA_963710805.1 uncultured Alphaproteobacteria bacterium | reverse complement strand
AGCGGCGCGGTGGCGGCCGGAGCCCGAGCCCGGCTGCGCTCTGCCTCAACCCGCCGGCGCTGACGCCGCAAGTGCCCGGCGACACGCCGATCAACGACCAGCGCTCGATCAACTGCCTCGCATGGCAGACCTTCATCGGCCTCAACTGGCCGGCTGGCAGCGGGGCGCCGTCGGACTTCGGACGGCCCGGCGATCTCTCCCCGGTGGCTTGGTCGCGTTCGTGGATATCCCCCATCTTCGCGTTCGTCCGGACCACGCCGACATCGACGAGCCGCCCGCGGCGAATGCCATCCCACCGCCGGCCAGCTGCCCGACCGACGCGGACGTGACGGTGACGCTCCGCCAGCACGCGGACTTCGGCTCCGGCTTTTCGGTTACGGAGCAGGTCTTTCCAGCGTCGCAACCGGCGTGGCTCGCCGATCGCGACGCCAACCCCGTACTCTACCAATTCCTGATCAATCGCGAGCAGTTCGACTACATCCACCGCAGCGGCCTGATCGACCGTGCCGCACAATATCCGGCGCTGGCGCTCGGCACGCCCGTCGACATGCCGCGCGGCAGTGCCGGCGGCGACGTTGGCTCGATCGAGGTCAAGGCGGCCTGGCTGATGCTGCCGCCCGGCGCCGCCAGCGACCCACGCTGGCACGACCGCTACAAGCTTGCCCGCGCCCGGATCTACGATGAGGGCGATCGCCATTGCGAGTATCCGCGACGTGGCGCTGGTCGGCCTCCATATCGTCCACAAGACGGAGAGCAATCCGCAATGGATTCTGGTCGACCTTCGAGCATGTCGACAACGTTCCGGATGCCTCGGCGGTCGCCAATGGAACCGCCTCCGGCGACCGATACCCTTCTGGTCGGGCGAGTGCACCGAACATGCGGTGCCGAGCGCCTGCCGTACCCTAGCGGTGGGCAACTGCCGGCCGCAGTCGACGCCGCCGGCCACCACCTCGTGCCAGCCGAACACGGCGCCGGCCTATTGCCTCGACCTGTTCAATCGGGAGTGCCCGCCCTATCCGATCCAGGTGACCCGCGAGCTGCCCGTCGCCGACAGCGGCGACAACCTGGTCCGGCAAACCAACGCCGCCGTCCAGCAGATGATCCGCGAGGGTGCCGGCACCGATTCGGTCTGGCAGCACTATCAGCTGGTCGGCACCGTATGGTCGGGCTCGCCGGTCGAGCAAAACACGCCCGGCGGCCCGCCGTCGCCGGCGCCGCTTTCCGTCGCCGGCTTGCGGCCAAGCGATGGCGCCCTGCCGCTCGCCAATACCACCCTCGAGACCTTCACGCAGTCCACCGGATGCCTGTCCTGCCATCGGACGGCCTCGATCGCGACAACCGACAAGTCTGGCATCACGCAGCTTCGCGTCCGACTACAGCTTTGTCCTGCGCAACCTCGGGGCGGCGTTCGCGCCCGACGCTGACGATGCTCTGCCGAAGTGGCCGGCGGACGGGACGGAGGCGCATCCGTGAGCGGGCAGCGACCGTCGCTGATCTCACGCCGCCGGCTGCTGCAGCTTGCCGGGGCTAGCGCCGCACCGTTTGCGTCGGGCGGTTCTCTCTCAGTTCCGCCATTGCCGCGCCGACGGGCGCGCTCGCACGCTTCGACCCGCCGGCGATGCTCCGCGATCTCGCCGATAACCCAGCCACGCAGGCGCTCCTGGATCGCGACTGGAACGTCAACGTCAACGGCTGGACAGAGCAGGCGATCCTGGGCGATCCGTGGTCGTCGCTGTTCGACTCCTACAACGACTATTATTTCAATCCGCTCTCCACCGACATCGACGGCGCGATTGTCCAGCAGATCACCTGGAACGCCTTCCCGAACCGCATCGTCTATTATTTCCCGGCCTTGACGCGCGAGCAGCAGTGGGAGTTCGCCGACACCGGCACGCTCGACGGCGGCGCGGCCGGATCGCCGATGATCAACACCGCCGACGTCGAATGCGGCATCCTCGCCGGCCGTCCGGGCAACATCGAGCGGATCGCCTTCCCGCCCTACGGCTATCGCGGATGGCTCGACGAATATTGCGAGATGGCGGTGCGCCGCGACGGCGCCGGCAGGCTCGAGCGGATCGACGTCACCTGCGAGAACCCGGAATACTGGTTCACCCTGTGGCGGATCGACCGCGAGCGCGTGCTGGCGCTCTACCGCGAGATCCTCGGTCCGCAGGTGGCGATGGAAGAGCTGGAGCTCAGAATCGACGGCGCGGCGGTGATCGACCCGTCGACCGGACAGCCCGCCTATAACCCCCTCAACAAATGGAACCGCGGCACCGTCATGAACGACAGCGGTGGCGGCGCCATCCATCTGACCAGCACGCCGAACACGCTTCAGACCGAAATCGGGCTTGCCGCAGAGATCGCCGCACAACGCCGGCAGGGGAACGCCAACGCCACCGAACTGATCTGCGCCAACGATTACGGCCAGCTTCACCGCAACAGCGATCCGCACATCAGCCAAGTCGGCAACCAGATCGTCGGTCTCGGCTACCGCATTTCGCTCGCCAATCCGGTCGGCCTTTACCTGCAGCGGCCTGATTTCCGCTCGTGGCGGCTACCGGACGATCCCAACTTGCCGCCCGGGGCGAAGCCCGACGACCTCTATCGCGTTGTCCGCGGCCGCGAGACGCTTCCTGGCTTCCCCGAGCCGTACAATTTCATACTCCACGCACGCCTGGAGATTCCGGAAGCATGGAGGCGGGCCGGCGTGTCCTTCGGCCTTGCAGACGTGACCGTCAACGGGGTGCCGCTCCGCTGGGGATCGCAGCTGCTCGAGACGTTCAACCTGGCCCTGGTCGCCATGGCGATTCCGGCCGAGCGGCCGGCGCCGAAGCTCAGGAACGTTGTCCGCCTGCCCGAGGGCGGCCTCACCGCTGGCGCCGCACCGGTGCAGATCATGTTCGAGGAGCTATGGGACGCCTATTACGGCAGCGCCTACCGAGTGCCGAACCGACCCGGCGTCGCGATGAACCTGGCGAGCAACGTCGTCATCGTTGCCCCGCGGGTCAAGCGGGGCTGGACCGGCGGACTGGCGCTCACCGGCGGCGACTTCGCACCGGCGGTCGATGGTGCACTGCCGGCGGTGGCTTTCGTCGACCCGGCGACCGATACGGTTGACGAAGCGATTGCGGTTACCGTGCGTGCCCTGGAAGAGGTCATATACAATGTTCCCGGCTTCACCACCCCGAGGGCATGGCAGCTCTTACGCCTGACCGTCGCGGTAAGCGAGGGCGCCACGCCCGGTCCGCGCGACCTTCGCGTCACCAATCCCGGCCAGCCTCCGGCTGAGGCAGCGAAGTTCTTCCTCGTCGTGGAGGGCTAGCTGGAGTTCGATCAGGAATGCGTTGCCGGCCAGGCCGACGCCGAGGGCTACTGCATTCCGTGAAGGTGGGCCTGCGCGGCCGGGGCCCTTGCGCCCGGCATGCGGCTTCACCTAGAAGGGCGCCGATCCTATCTACGGGTCTGCCCCTCAATCGCCGGTTCACGCGACGGCCTTGGAGTTCTTCATGGCGCGCCAGTTCATCTATCACATGCAGGGCCTCACCAAAGCCTATGGCGGCGGCAAGAAGGTCCTCGACAACATCAACCTCTCCTTCTACCCGGACGCCAAGATCGGCGTGCTCGGCCCGAACGGCTCGGGCAAATCGACGCTGCTGCGGATCATGGCCGGGCTCGACAAGGAGTTCGGCGGCGAGGCGTGGCTCGCCGAGGGCGCGACGGTCGGCTACCTGCCGCAGGAGCCGGAGCTCGACGCCAACCAAGGACGTGCTCGGCAACGTCATGGAGGGCGTCGCCGGCAAGCAGGCGATCCTCGACCGCTACAACGAACTGATGATGAACTACTCCGACGAGACGGCGGAGGAGGCGACGAAGCTCCAGGACGAGATCGACGCCAAGAACCTGTGGGACCTCGACTTGCAAGGTCGAGATGGCGATGGACGCGCTGGCTGCCCGCCCGAACGACGCCGACGTGACGAAGCTCTCCGGCGGCGAGAAGCGCCGCGTGGCGCTCTGCCGGCTGCTTCTGTCGGCGCCCGACCTGCTGCTCCTCGACGAGCCGACCAACCATCTCGACGCGGAATCGGTGGCGTGGCTCGAAAAGCACCTGCGCGAATATCCCGGCTCCGTGCTGATCGTCACCCACGACCGCTACTTCCTCGACAATGTCACCGGCTGGATCCTCGAGCTCGACCGCGGCCGCGGCATCCCCTATGAGGGCAATTACACGGCCTATCTCGAGAAGAAGGCGAAGCGGATGCAGCAGGAGGGCCGCGAGGACGCGGCGCGCCAGCGGGCGCTCGAGCGCGAGCGCGAGTGGATCGCGGCCAGCCCCGCGCGCCCGCCAGGCCAAGTCGAAGGCGCGTATCCGCGCCTATGACGAACTGGTCCAGCGCAACGAGGAGCGGGCGCCGGGCACCGCCCAGATCATCATCCCGCCGGGCGAGCGGCTCGGCGACAACGTCATCGAGGTCGAGCACCTCTCCAAGGGCTACGGCGACCGGCTGCTGATCGACGACCTCACCTTCAAGCTGCCGCCGGGCGGCATCGTCGGCGTCATCGGGCCGAACGGCGCCGGCAAGACGACGCTGTTCCGCATGATCACCGGGCAGGAGAAGCCGGACGCCGGCGCGATCAAGCTCGGCGAGACGGTGCATCTCGGCTATGTCGACCAGAGCCGCGACGACCTCGACGGCAACAAGACGGTGTGGGAGGAGATCTCCGGCGGCAACGACGTCATCCGCCTCGGCAAGCGCGAGATGAACTCCCGCGCCTATGTCGGCGCCTTCAACTTCAAGGGCGGCGACCAGCAGCAGAAGGTGGGCTCGCTGTCCGGCGGCCAGCGCAACCGCGTCCACCTCGCCAAGCTGCTGAAGGCGGGCGCCAACGTCCTCCTCCTCGACGAGCCGACCAACGACCTCGACACCGAGACGCTGGCGGCGCTGGAGGACGCGCTGGAGGATTTCGCCGGCTGCGCCGTGGTCATCAGCCACGACCGCTTGTTCCTCGACCGCCTCGCCACCCACATCCTCGCCTTCGAGGGCGACAGCCACGTCGAGTGGTTCGAGGGCAACTTCGAGGACTACGAGGCCGACAAGGTCCGCCGCCTCGGCGCCGACGCCGCCAACCACCACCGGGTGAAGTACAAGCGGTTTGTCAGGGCTTAGGGGGGCCGGTCGTCGAGGTACAGGTCTGGCTCCATCGCAAAGACGAGGACAGGACATCCGCCTGCGCCGCCGCCGAGCACTCTAGGTTCCAACTTGTCGAAGTGCGTCGTCGAGACGCCATACGTTTCAGGCTTCTTGCCGAACTCCGCGTGCCTTGCTTTTAGCCACTGCTGCAAGGCAGTGGAGCGAGTAACCAGTATGCCAATATCTGCGACGCGAAGGTCGTAGAGGAGCCGAAAATTGTTGAGGTCGCGATCGTAGAACGGGTCCTTGTTGTTCCATTCAAGCTCAAGGGCAATCTTGCCCTTGAAGCAATCGACCTTGTGAGTGGGGCTGTCACTCTTGTGCCTGTCGACTTCGATTGATGTTTCGAATTTGTGCTCGATCCAGCCGCGGTCGTAGAACTGTGAGTCGATAGGTTTGGCAATCGCGGACTTGTTTCCTACGCCTCGCTTCGTCAAATGGCTTCTTAGCAGCCGATAGCCGGACAGAATTTCCATGACATCCCGCCATTCATCAGGATTGGCATGCTCGAGGATCGTTCGGGCGTTGCGCCAGTCGTAACAAGACCAGCCGGGGATGAGACCTGAGCAGAATTCG
>CAVQBS010000037.1:0-68573 GCA_963710805.1 uncultured Alphaproteobacteria bacterium | reverse complement strand
GACGGCGGCGCGGCGTCTGTGGACAAGCAGATCGGAACGTTCGAGGAGATCGAGCGGACGCACTCCGACTATTCGCCGATCGACGTTGTAATGCTCAGGCCCGATGTCGCCCTGGTCACCTTCGAAAAATCATACTCGGGAACTTACAAGGGCACGGCCCTTCCGCCACGGGTCTTCGTCAGCGAGATTTGGCTGAAGCAGGGCGATACGTGGCTGAACCGGTTTTACCAGGAGACTCCGATTGAGAAGCAGTAGCGTCGCCGGGGCTGGGAATTGCGGAGGCAACCGTCGGTTCGCGCTAGCGCAGAACTCGCCAAGCCAGGAGTTAAATTTGTCGAACTTGCGCGAAACGGAGAAAGCCCACCGCGAGCTTCGTGCTTTTCACGACTTCGCTGATCGGTCGGCGCTGCTCATCGACCCGGAGTTGGTGGAAAAGCGCGACCCTCCCGAGCCGGACATTCTTTGTCGACACCTACTCGAAGGTTGGACCGCATTTGAACTCGCGGACCTGTGCGACGCAAACATCGCCTCTCGCCTCAACCGAACAGACGGACCTGTCGTCGAGGTTTTCATGACCAGCGATCCATCGCTAGCGATTGTCCAGAAAAAGCTCTCAAAAGAATACCGGTCGGCGCATCCAGTCGAACTGCTAGTCTACTCGACAGGCCGCATCATAACGCCCGACGACGTTATCGTGCCCACGATAAGACCGTATGTTGAGTCGCATCCTGAAACGGTTCAGGCGCGTGTGGTTCAACGGCGACTCGGTTCATCTGGTCTACGGACCTCCGCGTGCCCAGTGAGTTCACAAGCTCGCCTTGACGAGATCGCCGCGAAGGGCGCTTGCTAACTCCTCGTCGTGCGCGTCGGAGTTCGCAATGGACCTCGCCACCTATTTCGCCTTCGCCGCTGCCTCGATCGTGCTTTTGATCATCCCCGGCCCGACCGTGCTTCTGGTCGTCAGCTATGCCTTGACGCAGGGGAGGCGGGTGGCGCTCGCCACTGCTGCCGGGGTGGCCCTCGGCGATTTCACGGCGATGACGCTGTCGCTCGCCGGGCTCGGCGCGCTGCTCGCCGCCTCGGCGACGCTGTTCACCGTACTCAAGTGGATCGGTGCCGCCTATCTGGTCTATCTCGGCATCAGGCTGTGGCGGTCGCCACCGGCACTCCCGGATATGCCGGCGTCGGCGCCGGCCCGCCCGGTCGGCGGCATCTTCGCCCATGCCTTCGTGGTGACGGCGCTCAATCCCAAGAGCATCGCCTTCTTCGTCGCCTTCGTCCCGCAATTCATCGACAACAGCGTCGCGATCCTGCCGCAACTCGCCATCATGGAGGCGACGTTCGTCGGCCTCGCCGCAATCAACGCGCTCGTCTTCGCGCTGGTGGCCGATCGGCTGCGGGCCCGCATCCGCCGCCCTGCCGTGCTGAAATGGCTGAACCGGGCGGGCGCGAGCTGCCTGGTCGGCCTCGGCGCGGCGACGGCGGCCCTCAGCCGGAGCTAAGCTCGGTCTCGGCAGGGCGATTGACTCGGCCGGCGAAAAATCGTCTCTCGCCTCAACCGGCCTGCCCGACGGGGCGGCCGTCCAACGCATCGGGAGGACTATCATGCGCACGCTCGGTCTTGCGCTTGCCGCAGCGGTCATCGCGACGCCGGCGCTTGCCGCCGACATCACGGTCGGGGTGACCGCTATCGTCGAGCATCCGGCCCTTGACGCCGCCCGCGACGGCATCAAGGACACCCTTGCCGCAGAGGGCTTCAAGGACGGCGACAACATCAATTTCATCTATCAGTCGGCCCAGGGCGCCCCGGCGACCGCGGCACAGATCGCCCGGCAGTTCGTCGGCGACGGGGTCAGCGTCATTGTGCCGATCTCGACCCCGTCGGCCCAGGCCGCGGTTGCCGCCACCAAGGACATTCCGATCGTCTTTACCGCGGTGACCGACCCGCTGGCGGCGGAGCTTGTTCCGTCCCTCAAGGCGCCGGGCGGCAACGTCACCGGCATCTCCGACATGTCGCCGATCGCCGATCATGTGGCGCTGATCAAGGAGATCACGCCGAACGTCAAGACGATCGGGGTCCTGTTCAATCCCGGCGAAGCCAACTCGGTCTCGCTGGTCAACCGCCTGAAGGAAGTGGCCGCTCCGGCCGGGCTCGACATCGTCGAGGCGCCGGTCACCAAGTCGGCCGAGGTTCAGGCGGCTGCCCGTGGCCTGGTCGGCAAGGTGGACGCCATGTATGTGCCGACCGACAACACGGTCGTTTCGGCGCTCGAGGCGGCGATCGCCGTCGCCAACGAGAACAAGATCCCCTTCTATACCGGCGATACCGACAGCGTCGAGCGTGGGGCGCTCGCCTCGATCGGCTTCAACTACTACGACGTCGGCGTTGAGACGGGCAAAGTCGTCGCTCGCGTCCTCAATGGCGAGAAACCTGGCGATATCGACGTGGCCTTCGCCAGCGGCACCAATCTTTTCGTCAACAAGAAGGCGGCGGAGAAGATGGGCGTCACGATACCCGCAGCGGTGATCGAGCGCGCCACCAAGGTGATCGAATAGGCCCCAGGAGACCGGCCGGGCGGGCCGGTCTCCTGGCGCTGCAGCGGCCGGGCGAGGCATTGCCGGCCGCATTGCGGCGGGGGCGCACGGGGGGTGACGCGAGCCGCCTAATCCGGCAGGCTGGCGATAGCATTCTGTTCACCCCGTGGAGATGCGATCTCGTGAAGTACGCCTTGACCACCACCGTCGTTGCGGCCGCGGTCCTCGCTGGCGTTTCGCTCGCCGTTGCAGCCGGCCTCCGCCTGGCGCCCTGGAAGGACGATCTGTTCAAGTATCCGGCCATTCTCGGCACCGCCTATGGCGGCGACTACGTCAAGGTCGGCTATGTCGAGCAGCGCGACCTCTATCAGCGCGATGTGGTGCCGGAGAAGAAAACCAAGCCCGAATATGTCGACCTCGACGTCAAGTCCGTCGAGCGTGACATGGTGGCGAAGGAGGGCAGGACCAGCGTCCAGTTCATCGCCACCGGCAAGTACGAGGGCAACGCCAAGATCGTGGTCATGTACGTCCATGGCCGCGGCGGCAACCGCGGCCAGGGCGCCAACGACTGGATGTTCGGCGGCAACTTCAACCGCATCAAGAACCTGATGGTCCGCAACGGTGGCGTCTATCTGTCGCCAGGTTTCCCGAGGCTCAACAGCCGTGGCGTCGCCCAGGCCAAGATGCTGCTTCTCGAATACGCCAAGAATTCCCCCGGGGCGCCGATCTTCGTTGCCTGCGGGTCGCTCGGCGGGCAAATCTGCTGGGGATTGGCGGCGGACGACGAAGTGGCCTCCCATATCGACGGACTGCTGCTTCTCGGCTCGACCAGCGACGACGGCTTCTTCAAGACCGCTGCCTTCAAGCGGCGCATGCCGGTCTATCTCGGCCATGGCACCCACGACATCGTCATCAGCTGGCAGTCGACCGAGGCCTTCTTCAAGAAATTCAAGCAGATCGACCCGAAATACCCCGTCAAGCTGGCGCTGTTCGACACCGGCTCGCACGGCACGCCGATCCGCATGACCGACTGGCGGCTGATCCTCAACTGGATGCTCGCGGTGGACGGGGCCTGACCGGGGCAGCGCATTCGGCTCTCGTTCAAGCGCTGCGGTCAGGAAGGCCGGGAGTCGGAAACGAAGGTCGGCCCTTTGACTTGTCGGTCGGGTGCGGCAATGTGCGGAGGCGGTGAGCCCGTCGGCTCATCCTTTGCCGGGCAGGGGGCGCGGTGAGCACAATTGCCTTATTCGGAGCGATCGAGCTGGGGCTGGTCTATGCCTTCGTCGGCCTTGGCGTCTATCTCTCGTTCCGCATTCTCGATTTTCCCGATCTGACTGTCGACGGATCGTTCCCGCTCGGCGCCGCGGTGGCGGCGGTGATGATCGTTGCCGGCGTCGAGCCGTGGCTGGCATCCCTTGCGGCGATCGTTGCCGGGGGCTGCGCGGGACTGGTCACCGCCTTCCTCAACGTCCGCTTCAAGATCCTGCACCTGCTCGCCTCGATCCTCACCATGATCGCGCTCTTCTCGATCAACCTCAGGATCATGGGACGGCCGAACGTCCCGCTCCTCACCGAAGCGACGATCCTGACGCCATTCTACGATCTCGGGCTCCCTGCCTATTTCGTCCGGCCGGCGTTTCTCGCCGTTCTGGTCGTTGTCGCGGTCGCCGGGCTGGCCTGGTTCCTCGCCACCGATTTCGGCCTCGCCATGCGGGCGACCGGCGCCAATCCCAAGATGGCCCGGGCGCAGGGCGTGTCGACCGACCGCTACATCTATGTCGGCATGGCGCTGTCGAACGGGCTGGTCGGCCTCGCCGGGGCGCTCTTCGCCCAGACCAATGGCTTCGCGGACGTCACCTCCGGCGTCGGGACGATCGTCGTCGGGCTCGCCGCGGTGATCGTCGGCGAGACGCTGTTCCGGTCGCGCAGCCTGTGGATCCTGCTGGTCGGTGTCGTCGCCGGGTCGATCCTCTACCGGATCGCCATCCAGCTGGCGCTTTCCTTCGATGCGCTCGGTCTCCGGCCCTCCGACCTTAACCTTGCCACCGCGGTCCTCGTCGCCCTGGCGCTGATCCTGCCGCGGCTCAGGCGGGGCGGGGTGGCCGCATGATCCGCGTCGAGGATCTCGGCGTCACCTTCGCCAGGGGAACGCCACTGGAGAAGACGGCGATCGCCGGCGTCAGCCTTTCTGTCGAGGACGGTGAGTTCCTGACGGTCATCGGCTCCAACGGAGCCGGCAAATCGACGCTGCTCAACGCCGTTGCCGGCGATTTTCCCCCGACCACCGGGCGCATCGTCATCGACAATGTCGACGTCAGCCGGCAGGCGACTGCCCGCCGCTCGGCGCGTGTTGCCCGTGTGTTTCAGGATCCGCTGGCGGGAAGCTGCGGGGCGCTGTCGATCGAGGAGAATCTGGCGATCGCCGCGGCGCGGGGCGCGCCGCGTGGCCTCCGCCTGGCGCTTAGCGCCAGCCGCTGCGCCGCGTTCGCCGAACGGCTGGCGGCGCTCGGCCTCGGTCTGGAGCGGCGGCTGCAGGACCGCATGGCGCTGCTGTCCGGCGGCCAGCGACAGGCGATCGCGCTGGTCATGGCGACATTGGCGAAATCGAGTGTCCTTCTGCTCGACGAGCACACGGCGGCGCTCGATCCGGGCATGGCGGAATTCGTCACCGACCTCACGCGCCGCGCTGTTGCCGAGCATCATCTGACGACGCTGATGGTCACCCATTCGATGCGCCAGGCGCTCGATCTCGGCACGCGCACCATTATGCTGCACGAAGGGCGGATCGTGCTTGACGTCGGTGGCGCCGAGCGAGCGAGGCTCACTGTCGAGGATCTGGTCGAGATGTTCCGCAGGCAGCGCGGCCAGGCGCTCGACGATGACGAACTGCTGCTTTGACGGCGCGCCGTCCGGAAACCGGCTGGACAAGCTGCCTCTTCGCCCTATCTCGCGATTTCCGACCCTCCAAGACAAGCCCGTCCATGCCGACTCCTGCCCCTGCATCCGCCCTTGGCAATCCCCGGCCGCCTTGCTCGAGCGTCGTCGCCTTGCCGGCTGCGCTGACCGAGCGGGAAGGACTGGTCGTCGGCGCTGACGGACCGGCTGCGTTTCCGGTTGATCTCGCCGCCTGCCGGAAGATCCTCGTCGTCCGCCTCGACTTCATCGGCGACTGGGTGCTGACCACGCCTTTCCTCGCCAACCTCCGTCGCAGCGCGCCGCGGGCCGAGATTACTGTCATGGTTCTCACCCGGGTTTTCGATCTGGCGCGGACCTGCGGCTTCGTCGACCGGGTGATTGCCGTTGAGGCGACCCATGCCGGGCCGGTCGAATTCTTTGCCGCGGATCGCGGCCAGCTTTCCGCGTTCGTCACCGACTACGCGGGCGGCAAGTTCGACCTCGCCCTGGTGCCGCGCTGGGACATCGACTTCAACGCGGCGCTCCGGATCGCCGACGGCAGCGGCGCCCGGCAGGTGGTCGGCTTCTCCGAAGCCTGCACGCCGGAACGCCAGCGGGCCAATCGCGGCGATGACCGCTACTACTCGGCCGTTCTCCTCGACCGGAGCGAGGCCCACGAAGTGGATCACAAGCTCGCGTTCCTCGAGGCGCTCGGCGGCATCGTGACGCGCCGCGAGCTGACGCTGCACCTCGACCAGGCTGACAGGGCGGCGGCCGGCCGCTTCATCACCGAGCATCTTGCCGGGGCGAGACGGTTTCTCGCCGTGGCGCCGTTCGCCGCCGGCCGCAAGCAGCTTCCGGTCGAGCGGACGATTGAGCTGACCGACAGTCTGGCCGAGGAGTTCGCGGTGCCGGTCGTCGTGATCGGCAGCCCGGTTCACGCGGAAATGGCCGAACAGTTCGTGTTGGCGCTCGATGCGCCTGCGATCTCGGCCGTCGGCGTGCCGCTCGGCGTCTCCGCGGCGCTGATCGGGTGTGCCACGGCGTTCCTCGGCATGGACAGCGGCCCGGCGCACATTGCGGCGGCGCTCCGTACGCCGGCCGCCGTCATCTTCAGCCATCCGCGGAGCGGTTCGCCGTCCCATGTCGGAGCACCGGAGCGCTTTCGGCCATGGGGCGGTCCGGACGACGTGCTGATCGTCCAGCCGGACGCGCCGCTTGCGCCATGCGTCGAGGGTTGCGAGGCCGACGAGCCTCACTGCATTACCCAGCTCGGCGTCGACGCCATCTATCCTGCCATCGCGGCGTTCATGGCGGGCTTCATGGTGGAGCCGGCGATGCCCCGCGTTGCCGAGCTGCGCCGGCCGACAGCTTAGGCAGGGTCGTCGCTGTCGGTGGTGTCGCCGCCCGGGGGCCGCCAGCGATAGATCCAGTCGTTCTGCATCATCACCAGCCGCGGGCCGACTGCTCTCAGCGCCAGATCGCGGAACCCGGCCAGCGGGAAGGCGAGGTGGTAATGCTCGCCGGTCCGCCGGGCGGCGTGCCAGACGCGGCTCGCCCGTGGCTTGCGTTCGGCCTCGTAGGCGGCAAAGGCGGCGGCGACGTTGCCGGGCACCGCCGCAAGGCGGTCGGCGAGCACGGCCGCATCCTCGATCGCCATCGCGGCGCCCTGGGCGAGGAACGGGACCATCGCGTGGGCGGCGTCGCCCAGAAGGGTGGTGGCGCCTTCCGACCAGGCGCCGGTGGGGTCGACGACGTTCAGCGCCCATTTCTGCCAGCTCTGCGGCGGGGTGACGATCGCCCGGACCTCGTTCGGCCAGGCGTTGAAGCGCTCGGCGATGCGGCGGTAGTCGCCGCGAGCGTTCCAGCCCGGCTTGTCCCACGTCTCTTCGACGACCGCGACGACGTTGATCGCCGCTCCCCTGGCGATCGGGTAGTGGACGAGATGGGCATTGTGGCCGAGCCACAGGCCGACCCGGTCGACGGGAAGCGAGTCCGGCGCGTTGTCGTGCGGGATCACCGTTCGCCAGGCGGTCCGTCCGGTGGGGGCGGCGTCCGAAGCGCCCGTGACCTGCTCGCGGGTAGCCGACCACACGCCGTCGGCTCCGACGATGCCGGCCGCGCGCACCAGCGTGCCGTGCCGCCCCTTCAGCTTCACCAGCAGCTCGTCTCCATGCCGCAACAGGTCGCCCGCCGTTGCCCCGAGCAGGAGCTTGATCTCCGTCGTCTTACGGACCGCTCCGGCAAGCACGGTCTGCAGGTCGGCGCGGTGGATCACTCGATAGGGGAAGCCGTAGCGCTCGCGAAACAGGCCGACCGGGATCGAGACCAGTGTTCCGCCGGAGGCGCCGCTTCGCACCTCGATCGACTTCGGCTCGATGGCCGCTGCGGCAATCGCGGCGTCGAGGCCAAGACCGGCCAGCACCCGTCCGGCGTTGGGCGAAAGCTGGATGCCCGCCCCGATTTCGGTGAGTTCGGCGGCGCGTTCGGCGATAACGACGTCGAAGCCGGCGCGCGCAACCGCCAGCGCGGTGGTCAGTCCGCCGATCCCGGCGCCGATGATGAGGATCGTCGGCCTCTCGCCCATGGCAAAAGGCGACGCGGCGCCGTCAGGCGGCCGCGGTCCTCTCCGTGTAGAGATGGCCCGGCGGGTCGCTGTCTTCGGGCCCGAGGCTGTTCCGGTAACGGTAGAGGGTCGAGCAGTACGGGCAGACAATTTCCTCGTCGTCGCCAATGTCGAGGAAGACGTGCGGGTGGTCAAAGGGCGGCGTGGCGCCGATGCACATGAATTCCTTGACGCCGATGGCGATTGCCGGGACGCCGGAATCGTTGTGGAAATGAGGAACGACGTGATCTGCCATGGGCGCAAGCCTCGCGGGTTTCTGGCGGAGCGACATTAGCGGGCAGGCCGGTCGGGGAACAAGCCCGGGCGTCTTGTGGCATTGCCGGCCGGGATTGGCTATAGGGCCGCCATGGCAACCGAGCATTTCTCCTCCGACGGCGTCGACATCGCCTATCTCGACCAGGGCGAGGGCGAGCCGATCCTCCTCATCCACGGTTTTGCATCCAGTATCGTGGTCAACTGGGGCGCGACCGGCTGGATCGACACGCTGAAACGCACCGGGCGGCGGGTCATCGCCATGGACGTCCGCGGCCACGGACAGAGCGCCAAGCTCTACGACCCGCAGACGTACCGCGTGACGTTGTTGGCCCGCGATGTGGCCAATCTCATCGATCACCTCGGTCTCGGCCGTGCCGATATCATGGGGTACTCGATGGGCGGCCGGATCGCGGCGTTTCTCGCCGTCGAGCACCCCGGGAAGGTGCGGTCGCTGATCATCGGTGGTCTCGGCATGGCCCTGATCGACGGGATGGGCGGCGAGGACGCGATCGCGACCGCGCTGGAGGCACCGAGCCTCGATGACGTGAAAGCCGACCCCGGGCGCGCCTACCGCAAGTTTGCCGAGCAGACGGGCAGCGATCTCAAGGCATTGGCGGCGTGCATGCGGGTCGCGCGGGAGAGCCTCGCGCCCGAGCAGCTGGCGACGATCGACGTGCCGGTGCTCATCGCCGTCGGCGAGAACGACCAGGTAGCCGGTTCGCCGGAGGAGCTCGCCACCTTCATCCCCAATTCGCAGGTTCTGGTCATTCCCCGTCGTGACCACATGCTGGCCACTGCCGATCGCACCTTCATCGCCGCGGTGGTCGACTTCCTCCAGAAGCGCCCCTGAAGGTCGGCGGCGCCTCAGTAGACGGTAGTGTCGGAGGGCGTGCTCCAGGGGTCTGATGTGGTCTCGTGCGGCGAGGTGCGTTACGGCCGGCCGGTCAGTGCAGCAGCAGGGTTGTCGAGCGTCCGAGCGCGCCGGTGTTTTCTTCTACGCCGGCGCCCGCGGCGGCGCTGATGCTCGAGCAATAGGGCTTCTTCGTGCCATTCTCATAACTGAAGCCGATCCCACCGCCGGCCCCGCCGAGCGCCTTGAGCGAGACTGAAAACCCCTGGCCGTCGCCGGCAAGTTCGTGGGCTGCATCCTTGTAGGCGGTGACAATGCCGTTGACGCTGCCGCCGACCGCGTTGCCGAACTGGAACCCGAGCGTCTCGTATATGTAGCCACGGCCCGAGAGGTTGGTGTTCATCGCGAGGAAGAACTCCGAATTGGCGCGTAAGCCTGCGCCAACGTCGCCACCAATGCCGATTGAAAGTGCACGGAAGCCGTTATTGCGCATCACCTGGGTCGCTGACTGGATTTCGCCGCGGCACGCACTGCCCAGAACGGCCGATTTGACGGCCCCCGGATCACCTTGGCGGAACAGTCCCTGCAACGACTTTGCAAGGCCGCTGCGCACCGAGCAGCTGGCAACCCGCGCGAGGCTCTGCGCGACGCGCCCATATTGCTTGAGGCACGACTTTCCGAGCTCCGCGAGGGAATTGGCGCTGACCTTCTTGACGCATTTGTTGAGGACGAAATCCTCGACCAGCCCGCTGTCGCAGGACGGGATGCGCTCGACGACCGTGCACGGCCTCTGATTCTCGGCACCGCAGACGATTTTCGGGATCTTGATTGGACCGATCTTGCTCGGTGGCGGCGCGCAACGACTCGGACCGACATATTCGATGAGCCCCTTGTTGCACGAGGGTACGCGCTCCCACACCTTGCAGGGCCGTTGACCATTGCCGCCGCAGGCCGCGGCGCGCGCTGGCGTGATGGCTAAGGGCGCCATCGCGGCCACTGCCAATATCGTGACGAATCTGAGCCACATAGCCGGTGCCCCCCTGAATTGAAAATCCGGCCCGCTCTTTTCTTAACACGACCATCGTGCGTCGCGCGTGACAAAAAGTCTACCGTTCCCAACCGGTCATAAAACGCTGCGATGTCCATGACGGCTCTGGGCGCGCGTTAACGGGTCCACTGCCTGACACCGAATAGCCGATCGGGAAAATCGCGAGTCCGCCGAATCCCTTGGCGCCGGCACTTGCGACGGCGTGTCAGCCGCCTAAGTGATGGGTTGGTAACCGAATCCGCTTACCTCTGCCCGCCTTGGGATCGCGCTCGGCCTTGTGATAGGGTGCGCGCCCTGTCGGTTCCGGGAGAACGAAATGTCGTCGAAAAGCACCGATGCCGCCGGTGACACGCTGAGGAGCGTCGATCCGGTCTGGTACGATATCCAGTGCGACGCCAGGCAGATCGTCGAATCCGATCCGGCGATGGCGAGCTTCGTCTTCGCGACCGTCCTCAACCACAGCCGGCTCGAGGACGCCATCGTCCAGCGCATTGCCGAGCGTCTCGCCAATTTCGTTGTCAGCGCCGAGAGCATCCGCCGCGCCTTCGAGGATGCTCTTGCCGCTGATCCGGCGATCGGTGAGGCGATGCGGATCGATCTCGGGGCTGTCTTCGACCGCGATCCGGCCTGCGCCCGCTATATCGAGCCGGTGCTCTATTTCAAAGGCTTCCACGCCCTGCAGACGCACCGGCTGGCGCATTGGCTGTGGAACAGCGGGCGCCGCGATTTTGCGCTGTACCTGCAGAGCCGTTCGTCGGAGGTGTTCCAGACCGACATCAGTCCTGCTGCCCGGATCGGCAAGGGCATCTTTCTCGACCACGCCACCGGTCTCGTCGTCGGCGCCACAGCGGTGATCGCGGACGAGGTGTCGATCCTTCAGGATGTCACCCTCGGCGGGACGGGCAAGGACACCGGCGACCGGCATCCCAAGATCGGCCACAGCGTCCTGATCGGCGCCGGCGCCAAGATTCTCGGCAACATCACGGTCGGCGACGGCTCGAAGGTCGCTGCCGGCTCGGTAGTGCTGAAGCCGGTGCCGCCCCACTCGACCGTCGCCGGCGTGCCCGCCCGGATCATCGGCGAAGCGGGATGCAAGGATCCGGCGCGTTCCATGGACCAGATGGTCGCCGAGAACGGCGCGTCGATATGAAGCCATTGTCAAGAAGGGGTGATTGTGAATTGTCAGGAAATCAACAAGCTCGAAACGTACTTCCGGAAGCGCTTCAACGTTCCGGACATCGAGGTGCGGCAGCGGCCGCAGAAAGCCGATTCGGCCGAGGTCTATATCGGCGACGAGTTCATCGGCGTGATCTTCCGCGACGATGAGGATGGCGACCTTTCCTACAACTTCACCATGGCCATCCTCGACATCGATCTCGAGTGAGGCGCGGAGCCTCTCAGGGCCGTTGGCGGAGCTTCAGAGACTGTCCGACCAGCCGTCTCAGGCGATCGTCCATGGTCCGCCAGTCGGCTAGGTACGCCTGGTTGAACCGGTAGAGCATCGACAGCCCCTGGCCGGTGTTGACGTCGCGGATGCAGGTCGCCGGGATGTCGTGCCGTCGCTTCGGCCGGGCAGCGGGCGACGAACGGGTTCGCGCCGCGCGGCTCGAAGTAGACGATCTCGCCGCCGTAGCCCGACTCGGCCTTGAGCGCCCGGCCGACGAGCCCTGGCGGGACCGGGGATTTCCGGCCCTTCGAAGAAGCGGGCGTAGATCGAATCGATCCGCGCGGACGAATCGAGGCTGTTCTCGCGGGCCGATATCGTCACGTAGATCAGCGGCGCGGTCGGCGAGGGATCCCGGAAATCGTCGGCCCGCTCGTCGGAGAAGCCGTCGAGGCTCGGCCATTGGAAGATGAGGTCGACCTGGTCGACCGGGCCGCCCCGGCGCTCTGCCCGGAAGCGGATCATGTTGGCGGGGATCACCATCGGCTCGCCCGCCACGATCAGGCTGACGGGAGACGGCTTGCCGTTGAGACCGCGGAGCGCGATCCTGTCGTGATAGCGCTCGATCGCATCGTTGACGCCGAAACCGGTGCCCGCGAGGACGAGCACGGCGATGCCGATAAGGACGCCCGGATGCTTCCAGTGTCGTGGGCGCCGCCGGGGAAGGGCGCGGTCGCTGACGATGCTCATGCCGTCTCCGTCCTTGCCACACTGTCTCTTAACGGAACATCAACCATCGAAGCGACCTTCGGGTTCGAGGTGAAACGCCTGTCTTTACAAAGGGTTTGGCGCCGAATCGAAAGCTGCGCTCACGGTACGCCGCTTGCAACGGAAGCTCAACGGGACGGTGTGGCGTCCCCGTATGAGACGAGGGGGCGAGAGTTGCCGTGGTTCGCGATACGCTGCTTCTGTTCTATGCCGCTGCCGTCGGATTCGTATCGGCCGGCATAACCGCAAGCTTCTACCGGATGGTGACGACCGAGCCGCCCCGGTTCGGTCCGCTCGGAGGCGGCTTCGTTGCCTGGATGTCCTCGTGCCTTCTGGTCGCGCTCACCGGACCGGTGATCGTGATCCAGAGCGTCCTCGGCAATATCCGCGAGAAGCGCATCCCGCGCGCGATGCTGGCTGCCGGCGTTCTGATCGCGGGCATGTGGAGCGGCTGCATCGGAATTATTGTGATTGAACTGGCGTTCAGCCTGCGGGACAGTCTGGTTTGAGCCTGAGCCGCAGGGAGGTTGTGAATTGCCGGTCTATTCGCTTGACGGAGTATCGCCCGACCTGCCGGCGGAGGGGTCGTACTGGGTGGCGCCCAACGCCGTTCTCATCGGCCGCGTGACCCTGGGCGAAGCGGTCGGCATCTGGTTCGGCGCGGTTCTGCGGGGCGACCAGGAGCCGATCGTCATCGGGGCGGAATCCAACGTCCAGGAGCTTTGCGTCTTCCACACCGATGCCGGATTCCCCGTGACCGTCGGGCGTGGCTGCACGATCGGCCATCGCGCGATCGTGCATGGCTGCGCGATCGGCGACAATTGCCTGGTTGGGATGGGGGCAACCATCCTGAACGGCGCCAGAGTGGGCGACAATTGCCTGATCGGTGCCGGAGCGCTGGTGCCGGAAGGCCGCGAGATACCGCCCGGGTCGCTGGTTCTCGGCATGCCGGGGAAGGTCGTGCGACCGCTCGGCGAGGACGAGATCGCCCACAATCGCTGGGCCGCCGGCCATTACGCGGCCAACTGGCGTCGCTTCGCCAGGGGCCTCGCTTTGGCCTGAGCGGTGGTTGCGCGGGCCGCAGCCGCCCTGTCATAAGGGGAGGATGGCCTATATAGGGGCGACCATATGAGCTGCGACCGGCGTTCAGGAGTTGCGGCGCCGCGCATGGAGTTTGGCGAATGCCCCCTGAATCCGACTGGCAGATAGCGCAGGCCGTCCAGCCGAGGCCGGGCGACTATGCCTACAATCTTGACCGGGCGCTCGACGCCGTGGTCAGCGTCAAGGCGATCATCCCGGATGATGCGTTTACCGCCGACATCCTCGGCACCGAGCGGTCCGGCAGCGGCGTGCTCATCCGCAGCGACGGCGTCGTCCTTACCATCGGCTACCTCATCACCGAGGCCGAAACAGTGTGGCTCGGCCTCAATGACGGGCGGACCATCCCCGGTCACGTGCTGGGCTACGATCAGACGACCGGCTTCGGGCTCGTCCAGGCTCTGGCGCGGGTCGATCTGCCGACGCTGCCGATCGGCCGCTCGGCATCGTTGGAGCCGGGGACCGACGTTGTGATTGCCGGTCCCGGCGGGCGGGCGCATGCGGTCGCTGCCCGCGTGCTCGGCAAGCAGGAGTTCGCCGGCTACTGGGAGTACGTTCTCGACGAGGCGATCTTCACGTCGCCGGCCCACCCCTACTGGGGCGGGGCGGCGCTGATCGGTCCCGCCGGCGACCTCCTCGGCATCGGGTCGCTCCGCCTCGAGCAGCCGCCGGAGGAGGAGGGCGACGGCGAGCACCTCAACATGGTCGTGCCGATCGACCTGTTGCCGCCGATCCTCGACGACATGCTCACCATCGGGCAGCCGAACCGGCCGCCGCGGCCATGGCTCGGTCTCTACGCGGTAGAGGTCGACGACAGGGTGGTGGTTGCCGGCACGGCTTCCGGCGGTCCTTCCGAGCGTGCCGGCCTGCAAAGCGGCGACGTGATCCTGTCGGTGGCCGGCGTGCAGGTCTCCGATCTCGCCACCTTCTTCCGCCAGGTGTGGTCGCTCGGCGCGGCCGGAGTTGAGGTGCCGCTCACGGTCTATCACGACGGCCAGATGGTGGAACTGCGAGTGACCTCGGCCGACCGTAACGATCTCTTGAAATCGCCGAGCCTGCATTAGGCGACCGCTGGTTCGGAAAGAAAAGTGAGCCGGCCCTGGGGCGAGGGCCGGCTCCTTGGACCTGATCTTGGGGACGGGGGGTGGGACGCGACCAGGCCCAAACTCTTCAGGTTCTTGAACGTACGCCTTAGTTATGAAGGCTGCCGACCGCCGGGGCGGCGCGTTCGTCGTCGATAGCAACCCATTTGCCGCTGTCGCGGCTCGATTGCCTCTTCAGATACCGGTACGGCGTGCCGTTCCACACGGTGATGTGGGGATCGAGATTATCGAGGACCAGATCCCCGCGGTCCGTCAGGACGGTCAAAACTGCGTGACCGTCGCCGTTCTCCTGGCGGACGACCGTTATCAGCAGGCCACCCACCGGCCAGCCGCGCTTGATGAGCATCCGCCGCTTGAGCAGCGCGAAATCCTCGCAGTCTCCGGCCTTTGTAGGATAAGCCCATACTTCGGGTTTGCCGAACAACTGCTCGTCGGTTTCCGGCTTGATCGCCGTATTCACCGTGGTGTTGACCTCAACCAGTGTGTTCCAGCGGTCGGTGGTGAGCATGACCCGCGGATTGCCCGTGCTGTGCACGGTGCATTCCGCGCTGTAGCGTATGCAGAATTCGTGGTGGCCGATCGGCTGTGCGGTCTGGCCCCTGACCGTCATGAAAGGCGTCGCATCCCCGCCGCTTGCCTGGGCGCTCTGATCGACAACGCCAAGTAACGTCAAAGTCAAAGCAAGTGTACCTACTGCAATGAGGCGCATATGTCCCTCCCCAACCGAGGGCTACTATGGCATTCATTTTTTTATTTCAGTCTAAGATGCTCGTTACGATGAAATTTGATATTTATACGTATTTGAATAAAATTGGAGGCAATTTCCGGCGGGAAGCCAACGAAAAAACCGCCCTCTCGGGCGGCCCGGTCGTGATGTTGGAGAGGGGGCCGTTCTCAGCGGAGATTTTCGGCGATGGAGGTCTTGGTCTGAAGAACCGCGAACTCGACGGCGAAGCCTTCCTCGAAATGCCGGACGACCGTCGCGCGCAGCGTGCCGATATTCAGCGGTGAGCCAATGGGAGGCTTGAATTCCGAGGATAGTGCCGCCCCCGACAGGGACAGGTCGATGATCCGGCACCGGAATTCGCGCTCGTCGGGGATCGTGATCGTCGCGATGGGGTTCTCCGGGACAATCCGGTCGTGGCGACGGTCTTCGGGCAGGTTCAGCTCATGCCGGTTGGCAAGCCAGGTGAGCTTCGCCGCCAGCTTGTCCCGTTTGCGCGCCGGTGCATTGATCGTGATGGCAAAGCCGGATTCGAAGGTGCGGACAATGTCGCCCTCGATCCGGCCGATGTGGTCGATATAGACGACGATGCGTTCGCCGACGCGTCCGGACACCGGGGCGACGAACGCCGCGCTTCCCGGCGAAATATCCAGCGTCTGGCAGGGATATTCGCGGCGGTCCTCGAGCATGAAGCGGCCGAGCAGGTTCACCTTGACCCGCTGGAATTGTCTGCGGTCTCCGCGTCGTGTCAGTGATCGTTGTCGAAATGCCTCGGTGAGGGGCATGGCCCTGTTGCGCCGCGGGCGCTCCGCTTGCGTTGACCTTCGTGCAAATTAGAGCCGTCTAGGTTAACGGGCTGTAACGGCGGACGGTGCTTGGCAATGATTCTTCAGTCTTTTCCGCCGTCGACAACGAACAGGTGACCGCGCCGTTTCAGGCCGGGCCGGATCGGCACAGGCAATGCCGGCTGCCGTCGCTCGGTAAACGGTCGCATGAAGCGTGGTTTGTCGTCCGGCCAGATCAGGCGGAGGCTGGATATGCGCTGCCGGACAATCGGTTCGCTGCCGAACCAGAAGGGGCGCTCGAGGGCCGCGCAACTGCCGAGAATGCGATCGTAGGTCGGCCCGCCGTGGCGGAGGGGCAGCAGAAGGAACTCGCATGATACCGGCCGTTCGCGGGTCGACGACAGGCTGGCGCTGACGACGGCGCCAGCGGCGTCCTCGCAGACCGCGGTCGCAAGGGTGGCGATCGCCTGACGGTCGTCGTCGGACCAGAAATCGAGGAACTCGGCGCCTTTGATCTCGCGCCCGTAGAGGGCGCACATCCGCGTTCCGGCAAGCCGGACCTGATAACGCTCGCGGTCGATCACCTCGAGGATGAAGGTGTCGGCGAGGATCCGGCGGATGTCGCTCGGCTCGATCTCGCTCCGCCTCGGTGCAGGCTCGCCCTCCCGAATTCGGTCCCAATAGTCATAGAGTTCGCGCGATGTCGCGTGTTTCATTCAGCTGCCACCCCGATTGCCGGTTCGGCGTTTTCCGTGCCAGACCGACCGAAAGCGTCCAGGATCGGGACAGGTCTTGCGCCTTTCTCCGACCGCGCCCTCGGGGCTGCACGCGATGTGCCATCGCGGCCTGACGGCGGTCGGTTCTCCCCAGCTTTTCGGTCGCCGCCGTCCAAAGGTTAACGCCTGCCCGATCTTTGACCGGTGGGCGGTGCGATCCTGCGGCCGCCATCTGGTGCGGACAGGCGCCGGCGTCGTCTCGTGATGGGGCGGTCGACGCGGCCGGGGCCCATTCCGGGACGCGACAAATCGCATCGGCGGGATGGGCTGCGTCGCTTTTTTGCAGCGATGGCCTTTCCTCGTCAGGGGGTATCGCTAATCTTCGCGGTGCATGACCGACCCGCGCTTTCCCTCCGTCCCCCAGCACCAACCCGCATTCAACCTGCCAGGCGTCGTCCTGACATTGCTGGTGTTGCTCGCCGGCATTCAGGGGGTGCGCGAATACGTGCTCGGCCAGAACGCCAACATCGAGGTCCTGTTTCTGTTTGCCTTCATCCCGGCGCGGGTGATCGACCCCACGGTCTTCGGCGTTGCGCTGCCCGGCGGCGAAGCGGCGCGGGTGTGGAGCTTCGTCACCTACGCCTTTCTCCATGCCGGCTGGAGCCATCTGATCTTCAACGGTCTGTGGCTCGCCGCTTTCGGCAGCGCCGTGGCGTTCCGCTTTGGCACGACGCGCTTTTTGATCTATTCGGCGGCCGGCGCGGCCGGCGGGGCGCTCCTTCATCTGGCGATCCATCCGTCGTCGACGGTGCCGCTGGTCGGCGCATCGGCGGCGATCTCGGCACACATGGCGGGCGCCGCCCGCTTCGTCTTTGCGTCCGGCGGGCCGTTCGTCGGCTTCCAGCACCGCGACCCGCGCGCCGCCTACCGGCGCCCCGTCCCGCCGCTGGCGGTGACGATCCGGGATGGGCGCGTCATGACCTTCCTGGTCGTGTGGTTCGGGCTGAATATCCTGTTCGGCCTGTTCGGCGGCGCCACGGGGCTCGCATTCGGCGCGATCGCCTGGGAGGCGCATATCGGCGGGTTCGTCACCGGGCTGCTTCTGTTCTCCGTCCTCGATCCGGTTCCCACCCACCGTCCCTGAGCGGGCTGCCGCGCGTGTTGCTGCACTGCAACTTGCCAAGGCGTTCGCAAGGTCGCATCGTTCATCACTATCCACGGGGGTAGGGGCTTTGTTGTCCCCGACGGCCGCGGTTGATCATCGGTCGTCGGACAGACCCGAGGAGGGCGACCTGATGATTGTTTCTACGATTCTGGGCCTGAAAGGGCGGAGCGTCGCGACCATCCCCGCCGACATGCCGGTCTCGGAGGCGGTGGCTGTGTTGGGGGCGAAGAAGATCGGTGCCTTGGTGGTGACCGGGGCCGGCGGCCATGTCGATGGCATCCTGTCGGAGCGCGACGTGGTGCGGGCGATCGGCCAGCGGGGGCCGGAAATCCTCACCGACAAGGTTGCGAGCATCATGACCCGCGACGTGGTCACCTGCCGCGAGCGCGAAACCATCGATGAGGTGATGACCCGGATGACCCGCGGCCGGTTCCGGCATCTGCCCGTCATCGAGGACAGGCAGCTGGTCGGCATCATCTCGATCGGGGACGTCGTGAAGGCGCGAATTGAGCAGGTCGAGCGCGAAGCCGAGGAAATGCGGGCCTATATCGCGACGGCCTGATCCGGGCGCCGGCTATTCGGCTGGCTTGATCCGCTTCATCGCGCGGTCGAAACCGAGGGCGAGGTCCGGTGTCGGCGACTCACCAACCGGCACGCGGCGATAGAAGCAGGAGCGGTAGCCCTGGTGGCAGGCGACACCGTCGCCGGCCACCTTGACCTTCAGCAGGATCGCGTCCTGGTCGCAATCGACCCGGATCTCGGAGACCGACAGCCGGTTGCCGCTCTCCTCGCCCTTTTTCCACAGCTTCTTTCGGCTCCTGCTCCAGAACCACGCCTCGCCGGTCTCGATGGTGCGGGCAAGCGCCTCGGCGTTCATGTGGGCGACCATCAACACCTCGCCGTCGTTGGCATCGGTGGCGATCGCCACGATAAGCCCGTCGGCGTCGAATTTCGGCGCAAGCGCCGAGCCGGTCTCGATTGCCTCGAGGTCGCCGCGCGGGGCGAAGCGGGCAGGGGATAATGGCATGGGGTTGCCCTTTGCACCGGGTGCCGAGGAGGAACGGGGAACTCCGGCGCCGGCCGCCGAGGTCGCAGCTAGTCGCTGCGTCCGCCCTTCACCAGTGTGATGAAACGCTGCTGCTCGGCTGGATCGTCGCGGAAGATGCCGGTGAACTGGGTGGTGACGGTCGAAGCGCCGTGCTTCTGCGCGCCGCGCAAGGTCATGCACTGATGCTCGGCCTCGATCATCACCGCGATGCCGCGCGGCTTCAGCGCCTCGTCGATGGCGGCGACCACCTGGCCGGTCAGCCGCTCCTGGGTCTGCAGGCGGCGGGCGAAGACATCCACGACGCGCGCGAGCTTCGACAGGCCGACGACGCGCTCGTTCGGGTAGTAGGCGACGTGGGCCTTGCCGACGAACGGCACCATGTGGTGCTCGCAATGGGAATAGAAGGGGATGTCGCGCACCACGACGATGTCGTCGTAGCTGCCGAGGTCCTCGAAGGTGCGGTCGAGCACGTCGGCCGGATCCTGGCCGTAGCCGGCGAGAACTCCTCGTAGGCGCTCGCGACGCGCGCGGCGTGTCGCGCAGGCCGTCGCGGTCGGGATCGTCGCCGGCCCAGGCGATCAGGGTGCGCACCGCCGCTTCCGCTGCTTCGCGGCTCGGCCGCCTCGACGGCGTCCGAGGGCGCTTCGATGGCTTCCGCCGGCTTCTTCAACAAGGCATCCATTCCGTTCGCTCCGCATTCCCGGCGCGCTTGGCGTCAGCCGCGTATATAGCCACCGTTTGCCGCATTGCGAAGGGGGCCGCTTGCTGCATTGAACCGCCTCCGGAGCAAATCCGACCACCGCATTGTGGCGCGAGGATATCGGGACGCTTATATTCCGGGTCGATGCTCGACGATATCTACAACAAGCAGATCCTTCAGTTCGCCGGCTCGATTCCGCGGATCGGCCACCTTGAATCGCCGGACGCCACCGCCACGGCCCACTCGCGGCTTTGCGGCTCGACGGTGACCATCGACCTCAAGATGGACGGGGACGTGGTGTCGGATTTCGCCCATGAGGTTAAGGCCTGCGCTCTCGGCCAGGCGTCGTCGTCGATCATGGCACGAAACGTGGTCGGCGCCAGCGCCGGCGAGCTCCGTCAGGTGCGCGAGACGATGCTCAAGATGCTGAAGGAGAACGGACCGCCGCCGGAGGGCCGCTTTGCCGATCTCCGCTTCCTCGAGCCGGTTCGCGACTACAAGGCCCGCCACCCGTCGACGATGCTCACCTTCGACGCGGTGGTCGATGCCCTTGATCAGATCGAGGCGAAGCGGCAGGAAGCCGCGGCGGCCACGGCCGGCTGACCCCGGTCCCGCCCCTCCAAGAGGCTGATGATGTTCGCGCGGTCGTGTCTCGCCATTTCCCTTCTTGCCGCGTCGGTCGCTCTTGCGGCCGCCCAGCCGAACAGCCTCACCGTCGGTCCCGTCCCGCAGGTGAAGCAGGACTGGAACGCGTTCTTCGATCGCCTCTCCCGCCAGACCACCAGCGGCCCGCTGACCGATTCCGTCAAGCGCGGACCGCTTCTGGTCGAAACCGATCCCCTTGGGGTGACCGGACACCGGAAGCTGAAGGTGGCGCCGCCACCAAACAGTTTCATCGAGCCGGCGACCAAAGAGGTCTTCGCGCCCCCGATGGCAACCGACTAGCCGCGGTTCGGCCGCTCCATGCCGCTATTGCAGGGCGGCCGGCGGCTTGTCCTTGACGTCCGGCCAGAAGGCATCCGCCTTGCTGATGTTGCCCGGGATGTCCTTTTCCCACACCCAGGTCGCCCGTTCGTTGGCCTGGACGTAGAGCTTGTCGTCGACGATCTTCCAGGCATTGGGGTCGATATCGACCTTGTAGCCGAGGGACATCGCCATCGCGCAGAAGCCGCCATAGGCGGGCAGGTAACCGGCCGGGTCGGCCTTGAAGGCGTCCCGGTTCTCCGCAGTGGCGAAGCGGTAGGTGGCGCCGTCATGCTCGGCGGTCATGTCGGCGCTGCCGGGCGTCGGCGCGCCGCCAGCGAAATAGGCGACCGGGTCGTAGCCCTTCAGCGCGAGCCCGGTCGCATCGAGATTGATGGGAGCCGGCGAGTTAGCATCGAAGGCAAAGGCATGTCCGGCAAAGACGACCGCCAGAACGGCGGCGGCAAGACGGGCGATCAGCGAGACAGGCATGGTCGCGGTGCTCTCCTGTGGAAACGGAGCGGGCAGACTAGCGTCCGGCGATCGCAGCGGGGGTCATCTCTGCGTGAGACGAATGTGAGGCCGAGTTGAAGCGCGATTACCGCCGGTAGCGGCTCGGGCGGGACGGATCCTCACCAGCATCATGGCAAAGCGGATGGCATCCGCTCGATTGAAACCGAGGCGGCGATATTCCAGATAACGCTGGGTGAAACGGACCATGATACGATCTCCACGCTGGATCGGTGCCGTCAGTAACGCGGGCGCCGTGGCGATCGTTCCCGCGAAAGGCGCGACCGACGGGTGAACGCTTTTCTGACCCTTCTGCGGCGGGTGCCGCGGCTGATCGGCGTCGGCCTTATCCTGCTCTACCGGCTCTTCCTGTCGCCGCTGATCGGCCGCGAGTGCCGCTACCTGCCCACCTGCTCGGAGTACACCGAGGAGGCGATCCGGACATACGGTCTGTGGCGCGGCTTCTGGATCGGGCTGTCGCGCATCCAGCGCTGCGGTCCGTTCGGCGCCTCGGGCTTCGACCCGGTGCCGGACAGCCTGCCGGACGGCGCCCGCTGGTATCTGCCCTGGCGCTACGGCCACTGGACGGGCAAGCACATCGACCCTAAGACCCGGCTTGATCTCTGAGCCTGGAGGTCCGTCAGGCGCTGCCGATCAGGATGCCGGTGGCAAAGACGAGCAGACCGCCGACCACCACCTGGAAGGCGGCGCGCAGGAAGGGCGTCTCCATGTAGCGGGCGCGGACCCAGGCGATTGCCCACAGCTCGATGAGCACGATGACGATCGCGAGTCCGGTCGCGATGCGGAAATCGGGGATGAGGTAGGGCAGGGTGTGGCCGATGCCGCCGACCGTGGTCATCAGCCCGGTGACGAGGCCGCGCAGCCACGGATGGCCGCGGCCGGTCAACGTGCCGTCGTCGGAGAGCGCCTCGGCGAAGCCCATGGAGATGCCGGCGCCGATCGAAGCGGCCATGCCGACCAGAAAGGTCTCCCAGCTGCTCTGGGTGGCGAAGGCGGCGGCGAAGACCGGCGCAAGCGTCGAGACCGAGCCGTCCATCAGGCCGACGAGGCTCGGCTGGACGATCTGCAGCACGAACCGACGGCGGGCCGTCTCCCGCTCCGACTGGCGGTCGCTCTCGGGAATTCCGGCGGTCAGTCGCCGGGCGAGTGCCTCATGGCTGTCCTCGACGTCGGCGAGGTCGCCGAGAAGCTTGCGCACCGCCGGATCGGCGGTACGGCTCGCCGCCTTCCGGTAGAAGTTGGCGGCCTCCTCCTCCATCGACTCGGCCCGGTGCCGCATGGCGTCGATGTCGAAGCGCTCCGACATCCACACCGGCTTGCGGCGCATGAAGCCGCGCACGTCATCGCGGCGGATGAGGGGGAGGTGGTCGCCGAAGCGCTCCTGGAAGAGTTCGAGCAGCTGCTGGCGGTGGCCGTTCTCCTCCTCGGCCATCTCGTCGAACACCTCGGCGGAGGCGGGATAATCGGGCCTCAGGCGATGCGCGAACTCCCGGTAGATGCGGCCGTCCTCCTCCTCGTTCTGGACGGCGAGGGCAAGCACTTCGCGATCAGTCAGGGAAGAGAATGCGCGCTGCGGCAGGAAGGGGAGTGAGAACATGGCGGTCCGGACCGTCTTTTCAGGTGGAGGGACTGTAGACGAAGAAGAACTTGTAACAACCCGCCGCCGCGACAATCCGGGTCTGGCGCGAGAATGCTTCAGGCCCGGTTCGGTGCCCGTTCCATCGGTGCCGCCGTTGTAGCCGTCAGACCGCGGATGATCAGCGCCCACATGTCGTCGAAAACCGCGTCGAGTTCCGGCTCGTTCCACTCCGCCGCATAGGACGGATCGTGGAAGCGCGCGGTGGCGTAGAAGATCGCCTTGCCGGTTGCGGCGGGATCGACGGCGGCGAACTCGCCGCGCCTGATCCCGTCGGCGACGATCGCGCTGACCTCGCCGGTGAGCTCCTCGACATGGGCATGCACCACGTCGCGCGATTCGGAGACGAGCGCGTGGTAGGTGGCGAAGAGCTCCGGTTCGGCCTTTGCCTTCCGGCGCTTGATTGCGATCAGCGTATCGAACCAGCGCCTGAGCCGGCTCGCCGCCGGGGCGTCCTCGGCGACGATCTTCTTCAGCGGATTCGTCACGCGGTCGAGCCAGCGCTCGGTCACCGCGTCGCGCAACGCCGCCTTGCTGGCGAAGTGGCGGTAGACGCTGCCGTGGCTGACGCCAAGCGCCCGGGCGACATCGACCACATTGGTCTTGGCCGGGCCGTAGCGCGTGAGCACATCCTCGGCGGCGTCGAGAATGCGGTCCGGGGTGAGGGCGGTTTCGATCATCCCGGACTTGTACCGCTCCTCTCGCTGTCGAGCATGGCCATCTGGGCAGCCGCATAGCGGGTGCCGGCGGCGGAGCCGGGCGGAACGGCGCGTTCGATCTCGGCCAGATCGTCAGCGCCAAGGTCAAGCTCGAGCGCCCCCAGGGCTTCGGTCAGCCGGTCGCGACGACGCGCACCGACCAGCGGCACGATATCAGAGCCGCGCGACAGCACCCAGGCAATCGCGATCTGGGCGACAGTCACGCCTTTCGCGGCGGCAACGGCGCGGAGCGCTTCGACCAGCGCCAGGTTGTGGTCGAGGTTCGCGTCGCTGAAGCGGGGCGAATGGCGTCGGAAGTCGCCGGGGGTTTTGCTTCGCTCCTTCGACCAGTGGCCGCTGATCAGGCCGCGTGACAGCACCCATAGGCGGTGATGCCGATGCCGAGCTCGCGGCAGACGGGCAAGATCTCGTCCTCGATGCCGCGCGAGATCAGCGAATACTCGATCTGCAGGTCGGCGATCGGATGGACCGCATGCGCGCGTCGCAGCGTCTCGGCGCCAACCTCCGAAAGGCCGATGTGGCGCACATAGCCTGCCTTGATCAGGTCGGCGATGGCGCCGACGGTCTCCTCGATCGGGACGGCCGGGTCGAGGCGTCCGGGGCGGTAGATGTCGACGTGGTCGGTGTCGAGGCGGACCAGCGTGTAGCTGAGGAAGTTCCTGGTCGCCGCCGGGCTGGTGTCCATGCCGATCCAGCTGCCGTCCGGTCCCCGCTGCGCGCCGTATTTGACGCTGATCACGGCCTTGTCGCGATCGCCGGCCCTTCAGCGCTTCGGCGATGAGCAACTCGTTATGGCCCATGGCGTAGTAGTCGCCGGTATCGAGAAGCGTCATGCCCGCGTCGAGAGCGGCGTGGATGGTGGCGATGCTTTCGTTGCGGTCGGCCGGACCGTAGAGCGCGGACATGCCCATGCATCCGAGGCCGAGCGCGCCGACTTCCGGACCGTTCTTTCCGAGAGTGCGGGTGGTCATCATGACGTCCTCCTGGTGTTCGAGACGTCGTATATCGCATATGTACTGACAGATTTCAATATCTGTCAGTACGCCTTTCGGGCAAGCGACTGGGGCTATGGAAACTGAACCGGTCGGGCTTTCAGCCAGAGAAAGAGCGGAAACCGGCACCATTTCTCCAGGTGTGTTGTGTTCTCGTCGAGGGTGGGAGCAGGTTCGCGGAGCGATGTGATTGCGAGGCCCGCCGCCTCCAGGGCCGCCGCGTAGGCTTCGAGCGGCTGCGACCATCCGGCGAAGTGCATCGTGATGCCGTTCCGTTCCTCCGTGCCCTCGAATCGCTGCCGGCCGAAATAGGTGCCCTTGAATGTGAAATCGGCGTCGGGACCGGGGTCCGCGGAGCGTGCGTAATCGGCGAGCGGATGGACGATCGACACCACCAGCGTGCCGGCCGGTTGCATCACGCGGCGAATTTCCCTGACCACGCTGGGAAGGTCTTCAACGTCCATCAGCACGTTGTAGGCGACGACGAGGGCGAAGCGGCGGCTTTCGAAGGGGAGGTCCGTACCGCTCGCGACGGCGTATTCGTGCGCCGAGTCCGCCTCCTTGGCTGCTTCGACCAGTTCCGCCACGGGGTCGCAGGCAGTGACACGGTAACCAAGCTCCTTCAGTTCGCGCGAGAGGCGGCCCTCGCCGCAGCCGACGTCGAGCGCCTCGCCGCTGCGACGGCCGATGAAATCGGCCAGCGCACTGCGATACGCCCAGAAGGCGTCGTGATTGGGCGTGCGCGCCCACGTGATCCATTCGCGCGCGACACGCGACCAGTGCTCCTGGTCGACTGGCTTGTCCTGCATGAAATCGTCCTCCCCGGACCGTTGTTCGCCGACGCCAGGTCGATGACTGCGCTCGATGGTAGCTGAACTTGGCGCGGGCCTGGCAAGAACGTTCGGCCGGGAAAGACCCGGGGTCTTGACTGAACCGCCCCGTTGCTCCACCTAGCTGCCGTCGCGGCCCGTGTCCATGCCGCACCAACAGCTTACCCGTGCTCGTACGCGGGAGTGAGCAGGAGAAAAGCGATGATCCACCTTACCTTCCCCGACGATTCCGTTCGCGATTTTGCCCCCGGCATCACAGGCCGGGAGATCGCCGAAGGCATCTCCAAGTCGCTCGCCAAGAAGGCGGTGGCCTTGGCGCTCGACGGCGAGTTGCGCCGACCTTGCCGACCCGATCGAGGCGGACGGCGCGCATCGAGATCGTCACCCGCGACGATCCGCGTGCGCTCGAGATGATCCGCCACGACGCCGCCCATGTGATGGCCGAGGCGGTGCAGGAGACTCTATCCCGGCACCCAGGTCACCATCGGCCCGGTGATCGAGAACGGCTTCTACTACGACTTCGCCCGCAACGAGCCCTTCACCCCGGAGGACCTGCCGGCGATCGAGAAGAAGATGCGCGAGATCATCCGCGCGGAACGAACCCTTCACCAAGGAGGTGTGGTCGCGCGACAAGGCGAAACAGGTCTTCCGCGACAAGGGCGAGCACTACAAGGTCGAGCTGGTCGACGCGATCCCGGAAGGCGAGGACGTCAAGATCTATCGCCAGGGCGACTGGTTCGACCTCTGCCGCGGCCCGCACATGGCCTCCACCGGCCAGGTCGGCGACGCCTTCAAGCTGATGAAGGTGGCCGGCGCCTACTGGCGCGGCGACTCCAACAACCCGATGCTGACCCGCATCTACGGCACGGCCTGGGCACAACAAGGCCGAGCTCGACGCCTATCTCCACATGCTGGAGGAGGCCGAGAAGCGCGACCACCGCCGGCTCGGCCGCGAGATGGACCTGTTCCACTTCCAGGAGGAGGGGCCGGGCGTCGTCTTCTGGCACCCCAAGGGCTGGACGATCTTCCAGGAGCTCATCAGCCTACATGCGCCGCCGGCTCGAAGGGCGGCTATGACGAGGTCAACGCCCCGCAGGTGCTCGACAAGTCGCTGTGGGAGACCTCCGGCCACTGGGACTGGTTCCGCGAGAACATGTTCATGGCCGAGCCGGCCGACGAGGAGACCGAGGACAAGCGCGTCTTCGCGCATCAAGCCGATGAACTGCCCGGGCCACGTCCAGATCTTCAAGCACGGGCTGAAGTGCTATCGCGACCTGCCGCTCCGGCATGGCCGAGTTCGGCGCCGTCCACCGCTACGAGCCGTCCGGCGCGCTGCACGGGCTGATGCGCGTGCGCGGCTTCACCCAGGACGACGCGCATATCTTCTGCACCGAGGACGCAGATCGCGGCGGAGTGCCTCAAGATCAACGACCTGATCCTGTCGACCTACGACGATTTCGGCTTCGACGAGGTCGTGGTCAAGCTCTCCACCCGGCCGGACAAGCGCGTCGGCTCCGACGCGACGTGGGACCGCGCCGAGGCGATCATGAACGACGTGCTCGAGCGAGATCGCCGAGCGCTCCGGCGGCCGCATCAAGACCGGCATCAACCCGGGCGAGGGCGCCTTCTACGGGCCGAAGTTCGAATATGTGCTGCGCGACGCCATCGGCCGCGACTGGCAGTGCGGCACCACCCAGGTCGACTTCAACCTGCCGGAGCGCTTCGGCGCCTTCTATGTCGACGACGACGGCGCAGAAGAAGACGCCGGTGATGATCCACCGCGCCATCTGCGGCTCGATGGAGCGCTTCCTCGGCATCCTGATCGAGAACTATGCCGGCCACCTGCCGCTGTGGCTGGCGCCGGTGCAGGTGGTGGTCGCCACCATCACCTCCGACGCCGACGACTATGCGCGAGGCGTTGCCGCCAGCTCGAAGCGGCGGGCCTGCGCGCCGAGGCCGACCTGCGCAACGAGAAGATCAACTACAAGGTCCGCGAGCACTCCCTCGCCAAGGTGCCGGTGATCCTCGTCTGCGGCAAGCGCGAGGCCGAGGAGGGCACCGTCAACATCCGCCGTCTCGGCGAGAAGGAGCAGAAGGCGCTGTCGCTCGACGCGGCCGTCGCGGCTCTCGCCGACGAGGCGACACCGCCGGATCGCCGCAGGATTCCAAAGGCGGCTGCCTGAGCGGCCGACGGTGGCCTAGCGGATCAGGACTTCGACGTCGCGGTTGAGCCCGGCTTCGACGGTGAACTTCCGTTCGAAGGTTTGGTCGCCGTGCTTGGCGATGGCCGTGTAGTCGCCGGCGGCGAGCACCACCGACGGGAAGGCGCCGACGCTTTCGACAACGCTCTCGCCGGCCGGCGTCACAACCGTCCAGGCTGTGTTGGCGAGCGCCTCGCCGCCATGCTCCTCGACCAGCTTCAGCGTCATCCGCGCCGCCTTCTGGTAGAGGGCCGCCTCGGTGAGCTTGCCAGGCTGAACCCGGATATCGGCCCGCACCACGGCGTTGGCCTCTCCGTAGTGGCAGACCACATGATAGATGCCGGCGTTGAGGCTGATCACCTCGGAGACCGGAGCGTCGCCGAGAATGAGCACGCGCTCGCCGGGGCCCGATTCGTCGGACGCATAGATGTCGAAGTGCACGTCGGCGGGCGGCAGCGGCTGGTCGTCGCCGACGAGTGCGGTGAGCCGCATGCCGCCAGCATTGAGGACCATCGTCTCGCTCGCGGCGGTTTGCGTGACCGTCACCTTCTTGCTGAGCCCGGCGCGGCCGTAGGCGGCGTTGACCATGTAGTCACCGGGCCGCAGCCGCAGCGTCACCGAGCCGCCTTCCGCCTGTCCGACCAGCGGCAGCTTGCCGTCCGGTGTCGGCTGGCTGCCGAAAACGCGCCACACGACGCCTGACGGAATTGGCGGGCCGTCGTCGGTCATCCGGGCATCGAGCGTGAAGGTGCCGAGCACGCCTGAATTGGCGCTCGCCGGCTCGCTGAACGGCTGGACCGCGCCGGCCACCGCGCCGAGGTTGATCGGTCCGTCGGCATTCTGCTTGGGCGTGAGGTCGAGGGGCGCGTTGAGCTGGTCGGTGGCGGGAAAGTCAGCCTGGTTCCGGTCGCTCGGCAGGAACTCCAGCGGCTGCTGGTCGTCCGCCGTCGAGGGAGGGATGAGCGCCGTGTCGACCGGATCGTCCGGGCCCGGTTCGGCGTAGTCCCCGCTGCCGGTCGGATCGTTGGCGGGGTCTGCAACACCTTCGGCCTGGAGCTTCAGAGGCGAGATTCGCGGGGTGGGCACGTCTTCGGCGAAACCGTGAGTCACCGCTCCCGCGAGAGAGAGCGCGACCATGAGGAGAGCGGTGCGGCAGACGTGACTGCAGATCGAACTGAAGCGAGCGGGCGAACCGCCGGAGGTGGCGGCGGTCGGAACGCAGTCAGCCGGCCGCCGGGATGCTGTGCTTACGGCTTTCCGGTTGCCCGTCGGCAAAACCTCGTCCCCCCTGAAGGCAGTGATGTCTCGCTCAGTCCGCCAAAACAGCCTGATATCGATGGCAAATTCAAGGCCGATCTTGCGGCCCTGGGCGGATTGGGCGCGGGCTGGCACGGTGCGCCGAGGCGAGGCTTCCGCGCCCCGGCCGACGTTCCTACATAGAAAGCCCATCGAAAGGAACGAAACACCGTGCTCGATTTCCCTCTGGCCTATGTGTTCGACGAGGACGCCGGTCGTGAGCCGCAGGGCAACGACGCCGGCGGCGGCGACGATGGTGAGCCGCTTGACGCCTACTCGTCGGCTGTGATTCGCGTTGCCGATCAGGTCGGACCCGCCGTGGTGCGCGTCGATACCCGCCGCAAATCGGGGCGGGGCGGCGGCATCGGCTCCGGCTTCATCATCTCCTCCGACGGGCTGATCCTGACCAACAGCCATGTTGTCAACGGCTCGCATGAGATCAGCCTTGCCGATTTGGAGGGGCGGACGACCAACGCCCAGTTGATCGGCGAGGATCCGGACACCGACCTGGCGCTGATCCGTGCCAATGCGGCGCGCGATCTCCCGACAGCGGTCGTCGGCGATTCGAAGCGCCTCCGGCGGGGGCAGCTGGTGGTTGCGATCGGCAACCCGCTCGGCTTCGAATTCGACGGTCACGGCCGGCGTGGTATCGACGCTCGGTCGCTCCATCCGCGCGAGCACCGGCCGGATGATCGAGGACGTGATCCAGACCGATGCGGCGCTCAACCCCGGCAATTCCGGCGGCCCGCTGTTCGTCGCGCGGCGAGGTGGTCGGGGTCAACACGGCGATCATCCCTTATGCGCAAGGCATCTGCTTCGCGGTCGCCAGCAACACGGCGCGCTTCGTGCTCGCCGAGCTGATCCGCCACGGACGAGTGCGCCGCGCCTTCGTCGGCGTTACTGCGGAAACCGCGCCGGTGCCGCGCCGCCATGCGCTCGCCGCCGGGATCGCCAATGCCTCGGCGGCGATGCTGAGTTCAGTCGACCCCAACGGATCCCGCCGCAACGGGTGGTCTCCTCCGCCATGACCTGATCGTCGCGCTCGACCGCGTGCCGGTCTCCGGCGTCGACGATCTGATCCGCCTGCTGTCGGCCGAGCGGATCGGCCGGGCCGTTGAGGTGGATGTGCTCCGCCTCGGCCGTCCGCGCACGTTCCAGGTGACACCCAGCGAGCGTCCGGGGCCGGCGCGCCGTTAGGCCGCGGCTACCGCTCGCAGGCGGCTTCGGCGAGCAGCCAGTCGCGAAAGGCGCGGACCTTCTCGCGCCGCAGGGCGCGGGGGGGGTAGACGATGTCGTAGGCGACCGTGGCCTCATGTCAAAAAAAGCCCGGAGCGCCAGCTCCGGGCTGAGGGAGGAGAGGGAGCGGCGGCTTATTTGTAGTCGGCCGCATTGTCCTTGGTGACGAGCACCGTGCCGGTGTCGATGACCGCCGGGATCTTCTCGCCGTGCTTCACCTTCAGCGCGTTCTCGACGCCGAGCTCTCCCATGTGCTTCGGGTCCTGGGCGACGGAAGCGGCCATGTCGCCGGCGAGGATCGCCGCGGCGGCGTTGGGGTTGGCGTCGAAGCCGACGACCATGATCTTGCCCGACAGGCCGGCCGACTTGATCGCCTGCACCGCGCCGAGTGCCATGTTGTCGTTGGAGGCGAACACCGCCTTGAGGTTCGGATGGCCGGTCAGGATGTTCTCCATCACCGACTGCGCCTTGGCGGTGTCCCAATCGGCCGGCTGCTCGGCCACGATGTTGAGCCCGCAGTCCGTCATGCCCTTCTTCGAGCCGTCGGCCCGCGCCTTGCCGGTCGACTGGGTGATGATGCCCTGCAGGATGGCGACTTCGCTGCCCTTGGGGATATTCTTGCAGATATAGTCGGCGGCAAGCGCGGCACCGACCTCGTTGTTGGTACCGATGAAGGTAACGCCGTCATTGATGCCCTTGGTGTCGATGAACACCACGCCGACGCCCTGCTTGATCGCCTGGTCGACCACCGGAGCAAGCGCGTTCGGATCGGTCGGCGCCAGCGCCATGGCGTCGATATTCTTGGCGAGTTGATCCTCGATCTGGGAAATCTGCGACTGGATATCGCTTTCCTGCGGCGGAGCGAGGACGATGATGTCGACGCCGAGCTTCTTTGCCTCCTCCTTGGCGCCGGCCTCCACCGCCGCCCAGAACGGATTGCCCGAACCCGGGCCCTTCATGTCGACCAGCACGGTCTCCGCATGCGCGGCCGACGCGGCCATCAGGACGAGGCCACTGGCAAGTCCCAGAACAGTTTTGTTCATTTCGCTTTCCTCCGTCGGGTTGTCTTCTCCCGTTTGGTTGTCTCCGGGGCGACGCTGGAGAAGGAGCGCCGGCCCGGCTTTCAGGTCCTGACCGCCGCGCGGCGTCTGAGAACGTCGACATAGACGGCCAGAATGATGATCAGTCCTATCAGCAACTGCTGCCAGAACACGCTGACATTCATCAGATTCAGGCCGTTGCGCAGCAGTCCCATGATCAGCACGCCGGCAAAGACACCAAGCACGGTGCCGCGGCCGCCGAAGAAGCTGGCGCCGCCGATGATCACCGCGGCGATTGCGTCGAGTTCAGCGCCGAGTCCGGCATTGGGAAAACCGGAATTGGTGCGTCCGGCGAGAAGCAGCGCCGACAATCCGGCGAAGAAGCCGGACATCGCGTAGACCATGAGCAGGACGCGGTCGACGCCGATCCCGCTGACCCGCGCCGCCTGGGGGTTGCCGCCGACGGCGTAGACGTGCCGGCCGACCGCCGTCTTCCGCAGGAACCAGGCGACCCCGCCATAGACGACGAGCAGGACGATCGCGCTCACCGGAATGGCGCCGAAGGGGCCCAGCCCGGGGATCGGGATCTGCGCCGAACCGAGAAAGCGGATTGGTTCCGACAGGCCAGATAAGGGGCGGGCCCCGGATATCAGATTGGTGAGCCCGCGGAACGCATTGAGCGTGCCGAGTGTCATGATGAAGGGGTGGGGTAGCCTGAGCATGGTCAGGCCGAAGCCGTTCACGAGCCCGCAGGCCAGCCCGACCAGCGGGCCGACGAGGATGACGATTTCCCAGGGCCAGCCGGCCTTGTCGAGGATCGCCAGCGACATCATCGCCAGCGCCAGGACCGAGCCGACTGAAAGGTCGATGCCGGCGGTGAGGATCACCATGAGCATGCCGATCGCCAGAAGCGCGTTCATAGCGATCTGCTTGAGGATGTTGGTCAGGTTGTGCAGCGTCAGGAAATATTCCGGTTGCAGGGCATAGAGCAGCACCATCATCGCGATGACGACGCCGATGATGCCGTAGCGCTCGACGAAGCGGCCGATACCGCCTCCTTTCTCGACGGTGGCCTCAGCGAACTTGGTCATGCGCAAGCACTTCGGTGTGGCCCTTGGTTCCCATCACCCAGCCGATCACCTCGTTGCGAGTGGTTTCCTTGAGCTGCGCGTCGGCGAAGTTGCGGCCGTGGAAGAGGGCCATCACCCGGTCGCAGACATAGAAGATGTCGTCCATGCGATGGCTGATGAGGATGACGCCGACGCCACGGTCCTTGAGCCCCCTGATCAGGTCGAGCACCTTGCCGACCTCCGCGACGGCAAGCGCCGCCGTCGGCTCGTCCATGATGACGACGCGGGCATGGAACGCCGTGGCGCGGGCGATGGCGACCGCCTGCTGCTGCCCCCCGGAAAGGTCCTCGACATTCTGATCGACGCTCTTGACCTCGATCTTGAGGCTGTCGAGGTGATCAGTCGCCATCTGCCGGCTGCGCTTCTGGTCGACGACGGTCAGCCCGAGCAGCTTCGAGCCCGGCTCACGGCCGAGATAGATATTCTCGTGGATGGCCATGTTGCCGGCGAGCGCGAGGTCCTGGTAGACCATCTCGATGCCCACCTCGCGGGCGTGGCGCGGACTGGCAAAGCGGACCGGCTTGCCCTCGAAGATGATCTCGCCGGCGCTCGGCGCGTAGAGCCCGGAGAGGATCTTCATCAGCGTCGACTTGCCGGCGCCGTTGTCGCCGACCACGCCGAGCACCTCGCCGCGCGACAGGTAGAAATTCACCCCGTCGAGGGCGGTGATCGCGCCGAAATATTTGGTGATGTTGCGGGCCTCGAGAAGCGGTTGCTCCCGGCCTGCCTCGGCGGACGGCTCCACATTCTCCTCCCTCTTCCACCGTTTCCGGCGGAATGTATGAGCTTTATTCCAGCTCTTGTGGAATATTTATTCCGTCTTGTATGCGCGCTGTCAAGCTCGCCGCGTGACAATTACGGATGGCTGTTTAGTGTGGCGTCCTTGCGGCAGGCGGGATGAACGATCTCTTTGGGAGGAATGAGGATGACTGACCCGGTTCGGGTGGCACTGGTGGGATGCGGCTTCTTCTCGCAGAACCACCTTCATGCGTGGAAGGATCTCGGCGCGGAGGGAGCCGAGCTGGTTGCCGTCTGCGACATCGATCCCGCCAAGGCGGAGGCCGCAGCCAAGGAGTTCGGCGTGCCGCGCTGGTACCGCGATTTCGAGGGGATGCTCGCCGCCGAACAGATCGACCTCCTCGACATCGTGACGCGCATGGATACCCATCGGGCACTGGTCGAGAAGGCGGTTTCGGCCGGAATCGCGACCATCGTCCAGAAGCCGTTCGCGCCGAACTGGGTGGATGCGCTCGCCATGACGCGAGCGGCGGAGCGGGCCGGTGTCTTCCTCGCCGTCCACGAGAATTTCCGCTTCCAGGCGCCGCTGCAGCGCGTCGCCGAGGTGCTGCGGTCCGGGGCGATCGGGACGCCGAGCTGGGGGCGAATCTCGTTCCGCACCGGCTACGACATCTATGCCGGCCAGCCCTACTTCTACGATGAGGAGCGCTTCATCATCCTCGATCTCGGCGTCCACACCCTCGACATCGCCCGCGTCTTCATGGGTGAGGCCGAACGCGTCTACGCCGAAACCCAGCGGCGCAATCCCAAGGTGAAGGCGGAAGACACCGCGACCGTCATGCTCCGGCACGTCTCGGGCGCCGTGTCGGTTGTCGATTTCACCTATGAGAGCCGCAAGCTGCCCGATCCGTTCCCCGAGACCCTGGTCGAGATCGAGGGGCCCGACGGCGCCGTCGTTGTCGAGCCCGGCTTGAACATGCGGGTGACCAGCCGCGGCGAGACCCGCACCGAGCACATCGGCTCGCCGCTCCTGTCGTGGACGTCTCACCCGTGGCACGTTGCCCAGGAGAGCGTGCTGATCACCTGCCGGCACCTGCTGGACAGCTTCAGGTCGGGCGAGGCGGCCCACACGGCCGCCGCCGACAACCTCAAGACCTATGCGATCTGCGAGGCGGCCTACGAATTGGCGGGGACCGGCAAGGCCGTCACGCCGCGGACGGCGGGTTAGCCAGGCATCAGCTGGCCGCCATTGACCTCGAGAATCTGGCCGGTGACGTAACCGGAGAGCGCGTTCGAGGCGAAGAAGAGATAGGCGCCGACGCAATCCTCGGCGGTGCCGGCCCGCGCCATCGGGATCTGGGCCACCATCCCCTTCATCTGCTCGTCGTTGCTGTAGCGCTCGTGGAACGGGGTGAGGATGACGCCGGGCGACACGGCGTTGACGCGGATGCCGTCGCCGACCAGTTCCTTGGCCAGGCCCTTGGTGATGGTCGAGACGAAGCCCTTGGCGGCCGCGTAGAGGATGGCGCCGCCGCCGCCTCCATTGCGGGCGGCGATCGAGGTGGTGTTGATCACCACGCCGTGCTGTTTGCGGAGCCACGGCAGCGCCGCCCGGGTCACCCACACCACCGAATGGGAGTTGAGGTCGACCACGTTGCGGTCGTGGGCCTCGTCCAATTCGTCGATCGGGATGCGGCCGAGCATGCCGCCGGCGTTGTTGATCAGGCCGTCGATCGTGCCGAAATGGTCGGCGGTCCGCTTGACGATCGCCTCGCAATCCGCCTGTTTGGTCACGTCACCGGTGACGAGGAAAGCGGTTCCTCCGCTTTTTCCGATGCTGTCGGCGACCTTGCGGGCCTCCGATTCGCTGGCGTGATAGTGGACCGCGACCGAAGCGCCCTGGTCGGCCAGCGCCTTGGCGACGGCGGCGCCGATGCCGGTCGATGCGCCGGTCACCAGGAAGGCCTTGCCGGCAAGGTCGGGGATTTTGAGATTGGTCACGGTTCAAGCGCTCCGGAATGTCGGTTGAGAAGGGCAAAGGGTGGGGCGCAGCGGCAGGATCGGGCGTCGCTGCACGGCCGACGATAGGCCGGATGGCTGGAAAAATACACCTGGCAGCCGCCGCGAAGCTTTTTCTTTCGGCGGCGGCGTTTTGCGTTTGTAGCGCCCTTGCCGCGTCGCTCGACGGGGTGCGGAAGACGGCAAAACCGAGTTTGACCGAGAGCAGCACGTTTACTGGGGTACTATACTGAGGTATATCATGGGTTTTTCTATGGCTATTCCGCGTGTCTTCCTGTTTACGTTGTTTTTTATCGTGCATACCGGCGCGCTGCACGCCTCCTGCGAGGATGTTATTGCGCCCGGTCAAGCTTACGAAAACTATGAAGCAGTCTGGAGCGAGCTCAAGGCAGGGCACGAGCCGCAATCTATTCAAAACATCGGCTGCTTTCTCGACGGTGACCTCAGCGGCGTTGATGCCAAGACCGCCTATCGCCGCCTCATTGCCACGTCTTTCCAACCGAATGTTCTCTATGATTACTTGGCGCAGGATGCGAAATCGAACCTCCGGTCGGCCAGAAAGCGCGGGTACCATCGGCAAGGAACCTTGCCATGGGAGGGCGGCTACATCGGCGAAGCCGCGCTTACCGCCTACCAGAAGACCGGCGACCGTCGGTTCCTTGACCTGTTCGTCAGGTATTTCGACGGTGTCCTGGCGCTTCGCGACGATGCGGTTGGTTACGTCGACGGCTATCACGGCCGCATCATGAAAGCGTGGGGTGAATACCGCAGCTACTGGTCGTGGACCGCCCCCCTGGTCACCGGCGTCTGGCTCGCGCACATCACCCACGCGTCGCGTATCACGTACCCGGCCACCAAGTTCGCGGTCATCGTTCACGATGATCCGGCCCTGGCCGACTATCGCGCTGATGCCGATCGTTTCGTCGAGGCGGCCAAGATTGCGCTTGCGGAGTTCGACGAGGACCGGTTCCGCATCCCTGGCACAGATTGGGAGTGGTACCGTCGCCCCATGACCGGCGAAGCGGAGCCGACCAATCATATCCACACATACGGAAGCGTGCTGATCAACCTTTACGCGTTGACCGGGGACGAACGACTTAAGCAGCGAATAAACAATATCATCAAGGTCTTCGAGAAGGGCGTCCGGTGGGAAGCGGATGGAACGGTGTCGTGGAAATACCTGCCCTATTTTTCCGATCGGGGGGGCGGAAACAGCCAGAAGGGGTATTCCGAGCCGCTCTGGAAAGCTTCGCAAACCGCCCCGTTCGTCTATCGGGCCTATGCTGCCGGCTTTGACGTACCGGAGAGCCTGGTCGCGGCGATCGTCAAGACGTTTCTCACGCACACTCTGCATGACGACCAGGTCATGCATGATCTGACGTCGAAGAAGTCCCGGCCGCTAACGCGCAAGGACCCGCTCAGCCACGTCAGCGGCATTGTCACCTGGCTGGAGTTCAGCGCCTTCGACCCGGAGATTGCCAGCCGTATCCTCGAGGTGGTTGGTACTCGGCCCGATCTGTTCCCCGACGGCTGGTTTGAATCCGCGAACAGTGCGCGGGGCTATGCCTTCTTTCTGGAAAAAGCACACCGTCGATAGTTGCCTCTTCGAGGCGACCAGCTTGGGACTGTCTTGTGGCAGCGAGCCATGAAATGGCGGAGAGGATGGGATTCGAACCCACGATACGGTTTCATCCGTATACTCGCTTAGCAGGCGAGCGCCTTCGACCACTCGGCCACCTCTCCGGTCCGTCCGAGATAACGGTCCCGCCCGGCCTGATCAAGCGAGGATCGCACGCCTGGCGCCACCACGTCGGCTCTGGGACGGCGCCACACGAGTCGGCGCGGGTCCGCGGCGCTCCATTGCCGAGCGTCGGAAACCGCCGTCGGCACCGCCGGAACTCCGCTGACCGGCGCTATTTATCACCAAAAGGTTACGGCACCCCGGCCGATCGTGCCAATTCTGCAACATGCCCCCGGAAAACCGCGGCGGAAGGGCTGTGGCGCGGCTTTTGGCGTTGCAAGCACCGGCACCGTCGATATGGTGCGACTCACGGATCGCGGGGTTGTGCGGTTCGTGTTGTTCTGGCGGTCGCCTTGGGGCAAGGTCGTCCAGGATGGCTCAGCGGGGATTGGGAAAGACTTCGCAGAGGCTCAGATACACCGGACCGGGGTTCTAAGGGTTCGGGAGCACGAGAAGAACGAACCTGCCCCTGGAACAAGCTTTGGAGGTCAGGATATGACATTGAAGACCCTCTTCCTTGGCACCGCAGCCGCTTTTGCGGTGACCAGCGGCGCCCAGGCGGCAGACCTCGCTCTCGCTGTCGAACCCATCGACTACGTGAAAGTCTGCGACGCCTTCGGGACCGGCTACTACTACATCCCCGGGACCGACACCTGCCTGAAGATCGGCGGCTACGCCCAGTTGGATGTCTGGTACCACGAAGACAAGGTTGTCGGTAACATCTACGGACAGGAGGTGACCGTCAGACTGCGGATGTCACCAACGCCGTATAGCCATCCGCACGTTGCGAGTGACGCAGGACGGCCGCTGCCAGACCGACCGGTTGCCTATGCCAGGGACGGCTATGCGTCGAACTGGGAGTTCAAGTCCGAAGCCGGCGTGAACTTCACCGGCAAGTCGATGAGCGATCTCGGTCCGATCGTGACGTTCGTCGACATTCGTGTGGCGTCGAACAACGACGACATGCACGGCGTGACCGGTCCGGGCACCAAGAACGCCTACGCCGACTCCTACTACGGGTCGATCGGACCGATCATGTTCGGCTACACCCAGTCGACCTTCGACGTCGGCGGCGGCTTCACCTACGACGGTTCCGTCCGCTCGGACAAGAAGACCGACCAGGTCCGGTTGTCCTACCTGATGGGCACCTGGGGCATCATGCTCGGCCTCGAAGATCCGCGCGACCGTTACGACGGAATGAAGAACGCAACCGGCGACTATCCGGATGTGATCCTGTCGCTGACCGGCAATATGGCCGGCCTCGACCTTCAGGTGTCGGGCGGTATCACCGACCGCACGTCCGGGACCGGTTGGGGTGTCGCAGCTGCCGCAACGGCGGGTCTCGGCGGCGGCGCCAAGCTGAAGATCGCCGGCGCCTACTCGGATAACGCCCAGAGCTTCACCGGCGACAGCAACTGCTCAGGTGCTTGCGACGATGGCAAGTGGTGGAGCGCTTTCGTGTCGGGCATCGTTGCTCTCAGCGGCAACATGGATGCGGCTGCGACGGTGAGCTACAAGGACGGCAACGGTGGTGCTACCTACACCCAGTACGGCCGGCTGGAAGCTGCCTTGGGCCTCTACTACCATCCGAGCCACAGCTCGGAGATCGGCCTCGAAGTTCTGTACAAGGACTACGAGAAGGGGTCGCCCTCGAAGGACAATTGGGGTGTCCACGGTCGTTTTGTGACCAACTTCAACTGAGCGAAGCTTCGATCAGATAAACGTGCCCGGCGGATCGCTCCGCCGGGCATTTTCTTTGCCGGTTTGCCGTCGCCGGTGGCCGCTTTCTAGCGATTTCAGCGCCCCGCCGGCTTGCAGGCCGGTGGCCTTCTTGGCAAATATTCCCTCTGCCCATAGATTCGTCGCAATCCCGCGTTCGATCAGTCAAATCGGGTGCACCGCAGGTCGGACCTGGCGGCGAGAGCATGTTTCCATGCGATGCACCGGCAGGCGTCGAGAATGAGGGTATCGCGGTATGTCGAACTGGCGAAGATGGGTGCGTCCCGGACTCGCAGCGACGATCGTGCTGGCCTTCTTTGCCGTGCTCTTGCGGTCCGGCGCAGTGGAACGCGACATTGCCGCCAGGGTGTCGGAGCGGCTGAACGCTGACGGATTCGATTGGGCGCGGGTGATGGTGTCCGGGCGGGGCGTCGAGATCGATGGCGTTGCCCCGACGCCGGAATTGCAGAAGGAGGCGGTGGCGAGCGCGTCGGCGGTGGCGGGCGTCGCATCGGTGGTCAATCGCAGCGGCCTGCTGCCGGTCGCCTCGCCCTATGTGTGGTCGGCGAAGCGAACTGGCCGCACGGTGCAGCTGCGGCGGCAACGTTCCCTCCGAAGCAAACCGCAATTCGGTCCTGGCTGCGGCGCGCCGCGCTTTGCCGGATGCGGAAATTCTGGACGAATACCCACCTTGCCCGCGGCGCCTCGACCGCCTTCAATTCGGCCACGGCGTTCGCTCTGGAGCGGCTTGCCGACCTTTCCGACGGGCTGGTGACCATTACCGATGGAACGCTGGCGGTGGCCGGGGTCGCGGCCAGTTCGGAGCGCTATACCGGGGCGCGCAAGGCCCTGACGGAGGCGATACCGGCGCGGTGTGACGCTCGGACCGGTCGATATCGCGCCGCCGCGCGCCGATCCGTTCGTCTGGTCGGCGAGCCTTGACGAAGGGGCGGTGACGCTCGCCGGCTTCGTGCCCAATGACGTCGTCAAATCCGAGCTGGCCGACGAAGCCCGCACGGTGCTGCCGGGCGTCACGATCATCGACAACATGAACATCGCCTCCGGGGAGCCGAAAGGGTTTCGCTGACGCGGCGAAATTTGCCATCACCGCGCTTGGGCGACTGAAAGGCGGCGGTGTCATGCTCGACGGTCTGACGCTCGATGTCGCCGGCGTGGCGCGGACCGTCGACGACTATGAGGCGGTCGTCGGCGGGATCGGCGGCAACCTCCCGCCCGGACTGGAGATCGTCGCCAACTCGATCACCCCGGCGCCGGTGTCGGACTATGGCTGGAGCGGCAAGCGGGACGGCGATGCCGTCACGCTCTCGGGCTACGTGCCTTCTCTCCAGGACCGCGCCGAGGTGCAGCAGGTGGCCGACGAGCTCTTCGCCGGCGCCTCGGTCACCGATGGTGTCCGGGTCGCGGCCGGCGAGCCGAAAATGGATTGGATCGGGGCGGTCAAGTTCGCCATGGGCCAGCTGGCGGAGCTCCACAGCGGGTCTGTGGTGCTCGGCGACAAGTCCTATTCCATCGAAGGCGAGGCCGCCAATTCGAAGGCTTACGTGGCCCTCACCAGCGTCAATGAGCGGACCTTGCCGGCCAGCATGGCTCTGGTCAAATCCGATATTTCGGCGCCGCGCGCCTCGCCCTATACGCTGTCGGTCGCGCACTCGGCCGACGGACTGATTCTTGCCGGCTATGCGCCTTCGGCCGACGACAAGCAGGCCATTCTCGACGCCGCGCGCAGCCAGTTCGGACCGCTCAAGATCGACGACGAGATCAGTTTTGCAAGTGGCGCCCCCGAGAACTTCGTCGATGCCGCCGTCGGCGCCATGCAGGCGGCGGCGCGGCTAGCGGGCGGCAGCTTCAAGATCACCAACTCGATCGTCGACGTGGAGGGCACCACCTTCCACGACGGGGCGATGAAGCGGATCGCCGGCATCGCCAAGGACATGATCCCGGACAGCTTCAAAACGGAGGTGAACATCGTCACCCGTCAGGTCGGCCAGCCCCTGGATGCCGATGGATGTCGCACGCGCGTCCGCGCGGCGCTCGCCCAAGGGCGGGTCGAGTTCGACAAGGGAGCGACCGATATCTCGTCGGAGAGTTATCCACTGCTCGATCGAATCACGGGGATTCTGATGCGGTGTCCGCAGTCTCCGGTGGAAATCGGCGGCTACAGTGATTCCGATGGCTCGGAGGAGAACAATCTGGCGCTCACCCAGGCGCGCGCCGAGGCTGTGTTGGACTATCTGGTCGATGCCGGCGTACGCTTCGAGCGTCTGAAGGCGGTAGGCTATGGCGAAGCCAATCCGATCGCGGATAATTCGACCGAGGAAGGCAAGGCCGCCAACCGGCGCATCGAGTTCACCATCGGACCGGTCGATGGAGGCTAGATCTCGAGCATGCTTTACCTGATCGCCGCCTACTGGCCTTTCGTCGTCCTGGCACTGCTCTTTGGGGTGGCGGTCGGCTGGTGGAATCGCGATCCGCGCAACGTCGACGAGATGACGGCGTGGCTCGAGCGGGGGCGGGACGAGCGGTGATCTGGCATATCTTCGAGATCTGGCTCCTGCTGCTCGCCGCGTTCGTGGCGGGCTGCCTGCTCGGGTCGGCGATCAATCTGCTCATCTCGCAAAGCCCGATGGCGCGGTCGCAGGCGGTGTTCGCCAACGCGGTTGGCGGCACCATCGACGTCGTCAAGCAGAGGCTCGGGCTTGCCCCGGCATGGCGTCCCGGGCGCTATCGGTCGGAGGAGCGTCATTTCGAGGACCGCTTCGCCGAGCATCAGGAGGCTTACGACCACAACCGCGGCGCGATCGCGGAGCGCTGGGAAGAAGAGCCGCAGGCGATCGAGCCGGTTCACGAGCGGCCGGCTCCTGCGCCCGAAGTCGTCGAGGCGGAGGCGGAGGCGGAATGGGTCGAGCCCGAGCCGGCCGCCGATTGGCGCGAGCCGGCCTGGCAGGACGCGGTAGAGGCGGCGGTCATGGCGCCCGCCGTGACGGAGCCGGCGCCGTTGCCGCCGCCCGTCGAGGAGGAGCCGGAACCTGAACTCCCGTCGATGCGTCCGGCCGGCCTTGCCGCGCCGCGCAATGGCGTTCCGGACGATCTCCAGCGCATCCGCGGCATCGGCAAGAAGAACGAGGAGCTCCTCAACAGCCTCGGCATCTTCCATTTCGGCCAGATCGCCGCATGGACGCCGGCCGAGGCCCGGTGGGTCGCGGGCCATATCGCCTTTCCCGAACGGATCGAGCGCGACGACTGGATCGGCCAGGCAACGATTCTTGCGACCGGCGGCGACACCGGCTACGTCAAGGCGAGCGACCGGAAGGCGCGCGCCGATTCGGGGGATCCCGACATGGCCGGTCGCCTGACCGACTGACCGTGGGTTACTCTTCGGCCACCGGCTCGGTCGGCTGATCGAGGTCGAATGCAGGGATCTCCCGCGGGATCACCGCGTCGGCCGGCGGACCCGATCCTTCGGCATTGGTGATGAACGCCGCTATCCGCTGCAGGACCGGCGTGTGGATGAGGAGCGGCGGATGCCCCTGGCCGGGGATCGTCACCGCATCGCAATGCGGGTGAGCTGCGACCATCTTGTCGAGGGTCTCTTCGCTGAGCAGGTCGGAGTTTTCGCCGCGGATCGCTAGGACGGGCGCCGGGGCGAGCGCCTTGAACTCGTTCCACAGGTCCGGCATCGGCTCGTCGAACTCGATGCCGTCGAAGGTCTTGGCGAGAGCCGGATCGTAGTCGCTGACCGGCCGGCCGTTCTCCTCGCGATAGGTCATGCGCGCAAACGTCATCCAGTCGGCGTCGCTGAGCGCGGGGAATTGCGGGCCATGCAGGCGGCGCATGATGCCGACGGCGTCCTCCCAGTTGTCGGGCGCTGGCGTTCGTCCGACATAGGTCTTGATGCGCGCCAGCCCCTGCGGCTCGATCGCCGGCCCGATGTCGTTGAGCACGACGCCGGCGATGACGCCGGGCCGGGCGACCGCCATCAGCATCGCGATGATACCGCCGCGGGAGGTGCCGATGATAATCGCGCGGACGATCCCGAGGGCGGCCATGCCGTCGAGCACGTCGCTCATCTCGGTCAGCGGATTGTAGTGGGTGGAGTTGTCGCTGAAGGCCGACCGGCCTCGTCCCCGATAGTCGAAAGCGATCACCCGCCGCGGGCGGTGGCGATGTCCGGAGAGATGGACGGCGAGGGGAGCGAAGTCCCGCGCGCTCCGCGACAGGCCGGGCAGGCAGACGACCGGCAGCCACGGGGCATTCACGTCCCCGTAGTCGGCGGCATGCAGAAGCAGCCCGTCGGAACTCGTATAGAAGACGCCGCGCGGGCTGCCCTCCGCCGCCTCCGGCGGGCCGTCGTCGTCACGGTAGGGCGTCGGGCGCCGCGCCATCATCGGGGACAATCGCGCTCTGACGCGAGCTGCAGGCGCTCCGACAATGTCAGATCCGGCCCTGCTTCGTATTCGTGTGGATCGTCAGCGCCGGCGAGCCGAGGCGGGCGCGGTAGACCTGCAGGTTCTCCATGATCCGCTGCACGTAGTTGCGGGTCTCGGTGAACGGAATGCGCTCGATCCAGTCGACAACATCGACATCGGGATCGCGGGGATCGCCGTATTTCGCGACCCAGGATTTGACCCGGCTGGCCCGGCATTGTAGGCGGCGAATGTCATCACGAAGGAGCCGCCGAAGCTGTCGTGGAGCCGGCCGAGGAAAGCGGCGCCGAGTGCGGCGTTGTACGCCGGGTCGGAGGTCAGGCGCGCCTGGGAATAGGGCAGGCCGACGACCTTGGCCATCACTCGCGCGGTCGCCGGCATCAGCTGCAGGAGGCCGCGGGCGCCGGCGCTGCTGACCGCGGCGGGGTTGAAGGCGCTTTCCTGCCGGGCGATCGCGTAGACCATCGGTTTTTCCACCACGCCGGTGTTGGCCGAGCTGGGAATCGCCGAGATCGGGGAAGGCGGTGGTGTCGACGGCGAGGCCCCGATAGGAGGCGATCTTGCCGATCTGCAGCGCGAGTTGATGGCCGCCGTGTGCCTCCGCCATTTGCGCCAGAAGCGCGATCTCGGCCGGGTCGGTCAGCTGCTCGGCGAGTGCGCGGTAGAAGATGTCGTTGCGATCACCACGGTTGACGGCGTCGAGGCGCTGAATGACCTGCACCAGCTCGCGGGACTTGAAGCGGGCTTTGGTGGCGGCATCCGGCCGCGGCGGCGGCGCGATCGGCAGCTGCTTGACCCCCAGCCGCGACAGGGCAAGCTGCCCGTAGAATGCTGTCGGGTATTGGCCGGCGGCCCGGTAGTCGGCCGTCGCCTCGGCTTGGTTGCCGGCTCTCTCGGCGGCGCGCCCGAGCCAGTAGTCGGCGCGCGACTGGCTGAGCGGCCGGTCGGAAACGGCGCGGATCGCCGCGAAGTGCTTCTTCGCCGTTGCCGGGTCGTGCAGGAACTCCAGCGCATACCAGCCGGCATGGAATTCGGCCTCGGCGATCGAGGCAGGGGATCTCGGCCGAATGGCCGGCCGCGATCTTGTAGGCAGTCGCGGCATCGCCGTGGTCGAGTACCTCCCGCGACAGGACGCGCCGCTCCACCCACCAGGCGTCCCCGTCGATCCGGGCGGGATCGCGCGGCGCGGAAAGCATCAGCTTCGCGGCCTCGCTCAGCTTGTCGGCCCGCCGGAGGTACTGGATCTGTGCGTAGGTGTAGAGGGGGTCGCTGCGCGTCGCGGCGGGAACCGCGGCCAGTGCGCCGGCGGCATTCTTGTTGGTGCTGACCGCGGCAACTGCGGCCGCGAGTAGCTGCTGGTTCTTGTCGAGATATTTGGCGTTCCGTAGGGCGGCCGAGTTCTGCTCCTCATAGAGCAGCCGATCGGTCCGCACCTTGTAATCGGCGGACGTCAGCAGGCTGCCGAACTCCTTGCGGAGCTTGTTCTCCATGTCGCTTCCAAAGCGTTCTTCACGCCAGTAGGTGCGCACCACGTTGGCCGCGTCGTTCTTGCGGCCAAGTTCGAGATAGGAGCGGGCAAGGAGTATCGTCCCATCGTCAGTCAACGGTTTCCGCCCGGCAAGCGCCTGGACGACAACCTGGGGCGGCGCCTTCTCGCGCACCAGCGCCTGCTCGTAGCGGATCTGGAGGAGGGCCTGGCCGGGCCAGTTGGCGAGCTTCCGCCAGACCTCGGCAATGTGGCTGGCCGGTACATCGTCGCGACCGCTCACCGCCACCAGCCAGTCGATCACCTTAGTGTCGATCGGGTTGGGCAGCGCGTAGGCGGCGGCCGTTGCCGCCGAGGGGTCGCCGTCGTCGAGGAACTTGATCGCGTAGCGGAGGCCGATGGTGTTGATGTCGGTCTTCGACACCGGCGCCGGCCGCTTGGCGGCGGCGACCGGTGTGAACGCCGCCTGCGGCTCATCGGAGTCCTCGACCAAGCGGTGTTCGTCGTCGGCGGCAGCGATGAACTCGGCGATCGGGTCGGCGGTTGCCGGCAGCGGGTCGGAATAGTTGCGTTGCGGGTTGAGCCGGGGAAGGGGGATCTGCGCAACGTCGACTGTGCCGGCCTCGCCGGCCGAGGCGACGGGTGCCGGAAAGAGCAGTGTCGGCGCAGCCAGGATCGCCGGGATTGCCAACGCCCGCATCCGCATCGCCAAGGCTGCTCGCCTGTTCTCCTTCATTTCGCCCGTCTCATGTGCCTCTTCCGGAACGCAACGGCATCGCCGGTCCAGCCGGATGGACTTAATCGCTCGACATAGAGCGTATTGTGCCATAGTGAACGATTGTTTGACGAGCCCGCCTGTGGCGGTCGTCCTTGCCCGTGCGACCGGCCCGGAATAAGGTCGCGCCATCACAGAAAAACTCAATTCCGGCGAGGTTGTGGCCGAAATGTTCAAGGGATCAATCACCGCGCTTGTCACGCCGATGCGGAACGGCAGTCTCGACGAGGATGCGCTCGGCGCCCTGGTCGACTGGCAGATCGAGGAAGGGATCCACGGCCTGGTGCCGGTCGGCACCACCGGCGAGAGCCCGACGCTCAGCCACGACGAGCACAAGCGTGTCGTCGAGACCTGCATCGAGGTCGCCGCCGGCCGGGTTCCGGTCATCGCCGGCGCCGGCTCCAACAACACCGTCGAGGCGGTCGAGCTTTCCCGCCATGCGGAGAAGGCGGGCGCCGACGGTGTGCTGATCGTCACGCCCTACTACAACAAGCCGAACCAGGAAGGGCTCTACCAGCACTTCAAGGCGATCAACGATGCCATTGGGATTCCGATCATTATCTACAACATCCCGCCACGCTCGGTGATCGACATGTCGGTGGAGACCATGGCGCGCCTGTTCGAATTGAAGAACATCGCCGGGGTGAAGGACGCCACCGGCAAGATCGATCGGGTCAGCCTGCAGCGCCATGCCATGGGGCCGGAATTCATCCAGCTTTCGGGCGACGACGGTACGGCTCTCGCCGTGATGGCCCACGGCGGGCATGGCTGCATCTCGGTCACCGCGAATGTGGCGCCCAAGATGGTCTCCGAGTTTCTGGAGGCATGCCTCGCCGGCGACTACGCCAAGGCGCTCACCTATCAGGATCGGCTGATGCCGCTGCACAAGGCTCTCTTCCTCGAGCCCAATCCCGCCGGTGCGAAGTATGCGCTGTCGATGCTCGGCAAGATCAGCGGCGACTTGCGCCTGCCGTTGGTAAAGGTGTCGGAGCCGACCGAGGCCGCAATCCGGTCGGCCATGGTGCATGCCGGGCTGATCAATTGAGCCGCTGATGGCCGCGAAGAAGGACAAGCCGCCGCAGAGGATCGCGGCGGCGAACCGGCGCGCCCGGTTCAACTACGAGATCGGCCAGACCTTCGAGGCCGGCTTGGCGCTGACCGGTACCGAGGTGAAATCGCTCAGGGAGGGGCGCAGCAACATCTCCGACTCCTATGCCGGGGAAAGGGGCGGCGAGCTGTGGCTCTATAACGCCTATATCCCCGAATACCTGCAGGCGAACCGCTTCCAGCACGAGACCCGGCGGCCGCGGAAGCTGCTCCTCCACAAGCGCGAGATCAGCCGGCTCGCCGGCGCCGTTCAGCGCGAGGGGATGACCGTCGTGCCGCTGAAGATCTATTTCAACGACCGCGGCCGCGCCAAGGTCGAACTGGCGCTGGCGCGCGGCAAGAAGCTCCACGACAAGCGCGAGACCGCCAAGAAACGCGACTGGAATCGTGAAAAGGCGCGGGTGCTCCGGGATAAGGGTTGAGCGCGGTCGATACGACCCGCGCAGTCCGGCCGCTTCGGGGCGCGTCCGGGAGGAGCAAGGGGAGGGCACATGGCGTTGAATTTCCTCAGCACCCTGACCGGCTGCTTCGCCACGCCGGTCGCCGAGAATCCGACTGTAGTCATGGTCGAGGCGGCGTATCGCCATCATGAAATCGATGCGCGCTACATCAACTGCGACGTGCCGCCGGAATTGCTTGGCGACGCGGTGCGCGGCGCATGGGCGATGGGTTGGGTCGGCTTCAACTGCTCGCTTCCCCACAAGGTCGCGGTGATCGAGCATCTCGGCGGGCTCGGCGAGTCCGCCGCGATCATGGGGGCGGTCAATTGCGCCGTCCGGCGCGGCGACGCCTTCATTGGCGAGAACACCGACGGCAAGGGCTTCCTCAAGTCGCTGATGGAGGTGGTCGACCCGAAGGGGAAGCGCATCGTTCTGTTCGGTGCCGGCGGTGCCGCGCGGGCGATCGGCGTGGAGCTGGCGCTCGCCGGTGCCAGCCGCATCTCGGTCGTCAACCGGAGTGCGGGGCGCGGCGAGACCCTCGTCGGGCTGCTTGCCGACCGCACGCCGACGTCGGCCGAATTCTTCGCCTGGGACCGGCTCTACGCGATCCCCGAAGAAACCGACATTGTCGTCAACGCGACCTCGATCGGCCTCTATCCCGATGTCGACGGCCGCCTCGCTATCGTGGCCGATACGCTGAAGCCGGGCATGGTGGTCGCTGACGTCATCCCAAATCCGCCACGGACTTTGTTCCTGCGCGACGCAGAGGCGCGCGGCTGCACCGTGCTCGACGGCCTCGGCATGCTGATCAATCAGGGCGTCATCGGCATCCGGTACTGGACCGGGGTGGATGCCGACCCGACGGTGATGCGCGCCGCGCTGGAGGAGATTTTCGGGACGCCGTAGCCGACGCAAGGCCCGGCCCGAACCGGTCAGCGGTGATCTGAGGCTGCCTCCGGGTGCCGCTGGAAACGAACCGCATTGACGGCGGCGGCGGTGCCGTAGATCAGCGAAAACCCGATCTGGGCCGCCGAGCCGACCATCAGCCCATACAGCCCCCATCCGATCGTGCTTGCCGCAATCAGCGCCTGGATGCGCCATACCGGCCCTTGGTGGCGCGCCGTGATGGCGAGCAAGGTACCGCCCATGGCGAGCAGATCGACGGGGCCTGACCAGAACAGCCAGCCGATCACCCCGGCGAGGGGATAGAACAGCCAGTAGGCGAAGTTCGGGCAAGCCGCCGTGCGGCGAGGGCGGCAACGGTGTCAGACATCATGTAGAAGGCCGACAGCGCGGCGCCTGCGGTGGCGTCGAGCATCGCGTAGTGGGCAACGACCGGGACCAGACCGGCTATGTCGACGGCGAGGAATCGCGTACGGGTGCGTGCGAAGGTCGCGAGAACGAGCAGGCCGTAGCCAACCGTGCCGACCAGCTGCGCGACGAGGACGATGTCCATCTAGGCGTCGCGCTCCGCCGTTCGCGGCCGAGGGGCCAATCTTCGCCCCGCCTTCCCGGCGCCCCTTGGCGCTACCCGTTCACCCGGCCCGCCGTCTTCGGTCGGCACCGGATCAACAGGGGGATGACCTGTGACGACTGCGATCATGGCCAACGCGCCGGCCTTCACGCCGCGACCGGCGGGCCGGAGATTTCGACGGCTTCTTGCGAGCGCGATCTGCCTTGTCCTGATGTTGGCGATGCCGGGAAGCCTGCGGGCGGAGGTCCTGCTCGAGCGGGCAGTCGTCGTCACCGGCGAGTGGGCACCCTTCACCAGCGAGTACATGGAAGACGACGGCCTGCTCACGGCGTTGGTCACGGAAGTCCTCAGGGGCATGGATCGCGCTCCGGAGTACGAGTTTCTGCCCTTCTCGGTCGCCCTCGACAAGGCCGCGGAGGGAAAGGCCATCGGGACATTTCCGTGGTTCAGCAACGCAGAGCGTGCCGAACGCTTCGTTTATTCGGAGCCGATCATCGGTGTGGAGTACGTGATTTTCGTCAACCCGGCTTCCCCGGCGGCCTCAGCCACGACCTTTGAAGATCTGAAGGGTCTCAAGACGGCGCGGGTGGAAGGATATGCCTACGGCAAGTTCGATTGTTTTCTCGACTACGGGGACGCCGCCTGTCCGCCGGAGCCGAAGCCGCCGAAACGGAAAAGCGAGCCCGAAGTCGTGCCTGCTGCCTCGGAGTTTCTGGCGTTCCAGATGCTCGCCAAGGGAAAGATCGACTACGTGGCCGCCAGCCGGGCGGTGGGCAAATCGCTCATCCGCCGTGCATTCTCCCTCGATGACCAGCCCAAGTTCCGCATCCTCGATGCGCCCGAGCTCCGCTGGCCGATCAACGTCCATTTTCTGTTTTCGAAGAACCGGGCCGATGCGAAGGACCTGAAGCAAGCGTTCGACAAGGCGCTTGCCGAGGTCAAGGCCAGCGGCCGCGTTGCCGCGCTGCGCCAGCGCCTCGACTGGGAGGAGCATTGGCGGCGCAATCTTGTCGTTCTCGGCGATCCGTCGGGCGGCGGGCTCATCACCGGGCATCCGCAGCTCGGTGATTCCGAGTTCGTCGTCCTTCCCCGTGGCACGCGCGGCGTCGTGCTCCGGTGGAGCAGCCATTTCCGCGGAACAGCGGCTGCGGCGGACGATCCGGCCATGAGTTACATCCAGCTTGTCAACGGACCGCTCCGCGGCACCCGCCTGTGGGTCCGCGACGAGCTCATCAGCCTGGTCGGGGAGTAGGCTCGCCATGCTTATCCTCTTCATGGGTCCCTGCGAATGCCGCGTCAGGATCGCGCCGGATGCCGTGGTCAGTGCCGGCAAGGGCTATTCCGCCGCCTGGCAGCGGCTGGCCGACGCCGTCAAGGCGGACCCGCATTCCCTGTTCGAGGTGTCGGCGCAGAGTTTTCCGCACAGCACCGACGCTCTTGCCGCCCGACCCGTGCGCTACGAAACGGTGACCGACGACACGCCGATGCTCCCGGCCCATGTCCTCGACTGCGAGGTCAGGCTCGATCGCGCGCTGCGGGCCGAGATTCTTCGCGGCGGCGGTCCAGCGCCTCATGCAGGTGCCGCACGATGTCGGTACCGACCTGCAGGCGGACCAGATCGACATTGTGCCGGCCACGGCGCGGGTCCGCCTCTACTACGACGGCGTCATGATCGTGTGGTTCGAGATCGGCCGAGATCAGGGATTGGCTCACTCCGCTGTCGGGGTCGTCTCTGCCGATGAGCTTCACGCCGTGGAGCAGCTCGGTATCGTGCTGCTGCAGGAGCTTGCTGCGCGGATCGACGAGCGACTTGCGTCGGTGTTTGCGGCGCACGTTGGCAGCCACGGCGTGAATCCGGTTATCCGGCTCGTCGGCGCGGTCAGCCCGCATGCCGAAGGCAACTCGAAAAACCGTGCGGGCAAGCCCGGCAAGTTGCCGGTCCGGACGCCATGGACCGTTGCCAAGCGCCCGGGCGGCGACGACCCCGAGCGCGGTCCGGCGCTGTGGGTTACCCGCAGCCTGATTGTCGAAGGCCTTGCCGACGGCGGTGCGGGCGACCTGCCGTCCTGGCTCGATCCGGTCAGCCAGGGCGATTGGCGGGCCGAGATGGCGGAGGACGGCTTCAGCATGCAATGGCTGCGCTACGCCTTCGATGAGGCCGCCATGCGCGAGCGCGGGATGCGGTTCGACGACGCCTGGGAGAGCATGCTGTTCTGCCAGTTCTTCTGGGCCGCCCTCGAGCGCGTCGAGCACCAGATGTTCAGGCTCCTCGGGCGGATCAACAGCTCGTCGGAGCCTTCGACCGTTCGCGAAGTCCTACACCAATCTCGACCGGGTTCGCGAGCAGGCGGAGCTGACCCTCGCCCACCATCGCCATCTCAAGCGCTACCTGACGCGGGTGCGCTTTCAGCTGGTGAACAAGATTCTCAAAGGCTGGGGATTCCAGCGGCTGGTCGACAATCTCCACGACGTCATCGCCATCGCCCGCACCCGCCATGAGCAGCTGCTTCAGCGGGCGGCGGCGCGGAGCAGCGTCTTCACCGATCTCCTGTTGTTCGCGATCGGCTCGGTGGCGGTGCTCGATTTCTTCGTCGGCTTATCGATGGCAGGACGCCAGCTCGCTTCCGATTCCGCCATCGGCCGCCGTGACGAAGGGTGGTTCGATATCCTCGGCTTTGTCTCGAGCCTGCGGATGGATACCGTCTTCAGCCTCGGCGCCTCGATCATCATCGTCGTCGCCCTGCTCCTGTTCTGGTACCGCCGGCGCCAGCTCTACTGAACGCCGACGGCGGAGGGGCGGGCCGCCGCCTGACATCGTCCGCGGGCGCTATCCGCGCCAGCCGCGCGGCCGGCCACCGGGGAGCCGTCCGGCGCGGGGGCCGAACCCTGGGGCGCGCAGCCCCTGCATGCCGCCGCTTCCGGGTGCCTGCGTGCCGCGGGGCGACCCGCCGGCAACGGTGTTGTGGCCCTGGACCTGCTGCGGCGTGCCGGTGAAGCAGCCGATGGTGTACGGGTACTCCATGGTGAACTGGTAGTGGTAGATGTTGGTGAGCTTGCCGTTCCACATCACCTCGCTGGTGCGGCCATGGCAGGCATCGAGGTCGTCGTTGGTGACGAGCTTGCCGTTCTTGTCATAGGGCCCGTAGATGCCGAACCCGTCCAGGGCATAGCCGAGGAGGTCGCTCTGTCCGCCCGGCCCGCTGCGGGTGTCGTTCAGACAGGTCGAGTAGCTGTGGTAGTGGTACTGGCCGCTTCGTTCCGGGTGGCCGTTGCACGCATCTTGGATCTCGTGGGCGGCCGCGTCGCGACCCGCCCCGTCCAGGGCGTTGTAGATCGCCGCCCCTGAGAGGGTGAAGCCGATCATCCCCATCGGCACGCAGGTTGGTGTGCTGGCGATCTCAGGGTTGGCCGGCAGGGTGAGGACGATGTCCTGGTCGCGGATGGCGTTCGGGTTGCGGTCGTAGGCGAAAGCATCGTCGGTGGGCTGGATGGGATACTCCCCGGTCGGATGGTCGGGCAGGTTGTTGGCGCGGATAACCCGCTGGTCGCCCTCGAGGGAGATCGAGATCTGGCTCGGCCAGGAAACCTCTCCGTCCACCGTCGGCTTCAGGTCGGGGTCCCAGGTGTCGCCGGTGATCCATGGGCCGTCGCGGAACGCACCACCGCCGACGAACCGGGTCTGGCACGAATCGACGTAGCCGGCTTCGGGCTGGGTCGACACGTTGCCGTCGCCGAGCGGCAGCTCATGGGCGGCGGCCGGCGTGGTGAACGCCATCGCGGCCAGCGAGGCGAGACGCACGAGATGGGTAGCAGCCATGTCGGGCTTCCTCCTGTGGTCGGTCGGATACCGAAGGCGACGTCGCTGCCCTCGGCTAGACGCTGACATAAGGGGTAGCGGCGCCGTGCTGCGAGATCGAAAAGTGTAACGAAATGTGCAACCTGACCTGAGGTTGCCGGACGCCTGCGGCCAATGCCGCCGGTGGGCTTGGTTTGCGGCACGACCGGCAATTTGGGCTTCTGTGACACTTTTCTTGCCACAGCAGGGCTCGGAGCGACGATGCGGGCGCGCTAACCCTTTCCCAACCGTGCTGCCGCGGCCGCGAACACCGAATGGAACATCTCCTCGGTCAGCACGCCGGTGTTGGTGTTGTAGCGGGAGCAGTGGTAGCTGCTGAGGAGGGTCAGCCCCCCATCGACCTCGTAGGTTGCGGCGTGGCCGAAGGGGACGGCCGAGCGTTTCAGCCCGAGCGCGGCGGCGACGCTGTCATGGGCGATACGGCCGAGCATCAGGATGACGGCCAGCCGCGGCATTGCGGCGATCGTCGCCGTCAGGAACTGCCGGCACGTCCTGATCTCGGCGGTGGTCGGCTTGTTCTCCGGCGGCACGCAGCGGACCGCGTTGGTGATCGCCGCGTCCACCAGCTGCAGCCCGTCGTCCGGGCGCGCCGCGTAGGTGCCGGTCGCGAAGCCGTACTCGATCAGCGTCCGATAGAGGAGATCGCCGGCAAAGTCGCCGGTGAATGGCCGCCCGGTGCGGTTGGCGCCCCGCAGCCCCGGTGCGAGGCCGACCACCAGAAGACGCGCGTCGCGCGGCCCGAAGGTCGGCACCGGCGCGTTGTGCCAGCCGGGCTCGGCGGCCCGCCACTTCTCGCGGAACGCCACGAGCCGCGGACAAAGCGGGCAGTCGCGATCCGGCTCGGCTTCCGTCATCGGATCGTCGAGGGATTCGCGGTCTCAGATGACGTCGTCGTCCTCGAACTCGTCCTCGAACCGTGCTTCGCTCGCAGCCCGTTCGGTCTGGCGCTGCATGCGCTCGGCCGGGTCGCGGCCGACTGCTCCCTTGAGCGTTGCGAGGTCGACGAAGTGGTCGGCCTGCCGGCGCAACTCGTCGGCGATCATTGGCGGCTGCGTCGACAGCGTCGACACCACCGTCACCTTGCGGCCCTTGCGCTGGACCGCCTCGACCAGCGAGCGAAAGTCGCCGTCGCCTGAGAAGAGCACGAGATGATCGACGGCCTCGGCCATCTCCATGGCGTTGACCGCCAGCTCGATGTCCATGTTGCCCTTGATCTTGCGGCGGCCGCTGGAGTTGACGAACTCCTTGGTCGGCTTGGTCACTACCGTGTAGCCGTTGTAGTCGAGCCAGTCGATCAGCGGGCGGATCGAGGAGTACTCCTGATCCTCGGCAAGGGCGGTGTAATAGTAGGCACGCAGGAGGTAACCCTTGCTTTGAAACTCCACTAGCAAGCGCTTGTAATCTATATCGAATCCAAGAGATTTCGCCGCCGCATAGAGGTTCGCTCCGTCGATGAACAGAGCGATCTTCTCTCTTTCGTCAAACATCGATCCCAATCCAGTCTTGTTGAACACGGGCCTGACGGGCGGCGGCGCGTGCGCGATCGGCCGCAATAACGGCCGGTCCTCCAAGTCATTGTTGCGTTTATGCTTCGGGTATCAGCCCGGGTCAATTTCGCCGCCGCCACAGCGCCCCGATAGCCCGGGGCGTCATAGAATAATACCGCCATATAATGCCTCGTTCGGCAGCGTCCATAGCTTTTCGCGGCAGGAACCTTGCTTTTGACAAAGAAGCGGCCTATTTCCACGGCTAATTCCCGATTTCTTCAGGAGACTGGTTCATGGCCCGCGTCACGGTCGAAGATTGCGTCGACAAGGTAGAGAATCGCTTCGAGCTGGTGCTGCTTGCCGGCCACCGCGCCCGCATGATCTCCAGCGGCTCGCAGCTGACGGTCGACCGCGACAACGACAAGAACCCGGTCGTCGCGCTCCGCGAGATCGCTGACGAGACGATCGCGCCGGACGACCTCAAGGAAGACCTGATCCACTCCCTCCAGAAATATGTCGAGGTCGACGAGCCCGAGCCGGAACCGGTTCCGCTGATCGCCTCGCCGAAGGCGGCGGGCTCGGAGGACGAGGGCGAGGTGGCCTTCGACCGGATGTCGGAGGACGAACTCCTTCGCGGCCTTGAGAGCATGGTCCCGCCCGACAAGACCGACGATTTCTGATCACCCTGGCCCGCCGCTTGGCGGGTCCTGCTGCTTGCGGTGCGCCCGCTTCGCGGCTCACGCGTGGGCCGTGATGGCATCGCAGGTGCGCAGCGCAAGGGCAAGCGCCGTCAGGGTCGGATTGACCGCTACCCGCGACGGGAAAAGTCCGACGGTGGCGAGGTACAGGTTCTCGAAGCCGTGGACCTTGCCCAGCCGGTCGGTGACGCCGGGCCATCCTTGACGATCCATGCGACAGGTACCCACGATGTGGGCCATGCCATCCGGCTGCCAGGCCGGCTCGCATCCGCGCCGCCACGGCCCGAGATGCTCTGCCAGCCGCCGGACGTCGGCTTCCATTGCACGCATGCGCTCGCGATCCTGATCCGAAAACGTGAAACGAAACGCGGCGTTCCCGCCGTCATCCATCAGCAAGGCGTTCTCATCGCGAAACTCCATGGGCAGGAATGCCTGGAATTCCAGCAGGCGGTGGGGATTGTCGACGCCTTCGGTCGGCGGCAGCGGACAGGTGTCGCGCAACACCTGCACGTGCCACGGTGCTGCACCGGTCGGCGGAATCCAAAGGCGCGGCGCAAGGTCAGCGTCGCCGGGGCGAGGACACATGCCGGCATCGAGGATAATCTGACCGAACAGCAGCGCGTGGAACGAAATCCCCCGTCCGAGGGCTCTCGGTCGGATCCCTGACCGGTGGAGGAGGCGGGCGGTGCCAATTGCGCCGCCCGCGAGCAGCACGATCGGCGCCTCCAGGCCGACATTCTCCTCGGGGCCCGCCAGATCGACGCCCTTCACCCGGCCGTCCCGGTGGCGCAGACATGTGACCTGCGTGCCAGGCAGCACCGCAATGCGGTCACGCGCAACGGGGGCCGCCGCCGCAAGGACATCCGACGGCCCGTTGAAGTAGGTCTCGCCTTCCGGTAGCGCGCGCCCGGAGAGTGGCAGGCCCTGGATGGCACGTCCCTCGGGCGCAAGCACGCCCTGCAGCCGGTCCCGTATTGCGCGGCCGGTCCGCGAAGCGCCGGTTGGATCGGGCACGACCTTGAGAACGTCCTCCGCCGCCGCATAGGCCTGCTCCCACTCATCCGCCGTCATCGCGTCCCAGCGCTCGTAGCCTGAGGCCCGCGGGCAGTTGTTGGTCCACAGAATGCCTTGCCCGCCGACCAGCGACGAATCCGCTGCGCCCGGCAGGTCGCCGGCGACCGGCGCGAGGTAACGGCCGATGGCGGCGAAGAAGCTGTCGGGGTCCTGCCGGAAGCGCGCCTGGTTGCGGAAATGCGATCCGGGCGGGTCGGTGATCGCCGACCCCGCCTCGACCACAGTCACCCTGAGGCCGGCCTCGGCCAGTCGTTGCGCTGCCGAGATCCCCAGCGGTCCCGATCCGACAATGAGAAGATCAGCATCTCGCCTCACGCCAGTCCTCGCATCCCAAGCACGAATTCGGGGCCGGATCCTCCCGCGGTGGCCGGCGGCGGGGTATCTATCCGGGGATAACGAACGAAATGCCGAAAACCAGCCGGCGGCCGTCCAGATCGTCAACCCATTTGCAAACGCTCAAGGTCGCCTTGCCATGGTCGGAATGGTCGACCAGTTCGTGGACGTAGTGAGGCTTGCCGCTTGCCAGAACGTCTTCGTCGTTCCTGACCAGCGCCTCGGCATTCGCCTTCCAGACCAGTTCGCTGTCCTTCTTGCCGACGACGTCCTCGCCTGCAAGATCGGAGATAGCCCGGTTGCCCCAGAGGTAGCGCCATTCCTCGTCCTTGACCCAGACCAGAAAGGGGACATCCCGAAAGGCTTCGAGGTCTTTGATTTCCATGGCAGGCCTCCCTCAGCAGGGGAGGCCGACGAAGCACTCAATCGGCCCCCATTGGACTCGTCGATGCAAATCTGCCGGGATCCACCCGGTGCCCGGCGTGTTGATGTGAGTGTGCCCCCATCGGCGCGTATCAGCAAGCCGGACGGCCGGCCAACGGGGTGGACAGAAGCGGCGATTTCCAATTCGCCGTAACGTGCTTCATAGCTTGTAGAGCTTCGGCCTACTATATTGTTGGCAGGGCTCAATAAGGCCCGGTCGCTGCGGCGGCCGGGCGGTTAGGCGTCGGAACACCTCGGCGATGATGCGCCAGTACGAGTTGGTGGAGCGGGTCACGCGTTACAATCCTAACGCGGACGAGCATCTGCTCAACAAGGCCTATGTCTACGCCATGCAGAAGCATGGCAGTCAGCAGCGGGCCAACGGCGACCCGTATTTCTCGCATCCTCTTGAAGTTGCGGCGATTCTCACCGACCTCAAGCTCGATGACGCGACCATCGCAGCGGCGCTTCTCCACGATACCATCGAGGATACCGACGCCACCCGGTCGGAGATCGATTCCGCTTTCGGCGAGGACATCGGCAGCCTGGTCGAGGGCCTCACCAAGATCCAGAAGCTCGACCTCGTCTCCAAGAAGGCGGCGCAGGCGGAAAATCTGCGGAAGCTTCTCCTGGCCATCTCCGCCGATGTCCGCGTGCTCCTCGTCAAGCTCGCCGACCGCCTCCACAACATGCGCACGCTCCAGTTCATGCCCGAGGCGTCGCGGCGGCGCACGGCCGAGGAGACGCTGGAGATCTACGCGCCCCTCGCCGGCCGCATGGGCATGCACGACATGCGCGAGGAACTGGAAGAGCTGGCTTTTCGGGTGGTCAATCCGCAAGCCTACGGGACGATCGCCGACCGGCTTGCGGAGCTGAGAGGGCGCAACAGCACGCTGATCGCCAGCATCGAGCGGGAGCTGACCGAGGGCTTCGAGCGAAACGGCATCCACGCCAGGGTTTTGGGGCCGCGAAAAGCGCCCCTATTCGATCTTCCGCAAGATGGAGCGGAAGGCGGTGAGCTTCGAGCAGCTCTCCGACATCATCGGCTTTCGGGTGATCGTCGACAGCGTAGCCGGATGCTATGCCGCACTCGGCATCGTCCACAGCACCTGGCCGGCGGTGCCGGGGCGCTTCAAGGACTACATCTCGACGCCGAAGCAGAACGACTATCGTTCGATCCACACCACGGTGATCGGGCCGGGCCGTCAGCGGGTCGAACTCCAGATCCGCACCGCCGACATGGACCGCATCGCCGAATACGGCATCGCCGCCCACGCCCTCTACAAGGACGGCGTCAGCGTCAAGGCGAAGCGCGGCAACGGTGCCAATGGGGCCAATGGCGCCAACGGCGGCGCGCGGCCCGGCAATGGCGCCAGCGAGGAGATCCGCGCCTATCAGTGGCTCCGCCATACCATCGAGATGCTGGCCGAGGGCGACACGCCGGAAGAATTCCTCGAGCACACCAAGCTCGAGCTGTTCCAGGACCAGGTGTTCTGCTTCACGCCGAAGGGGCGCCTCATCGCGCTGCCGCGCGGCGCCACGTCGATCGATTTCGCCTATGCCGTCCACACCGACATCGGCGATACCTGCGTCGGCGCCAAGATCAATGGGCGGGCGATGCCGTTGATGACCGAGCTCCACAACGGCGACGAGGTCGAGATCATCTGCTCCAAGGCCCAGGTGCCGCCGGCCGCCTGGGAATCGATGGTGGTCACCGGCAAGGCGCGCTCGGCGATCCGCCGGGCGACGCGGGCGGCGGTCCGTCGCCAGTATGCCGGGCTCGGCCGCCGCATTCTCGAGCGCGCCTTCGAGCGCGCCAAACGCCCCTATGGCGACGACATCATGAAGGTGATCCTGCCGCGGCTCGCCCAGAACAACCTCGACGACATGCTGGCGGCGGTCGGGCGGGGCGAGATTCCCTCCGTCAACGTCCTCAAGGCGGCCTATCCCGACCACAAGGAGGAGCGCCAGCCGCGCGGCCGGGCGCGCACCGAGGAAGGCTGGTTCGGCCTGGCGCGCGGCTCGGGTCTGAAGTTCCGCGTCCCCGGCTTCTCGCGAAAGGCGACGACCGCCGAAAACCGCGGACCCGAGCGCCCCATCCCCATCCGCGGTCTCGACGGCGATATTCCGGTGCGTTTCGCCGAAGGCGGCGCCTTGCCGGGAGAGCGCATCGTCGGCATCGCCACGCCGAGCGATGGTGTGACCGTCTATCCGATCACCTCGCAGGCGTTGAAAGCCTTCGACGAGGAGCCGGATCGCTGGCTCGACGTGCGCTGGGAAATCGAGGAGAACAGCGAGGAGCGCTTCCCCGCCCGGATCGAGGTCACCGCGCTGAACGAGCCGGGGACCCTCGCCCAGGTCGCCCAGGTCATCGCCGACAATGACGGCAACATTTCCAACCTGAGAATTACTCAGACGGCGCCGGATTTTTCGATTATGGTCATTGACCTCGAAGTCTTCGATCTGAAGCACCTGACCCGTCTGATCAGCCAGCTCCGGGCGCGGCCGGCTGTGAGTTCCGCAACCCGTGTCAGCGCTTGAAGGACGCGATGACCGAAGCAGAAGTCATTGAAATCTTCCGGAGCGCCGACGCCATCCTGGAGGGTCACTTCATCTTGAGCTCGGGCCTGAGAAGCCCGGTCTTCCTCCAGAAGGCGCGGGTTTTCATGTACCCCGACAAGACCGAGCGGCTGTGCCGGGCGCTTGCCGCGAAAGTGCGCGCCGCCGGCTTTGGCGACATCGATTACGTCATCTCGCCGGCGGTCGGCGGGATCGTGCCGGGCTACGAGACCGCCCGGCATCTGGGCGTTCCCGCCATGTGGGTCGAGCGCGAGGACGGTGCGTTCCGCCTGCGTCGATTCGACATCGCGCAGGGCGCGCGCGTGCTCATCGTCGAGGATATTGTCACCACCGGCCTCTCCATTCGCGAGACGATCGAGGCAGTCAGGAAGCTCGGCGCAAACGTCGTGGCCTGCGCCTGTCTCATCGACCGCTCGGCCGGGGAGGCCGATGTCGGCGTGCCGCTGGTGGCGCTCGCCAACTACAAGGTGCCGGCGTACCCGGCTGACGCGATCCCGCCGGAAATGGCGGCTATACCCGCGGTCAAGCCGGGAAGCCGTGGATTGGTCCTCTAGTCGCATGCTGTTTCGTCGTCGTGAACCGCCAACTAGGGTTGAGAAGCTGCGCGTCGCGCTGTGGCCGCGGGAGAGCTGGGCGCGCTCGCTGAAATATTTCGGCAAGCGGGTCCTGCGCCTCAGCGCGTCGCCGCACGCCATCGCTGTGGGATTTGCCTGTGGCGTCCTGGTGTCGTGGACGCCGTTTGTCGGCTTCCATTTCCTGATGAGCGCCTTCATCGCGCTGCTGCTCGGCGGCAATCTTGTCGCCTCGGCGATCGGCACTGTGGTCGGCAACCCGTTCACCTTTCCGCTCATGTGGTGGTCGGCGTTCCGGCTTGGCCACTGGATGCTCGGCATCAAGCCCCACATGCTCAAACTGCCGCCGGGGCACGAGAGCCTGGTCCATGCGACCTGGGAGGAGATCCTCCCGGTGTTGCGGCCGATGCTGGTTGGCGCCGTCCCGCTCGGCATCGTCTCCGGCGTCATCGCCTATTTCATCGTGCGCGCTGCGGTCGGCGCCTATCAGAATGCGCGGCGGCGGCGGCTGGAAACCCGGCGCACGATGGGGGCGGGGTCGCCGGCCCGGGATTCATGACTGCATGATCATCGGCATCGGCAACGACCTCATCGATATTCGCCGAGTCGAGAAGGTGATCGAGCACCATGGCGAGCGCTTCATCCAGCGCATCTTCACCCCGATCGAGATCAGGAAGTCGGAGCGCCGCCGGATGCGGGTGGCGTCCTATGCCAAGCGCTTTGCGGCCAAGGAGGCCTGCGCCAAGGCGCTCGGCACCGGCATGAGCAACGGCGTGTTCTGGCGCGACATGGGGGTGGTCAATCTGCCGTCCGGCAAGCCGACCATGGCGCTCACCGGCGGCGCGGCAAAGCGCCTCGCCCGTCTTGTCCCGGCCGGCCATCGCGGCGAAATCCATCTCACCATCACGGACGAGTTTCCGCTCGCCCAGGCCTATGTCATCATTGAGGCCGTCCCCGAATCCATGCCGTAAAACGGCCGCACTTGGCTCCCACGGCGTTGCAGTCACCCCCGCGAGCCGGTATTACCGAACCGGCTGTCCTGTTCACGGAACATCCTCCCGACCGAGATCGAGACAATGAGCGTGGCCACCGAGAAGACACGTGCGAAGAGCAGTGGTTTTGGCGAGACGGTCAAGATCGTCATCCAGGCGCTGCTTCTGGCGCTGGTCGTCAGAACATTTCTCTACCAGCCCTTCAACATCCCGTCGGGATCGATGAAGGAGACGCTTTTGATCGGCGACTACCTGTTCGTCTCGAAATACGCCTACGGCTACAGTCGCTTCTCCTTCCCCTTCGGCCCCGACATCTTCCAGGGCCGCATCTGGGCGGCCGAGCCGAAGCGCGGCGACGTTGTCGTGTTCAAGCTGCCGCGCGACAATTCCACCGACTACATCAAGCGGGTGATCGGCCTTCCCGGCGACCGCATCCAGGTGACCGACGGCGTGCTCTACATCAACGGCAAGGCCGTCGAGCACCAGAATGTCGGCCAATGGGTGGATGAGGACGGCATCCACTACGACCAGATCCGCGAGACGCTGCCCAACGGGGTCAGCTACATCACCCTCAATCGCGGCAACAGCGCCCTCGACAATACCGAGGTCTACGAGGTGCCGCCTGACCACTTCTTCATGATGGGCGACAACCGCGACAACTCCACCGACAGCCGCGTCCTGTCCGCCGTCGGCTATGTGCCGTTCGAGAACCTCGTCGGCCGCGCCGAGATCATCTTCTTCTCGGTGAGGGATGGCGCTCCGGCCTGGGAGTTCTGGAGATGGCCGTGGACGGTGCGTTGGGACCGGTTGTTCACAACCGTGCAATGACCGGGCGCGGCGGCGCTGCCGTCGCGGCGCTGGAAAAGCGCCTCGGACACACGTTCTCGAACCGCGACTTGCTGGACACGGCGCTGACCCACGCCAGCGCAGTCGATCCGGGCGGTGCCACCTATCAGCGGCTCGAATTCCTCGGCGACCGGGTGCTTGGCCTGGTGGTCGCCGAGATGCTGCTTGCCCAGTATCCGGACGCTGCGGAGGGTGAGCTTGCCCAGCGCCTGACCGCGCTTGTCCGCAACGAGAGCTGCGCCGAGGTGGCGCGTGCTCTCGATCTCGGCGCCGCCATCCGCCTCGGCGTCGGCGAGGCGCAGTCCGGCGGGCGGCGCAAGGCGGCGATCCTCGGCGATGTCTGCGAGGCGATCATCGGCGCCCTCCATCTCGACGGCGGCATTGACGTGGCGCGGCGCTTCATCGGCGAGCAATGGCGGCCGCGCATGCTGGCCTGGAAGGGCTCACTCCGCGATGCCAAGACGACGCTGCAGGAATGGGCGCAGGGCAGGGGCCTCGGCACCCCCGACTACGAGATCGTCGCCCGCTCGGGGCCGGATCACGCACCGCGCTTCGAGGTTGAAGTGCGGGCGGGTTCGCTTGCCCCGGTGCGCGGCGAGGGGCGCAGCCGTCGCGACGCCGAGCAGGACGCCGCCGCCACCATGCTCGTCCGCCATGGCGTCTGGAAATCGGGCGATGGCGGCTGAAGAGACCCGCTGCGGCTTCGTCGCGGTGATCGGCGCGCCCAACGCCGGCAAGTCGACGCTGGTCAACCGGCTGGTCGGCACCAAGGTGTCGATCGTCAGCCGCAAGGTGCAGACCACCCGCTCGATCGTGCGCGGCATCGCCATCGCCGGCGCAGTCGCAGATCGTCTTCGTCGACACGCCGGGCATCTTCGCGCCGCGCCGGCGGCTCGACCGGGCAATGGTCGACGCCGCCTGGGGCGGCGCCCGCGACGCCGACCTCGTCGCGCTGCTGATCGATGCTGCAAGGGGACTCGAGCCGAGAGGTGAGCGATCTGATCGATACGCTGCGCGACGTCCGCGCACCCGAAGATCCTGATCCTCAACAAGGTCGACCTGGTCAAGCGCGAGACGCTGCTGGCGCTGGCCGACGACCGCCAACAAGGCGATCGCCTTCGAGGGGACTTTCATGGTCTCGGCGACGACCGGCGATGGCCTCGACGACCTGATGGCGCATCTCGCCGGGGCGGTGCCGGCCGGCCCGTGGCTCTATCCGGAGGACGAGGTGAGCGACGTGCCGCTCCGCCAGCTCGCCGCCGAGATCACCCGCGAGAAGCTGTTCGAGCGGCTGCACCAGGAGCTGCCCTACCAGGCGACGGTCGAAACCGAGCAGTGGAGCGAGCAGAAAGACGGCTCGGTTCGCGTCGAGCAGACCATCTACGTCGCGCGCGACAGCCAGAAGAAGATCGTCATCGGCAAGGGCGGCCAGATGATCAAGAGCATTTCGACCGCCGCCCGCCGCGAGATCGCCGAGATCGCCGAGCGGCCGGTCCATCTCTTCCTCTTCGTCAAGGTGCGCGAGGACTGGATCGACGACCCCGAACGCTACCGAGCGATGGGGATCGAGTTTCCGCGCTAGAATGCTCCCATGCAGTGGACCGACGAGGGCATCATCATCGGCACGCGCCGGCACGGCGAGACGAGCCTCATCGTCGAATTGATGACGGCCGGCCACGGCCGCCACCTCGGCCTCGTCCGCGGCGGCCGCTCGCGCCGCCAGCAGCCGGTGCTGCAGCCGGGCAATTCGGTGACGGCCACCTGGCGGGCCCGCCTCGACGAGCACCTCGGCAACTACACCGTCGAGCCGACCGCCCAGCGCGCGGCGCGGCTGATGGAGACCCCGGCCGGCCTCTACGGCATCCAGCTCCTCGGCGCGCTGGTCCGGCTTTTGCCCGAGCGCGATCCGCATCAGGACGTCCACGCAGCGCTTGCGGCCATCGTCGACTGGCTCGGCGATCCGCTGATGGGCGGTGCGCTGATCGTCCACTTCGAGCTCCGGATGCTGGAGGAACTCGGCTTCGGCCTCGACCTCGATCGCCTGCGCGGCGACCGGCGGGACCGACGAACTGGTCTTCGTCTCGCCGAAGTCGGGCAGGGCGGTCAGCCGCGCCGCCGGGGCGCCATGCGAGGACCGCATGCTGCCGCTGCCGGCTTTCCTGCTTGCCGCCCCCGGTCCGGCCCCGACGGCCGCCGACCTCATCGATGCCTTCCGCCTCACCGGCTACTTCCTCGACCGCCACGTCTACGAGCCGCGCGGCCTCGAGCCGCCCGACGCCCGCGCCCGCCTGATCGGGCTGATCGCGAAGGCCGTGGCACCAGCAGAGGCGCCACCGCCGCCATTGTAACCCTCTCCCTTGCGGGCTATCTCCGATTCCATGGGAAAAGACCTGATTCCACCGTCCGGCGCCATCGAGCCGGTGAACCTTAGGCAAGCGCTCGAGGAGCGCTACCTGGCCTATGCGCTGTCGACCATTACCAACCGCGCGCTGCCTGACGTGCGCGACGGGCTGAAGCCGGTCCACCGCCGCATCCTGCACGGCATGCGGCTCGCTCCGCCTCGATCCACGCGCCGCCTTCAAGAAGTCGGCCAAGATCGTCGGCGACGTGATGGGCAACTTCCATCCCCACGGCGACCAGGCGATCTACGACGCGCTGGTCCGCCTCGCCCAGGATTTCGCCGTCCGCTATCCGCTGATCGAGGGGCAGGGCAATTTCGGCAATGTCGACGGCGATAACGCCGCGGCGATGCGCTACACCGAGGCGCGGCTGACCGAGGTCGCCCGACTGCTGCTCGACGGCATCGACGAGAACGCCGTCGACTTCCGCCCCACCTACGACGACGCCGACACCGAGCCGGTGGTACTGCCCGGCGCTTTCCCCAACCTCCTCGCCAACGGCGCCTCGGGCATCGCGGTCGGCATGGCGACCAACATCCCGCCGCACAACGCCGCCGAGCTCTGCGACGCGGCGCTGCACCTGATCAAGTCGCCCAACGCCCGTATCGAGACGCTGGTCGGCTACGTGCCGGGGCCGGACCTGCCGACCGGCGGCATTATCGTCGAGGACCCGGCCAACATCGTCGAGGCCTATCGCACCGGTCGCGGCTCGTTCCGCGTGCGCGCCCGCTGGTCGGTCGAGGAGCAGGGGCGCGGCACCTATGTCGTGGTGGTCACCGAGATCCCCTATCAGGTGCAGAAGGCCCGGCTGATCGAGAAGATCGCCGAGCTGATGGACGCCAAGCGCCTGCCGCTCGTCGCCGACATCCGCGACGAGTCGGCCGAAGACATCCGCGTCGTCATCGAGCCGCGCAGCCGCACCGTCGACGCCGCCTTGATGATGGAATCGCTGTTCCGGGTCACCGACCTCGAGACCCGCATTCCGCTCAACCTCAACGTCCTGTCGCGCGGCGTCGTGCCGAAGGTGATGGGGCTCGGCGAGGTGCTGAACGAGTGGCTCGCCCACCGCCGCGAGGTGCTGGTTCGCCGCTCCGAGCACCGGCTGGCAGCGATCACCCACCGCCTCGAGGTGCTCGACGGCTACCTGATCGCCTACCTCAATCTCGACGAGGTGATCCGCATCATCCGCAGCGAGGACGAGCCGAAGCCGGTGCTGATGGAGGCGTTCAAGCTCTCCGACGTGCAGGCCGAGGCGATCCTCAACATGCGGCTCCGCAGCCTCCGCAAGCTGGAGGAGGTGGAGATCAGGGGCGAGCACGACAAGCTGACCGCGGAAGGCAAGGCGCTCCGGGCGCTGCTCAAGTCCGAGGAGAAGCAGTGGGCGGCGGTCGCCGACCAGATCCGCGCGGTGCGCAAGAGCTTCGGCCCGGACACCCCGCTTGGGCGTCGCCGCACCAGCTTTGCCGAGGCGCCGGCCGCCGGGATCGCCGAGGCGATGCTGGAAGCGACGGTCGAGCGCGAGCCGGTCACCGTCGTCGTGTCGCAGAAGGGCTGGATCAGGGCCCTCAAGGGGCACGTTGCGGGTACGAGCGGTCTCGCCTTCAAGGGTGACGATTCGCTCAAATTCGCCTTCCCGGCCGAGACCACCGACAGGATCATGGTCGCCTCGACCGGCGGCCGTTTCTACACGCTGCCGGCCGACCGGCTCCCCGGCGGCCGCGGTCACGGCGAGCCGATCCGGCTGCTGGTCGACATGGACGCGGCCGACGACATCGTGGCGGTGTTCGTCCACAACGCCGAGCGCAAGCTTCTGGTGGTGTCGACCGAGGGGCGCGGCTTCGTCGTGCCGGAAGCCGAGATCGTCGCCAACACCCGCAAGGGCAAGCAGGTGATGACGGTCGGCGGCGGCGAGGAAATGCGGCTTTGCGTCGGCGCCGCCGGCGACATGGTCGCCATGCTCGGCGCGAACCGCAAGCTCCTCCTCTTCCCGCTCGATCAGGTGCCGGAGATGGCGCGCGGCAAAGGCGTCCGCCTCCAGCGCTACAAGGATGGCGGCGTCGCCGACGCGCGGGTCTTCGTGAAGGCCGACGGGCTGACCTGGATGGATTCCTCCGGCCGCAGCTTCAACCGCTCGCTGAAGGAGCTGAAGGACTGGGTCGGCGACCGCGCCCAGGCCGGCCGCCTGCCGCCGCAGGGCTTCCCCCGCTCCAACCGCTTCGGGACGCCGATGATCGGCTGAACCGGAGCCCGGCTTCTCGCTTCGGGATCAGCCGGAAACCTCGCCGCGCAGTCGCGCCGCCTCCGCTGCAATGATCTCCGCCGCGAAGTCGATGACCAGGCGCACTCGGGCGACCCGCGCTGCATCGGGATGGAAGACCAGCCACAGCTCGCGGGAGCCGAGCACCTCCGGGAAGATGCGCTCGAGTGTCGGCTCTGCCTCGGCCAGGAAGCAGGGGAGCACGGCAAGCCCCAGCCCGATGATAGCGCCGTTCAGCGCCGCCATGATGCTGTTGCCGCGGAACATGACCCGGGCGTCGGCCGCGTGGTCGCGGAGCCAGATCGCGCCGGGAGCCTGGGACAGGGTTTCGTCGAACGCGATGATGTCGTGGTCGGCAAGGTCGGCGATGGATTTCGGCGTCCCGCGTTGTGCCAGGTAGCCTTCCGCCCCATAGAGCGACCACCCCGCATCGCCGACGCGTTTGCAGATAAGGTCCGGCTGCGGGGTCGCGGTCATGCGCAAGGCAAGGTCCGCCGCGTCGCGCGACAGGTCGAGAACCTGGTTGCCGCTCAACACCTCGACGATGAGGCTCGGATGGCGGGCGTGGAGCACGGCAAGGTGCCGCACCAGGAACCCGCTGAATGCCTCGGAGGTGGCGATGCGCACCGTTCCCTCGATGCGCTGGTCGGTGCCGGCTATGCGCCGCTCGATCGAGTCGACGGCCTGCTCGGCCTGCTCCGCCAGATCGAGGATGCCGATGCCGGCTTCCGTCGGCACGAAGCCGTCCGGCGTCCGCGTGAAAAGGCTGGCGCCGAGCGTCTGCTCCAGGGCGTCGAGACGCCGTCCCACCGTCGAATGCCGGACCCGCAGCTTGCGGGCCGCTGCCGCGAGGGTTCCCTCCCGGTAGACCGCGAGGAAGTAGCGAAGATCGTTCCAGTCCAGGCTGTGCATTTTTGCGCAGGCGCCGAGCGCCCTTTGGGAATTCTCGCGTGTCGGGGCCGGCTCTAGTTTGTTGGGCGAGGCGGCAGCGAGCTTCGACATGAAGGAGAACACATCATGGCAACTATGATCGTCAAGCACCGCGTCGGGAATTTCGATCAATGGAAGACCGTCTTCGATTCCTTGGCAAACACCCGTGCCGAACACGGCTGGACCGGTACTACCGTGCACCGCGACGCTGCTGACCCGAACGTCGTCGTCATCGTCAACCACGTGAAGTCGCTGGAAGACGCCAAAAAATACGGCGGGTCGCCGACATTGCGGGAGGCGATGGCCAAGGGCGGTGTCCAGGGCGCGCCCGAGATCACCTTCCTCAACGACGTCGCCTGAACTTATCGTGCCCCGCCTGGCGCGGCGCCAGACCCTCTCCCCTCGTGGGAGAGGGCTTGCCCCGGACCTGATCCGGGGGTGGTCGCGAAGCGGTTGGGTGAGGGGGCCCGGTCGCCACGAGAGCCAAAACCCGCCAGTCTCCTATGCTCCGCTCCGACGGGCACAACAAAGAAGTTATCCCCGCCGGTCGGCTGACCCTTATCATCAGCGCCATCCTCGCTCACTGAGGGGCGTCGTCCGGAGGCGTCTTGACGTGCGGAGCGGGGAGCGGCGCCTGCCGGTCCGTCCCGCAAGGCGGATCGTCGGGAGGCCTCCGCAAGCCCGCCCGCCGGCACTACGACCGGCTGTCACAAGGCTGACCGTAAGCCGGGCGGGCCCATCCGGAACGGGAAGGTGGCGCAAGCTGCCGGCCAGTCCGGATGCGAGTTGTCGTCGGGTGTCCCGGCGATTGCGCGCCCGGTGGAGCGCGGGAGTCGGAGTGCCCAAAATCGTCGCGGCGGGCGCTAGAGCAGATTTCGACCTACTCGGGGTCATATCCTGCGGCCTGGAAGTAGTTTGTGCATTCGGCTGTCGAGAACTGGTCGAGGCAGTTGGCGACGACGGCCCAGAGCTCGTCGACGGTTCGGGCTGCGGCCTTGCGCAGGAGCGCTTTGAGCTTTGCGAAGGCCATCTCGATGGGGTTGAAGTCGGGCGAATAGGGCGGCAGCAGGAGAAGCTTGGCGCCGGCCGTCTCGATCGCAGGGCGCACGCCGGCGACCTTGTGGGCAGGCAGATTGTCCATGACGACGATGTCACCGGGGGTGAGTTCGGGCACGAGAACCTGTTCGACGTACGCGAGGAAGGCCGGCCCGTTCATGGCGCCGTCGAGCAGCATCGGCGCTGCCAGGCCGTCGAGCCGCAGCCCGGCGGCGAAGGTGGTGGTCTTCCAGTGGCCGTGCGGGATCGAGGCCCGGCAGCGCTCGCCCTTCTTCGCCCGGCCGCGCAGGCGCGCCATCTTGGTCGAGGCCGAGGTCTCATCGATGAAGATCAGCTTCCCGGGATCGAGATCGAGCTGGCCGTCGAACCAAGCCTCCCGGCGCGCCCTTACATCCGGCCGCTGCTGCTCGCTGGCATGCGCCGTCTTTTTTTGTACGTGATGCCGCGCCTGGCGAGGAACATCCACACCGTCGAGGGCACCGCCCGCACGCCGCAGTCCTCAGCCAGCCGTTCGCCGATCTGGCCAATGTGAGGTCCGGCGTCGCCTCGATCAGATCGAGGATGAACCTCTCATGCGGATCGAGCTTCGAGCGTGACGGCTGCCCCTGCTTGCGCGCAACCGTCTCGCCGGTCTCGCGATAGCGTCGATACCACCGGCCCGAAGTCGAAATGCCGATCTTGAACCGCCGGGCTGCCTCCCGCGTCGAAAGCCCTTCCGAGATCGCCTCGATCACCCGACCTCGAAGATCGCACTCAAGCTGCGCGTCATCATCCTCTCCCCGCAAATCACCTGCGGACAGTGAATCAGACAACGCACCGAACCGGAATCCCATCCCGACTCTACGTTCAACG
>CAVQBS010000036.1:0-50614 GCA_963710805.1 uncultured Alphaproteobacteria bacterium | reverse complement strand
GTGTTTATGTTGTGTAACCTACTGGAACCGTTACGTATTGCTCGCATCGGCGGTGCGAAATTCACCCTGGACGGCGTCGAGTACAAGCTCGCCGCCAATGACGGGCCGAATCACCTGCACGGCGGCGTCAAGGGCTTCGACAAGGTGGTCTGGCAGTCAAGCCGGTGCAAGCCGGCGCCGGATCGGGCCGCCGAACTCACCTATGTCAGCCCGGACGGCGAAGAGGGCTATCCTGGCAACGCTCACAGGTGCGCGTGACCTACACGCTCACCAACAGCAACGAGCTCAGGATCGGACTACGAGGCGACGACCGACAAGCCGACCGTCATCAACCTGACGAACCACAGCTACTTCAACCTGGCCGGCAGGGTCGGCAACGTCGACGGGCTCAAGCTCATCGCACGATCGACGCCGACCGCTACACGCCGGTCGACGCGACGCTGATCCCCACCGGGGAGATCGGCGCCGGTCGCCGGCACGCCGTTCGACTTCCGCACGCCGACCGCCATCGGCGCGCGCATCAACGACGACAACGCACAGCTGAAGTCTCGCCGGCGGCTACGACCACAACTTCGTGCTCAACCGCAACCAGGGCGGCCTCGCGCCCGCCGCGCGCGTCGTCGAACCCGCGACCGGGCGAACGCTCGACGTCGTAGACCACCGAGCCGGGCATCCAGTTCTACTCCGGCAACTTCCTCGATGGGACGATTCGCGGGCAAGGACGGCAAGGTCTACCCGCACCGCGGACGGCTTCTGCCTGGAAACGCAGCACTTCCCCGATTCGCCGAACCAGCCGAACTTCCCGTCGACGGTGCTCAGACCCGGAGAGACGTTCAAGTCGACGACCGTCTACAAGTTCCTGACTGATACACCATCCTGATCGCACACGTTGCTCCGGCCGGCGGCTCCGGCTTGCCGGCCGGGCTCGCTGGCGTGCCATATCGACGCTGGCCGTGCAGTCTCGCAACGTTCGATAGCGATCCGGACGTGCCGCAATGAAGATTGATTTGGCTCAACAATCGCCTGGCCCCGGGCGTGTAACCTTTCCGGGGCATTGGCGGAGGGCGACCCAAGAGGAGGATGAAGAAAATGAAAAAGTGGCTAATCGCAGCAGGAGTCTGCGCATTTCTGGCCAGTCCGTCGGCTTACGCCGCTGCCGACATGAGCTGCGCCGGCAAGAACTTCGTGTTCTTCCCGGGCGGTCCCGAGGGCGGTGCCTTCGCCTCGATCGTCTATGCCGGCGCCAAGGCGGCGGCCGATCAGACCGGCTGCCACGTCGACTATGTGTGGTCCGACTGGAACCCGCAGAAGATGGTCCAGCAGTTCAGCGAGGCCGATCGCCCGCAAGCCGACCGGCATCTCCATCATGGGCCATCCCGGAGAAGAGGCGCTCGGCCCGCTGATCGATCAGGCTGAGCAGGCGGGCATCATTGTCACGACTTCGAACGTCGCCGCTGCCCAACATAGAGGCGAAATACAAGGCCAACGGCTTCGGATACGTCGGTGCGCAGCAGCTAACCGGCCGGCATGACGCTCGGCGACCGCGGCGCGTCAACGTCTGCGGCCTCAAGTCCGGCGACACCGCCTTCGTGTGGGGCCTGCTCGGCCAGGCCGGGCGCGGTCAACGCACACAGGGCGTGCTCGACGCCTTGAAGGCGGCCGGCGTCAAGGTCGAGTATCTGGAAATCTCCGATGCCATCAACAAGGACGCCACACAGGGAATTCCGGTGTTCGCCAGCTTCGTCGCCTCGCATCCTGATATCAAGGCGGTGATCACCGACCACGGCGCGCTGACCGCGACCATCCCCGCCTACATGCAGGCGGCCGGCAAGAAGCCCGGCGAGATCTGCGGCGCTGGCTTCGACCTCTCCGGCACCGATCGTCAAGGGCATCCAGGACGGCTACATCTCTGTGGTTCTCGATCAGCAGCCGTTCCTGCAGGGCTTCCTGCCGATCATGCAGCTCTACCTGACCTCGAAGTTCGGTTTTGCCGGCATGGACGTCGATACCGGCGCGGCGCTGATCACCAAGGACAACATCGCCGCGGTGGCCGACTTGGCCAAGGCCGGCATCCGCTAGTCAGGCCGCGGCTCGAATGCGAGTAGCGAGGCGGGGCGCACCGGCGCGCTTCCGCCCCGTCTCTTTTCCCGAGCGACCGTGAGCTTCGATGACTTCACACCGCTCCGCTTCTGCAAATGAAAGGCGTCCAGAAGTCGTTCGGGCACGTCCGGGTCCTCCGCGACATCGACCTGGAGATCAACTACGGCGAGATCGTCGCGCTGATCGGCGACAACGGCGCCGGCAAGTCGACCCTGATCAAGATCATCACCGGCGTCTACGCGCCGACCGCCGGCGAAATCTATTTCAAGGGCGAGCGCATCACGCCGCGCGACGTGCGCGCCTCGCGGGCGCTCGGCATCGAGGCGGTCTATCAGGAGCGGGCGCTGGCCGAGCAGCAGGAGCTCTGGCGCAACGTCTTCGCCGGCCACGAGCGCACCGAGTTTCTCGGCTTTCTCGACCTCGACGGCGCAGACGGCGCGAGACCGAACAGCTCATGCGCACGCGCATGGGCCTGACTTCGCAGGCAATCACCGTGGACAGCGAGGTCGGCGCGCTTTCCGGCGGCGAGAAGCAGGGCGTGGCGATCGCGCGCGCGCTCTATTTCGATGCCGACCTGATCATCCTCGACGAGCCGACCATGGGCCTGTCGATCACCGAGACCGAGCGCGTGCTCAATTTCACCCGCTCGATCCGCGAGCAGCGGCAAGTCGGCGATCTTCATCGACCACAACATCTTTCACGTCTACGACGTGGCCGACCGCTTCATCATCCTCGACCGCGGCCGCATCGCCGAGCGCTTCCTAAAAGCGAGGTCACCCGCGAAAAGCTGGTCGAGACCATGGTCGCCCTCCACGACGCCGGTGAGCTGACGTGACCACCGCAACCGCCAACATCCGACTCCAGCGCCAGCACCCGGCCGCGCCTTCTTCCACACCTACCGGTTCCAGATCAGCATCATCGCGCTGCTCGTCGTCCTTTACGTCGGTCTTCATCATCCGGGCGCCCGGAACCTATCTCAGCTTCAACATCTATCGCTCCTTCATGATCTCGATCCCGTTTTTCGGGCTCATGGCGATGGCGGCGACCTTCATCGTTACACTTGGCGAGATCGACCTGAGTTTTCCGTCGATTGCCGGGCTTCTCCGGCTGGGTGTTCACCGCATCATATGTTGCCACCGACAGCTTCATGATCGCGCTGGTGCTCTGCCTGGCGACCGGCGCGGTCATCGGGCTGATCAATGGCCTGCTCGTCACCAAGATCGGCATTCCCTCGATCGTCGCAACGATCGGGACGATGTTCCTGTGGCGCGGCCTGGTCAACGTGGTGACCGCAGGCCACGGCATCCCGATCTCGCAGATCACCGCCAATCCGCTTCATGCGCTGTTCGTCGGCGAGGTGTTCGGCATGATCCCGGCGCAGTTCATCTGGTTCGTCGTCGGGTCGATCATCATGGGCCTCATTTACAAGCGCCACCGCTTCGGCAGCCACGTGCTGTTCATCGGCGACAATGCGGCGAGCGCCCGCATGATGGGCATTCACGTCGACCGGGTGAAAATCCTCTGCTTCGTGATCATGGGCGTGTCGGCGGCGTTGTCGGTCATCTTCATCGTCAACCAGCTGACCTTCTTCTGGGCGACGACCGGCGACGGCTATCTGCTCACCACGCTGGCCGCCGTCTTCATCGGCGGGACGTCGGTGTTCGGCGGCAAGGGCACGATGATCGGCACCTTCGTCGGCGTGCTTGATCATCGCCTCGCTGGAGCCGGGCATCATCGCCATCGGCCTCACCGGCTTCTACACGCAGTTCATCTACGGGCTGCTGATCACCATCTCGGTGGCGATCTACGCCCTGATGCTGCGTCGGCGCGACTAGCCGCCATTTCCATTCCGATCTAAGCGCTTGCGCGGTCGCGATAGTGCGTCGCCGGCAGGCGCGCAGCCGTTCGGCCGCGCTTTCGGCGGTGATGTCGCGCTGCGGCGAGCCGAGCAGCTCGAAGCCGACCATGAATTTGCGCACCGTCGCCGAGCGCAACAGCGGCGGATAGAAGTGGGCGTGCAGTTGCCATTCGGCGTGCGCCTCGCCGTCGGTCGGCCGCTGGTGAAAGCCCATGGAGTAGGGGAAGGACGTCTCGAACAGATTGTCGTAGCGGATGGTGAGCTCGCTGAGCGCCGCCGCCAGCGCCGTCGCTTCCGCCGCCGTCAATTCGTCGATCGCGCCGACGTGGCGGCGCGGCAGCACCATCGTCTCGAACGGCCAGATCGCCCAGAACGGCACCAGCACCGTGAAATGCTCGTTCTCGAAGACGATCCGCTCGCCGCGCCTCCCGCTCGAGCGTCAGATAGTCGACGAAGCAGGGGCGAGCCGTGCTCGCGCCAATAGGCGGACTGGCGTGCGAGCTCCTTGGCCATCTCGTTGGGCAGCGTGCCGGTCGCCCAGATCTGGCCGTGGGGATGCGGGTTGCTCGCACCCATCATGTCGCCGCGGTTCTCGAAGATCTGCACGGCGTTGATGCCGTCGACGGCGCCAAGCGCCCGGTACTGCTCGCCCCACACGTCGACCACGCGTTCGATGTCCTCGACCGCCATGCGCGCCAGCGTCAGGTCGTGGCGCGGCGAGAAGCAGATCACCCGGCAGATGCCGCGCTCCGCCTCGGCGACCATCAGCCCGTCGCGATCGAGCTTTTCGCCGCCGGCTCTCCGGGCAGCAGCGCCGGGAAATCGTTGTCGAAGACGAATGTCTGCGCGGTAGTGCGGATTGACGGCGCCGTGGGCGCGATGGTTGCCGGGGCAGAGATAGCAGTCCGGGTCGTAGGCCGGCGCCTCCGTCCGCGCGCGCCTTCTCGGTCTGGCCCTGCCACGGCCGCTTGGTGCGGTGCGGCGACACCAGCACCCATTCGCCGGTCAGCGGGTTGAGGCGGCGGTGGGGCGAGTCTGCAGGAAGTGCATCGGCATGCCGCTCACGCCACGGCGCCGACGCCGGCGGCCGGGGGCGACGTGAAGATCTGCGGCTCCAGCCCCGTCGCCGCGCGATAGCCGCGCGCGACGCTCTGCTTGAACGTCGTCCACCGCACTCGCTTCCACCAGGCTGATCGTGCAGCCGCCGAAGCCGCCGCCGGTCATGCGCGCGCCGTAGACGCCGTCGACCGCCGCAGTTCAGTTCCACCATCGCATCGACCTCGGGGCAGCTTATCTCGAAATCGTCGCGCATGCTCACGTGCGATTCGTCCATCAGTCGCCCGACGAGGCGAGATCGCCGGCCTCCAGCGCATCGGCGGCGCGCACGGTGCGCTCGTTCTCGGTGACCACGTGGCGGCAGCGGCGGTAGACCACCGGCGTCAACAGGTCGGCATGGCGCTTCCAGTTGCTCCGGCGTCACGTCGCGCAGCGCCTTGATCCCGGGCAGCGCCGCGGAGAGGCGCCTGACGCCCTCCTCGCAATCGCGTCGGCGCAGATTGTATTCGCCGGCGGCGTGCTCGTGGTGGACCATGGTGTTGGAGATCACCAGCCGAACCTTCGGGTCGATCGGCACCAGCCTCCGCTCAAGGCTGCGGCAATCGATCAGCAGCGCGTGGCCGGCCGCGCCGTGGCAGGCGATGAACTGGTCCATGATGCCGCAGCGCATGCCGACGAACTCGTTCTCGGCGCGCTGGCAGGCAAGGGCGAGCTGCGTGAGATCGATCGGCAGGCCGCTGTTGCTGAGCAAGGCGTAGCCGGTCGCCACCTCGATCGCCGCCGACGACGACAGCCCGGCGCCGAGCGGAACGTCGCCGTCGATCAGCAGGTCGGCGCCAGCAAGCCGGTGACCGGCGTCCTGCGAGCACGACGGCGACCCCGCGCACGTAGTCGCTCCAGTCCTTGCGCGGTTGCGGCTCGGCCTCGTCGAGATCGAAGCTGACGGTCTCGTCCATCAGGAGCGAATGCACGCGCAGCGTCCGGTCGCTCGCGTGGCGCGACCGCCGCGTAGGTGGCGAGATCAAGCGCCGCCGGAAGCACGAACCCATCGTTATAGTCGGTGTGCTCGCCGATCAGGTTGACCCGGCCCGGCGCACGGTAGACCTTCGGCTCGCCGCCAAACCGGCTACGAAATTCCCGCATCTGTCCGCTGAAGATCGAACAAAAGTTGCGCCTCCGCTGCCCCCGAGCATCGATTTGGCAAGCGTGGCTTCATCCCCGCGCCAGGTGGATCAGCGTCGGCAGCACGTCGCTGAACACCGTGCCTTCACCCGGCTTGCCGAAGTCGAAACAGATGCGACGGAATAAACCATAGAGCGGATCGTAAGTCTCGCGCGTCTCGGGGCAGGCATGAACGCGGTATGCTTCGGGCGCACCGGTGTTCGGGCCTTGTTTCACATCGAGGTGGCGGTATCTTCGCGAGCATCATCGTGCTCGACTCATCGCGCTCCTCCCAAAGTGATCGACACCGACCGGAAAAGCGGCCTATCCAAAGGACCCGTACATCAGTGAACCATGCCCTGCTCCTTCACGGCGCGCGTGATGCGCGGGTAGCGCCGTTCAGCCTGCGGGATAGCCGGGGCGACGAGGTGCTCATCAAAGTTGCCGCGGTCGGCATCTGCGGAAGCGATCTGCACTATTTCAAGGACGGCGGCATCGGTTCGCTCGCCATTCGCCAGCCATTCGTCCCCGGCCACGAGTTTGGAGGCTGGCTGGAGGCCGACGACATGGCCGATGGACTTGAGCGCGGCACTCTGGTGGCCGTCGATCCCAATCACTCATGCGGGGTTTGTGACCACTGCCGGGCAGGTCACCCCAACCTTTGTCCCAATGTCGAATTCATCGGCGCGCCGCCTTACGACGGCGCAATGACCAACGAGATCTCGGGTGCCGCGGCAACTGCTTGTGCCGCTACCCGAGACCTTCGGCGTCGATCACGCGGCCATGCTCGAGCCGCTTGGCGTCGCGATCCACGCTGTCGGTCTCGCCAAGCCCCGGCTTCTCGAGCGGGTGGCAGTGCTCGGCTGCGGCCCGATCGGACTTCTGATTGTTCAGGTTCTCAAGGCCGCCGGCGCCGGCGAGATCCTTGCGGTCGAGCCGCTGTCGAGACGCCGCGAGCTTGCCGGCCGATTCGGCGCCGCGCGCGTGGGCGAGACCATTGACGAGCTCCGTGAATGGACGAGTGGCAAGGGCTGCCCGCTCGTCGTCGAAGCGACCAATTCTCCGGACGGCTTCAGGGGAGCCGTGTCTGCCGCCCGGATCGGGGGGCGAATCGTGCTCGTCGGCATTCCGGATGAGCAAGCACCTATACGCTACCCGCCGCAGACGCGCGTCGTCGTGGCTTGTCGATCAAGTTCGCCCGCAGGATGGGGCAGATCTATCCCCAGGCCATCGAACTCGTCGCAACCGGGAAGGTCGACGTGCTGTCGCTGATCAGCGATCGCATCGGCCTCGACAAGGCTCCGGAAGCTCTGCGCAACCTGGCCGACGGCGCTCCGGGAATGGTCAAGGTAATGGTTTATCCGAACGGATTGGAGCAAAGGGCGACAGCGTGAGCCAATCGCCCGTGCGGCGTTCGCCACGAACGGTGTGGCCCTGCGGCCGTTTGCGCTTGCCAACCCAGTGCGACCGCGCCGAGGCTGCCGCCAGGCGTCATCCCCGCGCGACCTTGATCAGGGTCGGGAGAACGTCGCCGAACCCGGCACCTCCGCCGGCTCGCCGAAGTCGAAATAGATGCGACGGAACAGTCCATAGAGCGTGTCATAGACCTCGCGGGTTTCGGGCCGGGGCGTGAATTCGGCGTGCTTCGGGCACACGTTCGCCTGCGCCTGCTCGATGCTTTCCACCGCCCCGGCGGCGAGCATCGCGAAGATTGCCGAGCCAATGCCGGTGACATTTGACTTCGGGCACCAGCACCGGCCGCCCGAGCACGTTGGCGTATACCTGGTTGAGCACCGGATTGTTCTGCGGCACGCCGCCGCCGTTGATCACGCGGTCGGTACGGACGCCGTATTCGCTCATCCGATCGAGCACGACGCTCGTGTGGAAAGCGGTGCCTTCGATCGCGGCGAACAACTCGTCCTGGGCGGTGTGCTGCAGGTTCCAGCCGATGGTGATGCCGCCGACATTGGCATTGACCAGCACCGTGCGGTCGCCATTGTCCCATGGAAAGCGCAACAGGCCCGTCTGGCCGGCGCGGTACTTTTCGAGGCCCTTCGACAGTTCTGCGACCGTCGTCCCGGCGCGGGTGGCGATGGCGTTGAACACGTCGCCGACGGCCGACAGCCCCGCCTCTATGCCGGTGAAGGCCGGATTTACGCTGCCCTTGACCACGCCGCACACGCCCGGCACCAGCTTGGGCTGGCTGGCATGGGCGATGATGCAGGTCGAGGTGCCGACCACGTTGACGATGTCGCCTTCCTTGATGCCCGCGCCGATTGCGTCCCAATGAGCGTCGAATGCGCCGACGGGAATCGGGATGCCGGCCTTCAGGCCAAGCTTTTCTGCCCACGCCGCCGTGAGGTGGCCTTCGATCACATCCGAGGTGGCGAATTCGCCGTCGAGCTTCGCCCGCACGCCCTTCAGCAGCGGGTCAAGCTTGACGAGAAATTCCTCCGGCGGCAGTCCGCCAAAATCCGCATGCCACAGCCATTTGTGCCCGGCGGCGCAGATGCTGCGCTTGACCTTCTTCGGGTCGGTGATTCCGGCGAGTGTCGCCGCCACCATGTCGCAATGCTCGAAGGCGGATACGAACCTGTCGCGCTTGTCTGGATTGTGTCTCAGCCAATGCAGAAGCTTGGCCCAGCCCCATTCGGCCGAATAGACCCCGCCGCACCACTCGATTTGCGGCAGCTGCTCGCGGTGGGCCAGTTCGGTAATCTCGGCGGCCTCCTTCTTGGCGCGGTGGTCGCACCAAAGGTAGTAGTCGTCGATCGGAACCATGCCCTCGCCGACCGGCACGACGCTCGAGCCAGTCGTATCGAGCGCAATCGCCGCCACCTCATCGCCGGAAATGCCGGCGGCCTTCACTGCCGCCCGGGTCGCTTCGACCAGCGCTCGCATGTGGTCGGCGTGCGACTGGGTGGCGAAATCAGGGTCTTCACGCTTGCGGTGGAGCGGGTATTCGGAAACCCCGGAGGCAAGCATGCCGCGCTCGCTGTCGACGATCGACGTCCGCACGCTGAGCGTGCCGAAATCGACTCCCGCGACGATCGTCATGCTTTCCTCCCCCTGACCGGTCTGTGGGACATCCAGGTGCCCTTGGCGGCCATAATAACCGTCAACGATGCCGATGGCAGCGCCTGCTGCAAGCAATTCACGCGTTCCGTCGGCTTGCTATCGGCTTCCCGGCTGACCGTAGTAGGCCCCCGGCCCGTGCTTGCGGAAGAAATGCTTGTCATGCAGCGCGCGCGCCAGCGGTTTCGCCTCGGCCTCGACTGCCACGGTGTGCGCCGCCATGCGGGCGATATATTCCAGGATCACCGCATTGTGGACGGCGTCAGCGGCATCCTTGCCCCAACAGAAGGGCGCGTGGCCGGCCACGAGGACCGCCGGAATGGCATCGGGATCGAGATCGCGAAAGGTGCGGATGATGACTTCGCCGGTGGCCTTCTCGTAATCCCCGGCGATCTCGTCGGGAGTCATGTCGGGCGTCACGGGCACCGCGCCGTGGAAATAGTCGGCGTGGGTTGTGCCGAAACAGGGGATCGGTCGCCTGGCCTGCGCCCATGCGGTGCCGTATTCGGAATGGGTGTGGGCGACGCCGCCGATATTGGGGAAGGCCTTGTAGAGCTCGAGGTGGGTCGGCAGGTCGGACGAGGGGCGCATGTTCGTCTCCACCACCCGCCCGTCGAGGTCGGTGATGACGATCTGCTCGGGCGTCAGCTCCTCGTAGGGCACGCCGCTCGGCTTGATCGCGACCAGGCCGTCTTCGCGGGAAATTCCGCTGACGTTGCCAAACGTGAAGACGACCACCCCTCGACGGACCAGTTCGAGATTGGCCTCCAGGACTTCCTCGCGCAAATGATTGAGTAACATGGGACTATGCCGATGGGTTCGAATCTTCGCCTTGCGGACGGACGATGCTGATCGCCGTCATGCGGTCATTGATCTGCGTCATTCTAAGCTTCAAAATTCGGCATAAAGTAGCTTCTTCGCCAATGTTCGGTCTGGTCACAGCCAAAGACCGAAGGAGTCTCCCCGAAACCGAGAACCGCCATGATCGACCTTTCCCGCCTCGAAGTCTGGTTCATCACCGGCAGCCAGCACCTTTATGGCCCCAAAGTGCTTGAGCAGGTTGCAGCCGACTCCCGGCAGATTGTCGAGGGGCTCAACACGGCAGCGGGGTTGCCGGTCAAGCTCGTGTTCAAGCCGGTGGTGACGACTCCCGACGAGATTGCCGCAATGCTGCGCGATGCGGACGCGGCGCCCGACTGCATCGGTCTTGTCGCGTGGATGCATACGTTCAGTCCTGCCAAGATGTGGATCAGGGGGCTGACCGGGCTCGCCAAGCCGCTGTGTCATCTGCATACGCAATTCAACCGCGACATCCCATGGTCGTCCATCGACATGGACTTCATGAACCTCAACCAGTCGGCTCACGGCGACCGCGAATTCGGCTTCATCTGCTCGCGACTTCGGCTCAATCGCAAGGTGGTGGTCGGACACTGGCAGGAAGCGCAAGTTCACGACCGACTCGGCACCTGGATGCGCGCCGCGGCCGCGTGGCAGGACATGCGCCACATGAAGATCGCTCGCCTCGGCGACAACATGCGTCAAGTCGCCGTCACCGAGGGCGACAAGGTCGAGGCCGAGATCCGCTTCGGCGTCGCCGTGAACGGCTACGGGCTCGGCGACCTCGTTGCCTTCCAGGACCAGGTCACCGATGCCGCCGTCGATGCGCTCTGCGAGGAATACGCGTCGCGCTATGAACTCATGCCGGCTCTCAAGAAAGATGGCCCGCGGCACTCCTCGCTCCGCGATGCGGCGCGCATCGAGCTGGCGTTGCGCGCCTTCCTCGAAACGGGCGGTTTCCAGGGTTTCACGGACACCTTCGAAAATCTCACCGGTCTCAAGCAGCTGCCCGGCATCGCCGCGCAACGGCTGATGGCCGACGGCTATGGCTTTGGCGCCGAGGGTGACTGGAAGCACGCTGCGCTCGTCCGCGCCATGAAGGTCATGGCGCATGGTCTTCCCGGCGGCACCAGCTTCATGGAGGACTATACCTACCACTTCGACCCCTCCGGCCCGGCCGCGCTTGGCGCCCACATGCTCGAGATCTGCCCGACCATCGCCAACGGTAAACCGTCATGCGAAGTGCACCCGCTTTCGATCGGCGGCAAGGAGGACCCGGTCCGGCTGGTTTTCGATTCGGCGACCGGCGACGGCGTCAATGCCTCCATCGTCGATATGGGCAACCGCTTTCGCATGGTGGTCAACGCCATCAAGGTCATCCCGCCGCATGAGAAGCTGCCGAAGCTTCCCGTCGCGCGGGCGCTTTGGGAGCCACAGCCAAGTCTCACCGTCGCCGCGACCGCGTGGATTGAGGCTGGTGGGGCTCACCATACCGGTTTCTCGCTCGCGCTGACACCGGAGCACCTTGAAGACTTCGCGGCCATGGCCGGCATCGAGTACCTGCTGATCGACGCCGAGACGACACTTCGCGATTTCAAGAACGAGCTGCGCTGGAACGACGCTGCCTATATGGTGGGCGGCGCGCTGCGCTGATCTATTGAGCGCGGGCGCACGGCAACTGGCCACCCCTGCCTCATCCCTACCCGGCTCCGGTCGCCGGATGGCTGATGAAATCCATGGCATTCCGTTGCCTGGGGCGCACGTCGTGGGGCGCCGTCTCATCATAGCCGAACAGCTCGAAATCCCGCTGATAGAGGTCGCGGACGAGCCGGGTGGCGTGGTCGTCGTAGTAGGTGGCAAGCTGACTGGTGGCAGACGTACCCGGACGCACCTCGCCGAGCTTTTTCTTCCCGCCGTAGAGCCAGGCGAGCAGGGCCGGGAACTCGGTGGCAAAGTCCTCGAAGTGGCCGATGAAGCGATAGGGGTAGTAGTCGACGGCGACGTTGCGGTGCTGCGGCTTCCAGTGGGTGTCGAGGTCGAGGACGTCCGGCTCGCCGAGCATCTCCAGGAATTCGCCGAAGGTGGGTGCAAAATCGCCGGCGGCTCCGATCCGCTTCTTCAGCACGAGATAGGATTCCTCGCGGCCGACGATGCGATCGAGGTAGCAGGAGAGGATGCGGCTGAACGGGTTGCGGCAGAAGGTGAAGACGAAATAGCTGGCGAGGGCCTCTTTCCATTGCCGCCGGGTGAGCTCCGCAGGGGTCAGCAGCGGATTGCGCCGGGGGTCGAGGAAGGGCGTGCGATAGCGGATTCGCTCGGCCCGCTTCTCGCTGCCGGTGAGCGAGCGGATGATGAAGGAGCTGCCGACCTTGTCGTTCTTCACGTATATGAAGCGACGGCCGATCGAAATATGGGCGGACGTGAAGAAGCGGCCGAACGACATGACGGCCGGGCGCGACGTCGGCGATAGATAGCGCAGCTTGCCCGCCTCCTGACGCAGGAACCGGAAAAGCACGCTTGAAACGGGCAGGACTGCCCTTCGGCTCCCCTCTGCGGGCTTCTGTTTCAGGCGTTCGACCACGGCCCGTGGGCGACTTTGCCCGGCTCGTCGATGCGCTCGAAGCCGTGGGCGCCGAAGAAGTCGCGCTGCGCCTGGGTGAGGTCGGCGGTCGAGCGGGCGGTGCGGGAGAAATCGAAATAGGCAAGCGCCGAGGCGAGCGCCGGCACCGGGATGCCTTTGAGCGAGGCTTCGGCAACGACCCGCCGCAGGCTTCCATGGGTCGCCTTGAGCATGCCAGTGAACGGTTCTGTGGTCATCAGGTTGCCGACCGCGCTCCCCTTCTCGTAGCTGGTGGCGATGTCGTCGAGGAAGGTCGAGCGGATGATGCAACCGGCTCGCCAGATCTTGGCGACGGTGCCGAGCGGCAGGTCCCAGGCGAACTCTTCCGAGGCCTTCGCCATCACCGCGAATCCTTGCGCATAGGCGGCGATCTTGCCGGCGAGCATCGCCTCCTCGAGGACGATGGTCGCGCTGTTGCGGTTGCCGAAAGCGCCGTCGAGCTTTCGCGGCGCGGGGCCGAACAGCTTCTCGTCGGCGACGCGCTGGGCCTTGCGCGACGACAGGTTGCGGGCGGTGACCGCCGCCTCGATCACCGTCGCCGGGGCGCCGAGATCCTGCGCCTCGATCACCGACCAGCGGCCGGTGCCCTTCTGGCCGGCGGTGTCAAGGATGACCTCGACCAGCGGCCTGCCGGTCTTCGGATCGGTGGTGCCGAGCACCTCGGCCGTGATCTCGATCAGATAGGATTTCAGCGGCCCCTCGTTCCAGCCGGCGAAGATTTCGGCCATTTCGCCCGGCGCCAGCCCCAGCCCGTCGCGCATGATGCCGTAAATCTCGGCGATCATCTGCATGTCGGCATATTCGATGCCGTTGTGGATGGTCTTGACGAAGTGGCCAGCGCCCTCCGGACCGACCAGCGCGGCGCAGGGCTCGTCGTCGAAGCGGGCGGCGATGTCGGTGAAGATCGTCTTGACCCGCGCCCAGGCCTTGGGATCGCCGCCGGCCATGATCGACGGGCCGTGCCGCGCCCCTTCCTCGCCGCCGGAGACGCCGACGCCAAGGAAATCGAGATTGCGCCCGGCGAAGACACTGACCCGGCGGCGGGTATCGCGGAAATTGGCGTTGCCGGCGTCGATCAGGATGTCGCCCTCGGCAAGGTGATCGGCGAGTGCATCGGCCTGGGCGTCGACCGCGTGGCCGGCCTTGACCATGATGACGATCGGCCGCGGCGGATCGACCGCCTCGGCAAGGGCGGCGAGGGTGCGGCATGGGGTCAGCCGCTCGGCGAGACTGCCGGCATTGGCGATGAAGGCGTCGATCTTCTCGACGGTGCGGTTATGGACGGCGACCGAGTAGCCCTTCTCGGCCATGTTAAGCGCCAGGTTGGCGCCCATGACGCCGAGACCGACCAGACCGATATCCGCCATTTTTGGGTTTCTCCCTACTTCGACGCCGCCTTATCAGAGAGCAATGGCTTTTTGGCAGCGGCGGCGGACGATAGGCAAGAACAGGGCGATGGGCAAATGCGACAAGCTTTCGTCGCCGACCTACGCCTTCAGCTCAAAGTAGGCCTGGTGCTCGCGGGAGAGGCGACAGGCGAGCTCGACGTTGCCGGCGAGGATCGCGTCATAGATCGGAGCATGGCTCTCGGCGACGGCGTGCATGTCGACGTTGGGCTGCAGCAGCGTCTTACGCGAATGGATCTCGACGTGCAGCGACTCCCACATCTGGAGGAGGAGCGCGTTCTCCGCCGCCCGCAGGATGACGCGGTGGAACCAGACGCTGTGGTAGATGACGCCATCGAGGTCACCGCTTCGCGCCGCCTCCCGCATGCCCTCCAGGTGCTCGCCGACGATCGCCGGGTTGCGGTGGAGGCGCGGCAGGGCGAGCCGCATCGCGGCTTCCTCCAGGGCGCCGCGCACGAAGTAAACCTCGTGCTGCGTGGTGGCGTGGTAATCGTTGACGAAGGAGCCGCGCCGCGGGCGGATGGTGACGAGCCCGGCCTTTTCGAGGTCGCGCAGCGCCTCGCGGACCGGTGCCTGGCTCGAGCCGAACTCGCGCGCGAGCTGCATCTCCACCAGCCGTTCGCCCGGCTCGTAGTGGCCGCCGATGATGCGCTCGAGCAGCGCATTCCGGATCCGCACGCCGAGCGGGTGATGCTCGATGTCCGTCGCGCTTTCGCGCCTTTCTGCCCGGCTCTCGGCTGTCTGCACGCTCATTCTCCCGCTCGGCGTGGCCAGCAGCATGCGAGGCGGCCCGGCCACGATCGCGATCGTCGCTTTTCGACCTTATACCGCATTGACAGTCGATAATCGATAATCGATCATCTGGATTAACAATCGGGGCCCGAAAAGGATGGCCCCGCGGCGAACGCGCGGCGGAAGCGAGCCGAAGGGTGAGCGCGCCCCGCGGCGGAGGGAACGGACGAGCCGCACGCTCTGGCCGGGCGGCGCACAGGGAGGGGAGAGTGGCGCTCGACATCGTCAAGGTTGACAGCGTGGGCGAAGCGGCGGCGCTTCTCGCCGCCGGCGACGGCACGCATTTCCTCGCCGGGGGAACGATCCTCGTGCGGGTTGCCAATACCGGCGGCTTCCCGGTCAGGAAGATGATCCTTTCCGACGGGCTCGGTCTCGACAGCATCAATGTCGACGGCGACACGGTAGAACTCGGCGCCGCCGTCACCATGGCGCGGGTCGCCGCCGAGCCGCAGCTCGCCTATCTCAGGCCTGTGGCGGACTCGATCGGTGGGCCTGCCGTCCGCAACATGGCGACCGTCGGCGGCAACCTCTTCGCCCGCTATCCATACGGTGACTTCGCCGTTGCCCTGCTGGCGCTCGGCGCCGAGGTGGTGACCGAGAACGGCAACGGCCAATCCACCGGCGACCTCGAAGTCTTCCTCGCCACCCGGCGGTCTGCCGGGGTGGTGGTCCGTGCGCTGCGGTTCAACGCTCCGCCCGCCGGCACATTCCGCTTCACCAAGGTCGTCCGCAAGCATCCGCACGGCGCCTCGGTGCTGTCGATTGCGGCAGTGCTTCCCGAGACGGCGGGCAAGATCGCCGGGGCTCGGGTCGCCTACGGCGCGATGGCGGAGACGCCGATCCGGGCGACAGCGGTTGAGGCGGCGCTCGAAGGGCGGGCGCTCGACGCCAACGCCATCGAAGCGGCCTGCAAGGTGGCGACGGATGGCTGTGCGCCCGAGGACGATCCGCAGGCGAGCGCCTGGTACCGGCAGGCGGTGCTGCCGGTTCATCTCCGGCGTCTCCTCTCCGGCGAAGGGAGGTCGTGATGGCCCGTGTTCCCGTAATGCTGACGGTCAATGGCCGGGAAGAGGCGGAATTCGTCGAGCCAGGCACGCTGCTCGTCGAGGTGCTCCGCGACAAGCTGGAGCTCACCGGCACCCGGGTCGGCTGCAACCAGGGCACCTGCGGCGCCTGCACGGTGCTGGTCGACGGCGAGCTCGACGCTGTCCTGCCTGATGCCGGCGGAGCGGGCGAACGGCAAAGCCGTGACGACCATCGAGGGCGTGGCGCCGAACGGCGAACTCCATGCCGATCCAGCGGGCGTTCGCCGAGGGTTTCGCCGCCCAGTGCGGGTTCTGCACCTCCGGCATGATCGTTGCCGCCAAGGCGCTGCTCGACGCCAATCCCGACCCGAGCCGCGACGAAGTGATCGACGCGATCTCCGGCAACATCTGCCGCTGCACCGGCTACGAGCCGATCATCAACGCCATTCTCGCCGCGGCCGCCGACCGGCGCGCGGCGAAGTCGGCCTGAGGGAGGCGGCGATGGAACAGGTCAGGGATTTCTTCGCCGACGAACGCGGCCGAAGGCGATCATGCGGTCGGCATCAGCATCCAGCGCTCCGACGCCCTCGGCCATGTCACCGGCCGCACCCAGTTCTACGCCGACCGGCATATTCCCGGGGCTCCTGACGCTGAAGATGGTGCGGAGCCCCCACCATCACGCCCGCATCCTCAAGGTCGACACGCTCGGCGGCCGAGGCGATGCCCGGCGTCGTGCGGGTGCTGACCCACAAGGACGTGCCGGCCAACGTCTACACCATCCTCCGCCTGATCCAGGTGGAGCCAAACGACGAGCCGGTGCTCGCCGTCGACAAGGTGCGCTTCAAGGGCGAGGCGGTGGTCGCCGTCGCTAGCCGAATCGGAGGCGACCGCCCGGGCCGCGGTCGAAGCGGTGAAGGTCGACTACGAGGAACTGCCGGCGGTCTTCGACGTCGAGGAGGCGCTGAAGCCGGGCGCGCCGCTGGTCAACGAGTATCACGGCCACAACTACTTCACCTACGAGGGCCACCACTGCCGCCGCATCCGCCACGGCGACGTGGAGAAGGGCTTCGCCGAGGCCGACCATGTCATCGAGGAGCGCTACCAGTCGTCGCCGATCGAGCACGCGCCGGTGGAGACCACCGGCTGCATCGTGGTGCCCGAGGCGAACGGCCGGCTCACCTGCTATTCGAACACCCAGGCGCTGTTCTTCACCCTCGACAATGCCGGGCTGATCCTCGAGGTGCCGTTCCAGCGGCTGAGGCTGATCGGCGGCACCGTCGGCGGCGGCTTCGGCGGCAAGGTGGACGTGATCACCGAGCCGGTCGCGTTCCTGGCGGCCGATCTCACCAAGCGGCCGGTGAAGTTCGCCTACACCCGCGAGGAGGAGATGCAGGTCTCCTCGCCGCGGGCGGCCGAGCGGCTTTACATCAAGGACGGAGTGATGAAGGACGGGCGGATCGTCGCCCGCCAGATCCGCCTCTATGTCGACGCCGGCGCCTATTCGCGCCACAGCCCCTACGGCACCACCAAGGCGGCGGCGCACATGCCTGGCCCCTACACCATCCCCAACGTCGAGGTGGACGCCCACTGCGTCTACACCAACCGGACGCCGTCCTCGGCCATGCGCGGCTTCGGCGTCACCATCGGCGACTTCGCGCTCGAGGTGCAGATGGACAAGATCGCCCGGCTCCTCGGTATGGACCCGTTGGCGCTCCGCATCCTCAACGCCTATCGAGATGGCCACCTCAAGGCGCATGGCGAGGAGACCCACGGCGCGGCGCTGATCGAGGTGATGCAGGCGGCGGCGAAGCTTACGAACTGGCCGCTCGACGCCGCCTCGCTGGCGGCGTCATCCAAGGCGGGAGGGTAGGATGGCCAAAGTTCGCGGACGCGGCATGGCCGCCGTCAATTACCCGACCGGCATGAATCTCGGCGGCGACCCGAGCCAGGCGCTGGTCCATGCCACGACCACGGGCACCTTCGTGGTCACGCTGTCGAGCGTCGATCTCGGCCAGGGGTTGCGGACGGTGATGACCCAGATCTGCGCCGAGGCAATCGGCGTGCCGCCCGAGATGGTGCTGATCGACACCGCCGACACCGACACCGGCCCGCACTGCATGGGCACCTTCGCCAGCCGCGGCACCCACCGCATCGGCAACGCCATCGTCATGGCGGCGAAGGAAGCGCGCGCCGTGCTGATGGAGGTGGCAGCCGAGGAGCTGGAGGTCAACGCCAGCGACCTCGAGACCGACGGCAAGGGCATCGATCCACGTCAAGGGCGCGCCGTCGAAGTCGATCGCGGTATTCGAGGCGGCGCTGGCGGCGCACTTCAAGCACGGCCGGACGATTTCCGGTCGCGGCATGTTCATGGCCACCCGCTCCTTCCCGGAGCCGGAGACCGGCAAGATGCGCCCCGCCACCTGCTACGCCCATGCCTGCACCGTGGCCGAGGTCGAGGTGGACACCGAGACCGGCGAGGTGGACGTCCTGTCGCTGAAGAGCGCCTACGAGGTCGGCCACGCGCTCAACCCGAAGATGGTGGAGCAGCAGATCATCGGCGGGGCCTGGATGGGGATGAGCCACGCGCTCTACGAGAGCACCGAGCCCTACTATCCGGATCGCGCCCACGGTCCGGTCGACTTCAACGAATATCTGATGCCGGGACCGGGCGACCTGCCGGAATTCGGCGGTGTCATCCTCGAGCGGCCGTCGGAGGACGGCCCCTACGGCGCCAAGGGTGTCGGCGAGATGACCGCCAACTCGCCGATCCCGGCCATCGCCAACGCCATCTTCGACGCGGTCGGCGTTCGCGTCGATTCGCTTCCCATCACCCCGGAAAAGGTGCTCCGCGGCATCCTCGCCAAGGACGGCGCCGCCATCGAACCCGCCGAATGAAAGGAACAGGGATGCTGAAGGTCATGTCGCTGATGAAGCGGAAGGACGGAACGAGCTACGCCGAATTCCGCAACTGGGCGCTCAACGAGCACCCGCCGCTCGCCGAGAAGCTGCCGGGGCTGCGCGGCTACCGGATGAACGTGCCGGTCGCCGAGAGCCCGGATTCCCCCTATGACGCGATCAGCGAGATGTGGTTCGACGACGACGCGGCGCGGCTCGCCGCCTTCGGCACCGAGGCGGGCAAGGCCGCTGGCGCCGACGCCGCCGCCCACGCCGACCGGGTCCACTTCTTCGCCGAGGAGAAGGTGGTGATCGGGTAGGGGGTGTTGGAGCCATCGCAAGGGACGTGACAGTCCTCTCGCCAGCTGTGACAAGCTCCGCTGCCTTCCCCCCTTGCGGGGGAGAGGGTGTCCTATTCGTCGGGGGTGGAGGATGACCCCGCCTTTCCCAACAACGGAAGCGCTGGCGGAGGCGTTGGGCGGCGCGGACTACCTCGCCGATGACGGGCTGGCGGTCGCTGCCTTCCTCGCGCTGGCGCTGGGCAAGCCACTCTTGGTCGAGGGCGTGCCGGGGGTGGGGAAGACGGAAGCGGCGCTGGCGCTGGCGCGGGCTCTCGGCCGCACTCTCATCCGGCTGCAGTGCTACGAGGGAATCGACGCCGGGCAGGCGCTCTACGAGTGGAACTACGCGCGCCAGCTCCTCGCCATCCGCCAGGCGGAGGTGTCGGGCGAGGCGACCGACCTCTATGCCGAGGATTTTCTGATCGAGCGGCCGCTGCTCAGGGCGCTCCGCGAGGCGGAGACGAGCGTGCTCTTGATCGACGAGATCGATCGTGCCGACGACGAATTCGAGGCGTTCCTGCTCGAGTTCCTCGCCGACTACACCATCTCGATCCCCGAGATCGGCACCGTGCGTGCCGCCGCGGCGCCGGTCGTGGTGCTCACCTCCAACCGGACGCGGGAACTGAACGAGGCGCTCCGTCGGCGCTGTACGTATCACTGGATTCCCTATCCCGATCCTGGCCGCGAGGCGGCCATCATCATGCTTCGCGCCGGCGACGTCGCCGAAGAGGTGGCCCGGGCTGTCGTCGCCGCCGTCAACGGCCTCCGGCAGATGCCGCTGGTCAAGGCGCCGGGCATCGCCGAGGCGGTCGACTGGGCGCGCGCCGCGATCGTTCTCGACGCAGGACATGGCGACTGGCCGGCAGCGCTGAAGCGCTCGATTGGCCAAGTGCTGAAGGACGAGGAGGACCTGGCCCTCGTCGCCGACCATCTGGATGAGCTGGTGGGCGGGAGTGGCAGATGACTGCCAGTCAATGGCTTGGAATGCCACCCCTCTCCCGGATTTCCGATGCCGATTCGCTTCCGCGAATCGGGAAAATCCGTCCTCCCCCGCAAGGGGGGAGGAGACGCCTAAAACGCCGGCTTCAGGTCGCTCCTAGAGCGAATTGCGTTGCCCTTGAGCTGATCTGCGGCAGGCGAGGCTGATGCTCCCCGCCGCCGCCCGGCCGTTCCATGACTTCGCGCTAGTGCTGCGCGCCCACGGCTTTGCCGTCGTCACAGACCAGACAGTCGCGTTCCTGAAGGCGATTGCGCTGCTCGGGCCGCGATCGATGGACGACATCTACTGGGCGGCGCGGACGACGCTTGCCCCGCCGGCCGACCGGGCAGCGGAGTTCGACGCACTGTTCGCGGCTTTCTTTTGCGGCGAGGCGGGCCTCGGCGCGATCGCCGAGAGCATGGCGGAAGACGATGCCCCGGCGCGGGAGTCCGGTGCGGCCAATCTCGAGCCGGTCGTTGCCGACAAGGCGAACGAGTTGGGACGGGCGGCAACCGCGGCCGAAGCCTTGACGGCCAAGACATTTGCGGCGATGGCGGCGAGCGATCGCTTGGCGCTGATGCGCCGCCGGCTCGCGGCGGCGATTCCCAATCGGCGCGGCCACCGCCGGCTTCCCTTCCGGCGCGGCGACCGGCTGGATCTCCGCCGCAGCCTGTCGGGGATGGTGCATCACGATCCCGGCGCCATCCGGCCCGCGTGGACGCGCCGGCGCGCCGTGTCGCGCCGCGTCCTCCTCCTAATCGACATTTCCGGATCGATGAAGCGCGAGACCGACGACTATCTCCGTTTCGCCCATGCGCTGACCCAATCGCTTCCCGTCGTCGAGACCTTCTCGTTCGGCACGCGGCTGACCCGGCTGACCAAGTCGCTGAGGCACAAGGACATCGACCGGGCGCTTGCCGAGATCGCGCCGTCGGTCGCCGACTGGCAGGGGGGCACCCGGATCGGCGAAAGCCTCGCCACCTTCCTGTCGGTGCCGCGCTTCGCCTGCGCCTCGCGCGGCGCGCTGGTGATCATGCTCTCCGACGGGTTGGAACGGGGCGATCCCGACCTGATGACCCGCGCCGTCCGGCGGCTGGCGGCGCGCTCGTGGCGGCTTGCCTGGCTGACGCCGCTTGCCGCCGATCCCGATTTCAGCCCCGAGACCGAAGCGCTCAAGGCCGTACTGCCGATCGTCGACCATCTCGGCGTCGGCGCCGGCATCGGTGCGCTTTGCGATTTCATCGAGGGAAGCGCCCGGCTCGGCGATCGCGCGCCGGCACGGGGCCGCAGTGGAGGCAACCATGGAAACCCCGATCATCGACGCCCATCACCACATCTGGCGGCAGGCGGACCTGCCTTGGCTCGTCGGGCCGATGCTGCCGCGCATCTTCGGACCGTATGAGCCGATCCGCCGCGACTACCTGATTGACGAGTATCTGGCCGACATCGCCGGTTCGGGCGTGGTGAAGTCGGTCTACGTCCAGGCCAACTGGGCGCCCGCGCGGGGCGAGGATGAGGTCGCCTGGGTGCAAAGCGTCGCCGACCGGAGCGGCTGGCCGCACGGCATCGTCGGCTATGCCGACCTGATGGCCGACGACGTTCGGCCGGCGCTCGACAGGCTCATGCGCTATCCGCGGCTTCGCGGCGTCCGCATGCAGCTCCACTGGCACGACAACGAGATGTACCGCTTCGCCAGCCGGCCGGACCTTGCCGACGACGAGACGTTCCGGAGGAACTTCGCGGCGCTGGCGGAACGGGAGCTCAGCTTCGACCTGCAGGTGTTCGCCGGCCAGATGGAAGGCGCCGCCCGGCTCGCCGCCGATTTCCCGACGACCACCTTTATCCTCCAACACGCCGGCATGCTGGAGGATCTGTCCGACAAGGGGCGCGCCGCGTGGCTGGACGGGATGCGGAAACTGGCGGCGGAGCCCAACGTGGTGTCGAAGCTCTCCGGGCTTCGGCACCTTCATCCACCGCAACGAGCCGGACCACATCGCCTTCATCGTCGGTGAGACGGTACGCCTGTTCGGCGCCGGGCGCTGCCTGTTCGGCTCGAACTTCCCGGTCGAGAAGCTGTGGACCGGGTACGCGCCGCTGGTTGCCGCCTATCGGAACGCGATTGCCGGCTATCCGGAGGCGGAGCAGAAGGCCATCCTCTACGACACGGCGGCGCGGGTGTATCGGCTGGAGTGAACTCCGGCGCTTATGGTCAGCTGTGGCCGAGGATCGGATGCGGCCGGTACGGCTCCTCCAGAGCCGCGATCTCCTCGTCGGTGAGCTTGATCTCGGTCGCCTTGATGGCGTCCTCGAGGTGGCTCATCTTGCTCGCGCCGACGATCGGCGCGGTGACGTAGGGCTTGGAGAGCAGCCAGGCGAGCGCCACCTGGGCATTCGGCACGCCGCGCTTGCCGGCGACCTCGGTGACCCGGTCGACAACGCGGAAGTCTTCCTCCTCATAGTAGAGCTGGTGGGCGAAGGCGTCGCTCCGCGACCGGGTCGTCTCACCCTTGTCCTGGCGCCGCCGGCTGCCGGTGAGGAAGCCGCGGGCAAGCGGGCTCCACGGGAGGAGACCGATCCCCTCATGGACGCAGAGCGGGATCATCTCGCGCTCCTCCTCGCGATAGATGAGGTTGTAGTGGTTCTGCATGGTGACGAACTTCGCCAGCCCGCGCCGGTCCGAGGTCTCCAGCATCCGGGCGAACTGCCAGGCGTACATGGAGGAGGCGCCGATGTAGAGCGCCTTGCCGGCCTTCACCACGTCGTTGAGCGCCTCCAGCGTCTCCTCGATCGGCGTCGTCCTGTCGAAGCGGTGGATCTGGTAGAGGTCGACATAGTCCATGCCCAGCCGGCGGAGCGAATCGTCGATGCCGTGCATGATGTGCTTGCGCGACAGGCCGCGCTCGTTGGGATCGTCGCCCATCGGGTTGTAGACCTTGGTGGCGACGACGACCTTGTGGCGCGGTACGCCGAGCTCCTTCAGCGCCCGGCCGGTCACTTCCTCGCTGGCGCCGCGCGAGTACATGTCGGCGGTGTCGAAGAAGTTGATGCCGGCGTCGAGCGCGCGCGCGACAAAGGGTCTGGTGTCGTCGTAGTCGAGGATCCAGTCGCGCCACTGGCTGGAGCCGTAGGTCATCATGCCGAGGCAAAGGCGCGAGACCTTGAGGCCGCTGGCGCCGAGATTGACGTATTCCATCACAAAATTGTCCGCTGGTTCGTCCGGGAGGGATTGCTGCACTCTACTCCGACGCGGGCAGGTGACAACCTCCACCTGTCCTGCGATCATGGGTTTCCTGCAAGCAAGCCAGCCTCGCCACCATCGCCGATAACGCACGCGTCCCGGAAATGCCGGGACCATTCCGCTTGGGAAAGGAAGAACTCATGACCTACGTCGCCGATACGGACCGCTACGAGCGCACGGCCTACCGCCGCACCGGGCGGAGCGGGCTCGATCTGCCGTCGATTTCCCTCGGCCTGTGGCAGAACTTCGGCGGCGTCGACAACTTCGAGGTGGCGCGGGCGATGCTCCGGCGCGCCTTCGACCGCGGCGTCACCCATTTCGACCTCGCCAACAATTACGGCCCGCCCTACGGCTCGGCGGAGGAGAACTTCGGCCGCATCTTCGCCGCCGACTTCAAGCCGTACCGGGACGAGCTGGTGATCTCGACCAAGGCGGGCTGGGACATGTGGCCCGGCCCGTATGGCAATTTCGGCTCGCGCAAATACCTGGTCGCCAGCCTCGACCAGAGCCTGAAAAGGATGGGCCTCGACTATGTGGACATCTTCTACCACCACCGGCCCGACCCCGACACGCCGCTGGAGGAGACGATGGGCGCGCTCGACCACGTCCTCCGCCAGGGGAAGACGCTCTATGTCGGCATCTCCCAGTATCAGCCGGACGCGACGCGGGAGGCGGCGGGCATCCTCAAGGCGCTCGGCACCCGTCTCCTCATCCATCAACCCCGATACTCAATGCTCGACCGATGGGTCGAGGACGGGCTGCTCGACACGCTCGGCGAGCTCGGGGTCGGCTGCATTCCCTTTTCGCCGCTCGCCCAGGGGCTGCTTACCAACAAGTATCTCAAGGGCGTGCCGGCGGATTCGCGTGCCGCCCGCAACTGGACGCTCCCCTCGTCGCGGGTGACGCCGGAGCTGGTGGCAAAGCTCAACGCGCTCGCCGCCATTGCCGACAAGCGCGGCCAGAGCCTCGCCCAGCTCGCCCTCGCCTGGGTGGTGCGCGACGAGCGGGTAACCTCGGCGCTGATCGGAGCGCGGACGGTGGAGCAGCTCGACAATTCGCTCGACGCGCTGAAGGCCGGCCCGCTGTCGGTCGAAGAGGTGGCAGAGATCGACAAGGTGCTGGGGTAGAGGCGGGCGCCGTATCAGGTCGGTGCCTCGAGGCCAGCGCTACCGCCCTCGCTCCTCAGCCCGAGGAGGCAGGGGTTTCAAATGGCGCAGGCAGCGCTTCAGGCCGCCTTGGCCTGGCGGTAGGCGAAGCTGACACCGGTATCGGCGTCGAAGCAGTGCACCTTGTCGGGCGTGAAGGAGAAGCGGACCGTGTCCTCGATGGCCATCGGGATGGTGGCCGGCACGGTTGCCTTGAACAGCTGCTCGTCGAACTCGAAGCGTCAGGATCTGCTCGACGCCGTGGTTCTCGACATGGTGGACCTTGGCCTCGGCCTGGCCGTCGGGACCGACGCTGACATCCTCGGCGCGGATACCGAGCTTGAGCGGGCCGCTGAGGCCGGCAGCCTCGCTCGCCGACGTGCCGGCCAGCGCCAGATCGACTTTGCCGCCGAGTGTGCTGACCCGGCCGTCCCTTATGACGCCGTCGAGCAGATTCATGGCCGGCGAGCCGACGAAGCCGGCGACGAAGACATCGCGTGGATTGTTGTAGATCTCGTAGGGCGTGCCGACCTGGGCGATTCGCCCATGATTGAGGACGCCGACCTTGTCGCCCATCGACATCGCCTCGATCTGGTCGTGGGTGACGAAGAGGAAGGTGGCGCCGAGCTTCATCTGCAGGTCCTTGAGCTCGGAGCGCAGCGACTCGCGCAGCTTGGCGTCGAGGTTCGACAGCGGCTCGTCCATCAGGAAGGCGCGCGGCTCGCGGACGATCGCCCGGCCGATCGCCACGCGCTGCATCTCGCCGCCGGACAGCTTGTCGGTCTTGCGGTCGAGGAGATGGTCGATCCTGAGGACCTTGGCGGCGGAAGCGATGCGCCGGTCGATTTCGGCCTGGTCGTAGCTGTGCACCCGCGACTTCAGCGGGAAGGCCAGATTCTGGCGGACCGTGTAGCGCGGGTAGAGCGAGTAGTACTGAAACACCAGGGCGATATCGCGTTGGGCGGCGGTCCAGTCGACGACATCCTCGCCGTCGATGCGCACGGTGCCGGAGGTCGGCTTGTCGAGGCCGGCGATCAGCCGGAGCGTGGTCGTCTTGCCGGCCCCGGTCGGCCCGAGCAGGACGAAGAACTCGCCGTCGGCGATGTCGAGCGTCAGGTCGCGAAGCGCAGTGGTGGCCGCGAACTTCTTGGTGATCTTGTCAAGCCTGATGTGCGCCATTGTCCTCACCAAGCCTGACGGCGAGAGAATCGCCGGTTCCGGTGTCGAAGAAGTGGGTCTGCGTCTCGTCGAGCCGGGCCCACACGGTGTCGCCCACCCGCTTGACCAGGCCGCTGTGGGTGCGAGCGCGCAGGAACTGGTCGCCGATCCTGAGATCGACGATATCGTATGCGCCGAGCGGCTCAATGATGTGCGCCTGGACCGGAATGTAGCTTGGGGTTTCCGTCCCGGCGATCAGGACGCCCTCGGGCCGCACGCCGATGACGAGCGACTTGTACTGCTTTGCCGCCAAGCGTCCCGGCAGGTCGCCGGGGAAGTCGAAGACGGCGGCGTTGCCGTCAATGACCAGCTCGGAGCGGGGCCCCTCGCCGCGCACCGTGGCCGGCAGGACGTTCATCACCGGGCTGCCGATGAACTGCGCGACGAAGAGGTTCGCCGGGTGCTGGTAGACCTCGGTCGGCGTGCCGACCTGCTGCAGCACGCCGTCGTTCATGATGGCGATGCGGTCGGCAAGTGACATCGCCTCGACCTGGTCGTGGGTGACGTAGACCGTGGTCGAATCGTTCTCGATGTGCAGGCGCTTCAGCTCCGAGCGCATGTCCTCGCGGAGCTTGGCGTCGAGGGCGCCGATCGGCTCGTCCATCAGCATCGCCTTGGGGTGCCGCACCAGCGCGCGGCCGATGGCGACGCGCTGCATGTCGCCGCCTGAAAGAGCGGAGGGCCGAAGCTTGAGAAGGTGCTCGATCTTCAGCGCGCGCGCCACATCCCGCACCTTGGCTTCGACCTCGCTACGGCTCTCGCGGGTCGCCCGGAGCGGGAAGGCGATGTTGTCGTAGGCGGTGAGGTGAGGATAGAGCGCGAAGAGCTGGAAGACGAAGGCGATGTCGCGGTCGGCGGCGCGGAGATTCTGCACCGCCTTGCCATCGATGCGGATATTGCCGGTGTCGATGGTCTCGAGGCCGGCGATGGCGCGCAGGGTCGTGGTCTTGCCGCAGCCGGACGGCCCGAGCAGCACTACGAATTCCTTGTGGGCGATGGTCAGATTGAGCTTCCGGATGACGTAGTTGTCTCCGAAATACTTCTCGATCTGCTGCAATGCGATTTCGGCCATGGACTACGGGCTCACTCTTCCTGTTGCCCGGGGCCAGGCTTGATGTGCGAGAAGATCAAAAAGCCGACCAAACCGACGAGGATGATGGTGACGCCGTAGCGGTGGAAGAACAGGCTCCACGGCTGCAGCAGCGCCACCATGCCGGCGATCATGACCCACATCGAGAGCGGCTCGAGATACCTTTCGCTGATTTGCGGGAATGTCATCGTTCGCTGTCCTACTTGCGGATCGCGCCGAAGGTGACGCCACGCAGAAGGTGGCCACGCAAGGCGAAGGTGAAGATCGCCACCGGCAGCAGGAATAGGAAGGTTCCCGCCGCGATGACCGTCCAGTCGGTAAGGCCCGAGCCGACCTGCGCCGGGATGAACGGCGGCGCGGTCTGGGCTCGGCGGTTGGTCATGATCAGGGCGAAGGCATACTCGTTCCAGGCGATGATGAAGGAGAAGACGGCGGTCGCCGCGATGCCGGTGGTCGCCTCGGGCAGGACGATCTTGAAGAACGCCTGCAGCCGCGTGTAGCCGTCGACGAGAGCCGCCTCCTCATATTCCTTCGGGATCTCGTCCATGAAGCCCTTCATCAGCCAGACCGAGAACGACAGGTTGAAGGCGGTGTAGAGGATGATCAGGCCGATATGGGTGTCGGTCATGCCGACCAGGCGGTACATCAGGAACATCGGGATCGCGACGACCACCGGCGGCAGCATGCGTGTCGACAATATGAAGAACAGCCAGTCGTTCTCTCCCGGCACCCGGAAACGCGAGAAGCCGTACGCGGTGAGCGTTCCCATCACCACCGCCAGGAACGTGCTGCTGACCGCGATGATCAGGCTGTTGAGGAAGCGGTCGGGATAGGGCGACAGCTGGATCGAGTCGCCGACCTTGAGGATCCGTTCGCCGCCGTCATAGATCGCCTTCTCCCACCACGGCGCGGCCTCGTAGGTGGCGGGGTCGACGGGTCCCCTCAGCTGAACCCGCTTGGTGAACAGCTTGATGAAGGGGGTGACCTCGGGCTGGAAGAGCACCGTCGGCGGGACGCTGGTGGCGAGCGCCCTCGGCTTGAAAGCCGTCGAGGCGATCCAGTAGATCGGCGTCAGGAAGATGATGGTGATGACCAGCACCAAGGCGATGGCGATGCGATTATAGGCGCGGCGGCCGGGCGACGTGACGGCGGCCATCCTAACGCTCCTTCACCTTGTTCAGATATTTCACATAGATGTTGGTGATCGCCAGCACCACGATCAGCACGATGTAGGCAAGAGCGCTGGAGCGGCCGGTCTGCCACTCCTGGAAAGCCATCTTGTAGAGCCGGATCGAGATGATTTCCGTCGTCGGCTGGCCGCTCATGATGAACGGCAGGTCGAAGGTCTTGAAGGCCTCCATGGTGCGGAAGATGATCGCGATGATCAGGATCGGCGCGACCAGCGGCAGGGTGATGCGGGTGAAGGTGTACCAGGCGCCGGCGCGGTCGATGGCCGCCGCCTCGTAGAGGTGCTGCGGCACGGCCGAGAGGCCGGCGAGCGACAACAGCATCACGAAGGGCGCCCACATCCAGATGTCGGTGATGGCGACCGCGTAGAGCGCGACATCGGGGTTTGACAGCCAGTCGAAGGATCCGAGGTCGAGGGCGTAGTTGATGATGCCCCAGGACGGGTCGTAGAGCAGCTTCCAGAACAGGCCGACCACCGCCATCGACATCATCATCGGCAGCAAGAGCAGCGTGGTGACCAGCCCCTTGAAGGGGAACTGCCGGTTGAGGAGCAGCGCCATGCCGAAACCGACGATGACCTGCCCGCCGACCGAGACGATGACGTATTTCGCGGTGACCGTGAAATTCCGCCAGATGTTGGGGTCGTTGAGCAACTCGCGGTAGTTCTGCAGGCCGATGAAGTTGGCCGGCTGCGTTCACCGACGCGCGGAAATCGGTGAAGGAATAGCCGAGCGAATAGATCAGCGGGAAGATGTTGAAGACGATCAGGAACGCGATGGTCGGGATGATGAAGACGTTGCGGATGGTGAGATCGCTCCACCCGCGTGCCGCCGCCCGTGTATCGCTTTCCAGTCGCGCTATGACCGCCAACGCTTCCCCCACCCGTCGCCCGGTTGTTCTTGGTATTGGGCGACCGGGGAGAGGGCTCCCCCGGTCGCCGGTTCACGGGACGGCGCTTACATCCGGCCGTATTTCTTGAACGTCGCGTTCCAGTCCGCGGCGAGCGCGTCAAGCGCTTCCTTGGCGGTCCCCTCGCCACCGACGACGTAGGGATAGATGCGGTTGTTCATCTGGGTGAGCAGCTCCGCATATTCCGGCACCGCCCAGAAGTCCTTCACCATGAACATCGACTGGTAGAAGGCCTCGTTGTACGGCGTGGCGTTGCGGAACGCGTCCGACTTCAGAACCGCCTGGCTGCAGGTGTAGCCGCCGAGATCGGCCCACTTCTGCTGCACGTCGTCACTGGATGAACCACTCGAGGAACTTCATCGCCTCTTCTTTGTTCTGCGAGTAGGTGATGACCGAGATGCCTTGGCCGCCGAGCGCCGCGTGCTGCTCGCCGGTCGGCCCCTTCGGATTGGCGAAGTAGCCGGTCTGGGCCGCATGCGGGTTGACCGCCGGGTTGTCAAGCGCCGGGAAGAAGGCGAAGAAGTTCATGCTCATCGCCGCCAGGTCTTCGGTGATCGCCTGGTTGTCCTCCTGGAAGAAGGTCTTGCCCCAGTTCGGCGGCGTGAAGCCATAGAGCTCCTTGTACATCTCCACCGCCTTGACGTTCTCGGGCGAGTTGATGATGCCGTCGACCTTGTAGGTCGAATAGTCGCCGAGGTCGCCGCCGTAGCTGAATACGGCGCTCTCGATGCCCATCGCCATCGCGTCATAGGAGTTGTCGGTATAGATGGCGATGCCGTATTTCTTCTCGTCGGGGCGATAGAAGAACTCTGCGATATCGCGCAGCTGGTCGTAGTTCTCCGGCACGCCGAGGTCGTAGCCGTACTTGGCCTTGAAGGCTTCCTTCTCCTTCGGGTCCTCGAACCAGTCCTTGCGGTAGGCCCAGCCGGCGGCGTCACCCTCGAGCTGGGATCGCCCAGTATTTGCCGCTGTTGCCGGGGTACTCGGCGTAATACTTCACCGTCGCCGGCGCCATCACGTCGGTCAGCTTGTGCTGGTTGAAGAAGTCGGTGAGGTCGACATAGTGGCCGCCCGTCGAGCCGGCGCCGAGCCACTGGGAATTGCCGACCACCATGTCGTAGGCGTCGCCGTGGGCGTTGAACTCGGTGAACGCCTTGGTCTGGAAGTCGGTCCACGGCGTGGTTTCCACCGTCACCGTGACGCCGGTCTCGGCGGTGTACTCGTTGACCAGCTCCTGCAGGTAGTTGGCCGGATCCCACTCGGCCCAGAAGATGGTGAGTTCCGTGGCGGATGCCGCGGTGACGGAAAAGCTCAAAGCCGCTCCCGCCAAGAGTGCAGTCCAGTGTTTCCTCAACATGCGTTTCTCTCCCTCCACAATATTATCCGCCACGCGGGGTGACGGCATCTAGTTGACCGTTCGCGGGCCGCCCTCCTTCGCGGTCTTGGCGCCGCGTCCGGACTTCGGACGGCTGGTTGCGACGGGTCGCACGGCGGCCGTTTCGGCGACGGCTGCCCTGACCAGGGCAAAGGAGGCCCAGATCGCCACCCGACGCGCTTCCTCCCCGTCGAGGCCCCAGATGTCCTTGAGGACCACGAAGGCTTCCGTACCGAACATCAGTGACAGCGATTGCGTCAATCTGTCAAACGCTTGCGGCGTCAGCCGGCCCTTCAGCGGCCTGAGCGCCTCGGCCAGGAGACGCTTGCGATGGCCGCGAACGAGGCGGGGCTCATCGCCAAGCGTGCCGGCCTTGCCCCGGGTCCATTGATCAATCGCCAGTTGCAGCGCCGCCTTCAGCGTCGCCTCATAGGTCTCCATGCGCGGATAGGCGAAGGCGATGAGGTCGGATATGCGCTCCTCCGGGTCGGGCGAATCCGAAGTCCATTTGAGGATCGGCCCGAGCGCCTCGTCGACCGCCTCCTGGATCATCGCCGCCTGGCTGGGGAAGTAGCGATAGGCGGTGGCCCGCGACACCTCCGCCGCCTCGGCGACGTCGCTCACCGACGGGATCCGACCCCCTTCCATCAGGCGCATTGCGGCGTCGAGCATCCTCTTCTTCATCCGTGCCCGCGGTCCGGCCCCGGCGGGGCGCCGGCTTCGCGGCACTTGACGTGAGACGGCCATGTCAATACGATACGCGCGTCTCATAATAAAAGCAATTGCGCATTTTCCTGATTTTCCGTTTGGCACGGAAGAAACGTGGAGAAAGCGCGGCGGGGAAACACCTTCGAGATGGCGGCGATCGCGCGCGAGCAGATCCTCGGAAAATTCCGGGACATGGTGCGTCGCCGGGTACCTATCGTCGGCGGCGGCGCCGGCACCGGCCTGTCGGCCAAGTGCGAGGAAGCCGGCGGCATCGACCTCATCATCATCTACAATTCCGGCCGCTACCGCATGGCCGGGCGCGGCTCGGCTGCCGGCCTGCTCGCCTACGGCAACGCCAACGAGATCGTCAAGGAGATGGCGCGCGAGGTGCTGCCGGTGGTCAAGCACACGCCGGTGCTCGCCGGCGTCAACGGCACCGACCCGTTCATGCTGATGCCGCAGTTCCTCGCCGAATTGAAGGCGCTCGGCTTCTCCGGCGTCCAGAACTTCCCGACCGTCGGCCTGTTCGACGGGACGATGCGGCAGAGCTTCGAGGAGACCGGCATGGGCTACGGCCTCGAGGTCGAGATGATCGCCGCGGCGCGCGGACTCGATCTGCTGACCACGCCCTATGTCTTCAACCCCGACGAGGCGCGGGCGATGACCGAAGCCGGCGCCGACATCATCGTCGCCCATATGGGGGTCACCACCGGCGGCTCGATCGGCGCCACTTCGGCGAAGCGGCTGGAGGATTGCGTCGGCGAGATCGATGCCATCGCCGAGCGCCGCGCTTTCGGTGCGCGACGACATCATCGTGCTTTGCCACGGCGGGCCGATCGCCATGCCCGACGATGCCGCCTTCATCCTCAAGCGCTGCAAGAACTGCCACGGTTTCTATGGCGCGTCGAGCATGGAGCGGCTGCCGGTCGAGACCGCGCTCACCGAGCAGACCCAGCGGTTCAAGGGGATCAGTTTTTGACGGCGGGTCTTGCGAGGAAGCGCGGTGCTTCGTTTCGCTCGACCTGTCACTCCGCGCAGACGAAAGATCGTTCCACGCCCATCGGGGCTTGCCAATCCGCCCTGCCCGGGACGATCCTCCGAACAAGTCGGAGGATGACGGCGGAGTGAGTGAAAGTGTCGGCAGCCGATTGGAAACGCTGAGCGCCGTCGGGAAAGCCGGGAAACAGCAGTCGGGAGGAACGCGCCATGACCCGAAGATTTTCGATCGCGGCAGAGGTGGAGCCGGAGGTGCTCGACTGGGGAAAGCTGCGCTGGCTGAGCCATCCGCCGTCTACCGGCGCGAAGCATCTGACCGTCATCGACGTCAACCTGGCGCCGGGCAAGGGCCACGACTTCCACAAGCACCCGGACCAGGAGGAGGTGATCCTCGTGATCGCCGGAACCGTCGAGCAATGGGTGGACAGGGAGAAGCGGGTCCTCGGTCCGGGCGACTCGGCCCACATTCCCGCCGACGTGGTGCATGCTTCTTTCAACGTCGGCAGTAGCGACGCGAAGATCGCCGCCATCCTCGGCCCGTGCGTCGGCGAGATCGGCTACGAACTGGTCGACATGGCCGGCGAGGAGCCGTGGAAATCGATGCGGGGCTGAGCGACTGACGACCCGTGCGATGCCGCATGCCTGTGGTCCTCGACATTTACCGGCGGCAAAGCCAAAACTGAAGACAACACCGGGCGGCCGAATCCGCTTTCGTAGGGAGGAATGAGACGTGGCAGAGCGCAACAACTACCCGAAGCTTCACAACGCCATGTGGCCGGGGGTCGTCGGCAAGGGCGCGCCGGACTCCGAGCCGATCATTCCTCTCGACACGCTCCTCGAGCTGACGGCGAAGGCTGAGGTCGACGGCCAGACGTTCGAAGGCGTCGACCTCTTCGTTGTCGCACCGCATTTCGACATCGACTCGACGCCGGACGACGTCAAGAAGATGGCCGACCATATCGCCGGCTACGGGCTCAAGGTCGGCTCGCTGGTGGCGCCGATCTGGGGGCCCGCCGGGGGCGGCTCGGCGATGGGCGATGCGGAGGAGCGGAAGCGCTTCCTCGCCGCGGTGAGGAAGGCCTGCGCCATCGGCAAGCAGCTGCGAGAGATCGGCATCCGCCCGACCGGCGGCGTGCGGATCAGATTCCTCGGCGAGCGTCGAGGACTGGGACAAGGATCCCGAGGGCAACACCAAGCGGATCGCCGAGACCTTCCGCGAGGCCGGCAAGGTTGCCGAGGACCACGGCGAGTTCCTGGCCGCCGAAGGCGAGATCTGCTGGGGCGGCATGCAGTCGTGGCGCGAGAACGTCAAACTGCTCGAAATGGTGAACATGCCGCGGGTCGTCGGCTATCAGGCCGACATGGCCCACAACCTCCTGTTCGTGCTAGGCGCCAATGCCGAGAAGGACCGGTTGCTGCCGGACGATTTCGACTGGTCGGACAGGGCGGCGCTGGACGCGGCCTACAAACAGGTGGCCGACGCTCTCCGCCCGTGGACGCTCGATTTCCACGTCGCCCAGAACGACGGCACGGTGTTCGGTTCCGGCACCCACGCCGCCACCGGCCGGCACTGCCAGGTGACCGACTCCAACGGCCGGCTCGACGTCGTCAAGCACGCCGGTTACTGGCTCCGCGACGAGAACGGCAACCTCACCAAGACCATGCGCCACATCTGCTGGGACGGCTGCATGTTCCCCAACGAAGTGATGGAACGCCAAGAGACCTGGAACGCCATCCTCGGCGCCATGGTCAAGGTGCGCGACGCCCACGGCTGGCGGGAATAGGGAGCGAGGGGCATCCCCGCGCTCGAATCCTACCCCCCTCCCCGAAGTCCGCTTCGCGCACTTCGACCTCCCCTCAAGGGGGAGGTTGGGCGTCACGCCTTACGCCAGATCGGTGCAGAATCAGGAGACAGGAATGGCAAAGAAACCGCTCAATATCGGCATGGTCGGTTACGGCTTCATGGGCCGCGCCCACTCCAACGCCTATCGCCGGGTCGGCAACTTCTTCGACCTCGACTACCAGCCGGTGCTGAAGGCGGCGTGCGGCCGCAACAGGAAGGCGGCCAAGGCTTTCGCCGACATGTGGGGCTACGAGTCGGTGGAGACCGACTGGAAGGAGATGATCAAGCGCGACGACATCGACGCGGTCGACATCTGCGTGCCGAACGACCTGCATGCCGAGATCGCCACGGCGGCCGCCAAGGCCGGCAAGATCGTTCTGTGCGAAAAGCCGCTCGCCCGCGACGCGCGGGAAGGCGAGCGGATGGTGAAGGCCGTGGAGAAGGCCGGCGTCGCCAACATGGTGTGGTACAACTACCGCTGGATCCCGGCCGTTACCCTGATCAAGCAGGTGGTCGACGACGGGCACGGCTCGGCAAGATCTTCCACTACCGCGCCAACTTCCTGCAGGACTGGACGATCTCTCCCGACGTGCCGCAGGGCGGGCCGGGGACCTGGCGCCTCGACGTGGCGGCGGCCGGCTCCGGCGTCACCGGCGACCTGATTGCCCACTGCGTCGACACGGCGATGTGGATCAACGGGCCGATCAAGGACCTCACCGCGATGACGGAGACCTTCGTCAAGAAGCGGAAGCACGCCGAAACCGGCAAGGTGCAGGCGGTCGGCATCGATGACGCCGCGGCGGTGCTCAGCCATTTCGACAACGGCTCGCTCGGCCTGTTCGAATCGACCCGCTACGCCCGCGGCCACAAGGCGCTCTACACGCTGGAGATCAACGGCGAGAAGGGCTCCTTCATGTGGAACCTGCACGACCTCAACTACGTGCAGTGGTTCGACCACTCGGTGGAGGGGCGGCTCCGCGGCTGGACGTCGATCCTCGTCACCGACGGCGAGCACCCCTATCTCGGCAAATGGTGGGTGCCGGGCCTGTCGATCGGCTACGAGCACTCCTTCGTGCACGCCGTCGCCGATTTCCTCGACGGCCTCGCCACCGGCAAGCCGACCTCGCCCACCTTCCGCGAGGCGCTGGAGACCACCAAGGTCTGCGACGCGATCATCAAGTCCGGCAAGACCGGCAAGTGGCTGGAGGTGAAGTAGGCGGCGGGCCAGCTCAGTCGGGCGCGATCACTGGAAGCGTCGGGAAGTAGCTTCGGTAACGCGCGGGATCGCGAGTCAGGAGACGATAGCCGGCGACGGCCGCATGGGCACCGATGAAGAAGTCGGGCAGTGGCGACCGGCGCAACCCTCCGCGACGGCGGTAGATGACGAACGCCTTGCCGGCCAGGAACGCCGCCTCATAGGGGAGGGACTCGCGGTGGAGCGCCGGTGGTAGCGCTTCCTCCAGGTCTTCGGCTCGCGAATATTGAACCGAGACCTCCGCATAGATGATCGGATTGATGGCAAGGCGCGATGTGTCCTGCGTGTCGGCGATTGCCCCAGCCGACCAGTCGAACCACCGCTTGTCGCTGGTGAGCACGTCGAGAAGGACGTTGCTGTCGACGAGAACCGGCTCATTCGCCACGGGTGAGGGCCATGATCTCGTCTGTCGTCATCTTGATGTCGCCCCCGTGACTTCGCAGGTGCTCGACCAGCCGCGCCCCCCGCCCTTGCTTCTGAATTCCTGGCTGGCCGCAACATGACGACCGTGCCATCGTAGACGAAGTCGACGACGGCGCCTGGCAGCAGCCCCGCCTTCTCGCGGATGTCCTTCGGGATGGTCACCTGTCCCTTGGAGGTGATGCGCATGTCGATATCCTTACTCCTACCGGTAAGTGTAAGACTTTGTCGTGATCAGCGCAAGCAGCCGTCAATGTCCCCCTGCCCCGGCCGCGACAGGCTGCGGGCGGCGGGCAAGCGGCACCAGCAGCAGCACGGCGAAGAAGACGACCGCCAGGATCAGGAAGACGTCGGAGAAGGCCATCACCAGCGCCTCGCGGCGGACGATCTGCGCGAGGCTCGCCAGCGCACCCCGCTCGGCGTCGGAGCCGAGGGTCGCCTGGAAGCCCTGCGTCATCGCCGACAGCTGCTCGGTCGCCGCGTCGCGGCTCCATGTCACCGCCTCGCCGAGGCGTTGGATATGGAGGTCCCAGCGGTTGTTGAGGGCCGTGTTGATCGCCGCGAGTCCGAAGGCGCCGCCGAGATTGCGCATCAGGTTGAACAGGCCGGAGGCGTTCTTCACCCGCTCGGGCGGCAAGGTGCCGAGCGCAAGGATGCTGACCGGCAGCATGCAGATCATCAGGGCCGAGCCGCGCATCGCCTGCGGGATGAACAGCTCGCCGAACGCCCAGTCGCGGGTGATCGGCACCAGTTCGAGGCAGGAGACGGCGAAGAGCGCAAGACCGAAGCCCATCATCAGTCGCGGGTCGATCTTCTGCGCAAGGTTGCCGGCGATCGGCGCGGTCAGCATCATGAAGGCGCCGGTGACGAACATGGTGTTGCCGATCTCCAGCGAATCGTAGCCGCGCACCCGGGCGAGAAACACCGGATAGAGATAGACCAGACCGTAGAGCCCGACGCCGAGGGCGAAGGAGAACAGCGAGCCGGTGGCGAAGTTGCGGTCGGCGAAGGCGCGGATGTCGACGATCGGCTCGCGTGCGGTCAGCACCCGCACAGAAGAAGGCGATGCCCGCCGACGACCGAGGCGATCGCCGCAATGAGCGATGGTGCGGTCCTGGAACCAGTCGTTGGCGGCGCCTTCCTCGAGCACGTATTCGAGGCTGCCGAGGAAGGCGGCAAGCGCGATCAGCCCCGGACCAGTCGAAGCGCTTCAGCAGGGCGAAGTCGGGCTTGTCGAAATCGACGAGGCAGGAGAACCGCGACCGTGACGGCGATGCCCGGTACGACGTTGATCAGGAACAGCCAGTGCCAGGAGAAGACATTGGTCAGATAGCCGCCGATGGTCGGGCCGATCGGTCGGCGCCAGCGTGGCGATCAGGCCGACGATGGCGGCGACCATCGCCTGCCGGTTCTGGGGAAGACGGTGAAGGCGGCGGAGAAGACCGCCGGGATCATGGCGCCGCCGATGAAGCCCTGGGCCGCCCGCCAGACGATCATCTCGCCGATCGAGGTGGCGCCTGCGCACATGACGCTGAACAGCGTGAAGCCCGCCGGCGGCGATGGCGAACAGGTAGCGCGTCGACAGCGCCCGGCCGAGGAAGCCGGACAGCGGGATCATGACGATCTCGGCGATCAGATAGGCGGTCTGCACCCAGGCGATCTCGGTCGAGCTCGCCGACAGCCCGGCCTGGATCTCCGCCAGCGACGAGGCGACGATCTGGATGTCGAGGATCGCCATGAACATGCCGACGGACAGCGCGACGAAGCCGGCGATCAGCCGTCCGGTGATCACCGGCTCGGCGGGCGGAGCCGCGGTAGCGGCTTGGGCGATGCGGCCATGACGACGCGGCCTCTCTCGCGGCGGCCTAGCGCGACGCCACCCGGCTCGGACCGGTGCGGGTGTCGACGGCGGCGACGACCGACATGCCGGGCGCGGACAGCCCCTCGGCGGCGATGCTCTCCGGCAGCCGGATGCGGACCGGAACGCGCTGGACGACCTTGGTGAAGTTGCCGGTGGCGTTCTCCGGCGGCAGCAGGCTGAACACCGAGCCGGAGGCCGGCGCGACGCTCTCGACGGCGCCCTCGATCGCCGCGATCGGGATAGGCGTCGACGGTGATCGCCACCTTCTGGCCGGGCTTCAGGCTCGGCGAGCTGCGTCTCCTTGAAGTTGGCATCGACATAGATGTCGTCGAGCGGCACCACGGCGACGAGCCGCTGGCCCGGGCTGCACGTAGCTCGCCCGGCTCGGCAGCGCCGATTGCCGACGACGCCGTCGAACGGTCGCGCGGATGACGGTGTGGTCGAGGTCGAGCTGCGCCTGGTCGCGGGCAAGGCGGTACTGTTCGAGCACCCGGCCGGCCTCCGCCTGCTGGGCGCGCGACACGCCGCATTGGCGGCGGCCGCCGAAACCGCGGCCTTGGCGGAGGTCACGGCCGATTGGGCCTGGATCGCTGTCCGCGCGGCATCGCGCACCTTGGTCGTCGCGACTGCCTTGGCCGCGAGGGCGCTGATACGGGCGAGTCGGCCTTGGCGTTGTCGGCCTGCAGCCTCTGCCGCGGCGAGCTGTGCCTCGGCCTGGTCGATCGCGGCCTCGCCGGCGGTGATCTGCTCGCCGATCCGCTCGATCGATGCCTGTTGCGGTCGCGATCTGGCCTCGGCCTGGGCAAGCGCGATGCGGTGATCGCCGTCGTCGAGCATGACCAGCGGATCGCCGGCCTTGACCTGGCTGTTCTCGGCACCACGACGTCCTCGACATAGCCGGCGATCTCGGCGTCACGTCGCCGCGCTCGGCCGCCACATAGGCGTCGTCGGTGGACACCATGAAGCGGCCGTTCGTCCACCAGTCGTAGCCGTAGTAGCCGCCGGCACCGAGCACGCCGACAAGCGCGGCGACAAGCACCATCCGACGCCGCCGACGGGGAGCCGGCTTTGGCGCTGCGGGTGTCAGCGCCGTGCCCGAAGCGGCTTCGGACGCCTGTTCGGCTGGCGGAGATGCCGGTCTCGGCATCTCGGCTGCCGAAGATGCTGTCGGTACCATACGACGGCCGGTTGAGTTCGTCGCAGGACGGGGTCCTGCGCCCGCTCCGCCTTCCTCGTTCATGATCTTTGCCATCGTCTCGTCCTCTACGCGATCCGGACGGTGCCGGCGTGGAATTGACCGAACCGTTCGGTTCGATTTGACTGTCGACATACCGCACCGCAAAAACCAAATCAAGATCGAACCGAACGGTTCGGTCATTTTTCTTGACAGGGTGGGGTCAGGAGTGACATTTCTGCAATACGCGAGACGAAACCGGGGGTTTGTGGTTCAATAGGCCCGGACTCGTGAATATCCGGGTCGCCAGGCAAAGAGGAGAAAGATGACGGACACCGCCGTTCTGCCCGATGCGGTAACCGGCCGAACCCCGGCCGGTCACGACGCGCGCAAGCGCCAGCAGATCCTTGACGGCGCGCGACGGCTCTTTCTGTCGAAGGGATTTGATGCCTCCAGCATGGGCGACATCGCTCAGGAAGCCGGCGTCTCGAAAGGCACCCTCTACGTCTATTTCGACAGCAAGGAGCGGCTGTTCCAGGAACTGGTCTCGCTGGAAAAGGCGGCGCAATACCCTGCGATCTTCGCTCTCGATCCGCAAGATCACGACGTGCGTGCCGTGCTCACCCGGCTCGGGCGGCAATTCGCCCACTTCATCACGGAGCCGCATGTGATCATGGCGACACGGACGGTCGTCGCCATGGCGGAACGCATGCCCGACATTGCCGTCGAGTTCTACCAGCAGGGGCCGCGCCAGTGCGCCGGCCGGCTGGCGCAGTATCTCACCCCGCAAGTAGAGGCAGGGGTCCTCGACATTGACGACGTCTATCTAGCGGCAGCCCAGTTCCTAGACCTGACGCAGTCGACACTGAAGGCGCCGCTGCTGTTCGGCGTGGCGCAGCGGCCGAGCGACGAGCAAATCGACGCCGTGGTGAAGTCCGCAGTCGACGTCTTCCTCGCCGCTTACGGGACGGATAAGACCGCTCAGGACTGACGCGGCTCAGGCTTCCGCAAATCCTGCCAGCGACGTCTCGGCCGCCATCGCCTCGATATCGCCCGAAGCCGTTCGGCCATCGGCTCTCCCGCTCCCGCCCTGTCGGTCCGCAGCGCGCCGATCCGGACTTCCGAGGCGAAGGGAACGAACCGCCACTCGCCGCGCGGCAGGGTTTTGCCGAGCCCGTGCAGATACACCGGGACAAAGGGAACGTCGGGATATTCGCTGCGCCAGAACCGAGGCGCCGCGGCGGAAGCGGGTCATTACCTCCGGCTCGCCGCGCGTGCCTTCCGGGAAGATGATGACGATATCGCCGCGCGTCGAGCGCGGCGCGGATCGGGACGATGCCCGGCCGTCGGCGCCCTTCCCCGAGCGGTCGATGGGGATGATGTTGAGAAGCGTGCCTCCCATCCAGCCGACGAAACCAGGCTTGAGGAAATGATCGGCCGCCGCCACAGGCCGGACACGGTGAAGGCGCGCCAGGGAAACAGGCTCATCAGCGCGATCACGTCGAGATGACTGTTGTGATTGGCGGCGATGACCGCCGGCCCGGCCAAGGGCAGCCGCTCGCGACCGACGACACGGAGACCGGTCGCCAGCAGCAGCACCGGCCGAGCCACGAGCGCGAAGAACAGGATCGCCGCGAGGCGGCGGAGCCAGCCGGTATCAGGCGCCATAATAGTAGCGGACATAGTGAAGGAAGATCGGCGCCGCGAAGACCAGGCTGTCAAGGCGGTCGAGGATGCCACCGTGGCCGGGGAGGATCGCGCCGGAATCCTTGATGGCGAGGTCGCGCTTCAGCGCCGAGACCGTGACGTCGCCGGCAAAGCCGAGGAAGGCTAGCACGCCACCGACCGCCGCCCCTCGACAGGCCCGAACGGGGTCAGCCACGGGGTGAGCAGCGCGGCGACGGCCATGCTGGTCACGACGCCACCGACAAGGCCTTCGACGGTCTTGTTCGGGCTGACATGCGGGACGACGGCATGCCGGCCGAAGCGCTTGCCCCAGACGTACTGGGCGACGTCGTTGAACGCGACGTGACCAGCACGAACAGCACCAGCCCCGCGCCGCCGGCGGGCAACGGCACGGCCATGTCGAGCACCATCAGGAAGGCGACGTGGCTGAGATTGTAGACGGTGAGGAACAGGCCCCATTGCAGCGTGCCAGCCGAACGAAGGAAGCCTTTCGTCTCTCCGGCGAGCACCAGGCGGAAGGCGATCGCCGCCGCGACGTAGACCGGGATGAAGATCGCGAACATGCCGTACCAGTCGTCATGGACGAACCAGTACTGGATGGGAATTGCCAGATAGGCGAGGAGGATCGCCGTCCGGTCGACCTGGCGCACCGGGATGATCGACAGGTATTCGCGGAGCGCCAGAAAGCTGACGATGGCGAAGAGAATGGCGACGGCGGTGGCGCCCGCCAGCAGGGCGAGGCTGACCGGCACGACGATCCACCACCAAGTGCGGGTCCGCGCAACCAGCTCGCCAGCGTTGGCGGTGCCACGGCGGGCGAGCACGGCAACCGCGCCTGTCGCCGCGACGAGCAGCGCCCAGACCGCCCCGAGGCTATAGAGGAGCGGTGCGGACCAGTCGGGGACGAGCTCAGCCATGGGCCTTCTCCCGTGGCAGGGCGCGGCGCAGCCGGTTCACGACGGTGGCGACGGCAAGGCCGAGGGCGAGAAGCAGCGCGGCAACCGGAAGCCCGGCCGGCCAGGTGAACAATGCGGCCGCGACGGCGACGACTGCGAAGTAGGCGGCGCGATCCGACTTGCCGAACGGGCCGTCGTAGCGCCGTCCGCCGCCGGCCGCGAGGCCGAGGACGCCGGTGAATTCGGTGAGCGCGAAGGCGACGACGAGGGAACCGGCAAGCAGCGGATCGCCGGGAGCGAGGACGAGCGCCAGCGGCAGGTAGAGCGCGGTGTCGGAGACGACGTCGCCGATCTCGTTGAAGAAGAAGCCGAGGCGGGATTCCTGTCCATACCGGCAGGCAAGCATGCCGTCGACGGCGTTGAGGGCCATGCGGGCGAAGACGACGACGGGAAGGCCGAGAAGGACGACGACGGCCCCGCCGGTGGCGGCGATCAAGACGCCGTAAGCGACGGAGAGGATGGCGGCGGCGACCGTCACCTGATTGGCTGTCGCTTTGCGCCGGGCCAGCCCCGCTGCCAGCGGCGCAAGCAGCCTTTGGAAGGCCGGCTTGAGAGCGTAGACCGTCGCCATCGGGTCAGGCCTTCCGCGCCCGCACCAGGCCGAAGATGCCGAGCGGTTCCATCGTGACCGCCTCGACGACGAAGCCGGCGGCTTCGAGCCAGCAGCGGGTGAGCGCAACGGGGCGGAGCCGCATCGCCCACGGCTTACCGGTGTGCGAATTGAGGACACGGGCGATGAACTCAAGCTGCGGGTGGTCGGGCTGGACGGTGAGGAGGAGGGTGCTGCCCGCCGGCAGGATCGCGGCGAGCTGGCGGAGGTGACGCGCGATCCGGCCGTCGTCATCGATGATTTCGTGCAGCCCCGAGACGACGGCGATGTCGACCGAGCGGAGCCGCGCCAGGTCCTCGTCGGAAAATGCGTCCGCCTGCTCGACGGTCACGTCGACGCCGAGCCGGGCGGCGTTGGCCCGGGCCTTGTCGATATTGGCGGCCTGATAGTCGCGGAGCGTCGCCGCCACCTTGACCCCACCGTCGAGGCCGGCGAGCGCGTTCAGCACGTAGCGGCCGCCGCCGCAGGCAACATCGACCAGCCGGACGGGTTCAGCGATGGTGGCCTGCCGACGGATCGCTTTTGCGATCTCCGCTTCGACGAGTGCGCCGCGGTTGCGGATGCCGACCCAACCCGGCGCGTTGAGGTAGACGCGATCAAGCATGCGCCCGACGGCGCCGCGCCCCTCGGCGCGATTCGCATAGACATGGTCGAGCATGACGCCGGAATCGAAGCCGTGCGCGAGGCCGACCCGCACACCCTTGGACAGCCGGCCGATCGATCGAAGCAGCGTCCGCGCCAGCCCGAAATACCAGGCCCTGGGGTGCCAGACCGGCAGCGGCCGGGTGAGGCGCTCGAAATCCATCGCTGTCATCGCCCACAATCCGTTTCAGTTGAACATCGTTCAACACATAGTGTCGTGTTGCACGGCGTTCAAAATCGTGTTGAACATGGTTTCACGAGGATGATGAGGCGGGAAAGCGGGATGGTCGCTCGGCGGCAGGAGCATACCCGCGGGGAGATGACCGAACTGGTGGTCGCCGCGGCCGAGGAGATCGGCGCCCGCGAGGGACTGCAGGGGATCACCATGCGGCGGCTCGCCGCTGCCATCGGCTACGCGCCGAACTCGATCTATCACTCGGTCGGTGACATGGACGAGGTGATCCTCAGGCTGAACGCCCGCACGCTTGCCCGCCTTCACCGGGCGCTCCGGCGGCGGCTTCTCGCCGGCGGATCGCCAGAGGATGCGGCCGTGGCGATCGCCGACGGCTACATGGCCTTCGTCGGCCGGAACCATCGCCTGTGGTCGATCCTGCTGGATTACACGCTGCGGGACCCTGGTCCGCTCCCGGACTGGTACGCGGAGGCGCTGTCGCGGCCCCTGGCGCTGGTGGGAGACGTGCTGACGCCGTTCTTCGCCGACCCCCACGACTGCCGCCGGTCGGTCGCTGCGTTATGGGCGGCGCTTCACGGCATTGCTTCGCTGTCGCTTTCCGGCAAGCTCGGCATGGTGACCGCCGAGGAGGCGCCCGTTCTCGCGCGCCTTATCGTTCGCCGCTATCTCGCCGGTTCGGCGTCGGCGAGCGGCGTGGCCCGGCCCGGTTCGCTTGTCGGGCAGGCGAGGCAACACTGAAATGGCAGACCAATCATGTCGGACATAGCTTCCCGATGGTCTGACCGCGTCTTCCCATCGGGAAGGCGGCGGGCATGCTCGCCTTCGACCGCTTGAAGTGATAATCACGGGAACGCTGGTCGCCGATCGGGGACCATGCGAGGAGGCCCTAGCTTTGGCATCCACCGATCTTGCAGCCGAACTCGACCGCACGGTGCTTTTCGGCGGACTCGACAAGGACGATCTTCGCAGGCTCGCCGGCATCGCCCGCGAGACAACGCTCGCGGCCAGCGACACCCTTTTCGACCAGGGCGACGAATCAGACGGGCTCTATATCGTCGTGTCGGGCATCATCCGCATCTATCTGACGGCGGACGACACCCGCGAGGCGACGATCAACCTGCTCGAGGATGGCGAGGTCATCGGCGAGATGGCGCTGCTCGACGGGCTGCCGCGCAGTGCCGGCGCCGCGGCGTTGACCGACACCAAGCTGATCTTCATCCCGCGCGAGCCGTTCATGGAACTGCTCGACACCTCGCCGCGGCTGGCGCGCCAGATCATCCTGATGCTCTGCGAACGCCTGCGGGCGGCCAACGCCCAGGTCGACCAGGCGATCTTCCACGACCTCCGCCATCGCCTGCTGGTTCTATTGCGCCAGCTCGCCGTGATTCACGGGCGCATCGAGAGGGACATGGCGATCGTCGACCTCGAGCTCACCCAGGGGGCGCTCGCCCAGATGCTCGGCTCCAGCCGCGAGGCGGTCAACAAACAGCTTCGGGCGCTCGCCAAGGAAGGCAAGATCAACGTCAACGGCCCGCATATCGAGATCTATCGCTCGAACTCGCGACTGAGGGCATCCCATATGGCGGCATATGGCGGGACGGGCTGGACAGGCCGCGGTCGGCCTTGGTAAGAACGCCCCGACTTTTCGGGTGTATAGCTCAGTTGGTAGAGCAGCTGACTCTTAATCAGCGGGTCCACGGTTCGAGTCCGTGTACACCCACCAATCTTTTCAATAAGTTGGGTCGAAACGACTGCTCCTGCCTCAATCCGTAGGTAATGCCACAAGCAATATGAGGCCGGCGGCGAAGAGCCCACCGACTTAGTCCGATGTGGAGGTTTTATCTGCTGCCGGTTGGCGTGGATCATTGCAGAGCGGGCGGCTGATCATCGTTTGGAGGATCTTGGCCGCCCGGTTTGCATGTTCATCCATCATGACCAGAACGTTTGTCCAGTCAATAGCAGGACCAATGGGCCAGATCGGATGAACGACATCCTTGGTCGGCCCGATCTCAAAACCAAGGACCGAGATATTCGTGGCGATGATGAGCACGAACACATCCCCGATTCCCATGACTGTGGACTGGACATAACCGCTGAATGGTTTCGGGCTCGGCAAGGGCGGAGCCTGTAGGAGACCGCCATGCTGGAAGATTCCAAGTTCCCGCCATTCAATCCCGCCATAGCGCCCTGTCCAAACCTGCCAATGCGGTGGCGGATTTTTGTTGACCATGAGAAAGTCACGTTCGGCTTGCGTGACCTTGGAATGCGCAGGTCTATTGGCGCCGCCAACCATTGCGATCTTGACAAGCCATCTTGCGAGAGCGGCCTGCATGGTCGGGATGATGGTCGTTGTCTGCCCGGTCAGAAGCGGAATCAGGACGGCCTTGGCTGCATCATCGATGTTGCTGATCCACCCGCTATTGCAGCGCCTGCAGACTTTCCGAATTTCTTTGAACCGGAATGACCTTGGCGGGTTTTGAAGCGGTATGACGGAGAAGGGCTGGAATTGATCTCGCCAAACGTATGAGTGTCGGACGCATCACGAGGAAACAGTTCGCGCAACCAGTCGGAAAACAGGTGCTCTTTGGAGAGGTCGCCCCCGCCACAAAAGATGCATTTGCCAGGCGGTTTTGGAGTTTTTCCTTTGGATGATGCTGTTCTACTACTAGCGGCCATCATGAGCGATCCCGATAATGATCAATGACCGAGAGACGGAGCGCCGTCGCGAAACTACCCTTACATAGATGCTGGCGACGCCTTCGCAGCCGCATTCCACGAAAGGCGCCGACAAGGGCAAGCCTCGCCGACGCCTCCCTGTGTTACGTCAGGGCCGCGATGATCGCCGCAATCCCAAAAAGGATTGAAGCGATGTTGGCCTTGATCGTGACTGTGACCTGAACGGTCCGCCGGTGCTTTCGCATCGGTTTGCCCTTTCAGGGTCACGCCGGCGCAACCCGTTTAGGGGTTATGCCAACCGGCCCATCGAACGATTTTACCCGTCGTTCATGGGAGCATCGGTCCACCATCGACGTGATACCCCGCCGACGATGGCGTCGGTTAGCGTCCCTATCCCACTTACGTCCTGGCGAGCTACGATTACGCCGTGTGGGATTGGATTCGAGTTACGTGGAGAACCCAGCATTTCGGGTTGCTGTCCCGACGCTTGCAGGTGCCACGATTTGCGATTTTGGGCCGATTACTCGGATTTGTGGAGTCCACGCCGAGCGCGCCACCTAAGGAAGTGACGCGCCTTCTGGCGACGTTTTCCGGATCGGCTGGCCGAGGGTCCGGTGCAGCCGTCAGATGAACCGCCGCCCCGGGTTCCCGTCACCGGCTAAAGGAGTGGCCGCCACGGGCTGCTGGCCGTTGTTGCCGCCACCTGCCAGCTGGGCGGCCAGGCTTCGAGATGCGCGGCGCCGGGGCCCGCCCGCGAGTTCCAGGGGCTACTCGCGGCTGCAGCCGGCGGAATGCAGCGACCGCCGGGGTACTCGATTTCAGTCGTCGTTGCCCTTGTCAGCGGCGTCGGCGGCGGGCTCGCCGGCCCTTGCCGGCGGCGCCACGCGGGGTCGCCGACGGCGTAGCTCTCCAGGTTCGCCTCGCCGGCGCGGTGCCGCCTCCGCGCGGCCGGCGACCCCGCCGTCAGGTCGAGGTCGGCGGCGTCGGCGTACTCGCCAGCACGTCGTCGTCGGCGCTCCGTGGGCGTTATGGCCGTCATGGCTCGCGCCCGTAGGCGGCCTCGAACTCCTCGGCGAAGCGCTGGCGCGCCAGGGACATTGCCGCGCTGCGCGGGACGCCGCGGCTCTTGGCGATCTCGTCTACCTTGTCGTCGAAGGCCAACTCGGCCTTGCTGACGGGCGTCGGCCGCGCGGCGTCGGCCGCCTTGGCGATCATCTCGTCGCCGGCGCGCTGGAACTTCTCCAGCAGGTCGGGGCAGGACCGCTCGAGCCCCTCGACATCGCCACGTGGCGCGGGCAGCCCTCGGCCTTCGCGATCGCCGCGACGGCGGCCTCGAACGAGTCGAATGACGCGATCTTGCTCAGGTCCCTGGTCGGTCTCCTTGTCGTCGCCGGCGCGCTTGGCCAGCACGATCTTCGCGTGGGGGTTGGCCGGCTTGTCCACCAGCGACAGCTCGTCGAGCTTTATGTTCTTCGGCCTGGCCCGCTCGCGCTCGGGCTCCCCGTCGTCGCGCTTCATCAGCACCTTGGGTCGCGTGCACGTTCGCGGGCAGGTAGACGGCGCTGAGAGTTCGTCGATGCCGAAAGGCGCGGAGGATGGGTTCCGGCGGGGCTTCATCGTTTACCCCCGTGTGGGGTGCCGCGATCATCGTCGCCTCCGCGTTCGATCTCGGCGAGGATGTTGACCCTCTGCGGACCGACAGGCCGCGCCGGTACGGCCCGCCGGGCAGCTGGTAGGTCCGCGTCGGCGGCAGCGTCGTCTTGTTGGTGCCGGAGGTCGCTCGCCGGCAGTTCAACTTTCTTTGTTTCGATTCGTCATGTGGTCGTACCCTTCTTTTAGGTCCAGGCGCAGGAGGCCATAGCCGAGCTGTGCCGGACGTCATCTGCATCTCGGCCTCGGCGAGAAGTCGGGGCCGGGGCAGTCGACGCCGGTAGCTGGCGCGCCTCGCGGTGATCGCCGCTCGACAGCGCGCTCAGCTCGGCCTGCGCCCAATGCAATTCCCTCAACTCGAGAGGCGCGCATGCGCACGACGGTACGCGGTCGTGGTCAGTCAAGCGCGCGGCCGTCCCGGTCCATGCAGGAGGGGCCGCTGGCGAGGTCGGCCTCGAGCATGCCGCGCACTTCGAGCCTCCGCGCCTCTCCCTCGAACTCCACCAAGGCCGAAGCTAGTCGCCGTGCGCGCTCTCCGCGCCTCGATGCGGCGCTCCAGCTCGCTGGCGGTGACGGTCGACGGCGGCCCGATCTCGGCCTCGACAGTCGCCTGTGCCGCGGCGCCTGACCGCCTCGTCGTGCTTAGGCCCTCGCGGCCGTCTCCGGCCGTCGTCGGCTCGGGCGCGGGCGGCGCGGGCGCGGCCGAAGGCCCGACGGCGACGATGCCGTTCAGTTTGCGGCGGAGCAGCGCGGCGCTTGATAGAGCCGACTCGGGATCGGACGAGGCGGCCTCGATCGCTGGCGCGGTCATCGGGCATCGTCGTTCGACTTCTCGCGAGCAGGCGGGCTTAATGATTTCTCCTTGACGTTCGCGTCGGGCATGCACCCAAGGCGGCGTCTCGAAAGGCTCGACGTAGTCGGGCCGATGCGCTCGCCGTCGACGAAGCCGCCGGCCCGAGCAGGCGCGCAGGGCGGCCAGGGACGGCGCGCGGACGCCGTTCCGGCGCGCGGGCGGGTGGGCGGCCTCGTCTGCTCGCTGCGGCCGTCCTCGGCGCGCCGCAGCGAGGCGCCGGCGGCGGACCTTGCGGGCACTGGGCGGCGCTTCGTTGCCGGCTCGTCGTCGAGGTCTTCGTCGGGCTGCTCCACGTCGTCGGGACGGGGGTTGGCGGCGATGCCGTCGAGGCGGTCCATGATGTCCGCGCCCGGGGCTGCCGGGCCGGGAAAGGGCTGGTCGCCCTCGCCGGCATCGACGCGGCGCTTCAGGTCGGCGCGCAGCGCGAGCAGTTCGTCAGCGGACATGAGCAGCAGTTCGTAGACGCCACGGGCTGCGCGTCGGCCCTCTTCGCGGCCTCGGCCTCGGCCTGCTCGCGGGCTGCCGGCGAACGTCGGCGACCAGCGCTACCGGGTCGATCCTGGCGGTCGGCTCGACGCGGGCCAGCAGCTCGCGGGCCACGGCGCGCTCGCGGTCGTCGAGGTCGGCGAGGATGCCGACGACCTGCCGGCTCTCGGCGATGGCCAGGCGCGAGACGACGGGGAGGCGGTGAGCGGCGTCATCGACTGGCGGTCTCCGCCTCTCGGGCTGGCGCGGGCCGATCAGCCACGACGGCGCGTCGGGCGGCAGCGGCGGCGGGTCGCCGGGTTCATCGTCGGCGACGATGCCGAGCCCGGACCATCACGCGGCTGTCGCGCCGCTCAACTTCACGAGCTGGTCGACGTCGACGGGCTCGCCGCGGGCGATCATCGCGTCGAGCGTCTCAGACTGCATCACCAAGCTGGCGTAGCGTCGGCAGAGCGCCTCGTTGCGGCGACCGGTCTGCTCCATCACGTCCGCGAGCACGTCGCGGTAGCGCCTGTAGCCGGCGCGTCGGCCATCGACGCCAGCGAGCAAGGTCCGGCCGTTGGTGACGCGGGCGCGCGACGACGCGGCGGTGACGCGTGGTCGATCTACGGGCGAAGTGCTATCGGCTTCTTTACTGATGCTATCGCGCGTTTCCATGCGGTCAAATTAGCTATTACATTGCCTATACGCGAGCCCCCATTCCTAATTACTTGTCGACCATAGCTTGTATCTTCTGTAGGCGTGCTATAAACTTATCAGATAAATTGGCCGACTGCCGGTCGCCGCGCGGGCGGGGACTGGCCGGTTGAGGGCGGAGGTTGGATTTTTTGAAATGGACGGCGTGGCAGCATCCGGCAGAAAGGCGACCGCCGTGAGGGAGTTGATCGTAACGAGGATTAGGCCCTAAAGGAGATCAGGGGGCACAACTTGGTTACTCTTGAGCCCAATACGATGCCTCAAAAAATCGACGAGAATGCCGATCTAGCCTTGGTTGACCAACACCTCCTTGCCGGTCGTCCTGCGCGCCTGGTCAAAGATCCGTCCGAGGAAGCCCGCAAAGCCGAGACCGATCTCGGATTTCAAGGTGATGCAAGGCCGCGAACTCAAGGCGTTTTGCGAGGTGAAGTCCCCACGCGACGACTGGCTCGAAGATCAGCTTGACGAGGCGGCGTCCGGCCAGTTCGTGGAGGACGGCCCGTCGGGATGCGACTTACGACCGAATTGCTCGCCAGATCGTTAAGGCGGCCAAGCAGTTTCGCTCAGTCAATCCTGATCACGCCCTCCCGAATATTCTGGTGTTCGTCAACCACGACGAAGATGCTGATGACGAAGACATGCTTGCTGCTCTTCGTGGCTACCTCCTGTCCAACAGTGGCGTGAAAATCCCGACGACGACATCAGAGGCGCTCCGAAGCGGTGTTCAGGAAGCGAGGGCCACGATCGACCTTTTTGTATGGATCGACGCCCGACAGGCGAAGATAACCTGTCGGCTTTTCAGTCTCGGCGACCCTGACCTTGGCCACACCACCACACTTTGCTCACTCCTCGGACTGGACGAGGCTGAGATGACGCGGGTTCGCCGCTGAGGGGGCTGAGATTGAAACACAAAGGGAAAATCAGAATGAAACGGGTGGAGCGGTTGGTTATTACGGCAATGTCGGCCATGTCACTTCTTCCTGGGACACCGAAGAAGCCCAAGTTGACCGGTTCCAGTCCGCGCGGTAACTCGTGGACGTGGTGCGTACGATCGAGGACGTCGCTGATCCGCTTCGCTATGGTCGACCGGTACTGTCTGTGAAGTCGCTGCGACTCGGGTTTGCACGGTACCACGCGCATGTCGCCCCTGACGGCTTTGCGGGTGGTCCTGATCCTGAATCTTTCCTCTTGAGCCGCCTTGCGCCGACGTGGTGATCGAAAAGCAGCTTCGGATTGATGTGCGGCAGCTTGGTCAAGTCGACGCAGGCCCGCCCTCTTGACCGTCTGCGCGCGGCAGAACCGCAGTTCGAGGCGCACGACGTTTCGCGGCTTACGGTAGAGGGCGATGTTCCGGCCCTTGTGCCGGTCGCACCAGTAGACGGTGCCGTCTTCACTCCACTTTCGGGTCCGCCGCGTCCGCGCTCTCCACTAAGAAATCGTAGGCAGGCATCGATCCGGTCTCGGGCAGCATTTCCGCCGGCGGTCGCCGACCAGCCGCCTCATCAACTCGATGACGGCCACGTTGGGGCGGTTGACTTCTGCCCGAACGCCCTGCCAGCGGCCCGTGCTGTCGATGGAGTCCTCTATCCAAACGTCCCGGT
>CAVQBS010000035.1:0-17911 GCA_963710805.1 uncultured Alphaproteobacteria bacterium | reverse complement strand
GGCCATGATCTGGGTGTTGGCGAAGCCCTTGGCGTCGAGCGCGTCGCGGATGGCGCCGATGCGTCCGTCCATCATGTCCGAGGGCGCGATGACGTCGGCGCCGGCCTCCGCCTGGATCAGCGCCGCACCGGGCGATCTGGGCCACCGTCTCGTCGTTGACGATCGATCGCCGACCATCAGGATCCCGTCATGGCCGTGGCTGGTGTAGGGGTCGAGCGCGACGTCGGTTATGACGCCGATTTCGGGCACTGCCTGCCTTGATGGCGCGGCTGGCCGGTTGATCGAGATTGTCGGGATCGAGGCCTGTGCGAACCCGTCTCGTCGCGGCTCTCCGGCTCGGGATGTGCGGGAAAGTGGCGATCGCCGGAATGCCGAGCCTGGCGGCGCGTTCTGCTTCCTTCGCGGCAACGATCCACCGAAAGCGCGACACGCCCGGCATGGCGTCGATCGGCTCACGCACGGTTCTCGCCGTCCGCCAGGAAGATCGGCCAGATGAGGTCGTCGACCGTCAGCGCGGCCTCCCGCACCAGCCGGCGAGACCAGTCGGTCTGCCGGTTCCGCCGCATGCGGCGGTGGGCGAGGATCGCGTGCCATGTCCGGCTTGAGGGCAGGATCGGCGGGCGTGAACGGCGGTTGACGGGTCATGGCAAGGTCGCGATCCAGTGTTCCGAAAGGGCCGGGAGCCGCCACGGAAGCCGCCCCCGATCCCGAGGACGCTGGCCACACCGCCGCGACGGTGTAAGGGCGTCGGCGGGATCGCCCCGCCAATTAGCGGATTTGTCGCCATTCGGAAATGACCCTTAGGGAAAAAGAATCCAGCCCGCAGCCGGATCGACCGGTTGCCTTTGATCCTCGACATCTACGGCCGGGTGATGGCCGCGGTGTTGATGTTCCTCGGCCTGCGCCAGTGGGCGATCATCCTCGGCAGTCATCCAGGGCAGTGCAGGCATGTTCGAAGCGATGCCGATGCCGTGGAAGCTCGCCACCATGCACCTCGCCGTTGTCGATCTGGTCGCTTCAGTCGGCCTCTGGCAGCGGGTCGCCTGGGGCAATGTTGTGTGGGTCTATGCCGCGGTCGCGGAAGTCGCGATGCACACCATTTTCATCGGCACCTTCGGCAGCGATCTGCCCATCGTCGCGTTCCACATTGTCACTGTCGCCGTATACTTTACGTTATTGATGTTGGAGCGGCGGCATCGCCGGACACTGAGTCAGACCGCCCCGTCTAAGTCTTTGAATTAGAAAAGCTATTTTCAGACAATTCGCATTGAAATCGAGGCAAGCCGGTAAGCCCCGATTAATCTTGAAGTTTAAGCGGATTTTCAGCGCCGGCCAGTATTGTGCTGTCTGACTCAGGTGGGAGCATACCTGCCGGGAAACAGCGAGGCAGAGTAAAATGGCAAATCTCAAAGGGGCCGCCGAGGCTGTTCCCGCTCCGAAGGAGAGCGTGGACATCAAGCCTCTCTATCTCGAGGCACTGACGCTGGTCGAGCGGCTTCATCGCCGCCTGCTCGACGTGATCAAGGACGAGTTCGATCGCTCGGGACGTTCGGATGTCAACGCCGTTCAGGCGCTGCTCCTCTTCAACATCGGCGGATCGGAACTGACGGCCGGTGAACTGCGGACCCGCGGGTACTACCTCGGCTCCAACGTTTCGTACAATCTGAAGAAGCTGGTGGAGATGGGCTACATCCACCATCAGCGCTCGCGGATGGACCGCCGCTCGGTGCGGGTCAGCCTGACCGACAAGGGCCGCGAGATCGCCGACATCGTCAACGCCCTCTACGAGCGCCACGTCCGGTCGATCCATCAGGTCGGCGGTATCGCCGCGGACGATTTCCGCAACCTCAACCGCTCGCTGCAGCGACTTGAGCGCTTCTGGACGGACCAGATTCTCTATCGGCTTTGAACGAAGCAACCGGAAGATCGGCTTGAGGAGGAACCCGGCTTCGGCCGGGTTCTTCCTTGCGCGCTTTTCGAGCGTGGCACTTCGGTCACAGTGCCGGCGCCGTGACCCCTCGCCCTCGCCGGGAGACACGAAAGCGCCATATTAACCCCCAGAAAGGATAGTGTTGCGTAGAGTGGGCGTCAGGGGCTTGACGCCGCAGGCGTGAGGTCGTGTGCCAATGATCGGCGGCGTGATCGAAATCGCCAGGGTCGGGCTCCATCGGGCTGCGTTATCGAAATGCCTTGCCGAATGGATTATCGGGTTATGAGCATTGCCAATTCCGTCTTCAAGCGCGCCGGACTGCCGGCGTCCGTTGCCGTTGCCGCATTTGCCCTCTTCCTGGGCTCGGCGTCTGCCATGGACCCGATCCAGGAGGTGCTGCAGCAGCGCGCCGCCGAATGGTCGGACGGATTTGACGCTGCCGTCGTCAGCGCGCCGGACGTTCGCACCAACGTGCCGATCATGTCGACCGACACCGTCCAGGCGATGGAGCAGGCGATCGCCCAGTACTCGGACATCGTGGCGCGAGGCGGATGGCCGTTGGTTCCGGCCGATCAGGCGCTGCGGATCGGCGCCAAGGGGCCGGCCGTCTCGGCACTTCGCCAGCGGCTGATCATCTCGGGCGATCTCGAAGCCAATCTGGGCGTTTCCGAGGCATTCGATACCTATGTCGACGCGGCCGTGAAACGGTTCCAGGCGCGCCACGGCATTCCGCCCGATGGTATCGTCGGCAACTCGACCTTCGCCGCCCTCAACGTGCCGGCCGCCGTGCGACTCAACCAGCTCGCCACCAACTTCACCAGACTCAAGGTGCTGGTCGAGCGGGTGCCGAAGGGCCGTTTCGTGATGGTCAACATTCCGGCCGCCGCCGTGGAGGCCGTCGAGGACGGGACGGTGGTGTCGCGCCACACCGCCATCGTCGGCAAGGTCGACCGGCCGTCGCCGATCGTCAATTCACGGATCACCGAGATCAATTTCCATCCGTTCTGGACGGTCCCGTCGAGCATCATCCGGCGGGATCTGATCCCGATCATGCAGAAGCAGCCGAACTATCTCGCCGAATACCATATCCGTATCTATGACCAGCACGGCAACGAACTGCAGCCGACGCAGATCGACTGGTCGACCGACGAGGCGACCAAGTACATGTTCCGGCAGGATCCCGGCGACTTCAACTCGCTCGGAGTGGTCAAGATCAACTTCCCGAGCCCCGATGGCGTCTACATGCACGACACGCCGCACAAGGGGCTGTTCAACGACGAGTATCGCTTCAACTCTTCGGGATGCGTCCGCGTCCAGAACATTCGCGAGCTGATCATCTGGCTGCTCAAGGACACGCCGGGCCAGACCCAGGACGTGATCGACAGCGAACTGCATGGCGGCGAGCGACTCGACGTCAACCTGTCCAAGCCGGTGCCCCTTTTCTGGACCTACATCACAGCCTGGGCGGCAAGCGACGGGGCGGTGCAGTTCCGCAACGACATCTACGGGCTGGACGGTCTCGAGCAGTACACCGCGCAGGCCAGCACGCCGCTCTAATCTCTCCGACACGCGGACTGCAGACGGCGCGTCAGGGTGTCCTTGGCGCGCCGGTTGTCTATGTGTTAAGGCGAACGCCGCCGGCGCTCCCCGAGACCGGGTGCACTGCGGAGGCGTCAACGTTCTTCCCGCCGACAGGAATTGACCGATGTCCTTGACCGAAAACATTGCGCATGCGGGCCCCAACTCCAGCTTCTTCACGGCTGGGCTCGCGGAAAGTGATCCCGAAGTTGCCGATGCGATCGGCAAGGAGCTGAAGCGGCAGCAGGACGATATCGAGCTGATCGCCTCGGAAAACATTGTTTCCCGCGCGGTGCTCGAAGCGCAGGGCTCCGTCCTCACCAACAAATATGCCGAGGGCTACCCCGGCAAGCGCTACTATGGCGGCTGCGAGTTTGTCGATATCGCCGAGACGCTGGCCATCGAGCGGGCGAAGAAGCTGTTCGGCTGCGCCTTCGCCAACGTCCAGCCCCATTCCGGCAGCCAGATGAATCAGGCTGTCTTCCTGGCGCTGCTCGAGCCGGGCGACACCTTCATGGGCCTTGACCTCGCGGCGGGCGGGCACCTTTCCCACGGCTCTCCGGTCAACGTTTCGGGGAAGTGGTTCAAGGTGGCGCCCTATGGCGTTCGGCGCGACGATCATCTGATCGACCATGACGAGGTCGCGCGAATTGCCGAGGAGGCGAAGCCGAAGCTGATCATCGCCGGCGGCACCGCCTATTCCCGCATCTGGGACTTCAAGCGCTTCCGCGAGATCGCCAATTCGGTCGGGGCGTATCTGGTCGTCGACATGGCTCATTTCGCCGGCCTGGTGGCGGGCGGCGCGCATCCCTCGCCGTTCCCGCACGCTCATGTGGTCACCTCGACGACTCACAAGTCGCTGCGCGGGCCGCGCGGTGGCCTCATCCTCACCAACGACGAGGCGCTCGCCAAGAAGATCAATTCGGCGGTCTTTCCGGGGCTGCAGGGCGGACCGCTGATGCACGCCATCGCGGCGAAGGCGGTGGCGTTCGGCGAGGCGCTTCGGCCCGACTTCAAGGTCTACGCGAAGAACGTTGTCGACAATGCCCGCGCGCTTGCCGAAACGCTGCGGAGCGCCGGCTTCGATATCGTCTCCGGCGGCACCGACAACCACCTGATGCTGGTGGATCTTCGTCCGAAGCGCCTGAAGGGCAATGTCTCGGAAAAGGCGCTGGTTCGGGCCGGGCTCACCTGCAACAAGAACGGCATCCCGTTCGATCCGGAGAAGCCGTTCGTCACCTCCGGCATCCGGCTCGGCACGCCGGCGGCGACGACGCGCGGCTTCGGCATCGCCGAGTTCCGCCAGGTCGGTCAGCTTGTCGCGGAGGTGCTCGACGCCATTGCCCAATCCGAGGACGGCGCGGCGCCGCTCACCGAGGCGGCGGTCAAGGACAAGGTCCATGCATTGACTGCGCGCTTCCCCATCTATCCCGACTGAACCAGTCGCGGAGAACGGCCACCGGCTATGCGCTGCCCCTATTGCGGCAATCCCGATACGCAGGTGAAGGATTCGCGTCCTTCCGAGGACAATACGGCGATCCGCCGCCGGCGCGTCTGCACGGATTGTGGCGGGCGCTTCACCACCTTCGAGCGGGTTCAGCTGAGAGAACTCATGGTGGTGAAGAGGAACAACCGCCGGGTGCCCTTCGATCGCGACAAGCTCATGCGCTCCGTGCAGGTGGCGCTCCGCAAGCGGCAGGTCGACCCGGATCGCGTCGAGCGCATGGTCAACGGCATCGTCCGACAGTTGGAGAGCTCGGGGGAAAGTGACATCCCGTCGGAGAAGATCGGCCACCTCGTGATGGAGGGGCTGCGCGGGCTCGACACCGTCGCCTTCGTCCGTTTCGCCTCGGTCTACAAGAATTTCCGCGAGGCCAAGGATTTCGAGGCGTTCGTCGGCGAGCTGGCCGGGGCGCCTGTCGAGGATGGCGAAGGGTGACCGCGCGAGCCATGGGCGACGCCTCAGCCGGAGCCGGCGTGTCGGCCGAGCTCGATCGGCGCCTGATGGCGTCGGCGCTGCGAATCGGTCGCCGCAATCTCGGCCAGACGCACCCCAACCCGGCAGTGGGCACGCTGATCGTCCGGATGGAAGGCGGTCAGCCCATTGTGGTCGGACGCGGCTGGACGGCCGAAGGCGGGCGGCCGCATGCCGAAACGGTTGCGCTGGCCGAGGCCGGTGAAGCGGCACGCGGCGCCACCGCCTACGTCACCCTCGAGCCGTGCTTCCACAGCAACAAGACGCCGCCCTGTGCCTCCGCCCTGATCGCTGCCGGCGTGGCGCGGGTGGTGATGACCATCGACGATCCGGATCCGCGCGTGGCGGGCGGCGGACGGGCGGCGCTGGAGAAGGCCGGGATCGCCGTTACCACTGGCGTGCTCGCCGCCGAGGCGGCTCACGACCACGCCGGCCATATCTCGCGGGTGACCAGGGGACGGCCGCATGTCCTCCTCAAGCTCGCGGTTTCAGCGGATGGCATGATCGGGCGCCGCGAGGGCGAGCGGATGATGATCACCGGCCGGCCCGCGCTCACCGCGGTCCAGACGATGCGGGCCGAGTCGGACGCCGTCGTGATCGGCATCGGCACGGTGCTGGTCGATGATCCGCGCCTGACCGTGCGGCTGCCCGGGCTCGAGAAGCGGTCGCCCAAGCGCATCGTCCTTGATCCCTCGGCGCGGCTACCGCTCGGCTCGCGGCTTGTCACCACCACCGGGGAGGTGCCGGTGGTCGCCATTGTCGGTCCTGCCGCCACCAGTGAGCACAAGTCGGCGCTGGCCGAGGCCGGCGTCGAGGTAATCGAGACGTCGGACGGGCCGAACGGGCTGAATCTCCACGAGGCGCTTGCAATATTGGGCGGGCAGGGGACAACCCGGGTTCTGGTCGAAGGCGGCGCACGAGTCGCCGCGTCGTTGCTGGCGGAGGACCTGCTCGACGAGATCGTCCTTTTCCGCGCTCCCGTCGTGGTTGGTGCGGACGGGGTGCGGGCACTGGAGGGCTATGCACTTTCGGCTATCGAGCGCAGCCCCCGATACCGCCAAATCGATGCCGCAATCATCGGCGACGACCAGATGCGGCGCTATTTGCGAACCTAAGCGGGGCGGCTTGATGTTCACCGGAATCATCACGGAAGTCGGATCCGTCATCGGCGACGGCCAGCGGAACGACGTGCGGCGGATCGCCATTGCCTGCAAGATGAAGCCGGAAGACCTGGTGATCGGTGGATCGATCGCCTGCAACGGCGTGTGTCTCACCGTGGTCTCCCGCGACGGGGCGGAAGGTGGCGAGACCGTCTTCGAGGTGGATGCCGCGCCGGAGACGCTGGGTGTGACTACGGCATCGGAATGGGATGTGGGAAAACGCCTCAATCTGGAGCGCCCGTTGAAGGTGGGCGACGAACTGTCGGGACATCTGGTGACGGGGCACGTTGATGCGGTCGTCACGGTGGCCGAACGCGAGGATCTCGGCGAGACGACGCGCTTCTGGTTCGAGATGCCGGACAACGTTTCGCGCTTCGTGGCGCCCAAGGGCTCGGTCACCCTCGACGGGACATCGCTGACCGTGAACTCGGTCACCGGCAATCGCTTCGACTGCTTGCTCATCCCCCACACCCTCCAGGTGACGAACTGGAACGAGCGGAAGAAGGGCGACGGGGTCAACCTCGAGGTCGACCTCATCGCGCGGTATCTTGCTCGACTGACCGAGACGGCCAACAGCACCGCCGACGCCGCGTAGCCCGCTCGGCTGCTCCAACCTGACTTTCCGACGGTGGTCGCGCCGCGGCGATTTCTGACTGGACAAGCCAGGCGTTGCGTGGTTGCTCTCCGGCTTCCGTGAGCTCTGCCATGCCGCACCTTCTGATCATCGAGGCCCGCTTTTACGAGGACATCGCCGACGAGCTGGTGAAGGGCGCCGTCGGGGTGCTCGAAGCAGCCGGCGCCACCCACGACCGGCTGTCGGTGCCTGGTGCTTTCGAGGTGCCGGCAACGCTGTCGATGGCCATCGAGGCGATGGAAAGCGGCAAGGTCCGCTATGACGGCTTCGTCCTGCTCGGCTGCGTTATTCGGGGCGAAACCAGCCACTACGACATCGTCGCCGGCGAATCCGGGCGCGCCATCATGGACCTCGCGGTCGGCGATGGATTGGCCGTCGGCTACGGCATCCTCACCGTGGAGAATCGCGATCAGGCGTGGGCGCGGGCGCGTGTCGACGGCGCGAACAAGGGTGGTGGCGCTGCCGAGGCCGCGCTCGCCATGAGCGCTGTCCGCGAGAAGCTCGGTCTCGATCCATGACCGGCGACGGCAAGCCGTCGGCACGGCCGGCCAACCGCAGAGGGGCGGCGCGGCTTGCCGCCGTGCAGGCGCTCTACCAGATGGACCTCGGCGGCGCGACGCTGCCGGAGGTGCTGGCCGAGTTCGAATCCTATCGGCTCGGCCAGGAGGTGGACGGCGACCGCTACCGGGACGCCGACCCCGCGTTCTTCCGCGATATCGTGTCGGGCGTTGTCCGCGACCAGCGGACCCTTGACCCCGCCATTCACCAGTCCTTGACGCCGGGCTGGCCGCTCGCCCGGATCGACGCAACGCTGCGGGCGATTCTGCGCGCCGGCGCGCATGAGCTCGTCAGCCGGCGCGATGTTCCGGCGCGGGTGGTGATCAGCGAATATGTCGATGTCGCCCGCGCCTTCTTCGACGCCGATGCGGCAGGGATGGTGAACGCCGTGCTCGACAAGCTCGCCCGTAGCTACCGGCCGGCCGAGTTCCTGACGCACGCGCGGACGTGATCATGGCCGAGCGTCCCGGCGAATTCGCGCTGATCGACCGCTATTTCCGGCCGCTCGCATCCGACCCCGGCGCCTTTGGCCTCGTCGACGACGTGGCGGTCTATGTGCCGCCGGACGGCGAGGATCTGGTGCTGAAGGCCGATCTGATCGCGGAGGGCGTCCATTTCTTTCCCGACGATCCGCCGGCCGCCATTGCGGCCAAGGCGCTCAGGGTCAACCTTTCCGACCTTGCCGGCAAGGGCGCGACGCCGGTCGGATATCTTCTGTCGCTGGCGCTCAACCCGGAGTGGACAGAGGATTGGCTCCGTGACTTCACCGCCGGGCTGGAAGCCGATCAGAAGCGGTTTGGCGTCTCTCTTTTCGGCGGAGACACCAACCGCTCCGCCGGCGGCCTCACGGTGTCGGTCGCCGCCTTTGGGCGGATTCCTGCCGGCTCGATCGTTCGCCGGTCGGGGGCCGCACCCGGCGACATCGTCTTCGTGTCGGGGACGATCGGCGATGCCGCGCTCGGCCTCAGGATTCGGCTCGGCACCATCGACGCCATGGCGGCGGGAAGGGCGGCGGACCATCTGCTCGACCGCTATCTGCTGCCGCAGCCGCGGGTCGAGCTTGCTGCGACTTTGCGGCGCTACGCGACCAGTGCGCTCGACATCTCCGACGGGTTGATCGGCGACTTCGCCCACATCTGCGATGCGTCGCGGGTGGGGGGCGAGATCGATGCGACGGCACTGCCACTGTCCGCAGGAGCGCGCCTGCTGGCTGACAGCGATCCGACCGCGCTTGCTACCATCCTCACCGGCGGCGACGATTACGAGATCCTGGCGACCGTGCCGGAGCCCGACGCCGAAGCTTTCGCCGAGGATGCGGCCGAAGCCGGCGTTCCGGTGACCCGCATCGGTTGGGTCGTTGAAGGCAAGTCACCGCCGGTCGTTCTCGACGCCGAGGGCCGACCGCTGCCGCTTGACCACATGAGCCACGTGCATTTCTAGACGACGAGGCGGGCGTGCGAGCGCTATAGTTCGCCTCCCGGAGGACTTACCGTGACCGACGAGACACTTCAGGCAGCCGCCGATGCGGAGGATTTGCAGGCGCGCCGGAATGCGATCGTGCTGGCGGCCGGCGTGGCGATCAACGGTGCTGCGCCGCCGATCGCCGTGACGCTCGGCGGGCTGGCGGGGCTCTATCTGCTCGGTGCGGACAAATCGCTCGCCACGCTGCCGGTCAGCGGCATGAACCTCGGGGTCGCGGTGGGAGCGGTCCCGGCCGCGCTGCTGATGCGCCGGATCGGGCGGCGCCATGGCTTTATGGCCGGCACGTTCTTCGGGATGGCGGGCGGCATCATTGCCGCCCTGGCGGTCATCGTGGCGCAGTTCTGGATTCTGTTCATCGGCTTCCTCTGCACCGGTCTGGCGACCTCGTTCATTCAGCAGTACCGCTTCGCCGCGGCCGACAGCGGCGACGAGGCGTTTCGCGCCCGCGCGATTTCGTGGGTGATGATGGGGGGTATTGCCGCGGCGATCATCGGCCCGCAGACCGTGATCTTCACCCGCGACCTCTTGCGGCCGATTCCTTTCGCCGGTTCGTTTTTCGCCATGTCGGTGCTGGCGGCCATCGGTCTCGGCATCGTCTCGCTCCTTGGCGGGCCCGCCCGCGAGGCGCCCAGGCACGTCGCCGCCAGCGGCGGCCGGCCGCTATCGGAAATCGTCCGCCAACCGCGCCTCATCGTCGCGGTGCTCTGCGGCATGGGCTCCTACGCGCTGATGGCGTTGGTGATGACGGCCGCGCCGCTCGCCATGGTTGCCTGCGGGCTTGGCGAGGACAACGCGGCGCTCGGCATCCAATGGCACGTGCTCGCCATGTTCGGCCCGAGCTTCATCACCGGCGCCTTGATCGCGCGCTTCGGGGTGGAGGCGATCATCACCATCGGCATGGCGCTGCTTGCTGCATGCGGCGTGGTGGCGGTCACGGGCATCAACCTGGTTCACTTCTGGCTGGCCCTGATCCTGCTCGGTGTCGGCTGGAATTTCGGCTTCATCGGGGCCACGACGATGCTGACGGAAACCTACCGGCCGGAGGAGCGGAGCAAGGTCCAGGGGCTCAACGATTTCTTCGTGTTCGGCTCCGTCGCCATCGCGTCCTTCAGCTCCGGCGGCCTGTTCAGTGCGTTCGGCTGGGAGCGGATCGCGGTCATGGTCTTCCCGGTGGTCGGGGTCTGTCTCGCCGGGCTGCTCGTGGCAGTCTTAGCCAAACGGCGAATGACCGTCTGAGGCGGCCGGCCGAAAGTCTTGACGGCCGCTTTGTGACAGGCCATACCCACGCCGGCTCATAACCGGCCGAGGCAGGGCGGCCCGGCCGATTCCCACGTAATCAGGCGTCGCTGGCCAGTTTTTCCGGGTCGAACGGACCTACGGACAAAGAGGAACACCGTGATCTACGTCATTATTCTCTGCGCTCTCCTTTCCATTGCCTACGCGATCTGGGCGGCGCAGTCGGTGCTCGCCGCCGATGCCGGGCTCGGCGCGCATGCAGGAGATCGCGGCCGCCATTCAGGAGGGGGCCACCGCCTATCTCCGACGGCAATACACGACCATTGCCCTGGTCGGCGTCGTCGTCTTCATCATCGTTGCCTGGCTCCTGTCGATCACGGTGGCGATCGGCTTCCTGATCGGCGCGATCCTCTCCGGCTCGGCCGGCTTCATCGGCATGATGGTGTCGGTGCGCGCCAACGTACGCACCGCCCAGGCCGCCAGCCAGAGCCTTGCCGCCGGGCTCGCCATCGCCTTCCGTTCCGGGGCGATCACCGGGCTCCTGGTCGCCGGCCTCGCGCTCCTCGGCGTCTCCGTCTATTTCCTCGTCCTCACCGAGTTCCTCGGCTATGGGGTCGGCGACCGCGTCGTCGTCGACGCGCTCGTCGCCCTCGGCTTCGGCGCCTCGCTCATCTCGATCTTCGCTCGTCTCGGCGGCGGCATCTTCACCAAGGGCGCTGACGTCGGCGGCGATCTGGTCGGCAAGGTGGAAGCGGGAATCCCGGAGGACGACCCGCGCAATCCGGCGACGATCGCCGACAACGTCGGCGACAACGTCGGCGACTGCGCCGGCATGGCTGCCGACCTGTTCGAGACCTACGCGGTGACGGTCGTCGCCACCATCGTGCTGGCTTCGATCTTCTTCGCGGGCACCGACTATGCGTTCACCTCGATGATCTATCCGCTGGCGATCGGTGCCGCCTGCGTCGTCACCTCGATCATCGGCACGTTCTTCGTGCGCCTCGGCGCCAACGGCTCGATCATGGGCGCGCTCTACAAGGGCTTCGTCGCCACGGCCGTCCTGTCGTTGATCGTGCTTTATCCCGTTACCTGGCTGGTCTTCGGCTCGATGTACGAGCCGCTCGGCGACGTCGGCTTCCGCGCCATCGACCTTTACCTGTGCGGCATTGCCGGACTCGTGGTGACCGGCCTGATCATTTGGATCACCGAGTACTACACCGGCACGAACTTCCGGCCCGTTCAGGCGATCGCGCGGGCTTCGATCACCGGCCACGGCACCAACGTCATCCAGGGCCTCGCCGTGTCGCTTGAGTCGACCGCGCTGCCGGCGATCGTCATCATTGCCGGCATCCTCGTCGCCAACGCGCTGGCCGGCCTGTTCGGCATCGCCATCGCGGTGACCACCATGCTGGCGCTGGCCGGCGTGGTGGTGGCGCTCGACGCCTTCGGGCCGGTCACCGACAATGCCGGCGGCATCGCCGAGATGGCGGGCCTGCCGGACGAAGTGCGGAAGTCGACCGACGCCCTCGACGCGGTGGGCAACACCACCAAGGCCGTCACCAAGGGCTATGCGATCGGTTCGGCCGGCCTCGGCGCGCTGGTGCTCTTTGCCGCCTACACCGAGGATCTCAAGCATTTCGTCTCGGATCCGACGGCATTCCCCTATTTCGCCGGCGTCGATCGCCGACTTCTCGCTGGCCAATCCCTATGTGGTCGTCGGCCTGCTGTTCGGCGGGCTGCTGCCATACCTGTTCGGCGGCATCGCGATGACCGCCGTCGGGCGCGCCGGCGGCGCGATCGTCGAGGAGGTGCGCCGCCAGTTCCGGCGAAGCCGGGCATCATGCAGGGCACGGAAAAGCCCGACTACGGCGCGGCCGTCGACCTTCTGACCAAGGCGGCGATCAAGGAAATGATCGTCCCGTCGCTGCTGCCGGTGCTTTCGCCGATCGTCGTCTTCTTCGTCATCAACTGGATCGGCGGCCAAGGCGGCGGCCTTCTCGGCGCTCGGCGCCATGCTCCTCGGCGTCATCGTCACCGGCCTGTTCGTCGCCATCTCGATGACGGCGGGCGGCGGCGCCTGGGACAACGCCAAGAAGTACATCGAGGACGGCAACTACGGCGGCAAGGGCTCGGAGGCCCACAAGGCCGCCGTCACCGGCGACACCGTCGGCGACCCCTACAAGGACACCGCCGGCCCGGCGGTCAACCCGATGATCAAGATCACCAACATCGTCGCGCTGCTGCTGCTGGCGGTGCTGGCGCACTGATCGCGGTCGGACAGCACAAAAATCAAAAGCCCGCCGCTAGTGGCGGGCTTTCCTGTCTGCTCGGGCTTTGTCGTGAAGACGGTGCTATTTCCGACCGATCGTCCGCCGAGCACCTGGCTGAGGAAGCTTTCGTCGCGGCCCGCAGTAGGCGTCGTCCGGCTGACGAAATCGAACACCTTGCCGTCCTTCAGGCCATAGTTGCAATCCGGATCGACCTTGTCGTTGTTGTCGAAATAGACCGCAAGCGACCCGTTGGTCGACGACGCGCTCGGGCATGAACGCCACGCTCCGCCGCCGGGTCTGGCTGATGTAATAGAAGGCCTCGCCGCCGAAATTGCCGGTGGTCGAGGGAGAACCGAGGGCGATCAGCACCTGGTCCTTGCTCGATCCGATCGGCACCTGCTCCAGGGCCACCTGGGAGACCACATAGCCATGCTTGGATGTGGTGCCGATCCCCTGGGTGCCGACGCAGCCAGTCGCTCCGATGGCCAGGGCCAATGCTGCCGCCAACCCCAGGCGGCGGCGGGCGCCGCCGAAAATATCGCCCAGTTCAATGCTCATTCCGGCGTTTCCCCTAGCGTGCGCGCCGTCGACTTGCAACATAGTTCGGTCGATGTCCAGCCCCCGTACCGCTCTTGAAGGAGAGCAGCTCGATGATTGGCCGCCTGTTCCGACGCCGACGCACCGATCCGGACATACCAGACGCGCTTTACGGCGCGATCGTGGCGCAGGCCCGTCAGCCGGCGCTCTATCGCGATTTCGGCGTCGACGACAGCGTTGACGGCCGATTCGAAGCGGTCGTCCTGCATAGCGTCCTGGTCTTGCGCCGGTTCGGCGCCGGTGACGAGGAATTGCGGGCTGTCGGGCAGGCGGTATTTGATCTGTTCTGCTCGGAAATGGATCGCTCGCTCCGAGAGATGGGGGTCGGCGACCTGTCGGTGCCGAAACGGATGCGCAAGATCGGCGAGGTCTATTACGGGCGGGCCGCCACCTATGACGCGGCGCTTGCGGCCGGCAACGAGATTGCCCTCGCCGAGGCAATCCGGCGGAACGTCCCCGCCGCCGAAGGCGGCGAGGTAGCAGCCGAACCGCTCGCCGCCTATATGAAGCGACCGCCGCGGCGCTGGCGGCGACGTCGAAAACCGCGCTCATGGAGGCAAGACTGCCGTTCGCCGATCTGGCCGCGTCTGTTGTCCGCAGAGAAGACCGATGACCACCAGGCCGCTGCTCGTCACCACGATTGATGTCGATTCGATCCCGGCAACAGGCCATGCCGTGCGGATCGAGGCCAGTCCGTCTGAACGGCAGGCGATCGCCAGGGAATACGGTCTCGTCGAGGTTCGCGCGCTCGGTGCCGACCTGGAACTCAGCCGCGGGACGGACAAGTCTGTCACGGTCACGGGGCATATCCACGCCGAAATCGTCCAGACTTGCGTCCTCAGCCTCGAACCGGTTGTGCAGTCGATCGACGAGGAGATCGATGTCCGCTACGTCGGGAGAGGGCAGGCTGGCGCGTCCGGCACGAAAGCCCGGGGCCGAGATCCGCGTCGATCCAAACGAGGAGCCGCCGGAGCTCCTGAGCGGCGATGAACTCGACCTCGGGGCGCTGGTGCTGGAGCATTTCGCGCTGGGGATCGACCCTTATCCGCGAGCGCCTGGAGCGGAAGTTCCGGCCGAGCCGGACGATGCAGCCGGCGCACCCGCCGAGTTCGCCGTTCGCGGTGCTTGCCAGGCTGACAAACCGCGAATAGCGGCGGCCGCGTCCCGGTCCGGTTTGCGAGCATGAATCCTTTGTCTCATCGCCCCAAGCTAGTATGGTCGCCGTCTCGCGGCCATCGGCGGAGTCCGATGGCGGAGGCAGTCGAGGCGCAATCGACGTTGGATTGAATGGCGGCAAACGTAACCGTATCTCTTGACGTGATGGGCGGCGACGAAGGGGTCGAGCTGGTCATTCCGGGTGCCGACAAGGCGCTTACCCGCCGTCCTGACATCCGTTTCCTGCTGTTCGGCGACGAGAAGGCGGTGGAGCCGGTTCTGGCGCGCTATCCCAAGCTGCGCGAGGCGTCGACCTTCGAGCATTGCGAGATCGCCGTGCGGATGGACGACAAGCCGAGCCAGGCGTTGCGGCAGGGCCGCCGCCGTTCAAGCATGTGGCGGGCGATCGAGGCGGTGAAGAAGGGCGATGCCGATCTCGCGGTCTCGGCCGGCAACACCGGCGCGCTGATGGCGATGGCGAAGTTCTGCCTGCGCACGTCGGCCGAGATCGACCGGCCGGCGATCGCCGCCCTGTGGCCGACCATTGCGCGGCGAGAGCGTCGTGCTCGACGTCGGCGCCACCATCGGGGCGGACGCCCAGCAGCTTTTCGATTTCGCGGTGATGGGCGGGGCGATGGCGCGGGCGGTGTTCGACCTCGAGCGGCCGACCGTCGGGCTCCTCAATATCGGCGTCGAGGAGGTGAAGGGGCTGGAGGAGTGTCAGGGAGGCCGGGCAGCTCTTGCGGGATGCCAACCTGCCCCAACATCGATTATGTCGGCTTCGTCGAAGGCGACGACCTTGGCAAGGGAACCGTCGATGTCGTGGTGACCGAGGGCTTTTCCGGCAACATCGCGCTGAAGACGGCGGAGGGCACCGCCAAGCAGATCGCGGACTATCTCCGTGCCGCCATGAGCCGCACGCTGATGGCAAGGATCGGCTATTTCCTCGCCAGGGACGCCTTCAATCGGCTGCGCGAAAAGATGGATCCGAGACGCGGCAATGGCGGCGTCTTCCTCGGCCTCAACGGCATCGTCATCAAGAGCCACGGCGGCACCGATCCGGAAGGGTTCGCCACCGCGGTAGAGCTTGGCTACAGCATGGTCCGCAACCGGCTCCTGGACAAGATCAACAGCGACCTCACCGGATATTACCAGCCGGAGACGCCGGCTTCGGCAGCCGCTGTCGCGCGCGCGGGTGCTGCGTGAGCACGATCCGTTCGGTAGTCCTCGGATGCGGTGGGTATCTGCCCGAGAAGGTGATGACCAACAGCGAGTTGTCGGCGCTCGTCGACACCTCGGACGAATGGATCACGCAGCGCACCGGAATCCGCGAGAGGCACATCGCCGCCGACGGCGAGCTGACCTCCGACCTCGCTCTGCACGCGGCCCGATCGGCGCTCGACTCGGCGCCGGCTGACGCCGGCCGATATCGACCTGATCGTGATGGCCACCGCGACGCCCGACAACACCTTCCCGGCCTCCGCGGTGACCGTGCAGCAGGAACTCGGCATGCGGCACGGCGCCGCCTTCGACCTGCAGGCGGTCTGCTCCGGCTTCCTCTTCGCGCTGTCGACGAGCGATGCGATGATCCGTTCCGGCCAGGCCCGGAGGGCGCTCGTGATCGGCGCCGAGACGTTCTCCCGCATCCTCGACTGGGAGGACCGCGCCACCTGCGTCCTGTTCGGCGACGGCGCCGGCGCGATTGTCGTCGGCGGCGAGCCGCAGCCGGGATGGCGTAGCGACCGCGGCCTGCTCGTCGCGCATCTGCGCTCGGACGGGCGCTTCAAGGAGATGCTCTATGTCGACGGCGGGCCGTCGTCGACCGGCACCGTCGGGCACCTTCGCATGGAAGGGCGCGAGGTCTTCAAGCACGCGGTCACCATGATCTCCGACGTCATCGAGGACGCCTTCGAGGCAACCGGTTTCACCGCTGCCGACGTCGACTGGTTCGTGCCGCACCAGGCCAATATCCGCATCATCGACGCAACAGCGAAGAAGCTCGGCATCCCGATCGAGAAGGTCATTCGCACGGTCGATCGTCACGGCAATACGTCGGCCGCCTCCATTCCGCTGGCGCTTTGGGAGGCAACGCTCGACGGTCGGATCAAGAAGGGCGACCTCTTGCTTCTGGAATCGATGGGAGGCGGCTTCACCTGGGGTGCGATATTGCTGCGCTGGTAGCCGTCTCCGGGTCGATCTCTTTGCAAGATCAGTTGATTCCGGCGGTGTGAGGCAATACGGTTGGGGCGTCCCGGTTGATGATCGGGACTTTCGAGAAGCGGCACCTTCCAGATGGGGCGTGGAGGCCATGGGCGGCAAGACGGTGACGCGTGCCGACCTTTGTGAGGCAGTCTATCAAAAGGTCGGGCTTTCACGGACGGAGTCCGCGCAGCTCGTCGAGATCGTGCTCGACGAGATCAGCGCATGCGTCGTCCGCGGCGAACCGGTGAAGCTGTCGTCGTTTGGTTCGTTCATCGTTCGCCAGAAGAGCGAGCGGGTCGGTCGCAATCCGAAGACCGGCGAAGAGGTGCCGATCTCGCCGCGGCGGGTGATGGTGTTCAAGCCGAGCAACGTTCTGAAGGACAGGATCAACGCCGTACTGCTCGACGGAAATACGGGCGGCCCCTCGCGTCAGGACTAACGCGAGACGGGCCGTGACGCGCGGGGACGGTGGTGTCGAAGAGTCCTGACGCATTCCGGACGATCAGCGAAGTGGCGGACGACCTCGATCTGCCACAGCACGTGTTGCGGTTCTGGGAGACCCGCTTCACGCAGATCAAGCCCATGAAGCGCGGCGGCGGACGCCGGTACTATCGGCCCGATGACGTCGACCTTTTGCGCGGCATCAGGCATCTCCTTTATGGCGAGGGATACACGATCCGCGGCGTCCAGCGGATCCTCAAGGAGCAGGGAGCGCGTTCCGTCGTAGCCGCCGGCCGGGGCGAGTTTGCGGACGGAAAGGCGGGCAAGGCCGATTCTGATGTCGCTGCTGAGCCCCGCGACAGGCGTGCCGGCGAGAAGCGTCGCTCGGAGCGGATCGAGCCAGCCTTCGAAGCCGAGGCGCCCCGGCGGGGAACCGGGCGCCCTGCCAGTGCGGTCGTATCGGAGGCGCGCCGTCGGCCGGACGGCGCGGAGGAAGCGGCGGGTCTTGCGCCGGATGATGTCGAGCGGCTAAAGGTGACCTTGGCCGAACTGCTCGAGTGCAAGCGGCTTCTCGATCAGGCGCGGTAGCGGCGACGGTGTCGCCGGGGCCGACAGGCCTGCAATTCGCTGGAACGCCTTGATTGTCCAGCGCGGTCGGAGCGTGGCGCAGTCTGGTAGCGCACTTGACTGGGG
>CAVQBS010000034.1:0-72339 GCA_963710805.1 uncultured Alphaproteobacteria bacterium | reverse complement strand
CCGACGCCGCACATCGTCGCGAAGTTCACGACGACAACCGTCGCGCCGTCGACGAGGCGCTCGCGCTCGGCGCTCCGTGCCTGGTGATCGTCGTCGGCGGCCTGCCGCAATTCACCCGGCCGGGCTCCGCGGCCTCGCACGATCTGGCGGCGTCGCGCGCCCAGGTCGCCGATGGCCTTGCCGAGATGCTGAACTACGCCGAGACGGCCGGGATGCCGTTGGCGCTCGAGCCGCTCCACCCGATGATGGCGGCGGAGCGCTCGTGCCTGTGCACGCTGCGTCAGGCGCTTGATCTCTGCGACATCATCGATCCCGATCGCTCGCGCGGCCTCGGCATTGCGCTCGACGTCTATCATGTGTGGTGGGACGTCGAGATCCTGACCCAGATCGACCCGGATCGGTCCGCGACCGGATGCTGGCGCTTCCACGTCTGCGACTGGCTGGTGCCGACGACCAGCATCCTCAGCGGCGCGGCATGATGGGCGACGGCGTCATCGAGATCCGCAAGCTTCGCGCCGCGGTCGGAGGCCCTGGGCTTCGGGGGCGCCTGCGAGGTCGAGGTGCTCTCCGATCGACTGGTGGTCGACGGCCGATCGACGAGGTTCTCTCGGTCATGATCGAACGCTATCCGAACCGTCTGTTGAGGCCGCATCGGAGAAAGCTGGCAGGCGCCGTGATCACAGATCAAGGATCGTGCAAAGCACTGATGTGGCGGCTATAAACCGACCAGCAAAGCAATGCGCCGCGCGGCATGTGGAAGACGCCGCAACTGGAGGAACGATGGAATCCGTGGTGGAAAGGCTGGCGGCCGGACAGTTTATCTGGATGCCGGCCGTGCCGCGGCTTGCTTCGACGCTGCATGCGACGCGCTCGCCAGATGTAGCTTGGTAGCAGGATGATCGCCGGCGATCGCTTCGCACTTGCCGACGACCCGATTGCGCTGCCGAGAGGCGCCTGGGCGAGCACCGAGCGGCGAATGCTGCGCATCGACGGAAAGCCGCTTCTGGCGCTCACCCAGGGGCGGCAAGCGCGCCTACGTCTTCCCGCTCTATACGCCGAGCGGGTTCGCCGTGACCTCCGAGGCGCCGGCCGACCACCCCCACCACAATTCCTTCTGGATCGCCTCGGACCATGTGCATTGCATGATGCCGGCGGCCGACGACCGGTTCGAGGAGTACACCTACAACTTCTATGTCAACGACGTCTTCCAGGGGCGCGCGCCCGGCCGCATCGTCATGACCGGCGCCACCGGCGAGCCGACCGGCGACGACAGCTATCGGCATGGCCCAGTCGCTGGAGTGGCGGGGGCCGGTCGAGTGGGCGGCGCCGGACGGCCGCATCGCGGCGACCGAGACGCGAACGCTCGACATCGAAGCCGCCCCTGGGCACTACGTCATCGACGTCGACATCGCGTCTCGCCGCCGCCGAGTGGGACCTCCACGTCGGGCCGACCCGGCCATTCCTACTTCAACGTCCGCGTCGCCGAGTTCGATCGCAGCGACCTCCGGCGGCCGGCTGACCGACAATCGCGGGCGCGAAGGCGGCGCGGCGATCACCGGCAGCGATGCGAAATGGATCGACTATTCGGGACCGGTCGGTGGCGGCCACTGGGCGGGCGTCGCCGTCTGCCCGATCCGCCGACCACGCCGATATCACGTGGTTCGTCACCGACTGGGGCGTGGTCACCGTCGGCCCCTTCCGCAAGGAGCGGCACGAGATATCACGCGGCGGATCGACGACGCTCCGCTACCGGGTGCTCGTCCATGACGGCGACGCCGAAGCCGCCGGCGTTGCCGACCGGTTCGCCGCCTATCTCGCCGACCCTGCCGGCTAGACCGATGGAACGTTCAGGCGGGCTCGGCGGTCACCGGATTGCGCAGCGTGCCGATCCCCTCGACCTCGATCTCGACCACGTCGCCGGGCTTCAGGAAGAGGGGCGGATCGCGCAGGAAGCCGACACCCTCCGGCGTGCCGGTGGAGATCACGTCGCCGGCGGCAAGCGGCGTGAAGCCGATACGTAGGCGATGATCGTCGGGATGTCGAAGATCAGGTCGCTGGTGTTGCCGTGCTGGACCTCGACGCCGTTGAGGAGGGTACGAAGCGACAGCCTCCCCGGCTCCGGAATCTCGTCGGCGGTGACCAACCACGGTCCGAAGCCTGCGCTGGCATGGAAGTTCTTGCCGGCCGGCAGCGAGTGCCTGAGCTGGTAGTCGCGCACCGAACCGTCGTTGAAGCAGGCATAGCCGGCGACATGGTGCATCGCCTCGGCCGCGGCTATGTGGCGGCCGGGCCGGCCGATGACCAGCGCCAGCTCGCACTCGTAGTCGAGTTCGGACGAGACGCGCGGGACGATCATCGGATCGCCCTGGGCGACGAGCGTGTCGGCAAAGCGGGTGAACAGCGACGGGAACGCGGGCGGGGCGTCCCCGCCTTCGGCAAGGTGGGCGCCGTAATTCAGACCGATGCAGATGACCTTGCCGGGGTCCGGTACCGGCGGCAGCAGGTGGACGTCGGCCAGCGCGAAGTCGGCGGTCCTGCCTTGCGCGGCGCTTGCCACGGAGGCAAGCGCATCGGAGGCGAGGGCCGCGCGCAGGGTCGGGTAGAGACCCGTCATGTCGACCACGCCGTCGTCGCGCACGACGCCCCAGCCGTCCTCCCCGTGCTTGAAACTGATGAGCTTCATCGCCTCCTCCCTTCGCCGCCGGCGGAAGCCGGCGGGCACCCTTACGTCAGGCCGCGTTCATCCGGCAAGCACCGCGGTCTCGGTGGTGGCGTCGGTCAGGAAGAACCGTCGGAACAACGCCGCCTGTCCACGCACCATCGCCGCGCCTTCGAGGAGCGGCTTGCCGAGCGCCCGGGCGCGTCGCTTCAAGGGCGTATCGACGGCGACGATATCGGCGACCGCCCCGGCCCTAGTGACGGTCTCGTCGGGCAGCGGCGAGGCATCGTCTGCCGCCATGCCGACCGGCGAGGCGTTGATGACGATGTCGAAGCTCCCGACCGGCTCGTCAACCACGCGTATCGTCGATTGCGGTGCGAAGGCCCCGAGTCGGGCGGCAAAGGCGTCTACCTTCGGCCTGTCGATGTCACAGAGCGCGAGATCCACCTCGCCGCTTTGGGCGAGACTGGCCGCGATCGCGCTGCCGGCGCCGCCACAACCGACCAGGAGAATGCGCGCGCCATCAACCGGCCGGTCGATGTCCGCCAGGCCGGCGAGAAAGCCATGGCCGTCGAAGTTGGCGCCGATCCAGCCGGTTCCGTCGAAACGGACGCAGTTCGACGCGCCGATGAAGCCGACCAGCGCCGTTTCGCGATCGAGATGAGCGCGGATCGCCTGTTTCAGCGGCGTCGTCACAATGAGGCCGATGATCGCATCGTCGCCTCTTGCGCTCGCCGCATAGGCGTCAAGATCAGCCAGCCGCACCTCGCGCGCCATCACCTCGTATGGCTCGCCGGCCACCTTGAACAACGGGTTCATGATGCCCGGGCTCAGCACGTGATCGACCGGCGACCCGATAATCTCGATCCGTTTCATCTTCATTCCGTCGGCAGTCAAAAAAGCACCGCGCAGCCATGGTCGCCGGACCACCATCCGGCGATGCGCCAAATGCGGTCAAGCAGAGAGGACGAATGTATCTCGGCGTCGATATCGGGGGAACCTTCACCGATCTCGTGCTGATGGACGAGAACGGGGCGATCAGCACCGCCAAATCCTCCACAACGCCCGGCGAGCTCGAGACGGGCGTTTTCAACGCGATTGCCCTCGCCGCGGAGGCAAGGGGGATGAGCGCGGACGACCTGCTCGCGCGTGTCGTCACCTTCGGCCACGGCACCACCCAGGCGACCAACGCGCTGATCGAGCGGACCGGGGCGGTGACCGGCCTGATCACCACCCGCGGCTTCGGCGATACGATCGGCCTGCAGCGGCTGATGGGCTTCACCGCGGCGATGACGGTCGACGAGCTCGGCTGGTATTCGAAGCGCCGCTATCCCGACCCCGTCGTGCCGCGCGCGCTCCGCCGCGAGGTCCCCGAACGCGTCGACTAGGCCGGCACGGTGCTTCTGCCGCTCGACGAGGACGCGGTCAGGACCGCGGTGGAAGAATTGTCCGAACTCGGCGTCGAGACCTTCGCCGTCGTCTTCCTGTGGTCGTTCCGCAATCCGGGCCACGAGCAACGGGTCGGCGAAATCATCCGCGAGATGCGTCCCGAGGCCTATGTCAGCCTGTCTTCGGAGCTGGCACCGATCATCGGCGAGTACGAGCGGACGGCGACCACCGCCCTCAACAGCTACCTCGCGCCGCGCGTCGTGACCTATCTCGACCGCATGGAGGGACTGCTGCGAGCGCGTGGCTTCAGTGGAGCCTTCCATATCCTCAACTCGTCGGGCGGGGTGATGCCGGCCCGCGAGGCGGCGCGCAAGCCCGTGCTCCTCCTGACGAGCGGGCCGACCGGTGGCGTTCTCGGCTCGCTCCAGCTCGCCAAGGCGCTCGGCCACGACAACGTCATCACCACCGACATGGGCGGCACCAGCTTCGACGTCGGGCTGATCGTCGACGGCAAGCCGCTGGTCTCCGGCACGCATGAGGCGGGCGGCTATCACCTCAATACGCCGATGATCGACATCCGCGCGATCGGCGCCGGCGGCGGCTCGATCGCCCGGGTCGAGGGCGGCCTGCTGCGGGTCGGACCGGACAGTGCCGGCGCGGTGCCCGGCCCGGTCTGCTACGGGCGCGGGGGCACACGCGCCACCGTCACCGATGCCGATGTCGTCCTCGGCATCATCTCGCCCGACAATTTCCTCGGCGGACGCATGAGTGCGGACCGCGAAGCGGCGGTCGAAGCGATCCGGACGCAGATCGCCGAGCCGCTCGGCCTCGGCGTCGAGGCGGCTGCCGCCGGCATCCGGCGAGGTGGTCGACGCCCACATGGCCGATACGCTGCGCGAGGTGACCATCGGCCGCGGCTACGACCCGCGCGACTTCGTGCTCTTCGCCTATGGCGGCGCCGGGCCGGTCCACTCGCCGAGCTTCGGCGCCGATCTCGGGGTGCCGAAGATCGTCGTTCCGGCGACCAGCATGGCGCATTCGGCCTATGGGGCGCTTGCCTCCGACATCCACGAATCGGCGGAACGGTCGCTCCTGATGCGCGGTGGCGGCGGCACCCGAGACCCCTGGGAGGGCGTCGACCCGGCGGCAGTCGCCGCACTGTTCAACGACCTCGAGGCGCTCTGCCGCGAGCGCATCGCGGCGGCGGGGATCGATCCCGACAAGGCCGAGATCGTCCGGACCGTCGATCTCCGCTACCGCCGCCAGACCCACGACCTGATCGTCCGCTTTGCGCCCGGCCCAGTCACCGGCGAAGCCGTGCGCGACGCCGTGTCAGCTCTTCGAGCAGACTCTATGAGGCGCTCTATGGCAAAGGCTCCGGCTTCCGTCAGGCGGGCGTCGAGCTGACGACCTTCCGGGTCGAAGCCATCGGCCGCACCCGCAAGCCGGTGCCGAGCCGGCCGAGCCATGACCGCGTGCCGAGCCCCTCCTGCGCGCCATGTCTTCGACCCGGAGGCGGGGCGGCTGGTCGACACCGCGATCTGGCAATGGCTCGACCTGCCGGTCGGCCATCGCGTCGCCGGCCCGGCCGTCATCGAGCACCCGGAGACCACCGTCTATGTCGCCAACCGCCAGACGGCGCTGGTCGACGAGGCGGGCAACCTCGACCATCGACCTCAGCGAGGCAAATCCATGAGCGCCGTCGTCGCGCATGGCGGCTCGACGGCCGCATCGATCGACCCGATCACCTTCGAAGTCATCCGCCACAAGCTCCAGGCGATCACCGAGGAGCAGGCGATCACGCTCAAGTCGATCTCCGGCTCGCCGGTCGTTACCGACGCGACCGACTTCAACAACGGCCTCTACCTCGGCGACGGCTCGATCGTCACCATGGGGCCGCAGGTCATCTTCCACACCGGCACCATGTCGACCGTGATCCGCTCGATCATCGAGAATTTCGAGGCCAATCCGGGCATCCGAGCGGGCGACATGTTCATCCTCAACGATCCCTATCGCGGCGCCATCCACCAGCCCGACGTATCGATCGTTGCGCCGATTTTCGCCGGTGGCCGGCGCATAGCCTGGGCGGGCTCCTGCGCCCACCAGCTCGACACCGGCGGCATGGCGTTCGGCAGCTGGGCCTACAGCGCCACCGACGTCCAGCAGGAGGCGATGCTCCTGCCGGGCGTCAAGCTGGTGGAGAACGGCGAGGTCCGCGAGGACATCTGGCAGATGATCATGGGCATGTCGCGCCTGCCCGAGGTCATCGGCCTCGACTTCAAGGGCATGATCGCCGCCAACAACGTCGCCATCCAGCGCCTCAACCAGCTCTTCGACCGCTACGGCGTCGATACCGTCGAGGGGGTGATGAACGCCGAGATCGACGCATCGGAAGAGCGCATGCGGGCGCGGCTCAGCGCCCTCCCCGATGGGGTCTACCGCGCCCGCGACTACATCGACCATGACGGCCTCGCCAACCGGCTCTATCGCGTGTGCCTGGCGGTGGAGAAGAAGGGCGACGAACTCGACCTTCAACCTCGACGGCACGTCGCCGCAGGCGCCCGGCTTCATCAACTGCACCTATTCCGGCATGAAGGGCGCGCTGCTGACCGGTCTCCTGCCGATCCTCGCGCCCGACATCCGCTGGAACGAGGGGGTGCTCCGGCCGGTGAAGATCGAGGTTCCCGAAGCGGTGGTCTGCAACGCGAAGTGGCCGGCCCCGGTCTCCGGCGCGACCATCTCGACGGTGTGGATCGTCATGAACGTTGCGGTGGCGGCGCTGTCGCGACTGGTCAGCGCGGCCCCCGACATGGTGCGCGAGGCGCAGGCGGTGACCAAAGGCCAGATGTCGGTGCTGACCTTCGGCGGCCGCGATCGCGACGGTGAGAAATTCGGCGCCTTCCTGCTCGATTCGATGGCCGGCGGCGGCGGCGCCTCGATTGGCCAGGACGGCCTCGACGGGTCGGGCGACTACGACGTGCCGCGACCGTCGATCGCCAATGTCGAGGCGAACGAGTCGGCGAGCCCGATCCTCTATCTCTTCCGCTCCTTCGTGCCGGATACCGCCGGACCGGGCCGGATGCGTGGCGGCGCTACCACCGGTGTCGCCCTCATGCCGCACGGCGTCGACGGCTTCGACGGCACGCTGATCGGTCACGGCGTCGAAGTGCCGAACTCGACCGGCCTGTTCGGCGGCATGCCGGGCGCCTGCGCCTATCATCTCCTGCGCCGCTCGACGGAGCCGGCCGCACGCCTGATCGACCGCTTCCATAACGCGGCGGCCATCATGGACGACCCGGCAGCAGAGGATCTCGGCGCCAAGCCCGGCAACCTCCGCCTCGATCGCGGCGACATCTTCGCCTACACCTTCCAGGGTGGCGGCGGCTACGGCGATCCGCTGCGCCGCGATCCGGATCGTGTCGTCGCAGATATCGGGCTCGGCTATGTGACGCCCCAATGGGCGGCGGCGCTCTATGGTGTGGTCGTCGACGGCGCCGGTGAACTGGATGCAGCCGCCACGGCGGTAAAGCGCGCCGCGCTTCGCCGCGAACGACTCGGCCGGACGCCAGAGACCGAAGCCCCTGCCGTCGCGACCGTCGGCGAGCCGGACCTTTCGATGAGCGCCGGACGCTTCCGTTGCTGCTGCGGCCACGATCTCGGCGCGGCAAGCGGCAACTGGAAGAAATACGCGGCCACGCGCACCGTGCCGCCGGAGACCTGTGGCCCGCATATCCGGCTGCATCCGGAGCTCGAGCTCCGCGAATTCAGCTGCCCGCGCTGCGCGACGCTTCTCGAGATCGAGGTTTGCCGCAAGGACGAAGAGTCCCTGTGGACGATAGCGCTCGACTTGTGAGTGCCATCGTCAGAGCCGATGGACGAGAAGCCCCCCGTCGACGTGGATCGGCTGGCCGACGCTGTAGGGCAGCGCCCCGGTGGCGAGGCTGGCAACGGTCTTGCCGACATCCGCGGCCTCGCCCCAGCGCCGGATGGGCGTGGCGCCCGCCTCGATCATGGCGGTGAACTTGTCGCGCACCGGCGCCGACATTTCGGTGCGGATGAAGCCGGGCCGGATCTCGAAGCAGGCGATGCCGTTTTCCGCCAGCCGCACGCCGAACATCTGGACGACCATCGCCAGCGCGCTCTTGGAGATGCAGTAGAAGGACTTCTCCGGCGACACCATCACCGTGTTGGCGGAGCTGATGGTGACGATCGTCCGGCCGGGCCGCGTCGCCTCCTCGGCGATCATCCGTTTCGCCGCGGCCTGCGTGATGAAGAAGGTGCCCTTGAGATTGACGCCGATGACGCGATCGAAATCCTCCGGTGTCGCCGCCAGGAGATCGCCGCGGACGCACATGACTCCGGCATTGTTGACCAGGCAATCGAGGCGGCCGAAGTCGTCGTAGACCGCATCGAGAAGACCGTCGTGCGTACCGGTGTCGGAGAGGTCGGCGGCGATGAACCGTCCCCTGGCGCCGCGCTCGACGATCAGGGCCAGCGTTTTGCCGACTTCCTCGTCCTCGACGACGTCGTTGACGACAACATCGAAGCCCGCCTCGGCGAGGGCACAGGCAATGCCGCGGCCGATGCCGCGCCGGCCGCCGGTTATCAAGGCTGTCTTTCGTCCCTCCACCCGACTGCTCCTTGCTCGCTTTGATACGCTGGTATTCTTGAACGAGAATCCAGAGTTCTCAACGGTCGGACTCCGCCGGGGCAGTCAGGCGACGCCGATCCGGGTCGTTTTCGAGCAGGGCTTGAAGCGTCGGCTCCGGACTCCGCCGAGCCGGCCCGTCAGGCTGCGAGTGACCCTTTCTCACCCTCGCTTCGACGAAGGGCGGGAAAGTCGTCAGCGGTGATGGTCTCCTTCTGGAGAAGGAGGGGCACGCCGGCATCGAGTTCATTACGGCGCCGCGTCTAGGATTTCAGTGGCGCGGGCAAACGCCTCCTCCACCATCTGTCGCACCGCGACGTCGATTTCCCTGGTCGTCGCCTCCGAGATCTCGCTCCGCTCGACGGCCATCGGACCGAGGAACTGCTGGCGGTTCTCGGCATAGGTGCGATTGCCGAGGGTCGGGTCCATCCCGTAACGCGTCACCATTTCCAGCGCGATCTCGGTCGCCCGCTGCAGATCGTCGGCAGCGCCGGTCGAGATCTCCTTGAAGACGAGGGCTTCCGAGGCGCGGCCGCCAAGCAGCACGGCGATCCGGTTCTTGAGCTCGCTCGCACCCAGCAGGAAGCGGTCTTCGGTCGGGCGCTGGATCGTGTAGCCGAGAGCGCCGACGCCGCGCGGGATGATCGACACCTTGAGCACCGGGTCGACCCCCGGCAGGCTTGCCGCCACCAGCGCATGGCCCAGCTCGTGATAGGCGACCCGACGCCGCTCGGCATCGTTGAGCACGCGGCTCTTCTTTTCCAGCCCGGCGACTATCCGCTCGATCGCCGTGGTGAAGTCGGCGAGCGTCACCTCGACGCCCCCGCGCCGGGTCGCGAGCAGGGCCGCCTCGTTGATGAGGTTCGCCAGATCGGCGCCGGTGAAGCCGGTCGTCAGGCTGGCGATGGTGTCGAGGTCGACTCCGGAAGCGAGTTTCACCTGGCCGATATGCACCTTCAGGATCGCCAGTCGCCCTCTGCGATCCGGCCGATCGACCAGCACCTGCCGGTCGAAGCGGCCGGCACGCAGCAAGGCGGGGTCCAATATCTCGGGGCGATTGGTGGCGGCAAGCAGGATCACGCCGGAACTGGGATCGAAGCCATCGAGCTCCGCCAGCAGCTGATTGAGGGTTTGCTCCTTCTCGTCGTATCCACCGAAGCTACCGCCAGCCGCGCGCCTTCGTCCGAGCGCATCAAGCTCGTCAACGAAGATGATGCACGGCGCGGCCTTGCGCGCCTGCTCGAAGAGGTCGCGGACCCGGGCCGCACCGACCCCGACAAACATCTCGACGAATTCCGAACCGGAAATCGAAAAGAACGGCACGCTCGCCTCGCCGGCGACCGCGCGGGCAAGTAGCGTTTTGCCGGTACCAGGTGGACCGACCAGCAGGATGCCCTTTGGCGCCCGCGCCCCAAGGCGTCCGTAAGCCTTGGGGTCCTTGAGGAATGTGACAATCTCCTGAAGCTCGGCCTTGGCCTCGTCGACCCCGGCGACGTCGGCGAAGGTCGTTTTCGTGTCCTTCTCGACATAGACCTTCGCCCGGGACTTGCCGATCGTAGCGAGGCCGCCGAGCCCGCCGCCGCCCATTCGTCTAAGGGCAAATACCCAGACCAGATAGAAGAGACCGATCGGGATGACCCACGACAGGAGCATGCCGATCCAGTTGTTGCCGGTGGTCCCGGTGACCGTCACACCCTTAGCGGCAAGTTCGGCGGCGAATGCCGGGTCGACGCGCGTCGTGACGAAGTAGCTCTGGCCGTTGGAATTCGGCTGTTTGAGCTTGCCTCTGATGGTGTCAGGGCCGACCTGAACCTCGCTGATCTTGCCCGCATCGAGGAGCTTGCTGAATTCGCTGTAAGGGACGGTCTGAACCTGAGAGCCACTGGTCCACAGGAGCTGGAGCAGCAGTACGGCGATGACTGCCACAATCACGTAGCCGATGGTCAGGTGATGTCCCTGATCGGCTGGCTTTTGCGGAGTGTCGTTATTCGCCAAATCTCACCTCCGATGTCGGCCTGGTCGACCGCCTCGCCGCCATGCGTCCTACGCCATGTGCCAGAGGTGAAGATAGGATCAACACTGCCACGGAAAAGGCTTTGATGCGGGTCAATCGCTGACCTCATTTGGCGGGACGGCATCCGCAGCGTGTGAACGCGGAGCTTTTCCGGCGGCGAAGGCCTCCGGCGCACGTTCGCCTATGCCGCGAAATCCTCTTGCGTTGCGGACATCTTCTTTGCCAACTCGATCAGCATCGCCGACAGTTCCCTGATCCGGGCCTCCCCGATCGCGGTCGACACGATGAAGCAGATGCACGCGACGCAGCGGCCGGCGTGATCGACGACCGGCGCGGCGATGCACGTAGCGAAGTCGTCGACAATCCCGGAAATGATGCAGATGCCCTGCTGGCGGGCGGCGCGAGCCTCGGCAAGGAAGGTCTGCGGGTCCAGGCTCCGGCCGTCTTGCAGGCGAAAATCCTCCGGCGGGACGAACGCCATGAGTTCGTCGACGGTCATGTGTGCGACGAAGAAGCGGCCGGATGCCGTCCAGGGGATCGGGACGAGCACGCCGACATCGGAGCCGATCCGGAAGAGCCGGGCGCTGTTCTGCATCGCCACGACGGCGTATTTGTTGCCGACCGGCATGCAGAACTGGCAGGTCTCGCCGGTGAGCGAGGCCAGCCGCCGGACTTCCTCCTCGCCGAACCGCACCGCCGCTTCGTTGGCGAAATAATCGTTGGCGTAGAGATAGATGGCGCGGCCGAAAAAAACCCCCGCTCCACCGCCGGAATATTCAAGAATGTCGGCAGCCAGGAAGAGATTGACGATTTCATAGACCGTCGAGCGGGGCGCCTTCAGGCTCCTGGCGATCTCCCCGATCGAAAGCGGTTTTCTCACCGCATGAAGAAGCTGGAATATCTCGACGGCGCGGTCGAGCCCCCGTGCGCGACCCGAGGACGTCTTCGCGGCCGCCGGGTCCTCGCCCTCCGCGTGCGGGACGGCCAATTCCCCGGCGCGCATGCCTTTTGGATTCCGCCGTTGCCGAAGGCGCTGTTCCACAGTAGCATCCTCATTGCTATTTTGGACAACTTGTCCAGTATATCGGACAATAGCGGAGGGAGGATACCATGAAAGTTGGATTGGCCGTGATGGCCGGCGCGATCGTCGCCGCCTCCATGGTGCCAAACGGTGCGGTGGCGCAGGATCGCCTGCAAACGATCCTCGACCGTGGCCACATCATCGTCGGCACCGGCAGCACGAATCCGCCCTGGCATTTCAAAGATGAGCAGGGAAACCTGGTCGGCTACGACGTCGATATGGGCCATCTCCTTGCCAAGGCGATCTTCGACGATCCCGACAAGGTCGAATACGTCGTCCAATCGTCGGATTCGCGCATTCCGAACCTGCTCACCGACAAGGTCGACGTCACCTGCCAGTTCATGACGGTGACGGCCGGCCGAGCCCAGCAGGTCGATTTCACCATTCCCTACTACCGCGAGGGCGTCGGGCTCCTGCTCATGAAGGATGGCAAGTACAAGAGCTATGACGATCTGAAGACGGCGGGCGATGGCGCGACCATCTCGGTCCTGCAGAACGTCTACGCCGAGGACATGGTCCATCAGGCGCTGCCGGCGGCGAAGGTCGATCAGTACGACAGCGTCGACCTGATGTACCAGGCACTCAATTCGGGCCGGGCCGACGCGGCAGCGACCGACATGTCGTCGGCCAAGTGGTTCGTCGCGCAGAATCCGGACCGCTACATCGAAGGCGGCTATGGCTGGAACCCGCAGACCTACTCCTGCGCCGTCAAGAAAGGCGATCTGGAGTTCCTGCACTTCGTCGATACCGCCTTCCATGAAGCCATGACCGGGGTCGACTTCCCGACCTTCGCCGCTTCGTTCAAGAAGTGGTTCGGCGAGGAGCCGCCTGCCCCGCAGGTCGGCTTCCCGAGCGAACTGCGCTAGCGGCAAATTGATCGCGCCGGAATGAGCATATGGACTACACGCTCAATTTCGGCGCGGTCTTCCGGAGCATCGACGACCTGCTCTCGGGGCTGCTTCTGGGCCTCGAAATGGGCTTCGCCGGGCTGGTCATCGGCTCGCTGATCGGCATCCTGGCGGCTTTCGCGGCAGTCTATGGAGGCAGGCCGGCGCGGATCTTGGTGGCGGCCTATGTCGGCCTTATCCGCAACGTCCCGATCCTGGTGCTGGCGCTGTTCGCCTTCTTCGCCTTGCCGGGGATCGGCATCCGCTTCAACAATGTCGTCACCTTCGCGGCGGTGCTGGCGGTCTATGCCGGCGCCTACCTGACGGAATCCTTCCGGGCCGCCATCGTGGTGATTCCGAAGGGCATCACCGAGGCGGCCCAGTCGATCGGGTTGACGCGGATGGGGACAGCGATCTGGGTGATCGTGCCGATCGCTGTCCGCAATGCGCTGCCAAGCGTCGGCAACAACTTCATCTCGCTGTTCAAGGATACCTCGATCGCCGCGGTGATCGCGGTGCCAGAGCTGACCTTCCAGGCGCGCAAGATTAACAACGAGAGCTTCCGCGTCATCGAGGTGTGGATCGTCGCAAGCCTGATGTATGTGGCGACCTGTGCTTTGATCGCGGTGGGGCTTCGCCGGCTCGAAGCGATGTTTCCGAAATTCTGAGGCCGGCCATGGATTCCTTTCTCGCCGCGCTCAATTCCGCCTCCGGCCCGCTCCTCCACGGTTTCGCGCTGACCCTCGGCATCTCGGCCGCGGCCGTGCTGCTCGGCTCGCTCATCGGCGTCGCCATCGGATTGATGCTGACCTATGGCGGGCGGATTGTGTCGCTCCCCTTCCGTGGTTTCGTCGATGTTGTCCGCGGCACCCCGGTGCTGGTGCTGATCCTGGCAAGCTTCTACATGCCTGCGGGCCTTGGCCTGAGCCCAGGGCCGATCGAGGCGGGCATCCTGGCGCTCACCATCTTCTGCTCGTCCCATGTCGGAGAGACGCTGCGCGGCGCGCTGAACGCGATTCCGCCCGGCCAGACCGACGCCGCCCGGGCGATCGGCCTGACGTTTCCGAAGATGATCCTCTACGTGCTGATGCCGCAGGCGCTCCGCCAGATCGCGCCGAATTTCGTCAATACCGCGGTTGAGATCGTCAAGGCGTCGTCCTTGCTCTCGGCGATCGGCGTCGGCGAACTGCTGCTGACCACCCAGGAGATCATCGGCCGCACCTTCCAGACCATGGAGTTCTACGCGCTGGCCGGCGCGCTCTATCTGGTCATCAACCTCAGTATCTCCGCCGGCGGCGGATGGATCGAGCGCAGGGTCCACACCCAATGACCGCCCCTCCCGAAGCCGTCCTCAATATCGTCGGGCTCCACAAATCGTTCGGCGTCAACCAGATCCTGCGTGGGGTCGATCTCGACGTTCTGCCCGGCGACGTGGTCTCGATCATCGGCGCCAGCGGGTCGGGCAAGACGACGCTTCTGCGCTGCGTCGATCTCCTTGAGGAATTCGATGCCGGAGAGATCCGCCTCGACGGCGATCCGCTCGGCTACCGGGTGACCGCGGACGGAAGGCGCAGGCGTCTCTCCGGTCGCGAGCTCGCCCGACAGCGCTCGCGGATCGGCATGGTCTTCCAGAGCTACAACCTCTTTCCACACCTGTCGGCGCTGAGCAACGTCATGCTCGGCCTGACCAAGGTGCAGGGCAAGTCGAGCGGCGAGGCGAAAGCGATCGCCGAGCAATGGCTCGACCGGATCGGGCTCGCCGAGCGGCGCGACCACTATCCCTCCGCCCTCTCCGGCGGCCAGCAGCAACGGGTCGCCATCGCCCGGGCGCTCGCCATGGAGCCGCAACTCTTGCTCCTCGACGAAGTGACCTCGGCCCTCGACCCCGAGCTCGTTCAGGAGGTCCTTTTGACCATACGGGGCCTCGCCGAGGCCGGGACGACGATGATGATCGTCACCCATGAGATGCGGTTCGCCCGCCAGGTCTCGACGCGGGCCGTGTTCATGGATCAGGGCGTCATCGTCGAGGAAGGGCCGCCGGAAAAGGTATTCGGCAGCCCGGAGGCGTCGCGACTGAAGGACTTCCTCGCCAACGTCTCCCACTGATCCGCCGGGACGTCATGGTCGGATGACGACCTTCATGCAGGAGTCGATGTCCATGGCCTGCGCCATGGCGGCGTCAGCATCGCCGACGCCGAACTCGTGGGTGACGAAATCGCGGAGCGGATAGAGGTCCTGGAATTTCTCGAGGAGCTTCAGGCTTCCCACGTAGCCGGTCGGCGGATGATTGCACATCCCGATCACCCGCACCTGTCGCGCCGCCAGGTGGTGCGGGTTGATGGTGACCGTGCCGACCTCCGCAAAGACCCCCGCAATGATGTACGTCCCGCCACGGCGCACCATGTCGAGGCCCTGGGGAATTGCTTCGGCAACCCCGGTGCACTCGACGGCAATGTCGGCGCCGCGACCGCCGGTCAGGTCACGGACACCGGCAACGATCTCGGCTGGGGTGAGGCCGGTGACATTGATGGTGTGGTCGGCGCCGAACCTGCGGGCGACGCCCAGCCGATAATCCGACCGGTCGAGGGCGATGATATCGCCGGCCCCCATGATGCGGCTCTTGAACACGTGGAGAAGGCCCATGGGCCCGACGCCCTGGATGGCTACGCTCGCTCCGGTGCCAAAGCCCTCGCCATCCATGGAGTAGAAGGACTTCGCCTTGTCGAGGTTGTAGGTGACCGCCATCAGCTCCGTCATCACGGCGAGCCGCGCGTCGACGGTCTCCGGCACCTTGTAGACGAAGGCGTCCGGCCGGACGTAGATGTGCTCGGCCCACCCGCCCATCAGATGGGGGGCCTCGGTCGCGGTGAAGTGGTTGCCGTAGCCGCGGATGTTCTCGCACAAGGGAAAGCCAAAGCTGTTGCGGCAGTAGTAGCAGCGGCCGCAGAGAATATCGGGGCACATGACGACGCGGTCGCCGATCGCCAGCTCCTTGCCCTGGTACTCGAGCCTGGTCCGGGCCCGGCAACCGATCTCGGCGACGGTGCCGACGATCTCATGACCGGGGACGATCGGGAACGGCGTGGTCGTCTCCGCCGGCGTGCCGCCGTATTGGGTGGTCTCGCCACGGTAGGTGTGCTTGTCGGTGCCGCAAATGCCGCAAAGCTCAAGGGCGATCACCATGGCGTCCTCGCCGACCTCCGGATAGGGGAACTCCTGGGTGACGATGCTCCCTGGCGCGGTCATCACGGCTGCTTTGACAGCGTTTCGAGCCATCTCTCGTCCTTCCTCTCTCATGTTGCCGCTTTGGGCTGCCGCGCCGGGCCAGCCAGCGGCTGCGACCAGGAGCGTTCTTGCTGATCGATCATACAATGCGCTGCGCGATCGACCTCGAACGAATCCGTGCGGCGGACCTTAACGATTTTCCGATAGTGACAGACGAGGTGGATTGTCGGATCCATCCGGCCTCTGCGGACCGGCACGATCTCAAGCGCACCAGCGATGGCTCAGGCGAAGGGGGAGACCATGGGGCAGATCGAAACGAGTGACGGTGTCATCCTGCGATACGAGGAAGCCGGGGCCGGCCCAACCCTGTTCATGGTTCCCGGCTGGTCGCAGACGACAGCGCAGTTCAAACATCAAATCGCCGGTCTCAGCGACCGCTATCGAGTGATTGCGCTCGACCTTCGCGGCCATGGCGAATCCGACCGTCCTGACCACGGCTATCGGGTCTCACGGCTCGCCAAAGACCTGCACGATGCGTTCACCGCGCTCAGCTTGTCGGATGTGAACCTGCTCAGTCACTCCATGGGCTGCAGCGTTGTCTGGTGCTACTGGGATCTGTTCGGTTCCGACCGGCTGGCCAAGCTCATCTTCGTCGATCAGTCGCCGTTCCTGACCGCCAACCCGACGTGGTCCGACGCCGAGCGACGTGCGGCGGAATATGCGCTCGATCCCCCCTCGCTCCGCGACGATCCGATCACGCTCTACCGGATGCAGCATCTGATCGACGGCGTCACCGGCCTCGCCGGGCCTGACGGCGAAGAGATCACCCGGCAGTTCATCGGCGGCATGTTCACGGACCGGGTTTCGGATGAGGAGAAGGCCTGGGTCTTCGAAAACGTGCTGAAGCTGCCGCGGCGCTACGCGGCGCGCCTGGTCTACAATCACGCGGCCCAGGACTGGTTCGATGTGATTGCCCGCATCGACCTGCCGACATTGCTGATCGGGGCCCGCGCCAGCCAGATTCCGTGGCGCTCGATCGTGTGGATGCACGAACACATTCCCGGATCGCGGCTAGAGATTTTTGAGGAGGACGAGGGCGGCAAGCACTTCCTGTTCATGGAGAACCCGGAGAAGTTCAACAGCCTGGTGGCCGACTTCATCGGCTAAGACTACCAGACGGGACGAGCAAGAGAGGGATCCGCTCCCGACAGCCTGAGGAGATCCTGGGTGGCGATGCCGAGCAACGCCTGCATCCGGACGCGCGCCTCTTCGCCCTTGCGCATGCGGATCGCCTCGACCACCTCGCCATGGGCGGCCAGCGTGCGGCTGTAGTTGATGGAAGCGGACGTTGTGAGCCGAAAAGAGCTCATCAGCGCGGCGCCGATGACATTGCCGAGATTGGCGAGCACCGGATTTTGGCTGGCCTTCAAAATGCCGATGTGGAAGCTGACATCGGCGCGCGCACAGGCGTCGAGATCGGAAAGATCCGCCACGCACATCGCCTCGTAGGCCTCTTCGATGGTCGCCAGGTTGCGGGCCGTGGCACGCTCAGCGGCGAGCTCGGCAGCGGCCGGCTCGATGATCTGCCGCGCCTCGGTCAACCCCTTGACGAAGTCGAGGTCGGGCTCGATGGCGCCCATCCAGGTGAGGATATCGGAATCGAGCCGGTTCCAGTCTTCTGAGGCCCTTACCCGCGTGCCGGCGCGCTGCCGCGTTTCGATCAGTCCCTTGGCGGCGAGCGTTCTGGTCGCCTCGCGCAATGCCGTGCGGCTCACGCCAAACTCGGCGCCGAGCTCGGCCTCTGTCGGTAACGCCGCGCCTTGCGGATAGTGACCGGACAGGATCCGCATCGCGAGCTGGCTGGTGACGCGATCCCGAATGGAGGTGCCGGCCGCCCGCCCATCGAGCCCAAGGTCTTCCACCGCGCCTGCGTTTGTCATGCGATGCCCCTGAAGCTCTCTTGCGGCTCATCCTGTCGCCGCCATCGGGCTGTTGCCATCCCCGCAATGTACGATATTATCATGAATAGATAATACATTAACGAGAGAGGGGCGAAAGCCTCCCGCGCCTGGGGAAACGTCGTGGATCGAGAAGCTCGGGACGGGGCGAAGGGGCGCCTCGGAGCGGCATCGGAATGAGCGTCGCAGCCGCTCTCAACCGCATTGGCGCGGTCTGGTTTGCGGTGGTGGCGCTGTTCGTCATCTCCGGGCTGATCTCGCCGGCCATGTTCCAGTTCAGCCAGGTGCTGAACATCCTGCAGGTGGCCGCCTTCCTTGGCGTGCTCGCGACCGGCCAGACTCTTGCCCTTCTGATCGGCGGCATCGATCTCAGCCAGGCGGGCATGGTCACGCTGGTGAACATCGTCTCGACCAGCTTGATGCTCGGCACGAACGGCAACATCGCGGAAGCCGTGCTCGTATCGCTGGCGGTCGCCGCGCTCATCGGCCTCCTCAACGGCATTCGTCATCGTGGTCCTGAAGGTCACGCCGCTGATCGCGACGCTGGCCATGAACTCGATCCTGTTCGGCGCCGCCCTCGTCTATCACCGGCGGCGCGCCGCACGGCGAGGCGGCGCCGGGCTTCGAACTGGATCGGCGCCGGCAACCTGTTCGGCGTGCCCGGTCAGCATGATCTTCTGGCTGGTGATTGCGCTCGTCGGTCGCCTGGGCATCGCGCAAGACGGTCTACGGCCGCTGGCTCTACGCCACCGGCGCCAATCCCGCCGCGGCGCGGCTGATGGGCGTGCCGGTCACGGCCGTCGTCATCTCGGCCTATGTGGCGAGCGCGGTGCTCGCCGCCATCGGCGGGCTGCTGTTCACCGCCTATATCGGCGCGCCGAGCCTCGGCATCGGCAACCAGTTCCTGCTCACCTCGATCGCCGCGGTCGTCGTCGGCGGCACGGCGCTGACCGGCGGTATCGGCAGCGTCGTCGCTACCATCGGCGGCACGATCTTCATCACCGAGCTCAACAGCTTCACCAACGTCATCCGCGTCACCACCGGAACGCAGATGGTGCTGCAGGGCGCGATCATCGCTCTCAGCGTCATTCTCTATCGGTCGATCGCGCGAACAAGAGCCTGACCCGAACCCCGGGCGGACTGCCGGTCGTCCGTCCGATCGACGTCTTCAGAGACCGGCGGGAGGAACATGTCATGACAGAAGTGAAGAACCATCTCGTCAGCCGTCGCCGCCTTCTCCAGCTCGGCGTTGCCGGCGCCGCGATCACCGTCGCGCCCGCGCTGGCTCGGCGCGCTTTCGCCGACACCATTGCCGATGCCGAGATCACCGAGTCCGGCGGCGCCGTCCAGATGCCGAAGAAGGACCGGCCCTACCGGATCGGCTTCTCCAACGGCTTCTCCGGCAACAGCTGGCGGGCGATGTGCATTGCGGCGCTCGAAGCACGAGGCGGCCAAGCCAGCCCGACGTCGGCCGACCTGATCATCGTCGACGGCCAGGGCGACATCACCAAGCAGGTCAACGACATCGAGTCGCTGGTCGAGCCAGCAGGTCGATGCCATCCTGTGCATCCCGAACTCGGGCACGGCGGTCGTGCCGGCGCTGCGCAACGCCACGCAGGACGGCATCGTCACCGTGCCCTTCAACCTGCCGGTCGACGGCAGCGACTACACCGCCTACACCGGCACCGACCCGTCCAAGAAGGGCAAGAACTCGGGTACCTGGCTTCGCAACGCGCTGGGCGGCAAGGGCAAGATCGTCGGCCTCGGTGGCATTCCGGGCAATTCCTACACCGCCGCCGGCTGGAAGGGCGCGCAGGAGGCCTTGGCCGGCTCCGACATCGAGGTGCTGGCCTTCAAGGACACCGACTGGTCGGAGGACAAGGCCAAGGTGGTGATGAGCGACCTGATCGCCGCCTATCCCGAGATCGACGGCATCTGGGCCGACGGCGGCCAGGTGACCGCCGGCGCCAGCAAGGCGCTGCTCGCCGCCGGTCGGCCGCTCGTCCCGGTGACCGGCGACGACTACAACGGCCTGCTCAAGCTCTACGACGCCGAGAAGGACAAGCAACCGAAGTTCGATATCGGCCTCATCTCCGAACCGACTTGGGAGAGCGTCGTCGCGCTCCGCATGGCGCTTGGCGATTCTCAAAGGCGACGAGATCCAGAAGGAGTGGATCATCACGCCCAAGCTGATCACAAAGGACAACTACAAGGACTACATGCGGCCCGACCTGCCGGACGGCGTCTTCACCGACACCAACCTGTCCGACGCGGAGCTGAAGAAGATCTTCAGCTAGACCTCGCGGGCGAGCATGAACGAAGCGGCCGCCCGGCCGCTCGCGGTCGAGGGGATCTCCAAGCGCTTCCCGGGCGTGCAGGCGCTCAGCGGGATCTCCTTCGACTGCCGCGCCGGGGAAATCCACGCGCTTGTCGGCGAAAACGGCGCCGGCAAGTCGACCCTGATGCGCATCCTCTCCGGCGTCTACCAGCCGGACGAGGGGACGATCCGTGTATCGGGGCAGCCGGTGACCGTGGCGAACCCGGCGGAAGCCGCGCGCTTCGGCATCGCCATGGTCTATCAGGATACGCGGCTCGTCCCGGACCTGGACGTGGCGCAGAATATCTTCCTCGGCCACGAGCCGGGAGGCGCGCTTGATCGACTACGGCGCCATGCGCACGCAGTCGGCGCGCCTCCTTGCGCTGCTCGGCGAGGCGATCGATCCGCGGAGGCCGGTGCGGACCCTTGCCGTCGCCGAGCGGCAGATCGTCGAGATCGCTCGCGCCCTCAGCGCCGAGGCGCGGGTTCTCATCCTCGACGAGCCGACCTCGGCCCTCACTCCACCCGACGTCGATCGCCTGTTTGCCATCCTGCGCGACGCTCAGGGCAGCGGGCACATCGGTCGTCTTCATCTCGCATCGGCTGCCGGAAGTCTTGGCAATCGCCGATCGCATCACCGTCATGAAGGACGGTGAGATCGTCGGCTCGGTCGACGCCGACGAGACGACAGAGGAAGCGGTCGTCTCGATGATGGTCGGCCGCGATCTGGCGGTCGCTTTCCCGCCCCGCGACGACAGCCCCGGCGAGGTGGTTCTGGCGGCGGAGCGGCTCGCCGTGCCGGGCGTGCTCGAACCGGCCTCATTCGAGGTCAGGGCCGGCGAGGTGCTCGGCCTTGGCGGCATCACGGGCAGCGGCCAGGAGGCTCTTGTCCGCGCCCTCTTCGGGCTGAATCGCGCCTCGGGCAACAGTGACGCTTGACGGCAAGCGGGTTGCCATCGCCAGCCCGCGCGAGGCGATCGAGGCGGGCATCGTCTATCTGCCGGCCGACCGTCGCGGCGAAGGCATGTTCCTGCCACACTCGGTGCGTGAGAATATCGCGTTGCCGCATATACGGGACTGGTCGCGACTGGGCGTCGTCGACGCCGGGCGGGAAGGCGAGGCGGTTGCCGGCCAGATCGAGGCGCTCGACGTGCGCACCCCTTCGGCCGAACAGCCGGTCGGGCTGCTTTCCGGCGGCAACCAGCAGAAGGTGGCCTTCGCCCGCTGGCTTCTGTCCGGACCCAAGGCTCTGCATCTTCGACGAGCCGACCCAGGGCGTCGATGTCGGCACCAAGATCGAGATCTATCGGCATCATCCGCAGCATCGCCGCACGCGGCGTCGGCATCATCGTCGTGTCGGCCGACGTTCTTGAGCTGATCGGCCTCTCCGACCGCATCCTGGTCGTCGCGAAGGGGCGGATCGTCGACGAGGTGAAGGCTGCGGAGGCAACCGAGGAGCGGATCGTCGGGCGGGCCGTCGGTGTCGGTGAGACGGCAGAGGAAGCGTTGGCCGAAAGACCGGCGTCACTTCCGGCGGCCCGCCGGAGGTCGGTGCCGCGCTTCCTGACGCGCTATGGGCCAGCGTTGCTGCTGGCGGCGCTCGTTGTCCTTTTTACGATCTACACCGCCAGCCAGTCGCCCTACTTCCTGACCAGCCGCAACATGGCGAACCTAGCGATCCAGGTGACGCCGCTGCTTGTCGTCGCGCTGGGGCAGTTCACGGTGATCCTGCTCGGCGGCATCGATCTTTCGACAGGGCCAACGATCAGTCTGGTAACGGCGATCGCCTCGTTCCTGCTCATTCCCGATCCGCCGCTCGGCTTCGCGGCCGGCATCGCCGTCTGCCTTGCCGCGGGGGTCGCCGTCGGTCTCGTCAACGGCATGCTGATCCGCATGCTGAAGCTGCCGGACCTGATCGCCACCCTGGCGACGTTCTCCATCGTGGCGGGCCTCGCGCTGATTGTCAGGCCGGCACCGGGAGGCCTGTTGAGCGGCGATTTCGCGGACGCGGTGCTCGTCCGGATCGGCAATGTCCCGGTGGCGTTCGTTATCGCGCTCCTGGCAACGCTCCTCTACGAGTTCCTTCTCCTCCGTGGCCGGGCGGGCGTGCGCCTCTATGCGGTCGGGTCAAGCGAGGAATCCGCCTATGTCGCCGGCATCCCGGTCGGGCGCATCCGCTTTGCGGCCTACGTGCTTTGCGGCGTCTTCGCCGCGGTCGCGGGACTGATCGTCGCCGCGCGGATCGGCAGCGGCGACCCGCAGGCGGGCACCAACTTCACCTTGTTGTCGGTGACCGCCGTCGTGCTCGGCGGCACCAGTATCTTCGGCGGCCGGGGAACCGCCATCGGGGTGATGGTCGCGGCCGTGCTGATCATGCTGATCCAGAACGCGATGAACCAGCTGCACGTGTCGGCCTATTGGCAATATGTGCTCACCGGAGCGCTCACGCTCCTCGCCGTGGCGATGTACGCGCAACGCGGCAGCGATGCGGTGCGCCTGCTTCTCGGCCGGCTGCAGGGAAAGGGAGGAACACGATGACAACCGACGTCGCCTGCGTCGTCGACTGCCACAACAGGCTCGGCGAGGTGCCGGTCTGGGACGTGAGGGAGCAGGCGCTCTACTGGGTCGATATCGAGGGCAAGCTCTTGCAGCGCTTCCGGCCAGCGACGGGGGCGGTCGACAACTGGGAAATGCCGGAACGGATCGCCTGCTTCGCACTCCGCGAGAAGGGCGGGCTGATCGTCGCGTTCGCCTCGGGGATCGCCCTCTACGACCTCGACAGCGGCGCGATCGACTGGATCGCCCGGCCCGAGGCCGACAAGCCAGGCAACCGGTTCAACGAGGGCAAATGCGACCGCGATGGCCGCTTCTGGGCCGGGACGATGGACGACAGCCTGGCGGCGCACACCGGCGCGCTTTACCGCGTCGACGCCGACCTCTCGGTCCACAAGGTTTTCAGCGAGATCGGCATCTCGAACTTTTTCGTCTGGTCGCTGGAGAACGACACCTTCTTCTTCGCCGACACCCTCGATCACGCCATCTACCGCTTCGACTACGACCATGCGAGCGGCACCGTCAGCAACCGCCGCAAGATCGTCGATACCGGGCCGGAGGGCGCGCCGGACGGCGGCACCATCGACGCCGAGGGCTACCTGTGGAACGCCGAGTGGGACGGCTGGCGTCTCGTTCGCTACGCCCCCGACGGCACCGTCGACCGTGTCGTCGAGCTCCCCGTCCAGAAGCCGACCAGCTGCATGTTCGGCGGCCCGGACCTCAGGACCCTCTACGTCACCTCGGCGATCTGGGACCTGACGCCGGAAAAGCTGCGCGACCAGCCACAGGCGGGCGGCCTCTTTGCGGTTGACGTCGGGGTGGCTGGCGTTCCCGAACCGCGGTTCGCCGGCTGACATTCCCCGGATCGGAGGCTCCACCCATGAAGATCACCGCCATCAGGACCACCGTCGTCAATGCGGAGATGCGCAACTGGATCTTCGTCAAGGTCGAGACCGACGAGGATGGCCTCTACGGCTGGGGCGAGGCGACGCTGGAGTGGAAGACCCGCGCGGTCGTCGGCGCCGTCGAGGACCTGACGCCGCTCCTCATCGGCCGCGATCCGCGCGACATCGAGCAGGCCGTGCGGGTCATGCACAAGCACGGCTTCTGGCGGATGGGCGTGATCGGTACCAGCGCCATCTCGGGGATCGAGGTGGCGCTGTGGGACATCCTCGGCAAGGAGCTCGGCGTTCCGGTCTGGCGCCTGCTCGGCGGCAAGACGCGGGACAGGGTGCCGGTCTACACCCATCTTGGCCTCGGCGACATGCGTGCCGTCTACGAGACAATGCAGGAAGATGATCTCGTCAAGGCAGCGCTCGCGGTGATCGAGAAAGGCTACCGGGCCGTCAAGGTGGTGTTCATCCCCTATACCCACTACACGACACACCCCCGCTCGGTCGATCACGTCGCAAAGCTGATGCTGGCGCTCCGCCAGGCGGTCGGTGACGATATCGACATCATGGTTGACTTCCACGGGCGGCCGGCTTCGGTTGCCGCGGCCCTCGACTATATCAGGGCGATCGCGCCCGGCCGGCCGCTGTTTGCCGAGGAGCCGGTGCCGCCCACCGACCCCGCATTGATGCGGGCGGTCACCGAGCAATCACCCGTCCCCATCGCCACCGGCGAGCGACTCATCGGCCGCGTCGAGTTCGAGCCGCTGTTCCGTCTGCATGCCCTGCACATCGCGCAACCGGACATCGCCCACACCGGCGGTCTCGGCGAAGCCCGCAAGATCGCCGCGGCGGCGGAAACGGCCGGCGTCGGTATCGCCCCGCATAACCCGCTTGGGCCGCTCGCCGGAGTCGCCGCGCTTCATTTCGACATCGCCACGCCCAACTTCGTCATCCAGGAGGAGATGACCGGCTCGGTCCCCTGGTATGCGGAGGTCGCCGAGACCCCGATCCGCATGGTGGACGGCGCCTGGCAAATCCCGGAAGCGCCGGGCCTCGGCGTCGATGTCAACGAGGCCGCGGCAGCGAAGCATCCCTTCAAGCAGGAGGTCTTCCACACCACGCACGCTGTCCTCGACGACGGCACCGTCGTCGACTGGTAGATCCGAGGACTCCGCAAGCGCGCAGCGCTGCCGGTCTCCCCCGCTACCCGGCGCGCGGCCTTGCGAGATCGTTGACGCCCTCGGCATCGGGCGCCTGGCCATAGCTCATCTTGCGCATCTGCTCGATGACCCGCGCCATCTCCTCGTCCGACAGGATCGGCGGGTCGCCGAGCGTGAGTGCCTGAACATACAGTCGCGACAGCGACTCCACCTCCGTGGCAAGGGCAAGCGCTGCTTCGAGCGTCTTGCCGAGGGAGATCTGGCCATGCTGGCCAAGTAGGCAGGCGAGTCGTCCTTCCAATGCCTCGATGGCATTGTCGGAAAGCTGCTGGGTGCCGAATGTGGCGTACTTGGCGCAGCGGATCGTCGTGCCGCCGGCCACACCGACCATGTAGTGGAAGGCGGGGATCGCCTTGTAGTGACAGGCGAGCGTGGTCGCGTAGATCGAATGGCAATGAAGGACGACATTGATGTCCGGCCGCGACTTGAGGATGTCACGGTGGAAGCGCCATTCCGACGATGGCCGACGCTTGCCGACGTACGTGCCGTCGAAGCCCATTTCGACGATGTCACCGACTTCCATGCGTTCGTAGGGAAGCGAGGTCGGCGTTATCAGGAAACCGTCGTCGAGGCGCTGGGACAGGTTGCCGGCCGTGCCTTGATTGATGCCGCTGGCGTTCATCCGGCGGGCAATGTCGACCATCTCCTTGCGGAGGGCGAGGTTGGTGCGATGGGTCATTGCGTTGGTTCTCCTCGATTCGCCGAGGTAGTTTCGGCCGCCTCGCGCCACGCCTTGCGATAATCCGCAAGTCCGGGAATCTCGATCGGCGGAGCAGGATCGAGAGCGACCATGGCGGCCCCGGTCCTCTCCGCGTGGCCGGCCAGCAGGGCTGCACCGGCGGCCGTGCCATAAGCGTCGGTATTGAAGAGGATAGGGGATTCAGCCCGGAGCGCACCGACCAGAGCCGGATAGAGCGGATCCCTGGCGAAGCTGCCGTCGACAATGATGGTCCCATCGGCGCCGAGCCGGGCGAGACAGACATCCGTCAGCAGCGCCACGTAAAGCAAAGCGAGCGCCCGGCGTGCCGCCGCCGTCGCCGGCGGAGGCCCGGCGATGCGCCCCCTCATGGCACTTCCAGGGAAGACGCCGTCCTGGTCGACGAACGAAGGCAACGCCATCGTCCTGGCCGCGATCAACGCGGCGACGGTCGCAGCAGCGACCGGCTCGTCCGGCGTCTCGTCGGCGATCAAGGCGAATTCTCGTCCGCCCATGGCAAGGATGCCGGAGAGCTGCCGGCCTTCCACGTCGAGGTTTCGTGTGACATAGCCCTCCGCATAGCCGGCAGCCGGCGCCGGACCGTCGCTCATGCCGACGATCCAGGTGCCGGTGGAGATCACGGTCAGATCGGTCAACCCGGCCTGCTGATAGCGGTAGAAATTGGCGCTCGAATCGTGAATGCCGCAGAGGATCTCGATGTCGGCCGAGATGCGGAGCCGGCTGGCAAGATCCGGCCTGATACGACCAACCGGCTGCCAGGCAGGCTTCAGCGGCGGGATCAGTCGTTGCCAGCCGCGCGATACCACGATCCGCGAGAATCCGCCTTCTTCAAGATTCCACAAATGCGATTGCGCGGCGAGATAAGTGAGCTCGCTGACAGCACTGCCGGAGAGGCAGAAGGCCCAGAATTGTGGCCCGCCGAGATACCAGCGGGCGCGCACAACGGCCTCGGGCCACTCGGTCTCGAGCCACAGGAGCTGGCGCGCGAGATGGGCCGCACCCGCCATGAGTGGGCTGCCGAGCGGGAGCAGAGGGCGGGCCGCTTCGACATAGGCGGCGGTAATCGCCGCGGGCGTTTCGGCCTCGTAATCGATCATCGGCATAATCAGTCCCTCATCGTCGACAAGGGCGCCGGCGGATCCGTGACCTGTAGCAACAATCGCGGCAATCGGATGCCGGCGTGCGAGATCGGGCAGCGCGTCGAGGAGCCAGGCTTCGATGCGGTCCGTATCGATATGGAGGTAAGGCGCGCCGGGGAGAGGTCCGTTGACGAGCGACATCGTCTCAAGGAGCACCCCGTCGCGCGTCGCCGCCGTCAGCTTGACGTTGGTCTTCCCGACATCGAGGACAGCGACGGCGTTCATCAGTCGGCGCCAGGCGCGGCGGCGAGACTGGTGCGCAGGAACGCGGCAACTCGCGGCGCCTCTGCTGCCTCGAGACCATGGGCCACCAGCGCGCCGCAAAAGCCGACGCGACGCAACTCCGACACATAGTGCGGATAGTCGAGGACGCCGGCCCCGGCGGCAGCGAAGGTTCCCTCCGGCCGGCGGTCTTTCGCATGAGCGATGGCGATCCGGTCGGCCAGAAGGTCAAGGCCCTCAGAGACCATCGCGCGTCTCTCGAAATCCGCCGCGACCTCGAAAAGATTGGCGGCGTCGAAGACGATCTTCACTCGCCGGCTGGCAAGCTCGTCGATCAGGCGGCGGGCGGCGGAAGCCGACGACACGACATTGGCCTGCTCCGGCTCGATGCCGAGATCGACGCCGCCGTGCTCGGCGATTCGGACCGCCGCCTCCATGCCGGCCAACAGGTCGCGCCACGCGTCCGGGGTCGCGTTGTCCGGATGCCCGCGCCACTGGTCGTCGGGATCGCGCGTCCCGGTGCAAAGCGTGACGAGGCCGGCGCCCATCGCCGGAGCCGCTCTCGCCAGCACGGCGAGACGCCTGAGTCCCGTCTCGCGGACGGCAGGATCCGGGTGGATCATGTTGAAGGTGCCCGACAGCGCAACGATCTCGACGCCGCAGGACGCGGAGGCGGTCCGTATGGCGTCACAGACGTCCGTATCGATCGCTTCGGGCATGGACGGCAGCCCGGAACAGGACATGTTGTATTGCGTCGTCGCGAAGCCGGCGACCTGCGCGAGCACCGTTTGCGGGTCGGTGCCGGGAAAGGTCTTGGCGAAGATGCCGATCCTCATCAGATCGGGCCCGAGACCGTGGCGAGCTCCACCGGCTTGCCGGTGCGCACCGACTGCGCGATCGCCGCCATTGCCCGCACCGAGGCAACACCGTCCTCGACCGTGGCGCCCGGCACAGGCTTGCCATGGAGCGCCGCGTCGGCAAATCCTTCCACCTGCCTGCGATAGAAGTGGCCGTCGGCAGCGAGCGGCCGATGCCAGGTCGCGGTCGCCTCGCGAAAGATGTCGACTTCGCTTGACCTGAAGTACCAGGGATTGAAGGTCTTCGCGAGGATGCTGCCGTTCTCGCCATAGACCTGAAAGCCTTCATGCCAGTCCATGCGGACCGCCACGGTCAGGTCGAGATGGCCGAGGACACCGCTTTGAAAATCCACGTCGACGAACCAGGTGCGGGCGCCGAAACGTTCACGCAGACGGGCCTCTACCGCCTCGATGTCACCGCCGAGGAAGCGGGCCATGTCGACCAGATGACTGCCGTGGGCGAGCATCATGTAGCGCCGGAGATCGGCCTTGGGGTCCTCGCTCGGCCGACGCGCCGTGGCACTGCGGACGATCAGCGGTTGTACGGCGTCGGTCATGGTGTAGCGGTGGGTCGAGTCGCAGTACCAAGCCTTCAGGGCAAGGACCTCGCCGATCTCGCTGTCGATGAAGGCCTTCGCTGCTTCGATGCCGCCGTCGTACCGCTTCATGTGGCCGACATGCAGCAAGCGACCACTGCGAATCGCCACCTCCTTCAGCGTCTCGGCGTCCTCGACCGAGGTCGCCAGGGGCTTCTCGCACAGCACATGCTTGCCCGCCTCGAGCGCAGCCGTCGCCGTCGCCACGTGGAAGGAGTCCGACGTTGCAACGATCACGGCTTCGAGCTCCGGAATCCGACAGCATTGCATCGTAGTCGGTGAACGCGCGACGGGGCTGGAACGTGGCATCCATCCGCGGCAGCAGATCCTCGGCCACATCGCAGATCGCGTAGAGCTCCGCGTTGCGTGCCTTGTTGCAGGCCTCGAAATGGGCGGCCTGGGCGATCTGTCCGGCGCCGAGGACGCCGATGCGGAGGCACCTTTCTTCCTTCATGACGCCACGCTCCGCTTCACCTCTGGCTCGGCCGTTGCGAGGAACGCGGCAATGTCGTCCGCCCGCGGCATTGCCTCTATGGCTCCGGCAACGCCGGCGACGAGCGCCCCGGCGGGGCACAGGCCCTGCGGCCGATCTGAAACAGGATGTCCTCGTCTAGCGCGGCGATATCGGCAGCGAGAAGCCCCACCAGAAAGGCCGCCATGAACGCATCGCCACAGCCGACCGTGTCGACGACCAGTACCGAGAACCCCGCGATATAGACCCGACGCTCCGCCGTGAAGAGGTCCGCGCCCGCAGCACCCTTCGTGACGGCGAGGACCTTGAGCGCCGGATGCCAGAGCGCCTTCACCGCATCAGCCTTGTCGTCAAGGCCGGTCCGGGGGGCTTGTGGGCGGCGCTCATCGGAGGCTGTGACGATGGGCCCAGTCCGGCGGGATGAAGGCGCACACGCCCGGTCGCATCGTCCGCGTCTCACCGTCCCGCGCATCGACAAGAAGGAGGCCCTGGCCGGACTGCGTGTAGTACGCCTCGCCGCGATCCGGCCGCTCGTGGAAGTGCCTGCGGGTCATGTAGTACTCGTCGCCGATCTTGCCCGGCGTCATGATCGTCGTTCCGAAACACAGGTCGCTCTCCGGCTTCCGGGAGTCGACGACCTCGTAGACGACGGGGTCTTCACGCTCGGCGACTGCCTGTTCGAAGGCGGCGTCATCCTGGAAGACCCCCCGCAGCTCGCTCAACCGCTTGGCGTAGCAGCCGGCGGCCGGCTCGACCTCGCCGGTGAGCCCGTCAATCGACACGCCGACAGGAAACAACATCGCTTCGACTCCACTGGTGCCAGGGCGGGCTACGGTTTCACCGGGAAATTGTCAACGCGGCCAATCCGCAAGATGACGGTGCCGATCGAGCGAGCGGAGGCACACGAGCGGACATCGTCGGGTTCAAGCGTGAACGGCGGTAGATCACGCGGGCCCATAGGGCATCAGCGTGGTCGCCGGCTGGTCCCCGTAGTTCATGTAGACTGTCTTCTTCTTGAGGTAGATCTCCAGTCCGTGCACGCCGTCATCGCCGCCGACCCCGCTCTGCCGGTAGCCGACATGGAAGCCCTGCAGGCTCTCCGGCCCGATGCGGTTGACGTAAAGCTCGCCGAAGTCGATGTCGCGGATCGCCTTCATCACTTGGCGCACGTCGCGGGTGAAGAGGTAGGCGGAGAGGCCATAGCGGCTGCCGTTGCTGATTGCGACGGCCTCCTCGAAGCCGCGGAAAGGCACGATCGGCACGACGGGGCCGAAGATCTCGTCCTGCATGATCGCCATGTCCGGGCCGACATCGGTGAGGACGGTCGCCGAATACCAGTTGCCGCCCGGTGTCGGTGGCGCGGCGGGCCGGCCGCCGCCCAGGGCAACCTTTGCGCCGGCGCTGACCGCCTTGGCCACCATCGCCTCCACCTTCTCGAGCTCCGGCCGGCTCACCTTCGGTCCGATGTCGGTGTTCTCGGAAAGCGGGTCGCCGATCCTGAGCGCCCGCGCCTGCTCGACGAAGGCGTCGAGGAACGGTTGGTAGACATCCTGGTGAACGAGAGTGCGCTCGTTGCAGATGCAGACCTGGCCGCAGTTCATGAAGCGCGAGGTGACGGCGCTCCTCACCGCGAGGTCGAGGTCGGCGTCGGGCATGACAATGAACGGCGCCTTGCCGCCGAGCTCGAGCGATATCGGCGTCAGGTGCGTCGCCGCGTTCTGCATGATGCGCCGGCCGGTCGGCACGCTGCCGGTCATGCTGACGAGATCGACGCCGGCCGCGCCGGTGAGGCGCTCGCCGACGGTCTTGCCCGCACCGGTGACGATATTCACCACCCCCGGCGGGACACCCGCTTCACGGAACAGCCGCCCCAAATAGAGCGCCGAGAGCGGCGTCAGCTCGTGCGGCTTCAGCACGATCGTATCGCCGGCGATCATTGCCGGCGCCACCTTCCGCGAAACGAGCGCCGCAGGATAGTTCCACGGGATGATGCCGACGACGACCCCGACCGGAACCCGCTGGATCCAGACCTGTTCGTCGCGGACGTCGGAGGGGAGGATCTCGCCTTCGATGCGGCGGGCGAATTCGGCAAAGTAGGAGAAGAACTCGGCCGTGCCGCCGACTTCCCCCCGCGCCTCGCTGATCGGCTTGCCCTCCTCGCTGACGATGATCCGGGCGAGCGCTTCGCCGCCGCCACGGATGAGGTCTGCGATCCTCTTCATGAAGGCTGCCCGCTCGACCGGCGCCATCGCCCCCCAGGCCGGCTGGGCATGGCGGGCCGCGGCGAGCGCCGCATCGACCTGCTCGTCCGACGCCTCCGGCACCGACGCGATGGTCTCGCCCGTCGCCGGATTGACGACCGGCCTCTCTTCGACCGACCGCACTTCCTCGCCGTCGATCAGCATCGTCCACTCGGGTTTGTCGGTGGCCATGGCCTTTCCCTCCTCTATGATCTGCTGCGTCGCGCGGACGAACCGGGGCCCCGGTCGCCTCGCCGGCTTGCACGATCCGTCCATCTCATGGCTGGATATCTTGGCAAGAAATGTGATGATTTGGAAGAAAGTGAAAGACGTCTCTTGGTTTGAAAAATGGACAACGACATGCAGATTTCCTCCGATTTGATCGCCACGCTGCGCGACATCGATACGCCCACCATCTGTAACGCGCTGGAGGTGGTCGAACCGTCGCGGCGCATCGTCGGCTTCAACCGCACACCGCTGGTCTGTCCCTTCCCCGAGATGAAGCCAGCGGTCGGGTTCGCCCGCACCGCCATCATCCGCTGCAGCGCGCCGACCGAGGGAGACCGGCGCGGCATGCGAACTCGCCTACTATGAATATATCGAGCGCGGCCCACGGCCGAGCATCGTCGTCATCCAGGACGATGACCCGGAGCGGGGCGTCGGCGCCTTCTGGGGCGAGGTGCAGACCAACATCCACCGTGCCCTCGACTGCGCCGGCGTGATCACCGACGGCGCGGTGCGCGACATCGCCCAGATGGCCAGGGGATTCTTCGTTCTCGCGGGGTCGATCATGCCTTCGCACGTCCATGCGGACATCGTTGGCTTCGACGGGCCGGTGACGGTCGCCGGAATGGCCGTGGCGCCGGGCGACCTGATCCATGCCGACCGCCATGGCGCCGTCGTCATCCCCCAGGACGTGGCTGCCGAGATTCCGGCCGCCGCCGAGATTCTCACCCGGCGCGAGAGAGTAATCCTCGATGCGTGCCGGAGCGGCCACTTCGCGACCGAGGATATCCGCGCCGCCTTCGCGAAGATGGATGAGATCCACTGACCAACGTCGCCCGGCGACTTGGGCCCTCACCCTTGCGCGTCATCGTCCCGGAGCGGGCCGATGAAATCACTCAGCGCTAACTGGAAAACGCTGAAGTCGCTGCCGCAGCCAAGGCCGCGGAAAATCGTTACGACGGCTGTTCCGGCGCCGTGACGCCGAGCAAGGCGGCGGCGGCGACGATCTTCGCCCAGGTTTCACCGTCGATCGGAATTCCTTTCGCCGTCCGCTCGGCCCTGACGCGGTCCTCGATCTCGCCGGGCAGGAGAACCGAGCCGCCGGGCTCGATCGGTGGGGAGGCGGTCGTCCAGGTCATGAGCCGCTTCACGTCCTCGTAGAAGAACTCCGTGCCCGAGAATGCCGCCGGGTCGAAGGCGAGAGAAAGCATGTTGTTGACCAGGCGCTTGGCGGTCGGCGCCTCCGGATTGCTGGCGTGACCGCCGGTCAGCGAACCAGCCAGGATCTCGCAGAAGACGGAGAGTCCCGAGCCCTTGTGGCCACCGAACGGGAAGATGGCCCCCGCCGGATCGGCGTAGAAGGCCTCCGGATCGGTGGTCGGACGCCCTGCCCCGTCGACGACCGCACCGGCTGAAAGCTTCTCACCCTTGTTGCGCGCCACCTGAATCTTGCCCTCGGCGATGACCGACGTCGCGATGTCGAGGATCAGGGGCCGGTCGCCTTCCACCGGCGCGCCGGCGGCAACCGGGTTGGCCGACAGCCGCCGGTCGCTACCACCATGGGGAGCGACCAGGATGCCGAAGCCCGACGTATTGACGAAATGAAAGGATACCAGCCCGGCATTCGCCAGGTATTCGGCCCAAGCGCCGATCCGGCCGAGATGCCCGGAATTGCGGATTGCCGTCACCGAAAAGCCGTTGGTGCGGGCGCGGGCCACCGCGATCTCCATCGCCTCCAGGCCGATGACCTGGCCGTAGCCGAAGCCGCCGTCGACCACCACCGCCGCACCGCGGTCGGAGACAAGCTCAGCGTGGCGGTTGGGGAGGACCTGCCCCGCGCCCACCCAGTCCACGTACTTGTAAACCCGCATAACGCCATGGGAATCGTGACCGGCGAGATTGGACTCGACGAGATGGGCGGCGACGATCCGCGCTTCTTCTTCGTCCGAGCCGGCCGCTCGGAAAATCGCTTCGGCGAAGCTCTGCAGTTCCGCCTGTGGGAACCTGTGAACGCCGGAGGCGGTTTCAGCGGCTTTTGCGACGGCCAAGGTGGAACCTCATTGCGAAATGGTGACGGTCACACGCCGCGAAAGCTCACGACGCCATGTTGAGAGCGAAGTCGATCGCCTCGACCATGCTCTGCGCAGATGCAACGCCCTTGCCGGCAATGTCAAAGGCGGTGCCGTGATCGACGGAAGTGCGGATGAAGGGCAGGCCAAGAGTGATGTTGACCCCGCTCAGCGCAGTCCATTTCCGCGCCACCGGGTCGATGCGGAAGCCGAGCAGCTTCAACGGGATGTGACCCTGGTCGTGATACATGGCAACGACGGCATCGAATTCGTTGCCGAGCGCGTGCACGAACACGGTGTCGCCGGAGATCGGCCCCCTGATGTCGTGGCCTTTCGCCCGGAAGCTCTCGATCACCGGTGTGATCACTTCGCTTTCCTCGTTGCCGAACAGGCCGCCCTCACCCGCGTGCGGATCGAGCGCCGCCACGGCCACCCGTGGCCTGTCGAAACCGAAGCGGCCAAGTGCCTCGATCGTCAGGTCGAGGACCCGCGTCAGGCGCTCCGGCGTCACCAGCGACGGGACTTTCGACAGCGCCACATGGGTCGAGACATGCGACACCCTCATGTTCTCGTGTACCAGCATCATGCAGGTGCCGTGGCTCCCCGTGAGATCGGCCAGCATCTCGGTGTGACCGGAATACGCATGGCCCGCGAGGTTGATTGCTTCCTTCGAGATCGGGGCGGTGACGATCGCCGATATGTCCCCGGCAAGCGCATCCGATACGGCGCGCTGGATCGCGGCCACGGCGAGCCGGCCGGCTTCGTCGTCGACCTTGCCGACCGGGATGCTGCGCGCCGGCGACCCCGCCTCGATGACCGATACGGCGGGCCAGGGGGCCATCTCGGCACCGGAGTGGATGTCGATCGGAATATCGAGGGAGGCCGAGGCATCGGCCAGAACGCTCGGCGCGCCATAGACCACCGGCGCGAAGCCGTCTGGCCCGTCGCGGTCGGCGATCTCCCGGAGTGCCTTGAGGATAATCTCCGGCCCGACCCCCGCCGGGTCGCCCATTGTGATCCCGATTCGTCGAGAGGCGTTCAACCTGTCACCTTTCCTGCTGGTCACCAAAGAGGCGAATGAGGATATTCCGGTCGCCGAAGGCGCCGGATTTCGAGACCACCGTCGTCCCCCCCCAGGCGCCGTCGGCGAGGCGCGAGAGAGCGACGCCGGGAGCCCATTCGCCAACCGTGTCGAGGCGGCTCGCGCCGATTTCCTGGCAAAGGCGAAGAAGCGTGTCGCCGCCAACCACCATCAGAATGTCCGGTCGGGTGCCCCGCGAAAGCTCGGAAAAAGCCGCCCGGAACACCGCCTCGGCCTCCTTCGCCGGGCACGGAGGAAGCGCAAAGACCAGCGCCGCGGACTGGCCACCCGCAAGCTTGTCTTTCGCAGCCGCTACGGCGCGAGAAACAACGCCGGGGGCTTCGATGACGATAACCTGGCTACCGCGTTCCTGGCGAAGCCTTGCCGTTTGCGCGACGGAGACCGGATGCCGGCTGCCGACAATGAGCAAGCGGCTGCCTTGCTCGGGAGCGCGTCCACGATTGCCGGTGCGGCGGGACAGCGCTCGCGCGAGGCCCGCCGTTCCGCACCACAGCACCGGTTTGGCAAACCCCGCTGACAGGTCGACGAGGCGGGCAAGGTCGCTGTCCGTTTCGGCATCGCAGACCGAGATGCCTTCGCTCGAGGCTTCGTCCTCACGGCCGACCACGCGGATCGGCACGCCGCTGCGCCTCAGGCCCTCCGCCAGGTCGATTTCGATCGGGCGAGCATTGCCGCCGCAGGGAGCAATCTGGCGCCCGCAACGCGTGATGCGGTCCTGCGCCGGGAAGGCCGGCGCAATCACGACGCTGGCGAACCAGCCATGCGTGCAGCAAGCGGCCAGCTCCGGGAAGGTGTTGCCGCGCATCAACGAATTGATCTTCTTGAAGGAAACTGCCGCGTCATGAAGGCGCGGGATCAGCGACCTAACCCGACGGCCAGCAACTTCCGGCGTCAGCGCGCGTGTTTCGGAATCGAAAGCGAAGTCCTCGTTTGTCGCCCACGAGTTCATCCCAGGATACGGCGATCGGGCGCTCCAGCGCAGCAAACGGGGCCGCTGCGTCCAAGGCACCGGTGAGGTCGTCTGCCAGGATGCCAATCCGTTGCATCAGCCAACCGTTTTCACTCCGTTGCGCCAACAGGGACAAGGAGCTCGCGCCATCCCGAGACCGAGTGACTGCGAATTCACCCGGGCGCTACACCTGCCTCGGGCGTCCCGCTCGAAAAGATCGAAGCCCAATGGTTGGAATATTCTGAAAGATATTGGAACACGACGCCCATCGTGTGTCAATCAAGCTTGCATCATATGCCACAAACGATAACGGTGGTTTGTGCCGCGGCACTCCGCCGGATAGCACACGGCACGCGAGAATTGGGAGCGGCGGCCGGGCCGATTCGGGCCGCCAGCAAGTCGGATGATAGCAGCCCAACGCCGCGCACTCCTCCTTGAGGAACTCCGCCGGGAAGGCGCCGGCTCCATTGTGGCGCTGGCCGAGAAGATCGGCGTCTCGCCGTCGACCATCCGGCGCGACCTCGATTTCCTCACCGAAGGTGGCTACATCGTCAGGAGCCATGGCGGAGCCGTTCTCAACGAGACGCATCGGACCACGTTCGAGCCGGAGCATGAGATCGGCGCCCACGTCGCCCATGACGCCAAGGCAGCGATCGGGGCACGAGCCGCAGCGCTGCTCGAGCCCGGCCAGAGCGTCATTTTCGATTCGAGCTCGACCGTGCTCGAGGCGGCCAAGGTCGCCGTCGAGCGCAACCTGCGACTTACCGTCTGCACCAACGACATTGCCACCGCCATGGTGCTTGCCCGCTCAGAGAACCTGCAACTGCTGGTCCTCGGCGGAACCAGCCGGCGCGGCTCGCTCACCCTGATCGGCGATCCCGGATTATCCTTCCTCGAACGCCTTCACGCCGATGTCGCTTTCATCGGCATTCACTCGCTGTTTGGCGGCCGCCTCTCCGAGACCTCCATCGATCTCGCCGCGATGAAGCGGCGAATGATCGCCAGCGCGGCCCGGCCCGTGATCCTCGCCGATTCCTCGAAGTTCCGGCATCCATCCTTTTGCGAGGTGTGCGCGGCGAACGAAGTCCGGACCGTCGTCACCGATTCGGGCATCGTGCCTGAGGAGCGGGACCGCCTCCTCGAAAACGACGTCGAACTGATTGTCGTCGACGTGTGAGGGACGCCTCCTGAGCCGTGCTGTCAAAAGACGCGGTGCCGGTCTGCGTTTGCCATGGCAATGCCGGAGATATCCGCTGTCGAGACGAGGCGGGCGATGAACTGCGCCGTGGCGGTGCGGTGCGAACGCGCCGTGAGGTATTCGGCAATCCGGCCGGCAACGGCTTCCAGCGGCAGCGCGCGCCCAGCAATCCGCCTGTGGAGCCGGATGATATGGAAGCCATAGCGGGTCTCGACCGGGTGCTCGGTGGTCTCGCCTTCCGCAAGGGAATCGAGAGCCGCCGCGAACTCAGGCGTCAGATCGGCCTTGGTGACCTGGCCGAGACGGCCGGCTTCGCCAGCCGATGCGCAGTCGGAGAATATTCTCGCGGCGTTCGCGAAATTCTCCGGCAGCGCCGCCAGATCGGCCGCGATCGCTTCCGCCTTCTCCCGGGCGGCGGCAAAGTCCGCCACATCGTCCCGGCGGGCGGCGATCAGGATGTGGCTCACCTCGAACAGGTCCGGCGAGCGGAACCGCTTCCGGTTGGCGGTGTAATAGCGGGCGATTTCGTCCTCGGTCGGCATCGGCGTGGCGACCTCATGCTCGATCAGCGCCCGGATCAGCGCCTCCTCGTCGGTTTCGCGGCGGCCCTTCGCATCGACCTCCGGCGCCGCCGCGATCCGCTTCCGCCGCGCTTCCTGTAGCAGGAGCTCGCGCACGACGAGGGCCTCCGTCGCTTGACGCATCGAGGCGCCGGGCGACTCCGCCGGATGATATTGCGCCTCGCGCGCAATGGCGGAGCGCTCGATCGCCGTTCCGTTGACCGCCACCGGCGGTCGCGGCGACGCCTCCGCCGCTTGGAGCAAGGCGCTCACCGTCCGAGGCTCCCCGGCTTCGGCCATTCGGCCCGACCCAGCGAAACCGGGACAGGCATCTCCTTTCGCGCTGTGCGGCCGCGTGAGCGGACGATCTGGTAGCCGCGCCGCCCCAGGTACCAGACCGGCGCGCTCCAGATGTGGACGAGGCGGGTGAAGGGGAAGACCAGGAAGATCGTCAGGCCGAGGAAGATGTGCAGCTTGAAGATCGGATTGGCGTCGGCGATCAGGCCGGCGACGCCGGGCCGAAGCGTCAGGATGCCCTGGGCCCAGGTCATGAACTTCACCATCTCGCCGCCGTCGAGGTGGCCGAGCGAGACCGGAATGGTCGCCAGCCCGAGCAGAAGCTGGGCGAACAACAGGAGCAGGATGGCGATGTCGCCGAAGCTCGACGTCCGGCGGATGCGCGGATCGAACAGGCGGCGGTGGGTGAGCAGGGCGATGCCGACCAGACAGGCGAGCCCGGCGACGCCGCCGACGACGATCGCCAGCATCTGCTTGAAGCCATGGCGAGATGCCGAAGCCATCGAACACCCAGATCGGCGTCAGCAGGCCGACGAAATGGCCGAGGAAGATGACCAGGATGCCGACGTGGAACAGCTTCGATCCCCACATGAGCTGGCGCCGGCGCAGGAGCTGGCTGGAGCCGCTGCGCCAGGTGTACTGCTCGCGGTCGAAGCGGATCAGGCTGCCGACCAGGAACACCGTCAGGCAGACATAGGGATACCAGCCGAAGACCGCATTGTTGAGGAAGTCACGCATGGCCTTCCTCCTCGCTCCGGGGGATCGGAGGCGGGCGTTGGCGGCCCGAAGCCGAGCGATCAGATCGTCCTTGCAGCCGGCCGCCGAGCTCGGGGCCGAAGGTGACGGGCGCGTCCTCCCATTCCGCGTCGAGGGCAGCCAGGTCGTCGGGATCGACGTCGTCGTCTTCGCTCGACCGGTCGGCTTCTCGACTGTACGGCGTTGACGGCGGCGATCGCGATCAGCGCGCGGAACACCGCGGCGTATGACGACTTGCGCTTCTCCAGCCGCTCGGCCAGCGTCGGCGAGGATATGGGCGGCCTCGCCGAGCAGGTCGCGGGCCTCGGCGAGCGGCCGCGTCGCGAGGAACTCGAGGAACAGCGGCAGGAAGTCGGGCAGCTCCGTCGCGCCGATCGCCAGGCCGTTCCTGTCGTAGAGCTCCTGCAGGTCGACCATCGCCTGGCCGCGGTCGCGGCTCTCGCCGTGCACATGCTCGAACAGGTGCAGCGACAGCGAGCGCGTGCGATCGAACAGAAGCGACGTAGCGCTCCTGCAGGTCATAGATGTCGCCCGCAGCGATCTCGCTCGATCAGCCGATTGAGCGCGCTAGCGGCACGCCCGGCCAACAGGCCCTCATCGGCGACGACGGCGCGGATCTCCGGCGACGCTTCCTGCAGCTCTTCGGTCGGGTAGGCGAGAAGCGCCGACAGGACCTTGAAGGTTCGCGCCATCACTCGACCTCCATCGGGGTACGGGCGCGTTTCTTGCGAGCCGAACAGGTTCGCTCCCGCTGGTGCCGCCCGAGCAGCCGTTGCCGAAGCGAGAAGCCGCAGGAGCCGCGCAGGTCGTAGGCGTCCTCGCCGACCTCGCGGTGCGCGGTCGGGATGACGAAGCGGTCCTCGTAGTTGGCGATCGCCATGATCCGGTACATCTCCTCGATCTGCGCGCGGCGTCAGCCCGACCCGCGTCGGCGATGCCCTCGTCGATGACGCCGTCGACGGTCTTGGCCCGCATGTAGGCGCGCATGGCCAGCATGCGCTCGCAGGCGCGGCGACCGGCTCCTCCTTGCCGGCGGTCAGCAGGTTGGCGAGATAGCGCAGCGGGATGCGCAGCGAGCGCACGTCCGGCATCTCGCCGTCGATGCCGATCTTGCCGGCCTCGGCCGCCGACTGGATCGGCGACAGCGGCGGCACGTACCAGACCATGGGCAGCGTGCGGTATTCGGGATGCAGCGGGAAGGCGACCTTCCACTCCATCGCCATCTTCCAGATCGGCGAGCGCTCGCGCCGCCTCGAGCCAGGCCTCCGGCACGCCGTCGCGCCGCGCGCTCGCGCGATCACCGCCGGGTCGTTCGGGTCGAGGAAGACGTCGAGCTGCGCCTCGTAGAGGTCCTGCTCGTCGCTCGACGCTCGCCGCCGCCTCGATGCGGTCGGCGTCGTAGAGCACGACGCCGAGATAGCGGATGCGGCCGACGCAGGTCTCCGAGCAGACCGTCGGCTGGCCGGCCTCGATGCGCGGGAAGCAGAAGATGCACTTCTCCGATTTGCCGCTCGACCAGTTGTAGTAGATCTTCTTGTAGGGGCAGCCGGAGACGCACATGCGCCAGCCGCGGCACTTGTCCTGGTCGATGAGGACGATGCCGTCCTCCTCGCGCTTGTAGATCGCGCCCGAGGGGCAGGAGGCGACGCAGGTCGGGTTGAGGCAGTGCTCGCAGAGCCGCGGCAGGTACATCATGAAGGTGTTCTCGAACTGGCCGTAGATCTCCTTCTGCGACGCCCTCGAAATTGTCGTCCTTCGAGCGCTTGGCGAACTCGCCGCCGAGGATCTCCTCCCAGTTCGGGCCCCATTCGATCTTCTCCATGCGCTCGCCGGTGATCAGCGAGCGCGGCCGCGCCGTCGGCGAGGCTTCATCTCCGGCGCGGTCTGCAGATGCTCGTAGTCGAAGGTGAAGGGCTCGTAGTAGTCGTCGATCTCGGGCAGATCCGGATTGGCGAAGATCTTGGCGAGCACCCGCCACTTGGCCGCCGATCCGCGGCTCGAGCCTGCCGCTCTGCCGCCGCACGCCAGCCGCCGTTCCAGCGCTTCTGGTTCTCCCACTCCTTGGGATAGCCGATGCCGGGCTTGGTCTCGACGTTGTTGAACCAGGCGTATTCCATGCCTTCGCGGTTGGTCCAGACGTTCTTGCAGGTGACCGAGCAGGTGTGACAGCCGATGCACTTGTCGAGGTTCAGCACCATGGCGATCTGCGCGCGGATCTTCATTCCGCGGCCTCCACTCGGTGCGCGGCGTGATCGGCCGGCCGGCTCGTCGAGCCAGTCGACCTTGTCCATCTTGCGGACGATGACGAACTCGTCGCGGTTCGAGCCGACCGTGCCGTAATAGTTGAAGCCGTAGGACTGCTGGGCGTAGCCGCCGATCATGTGGGTCGGCTTGAGGACCGCGCGGGTGACCGAGTTGTGGATGCCGCCGCGCTGGCCGGTCAGCTCGGAGCCCGGCACGTTCACGATCTTCTCCTGCGCGTGGTACATCATGCACATGCCCTCCTTGACGCGCTGGGAGACGACCGCGCGGGCGACCAGCGCGCCGTTGGCGTTGAACGCCTCGACCCAGTCGTTGTCGACGATGCCGGCCTTCTTGGCGTCGGTCTCGCTGATCCACACGATCGGCCCGCCGCGCGACAGCGTCAGCATCAGCAGGTTGTCGGTGTAGGTGGAGTGGATGCCCCACTTCTGGTGCGGCGTGATGAAGTTCAGCACCACCTGCGGGTTGCCGTTCGGCTTGCGCTCGAGCACCGGCTTCGACCGTCTTGGTGTCGATCGGCGGCCGGTAGACGCAGAAGCCCTCGCCGAAGGCGCGCATCCACAGATGGTCCTGGTAGAGCTGCTGGCGGCCGGTCAGCGTGCGCCACGGGATCAGCTCGTGGACGTTGGTGTAGCCGGCGTTGTAGCAGACCTTCTCGGACTCCAGGCCCGACCAGGTCGGCGACGAGATGATCTTGCGCGGCTGGGCGACGATGTCGCGGAAGCGGATCTTCTCGTCCTCCTTGTGGCAGGGCCAGATGGGCGTGCTCGCGGCCGGTGGTCTTCGACAGCGCCTCCCAGGCCTTGACCGCCACCTCGCCGTTGGTCTCCGGCGCCAGCGTCAGGATCACCTCGGTGGCGTCGATGTCGCTGTCGATGCGGGCCATCCCCTTGGTCGGCCCGTCCTCGGTGACGACGCCGTTGAGGCGCTTGAGCAACGCCACCTCGTGCTCGGTGTTCCAGGCGATGCCCTTGCCGCCGTTGCCGACCTTCGTCATCAGCGGCCCGAGCGCGGTGAAGCGCCTGTAGAGGTTGGGATAGTCGCGCTCGACGACGGCGACCTGCGGCATGGTCTTGCCGGGCACCGGATCGATCTCGCCGCGTCTTCCAGTCCTTGACGTCGAAGGCCTGGGCGATCTCGCCCGGCGTGTCGTGCAGGATGGGCGCGAGCACCACGTCCTTCTCGACGCCGAGCACTTCCGGCGCGACTTCCGAGAACTTCCTGGCGATCCCCTTGTAGATCTCCCAGTCGCTGCGGCATTCCCACGCCGGGTCCACCGCCGCTGGTCAGCGGGTGGATGAAGGGATGCATGTCGGAGGTGTTGAGGTCGTTCTTCTCGTACCAGGTGGCGGTCGGCAGAACGATGTCGGAATAGACGCAGGTGGTCGACATGCGGAAGTCGAGGGTGACGAGCAGGTCGAGCTTCCCTTCCGGCGCCTCCTCGTGCCAGGCGACTTCCCCCGGCTTCTGGCGGCCGTCCTCGCCGAGGTCCTTGCCCATCACGCCGTGGCTGGTGCCGAGCAGGTGCTTGAGGAAATACTCGTGGCCCTTGCCGGAGGAGCCGAGCAGGTTCGACCGCCAGACGAAGAGGTTGCGCGGCCAGTTCACCGGATTGTCGGGGTCCTCGCAGGAAAGCTTCAGCTCGCCCGACTTCAGCGCCTCGGCGACGTAGTCCTTCGGCTCCTTGCCGGCGGCAGCCGCCTTTGCCGCGATGGTCAGCGGGTTGGTTTCGAGCTGCGGCGCCGACGGCAGCCAGCCCATGCGCTCGGCGCGGACGTTGTAGTCGATCAGCGCGCCGTCCCAGGGGCCGGTCGGCGCTGTCGGCGACAGGATGTCCTTCACGTCGAGCGTCTCGTAGCGCCACTGGTCGGTGTGGGCGTAGAAGAACGAGGTCGAGTTCTGCTGCCGCGGCGGCCGGCCCCAATCGAGGCCGAAGGCAAGCGGCAGCCAGCCGGTCTGCGGGCGGAGCTTCTCCTGGCCGACATAGTGCGACCAGCCGCCGCCCGACTGGCCGACGCAACCGCACATCACCAGCATATTGATGACGCCGCGGTAGTTCATGTCCATGTGGTACCAGTGGTTCATCGCCGCGCCGATGATGATCATCGACCGCCCGTTGGTCTTCTCGGCGTTGAGAGCGAACTCGCGGGCGACGGCGATGATCTTGTCGCGGGAGACGCCGGTGATCGCCTCGGCCCAGGCCGGCGTGTAGGGCGTCGGGTCGTCGTAGTCCTTCGCCACATTGCTGCCGCCGAGGCCGCGGTCGACGCCGTAATTGGCGAGGAAGAGATCGTAGACCGTGGCGACCAGCGCCTCGCCGTCGGCAAGCGCCACGCGTTTGACCGGCACGGTGCGATCGAGCACGCTCTCGTGGTCGGTCGCGGTGAAATGCTCGTGCACCACGTTGCCGAAATAGGGGAACGCCACGGCCGCGGTCTCGCCCGTGACGCCGGCGAGCGACAGGCGGAGCTTCGTCTCCGAACCCTCGGAGGTCTTTTCCTCGAGGTTCCATTTGCCGTTCTCGCCCCAGCGGAAGCCGACCGAGCCGTGCGGCACGACGACCTTGTCCGACGCCTCGTCGATGGCGACCGTCTTCCATTCGGGATTGTTGGTCTCGCCCAGCGCGCCCGCAAAGTCGCTCGCCCGCAAGAGCCGCTCGGGCACCAGTCGCCCGTCCTGCTTCGACCAGGCGAACCAGCATCGGCATGTCGGTGTATTGGCGGACGTAGTCGGTGAAATAGCCGACCGTGCCGGTCGACGTGGAACTCCTTGAGGATGACGTGGCCCATCGCCATAGCGAGTGCCGCGTCGGTGCCCTGCTTCACCGACAGCCACAGGTCGGCGAACTTCGAGGCCTCCGAATAGTCGGGCGAGATGACGACGCTCTTGGCGCCGCGATAGCGCGCCTCGGTGTAGAAATGGGCATCGGGCGTGCGGGTCTGCGGCACGTTCGAGCCCCACAGGATGAGGAAGCCGGAGTTGTACCAGTCGGCCGATTCCGGCACGTCGGTCTGTTCGCCCCAGGTCATCGGCGATGCCGGCGGCAGGTCGCAATACCAGTCGTAGAACGACATGCAGACGCCGCCGAGCAGCGACAGATAACGGGCCCCCGCGGCGTAGCTCACCATCGACATCGCGGGGATCGGCGAGAAGCCGATGACACGGTCGGGCCCATAGGTCTTCGCGGTGTAGGCGTTGGCCGCGGCGATGATCTCGTTGACCTCGTCCCAGGTGGCGCGGACGAAGCCGCCGAAGCCACGCTTCTTCACATAGGCGGCGCGCTTCTCCGGGCTCTCGACGATCGAGGCCCAGGCGGCGACCGGCTGCCTCGCCGCCCGCGCCTCGCGCCACAACTTCAAAAGCCGCGAGCGCACCAGCGGGTATTTCACCCGGTTGCCCGAATAGAGGTACCAGGAGTAGCTGGCGCCGCGCGAGCAGCCGCGCGGCTCGTGGTTCGGCAGTTCCGGCCGGGTGCGCGGATAGTCGGTCTGCTGGGTCTCCCAGGTGACGATGCCGCCCTTGACGTAGATCTTCCACGAGCACGAGCCGGTGCAGTTGGCGCCATGTGTGGAGCGCACGATCTTGTCGTGCTGCCAGCGCTTCCGATAGCCGTCCTCCCAGCGGCGGTCCTCGTTGGTGACGATGCCGTGGCCGTCGGCGAATTCGCCGGTGACCCGATTGAAGAAAGTGAGGCGATCGAAGAAATGGCTCATCGTTTCACGCCTTCCGTGCCCGAAGAGTCGACGGAATCACCCGTCGGTCGAGACGCCAGAAGTAAATGCCGATGGCGATCGCGATAACGGCGAGCACGACATAGGCGAAGAAGCCGCCGGCGTAGCCGCCGGTGCCGAGCGCATCGACGACGGCGCCGAGGAAGATCGGAATGACGAAGCCGCCGGTCGCCCCAAGTCCTCCGACCAGGCCGGCGGCGCCGCCGACTGCCTCGGGCACGTATTTCGGCACCATCTTGAAGACGGCGGCGTTGCCGACCCCCATGCCAAGCGCGATCAGCACTTCGCCGATGAGCGCCAGGGCGAAGTCTTGCGTCAAGGTGAGGATCACCGCACCGGCGAGTACGCCGATGAAAGCAAAGATTGCAGTGCGCTCACCGCCGATGCGCTCCGAGATCACGCCGCCGACGACACGGATCACGGCGGCGAGCAAGGAGAAGCCGAGACCGCCGAGCATGGCGGCGGATTTCACGTCCATGCCGTGCAGGTTGATCCAGTAGGTGGGAAACCAGGCGGTCAGTGCCAGGAAACCGCCGAAGGAGACGAAGTAGAGGACGACGAGACCCCAAGTCCGCGGATCCTCGGCGGCGGTGATGACCGCCTGCCAGACGGCATGCGAAGGGAACAGTTCCTGTCCCTTTTCGCGCGCGATCTTGCGCCGCGTCTCCTGGTCGAAGCCCTGAGCACGGAGCTGGAAGCTATAGGCGTCGCGCGCCAGCCACGCATAGATGGCCGTGCCGACCAGCAGGAAGGTGAACCAGGCAAAATACGATCCGGCGAGGCCAAACGCGGCGATGGCGTAGGGCAGAAGCAGCGTAAAGATGCCTGGCGCCAGATTGCCGATGCCGCCATAGGCGCCGAGCACGGTGCCCTGGCGCGACTGGGGATACCAATACGACACCTGTGGAATGCCGACCGAGAAGGACGCGACGCCGCATCCACTCAGGAATCCGAATATGACAATGATCGGAAAGGCATTTGCCGTCAGTGTCTCGGCGGTGAGCAGGATGAACACCAGTCCCCACATGCCTGTCAGGGACAAGGCGAACAGCGTCAGCATCGGCAGGCGGCCACCGACCCGGTCGACCCACGCGCCGAATGGGATGCGCAGCAGCGATCCGGTGAGTTGCGGCGCCGCCACGAGCAAACCAAGCGCGAGCCCGCTCAGATGCATCTGGTCCTGGAAATACTTCGCCGCCGGCCCGTAGAGCGCGACCGCGGCGAAGCCGATGAAGAAGCCCCACGTCCCCATCACGAGGCCGCTCGTCGGCGAGCCCGACAACCGATACCCCAGCGATGGTTGGGCGTTGGTTACTTCGGATTGATTCGACATCGTCATGATCTCCAGGGCTAGTCGTCGTTGTGGCCGTCGCGCCGCGCTTGCGTCGTGAAACTGCGGTCGACGAAGGATAGGCACGGCGGATAACGTTCAGGATTGATGCAAATCAACAGTTATAACGAGGACTAAGGTCCATGCATGCCATATTGCTTTCTTATCTCATCGATTTGACTATTTTAATACTTTGATGCGCTCAAATCAGTCCTGCCAATTGACATTTGTCAATTCCCGATCAGAGAATCCGGGAGAGAAGCAAGCATGCGCGCGACAGACGTCGAACAGGTTCGGACGGTTCATCTTTTCGAAGACATGGATCAGGGGCATTTCGCCGACCTGATTGCGGCCGCCTATCTGCAGCGCTTCCCCGCCCAGATGTCGCTGATCGTTGAACACGAGAAACCGGATTTCCTGCATGTCGTGTTCGAGGGGGGCGTCGAGCTCTATTCCCACCACGGCCGGCGGGAAACGACGATCGCGGTCTGCCGACCGTTCACCACCTTCATCCTGGCGGCGGTGGTGCGGGATCTGCCCTATCTCGCCTCGGGACGCACGATCGAGCCTTCGCAGATCCTGATGCTGCCGGCAGAAGCGGTCCGCTCCGCCTTCGACCGCGACGGCGCCTTCGCCCGCGCCATCGTTCGCGAATTGTCGGCTTCGTTCCGCGGCGTGATGAAAGAGCTGAAGAGCCACAAGCTGCGAACGAGCGCCGAACGCCTGGCCAACTGGATTCTGGCGAATGATCAGCGCAGCGGGGGCAGTGGCCGCTTCACGCTTCCCTATGACAAGCGAACGCTCGCGGCGCAACTCGGCATGACGCCGGAGAACCTGTCACGCAATCTCGCCCTCCTCGGTCGGTACGGCGTCACCGTCAGGCACCGCGATGTCATGATTCGCGATGCGGCAGCGCTTGTCGATTTCGCCAGGCCGACGCCGTCGATCGACGAGTCCGACTACTGACGCTCCGGATGCCGACACTGAGCCTGGCTGGGCACGTTCGGCGCCGACCCCGGCGTCCTTGTCGGATGTCGCGGAGCTGACGTCCCCTCCAGAAGCCGCTAAATGGGGGCATGCAATCGAAAACGCTTCCCGAAGGCATCCAGGCGATCCTCTTCGCTCTTTTTGACGACCAGGAGCAGCTGGATCGCGACCTGATGCGACGCCAGACTGACATATGCGTTGCCGCGGGAGCCCACGGGATTGCCGCCCTTGGCCTGGCGACCGAGGTCGCAAAGCTGACCGAAGGAGAACGCCGGACTATCATGGACTGGGCAGCCGAAGACGTGGCCGGACGCCTCCCCCTCAGCTTCACCATCACAGGAAATTCGGTCGGCGAGCAGATAGCCCAGCTGCGCCATGCGGAATCGGTTGGGGCCGATTGGCTCATTCTTCAGCCGCCGCTGGTCGGGCAGTATCCCGCCGAGGAATACATCCGCTTTTTCGGGCGCGTCGCCGACGCGGCGCAAGTACCCGTCGCCATACAGAACGCGCCAGCTTACATGGGTCGCGGTCTTGCCGAGGCCGACGTCATGACCCTCGTGGCGCAGCACGGGAATATTCAAATCCTCAAGGCCGAGGGACCTGTCATCGAGGTCGCCCGCGTGATCGAGGCGACGCAGGGCCAGGTTCGCGTATTCAACGGACGCGGCGGCCTGGAACTCATCGACAATCTCCGGGCTGGATGCAGCGGCATGGTGCTGGCGCCTGACCTGATCGATCTGGCGGTGATGGCATACGAGCACTTCCGAAGGGGCGAAGAGACAGCCGCAGAAGCCGTCTACGGCCGGATGCTGCCCGGCATCGCCTTTGTCATGCAGTCGCTTGAGTATCTCATCTGTTACGGCAAGCGGCTGTTCGGGCTGAGAGCGGGAATGCCGATCCACGACCGCGCGCCGGCCCTGCCGGCATTGGAACCGGGTTTGTCCATCGTCGGTCGCCTCGCAGGGCAGCTTGGACCGTATTGACAGGGCCCGGCCCCCTGGTTCGGCTAGATTGCCAATGCACAGCCGTCCTTGCGGGCATCGGAGCCCCCGGTCAGCACGCCGTTCTCGGCGTCGATCGTGATTCCATGCGCGCCGCCGATCGCCCGCTCGGCCGGCGCCACCACGTGTCCTTGCTCGGCCAGCGTTCGGCCAAGCGGCGCCAACGCCGGTTCGAGGAAGAGAGCGCCGTCTCGGAAGAAGCTTCGCGGCTCGTCTATCGCCGCCTGGATGTCGAGACCGCGGTCGACCAGGGCGTTGACGATGCGGGCATGGCCGATCGGCTGGTAGGGGCCGCCGGTGACGCCGAAGGCGGCGGCCACCCTGCCGTCCCGCGACACCATGCCGGGGATGATCGTGTGGAGCGGCCGTTTGCCCGGCGCAAGAGCGTTCGGATGCCCGCGCTCGAGCGAAAAGCCGATGCCGCGGCAATGGAAGATGACACCGCTTTGAGGATCGACCAGACCGCACCCGAAGTTCTCGAACAGCGAACTGATCATCGAAACCGCATTCCCGTCGCGGTCGACGACTGCCACATAGGCGGTGTCGCCGGCCGCCGGCGCTTCGACCCCCGGGAGGCGCGCGGCAGCCTGGCTGTTGATGCGGTCGGCAAGCGCCGCGGCAAAGGACTTGTCGAGGAAGCGCCCGATGTCGATCGCGCCGTGCTCCGGGTCGCCGATGGCCTTGTTTCGCTCGGCGAAGGCGCGTTCCGTCGCGGCGGCGAGAAGATGGTGGAAACGGGCGCTCTCCGGCACCTCCTTGCCGAAGTCCAGGGCTTCGAGAATGGCGAGCATGAGGAGCGCGGTAACGCCTTGGCCGTTTGGCGGAATTTCCCAGACCTCGTATCCCCGGTACGACAGGCTCACCGGGGCGACATACGCGCCGCGATGGGTGGCGAAGTCGTCGAGAGCGTGGTGGCCACCATGGGCGCGCAGGAACTCGGCCATCGAGCGCGTGATCGCGCCATCATAGAAGGCATCCGGCCCCCGCTCGGCGATCGCCCTCAGCGTCCGGGCCAGAGCCGGGAAGCGCATGACTTCGCCCGGTCGCGGCACGTGGCCCTCGGGCAGGTAGAGGAGCCGCGCCGCGTCAGTGAGGCCGAGCTTCGCCTCGACCGCACTCCAGTCCGCCGACACCTTCTGATGGACCGGAAAGCCATCCTCCGCATAGCGGATCGCCGGCTGCAGCGCCTCGGCAAGCGACAGCGTTCCATGGTCGGCCAACAGCCGGGCCATCGCCTCGACCACGCCGGGCACGGTGACGGAATGGACGCTGGTTTCCGCGATGCGGCCGAGAGCCGGATCGCCGATGCCGTCGCGGGGAAGCGCCTTCGGTGAACGGCCGCTGCCGTTATAGCCGATCGGCGGCGCCGTGCCGTTGTGGCTGATCAGCGCGAAGCAGTCGCCGCCAATGCCGGTCGACTGGGGTTCGACGACGCCGAGCACCGCGGTGGCGACGACCGCCGCGTCAACGGCATTGCCGCCGCGCGACAGCGTGTTCAGGCCAGCGGCGGTCGCCAGCGGATGTGACGAGGTCACCGCCGAAACGAGGCCCGAGACCGGCGAGCGTCCCGGGAGGAAGAAGTCGCGCATCCCTTCGTCCACTCCTGCGTTCGTCTTGCCCGCTGCCTCTGTCCGCGGACCATTCTGTGATCGAGGTGTCATTTGAAACAGGGTCAATTTGCGGGAGTCCAGAGGGTCCACTTTCGTCGCTCGTCCCGCCTCTCCAAGCGAGGAGGATGGCATTTCCCTACGACGAAAGCCCGTTTGTCTGGTGCGGCCCGGCCCGTTCGGCGGCGATATCACAGCCCATCTTCGCCAGGCTTTCAGCCATCGACCGCACCGTCATCGACCCGGCCGCATCCTCGCCCATGACGTTCACGTCGAGTTCGGCTTCCACCGCCATGAGGATGCGAAGGCTGGACAGTAAATCGCCGCCGAGCATCGTGAAGTCATCGTCGATCCCGACCCTGTCGATGCCGAGTTCTGTTGCCCACAGGTGGGCCAGAAAGCGCTCAAGGTCGTTGCGCGGCGGCGCGTAGGCCCGCCCCTCGGTCTTTGCCAATTCCTCCGCGAGCGCCGAAAGGGCCAGGCGATCGATCTTCCCGACCGGGTTCCGCGGCAGCCGCTCGAGAAACAGGATGCGCTGCGGCACCTTGAACGACGTCAACCGCTCGGAGAGGTACGAACGGATCCGGGCCTCGCTCAGGGTGTCCGCCTGCCGCACGACGACGGCAGCGGCGATATCCTCGCCAAGCGTCGGATGCTTGACCGCGAACGACGCGGCTTCCAACACCGCCGTCATCGAAGACAGCGCGTCGTCCACCTCCTGCGGATTGATCTTCTCGCCACCCCGGTTGATGAGCTGCTTGGTGCGCCCGGTGAGGAAGAGATCCCCGTCCGCGTCGAGGTGGCCGATGTCGCCGGTGTAGAACCAGCCGTCCCTGAACTGGGCGGCATTGGCGACCGGGTCATTCTCGTAGCCGGCAAAGACATTGTCGCCGCGGATGGCGATGTCGCCATCAACCCCCGGCTCGCACGGCTCGCCGGACGGGTCGACGACCTTGATCTCCGTGCCGCACGAGCGGCCGGTCGAACCCGGCTTGCGCAGGGCCGGCGGCAAGCGGGTCGAGGTGACGAGCGGGCCGGCCTCGGTCATCCCGAAGGTCTGGATCACCGGGACACCAAACAACCTCTCGAGGTCCGACATCAGGCGGGGCTGCAGCGCGGCGGCGACCGAGCGGATGAATCTCAGCGTATTGGGCCGGAGGGACGCAGGGCCTCGTTCGGCCTGCACGACAAGCTCGTTCAGCGTGGTCGGGACACCCTGAAACCACGTCGGGCGCCGGGCTTCGAGCAATCTGAAGAATTCCGCCGCGTCGAAACCGTCGGTGCAGATGACCGTTCCACCGGATGCCAGCGGGGCGAGGAGGAGATCGACCAGTCCGCCGATGTGATACTGCTCCCATATCGACAGGCAGCGGTCGTCGGGACCGAGGTCCATCGAGCGGCAAACCTCGACTGCCGAGGTGCAGACGTTGCGGTGGGTCAGGGGTACGGCCTTGGCCCGACCCGTTGATCCGGAGGTCAGGAGCACAAGCGCCAGGTCGGTCTGGACCGGCGGGGAAGGGGCTGCGCCCGCCCCGTCTGCCCCGACGATGCCCTCTCCATCCTTCGAAAGGTACGCAATGGGCAACCCCAGCCGTCCGGCGGCCGCCACCGCCGGTCCGTCGTTACCTTCCCTGGTCAGAACGAGATCAACGGCCGTTTCGTGAAAATACGCCTCGAACTCGGCGGCCGTATAGGCCGGATTGAACGGCAGCGCGGCGCCGATGAGGCAAACCCCGAGGAGGGATACCGCCATGTCCGGTCCGTTTGGCAGGACGATTCCGATGCGCGGTCGGCCGCCCTTGGGCTGCGCGACCGCGCCCAGGGCCGTGGCGATGCGGCCGGCGCGGTCGTGGAGCCGGGCGTAGGAAATCGTTTCGCCGGCAACGGTCTCCAACGCCACGGCATCGCCTCGCGATGCGGCGCGGTCGCGGAGGAGCGTTGCCACCTCCCCGAAGGTGGCAGTCGTGTCGGCCACGTTCACGCCTCTCCGGCCTCGGACCGGCGGTCGCGCATGACCGCCTGCGCTGTCTCATCGCGATCCTGGCGGAGATGAGCCGCAACCCGCGCCCGCTCGCGGGAATCCAGTCGCTGGCCGGCGGCGATCCGTGCCATGACGCCGAGATCGTAGTAGCGAACAGCGTTGCTGAGGACGAAGACCTCGTCGATCAGGTCGATCGTGCCGGCCGGGGAGGTGATGTCGCAGACGTTGTCCGACCCGATGCGGACATGAACCCCGGCAGCCAACATTTCGATTACCCGTGCGATCGAATTGTGGGTCGGTGCGGTGATCGGGCGGAGCTGTCTCATGCTGAGGGCCGCCGACGGACAGCAAATCACGCCAATGTTGAGTTCGACGAGACCGTCGACGACGGCGGCAAAGCGGTCCTCGTCGTAGGCAGATGGCGAGATCACATGAACCAGCCAGATTCGCGGCTCCTCGTCGATCGAGAGGCCAAGGCCAAGCTCCCGCACCAGCCGGATGATGCATTCGGTTCCACCCTCATCGGCATGGTTCTGCTGGTCGACATGGATGTGGATCTGCCGTTGCAGCCCGGCCGCCAGCTGAAGAATGCGGCGGCAGTGTTCGGCGAAACCGATGTGGTCGGGGTAGTTGGCGCGGTCGTCCCGCTCCGGCAGAGAGCCGATGAAGTCCGCTGTGCCAGCCGCCTCCTCCAGAAGGCTCCAGCGATGCGGCTCGTCATCCCGGAAGCCGAGAGGTGAATAGGCGCCGACGCGGAAATCGATGCGGTTTGCATGACGGTCCCGGATCCGCATGAGCCGATCGAGAGCGCTCGTCCCGACGCGATCCGCGGTGACGTCGACGACGGTATCGGCGCGGGTCGTTCCAACCTCGGTCATCATCTCGACATGACGCTCGACCCGCGCCTCGAGCAAATCCGGATCGTAGCAGTCACTGGCGTGAACCAGCGGGATGAGGGCGTGCTTCTGGGGAAGCGAAAGATGGGAGGCATCGCCTCCGTTTTTGTCCAGCAGCATCAGCGTGTCGGCATAGGTGCCTGCCCGATCCAGATGCAGATGTGCATTGAACAGTCCACCGAGGGCGGCGACCTTGCGGGTCAGCTCATCGAAATACACAGTCGTTTGTCTTCGCAGCATCCGCCGGCCGGTGTGCCTGCCTCACAGGGGTTGATCGCAGCAACATTGCTGCGACTGACCTGCATTGGCAAGGGAACTTCCCATCGGGGCCGGCGACCCGGCGCTGACGACGCTCGCATCATCGCCGGTCGCGCTCTAGGATAGTCTGGGCCCTATGGACACCGCTGGCTCCCCCGACTTTCGGTGAGAGACCAGCGTGCGACAAGTAGGATGGGGGCAGGCGAAAATTCACGTGGACCAACACAGAGAATGATCGAAGAAAAGATAGAATACTTCCCGATCAAGACTTCAGCGGGCCAAGGCGAATTGGCCGTTCGAATCTGGCCCTGTCGGGAGAAAAAGGGCAGGGTGTTATGCTTTCACGAAGCCGCCTGCTCCGGAGCCGAGTTCATCTTCCTGGCGGAAGCACTGAATTCGGCTGGTTTTGAGGTCGTTGCCCCTGATTTCATCGGCCACGGCAGGAGTACTTTTTTCGGCCAACCCGACGTCTATCAATGGGTCGAGTTCGTGAACTGTACTGCGCGGCTCGTCCGACGCTACACGGATGATTCGACACATCTGCTGGGGGCATCATTCGGCGGAATGGCTCTGTTCATTTACATGCTGGCGGCACGGAATGCGCCGAAGTCGGCGACCTTCGTCGACATCCCTTTGTACAGGGCGCCGGCTCCCGGCGTCCGATCACGGATGATGAGTCTCATCAGGTCGGAATTCGACAATCTGGCCGATGCGAAGGCGCATTTCGCGGCGTGCCGTCACCCGCTGCATCCCGACGCGCTTCATCTTGAACCTTACCTTACGGAACAACGATTCCACGTCGTGGACGGCAAGTTCAGAATCCGTTGCGATCCGCTCGCTATGGATCGATACGATGCGGACCAACGGAGTCTCTCGGGAACAAAGCCGGGCTTCAACTATCTGGACGAGCTTTCCTCGCTGCGATGCAATTGTCTTTTTCTGTACGGTGCCGACAGTCCCAATCTCAACAGCGAGGTCTTTCGCGAAGTGTCGGAGCGGCATCCGAATCTCAGCTTCGACATCATCGAAGGCAAGCACCCGCCACCGCTGATGTCCTTTGCCCAGATCCGGCCCATCGTGGATTTCGTCGAGCGCCAGGCCAGCGCGGTAGCGACCACTTGAGGGCCTCCGACGCGACCGCCGATTCCCGATGATGCCGGTGACCGGCGATTCTACTGCTTGCCCTGGATAAGCGAGACAGCACGATCGGCGATGGCAATGGTCGGCGCGTTGGTGTTGGCCGACACCAGCTTCGGCATCACAGAGGCATCGATGACGCGGAGACCGTCGATGCCGCGGACCCGAAGGTCGGCGCCGACGACTGCCTCGGGATCGGCATCATGGCCCATCCGGCAGGTGCCGACCGGGTGATAGTCGGTCTTGACCGTGCGCCGGATATGTTCGTCCAGCGCTCCATCGCTCGTCGCCGCCGCGCCCGGCAGAATTTCACCCTGGACAATTTCCTTGAGAGGGCTGGTGTCCAGGATCCGGCGTGCAACCCGCATCCCTTCCCGCAGATGCATCACATCGTCCGGATGCCCGAGGTAGTTCGGATTGACCAGAGGCAGGTCGGCGGGATCGGTCGAGCGCAGACGCAGCCAGCCGACTGAGCGCGGCCGGAGCAGAACCGCGTGGAGCGTCACGCCATCGAGGTCCGGCACGTCGCGCACGTCCTCGTCGACATAGCTGGTCTTGGGAACGCAGTAGATCTGGACGACGGGATCGCCGGTACCGTCCTCCGGGACATGGAAGGAACAGGCCTCGACTCCATTGGTGGCGATGCGGCCGCGGCCGAAGAGAAGATACTCCAGGCCGTTCGCGATCATGCGGATGCCCTGATCCTGGCGGTGGTAGCCGTAAGGACCGGGCGCGGATGCGATGACTGGTGCCCCCGCGTGATCCTGGAGGTTCTTGCCGACGCCCGGCAGATCGACGGCGACGGGGAGATCGAAACTGCGCAACTGAGCGGCGGGTCCGACGCCGGACAGCATCAGAAGCTGCGGCGAGATGAAAGCCCCGGCCGCAAGAAGCACCTCGCCGTCGGCATGCGCTATCTGCGTCTCGCCGTCGCGGACATACGCGACGCCGACGGCCCGCCGGTTCTCGATCAGGATCCGCTGAACCCGGGCGCCGGTAACCACCTGCAGGCGGTCGTCTCCCGACAAGGGCCGGAGAAAAGCATCGACCGCGCTGCACCGCCGGCCACCGCCGGCAGTCATCTGGAGGTAGCCGACGCCTGAGGGATTGCCCTGATTGAAGTCCGGCGTATAGGGAAGCCCCAGTGCCTGCACGGCTCTGACGTAGACATGGCTCATCTCGCAGACGAAGCCGGGATCGGAGACCCGCAGGGGGCCGTCGATGCCGTGAAAGCGATTGCTGAACTTCTGGTTGGCTTCGAGCCGCGTGAAGTGCGGGAGGATCTTCTCCCATGACCACAGATCGGTCTTCGCCAACTCCCCCCAGATGTCGTAGTCGGCGGCCCGGCCGCGCATGTAGGCCTGCGCGTTGACGCTGCTGCCTCCACCGAGCACCTTTCCCTGCGGGATGATCTGGACCCGGCCGCCAAGCTGTTCCTGCGGCACGGTCTGATGTTGCGTGAGGTATTTGGTGCCGCCGAGGATCTTGCTGAAGCCGGCCGGCACTTTCAGGATCCAGTCCTCGTAGTCCCCTCCCGCCTCGAGCAGGAGCACGCGGGCGCCGAACTCGCCGACTAGACGCGAGGCGGCCGTGCAGCCGGCGCTGCCGCCACCGATCACCACGTAGTCGAACGCCTTCGTCGGCATCGCTACGCCGCCGGCGCGGACGCGCGCTCAAGACCGCGCAGATACCCCATCGCGAAGATATGCCCCTGCATGCCGTACCCTTCCGGGGTGTCGCTATCGCCCTCGTCGGTGGCGAGCGCGGGTGCATGGTCGCTGCGGACGTAGCCGTCGAACCCCACCTCTTGAAGCTTGCGAAACACCGCTACCAGGTCCGTCTGCCCGTCGTCCGGGAACGTTTCAATGAAGTCATCGGCCGTTCCGGCAATGTCGCGGACGTGTACATAGGGCGTCCGCGCGCGGTATCGCTCGATCAGTCCGACGATGTCGGCGCCCATCTCGGCGAAGCAGCCGATGCAGAAAGTGATGGCGTTCGAGGGGCTTGCAGAGATGGCCAACAGCCTGTCGAAGCTCGCCTCGCTGCTCATGATCCGCTCGAGGCCGCAGAGCGGCGAGAGGGGCGGGTCGTCCGGATGCATCGCGAGGCGCACGCCGGCGACTTCGGCGGCCGGTACCACGGCCCTGAGAAAACGCTCGAGGTTTTCCCACATCTGCTCGCGCGCGATCGGCATTTCGCTGTGCGGCAGAGTACCGGCGTTGACGTCGCTCAGCCGGAATCCGCTGGTCCGAGCGCCGCCGCGCGTCGACGCATCGAAGGCCGTGCGGACAACCATCGCGTCCTCGCTGACCTGCGGCATGAAATTATAGGCGATCACCTCGACACCGAGACGGCCGAGGTGGCCGATGATCCGCTTGTAGCGCTCGATCTGGTCCGCGGCGCCTTCCTTGCCCAGTACGATCCGGTCGATGGCCGGTCCCGACTCGGACACCTTCCAGGCCAGTCCGAATCGCGCATAGCGGTCGCGGATCGCCGACAGCGCCTCCAGGTCATCGGGCAGGTCGTGCATGTCGTAGTGGACTGCATAGTCGGCGCCAAGCTGCTTCAATGCGCGGAGGCGGGCGTCGGTCGGCGGCGAGGCGACCATGGATAGCTTCATGACGATGGCTCCCGTAGAGGCCAAGACGGTCACATCGGGTCGAGTGGATAGAGCGGTCGCGTTACCTTCGTAAAGGGGATGCGGCGCATGTCCGGCGCCGTCGGTCCGGGCGTGTTCGCGGCCAGGATCCGGGTCGCAGCGGGACCGAAGCTTGCCCGGAAATGCGAAGGCGATTTGACGAAGACAAGTGCGGCGTCACCGAGTTCAAGTCCCTGGGACGTGTACATCGCCTTGTCCCATTCCATCGACGGCCGGGAGCGCACGAGGAGCCGGATCGCGCCGATGGCGATGACGGCGCTTGGCCCCATAGACAGCTGGAGGCCATGCATACCGCCATCGTCTATTTGGTACGTGCCGTCGGACACCGACTGGACGACTCCGGTGATCTCGACCGGTGTCCCGTCGTTCTTGGAGAAAGCATGGCCGACCGTGAGTGTGACTGTCGCGCCGGTCCCGGTTGCAGTCGCAACCCGCACCGCTTGGGGGTCGCACAAGGTCAGATAGGAAAGCCGCTCGGACTTGTCGGCCCCGCAGGCGAGGAGCGACTTCAAAACGGCAGCGCTGTCGGCGGCAGAGCCGCCGGTCGGGGCATCACCCGCGTCGCTGACCAAGGTCAGTCCTTCGCTCTCCAGCCCGATGCGAATGGCTTCGTCGAGCGGCGTGAGATCGGGAAAGAAGTCCTCGCGGCGCTGCCAGGTCATCTCCACCAGTTTCTCCGCTGCATCTGCGGCCCTGTCTGCGTTATCCGCGCAGACCAGAGCGGCAAAGCCGAGGTCCGGCACATCGATCCAGGGCTGCACCGGAAACAGCGCGGCGTGGATGACTTCGCCCATCTCCTCGATGCGCCGTGCTTCCTCGACGACGGGGCGGAGAGGACCGTCGGTCGTACGCGTGCAGATCGGGCTCACGATCAGCGGCCGCTTGGCGAGGGCCATCGCCGGCATGCGCCGCCGACCCTCGACAATATCGAGGAGCAGCCGCGCGGTGCGGACGCCGGTCTCGTAGATTTCGGTGTGGGGGTATTCGCGGTAGCCGATATGAAAGACCCCGGGCTGGAGCATGAGCGGCGTAAGATGGCCGTGCAGGTCGAGGCTGACGCCGATCGGCACATCGTCCGGCAAGATGGCCCGCATGCGCTCGATGATCTCGCCGTCGCCATCCGGCTGATCCTCGACGACCAGCGCACCGTGCAGGGCAAGCAGCAGACCGTCGATGCGGCCGGCGGCCTTCAGCCGCTCCTCGATTTCGCCGACCAGGACATCGAATGCCGGACGCGTGACGGTCCCGCTCGCCGCGGCGTAGGCGGCGAGCAACGGCATCGGCGTCGCGCCGGCGGCCGCCAGCACATCGAGAAAGCCCGGGACCTCCGTCCTGGCGCCGCCATAGCCAGAGAGAATCTCGTCACCACGCAGAACGTAATAGCTCTCGAACGTCTCGACCGTGGTCGGCAGCGGCGAGAAGCTATTGCTTTCCTGCATCAGGGAGGCGACGGCGATTCTGGGTGGCATGGTTGCTTCTTGGGCAGAAAGTGTAGGCATCCCTCAACCGGAAGAGGATCACAAGCCGGCAAGCGCCCCTTTCAAGGCGAACAATGTCTCGTCGGCCACGCCATCATCGTGCTCGCTCGAGATGAACCAAGCGCCGCGTTCGAGGATGCGGACGCCGCGTTCGAGCAAGCCGGTGGTGAGCTTCACATAGCCGGCGCGGTCGGAAGCGAGCAGGTCGCGGTAGTTGCGGGGTGGCTCGGTGAGACCAAAGCCGACGTGGAAGATTTGAGGGAAGCCGGTGACCGTGGCAGCGACTCCGGCCTCGGCAAACGCCGCCTCGACACCACGCATCAGCCGTGTGCCATAGCGCTCAAGTGTCTCGTAGGTTCCCGGGGCCTTCAGCGCCTTGAGCGTCGCCACCGTGGCAGCCATCGCTATCGACTGCGAATTGTAGGTGCCGCCGTGCATGACCTTGCCGCTGGCGAAGAGGTCCATCAGCTGTGCAGCGCCAGCCAATCCCGCGACCGGGAATCCATTGGCGACGGCCTTGCCAAAGATGGTGACGTCCGGCGTCACGCCGAGCTTCTGCTGGACGCCGCCCGGCCCAACCCGAAAACCGGTGATGACTTCGTCGAAGATGAGGACGGTCCCTGCCCGCCGACAAGCCTCGCGGACACCTTCGAGATAGCCGGCCTCCGGCGCCATCGCTCCGGCGTTGCACATGGCCGGTTCCATGATGACGGCGGCGACGTCGCCTCTGCCGAGCCGATCCTCAAGGAAATCCAAACGGTTCCATGACAGGACCTCGACGCGCTCCCCGGCAAGGGCGTCCTGTCCCGGGGTGCCCGGCTGGGGCACCGGCGCCCGCTCATCGCCCATCAGATCGGGGGGTGGCGCGACGCTCCACAGAACGTTGTCCAGCCAGCCGTGATAGTGGCCTTCGAACTTGACGATCACCCCGCGCCCGGTCGCGGCCCGACAGAGACGAAGTGCCGCTTGAACGGCTTCGGTGCCGGAAGAAGAGAACCGCACCTTCTCTGCCGACGGGAGCATCCCGCAGACCAGCTCGGCTGCTTCGAACTCAATCTCGCTTTGTCCACCAAACAGGATGCCGCGCTCCAACTGGGCGCGAACGGCTTCGACGACGACGGCCGGCCGATGACCCAGGATCATCGGCCCCATGCCGAGGTAGTAGTCGATCAGCCGGTTGCCATCGATGTCGTAGAGGTAGGCACCCTCGGCGCGATCGAAAACGAGCGGCGTCGGCGAGATACCCAGACGGAAGTTGCTACTGACGCCGCCGGGCAGAAATTGCGACGCCTGTCGGATGCGCTCTGCCGAGCGGCTGAAACTGCAGTTCACGGCGCTTGCCCCGAGGTGCTTCGACTGGCATCATTCATCGCTGTCCGTTTCGTGTCAAGAAAAGCGAGTTTCTCCCGGAGGAATTTAATGACTCCAGTTGCCCCGGATGCCGAGCTCGACGGTGGCGAAGTCCGCTATGTCGTCCAGCCTGTCCTGAAGGCCATGCAGGTTCTGCAACTCGTCTGTGAGGCTTCCGAGCCGCCCACGCTGAACCAGTTGGTGCGCAGTGCTGCGCTGCCGAAGACCACCGTCTTCCGGTATTTGCGCACGCTTGCCACCATGCGGTTCATCGAGCACGACGCCGAAGCTGACCGCTATCGCCCGGGGATAGGCCTTTGGTGGCTGTCTCACGCGAGCAGCCCATACGAAACGCTCAGACAGACCTGCGCACCGTATATGAAACAGCTGCGTCGCCGCTTCAACGAAACGGTGAACCTGGGCGTCCTCTCCGGCGGCGAGGTGTTTTACCTCGATGTGGTGGAAAGCGAGCGATCGTTGCGCATGCAGGCGAGCGTCGGTTCAACCGATCCGCTGCACAGCACGGCCTTGGGCAAGGTTTTCCTCGCGTTTCGCCCGAGGAGCCAGCTTGACGTGCTGCTGCCGCACACGCTTCCGAGATTGACCAAGAACACGATTGTCGATCGAGCGGCGCTCATGGAACAGCTCGAAATCATCCGGACCACTGGTTACGCCATCGAGATCGGCGAAAACGAGGAAGGGTCCTACTGCATCGCCGCTCCGATCCTCGACAGCCGCAATGTCGCCATCGCAGCCATGAGCCTTTCCGCGCCGACATCCCGGCTGGATGAGAAGGCCCGGCAGACGATTTGCGCCAGCCTCATGACCGCCTGCGATGAGATCCGCCGGACGCTCCGCGGCGAAGCCAGCAATTCCGAAGAGGACGATGCGAAGGCTGTGGCATGAGGCATCGGTCGGCTTGCGCCCAACCGCCTATAATCCCCTTGACGCGGATGGCGCGAGCGTGAAACAAATATTTCGTTCCATGAACCAAACGTCGGTGCTGCGGCGGACAGAATTGGGGAACCTCTTCGGACCCGACGGCTTTGTGCCATATGTCACCGAAGCGCCTGTCCGCGTAGTTCCCGCAGCCCGCGCCGGTTCTGAATCACCGGGGACCGAGGTGGGAGCCCGAATTGGCTGATCGCGACACACCCACCGGACAGGCGGCCGCCACAGGCGACTTTGTCATCGAGGCGATCGACATCGTCAAACGGTTCGGCCACGTCCAGGCGCTTGCCGGCGCCAGCCTTCAGGTGCGTCCCGGCGAAGTGCTTGCGCTGGTCGGGGACAACGGGGCGGGCAAGTCCACCCTCACCAAGATCATTTGCGGCGCCCTCGCGCCGGATGGGGGCCGGCTGACCTTCTGGGGCGAGACCACAAGAATCCAGTCGATCAGTCATGCTCAGGCACTTGGCGTGGAGACCGTCTATCAGGATCTGGCCCTGGCGCCCGACCTCTCGGTCGCGGAGAACATGTTCCTTGGCAGGGAGCCTCTGGTCGGAGGCCGGTTCCGCGGATGGCCCGCTGCGCTCGACCGGCGACGGATGCGCAGCGCAGCGCGGGAGGCGCTCCTCGGCATCGGCATCAACCTCCATAGCGTCGACAATCCCGTGCGGGACCTGTCGGGCGGGCAGCGCCAGGCTATTGCCGTGGCCCGGGCCGTGATGTGGGCGAAGGCCGCCATCTTGATGGACGAGCCCACCGCAGCCCTCGGCACCAAGCAGACCAGCATCGTCTACGAATCGATCAAGTCGGCGGCGGCGCGTGGTCTCGCGGTCGTCGTCATCTCCCACGACATTCCGAAGATGCTCAGCCTCGCCGACCGGATCGCGGTGATGCGGCAGGGCAGAACAGTCTCGATAACGCCCGCCGCCGACCTGAACCTCACCGATGTCGTCACCATGATGCTCGGCGGAAAGGCGGCCGAGGCGGCATGACCGAGGCAGCCCACGAGTCCGCCTCGACGCAACCCAGGCAACGGCCGTGGTCGTCCCGGTTCCTCGGGCCCAAATCGACGCCGTTGGGTATGGCCGTCATCGTCCTCGGGCTGATCGTCATCTTCGGCGTCTTGTCGCCAAACGGCGCCTTCTTCCGCATCAGCAACCTTACGACGATGACGCTCAACGTCTCGGTCGCGATGCTGCTCGCTGTCGGCATCACCCTGGTTCTGGGCGCCGGCGAACTGGACTTGTCGATCGGGGCGAATGTCGTCCTCTCCTCGGTGGTCGCCGCCAAGGTCCTGGTGGCGCTCGCCGGCAGCTACGACGAGGTCCGGATCGGCGAATATCCGACCCTGGGCCTCGGGCTGGTCGTCGGCAGTGTGGCTGGCGTGTTTACGGGCGCGGCGTTCGGCGTCGTCAACGGCCTTCTCGTCACCCGGCTGCGGATCAACTCCTTCATCGTGACGCTCGGCACCCTCGGGATTGGCACCGGCCTGGCGTTTGTGCTGACGAGCGGCACCAATGTCCCCTATGTCCCGCGCGTCATTCAAACCGGCTTTGGCGTGCAGAAGCTTTTCGGCCTCGTTCCGTACCCGATGACCATCGTTCTGGTGATCTCGGCGGTGCTTTGGTACACGCTGCACTCGACCCGTTTCGGCCTCCATACGCTGGCGATCGGATCCTCGCGCGAGGCCGCGGAACGCGCCGGCATCCGCTCGTCCAAGCACATCCTGATCCTCTTCATCATTATGGGCGCGCTTGCCGGCGTTGCGGCGCTCCTCGACCTCACCCGGTTCGCGACGACCAATATCAGCGGCCACCAGACGACAGCCCTGGCAGCCATCGCCGCGGTCGTCATCGGCGGGACCAGCCTCTTCGGCGGGCGGGCGATGATCGCCGGCTCAATGGTCGGCTCGCTCATCCCGGTGGTGCTGGGGACCGGCCTGGTGATCCTCGGCGTGCCGTCTTTCTACCAACTCATCGTCGTTGGCGCGATCCTGATCGTCGCGGTGTTCATCGACCAGCGGAGGCGCGAGCGGCTCAGCTAGCAGCAGAGCTGCGAAGACGCCCTGGTCGGCCTTGTCTTTTGAAATGGCGTTCGAACAGCGGAGGTAATGAAATGATCAACCGAACGAAACGCTACACCGGCAGCGCAGCCATTGCCCTTGGCCTTACGATGGCCCTCGCATCGGGATCGACGGCGCTCGCTCAGAAGCCTTTGAGCATCGAGTTCGTTGCCGGCATTGTCGGTATTCCGTTCTACACGTCGATGGAGTGTGGCGCCCGCGACGCCGCCAAGGAACTCGGCGTCGACCTCCACTGGGCCGGACCGCCACAGTGGGACCTCGCCCTGCAGATGCCCATCCTCCAGGCGGCGATCGAACGTGATCCGGATGGGCTGGTGCTGGCGCCGACGGACCCGACGGCGCTCATCACGATCGTCGAGGATCTCGTCAACAACAAGCATATCCCGGTCGTCACCGTGGACGGGAATCTCGCCAAGCCGGTCGACCTGCAGAATATCCGGACGGACAATGTAGCCGCCGGCGGTCTTGCCGCCGAGGCGATGGCGAAAGCGATCGGTGGCAAGGGCACGGTGCTCGTGGTCGGGCTCGATCCGGGCGTCGCTGCCAATCAGGAACGGGTCGACGGCTTCACTGCCGTTCTCAAGGAGAAGTATCCGGACATCAAGGTGCTGCCGACGGAGTATCCCGGCAGTGACCAGAACAAGGCAGCCGAGATCGTTTCGGCGGCCCTTCAGGCCAACCCGGACCTCAAGGGGATTTACACGACACACTCCAACGCCGCCGTGGGGACCTCCTCGGCCGTCATCGGTGCCGGTCTGCAGGGGAAGGTGAAGATCATCGCCTACGACGCCGATCCGGGGCAAGTGCGGGATCTCAAGGCCGGTGTCTACGACGCTCTGGTCGTGCAGTCTCCCTATCTGGAGGGCTACAACTCGGTCACACTGGTGACCAAGATCCTGCGCGGTGAGGTCGATCCTTCCACGCTCGAGGACGTGGCGCATCCGCCGATGGTCGTCGCGACGCGTGAGAACATCGATACCCCGGAGGTCAAGAAAAACCTCTATGTGGACTCCTGCAGCAACTGAACCGCATTCCGGGCGGGGCCGCATCATCGCGGCCCCGTTTGGCCCTTGCCGGCAGGCCGCATGAAGTTTCTCGGCACCGAGGCGATGCCGGCCGGCCGTGTCTGCCGCGATGGTTGCGGGACAGCAGGGTCGCCAGATGGCTGAGAACCAGGAACGCGTTGCGATCGTCACCGGCGCGGGGACCGGAATCGGCCAGGCCATCGCCGTCGAGCTGGCAAAAACCGGACTGCGCTGCGTGATCGTCGGCCGGCGGCGGGAGCCGCTCGACGACACCGTCGCTCTCGCGCCGGAACCGGGGCGCATCGTCGCGATGACGGCCGACATCACAAGCGCCGAGGACCGTGAGCGCGTCGTCGGTGAGACGGCCCGGACGTTCGGACGCATCGACATCCTCGTCAACAATGCCGGCATCTCGTCCATCGCACCGCTCCTGAAATCTGACGAAGCCGCATGGCGACGGGTCATGGCGACGAATGTGGACGCGGCGTTCTTCATGGCCCAGGGCGTGCTGCCTTTCATGCGCGATCGCCGGTGGGGACGGATCATCAATATCGGTTCGGTCTACGGTGTGCTGGCCCTCAATCCGGCCCTCTACGACTCGTTCCCTGACGATCCCGAACTCGGCCCGAACTCGCCAGCCCGCCTACCACACCTCGAAGGGCGCCATCCTCAACCTCACGCGCGACCTCGCCGTCGCGGCAGCGAAATGGCGCGTCACGGTCAACACGGTCAGCCCCGGCATGATCATCACCGACCAGTCTCGCGGCCTCCTCTCCGAAGACGTGAAGCGCAGACTGTGCGACATGACGCCCCTCGGTCGCTTCGGAGAGCCGGCGGAGATCGCGCACGCGGTCCGGTTCCTCGCGTCTGACGAGGCGGCATTCATCACCGGGCAGGAAATCCGCGTCGATGGCGGCTGGACGATCTGGTGATCCGCGTCCCGACATGGATCTGAAACCCGAGGTTCACTGAATGGCCGAGAAGGTCGGGCAGGAAGGCCGCTTGCAGGGCGAGGTCGCGCTGGTGACGGGAGCCGCCCGCAACATCGGCGCGGCAACCGCCGAGCGCCTTGCCGCCGAGGGCGCGGCCGTTGCCATCAATTATCACACAGAAGCGTCGAGAGCAGACGCCGAAGCCGTGGTGACGCGCATTGCAGAATGCGGTGGACAGGCCATGGCCGCGGCGGCCGACCTCGCCGAGGAGGCACAGGTCGCCGCCATGGTCGCCGCCGTCAGCGAGACGCTCGGCGGGCCGACGGTTCTCGTCAACAATGCGGCTGCATCGGTCGCCGGTGCGACGCCCTGGTACGAGCTCGCGCCGGCGGAGTGGGATCAGGTGCTCCGCACCAACGTCACCGGAGCGTTTCTCTGCACCCGCGCCGTCCATCCGTTCATGCAGGCGAGGGGCCGCGGACGGATCATCTCCATGGGCTCGGTTCGCAGCCCGCTCGGATACCCCGGCAACGCCCACTACACCACGTCTAAGAGCGCCCTTGAAGGCATGGGCCGGGTGCTGGCGCGCGAGATGGGACCGGACGGGATCACCGTCAATACGATCATCGTCGGCGCCATCCGGACCGCCGCCGAAGCCGTCTACGGCGACGCCGCGGAGCTGGACCGGAAGATGATCGAGCAGCAGGCGATCAAACGACGCGGTGAGCCCGCCGACATCGCCGGCGTCGTCGCCTTTCTCGCCTCACGAGACGCCGATTTCATCACGGGCCAGTCGATCACGGTCGACGGCGGCTGGGTCATGCACTGACATGTTTCGACGCGTTTGGTCTCTCATCGCTATTGAGGAGAACAGCCGGTGGCGCTGACCTGTCCGGACCTCTCGCCCGAAGGATGCCGGCACCGGCTGGAGAGACTCCGGCTTGCCCTCGAGGAGATTGGGGCGGGCGCCACCGTCCTCCATGAGCCCGACGTCATTCGCTGGGCTGTCGGCTGCACCTCCGCGCACACCTGGCCGGCGGCGCTCATCGTGACATCCGACGACGCGATTGCGCTTCTCTTCGCGAATGGCGAGCCCGCATCGATCGCCACCGAGCAGGTCATGATGCCGGGGATTCGGCGCGACCGCGAGGTGCGTCACAACGAAGAGCTCGCGGCGGCAGCGGCGCCATGGCTCGCTTCGCTCACCCGCGACGGTCGGCCGGTCGCCATCGACACGCTCGGTGCGCCGGGCTGGATCGCCGCCGGCCTGATGACCGCGGGCGCCGCAACGGTCGATATCGCACGGTTGCTCATCCGGCTCCGCCGTCGAAAGGATGCGGACGAGCTCGCCATCATCGAGCACAACGTCGCGATCGCCGATCTCGCCCTCGCCGCTGCAGGCGAGGCAATCCGACCGGGGGTGACGGAACTCGACGTCTACCACGCCATCCGGGACGCTGTAGAAGCGGCAGCCGGCACGTCGGTCGACTTCGGCGGCGACTTCATGGCCGGCCCGGGCGGCGGCGAGGCCGGCGGCCCGCCGACCACCCGCGTCCTTGCCGCGGGCGACTCGTTCGTCGTCGACTACTTCCCACACCGCGGTGGCTACTGGGCCGACATGTGCCGCACTTATCCGATCGGTGATCCGAGCCCGCGCCTCCGCGACGCCATCCGCGTGACGAGCGAGGCGCTCGATCTCGCGGAGACGATCCGCCCGGGTGTCCGCGTCGCGGACCTCGATGCGGCGCTCCGGGCGCACCAGTCCGCATGGCAGCCGGCCGCCGGGGATTATTTCCACCTTACCGGTCACGGCATCGGGATCCGGCCGCACGAAGCGCCTTGGATCGTCACTGACAGCGACGAGGTGTTCGAGGTGGGAGACGTGCTTGCCATCGAACCCGCCGCCTATTCCGCGGATCTGCGAGGCGGCGTCCGGGTCGAGGACAACTACGTGGTTGTCGAGGACAGCGTGCGGCGTCTGTCACGGCTGCGGCGATGAGAGGAGAGACAATGGAACCCCTCTGCTATGTCCATGGCGACTGGGTACCCGCTTCGGAGGCCAAGGTCTCGCTGTTCGATTCGGGCCTGATGTACGGCGAGACGATCACCGAGACGCTTCGGACCTTCCGCCGCCAGCCCTACGAAGTCGAGAGGCACCTAGCCCGGTTCGCTGATTCCTGCCGCGTGGCGCGCATCGCGATCGATCCGGCCATTGACCTTGCCGCGCTTCTCGCGGAACTCGCGACGCGCAACGCCGATGCGTTCGCGCCCGAGGATGAACTCCTCCTCAAGCTCGACGTGACGCGGGGCATCTTCGGCTACTACCGGGAACCCGGCCACGCCTACGAGGACTTCACGCTGCTGCTCCATCCAATTCGCCTGCCCTTTCATCGCTTCGCGGCCTCGTACGAAAGCGGCATATCGGTGGTGTATCCGCATGTTCGTCAGCAGTCGTCGCAGACGCTCGACGCCCGGGTGAAGCACCGCAACCGCCTCTACCAGGCAATCGCCGAGCGCGAAGCCGCCGACATGGAAGCGGGCGCGGCTCCACTGCTCCTGGACTTGAGCGGCCGCCTGGCGGAGGGGACCGGCTGGAATCTCTTCGTCGTGCGTGACGGGATCCTCCGCACCCCGACCACCGAGAGCGCGCTTGCCGGCATCAGCCGCGCCGTGGTCATGGACCTCGCCCGGGAACTCGGGCTGACCGTTCGTGAAGAGGCACTCTGGCCTTACGATCTCGGGACCGCCGACGAAGCGTTCGCGACAGCAACATCCTACTGCCTCCTGCCGATCACCCGCGCTCACGGCCGCGTCGTTGCCAATGGCAGGCCCGGACCCATCACGAATCGTCTTCTGGCGGCCTGGAGCGACCGCGTCGGCATAGACATTCCGGGCCAGGCGAAGCAACGCGCCGCGGCCCAGGCTTCGCACTGAGCGCCGCGGTGCTGCCATCCGCCAACATCCTCGAGGGGCAGACCGCACTGGTGACAGGTGCAGGCACGGGCCTCGGCAAGGCGATCGCCGTCGGGCTCGCTGCAGCCGGCGCCAGGGTCTGTCTCGTCGGGCGGAGAGCCGGGCCATTGGCGGAGACCGCCGATCTTCTCGACGCCCAGGGGTTTTCGTCGGTCTCGATCTCCGCCGACGTGACCAGGGAAGGCGACGTTGAGCATCTTGCGCACGAGATCGGAGCCATCGGCATCCTGGTCAACAATGCCGGGACAAGCGACCGTCAACCCTGGGACGCCGTCGCGCGGGAAGACTGGGACAGAGTTCCTGGACGTCAATCTGCACGCAGCCTTTCGCCTCTGCCAGGTCTTTGCGCCGCCGATGGTGAAAGCCGGCAATGGCCGGATCATCAATGTCGCGTCGGTCTACGGAACCTTGGCCCCCGACCGCTCGCTCTATCCCGATGCCGAGTCCTTCGATCTCCCGTCCTATGGCACCAGCAAGGCTGGCCTGCTCGGCCTGACCCGGCATCTGGCGACGCTCCTCGGCCCGCACGGAGTGACTGTGAACGCCATCAGTCCGGGGATGATGGAGACCGAGCGGACGGCGAACCTGCTCGGCGCCGCGACGCGTGAAGCGCTTGTGCGCCGGACTCCGGTTCGAAGGCTCGGCCAGCCTTCCGACATTCAGGCGGCCATCGTCTTTCTGGCGTCGCCTGCCGCCTCGTTCATTACCGGCCACAACCTGGTCGTCGACGGAGGCTTCTCGCTGCTTGACTCGCTGCTTTGACCGCTTCGGCGGCTCTTCCACCGAGACTGTCCCGAGAAGGAGCCCCCATGGATACCAGCGCCCGCCTTGCCGAGCTCCAGGCCACCGGTCTAACCCTCTTCGAGGATGTTCTCGACGCCGCCGAGCTATCCCGGGCACGCCAGCTGCTCGACCATCTCTACGAGACCTTCGATCCGTACGTCGACAAGCCGATGATCGATATCTCGAGTGGCGCCGCCGGGGCAGAACTCATGCGCCGCTCGACGGAGTTCAACTGGGCGTCGGTGCTGGTGGGCAAGGACGCCTGGTTTCGCGGCCTCATGCGCCGCTCGCCGGTCTTCGAGGTCGTCACGGCCGTGCTCGGCGAAGACTGCATCCTGAGCTCCATGAATTCCCTCGAACCGCTCAAGGACCAGGGGCAGCAGACGCTTCACCGTGACGAGGGACCGGTCGGGCCGGAGGGGCCGGTCGTCGTCAACAGCCTGTGGGCCATCGACGACATCGCCCCTGCCAACGGTGCCACCCGCTTCGTGCCCGGCACCCACACCACCGCCGAACTGACCGGCGATGACGACCCGCGACTTGTCCAGATCTCGGCTCGCGCCGGCAGTGTGGTGGTGTTCGACGCGCACGTGCTGCATGCGGCCTCGCGGAACACCAGCGGCGCCCGCCGCCGCGCGGTGCATGTCTACTACACGCGGGCGGGACGCCAGCGCCAGACCGACTGGACCCGGTATCTCGGCCCCGAGGTGCGCCGACAGCTTGACCCCGAGCAGCGCCGCATGGTCGGGCTGTGAGCCGTACGGGGGCAGCCGGGTAACCATCTTGGCCTCTCGCTCACCGCTTCCGAAAAGCGTCACCTCCGGACATCGTGAAGTACTTCAAATCGTCGCTGGACAGCCAGAAACGGCACTGCCGCAACAATGTTGAGAGGGGCGAAATGAAACTCCGGCCTGATCCGGGCCGCAAGGCGTTCAGCCGAGAACGCCCCTGCACGGCGCGCCGTAGCCGCACCAGCAGTATCTAGCTTCTCGTACTTGTATTATCCTAACATGCGGCAACGGGTTCTTGCTTTCGACGAGGCGCTTGGCGTCGCGAGCCGCGATGAAGCAAAACCTTCCTATTGAGGTCCGGCCATGCTGACGAATGCGGAACTCGCCGCCATCCCGTTCTTCTCCTCCCTTTCCGACGCGGCTCTGTCGGACCTCGGCCGAGGGGCGGCCGACATCCATCTCAACACCGGGGAATACGCTGTCCACGAAGGCGAAGAGCCCGCGCTTTACGTGGTGCTCAGCGGGGCATTCGAGGTCATCAAGCGTATCGACGGAATCGAGCGCAAGATCGGCATGCGGGCGGCCGGCAAGATCTTCGGTGAAGTGCCGCTTGTTTACGGCACCCAGTTTCAAAGCAGCTGCCGTGCGAGCGAGCCGTCCCGCGTCCTCAAGGTGGATGCTCGGCATTATTATGCCGCCGCTGGTGAATCGTCAGAGTTGGCCAGATCCGTTGGCGACCTTGCCCGCGAGCGCATCGGCGGGTTGCAGGGGATCGCGGCGGAGCCGCGCAAGGCCCGTGTCCTGCTTGTCGGCAAGCGTTGGGACGGCGCTTGCCTCGAGCTGCGCCGCTTCCTCGTGCGCAATCAGATCACTTTCGACTGGATCACGCCGGACGATCCCAACCTGCGGGAGCGGTGGCCCGGGCCACTGCCGACGGAGAAGGATTGCCCCTCGCTTCGCTTGGTCGAGGGAACCACGCTGGTCAGGCCGCAGCCGAGGGAACTGGCCCAATTGCTTGGCCTTCAAACGACACCATTCCGCAGGGAGTATGACACCGTCATCATCGGCGGTGGACCCGCGGGCCTTGCCGCCGCCGTCTACGGCGCTTCGGAGGGGTTGCGCACCGTAGTGGTCGAACGCGAGGCGCCCGGTGGGCAGGCCGAGACCTCATCGCGGATAGAGAATTATCTCGGCTTTCCGAGCGGAATCTCCGGCGACGAACTTGCGAGCCGGGCCCTTCGGCAGGCCCGCCGTCTTGGAGCGGAGATTCTGGTCTCGCGGTCTATCGTGCGCATCGATCCGAACTCGCGCACCATTTTTCTGGACGGCGACGAGGTATTGCAGGCGCGGACCGTCATCATTGCCACCGGCGTCAGTTGGCGGCGCCTTGCGCTCGACGGTTTCGAGCGGCTGATCGGCAAGGGCATCTACTATGGCGCGGCACGAAGCGAAGCGAGCATCACCCACGGGCTCGACGTGCATTTGATCGGGGCGGGCAACTCGGCCGGTCAGGCCGCGATGTTCTTTGCCAATCACGCGCGAACCGTGACCCTGGTGGTGCGCGGCGAGTCCCTTGAAAAGAGCATGTCGAAATATCTGATCCGCCAGATCCGAGGCAAATCGAACATCCGCGTCGCATTGCGATCCGAAGTCCAGGCCGTCCATGGCGAAGCCAACCTCTCGGCCATCGACCTCCTCGATCGCAACACCAATTCGGTGCGGCGAGAGGAATGCAGTGGACTGTTCGTGTTCATCGGCGCTGATGCGGAAACTGACTGGTTGCCGCCCGAAATCGAGCGCGACGCACGCGGATACATTCTCACCGGCGCCGACCTGATGAAGGTCGGGAAATGGAAAGAGGACCGCGATCCCTACCTGCTCGAAACCAGCGTCTCGGGCATCTTCGCCTGCGGGGACGTACGTTTTGGCCCGGTCAAGCGTGTCGCATCGGCGGTCGGCGAGGGCAGCATGGCGATCGCATTCGTCCACCAGTACCTGCGGGACAGCCCGACATAGTAAGAAACCTCCGTTTCGCTGCCTCGGCCACGGTGACCGGCGGTCGGCGTTGGGTCAAGACGCGACGTCCGGAGCCTTCTCCCCCACGTCCGATCAGCGTCTGAAAATCGGACCCATCTAGTCGCCACCACGCTTCCGAGAAGCGCCAATAGCCGAAGTGGTCCAACCCCTGTTCACGGTCTGATTTGGTCAAAACCGTCATCGTGGATTTGACGTGGGTTGGGGCCCCTCGTGTCTTGGGTGGACCCACTTCGGGAGGTAGGAGTAGGCGTCGACTTTCTTCGCCTTGAACGCGATGCCGTTCTTGACCAAAAGGTCCTGCAGGCGTCCCTGGTTGAAGGCGTCGAGGGTCTCCGTGCAGCCGCCGATATGCTCGCCGCCGACGAAAATCTGCGGAATGGTCGGGGTGGCAATTTCGTTCGCGGAGCGCGGCGCGGATGTCGCCGCCGCGGTTGCCGTCCTGGTATTCCACCGAATTGAGGTCGACCGAGCGGTAGGGGATGTCCATCTCGGCGAACATCTTGCGGATCGACCACGAGAATTCGCACCATTCGAGGGCGAACAGCACCACCGGCTGCTCCTTCGATCCCACAACCTCGTCGAGGAACGACACTGCCTCCGGCGTCGGATCTTTGCCGACACCGGACAACGCGCGGCGGCTCTGAAGCAGTACACGACCTGTGCGACGATCCTTTCGGTCGAGCTCGGGGTCGAGCCCGACCCGGAAACCAAGCGACTCCTGCAGGACATTCGCAAGCCCGCGCCGCCCCCGGATCACGAAACGGCGCCCGCACCGGCTCCGGCAGCCCCCGGCACGACCAAGCCGACCATCGCGATTTTGCCGATTGCCGATCTTGGCGACGACGGAAATGCGATCTCGCTGGCGCGCGGAATGACCGAGGATATCGTCGCCGCGCTCACCAAATACCGCTGGCTGTCGGTCATGGGCCGGTTCACCGCGAAGTCGATTCGAGCCAGCTGTTTGAGATCGCGCGAGACCAGGGCGTCGACTATGGCTTTGAAGGCAGCATCCGCAAGCTCGCCGATCAGTTGCGCGTGAATGTCCAGCTGACCGATCTGCGGACAGGCCTATGTCTGGGCCGAGCATTACGATCCGCGAATTGAAGGATGTCTTCGCCGTCCAAGATGAGATCGCCCGACAGATCGCCGGTACGCTTGAACCGGGCGCGCGAAAAGGATGAAGCCAGCCTCGACGCGTGGGACGCGCGTTGTGCTGTGGCTGTCATCCTAATAGGCGATCTCCACCATGCGGTGTCCGATGAGCTCAGGCACCGTGAAGGTCACCCGGCCCGCCTTCTGCTGAAACTTGAGACTCTTGCCCTCCGGCACCAGTGTCACCGCCTTGGCCTTGCCGCGGATCGCCACGGAAACGTCGATGTCGTTCAAAGTCGCCAAATCCTGGATCGGCTGAACATTGTCGTTGTTGATCCACTGGCATCTCGTGGCCCGCTCTGAACCAGACGGTCTGCGCTCTGCGGTTCTTCTATGGTGTCACGCTCGGTCATGACGAGATCCCCGAGCGGATCCCATATGCTCGGGAGCCGCGCAAGCTGCCGGTAGTGCTGAGTGCCGACGAGGTAGTGCGGTTTCTCGAGGCAGTGCCGAGCCTGAAGACGCGTGCAGCCCTGACGACGGCTCATGCCGCAGGCCTGCGGGCGTCCTGGCGACGGGCGGTTGACCTGGCGCAACGGTTATCGGGACCGTGAGCTCAAGACGCGGCTTGGAACGCTGAACCTGCGCGTGCCGAAGCTCCGGCAGGGCTCGTATTTCCCGGGCCATCGGCAGCCGATGCGCGGGAGCCTGAATTCCTTCGCAATCCACGAAAATTATATGGGTGATATTGTGGGATGACCGGTCTCTATACGACGAAAGTCTTGGTCTTATCAATTGTTTATACGAAGTTCCC
>CAVQBS010000033.1:0-12265 GCA_963710805.1 uncultured Alphaproteobacteria bacterium | reverse complement strand
GTCGCCCCCCTTGCCCTTGATCAGGTCATCACCGTCGGTGGGCAACGGCTGGCCGGCGACCGTATGGGAGGCGTCGACCAGGTCGTCGCTGCCGCTGGTGCCGATGATCGTAGCGGCGGTCGCGGTGAGCACCACGTCGGCGTGGTGGCTGCCGCCATGGTAGGTGATGGTGAAGGCGCGGTTGTCGATGAGCAGGTGCGCACCTTCGGCGAGGTTCTGGAAGGTGCTGAACACGGGATCATGGCCATTGTTGGCGACGATCTCGAATTTGTCGCCGACCGACGGCTTGAAGCCGCCGATCAGGGAAGCATCGAGAACGGCGCCGCCGAGATCGACGGTGCCCTTGACTGCCACTTGGTCGTTGGGGACGCCTCCAAGCCTGTTGCCGACGATCTCGACGACGAAGCGGGACGCGGCGTGGAACTCGAGATTGCCGGTGTGCAGCACGCCCGCGCTGGCGCCGGGGGAGAGTGCCCCGCCGCTATCGACCTCGGTGGCACCGACCGTGCCGGTGCCGCCTAGGGTGGCGCCGGCCTTGACGGTAGCGGCCGCCGTCCCGATCGATCCGTGGTCGATCTGCAGGAGGCCGGCCGCTACGGTGACGCTGCCCGTGAAATTGGGGTTGTCACCCGTGATGAGAAGCGTGCCGTCGCCGTCCTTGGTGATCGCGCCCTTGCCGGCGATGGCATCGCTACCGGAAATCGTCGAGCCGTGTCCGCCCGCGACGGCGAGCGTCACCATCGTGTTGGGGGCTTGCAGGAACATTACTTTGCCCTGCGCCTTGCCGTCCTCGGCACCGCCCGTGTGGTCGCCTCCGACGCCGCCGGTGACGGCATAGGCGCCGGTGAAGCCTCCGTCATTCATGATCAGGGTGCCGCCGTAGGCGACGAAGACGGCGCCGCCGAGCGCCGCGCCGCCACCACCATCGGCGCCGACACCCGAGCCGCCGTCGCCGCCGAAGCTGCCGAAGAAGCTGTAGCTGCCGCCGCCGTAGTCGCCGCCGCCGCCGCCGCCGAGGCCGCCCTGACCACCCGCCCCCTCAGGTCCACCTCCGCCACCGCCGCCGGACGCCGCGCCCTCCCCGCCCGACCCGTCAACACCACCACCGCCGCCGCCGCCGAGCGACGCCTTGGCGTCACCGCCATCGTCCTGGGCGGCCCCGTTGCCGCCTTCGTTGCCGCCGCCGGCACCTCCGTCGTCTCCCGACTTGCCGTTCAGCAAGGCACCGCCGCCGCCACCGCCTGCGTTGCCCCCTTCGCCGCCGCCGCCAGTTTGGCCGCCGCCGCCCCCTCCGCCAGACCCACCGCCTCCACCGCCGCGGCCGAATTCGCCGCCGCCGCCGCCGCCGGGGCCACCGTTGCTGTCGAAGCCGGCGCTGCCCGAACCGCCGTCGCCCATGTAACCGCCGCCGCCGCCGCCCGCGTCGGCGCCGAGGGCGGCGCCGCCATCTCCGCCAAGCCCACCGCCTCCACCGCCGGCAGTGCTCCCTGCAGCACCGCCGATACCACCGCGACCGCCGGCCGCGACCGCGTCCCCGACGACCACGTCGGTCAAGGTCGCCACCGCGCCATCATTGACGAACACGGCTGCGCCGGCCCCAAGGCCGCCGCCGCCACCACCGCTGCCGTTGCCACCATTGCCACCCTGGGCCACCGCGTTGTCGATCGTCACGTCGTTGATGGCGACCGTGCCGCTCTCGACGAAGAACACCCGACCGCTATCCTGCGCGTCGACGGTATGGTGATCGCCGTTGATGGTGATCTGTGGCGCGGCCGGGTCGGTCACCAGGCTGCGGATCATCGGCAGCGACTGGGTGAGGTCGATGTCGCCGGTGATGTTGATGGTGTAGGGGCCATTGTCGACCCCGTTGGCGAAATCATCGGAGATCTGGAAGATCGCCTCGCGAAGCCCGGCTTCGTCGGAAACGTAAAGAATGTTCGGCACAGGCATCGCAATCCTCCCTGGGCCCGGCGGCGATCCCGCTTGTCGACGGATGCCCGACTTCCGGGCCGCGGACGCCGGGCATCCGGTCAAGCTTCGTCCACCGACCTTGAAACTCAGAATAGGCCTTCGACCAGAAACGCGCCTACCGGCGATTTCCCGCAAGCGTCGATCGCGTGCTCGGTTAAGGATGCGTTGCGGACCGGAGCCCGTTTGCAGGAAACCGCCAGGGCAGGCCTCACTCAACCCTGCCGTTTTATGATCGACTTGCGCATAATCCTGCTGCCGGGTGGTCTGCGTGCCGTCCGGCATGCGACCTGGTCCGTCACGGCCGCATGCGGCTCACCGGAATGTCCACTCACCGACCAGAGAATACCTCCTGACTTGGGAAGACCCGTCGCGAGCGTCCCCTGATGGCGTATTTGCGAGTCCTGCGCCGCACTGGCGATGTCAGAATTGAACTCAAACGCGGACACTCGTCGCGGGCGCCCATAGGTCGGTTGTTGACCCCCAAGGCGATATCGCTGGGACGCAAGCTCCCATGCGCCGCTGGCGTTCGCTTTTGCGCACCCCGGTGCAGCGGCGGCGCCGGGGCGGCTCGTCGCGCGTTCGCAGGGTGCACTTCAGCTGACCTTGCAGAAATCCGATGAGGTTAACGGCAGCCGGATCGCCGCCAGCCCGACCCGATGAGTTGGTAGACTACCCGCTGTCTGCGCACGATCAGAATTGATCCGGAAGTCCGGCGCCGCGCAGAAGATCCTGATACCAGTCCCGCCGCTGGTGATTGGGGAATGGCAGGTTTCGAGTGTACTCTCCGATCGTTGCATCGGGCTGGCGGGCGAGGACAAGAACAATCTCGGAGCGCGCCTCTTCCTGCCGGTCGCTCTCGAAATACGCTGCGGCGAGTTGCACCCGCGCATCCGTAATGTCGCAACGATCGATGGCCTCATTCAAGACTTTGATCGCCTGCTCGCGGCGACCTAGGAGGTGCAGCACAAAAGCCTCATTCGCCAGATTTGCCCCAAGGGGGACAGGACAGGTCTTCTTCGAGCGTGCGAAGAGGGCAAGTGCGCCCATCTCTTCGCCGAATTCTCGACAAGGCGTGCGCGAAAGAGGTAAGCGGAAAGTAATCACACGGAGCGAGCTCGACCGCCTCCTCGAAGATCGTGACGGCTTCCTCGAATTCGACCCATCTGCATTCGAACGTTTGCGAGATGAACTTGGGCGGTCGCATTGTCCGGACCCGCGGCAACCGCCCTCTCTGCAAGCTCAGCAGCAGTCTCCAAATTGCTTTCAAACGATCCACCCCACCTCCGAATCGCCGCCTCCCGGTACGTCGCCGACAATCCCGCCAGAGGGCTCGGCCACTTCGGATCCGCCTCATGCGCTTTTTGAAAGAGTGCGCGCGCGCGGAAGTTGGCAACACGCTCAAACCTGCACCATTCCTCAAAGGCCTGACCGTATAGGAGCCAGGCGTCCAAGTTGCGTGTGTCTGCGTCGACGTGGGCATGATCGCCGGACGTGAGCTTGGCGCAGACTTCGATCAGGGCCCTTCTGACGATGTCATCCTGCTGCGCGAAAATGTCCTCGGCGCCATAGTCATAGCGGTTGGACCAGACGCAATTGCCCGTAGCACTATCGAAAAGCTTGGCCGTGACGCGCCGATGCTGCGCCGATCCCTGGACGCTTCCCGTGAGCACATAACGAACGCCAAGCGACCCCGCGACCTGCCGCATGCCGAGTCTGGTCGCCGTGACGGAATCCGTCTGGTTGCCGGCGATCACCGACAAGGTTGGAAGTCTGGAAAGCGCGGCCATTAGGCCTTCAGTAATGCTGGCTGCGCACGAATCGAGCTGCAGGTCGCCTGACAGGTCATCGAACGGCAAGACCGCGATCGCCGGCTCGTTCCGATCGGGGCGTCGGTCGTGATGCGTCGGAAGCCGGACGAGATCGCCGCCAAAACGGAATCCCCGGCCATAGATCGTACGGATCAGACGCTGAGCCTCGCCGTCGTCGCCGAGCGCGCGGCGGGCCGCGTTGATCCGCGTGGTGAGCGTCGATTCTGAAACGATGCGGCCGTGCCAGACCGCCGCCAACACATCGTCGCGGCTGACCACCCTGTGGCGGTTGGCGACAAGAAAGGCAATCAGGTCGAAGACCTGCGGCTCGACGGCTACCGGCGCGCCGCCCCGGCGAAGTTCGCGGCGGTCGGTGTCGAGGACGAAATCCTCGAATGCGCAAAGCAACACGACCTCCCCTTGCAGGGCCTTGGGCGCACTATAGCCGATTGTCCCCGTGACAAAAACCACGGCCTCCTCAAGGAGATATCAACGCTGTCTGAAGGTTTGCGGTCGCCGCGACGCATATGCGTCCGGGAGCCGGCGGAGCAAAACGCTTCTCCGGCCCTCAAGGCGAGGCGTCGACGTGACAGCGGTTCGTTGCTTCCTCCGATTGGCTGCGCTCTTCTTGGGCGGACTGGCCGTAGAGGTTCATGCCGGGCAGGCGATCGAAGTCGACCTGCAACTGGTCCTCGCCGCCGACGTGTCCGGTTCGATGAGCATGAGCGAACTGCGTCTGCAACGCGACGGCTATGTCGACGCGTTCCGGCAGCGTGACGTCGCCGCGGCGATTCTCTCCGGCGCGCTTGGCCGGGTTGCCGTGACCTATATCGAGTGGGCAGGGCACGACGACCAGGTTGTCGTAGTGCCGTGGACGGTGCTCGCCGACGGGCGGGACATCGCTGACTTCACCCGCCGTCTCGCTGCTGCCCCGATGGCGATGGGTGGCCGTGGTTCGCACACGGCGCTGTCGAGCGGCCTTCTGTTCTGCGCGCAGCTGTTCCGCTCGAGCGGGCTGCGGTCCACCCGCAGGACGATCGACATGTCGGGTGACGGGATCGGCGACGACGGTCCGCCGATCGCCCGGGCACGCGAACAGGTCCTCCGCGAGGGCATCACCATCAACGGCCTGTCGGTGGACCTGCCTGAGACCAATCCTTACGGACCGTTCGCCGCCATGTTCGGATCGAGCCCCGGCGACGTCCACGCCTATTACCGCGACGAAGTGATCGGCGGCCCCGGCGCCTTCGTTCTGCCCGTCGACGATCTGGCCGACTTCCCGACTGCGATCCGGCGCAAGCTGGTGCTCGAAATCGCAGCGCGGTGAGCACCTGCCGGCCAGCAGACGACAGATGTCAGCTTTTGGCGCAATCCTGAAGCCTTCTTGAGTCTGAACGACGTCCGGGAATGAGCGCAAAGCCGACACCCGTCGCGCGCGGAGCGCTTGGTTCACCGGTCGCGGCTTTGAAACACCGTGGCATGGAAGCCGGGATGAACTCGCGCCCGCCGCGACCGATCAGCGGCGCGTTGTCGGCCCTCGACCCCAAAGCCGTCGCCGGTACCCGCCTTTTTGGTCAACCCTTGACCGCGCCGGCCGTCATCCCGGCGACGATCTGCCGGTTGAGGAACAGGAAGACGATCAGCGGCGGGATCGTGATCAGCAGGATGTTCATGAAGAGCAGATTGTAGGACGTGTTGAACTGGCTCTGGAAATTGAAGAGGGTCAGCTGAACCGTCGCGTTCTGCTTGCCCGGCAGATAGTAGAGCGGATTGGTGAAGTCGTTGAAGATGGTGACCGACTGAACGACGATCACGGTGATCACCACCGGCCTGAGCAGCGGCAGGATGATCTGGAAGAAGAGCCGCAAGGGGCCGCACCCGTCCATGATCGCGGCCTCGTCCAGTTCGCGCGGTATCGTCGCCACGAAGGCGCGGAACAGAAGGACGCTGAAGCTCAGCCCGTAGGCCACCTCGATCAGGATCATGCCGTGCAGGGTCTTGAACAGGCCGAGGTCCTGCAGCAGCCAGATGGTGGGCACCACCGCCGGCGGCATGATGAGGCCGGCGAGCACGAAGAAGTTGGCGACGTCTGCGCCCAGGCCTGACGGCCGCCGCTGCAAGACGAAGCCGACCATGGCGCCCAGGATCACCAGCAGTGCAACGCTCGCCACGGTGAGGATGATCGAGTTGATGAAGGCCGTCACCAGCATGTAGTCGCGCGTCTGGATCACCTCGACGAGATTGTCCAAGAGGTGCCAGGCGGTCGGCAGGGCGAACGAGCGCTCCGCCGCTTCCTCGTGCGTCCTTCAGGGCGTTGACCACGATGAAGGCGAAGGGAACGATGAAGACGAAGATCGAAACGAGGATCGCCGCACCGCCGATCAGATATCGCTGCACCGACCTCATCGCTCGACCTCGCGGCGATTGAAGAAGATCGACAGCGGGCACGACGACCACCGTCACGAGCGACGAACAGCACGACGTTGCCGGCGGTCGACAGTCCGTAGAAGCCGGCCTGATACTGCTTGTAGATGAGCGGCCAGTTCGGCCTCACCGATTTTCACAAGCGCGGGTAGCAGCGCCGGCGTCCCGATGAACCCGGTGCCGATCCGGCCGTCGGTGCGCGCGATGGTGGCCTTGAAATAGTCAATCGCCGCGGGAAGCAGATCGTCCGGAATGAGGTCGTTGAGGATCGCCAGCGCATAGGACGTCTGGTCGTCATAGACGAGACGTCCTGACGGGGTGATGAACTCGCGGGCGAAAGCCTCCTTCACCGGCACTGCCCGCTCGATCATGCGCTGCGCAACGGCTTCGTTGCCGAGGACACGCGCCGCCTTGGCGGTCAGCACTGAGGAAATGTAGAGGTAGAGTCGTCGCCGCGGCAGTCGTCGCCGATGGTCGGCAGCGGCTTCTCGCTCGGCCCCTTGGGCTGCAGCCAGTCGCCGAAGGTGAAGCCGCGCTCGCCCCAGGCCGCGTGGCGGGCGCACGATCGGGCCGTCGCTGATCGACCAGACGAAATCGACCCAGCGGACCATGGCCGGCAGCGTCTCTTCCAGGACCGCGCGGTCGCCGTAGTGCTGCCAGAGCACCCAGGGCACGACGCAGATCGCATCACCCCAGCCGGTCGAGCCGAAGAAGCCCGGATACTTCTCGGGATGCAGGCGCGTCGGATCGGGCGAGACATGCGGTATCGCGCCGTCCTCGCGCTGATCGGCCATCACGTCGCGCAGCCATTTGCGCAGGAACGGTCTGGAATCGTGCAGATAGCAGGCGGTCGCGGCGAAGACCTGCGCGTCGCCGGTCCAGCCGAGGCGCTCGTCGCGCTGCGGGCAATCGGTCGGCACCTCGATGAAGTTGGAGCGCTGCGACCAGATGGTGTTCTGCACCAGCCGGTTGACCAGCCCGTGGCCGCAGGTGAAAGCAGCCGTCGGCGTCTGCACCGAACTGATCGGCACCGAGGCGATCGCGGTGATCTCGGCCTCGCCTTCGATCGTCACCCGGGCATAGCGGAAACCCTGGAAGGTGAAGATCGGGCGATAGTTCTCCTCACCCTCGCCCTTGAGGATGTACGTGATGCGCGCTTCGGCCGTGCGGTAGTTGCGATTGTCGAAATCGTTGTCGCGATCGATGATCTCGGAGTGCTCGACGATGACGCGGGCGCCGGCTTCGCCCTTCACCGTGAAGGCGACATAGCCGGCAAGGTTCTGGCCGAAATCGTGGATCGTCCGCTCCTCCGCCGTCCCTCCAGTGAGAACCGGCGGGAAGGGCGGAAGCTCGCGCACCGGCTCGGTCTCGTGCGGCACCAGCACGCTCGTATCGAAAGCGATCGCTTCGCTGCCCTATCGGTCGTCGAGCGCGTCCAGCCGGGCATCGTAGATCTCGCCGAAATAGATGCCGGACTTGCGGACCGGCAGCTGGCCGCTCGACCAGCGTGTCGTCGGACTTGACCAGGATCGGGGCGTCGGCGTCCGGCCCCTGTCGCAGTTCCGCGATCGCCGCGATCTCGCTGCCCCAAGTGTTGAAGATCGGGTCCTTGCCCCACATCATCTGCGAGCGGTACCAGCCGTCGGCGAGCCAGATGTCGATGGTGTTCGGCCCCGGCTTCAGCAGCGCGCCGACGTCGTAGGTCTGGTAGGAGAGGCGCTTGTCGTAGCTGTCCAGCCAGGCGTCAGCAGGTCGTCGCCGACGCGCACGCCGTTGATGAAGGCGCGGTAGAGGCCGAGTGCGCTGATCCGCAGCGTCTCAGAGCCGCTCGGAGCCGAGATCTCGAAGCGTCTTGCGCAGGAAGGAGCCGGGCGTGCCGACGCCCTCATCCGCCATCGGCCGGATCATCTCGGCCGTCCAGGCGAAATCCGCATGCATCGGCCCAGTGCCGCGCGGACCGGCGCAGCCTCATTCATCCGATTCCTCCCTAACGTCCCGACTGAAACATTCCGATGACGGAGCGTCTTGTATATCGTTATACGTAGACCGTTCTACACATGCCTTGACGCGGGCTCCGTTGCAAGCGAGACATCGCTCGCGGCCGCACGCCCAAGGCGAACCTGGCGCAATCGACCAGGCGCTCGGTTCCTGCTAGGCAACCACGGGAGGTGATTGTTCGATGGCCAGCCGCAAGAAGAATGGCCGCGTGACCATCCGCAACGTCGCGGAAGACGCAGGAGTTTCGGTGGCGGCGGTGTCGAAGGTCCTGCGCGATGCCTATGGCGTCAGCGATGCACTGCGGACCAAGGTGCAGGCCTCGATGGAGCGGCTTGGCTACCGGCCGCACGCCGCGGCGCGCGGCATGCGCGGCCAGACCTATACGCTCGGTGTCTTGCTGCCCGACCTGCGTAATCCGTTCTTCGCCGACATCATGGCCGGCATTAACGAGGCGCTGGTGCGGACGCAATACCAGCCGCTGCTCGGTGTCGGCGAGTCCGCGCCGACGACCGAGCACGCGCTTGTCGATGCCATGATCGACCGCCAAATGGATGGCCTCATCCTTATCGCTCCACGCATTTCGACGGCTGGACTCGAACGGATCGCCGACCACATACCGATGGTGACCGTCGGTCTCCATCTTCCGGGAGAGAAAGGCTTCGACACAGTCAACAACGACGACGAACTCGGCGGGCGGCTTGTCGTTCGCCATCTGCACGACGCCGGCTATCGTGACATCGCCTGTTTGTCGCTCGATTTTCCTTCGCCCTATGAAGGCGTCACCTTCGCCCTCCGCGAACGCGGCTATCGTGCGGCAATGAAGGAGGTCGGCCTGTCGCGCCACATCCGGGTTGTCGTGGCTCCAGACACGGCGCGCGACATCCAGGTCGCCGCCCATCACCTGCTGCAGTCCCGGCAGCGGCCGGAGGCGCTCTTCTGCTGGACCGACTTTGTGGCGCTAGAGGTGCTGAGCGTGGCGTGCGAGCTCGGGCTTGCTGTGCCCGGCGAAATCGCCATCGTCGGCTATGACAACACCTCTTATTGCGATCTCGCCCAGAACGCGCTGACCAGTATCGATCAGTCCGGCCAGGTCCTAGGTCTCCAATCCGCCCGCCTCCTCATTGAGCGGATCAAGGGCCGCACGGCGGCCGAACACTTCGTCGTCACCCCGCGGCTGGTGGCACGAAGCAGCTCCAGGGCAAAAGATAGCCGCTGAATGACAGCTTTTGGCGCATTCCGGAAGCGCTGTCGGCCCTCGGTGACTTCCGAGGAACATCACAAAGCGGACTCAGCTCTGCGGATGGCTGGCACATTCATGAGTTCACGGCGTGGCTAGTAAGGGGCGCTAACACCGCTAACATGCTAACATTGGCGGACGGCCTCCATTCCCCGGTGAATGTTAGAGCGTTAGCGATGTTAGCGGGCGGCTCCGGAGGCTGACGGCCGCCGCTTCTCGCGGTTGACAGAGCCGAACACCTGTCCACCGACTCCCCAGTCTGTACAACTGAAGAAGGAGCGGACGGGTCTTACCTCACCCAAACGCGGTGAAATACTGGGAGCGGCAACAGGGACGCATCGGCGGCCATGCCGTCAGCCGCATGATCGATGGGGCCGGCTGGAGGTTGATGGGTATCCGCCTTTCAAGGAGGCGAAGCTTTTTCCCGGCGGCGCCCGCGCTTGGAATTGGCGGGAAACGGGCACGCGCCACAGCCCCGGTATTCAGCCTGCCGATGTACAGGAATTGATCGATCATGGTGCCAAAGCCATGGTGCTGTCGAAGGGCATATGGGAACGCCTGCAGGTCTGTCCCGAAACGCTGGCGCTGTTTGTCGACAACGACATCGACTTTCATATGCTTGGGACCAAGGAAGCGGTGGTGCGCTACAACCACCTCCGCGACACGGTGCCCGTCGGTGGCCTCATCCATTCGACCTGCTAGGTGAACGCCTGAATCTGCAGGTTCGAAACAGGAAGGGCGAAGGTAATGGGACGGCGACGCCGGACGAGGGCCGAGCATTGATCGGAGCGCCATAGTGTTTTCAGCCGCGCGGCTCGCGCTCTCGGAAATCTTCTCACCGCCGTTCCGCGCGGTGCTTTGGAAATCGCTCGGACTTACAATCGCGGTACTCGTCGTATTCTGGCTGGGGTTCGAGGCGCTCCTCTCCTGGGCGATCGACATACAGAGCTATCCCTGGATCGAGACGGTCGTCGGGATCGTCGCCGGACTTGGACTGCTCGTCGGGCTCGCCTTCCTGGTGGCGCCGGCAACCGCGCTGGTGGCGGGGCTCTTCACCGACGAAATCGCCGCCGTCGTCGAGCGCACCCACTATCCGGACGATCCGCCGGGACGTGATCTTCCAATCGGAGAGGCGCTGGTCGATGCTGTGCTTTTTGCCGGCGTTGCAGTGGTTGTCAATCTGATAGCCTTGGTGTTGCTTCTTGTTCCGGGTGTCAACCTGATCGCCTTCTTCGTGGGCAACGGCTATCTGATCGGACGGGAATATTTCGAGGCGTCGGCACGCCGCTTTCTTAGCCGGCAGCAGGCACGGGAGGTCCGGCGTGCCAACGGCATCACCGTGTTCGTCGGGGGCCTCGTGATCGCACTCTTCCTCGCGGTGCCGATCCTCAACCTGCTCACACCGCTTTTCGCCATGGCGTTCATGACGCACGTCTACAAGCGGGTCAGCGGCTTGGAGTAGTCCCGACCCTTGCGCACCATCCCGCTCATCACTCGACGGCCATCATCCCGCGAGGAGCAACCCAATCATCGCGTCACTCGATGGGACTGGGCCAAAGCCAAAAACGTGGCCCGAGACCGGGAGCGTCGTGCCCGGCCCGGAGCCGATTTCGGGGTATGCCTAGTGCAAACCGGCGATCACCAAGGCGGCAAGTCGCTCCTTCTCTCCGCGGTCTTCCGGGAACTCCACCTGTAACGAGATATTGCCCTCGCGGACATTGAGCGTCCCGTTCACGCTGGCCCACACAGCCTCGTCGCCGAGGTCGGAAATCTCTTCGTAGGGGGCAGCGTTCGAAGTCGCGCCGCCCTCGCCACCGAGTGCCTTGTCGGCGACACCCAGGTGCTCGCGGAATTGAGCCATCTCGTCGGCTGCTTCCTCGATCGTATCGTCTCGCCGGAGCGAGAAGGTCACGCGTTTGGTGTCGTCGGTGGAACTCGCGAAACTGCAGCTGCGGAGCTTGTCGTAGATGTCGGCGCTCTCGTCCTTGATTTCGCCAGCCGGCACGTCGAGAAATTGGGCCGCGGCCTCAGAGGTAAATCCGGCGCAATTCGCCACGCGCTCGGCCGCCACCATTCCACTCGCCGACGGCTGCGAGCCCGCCTCACCTTCTTGATCATCGGAACCTCCCTGGCAGGCCGCAAGCCCGGTGAGGAGCAATATCAGACCGCCACCGCGCGCAAGCGCAGCACGACGCCGCCCCCGGCCGTTGCCCGGCGTTGATTTGATCATCTCGGTCTCCATTCGGGGTCTCAAAGTTACGCCCCGCCGAGCTGTATGATTCGCCGGATCGCCGGCGGGTGCAATGACCGACGCGACAGTCGGCGGACGCTGTGCTGGATTTGCCGCCGAAACCGGAGCCGATCGCAATGGCAGCGCCCCGCGTCCTCACCTTCCTCGAAGGCTGGAACTGGCCGTCCCCGTCGCGGGGGTCCAGCCAAAACCGCCCAGCCGGCCTTGCGCGGAATAATTCCCAGAGCATCCTCGCTTCATGCAAGGTCATGAAGACCCCCGAGATAATCCTCAGAGGCGGACGGCGAAGACCTGCAGCCAGGTATCAGGTGGCGTCGGTCGAGGAGTGCACGGGCCGTCACGAAGATCGGCCAGAGGCGTTCGCGCTGCTTCGCGCCCGGCTCATCGTTTCGCTACAGAAGGCTTTCTCACCTACTCGGGTGGTTCAATGCACTGCTGGCTGGGCGGATGCCATACTGTTCCGGTCGGACAGATGATGTGCCCCGGTACCGGGGTAAGCCCGGGCGCCGGCGTAGGCTTCGGCGCCGGCGCCCTTGGCACGCAGCGCTTGCCGTCCCACCGTTGACCTTGGGGACT
>CAVQBS010000032.1:0-119512 GCA_963710805.1 uncultured Alphaproteobacteria bacterium | reverse complement strand
TTGTGCACACCGTTCAGTTACGTATTGCTCCCACCGCGTGAACCACCACCGAGCCGGCGAAATCATGGAAAGGCGCGCCGAGCTCGGCCGCCAACCAGTCCTGGCCGCCGTAAGCGCCGCCCCAGACGAAGCCCTCGAAGAGCGGATAGAGCAGCGCCACCAGCAGTGCCGAGGCGATGCATTGCGGCAGGAATTTCATGCGCTCGGCGATGCCGCCGGAGATGATGGCCGGGACCGCCGCGGCGAAGGTCGCCAGGAAGAAGAACTTGACCAGCGAGAGGCCCTGCGGACCGTAGTCGCGCGCCGCCCATCAGCGTTTTCGGCGCCGACAGAAGAAGCCCACGCCATAGGCGATCGCGTAGCCGACGAGGAAATAGGCGGTCGTCGAGATGGCGAAATCGACCAGAATCTTGACCAGCGCATTGACCTGGTTCTTGTGGCGGACCGTGCCGACTTCGAGAAACGCGAAGCCGCCATGCATGGCGAAGACCAGGATCGCCCCCATCAGGACGAAGAAGAGATCGCCTCCGACCGACTGTCCCTGCATCGCGTTGCCTCCGTTTTGCGCATCGTTTGCGCTCTTTTTGATCGCTTTGGGAGCGCCGTCGCAATTCAAGCCGCATGCCAATTGGGCATTCGACGCGAAAATGCGCCACTCGCCACGCCCGGAGGAGCGCGCATGGGCAGTGATGTCTGCAAGGAAGCGTTGGCTAGAGAATATAGCAATTGCCGTAGGCAAACATGCCGCACCGCATGAGGCATCTTTCAAGAGCGTCGGCCGGCCGGACCCGGGGCCCGGCGCCGGCCTGATCGTGGCGTCCGCCTCAAAGCGCGTCCGTGTCGGTTTCGCCGGTGCGGATGCGCACCGCCTGGTCGATGCTGTAGACGAAGATCTTGCCGTCGCCGATCTGGCCGGTCTTGGCGGCGCCTGCGATCGCGTCGACGACCTTGTCGGCCAGGTCGGTCGGCGACCGCGACCTCGATCTTCAGCTTCGGCAGGAAGCTGACGGCATATTCGGCGCCGCGATAGATCTCGGTATGGCCCTTCTGCCGGCCATAGCCCTTGACCTCGGTGACGGTCAGGCCCTGGACGCCGACGGCCGTGAGTGCGTCGCGCACCTCGTCGAGCTTGAACGGCTTGATGATCGCCATCACGATTTTCATGTCCCTTTCCCATAGCCTTCGCGGTGCCCGCGCGCGACTCAGAAGCCATCATCCGGCCGCGCCTACGACGTCGCCGCCGATGTGACCAATGCCGACATTCAAGCTCTGTGCCAGATTGCCATCGCGGCACGCAACGTACTGAATCAAAACGTAATTTCAGAACTCGCGGGCGCGCGTCCGGCTGCCGAACGCCGACAGCTGGCCAAATTATTGGCAAAAAATCGATGCGAACAGGGATTAGTCAGCCCGCCGTTGCCGGATCAGCCCTTCCTGGGCAACCGAGGCGACCAGCGTGCCGTCACGGCTGGAACAGGCATGCCGCGGGTGAAGCCGCGCGCGCCGGAGCCGACTCGGGCTGTCCTGCGCATAGAGCAGCCAGTCGTCGAGCGCGGAACGGCCGGTGGAACCACATCGAATGGTCGAGGCTGGCCACCTGCATCTCTCGGTCGAAGACCGAACGCGCCGTGGGCGAAGAGCGAGGTGTCGAGCAACGTCATGTCGGAGATATAGGCGAGCACCGCGGCCTGGATGGCGCGGTCGTCCGGCAGCCGGTCCGGTCGCCCGGATCCAGATTTCTGACTCGGGCGGGAGCTTCTCGCGCGTGAGATAATGCATCAGCGATCACCGGCCTCATCTCGATCGGCCGTTCGCGTTCCCAGTAGCGGCGCACCTGTTCCGGCGCCTTGTCGATGAAGCGCTTGATCAGCTCCTTCTCGCTCAGGAGCGTCTTCCGGCTGCGGCACGCCGTCGGGCATCGGCATCTGGTGGTCGAGGCCGGGCTCGGCCACCTGGAACGATGCCGACAGGGAGAAGATCGCCTGGCCGTGCTGGATGGCGACGACGCGGCGTGTGGTGAAGCTGCCGCCGTCGCGGATGCGGTCGACCTCGTAGATGATGGGAACCGCCGGGTCGCCGGGCCGCATGAAATAGCCATGCAGCGAATGCACGAAGCGGCCGCCTCGACGGTGCGCTGCGCGGCGACCAGCGCCTGGCCGATCACCTGGCCGCCGAACACGCGCTGCCAGCCGACCTGCGGGCTGCGGCCACGGAACAGGTTGTGTTCGAGCGGTTCGAGGTCGAGTATGGAAAGGAGAGTTTCGATCGCGCTCGGCATGGACGTCCCGCCTTGCCCCCGGGAGTGCTCCGTTCGACCAGTCCGGCCGAGACGTGTCAAGCGGACGGACGACGAGGATGGCGCGAGGATCCGGATCAAGGTGACGCAGAAGCCGACATCGTGGTCGCCGGCGGCGGCCATGTCGGTCTGTCGCTTGCCTTGGCGCTGCGGCGGGCGCTGCCCGCGCTCGAGGTGACGCTCGTCGACGCCGCGCCGCCGGAGGCTGCGGCGCGTGACACCCGCGCATCGGCGGTCGCCGCGGCGGGACGGCGCATGCTGGTTCGGCTCGGCGTGTGGGACGAGATCGCGCCCGAGCGCCCAGCCGATCACCGAAATGGTGATCACCGACAGCCGCACCGGCGATGCGGTGCGGCCGGTCTTCCTCACCTTCGGCGGCAAGGTCGGAGGACGGCCAGCCCTTCGCCCATATGGTGACGAACGCGACGATGGTCGGTGCGCTTCGCGGCGCCGCCGCGGAGGCCGGCGCGACGATCGTCGCACCGGAGCCGTGCGGCGACTTCGACGGTCGGACGCCAACGCCGTGACCGTGCAGCTCGCACGGCGGCGCGGATCCACGGCGCGGCTGCTCGTCGCCGCCGACGGCGTTCGCTCGCGGCTTCGTCGCCTCGCCGGCATCAGCACGGTCCACTGGTCCTACGGCCAGTCAGGCATCGTCGCGCACCGTCGCCCATGAGCGCCCGCACAAGGGTCGCGCGAGCGAGCATTTCCTGCCCGCCGGCCCCTTCGCCATCCTGCCGCTCAAGGGCAACCGCTCCTCGCTGGTGTGGACGGAGCGCAGGCCGACACCGCCGACCGCCTGGTCAAGCGGCGACCCGGACGTGTTCGAGCTTGAGCTGGAGCAGCGCTTCGGCCACCAGCTCGGCGCCATCGAGTCGAGGGCCAGCCGCGCGCCTTTCCGCTCGGGCTGACGCTTGGCGCGGTCGTTCGTCAGGCCGCGCTTCGCGCTTGCCGGCGATGCCGCCCACGGCATCCACCCGATCGCCGGCCAGGGCCTCAATCTCGGCTTCCGCGACGTCGCCGCGCTCGCCGAGACCATCGTCGAGGCCGACCGGCTCGGCCTCGATATCGGCTCGACGGCGGTGCTCGAGCGCTACCAGAGCTGGCGCCGCTTCGACACGGTGCAGATGGGCGCCACCACCGACGTGCTCAACCGGCTGTTTTCCAACGACATCCCGGCCATCGGGCGGTGCGCGACATCGGCCTCGGCATCGTCGACCGCCTGCCGGGGCTGAAGCGCCTGTTCATCCGCGAGGCGGCCGGAAGCGGCGGCGACCTGCCGCGCCTTCTCAAAGGCGAGGCGATCTAAGACCCGTCAGTCGGTGCTGGCCTGACGACGCCCTCAGTCGTCGAGCGGCCGCGCCTCGTCGGGCAGCATGATCGGAATGCCGTCGCGGATCGGGTAGGCGAGCTTCGCCGCCCGGCTGATCAGCTCCTGGGCCTCGACATCGTATTCAAGCGTCGTCTTGGTCAACGGGCAGACGAGGATCTCAAGAAGCCGCGGGTCGATCTTCCCGGCGGTGCGGCCGGCGTCGGTCATGTCCGCCATCCTATTGCAGCGATTGCCCTGAGCCACCCGGCTCGCGGGCGAGCGCCATCTCGGTCAACGCGACCAGTGTCTCGGCCCGGGTCCTGAGGTCCGGTGCCTCGAGCAGCGCCTGCTTTTCGGCGTTGCCGAACGGCGCCATCATCGCGAGCGCATTGATCAGCGTCTCGTTGGTGGCTCGGTGAACGCTCTCCCAGTCCGCCTCGAGGTTGTGGGCGTCGAGATAGGCGCGGAAGGTCTTGATCACCGCCGCGCGGTCGACGGCCTCTTCGCATTGCGGCGCGAAATCGTCCGCATAGGGAACCGCGGTCACCCGGCACTGGCGGAACAGGGTCGGTGCCATCACCTCCTCGATGACGGCAAAGCGGGCAACGCCGGTCAGCGTCACCATGTAGCGGCCGTCGCCGGTCTCGGAGAAGGCGGTGATGCGCCCGGCGCAGCCGACCCCGCAGAGCGAGGGGCCGAGCGTGCAGGGGGCCCGGGTTTCGTCGGGCTGGATCATGCCGATGACGCGGTCGCCGGCGAGCGCGGCGTCGACCATCGCCACGTAGCGCGGCTCGAAGATGTTGAGCGGCATTTCTGCGCGGGGCAGGAGCAGAGCGGCCGGCAGGGGAAATACCGGAATGATTGCCGGCAGATCGTCCGGACACCCATAGGCGCAGTTGCCAGCCTTCACGGAATCCCTCAGGCGAAAAGCATCGATGACAGTCGCCGGCGCCCGGCAAGCGTCGCTTCGTCCATAGGCCCCCAAGCCTCGAAGAACTGAAGCAGTTGCTTGCGCGCCTTATCCTCCTGCCAATTACGGTCCTTGGCGAGGATTTCAAGGAGGTGGTCCGCCGCGCCTTCCCGATCGCCCTTGGCATTGAGCAGGAGGGCGAGATCGAAATGGGCCTGGAAATCCTTCGGATTGGCGGCAATCTGCGCTTCCAGCGACGACTGGTCGCCAAGCCCCGCCGTCTGGGTTGCGAGATCGAGCTGGGCCCGCACCGCCGAGACCTTCGGGTCGCTTGCCGCCGATTCCGGCAGCATGTCGAGCGTCTGGCGGGCGCGCTCCACCTCGCCGGTGGCAAGCAGGCAGCGCGCAAGACCGGCGATGGCCGGCACCGAATCGGGCGCCCCCTTCAGCGCAGCGGCGAAGCGGTCCGCGGCGCCGGCGGTGTCGCCGGCCGCAAGAAGCGCTTGCCCCTCGGCTACCAGCTCCTCGTCGTCGGACGGCCCGGCCGGGCCGGCGACGCGGGCGATGAACTCCTTCACCTGGCTTTCCGGCAGCGCGCCGACGAAGCCGTCGACCGGCTGGCCGTTGGAGAAGGCGATGACCGCCGGAATCGACTGGATGCCGAGCTGGCCCGCCACCGCCGGGATGCTCGTCGATGTTCATCTTGACCAGCTTCACCGCCCCCTTGGCCGCCCGCACGGCCTTTTCGATCGTTGGGCCGAGGGTGCGGCATGGCCCGCACCATGGCGCCCAGAAGTCGACCAGGACGGGCTGCTGCCGCGACGCTTCGAGGACGTCGCGGGCGAAGGTCTGCGTCGTGGTCTCGACAACAAGGTCGTCGCCGCCGGCGACGGCGGGTTCGGGGCTGGTGCCTCCGGTGAATACGGTGCTCATCGTCATCCCTGTGTGTTCGGTTGGCGCGAAGGGCTGCGCGAATATGAGGTTTTCAGGTGTAAAGATGGCGCGTTGGGCCCGCTTTTACAATCAGGGTCGGCGGGCCCGCCTCGCCGACGGCGACCGTTCGCGGCTCGTGGCCGGTCGCCCGGATGAAGGCGAGGAGGTCGACGCTACGGATCGTGGTCGTGGCGGTATTCACCAGCGGATGGCAGTTAACCGCTTCGTTCGCCATCAGTACGACGTCGAGGACGACCGTCACTCGCGGCGGATCGTCGTTGATCAGGCCGAAAGGCGTCACCGAGCCGGGCGACACGCCAAGCACGTCGCGCGAGAAGCTCCGCCCGGCCGAAGGACAGGCGCCCGGCCGCGCCGATCCGCTGGTGCAGGCGCTTCAGGTCGATCGCCGCGTCCTCCGGCGCCACCACCAGGAAAAGCGCGTCCTTCTTGTCCTTGAGGAACAGGTTCTTGGTGTGGGCGCCGGGAATCTCGCCGCGCAGCGCCTGGCTTTCCTCGACGGTATGCAGCGGGGGATGGGTGACGGTGGTGGTCTCCATCCCGAGGTCGCGGAGAAAGGCGGCAAGATCGTCGGGAGTCGCCGGCATTTTTGGTCTTTCCCGGTGGTGGGGCGATCTCCAAAGGCATATTCGCTGATCTCCGCCTTCACAAGCCGCGACAAACGGTGTTGCAAGGGCGGCGGCAGGAACGATATAAGCCCGCAATGGTCCGTTGCGGACCGCGTGAGCGGGTGTAGCTCAGGGGTAGAGCACAACCTTGCCAAGGTTGGGGTCGTGGGTTCGAATCCCATCGCCCGCTCCAAAATTGTATAATATTCTCAAAGCGATACGTGCGTTGCTGGCCCGGTGGCCGCGTCCGGCGCATGGTCAGGGACGCATAGGGGAAGTTCTGACGCGTTTCTCCCGTCGCCGCTATGGTCGACGCGCTCGGCCCCGACAGCCCACGCACCTTCATTTCGGCAAGATGCACTCTTTTCCACCAAAGTCCGGAATGCCCCGCCCGCACTGACGCCGCGCCCGGACGGGCGCAGGACACCAGCCCATATCTCGGGAAACATCTGCCGTAGCAGCCGACCCCCGTGTTTCGCCGATCATATCTGCTCCGATGCGGGCGCTTCGCCGGCTCAGTCCAGCGCGTCGAAACCCACAGCTGGGCAGTCCGACAAGTCAAACCGGCCGCCGCCCCGGACCTTCCGCGCGAGGTCACGCAGCGTGTTGCGCAGGCCCTCCTCCAGCACCGGGTGATAGAAGGGCATGGCTAGCATGTCGTGAACGCTGAGCCCCTGATGCATCGCCAGCGCAAGCAGATGCGCCATGTGCTCGGCAGCGGGCACGCACATTTCGGCCCCCATCAACTTGCCCGTGGCAGCGTCGGCATAGATGCGCATCAGCCCTTCCGCCCGCTCGGCGATCCGAGCACGGGCCTGTCGGCTGAAATCCGCGCGGCCAACGGCCGTGCTGCCTCGGTCCAGCTCGGCCAACCGAGCGCCTATCCGCGCCACTTGGGGCGCGGCAAAGACGATGACCAACTCGGTGCGGCGGCAATAGGCTCTTGTCGCATCGGCAGTGGCGTTGCGGCCGGCGATATGGCCCTCGTCCGCGGCCTCGTGCAGCAGCGCCAGATGGCCGTTGGCGTCGCCCGCCATCCACACCGGGAGATTTGCGATCTGCAGGGTAGTCGGATCAACCGGGGGCGCACCTTTGTCGTCAAGCTCCACTCCGAGCGTGTCGAGCCCGATGTCGTCGATATTCGGTCGCCGTCCCATCGCCGCCAAGACTGCATCGGCAGCGAAGTGACCCGCCTCACTGCTGACAGTGACGCCATTCTCGCTTTCGGACAATTCCGCCGGGGCACCCAGATAGAGCGGAAACTCACGTTCAAGCGCCGTGCGCAAGGCCTGCGTCACCTCCGGGTCGCTCAGCCCGGCGAGAGCTTCGACGGCGTCGAACCCGGCCACCTCGACTCCCAGCCGCGACAGTGCCTGCGCCATCTCAACGCCGATCGCACCCATGCCGACAACGGCGATGCGGCGCGGCAGGTCCGTTTGCTCGAACAGCGTGTCGGTGGTGAGGATTCTGTCGCCTAAATGTGCCCAGGCTTTCGGCACCGCAGGGCGGCTACCGGGGGCCAGAATGATCCGCCGCGCAGTGATCTCGCGTCCCTCCACCGCAACACGGCTAGGTCCAAGCAGGCGGGCGCGGCCAGACAGGGCGCGGCTGCCGAGCTTGCCCGGCACCGCTTCCGGCCCCTTCACGAAGCCGTCGCGCAGGGAGCGCACACGGGCCAGAACGGCGGGAATGTCAGCGCGCACACCGTCAGCGCCCGTCAGCCCGAAAGCTGCGAAGTCGTGCCGGCGGTGAAAGGCATTGGCCGCTTCGATCAGCGCCTTGGAGGGCATGCAGCCGCGCGCGGCACAGGTCGTCCCCCAGTCGCCCGCGTTGATCAGCAGGAAATCATCCGTCTGCCGGCGCACCTCGCGCAGGGCTGAAAGGCCGGCTGTTCCGGCGCCGATGATCACGACATCCACCTGATCTGTCATGGCCTGACCCCTCCCTCGACGGTACTGCCCGCCGCAGCGGCCGGGCGGGCAGCGTGTTGTGCGTCAGCCGGCATCAGTGAGCCGCTGCGGGAACTCGTCAGGCGGATGACACCGTACCCGACCAGCGCCGACAAAAGTGATCCGGCAAGGACGCCGATCCGCACCTGCCCTGCTTCGGCGGCTCCATCGAAGGCGAGAGTCCCGATGAACAGGCTCATGGTGAAGCCGACGCCGGCCAGACAGGCAACGCCGTAGATCTGCTTCCAGCCGGCGCCGTCGGGCAAGCGCGCCCACCCTGCCTTCACCGCCAGCCAGACGGCGGCAAGGAGGCCCAACTGCTTGCCGAGGAACAGGCCGAGAAGGATGCCGAGCGGGAGCGGATGCAGGAACGAGCTGAGGCTGAGCCCCGCCAGCGACACGCCGGCATTGGCGAAGGCGAAGACCGGCATGATGCCATAGGCGACCCACGGCGTCAGCCTGTGCTCCAGCCGCTCGAGCGGGGACGAACGATCGCCGGCCTCCCTGCCAATCGGAATGGCAAAGGCGAGGACGACACCGGCCAGCGTAGCGTGCACTCCCGACTTGAGAACGAACACCCACATCACCACGCCGACCAGCACATAAGGCGTTATTGACCGCACGTTCAGGCGATTGAGCACGGCCAGAGCGACGATGGACGCTGCCGCGCCAATCAGCATCGTGGTGGAAAGATCGCTGGTGTAGAACAGCGCGATGATGACGATGGCACCGAGATCATCAACGACAGCGATTGACAAAAGGAAGACCTTGAGGGAGAGCGGCACGCGGCTACCGAGCAGCGCCAGCACACCGAGCGCAAATGCAATGTCGGTCGCCGCGGGGATCGCCCAGCCGGCCCCGAGGTCCGGATGTCCCGACGTCACCGCCGTATAGATCAGTGCCGGAACGGCCATGCCGCCGATTGCCGCAATTCCGGGCAGCATGACCTGGCGCGCCGACGACAGTTCGCCACGGATCATTTCGCGCTTGATCTCCAGCCCGACCAACAGGAAGAACACCGCCATCAGGCCATCGTTGATCCACAACAGAAGCGGCTTGCGGAGCTCGAGCGCGCCGACTTGCAGGACAGCCGGCGTGTTCAGAAGCGAGTCGTAGAGCCAGGCCAGCGGCGAGTTGTCGAGAACGAGCGCCAGAACCGCCGCCAGGATGAGAATCATCCCGCCCGATGCCTCGTGGCGAATGAACCGTTCCAGTGCGCGAACTACCATCCTGTTTGTCTCCAGTTCTTGTCCTGTTCGGTGCGGCAACCGGGTGGTTCGTCGCCCTTTTTCTTCGTGAAAGTCTCGCGACGCTGGCGCGCCGGTGCGCTTGCCCCGCAAGACGAGCGATTCCCTGTCATCCTCCCAACCCCGGCGAGGGACTTGGCGCATCGCGGGTCCGCCAAACGGAGTAGAGGACGCCTGCCCCCAGGATCGCAAAGGTGATGGCGAGGGACCATTCGGCCGGAAACTTGGCCCAGCCGAGCAGGTCCGCCACGAAGACCTTCGAGCCGACGAACACCAAAAGCAGGGCGAGCGCCTGCTTCAGATAGGCGAAGCGGTGCATCACCGCGGCCAGTGCGAAGTAGAGGGCGCGCAGGCCGAGAATCGCGAAGATATTGGAGGTATAGACGAGGTACGGGTCCGTCGTGATCGCGAAGACCGCCGGTACCGAGTCGACGGCGAAGATGACATCGGCGATTTCGATGACGAGCAGCGCCAGAAACAGCGGCGTGATGAAGGTGACGGGCCGCCCGGTTTTCGGATCCGCCTGCCGGACAAGGAATTTGCCGCCATGCATCCGGTCGGTCACCGGAAGCCAAGGGCGGACGCGTTTCAACACGGGATTGTCCGCCAGGTCGGGATGTCCGCCATCCCACCAGAGCATCCTGACGCCGGTGGCGACCAGGAAGGCGGCGAAGATGTACAGCACCCAGTCGAATTGGGAGACCAGGGCCGCGCCGAGCCCGATCATGATGGCGCGGAGGACGATGACGCCGAGCACCCCCCAGAACAGCGCACGGTGCTGGTGCTCGCGCGGGATGGCGAGGTAGGCGAAGACGGTGGCGATGACGAACAGGTTGTCGATCGCCAGGCTCTTCTCGACGATGAAGCCGGTCACGTACTCGACGGCCGCCTGCTGGCCGAGCTGCATTGCCACGACGCCGCCGAAGCCGAGACCAAGCGCGACGTAGAAGATCGATAGCAGCAGGCTTTCCCTGACGCCGATTGCGCGGTTGGAGCGGTGAAGAACGCCAAGGTCGAAGGCGAGCAGGATGCCGATCAGGCCGAGAAAGCCGAGCCACATCCACAGCGGGTGACCGAGAAACAGTGTCGTGAACAGGCCCGTAGCTCCCTCTCCGGCGGAGGGGCGGCACGAGGCCGATGTGCGGAGGTGTCTTCCGGACCCGGCATCGAGCTCACCCGATGCGGTCCGACATCACGACGCCGTAACGTCGCCAGAGGGGCCCGGCCCGCGCGGACTAGATGGGGCGTGGACCGTCGGGTGCAAGCCCCTGACCACGCATTCTTGTCGTAGGCCCCCCATCCGGACCTTCCCTTGCGTGGCAGACGACGGGTGCCCGTCTCGATACGCGCCTCAAGATGACCGTTCGGTGACGGTGGTTTCTCAAAATCGGTGGGTTCGTCCGACCGCTGAGGGAATCACCCTGTCTTCGCCGAACGTTTCAACCAGCTTGTGGATGGCGCGCCATCCCGTGCAGTGACCGGGAACAATCACTTTGAGATCGAAGGCCTTCAGATCCTCGACAGTCTCGGGAATGATGGCCTCACAGGCCGCACCGGAGAGATGGAAGCCGCCGATCACGCCATAAAGCGGCACAGGCGCGAATGCGTCTCGCGCGTTTTTGAGGACATTGATGATGCCGGCGTGAGAACACGCAGTGAAGACGATGATGCCCTTGTCCCGCACATGAACGGCGGCGTATCGCTCGTCCATGATCCATGGGTCAGGCTCCCATCCGCTTCCCACATCTTTCAAATGGTTGGGAAGGCCTTTTTCATAAGGCGTTGTCCGCGGGATCTCGCCGCTGACGCCAAACATATCGTCGAGCAATGAGCGAGCCTCGTTGGAGGCAATCACTTCGCCGCCAGCCGACTGCAATGCGTCTTTGTCCGGCACGTCCTCAAACGGAATGACGGCGCCATGGGGCAAAGGCATCCCGCGACGGACGAACATTCCGTCGTTCACATACACAGGGATCTTTTTGCCGCCGTTAGCGCTGCGGATGAGCTCCAGCGCCTTGATCATGCCGCCCACATGATCCCAGTGGCCGTGCGAGAACATCGCAGCATCAATGGAAGCGAAATCGATGCCCAGGCGATTTCCATTTCGCTCGAGGGTGCTTCCTTCCGGCCCACTATCGAACAGGAGGGTGTGCTTCGTAGACCCCCGCTCTGTCGTGATGGCAAGAGAAAGTCCCCAGTGGGCGCAGCAGAGGCATCGACCCGACAGCTTCATTGCGCCAGCTTTGAAGACGTTCTCAGCTTCGCCTGTAATCGAGTCTGGAATGGTTGACAGGAGGTCGGTGACATTGTCGACCAGAACGACAACTTCGCAGCGATCTACTGCTTCGATATTCAAAAGATAAGCTCCTTGCACGTATGGTTAGACGCAAGGATCATACAGCCAAAATCTGGATTGTGGCGGGTTTTTCTGTGCATGGTAGCGCGCTGCATGGCCCACTGCTGCACGCAGTTGCGGCTTTTGGCGTGATGACGAACGACCGCTCCTGGCGCCTCTCGGAAGGGATGGTGAGGACCCGGCATGTCCGATTTTCAGACGCTGATCGGACGTGAAGGAGAAGGCTCCGGACTTCGCGTATTGACCAGCTGGGGCCCAGTAAGCGAATTCCGTTTCTTTCCGATCGTTAATGGCTGCTGCAAGGGAGCGCTACCGTTCTCGGTCGCACCCGCCTCAAAAAAGCGTGCCTGGCGCGAAACAGAAAATTGTGACGTGGTCACCCGACTGGTCATACCAGACCACCCCGTGGCCGTCGGGTTGGGACCGTCGAGAAGCTGGCTGGGCGAGATTTCGTGGTGGATCCCGTTGATCGGAACGTACCACCTTCCGTTCTTTATGTAGGCGTCGTAGGTCGCGTAAGCATCGCTGTAGTCACAGCATGACCAGCCCTCCCGGTCATGCTGTCGCGCGTACCCAGGCGCGGTGGGGCGAGTTGACATACTCAGGTTTCCACCCTGCACCCGCCGGCAAAACACCAACCGCCGCAAGCACCAACACCGTTGCCGTGAGCCTCGCATCGACGTTGGTCATCTCGCTTCTCCTCCGAAACGGGCCGATCTGGCGAGCGGCCGATCGACGATCAAGCGGCGTCCAGCAGCGTTCGAACGGTTTCGACGACGGTCGAAATTGCAAAAGGCTTTCTGATCAGATCGTCCGCACCCGCGGCCAAGGCCGTTTCCCGCGCCGAGGGATGTCCGCTCGCCGACATCACCTACGTGCCGACCTGGGCCGGCTTCCTGTATCTGGCCGTCGTGCTGGATGCCTTCTCACGCCGCATCGTCGGTTGGGCGATGGGCCACGATCTGAAGACCCAGCTCGTGCTCGACGCCCTCAACATGGCACTGACCCAGAGGCGGCCGGTCGACGTCATTCATCAAATCCCGGTCGCCGTCATTCGGCGCTCGGCTATCAGTCACCCGTCAACTACGAAAGGAGTGCGCACGAACGACTGGAGTCTGTAAGCCCGTGACTGTCCACAAAACCGGGGGAACTCCAATTCCAGCGAGCTTCTTGGCCGCATCTTCGATTTCATCCAGCGCGGTTAGCCGGTTAGCCGGTCGGGTGATAATATTCAGCGGCTGTGGGACAGTATGCCTTGATGTATTCGCCGAGCAGCTTGCGCTCGGCATCTGGCGCCGCCGATGCGAGGCGGCTCGGCTCAATGGCAACGTCGTTCCGCTGCGCCCGCCCCAGCAAGCGGTTGAGTCGACGTGGGTCGGCGATGATGTCCTCGAGACGGACGATCGCGATCCGGTCGGAGAGCGCGCGATAGCGCCTAAAGAACAGTTCGAGGATACGGGCCTGCGCCACTAGGATATCGTCAGTATCGCGGGAGGCATCGAATATTTCGGGCCAGAAGGGCTCGGCCGCAGGCAGCCGCCCCCGCGAGACCGGGACGCTCAGCGATCGCCACGACACCAGCGTCGCCAGCGGGTCCCTGATTGCAGCAAGAACGGAAAAGCCAGGAGTCGCCGCAAGCTCCTCCAACACGCAGGTGTAGTGCGCGTTGTGTTTCATTCCAAGCAGGAAATCTTGGCTCAGACCCGGTCGCGACATTGGAGCCGTAGTCAGCGGCTTCCGCTTGCGGCCACCCGCCGACTGGTCAAAGAAATTGGTAACAAGAGTGCCGTCGCCGCTCGCCCGCACGTTGACGCTACCACCTTCTATGAGCTTGGCGCGGACTTTAGCGAAATCCGCGACGATGCGCTCGACGTAGCGCTGGCGGCTTCTTTCCTCACGGCTCCATCTGCTCTGCCAAATTGGCTCGTTGATGCATACTGCATCTTCCATGGCATCGATCAAAGCGGAGGTAAGAGTGGTGCCGGCGCGAGGAATGCCGGTGACAATAAGATTCGTCGAAGGCTCAAAAAAAGCATTTTCGGTCATGGCCACTCGGGTTTGTAGTGCCAGCGCGCAATATCCTCAGCCATTGTGTCGGCCACCGCCTTGACTGCGCGTGGCGAGCGGTAGAACTGTCCGCGGTCAAAATCCGTTGCCGCGCGATTGCGATGGCGGAGATCGTCCGTGACGTCGGCGATATTGAGAAGACTGCAAATACTGCGGAAATCCTCCACGAGGCGTTCGAAGTGGATTACGTGGTCGATCTCCGGCTCGCCGCGGGAATTCTTCATGTAGGCGATGGCGGGTTTCATGTCCGCGAGCAACTCCACAAACCGCTCTTCATCCCATTTGGGCGGCATCTGAACATACTCGGCTCCCCTTCGTTCCATCCATCGATGCGGAGAGAGATAGTTCGAAATGGCACGGTCCCACGGATTGCGGATAACGCAGAACTTGATGAAGCGGGTCAACTCCTGCCTGCCGAGCGCTCGTTCGTAGTCGAGTAGCATGGCGTGCTTACGCGGCGTGATCGCGCCTGATATGCCGAAGCGCTCGGTGCCGTCCTGATGGTGCGCCGTTGTCTTCTCATCGTCCGAATACGGCAGCAATGCCTCCTGGATAGTATTCCCGGCTGTCTTAGGAATGTGGATGAAAATGAAACCATGCCTGTTTGATATCATGGCAACTGTTCTGTCGCAGGATGCGTAGAAGTCAGCATTTAGCTGGAATGCTCCCCATTTCGCCGCGCACCCGCTCCCCGAGCTTGCGCACCTGCGTATTGCCGACGATTGGCTCGTTCGATCCCACCGCCATCACGCCTCCTTCGCTCATCAGGCGCCGCCACGATACGGAAATTCGGCGTCACCCCATTGCGCCGGGCGACCGACGAGACAGTGTCTCCGGGCTCGAAACTCTCCTCGATGATCCGCAGCTTCTCATCCGTCGACCAATAGCGCCGACGCGCCGTCCTCGTGACCAGCTCGATCCCTCGATAGTCCTCCGACATAACCCTGTCCTCAAGGATATCCTTGAGCCTTCCTGCTTACGCCGGCTGTCCGGTTCGAAACGGGGGGCAGTTCATCAGCCTTGCTCCTGCATCCATTCCGGCCACTCGCGCAAGGTGAGGCCGACACCCTTGAGCAGCGCGAAGTTCGCCAGCCGTCGTCGACGGACGTCATCACGGCCTTCCGGGCAGCCCAAGTATTCGTTGCCTTCTCTCTCCATCGGTATCGGCAACGGCTGTTCAGTCGGGGAAATAGACGAAGGCACTGTGGAGGTGTGTGTCACCAGGGAAGCGCAGATAGACACACTGCTCAAGAAAGTCGGCATCGCCCGCGCGGTTGTCAAACCCATTGGCCTCGCCGAACTTCTGCAGCAGGTCCTGCATGTCGGGGATTGCATTGCCGCGGCAGCCCCACAATCCGGCGGGAATGAGCCGCTTTTGGACGGGATGATCGCGTATGATGTGTAGCGACTTGCCGCTGGCGATCCATTCATCAACAGCAGCTTTTTCGCGTTTGCTCAGCCGCGCATCGGCATCACGCACGACAAATGCATCTACCTCATTGTCGGCGGCCGGGAGAAAGCGCCAGAATAAGCCGTCGTAACTTGCTTTTTGTTCCATCACGACCACCTCCGCTCCCGTTGCCGCGAGGCGATCGCCGACTGAATTGGGAAGCCGGTCGGAGATATAGATGCGGCAGGTCCAGCCTGGATAGATCTCACGGACCAATGCGCAATTGGCAAGCGCGCCTTCGTAATAGTCTTCTCCATCCCCGAACAGGGAATAGGACACTATTCGTTTCAACGACATTCCGACTAGGCTTCCTGAGTGTGGAGCTTGGGCCTTCGTGCCCGTTTACTAACCTATCACGGCGTGAGGTGCCAGAAGGCCCACCGGTAGGATTGCCCTCAGCCTGGACTGCAATTGTCCGCAATACGTCGAATGTGTATAGACGTGGAAACAGGCCTTCGCCGCTGGACCTCGAATGGCAAATCATATCATCATCCACGCTGGCCAGCACAAGACCGGTTCGACGTCTCTTCAGCACTATCTCGCGAACAATCGGCCGCATTTCCAGCGGGTGGGTATCTTTGTCTGCCCGGGATGGACCAGCGACCTCTCAAGACCAATCGAGTCGACCGTGACCTGCAACGTCGGTGCAGTGGCTCATGCGATCGTCCGAAACCATCTGCTGACGCCCGGTCGTCTTAGGCAGAAGCACCCCTTGACACCACGTACCGAAAAGACGAGCCGCATTGCCCACGTCAACGCCTATCTGCGCGCCGTAAAGGAGGACGTGGCAGTTCTGTCGGCCGAAGCATTCTCCTACCTGCGTGAACCTGAGGAATTTCAGTTGGTCGAAGCGCTTTGCGACGGCATGAGCTTCGAGGCAGTGATGTTCCTCCGCGAACCGCAGTCCTGGATGGCGAGTTGGCAAACGCAGGTGACGCATTCAAAACTCATCGAACGCCCAGGTGCCGTCCCGGGCAGGGGCATCTTTGATTTCAGCGAAACGTCGTGGCTCACAGATCACGATGCAATCCGTAGCTTCTGGGGCGGGACATGCCACTTCCTAAACTACGAGGACCAGCGCGCCGCCCACGGATCAATAGTGCCGGCTTTTCTCCGCGAGATCGGTGTCGATCCGGCCCAATGTCCCGCTTGGGATGAGATGTTTCTGAACACGTCGGCTCGCAAGTTGGCTGCCACCGACCGCAACCGGCAGTTATAAATCAACTACTGACGCCACCGGCGACGGCTTGCAACAATCCCCGGTATCGGGCCGATCACCGGCCGCGAGTCGCCTTACCGCCAAAAGTTGAGCCGGCTCCGCGGTCGAACGCGTGACGGCCACGATAAGCGCAACGCGTCACAATTGCCAAATTCCATGTTTCTCAACTTGGGGGGCGCGTGGCGGTGACTTGTCGGTAACCGAGCTTGTGTGCAAGGTCCTTGCAGAGAATTCCAGACCCTGATGGCGCGGGGGTCGTCGGGCGCATAATGGTTCATGCGTCCGGTGTCGATTAGATGATCCGCGGATGATTGCAAGGACACGCCGAGGAACTCGGCAACGGGTGCCCAAGCTTTGGCTGGGTCGGAGCATAGGTCTTCATAGCGGACTTCGATGTAGCGGCCGGAGCCGAGCTGGCTGCGGCCGAACTCCACGACCGCCTCGACCTGATGTTGCCAGCTTATCGCGTTGCGCAGATACTCATCATCCAGCTGAATCGTCTGGGTTCTCAGCCCGGCCCGCCGGTAAGCCGCTCGCAGTGCCCGCCCGCCCACCGGGTCGTCCGCACGAGACGTCTTGTGACTACGGCGAAGGCTAACGTCAACGGGATGACGGACGAGATGGACAACCTTGGCGCTTTCGAAGACCTGAGTGAGACGAGGCAACGCCAGCATCGTCTCAGGCAGCTTCCATCCCCACTTCATGCCCTCCCGCCAACGACCGCTGGCCAGGATGTCACGTGCCCTAGCCAGGAGCAGGGGCTCCCACTGCGCTGGGTTGGCCGCCGGCTGGCCGAGCAACGGCGCAATCGAGTCGAGGGCCAGCTCGTAGATGAGATCGGCCCACTCGAGCGAGTCGCCGGACTGGTTGAGGCGGTTTCCGATGAAAATGCCGGAGAGCTGTGCCAGATCGGAGATCAACCGAGTGCCGCTGCCGCCGCGGCCGACCAGGATGATTGGAGAGCGGAGAGTCTCCTCTGCAATATCGTGCACCGCTGCGATCGGCCGAGTAGGGGCAGCCAAGTCGTATCCCAAGTCTTTCATGACGGGCCCAGCGATCGACAGGATGTCGGCTATTTCCTGCGGCTGCAGCCGATGGCTCCAGCTCTCCAGCGATGCGCGGTCGACGGGGCGGGACCGCACTGTGAGTCCCGGCCCCATGCCACGATACACCGCCGAAGGGGAGAGAGGCGCCAACGATGCCGGAAGCCCAGCCTCTTTCGCGACCCGGGCCGACATCGTATCGGGATCTGCAACCAGTTCCTCGTAGCGGAAGACGAAGGTGGGAATGTCGCGCTCGACAAAGCGCTGATACATCGTCGTTTTGATGCGCCAGATCATAGCCCGCTTGATGTGGCTGGGCACGTCCGGGTCCGAGAGCATAGTCAGCTCTTCGGCAAGCTCCTTGGCCACCTGCGGTGTCTTGCCGATCCACTCGATCTGCCGGGCAACAAAGTCGTGGTGGCCTAATCGACCCATCGAAGCAACCACAGCGCGCGCATCGCGCACCGGATAGATAATTCGGACCGGCCGCTCGAAGCACTTCAGCGCATCGTAGGAATAAGTGAGATTGGGCGCCTTGAGCACCAGATGGGATGCTTGGCGCCATGGCGGCCGTTTGTCCGTCGCGTTTCGATTCTCCCGAAAAATCGACTGCTGATATTTGGTTCGGGCGGACCGCAACATGTTCTTTAGCAGGTGATCGGAATCCGCCCGCATTTCGCTAAGCGCCTCGAACCACTCGTAGAGGCCATCGGGCTCGTCGACCAGATAGGCCAAGGGATGGCTGCCCAAAATCTGTCCGACCAGCGTCGTGCCACTTCGCTGACAGCCGGCAACGACAACGACTTGTTCGAAGTTCTCTAGCATCTACACCATCCTGCTCAACTCTTGAGCGATCCTTTCTGCACCGTCGGCCTTTGCGGCGGCCGCGAATCGCTGCGCATTGTCCTGCATCTTGGCGAGCCGGGATTGGTCAGGCGCGTCATTGTCCGCGCCCAAGACGAGCCCCAGCCCTAGGCGTTCTACGATTTCGCCGAGCAGCTCGTGGTTCCGGTGGGTCGGTGCCACGAGCACAGGAACGCCGGCATGGAGCGCTTGGTAGGTCGATCCAGCTCCGCCGTGGCTGACAACGATGGCCGTCCGTGGCAGGACCGCGCCGAGTGGAAGCGCGGAATAGCGGTAGACGGGAACCGGCAGGCGTTCCGGGATCTCGACATCAACACCAGCGCAGACGATGACATCGCATCCTGTCGTCTCGACGAGGCGCTCCAGGAAGCTGGGAGAGGCCGCGCTTAGACCTTTCCGCCCTGTGGACCCCATTAGTACAAGCAGGATGCGCTCGAATGAAAGGAGTTCTCCGGGAACCTCGCCCTCCATGCTCCAGAAACACGCCCCGCAGGCTCGGTAGGAGGGGGGCAGTGGCTGGTAGAGTGCTGTCAGCGGCGGTGGATCAGCCAACAGCACCCGGCCTTGTTCATAGAGGTCATAGGGTGAGGTAAGCGCGGAGAGCCCATGCTCGACCCGAGCGCGGTTAATTGTCTCTCCAAGGTTCTTGAATGCACCAAGCTGGCCGGTCTCGAGTGCGGCAGCACGGGTGAGAAAAACGTTAGTGATGAATGCACACGGATCGGGCGGCAGCCGGACGCAACGCACCCATCGAAGAGGATTCAGGTCGAACACCACGAGATCGAAATGGCTGTCGCCGAGGCAAGCCTCAAGCTCCTCGTTGAAGCGCGATTCTGTTATCCACCTTTGTCTCTTCCTGTTGGTTTCCGTCGGCTCCTGCACATCTTCACCGACGTCAAGGCTGATGATGGGATGAGCCCCCTTAACCAGGCTTGCTAGGGACGATGCCTTTTTTGACGCGACGAATGTGATCGGCCAGCCGGTGAGGCGGCGCAGTGCCTCAGCTGCCTTAAGCGCGCGGCCGATGTGACCAAGAGCCTCACCGACCACGAAAGCTACGTGTGGCATGAGGGGTCCTTGGTAATCCGTCGCAGCAACCGTTTCGGCCGGCGACTCAGGACGTTCGTCGCAGGTACAGCCTTGGCGGATCCAAAAGTCGCGGTCGGCGCGGCAAGGCAAACCAGAATGCTTCTCGGCACGGCGATGCGTCTCTGTGGGTCATCGCCAGCCTACCTCACGGCGCTCCCGTCGAGCAATGCGCCTCCGAGCGCACAACCCCGATCGGCGGCAAGAATTTCGTTCGCCTGAAGGCATCCGTGGCAAGCGCCTGACATATCGCGGGAATAACCAAACTGGGTTCGGCGCAGCAGCGATTGCCGGCGCTCGACGAGACGGCGAATCATGGGATCGCCGGCGAGGTCGGCGCGTCAGGGCGACCGACAAGCGCTGTATGTCCTTTCGCGGCACCGAAAAGCTGGGGAGCCAGGCGAACCAGACGATCGCGGAAGACATCCGCGATCGTCTTCACGTAAGTCACCGTCAGGTGATTGGTGTCCCGCCAGACCACGACGTTGCCAACCACCGAAGGGCACTCCGTTTCGGTGCAGATCGCGTCGGTCAAATCGATCAGCCCGACCTTCTTGTCCAAGGCCGAAGCCATCATGATCGGGTCGTCATTGTGCACAACATCCGCGCGCTTGGCGACGCAGGGATCGCTGGTTGCAAGGCATTCCGCTGCCTCGAACGGCATCTTGGGTGTGTCGCGAATGGCGACAACCGGAATCCCCATGCTCTCGATTTCGCCCCACACGTCGGCGATCGCCCGCGCCATATCCTCGTCGGTGGCATCGTCGTTCTTGCTGTAGAGGCGCTCTCCTGCTGACTGGGCAAAGATCACGAGATCGGGGGGAGAAGCCTTCATCCAGTCCAGGACCGAGCGTCCCCATTCCAGACACGCGGAGTAGTACTTGATTTTGCGACGCGTGATCGGGACCGTGAGCAGCGGACAGCCGGATTTGGTGTGGGTGACGAGGTGCCAGTCCTCTCTTTCTGCCAGGATTCGCAGCAGGGGCATCCACTGGGCGGCGTGGGAATCGCCGACGAGAACCACGGTGGTAGGAGCATCCGGCCTGCCATAGTCGCAGGGATTGAGTTCGGCCTGGTCCTGCGGGACGTGGCAGTCGGTCGAATAGGCCTCGGGTACGTCTTTCTTCACCCGGACCAGCGGCGGCATCGGCTCGGCTACCTTGGGCACCGGGGCGCCGAAGAGGGCGGCCGCCCCGGGGTAGTCCGCCGAAGTTATCTCGGTCGTCGGCGAACTCTCGGTCACCAGGAAGGTGGCGGCGGGCAACAGGGCGCATGCCGCAACCGCGGCCGCGCCGTAGGCGATGACGCGAGAGGCCCCGGCACGGCCACGGCGAAATGGGTCTTCGACAAAGAGCTTGGACAGATGAGCGAAAGCGAGGGTCGCCGCGACGATCACCAATCCGTTCAAGGGGGAAACCGGACCAGGATAATAGACAAGGAAGAATACGATAATCGGCCAATGGATCAGGTAGACCGAATAGGAGATATCCCCCAGATACTGGACCGCGCGATTCCCGAGGATTTGATAGACGCTTTGAGGCGGTGCCTGCGAGCCCGCCGCAATCACCACCGCGGCGCCGACTGTCGGGAGGAGAGCGGCATAGCCCGGAAAGGCGGTTTCTCCGGAAAAACCGAAACAAGCCACTAGGATTGCACCGAGCCCTGCACAACGGAGAAGTTCAGCGACAGATGCCGGGATCGGGGGCACCACAACCAACGCCAGCAGCGCCCCCAGGCCCAATTCCCAGATCCGTGTATAGGTCGCGAAGTACGCATAGGGTTGGTCGTTCGCTGTGACGATGACCGAGGCGGCAAACGATGCTGCAACCACGGCCGCGAGCGGCCAGAGGAATGCCCTTCGCTTGACCTGTTCAGGGCGTCCCTTGGCAATAAAAAAGGAAACGGCAATCATGATCAGCGGCCAGAGGATGTAGTATTGTTCCTCGATCGACAGCGACCAATAGTGCTGCACCGGACTCGCGACGTTGTCGGCACCGAGGTAGTCGGTCGCCAGTTGTGCAAGTAGCCAATTCTCGACATAAAGCGCGGCGGCGATGATGCCGGTCGCTGTTTCCTCCCAACGCACCGCTGGCAAAAGAGGGATTGCAATTGCCACCAGGAGCAGGACAAACGTTGCCGCCGGCAGAATGCGTCTTATCCGGCGCTCGTAGAATCGCAGGAGTGAAATGCGACCCGAACTCCTGCGCCTCGCGAAACAGCATGGAGGTGATCAAATAACCGGAGATCACGAAGAAGACGTCGACCCCGACGTACCCGCCCGGCACAGCCTCGGGCCAGATGTGAAAGGCGACCACCGTCGTGACCGCAAGTGCGCGAAGCCCCTGTATCTCAGGTCGGAAATGCACGATGCGGTCCCCTGCAAAAGGCTAGCGCCAGTCCTCGCGAATCATCTTTCGCACTGGCGCCTCTCAAGCGCAACTGAGAGGCAGCCGGCGAAGCCGGTTCGTGGAGAGGGAAGGCCGCGGCGACCCGGTACCCCATCCGTCCGGACGCCTTGCCCAAGCGGGATGACTTGGGCATTCTTATGTCAGCCGGGTCAGGGGCTTCGCAGACGGCCCCCGCAAAGCCCGCGGCAACGAATCCGGCCGCCAGGAGGAGACTGGTGAGGGTGGGGCCGGATTTCATCTGCTTTGGCGCGCAGAAAGCGGGCACAAGGTGGCTGTACGACCAGCTTCAGTTCCATCCTGATTTCTGGATGCCGCCAGTCAAGGAAATGCACTATTTCGACAAGCCGAAGCGTCGTCGAAGGCCATCGGTCGAAACGCGGCGCAGCGCGGCGACAAATGATCTCGCCGCCCTCAACCGGAAGCGAGCCGCTGATCTTCGGAGACCGCTGGATGAGCGCGATCTGGCATATCTCGATCAATTTGCGGCCATGGTCGGGGGGATTGACTTTGCATCCTATGCCGGGCTTTTCAAATTCAGGGATGGGCGCCTTTCGGGGGACATCACGCCGGCCTATTCCAAGCTTGACGACGACATGGTCGGTCAGATCGCCATGCACTTTCCCGATGCCAAATACCTGTTCGTTGCCCGAGAACCGATTTCCAGATTTTGGTCCCAGGTGCGGATGGATAAATTCGTGAAGGAAAGGATCGCGGGCAAGATAGATACACAAAAAATCCGCACCTTGCTCAGTCACCCCGACTACGACGAACGATCCTACGCGTCACGCATTGTCGCACGCTGGCGGTGCTTTGTTTCGCCTGATCGCCTGAGGGTCTTCTTCTTCGATGACTTGCTATCGGACCCCGCCGCGCACCGGGCACGGATCCTCAGTTTTTTGGGCGCGGACGCGGACAAGCCAAGTGGCGCGCTGCACCCTGGGTTCGATCGTAAGCAGGACCGGATTCCTAACATCGAGATGACCGACGATGTTCGCGCGATCTTGATTGAGCACTTCGAGGATGAACTCAGAGCCTGTGCTCGAGAATTTGGGGGCCCTGCCGAATTGTGGCCGCAACGCTACGGCCTGTGACAATTCTTGAGGATGTGCCCCAACCGAGGCCACTGCCCGAATAGCCAAGACAGGAGAATGAACATGAACGTGAAAGACCTGGTCCAGAACGCCAAGGCCGGTTCTCCCAACCTCAAGGCATTGTCCGACAATGAGGTGAAGGACCTAGTGGAGGAAGTGCTCGCGGCCATCAGCAGAGAGTTGGAAATCGCCGGCGAAGGCTCAACCAGGATACCTGGCCTCGGCACCTTCAAGATCGGCATGGTCCAAAAGACCAAGGACGGCGAGACCGTTGCCAGAAAGAAGATCACGTTCCGTCTGCCACGTTCGCGGGACGAATTGTAACTCGTCGTAAGTTTTGCGAGCAGTGATGGGTTCCGTCGGAAGTTCGTAGCGGGCGTGCGGCGGAGCATGAGCACTCAACTCAGCAGTGCTTCATCCCGCGCAGTGACAACTACAACGGTTGTTACTTTGCTTGCGGCATGAGTTCGCGGTCCGCGACCGTTGCCTTTGCTGCGTGACAATGCGAGTATGAAATCAGGCGTCACTAATTTTTGGTGACTTTCAGGATGGGCGGCCGGAATGGCGAGTGAATTCAGGGCAGCCGAGTCTCGGCCCGCTCGGCGTTGAGGGCGTCGAGGGTAACCGCTCTTCGCCAGCGATAGAGGGTTCATCGCGCCGCCTCGCCCTGGTCTCCGCAATAGACCGAAACTACGTGATTCCGTGGTCCGTCATGGCGACCTCGTTGCGGGACCACAATCGTGCTTTCGACATCTCGGCATTTATATTGCACTACGACCTCACCGGCGATGACCTCAAGTATCTGGAGCGGGTGGCAGAGGCGTCGGGGATTCAGGTCACGCCGATCCGGATCAGCGCTTACCCTTTTGCCCTTTTCGAGACCCGGCGGCGCAAGTCGCTTACCTCGCGGAGCACCATGTCGCCGATCGCCTACGTGAAGGCTTTCGTCGATCGGTTCCTGCCGGATGACGTGACGCGGTGCCTGTTGATCGATGCGGATATCGTCACCAATGGCCCCATCGACGAACTTACAACGCTCGATCTTTGCGAACCGCTTGCCGCTGCCGCCAATATCCCCCACAAACACCACTATCAATTCAATAGTGGCGTTGCCCTGATCGACCTTGAAGAGTGGCGCCGACGGAAGATTTCGCAAATTGCGGAAAAGTTCCTCTTCTGCTACGCGGATTCGCTTCATACTCACGATCAACACGTTCTAAATCTGATTTTCCCGAAAGATTGGCATCGCCTGCCACTTCGGTGGAATTACATCGAAGATCACTATCGTTTCAAGAAAAGAAACAGTTCATATTCAAGTAATGAAATTGATGCGGCACGGGAGGATCCTGTATTCATCCACTACGCCGTGAGCAGTGACAAGCCGTGGCGGAAGGATAGCGAGCACCCGCGCGCCGATCTCTACCACGCCTATTGTTCGAAAACCGAACCACTCAGGGCGGGCCTCGATCTCGTCGAGCCTTCCTGATTACGACAAGTGGCTTGATGTTCGAAGCCTTTCAAATCCTCATCGCAGTCCTCGTCCTCATCAATCTGGGAACCTCGCTTTACCTGATCACGCGGGTTCGGCGGACGCGTCGCGGAGTCCTCGACCTGCAGGGGATGTTAAGGCGCGAACGCGCCGGCCTGCCGACGCGAAAGACCCGCCCGGGGTCGAATTCCGATGAAGTCGCGGCAAACGTGGAATTGGTCCTTGCGTTCTATCGGACCATCGACGGCGATCCTGTGCTTCCGGTGACGCGCAGGCTGGTGTCGTCGCTGGACTTCGTCCGACACATTGTTCAGCACATCCGGGCGCAGCGGCCGCGAAGGATTATCGATTGTGAGGGAGGCATCTCGACGATCGCAATGGCCTATGCCGCCCAGCACATTCCCGGAACGCACATATGGTCGATCTGCAGCAATCCGCAAATTGCCATGGATTTACGGGGAGAACTTGAACAGCGCGGTTTGTCCGACCGCGCGACCATTATTGCCGCACCACTGGTTGAGCGGGATTATCCCGGTGCGATCAAACATGGACATTGGTACGACCTGCCTTCGGACGCGCTGCCCGAAAGTCCCGATATGCTTGTCATTGGTGAGGCCTTTGGTGAGCACCAGCGACACGCCCGTTACCCCATCGGCGCCGAGTTGCTGCCCAAAATGGCGCATACCGCGCACATTTTCCTGGCGCCCGGTCTGCATGACGACGAGCAAAGACTTGCCAGCCTCTGGCGCGGGGTCGTTCCCGACCTGGGTGTCCGGGAGCTGGGCGCGTCGGGTGGTCGCGAAATGTTCTACCTGGACCACAAAATGACGGAAGTCATCGCGGACTTCGAGAGCCGCGCAGAGACACACTAAATACCGTGAAAAGGTCAACTGGAGGATCGGGAGCGTATCTCCCGATAGTTATTTTAAGAGATGCCAGAAGTAATTAAGAAGAAAAGGCTACTTCTTCACATTGGTAGCGGGAAAACAGGGACAACCTCTATCCAGAGGGCGATGCATAGATCTTCGCCGTACCTGGAATCGCGAGGGATAACTTATCCTGCTATCAGGAAGTTGCCCTCCCACAACCGAATCCAGACGCTATATAAGGACTTTTCCAAGGCCGGACGGCCGTTCAGAAGCAAGTTCGATTCCGAATCTTATAAGAAAGTCGCCGACGACTACCGTTCTCGTTTGTTTGGAATATTGACAGGAGGCACCAGCGTTGTTTTGTCGGGAGAGTTGTTTTACGGTTTTCGCGACAGTCACATTGATATGTTCCGGCGAGACATTGATCAACTTGGATTCCATGATGTCTCAGTCATCGCCTATATCCGCGAGCCCGCCTCTCATTATCTCGCGCACGTTCAACAGCACCTCAGGGGTTCGTCGCAGGTGCCGTCGCCCGAGACGTGGTTTTACGATCCATTTGAGCACCTGCAAAGATGGCAAAAACACTTTGATGACGTTAGGGCCTATGGATACGTTAGAGATAAATTACTTAACAGAGACGTGGTGGCTGATTTTATCAATATAGTTTCAAAACATTTCGACGTGGCTCTCGATCCGGAGGAATTCAAGATAGAAGCTGAAAATGTTTCGCTCTCTGCCGAAGGAATGATCGTGCTTCAGGAGTTTCGTAAGCGTTTTCACACGCAGCGCGAAGGAAAGATTACAAAAGACACTGACAAAGTAATTGAAGTCTTGCGTAATTCTGTTGCGGAAATTGCTCAAACCAAGCCCGCGTTGCGGCCAGAGCTGGCCGACATCATACGGTTCAACCATGCTGAGTTTTTAAGGCAACTCAAAGTTCACTTTGGCGTCGATTTCGAGCAGCCGGAGGTTCGGACCAAGCCTCAGCTCGAGGGCGAGGGGCGTGAATATGCGGTCGCCGATATCATTGACCAATTCAATCCAGCCGTTGTTGACCGCCTGAGGTCGTTGGTCGTCACTTCCGATGCGGGCGAAGAAGCGCGCGAGGGTTAGAGTCTCGTACGCCACACTTGGCCAACCCTGCTTCACCGGAGCGCGAGGCCTGAGGACGGGAGTGCGCGCGCCGCGTCCCGTCCGCGTGTCAGGCGCCCATCACCGGAAGCTGAAGCCGTGCAGTCTGAAGCCGATGAAGAGCGTGATCAGGCCGGCTAGAACGATACCGGTCAGGATCGGCCCGACCGTCCGGAGCCCACCCCGTTTTCCGGCGGTCACGCGGGAGAAAACCGCGACGATCGCCGACGGGAGGAAGATGATGGCCCACAGGCCGACGGACCGGCCGATATGGGGCACCGAGTTCGAGGTAAACCACGCGCGTCGGACTGGTGGCGTCCAGTACGATCAGTCCGATCGTCGCCGCGATCCCGACAAAGGCGAGCACGATACCCATCGTTCCAGGCGGCCTCCTACTCGTTCAGGGATTTCGGCGAGTGCGGTATTGAGTTTGGCGAGCAACCGGCCGAACGTCTGCCGCTCGGCCGGTCGCCAGTCGGCGAGATAGGTCTCTATCCGTGCCAGCCGCATCGCCAGCATCTCGTTCATCGCCGCGGCGCCGTCCTCGGCGAGGGTCCTCAGAATGATGAATTCCGACCGCTCGAGCGGGTAGGCCCGCTTGCGCTGCACCGCCTCGAGCGTCCGTGCCAGAAACATCAGCTCCCGTTCAACCGCGGCGGCAGGGCTCCCGCCCTCCGCGACGACCGCGATCTCCGCCGGCTTTGTCATGGTGTGGCCTCCCGCCGAAATCCCTGTTGCGCATCGCCTCACAGAATAATATCTGCATTATGCAGGCATATTCTCGCTGCATCCATATCTGAGCAGCCTTGCGCGGAAATCGCCATGGCCGAACAGGCAAGTTTCTTCCGTCAGCCGGCGCTGATCGGCGTCGCCATCCTGCTTGGGCGGCGGGAGACGCTCGGCCGGTTCGGCCGCTTCGTCGCCGTCGTGCCGAGCGAGATCGAGATCGCCGAAGGCGAAGGCGCGGTCTGAGCGCCGGCTGCGGCCCGTGCATGCCGGCATGACCCGTGATACGCTTGCTCGCCGATCCGCTCGCAGGGCGCGCGTATCAAGGAGAGCCCGCAATGAGCCAGGCACAGGCAATTCCACAGCCCGAATCCACGGTCGAGTTCTGGAACACCGTCCTCGTTCCGAAGTTCGCCAGGTACAAGCATATCCTGGTCGGCGGTCTGTCGCTGCATAGCGCCCGGATCTTCCCCCAGCTCGAAGTCAGGGAGGGAGACGCCGCGATCGACGTCGGCTGCGGTTTCGGCGACACCGCGATCGCGCTTGCAGAGCGCGTCGGGCCGGAAGGCCGGGTGCTCGGCGTCGATTGCTGCGACGGGTTCCTCGCCTATGGCCGGCGGGATGCGGCCGAAGCGAAGGTCGACAACGTTTCGTTTCTGGAGGCCGACGTTCTCACCTACCCCTTCGCGCCCGAGTTCGACTTCTGCTTCTCGCGCTTCGGCACGCAGTTCTTCGACAATCCGGTGATGGGTCTCCGCAACATGCGCCGCAGCCTCAAGCCCGGCGGTACCATGACGATGATCGTCTGGCGCGACATCGCCGACAATCCCTGGCTCGGCGTGCCGAAGGACGTCGTGCTCCGGTTCCTGCCGCCGGTGGAGGAGGGCGCGGTCAGCTGCGGGCCGGGGCCGTTCTCGATGGCGAGCGAGAGCCTCGTCACCCGCCAGCTGCAGATCGCCGGCTACGTGGACCCGGTCTTCCGGCGCATCGATGCGCCACTGATGATCGGGCGGGACCTCGACGATGCGGTCGCCTTCCAGATCGCCCTTGGTCCGGCCGGCGAGGTCTATCGCGAGGTCGGCCCGCGGGCCGAGGAGCGTCACGACGAGATCGTCGCGGCGATCAAGGAGGCAGTCGCCCCGCACCTTCGTCCCGACGGCGTCATCATGGAATTCGAGCTCGTGGATGGTGACGGCGCGGAACCCGGGATAGCGGACGGAAGCCTCCAGTCCCGAAGCGATGGGCGATCTTTCGAAAGACGCATGGCTCAACGAGCGGGTGCGGCACCGGCGGAAGGGCCGGAGCTTTGTCTGTGACGACCAGCTCCGGTGGGGCGAACTGATCCTGCCCGCCGAGGGCGAGAATCCCGGCAAGACCGACGATGGCCTGCGGGTTCTGGCAATCGCCAGAATGCCCATCGGCTATCCTGTCCTGCGGACGCTCGAGGCCTACGAGCGGCACTACCCGGACCGGCTCAATCTCGTCGGCGTCCTGACCGACGATCCGCTGAACGACGATGCGCGGATTTCGGTGAGGAAGCGGATCTGGCATCTCTATCCGCTTGAGCAGCGCGCCGAGCTCGAATTCGCCACCGTCGAAGCGGGGCTCGAATTCGGCCTGCCGGTGTTCACCGGCGACATGAAGAACGACTGGTTTCGGGCGCGCCTCAGGTCATGGGCGCCGGATGCGGTGATCTGCTGTGGCTATGGCCAACTGATCGACGCACCGTTCCTCGCCGTGCCGCCGATGGGGGTCTGCAATCTCCACCCGGCCGACCTGACAACGGGCCATGGCGTCGGTCCCGCTCCATACGATGATGCCGCGAGCCGAGACGCCGAGACCACGCGCTTCTCGGTGCACCTGATGACCGAGGAGATCGACGCCGGGCCGGTTATCGGCGTCTCGCCGCCGATCAACATCCGCACCCAGAGTGGCGCATTTCCGGACGATCCGGCGGTCTACTACACGAAGATGCTTGACGGGCTCGACCACCTCGCCTTTCACTTGGTCGAGACGCTGATCAATGCTGCCGCCGCCGGCAAGCGCCAGCCGCTCGGGCCCGTCGACTTCGCGGCGATGTTCTCGGCGGCCAAGCAGGCCGAGATGATGCAGCCGATCACAGGGAACACGCGGTTCAGGCTGGCGGAACCCGATCCCTCCTTGTTTGGGACCGGTGATTGAGCGCGCTGGAGCGGCCGGATGGGCGGTTGAGGCGAAGGCCGCCAAGCCTGGGTGAACTCATCACCGGGACCGGGGAACTCCAGACCGCTGAGGGAAATGGCCGTCAGTCAAGATGACGGTCGAAATCCATCATCTGGTGAAGCACCCGGACGACGAAAATGCCGCTCTCGGTGGGTCGGTAGAAAATCACGTGTCGGCCGGCATTGTACCGCTGATACACCCTACCCTTTTTCGTCGTGTAGGGCCGGCCGAGGCTCGGGAAATTGGCCGCCGTCCGCGCGGCCTGATCCAATAACGCCCGATATTCCCGCGTCTGATCCTCTCCGAAATTCAGGAAGGTGTATTCGGCTATGCCGTCGAGATCGGAATCGGCCTCCTTGGAATATTCCGGCCTAGCCATTCTTCAGGCGGGCAATCGCGGCCTCAAAAATTTCTTCTATGGTGCGATCACTGACGCCGCTCTTTTCGCCAGCCTCAAGGGCGGAATCCAGTTCCTCACGGGTCCGCACCGTGTTGGGCCACTCGTCAGCCGGCGGCTTTGTTTTCGGTGTATCGCTCATACCGGAAATATAGCGTTTCCCCCGGCTTTTGGCTAGCCGCCCTACCCCGCCACCGCCACCCCGATGGCGATCGGCTCGTCGGCGAGCTTGGCTTCCGAGACGAAGCCGGCCGGCGCCTCGACCGCGTCGTAGGAAACGGCCAGCGTTTCCCGCTTCACCGTGTCGAGATGGGCGGCAATGGCGTCGTTGGCAGCCGTTCCGGCCTTCACCTCGAGGCGGATGCGGTCGGCGACGTTGAAGCCGGCATCCTTGCGGGCGAGCTGCACGAGCCGGATGAAATCGCGGGCGAGCCCCTCCCGCTCGAGTTCCTCGTCGACGGTCGTGTCGAGCACGACGACGCCGGCCGAGCCATCGAAGCTCACCGCGTCGAGGCCCTCCGCGGCGCGGAAGCGCAGCTCGTATTCGTCGGCCTGGATCACCTCGCCGGCGACCTCGACGGCGCCGCCGCCGACCGGGTTCCACTCGCCGGCCTTGGCCGCGGCGAGCACGCCCTGCATCGCCTTGCCGAGCCGCTTGCCCAATACGCGTGGATTGAGAGCCAGCACCTCCGAGCCGTAGGCGGCCGGATCGTCGGCAAACACCACCTCCTTGACGTTCGCCTCCTCGGCGATGACGTTGTGGAGCGGCTCGAGCATTTCGTGCTTCGGATGCGCCACGGTCAGCTTGCGGAGCGGCAGGCGGTTGCGCAAGTTCTGCGACGTGCGGATTGCCGCGGCTGCGGAAACCGCAGCTCGCGCCAAGTCCATTCTTGCCACTAGCTGCACATCTTGGTCTGTTGTGAGTCGTAGTCCAACATCGCTACCCGTCAATCCAGCGTGGCCCGTTTCGGCGTACATCGTGCGATGGCGTTTACCCGCGCTGTCTGTAAATGGAGCAAACGATTCGAGGTCCGGCCAATCCTGCAAGTGAACGCTTTCACCATCACACAGCGCCCGGTGGATGTGCTCAGTCAGGTACGGCAAAAACGGTGCCATAGTCCGGCACATGGTGACGAGCACCGTGTAGAGCGTGTCGTAGGCGGCGCGCTTGTCGTCATCTTGCTCTGATTTCCAGAAGCGCTCACGCGACCGACGGATATACCAGTTGTTGAGCGCCTCGATGAACGGCGGCAGCGCGGCGCAGCCGCCGGCGAGATCGAGCCGATCCATCGCTCCTTCTACGGCACGCGTCAGCTCGACCGCCTTACGCAGAATGTAACGATCCAGTTCGCCTTGGCGATCGAACTCGTGAGCCTGCCCCGGATGCCGTCGATGTTGGCGTAGAGGGTGAAGAACGAATAGGCGTTCCACACCGGCAGGATCACCTGGCGCACGGCGTCGCCGATCGCCCGCCCGTCCTTCGGCATGGCGAGGTCGCCGCCGGCGAGAAGCGGCGATGAGATCATGTACCAGCGCAGCGCATCCGCCCCGTGGGTGTTGAACATCTCCACCGGGTCCGGATAGTTCTTCAGCCGCTTGGAGAGCTTCTGCTTGTTCTCGTCGAGGACGATGCCGTGGGCGATGGCCGAGCGGAACGGCGCCTTGTCGAACAGCGCCGTCGCCATCACCATCAGCGTGTAGAACCAGCCGCGAGTCTGGCCGACATATTCGACGATGAAATCGCCGGGGAAGTGATTGTCGAACCACTCCTTGTTCTCGAACGGGTAGTGCACCTGGCAGAACGGCATCGAGCCCGACTCGAACCAGCAGTCGAGCACGTCCTCCACCCGGCGCATGGTCGACTGGCCGGTCGGATCGTCGGGGTTGGGGCGGGTCAGCTCGTCGACATAGGGACGATGCAGGTCGGTGGGGCGCACGCCGAAGTCGCGCTCGAACTCGTCGAGCGAGCCGTAGACGTCGATCCGCGGGTATTCCGGATTGTCCGACTTCCATACCGGGATCGGCGCGCCCCAGAAGCGGTTGCGGCCGATGTTCCAGTCGCGGGCGTTGGCCAGCCAGTTGCCGAAGATGCCATCCTTCACGTGCTCCGGCATCCAGGTGATGTCCTGGTTGAGCTCGACCATGCGGTCGCGGAAGGCGGTGACCTTCACGTACCAGGAGGGGATCGCCTTGTAGATCAGCGGCTGATCGGTGCGCCAGCAGTGCGGATAGTTGTGCTCGTAGGTCTCGTGGCGCACCATCGTACCCGCGGCCTTGAGGTCGCGGATGATCTCCTTGTTGGCCTCGAAGACGTTCATGCCGGCATAGGGCGGCACGTCTTCGGTGAAGTTTCCTTCGAAGTCGACCGGATCGACCACCGGCATGCCGGCCGCCTGCGCCACCGCCATGTCGTCCTCGCCGAAGGCCGGCGCGATATGGACGACGCCGGTGCCCTCGCCGAGCTCGATGAATTCGCCGCCGAGCACGACGAAGGCGTTCTCGGTCTCGGCGAAGAAGGGGAAGAGCGGCTCGTAGCGCCGGCCGATCAGCTCGGCGCCCTTGAGGCTGCCGACCTTCGCCCAGTCCTCGAGTTCCTTCGCGTAGTGCTCGCGCGAGGCGTCGGCGAGGATCCAGTGCTCGCCCTGCCGCTCCATCAGCGCATAGTCGGCGTCGGGATGGACGGCGAGCGCCAGGTTCGACGGCAGCGTCCACGGCGTCGTCGTCCAGGCGAGGAGCTTCGGCGCGATGGTCTCGCCCTGCGCCGGATGGAGCTGGAAGGTGACCGTGATCGCCGGGTCCTGGCGGGGACGGTAGGAATTGTCGAGGCGGGTCTCGAAATGCGACAGCGGCGTCTGCGCCGCCCATGAGTAGGGCACCACTCGGTAGCCCTCATAGACCAGCCCCTTGTCCCACAGCTGTTTGAACGCCCACATGGTCGATTCCATGTAGGTGAGGTCCATAGTCCGGTAGTCGTTGTCGAAGTCGACCCAGCGCGCCGCCCGGTTGACGTAGTACTCCCAGTCGCTGCGGAACTGCATCACCGAGGTGCGGCAATGCTCGTTGAAGCGGGCGACGCCGTATTTGAGGATGTCGCGCCGGCCGGAAAGCTTCAGCTCGGTCTCGGAATGAAGCTCGGCCGGCAGGCCGTGGCAGTCCCAGCCGAAGCGGCGCTCGGCCATGTTGCCGCGCATGGTCTGGTAGCGCGGCACCACGTCCTTCACGAAGCTGGTGACGATGTGGCCATAGTGGGGGAGGCCGTTGGCGAAGGGCGGCCCGTCATAGAAGACGAACTCGGGCGCGCCCTGCTCGCGGCGCCGCTCGATCGAGCGCTGGAAGGTCCCGTTCTCCTTCCACCATTCGCCGATCGCCTCCTCGAGCCGCGGGAAGCTCGGGCTGGGATCGGCAGGCGGATAGACGGTCGGCTTGACGGCTTCGTTCATGGCGGTTTTCGGAAATCGAGAAATCGGCCGGATCGATACAGTTTTTGGGAGCGAAACACCACCCCGAAGGACCGGTTCCGGGTGATCGGCCGGCAGATGCCGAGATATGTCGTGGTCCTGTCGTTCGCCACCCGGCGCACGCTGGTGTGACATAATTGAGCTTGCCTATAATAAGCATCCTTATTATATGCGTGCCTATGACCCCGCTTTCCCCTGCCAAAAACCTCGGGCTACTGGTCCATGACGTGTCGCGTCTCTTGCGCCGTCGGCTCGACCAGGAGGCCCAGTCGATCGGGCTGACCAGCGCCCAATGGCGCGTGCTCGCCTATCTCGCCCGCTGCGAGGGCATCAATCAGGCGAGCCTCGCCGACTTCATGGACATGGAGCCGATCACCCTCAGCCGCCATCTCGACCGGATGGAGACGGCCGGATTGACCGAGCGCCGCCCCGACCCGTCTGACCGGCGCGCGCATCAGCTTTATCTAACCGAAGCGGCCCGGCCGCTCATCGCGTCGTTCCGCACGATTGCTGCCGGAGTCATGCAGGAGGCGGTCGAGGGCATTGCCGAGAAAGAGATCGACAAGCTGATCGATTCCCTCTTCCGCATCCGCAACAACCTCACCGGCAAGACCGGAGACCGGACGGCGGATGATTTCTTCCTCCCCACGCAAGAGGCAGCCGTGTCATGAGTGCCGATGGTGCTGCTCCCAAGGTTGTCGAGATGAAGACGGCCGGCGAAGCGCCGGCCGCTTCCACGGCTGCGCCCAAGGCCGCTCCGGCTCCGGCTCCCAAGCGCAGTCGCCGGCGCTACCTGATCATGGGCGCCGTCCCGGCGCTCCTCCTCGCGGTTGGCGCGTGGTTGTGGCTGACCAGCGGCCGCTACGTCTCCACCGACAACGCCTATGTCCAGCAGGACCGGGTAACGATCACCTCCAACGTCTCCGGCCGCATCGTCGAGGCGGCTGTCCAGGCCAACGATCCGGTCAAGGCAGGCGAAGTCCTTTTCCGCATCGATCCTGAGCCCTACCGCATCGCGCTGGAGGGCGCTGAAGCGGCGTTGTCGTCCGCGCGGCTCCAGGTCGACCAGCTGCGCACCGCCTACCAGCAGGCGCAGACGGAGGAGAAGATCGCCGCCGACGACGTCGCCTTCAAACAGAAGACCTTCGACCGCCAGCAGGGGCTCCTTGCCAAGGGCGTCAGCTCGCAGGCGAGTTTCGATGCGGCCGAGAACGACCTCCACAACGCGGAGCAGGCGCTCAGCCAGGCACAGCAGCGCACCCAGGCGGCGCTCGCCGCTCTCGGCAACGATCCGACCGTCGAGACGGACAAGCACCCGCTCGTCCAGGCAGCCCTCGCCAAGCGCGACCAGGCCCAACTCGACCTGAGGAACACCGAGATCGACGCACCGGCCGACGGCGTCGTCGCCCAGGCGGAGCGTCTGCAGGTCGGCCAGTACGTCACGGTGGGAACCCCGGTGCTCGCCATCGTCGAGAACGGCAACAGCTGGGTCGAGGCGAACTTCAAGGAGACCGATCTCGCCGCCATGACCGTCGGCGACAAAGCGGCCGTCGACGTCGACGCCTATCCCGGCAAAACCTTCTCCGGCGTGGTCGACAGCATCGGCGCTGGCACCGGCGCGGAGTTCTCGCTGCTTCCCGCCCAGAACGCCACCGGCAACTGGGTCAAGGTCGTCCAGCGCGTGCCGGTCAAGATCCGCTTCACCGAGCCGGTGAAGGACGTGCCGCTGCGCATCGGCCTCAGCGCCTCAGTCGTGGTGGACACCGGCGCTGGCGCCGGAACGGCGGCGGCCGGGGAGGCAGGCGTCGGCAACCGGCCATGAGCGCCGCCACACTGTCGAAGCCGGCGATCGAGACCAAGCATCGCGGCCTGATCACCATCGCCATCATGGCGGCGATGATCATGCAGATCCTCGACATGACCATCGCCAATGTGGCGCTGCCGCATATGCAGACGAGCCTCGGCGCGTCGCAGGACACCATCACTTGGGTGCTGACCTCCTATATCGTCGCCGCGGCCATCGCCACGCCGATCACCGGCTGGCTCTCCGACAATTTCGGCCGCAAGCCCCTGTTCCTCACCTGTGTCGCCGGCTTTGTCGCCTCCTCGGCGCTTTGCGGCACCGCCTTCGGCCTCGGCGAGATGGTGGTGTTTCGCGTGATGCAGGGCGCCTTCGGCGCGGCGCTGGCGCCGCTGTCCCAGGCGGTGCTTCTCGACATCAATCCGCGCGAGCGCCAGGGCCAGGCGATGGCCATGTGGGGTGCCGGCATCATGATCGCCCCGATCATCGGGCCGACCATCGGGGCCTGGCTCACCGAGGACTTCAACTGGCGCTGGGTGTTCTACATCAACGTTCCCGTCGGCCTGCTCGCCTTCCTCGGCATCCTCGCTTTCATGCCGGATACGGTGCGGCGCATCCGCCGCTTCGATTTCTTCGGCTTCGCCATGCTGTCGCTGGCAGTCGGCTCGCTGCAGTTCATGCTCGATCGTGGTCAGCAGCTCGACTGGTTCAACTCGCCCGAGATTCTCATCGAGACAGGCTTGGCGATTGCCGCCGCATGGGCCTTCGTCGTCCATATCGTCACCGCCCGCGAGCCGTTCATCGAGCCGGTGCTCTTCCGTGACCGTAATTTCGCCGCCTCGGTCAGCTTCATTTTCGTCATCGGCATCATCCTGCTTGCCACCATGGCGCTGTTGCCGCCGATGCTGGAGTATATCTTCGGCTACCCGGTCATCACCGTCGGCCTGGTGCTGGCACCGCGCGGGATCGGCACCATGATCTCCATGCTGGTGGTCGGCCGTCTGGTCCGCCTCGTCGACCCACGGCTGCTCGTCGCCTGCGGTTTGGCGCTCGCCGCTACCTCGTTGTGGATGATGATGGGCTTCTCGCCCGACATGGACGAATGGCCGCTGATCTGGTCGGGCATCGTCCAAGGCTTTGGTCTCGGCCTGGTTTTCATACCGCTCTCGACGGTCGCCTTCTCGACTCTCGACCCGCGCTATCGCACCGAGGCGACGAGCATGTTCAACCTCATGCGCAATCTCGGCTCCAGCATCGGCATCTCGATCGTCGCCACCGCGCTCGCCACCAACACACAGACCGTTCATGCGTCGCTGGCGCGGTGGATGAACCCGTTCAACCCGAACCTCGCGGCCGCGGGCATTGATCCGCAGTCCTTTCTCACCCCGGACGGGATCCAGATGGCGGCAGTGCTGAACGGCGAGATCACCCGACAGGCGGCGATGGTCGCCTATGTCGACGACTTCAAGCTGATGCTGATCATCACGCTGTGCGCGGCGCCGCTCCTCTTGTTCCTGCGCCACAAGCCGCACGTGCCGAACCGCAGCGCCGCGCCGTCCGGCCCACCGGCCGCGGCAATGGCCGACTAGGATAGTCGTCCATGGCCTGGTACCTCGTCACCGCGCTGCCGAAGGCCGACCGCCTTGCCGAGCTCGAGGCGCGGCTCGGCCGCGAGGAATTCCGTCCGCTTCGCCCCTTCGGTGAAGCGCTGTCGCGGTCGCTCGACGGCGCCAGGCGGCTCCCCGACGGTCGCGCCGTGTGGGAGGAAGAGGACTATTGTCGTCCGCCGCTGGCGCAGGAACGCGCGGCGGTTCTCGACGCCTACTTCGACGACATCGCGGTCGAAGCAGTTGGCGAAGGCGAGGGGTGGCAGCGGATCGCCGGTTTGCCGCGTCTGTTTCCGCGCCGGCCTGCTTGACGGCCTGACTGGCGTCCGCCTCGAGCCGTTCGCTACTGCTCGAGCGCCGCGAAATTGCCGTGGGCGACAACCAGCCACTGGTCGCCGGTCTTGCGGAAGACGGTGAGGCGCGGGGCAACCGACTGGACGACCATGCCGCCGCGCGTCTCGTTGACGTCGACCACGTAGGTCGCCACCAGCGTGTCGCCGGTCTCGGTCACCTTGAGCTGACTGATCGCCGGCAGGGCGGCGATGATTGGCAGGTCGCTGTCTGGATAGTTGGCGGCGTCCTGGCGGGTGCCGTCGGCGCGCAGGAGCTGGAAGTCCGGCGCCAGCACGGCGGCAAGCTTCTGGGGATCGCCACTCATGATCGCCCCAAAGAAGCCGTTGATTGCCTTCCCGGCCTGGACCGCGAGATCGGAGGGATTGTTCTGGGCGCCGGCCGGCTCGACCGACGAGAGCCAGACGCCGGCCCCTCCGTAGAGGATGATCGCAAACAGGATGAATACCGCCCGCTTCAGGACGTCGGCCATAACTACCAGCCTCCTCATTCCAGCCTGCGATAACCAATCATCGAACGGTTAAGGCGAGGTGTACCGGAGGCCGGTTCCCGCGGCAGCCTAAATTCCAAAGCGCCCATCAGCAGACTCCCTCAAACCGAGGACAACTCCACGGCTAGCGGTAGCGGGCCTGGTTCCAGCGGTGGCCGAGCAGCGCCAGGATGATGATCAGGCCGTTGAAGAACTGGACGTAGAAGCCACTGAGGCCGGCCGCCACGACGCCGGTCTGGATAAACGACACCGTCAGTGCGCCGATCGCGCCGCCGACCACCGTGCCGACGCCGCCCCACGTCGGTGTGCCGCCGACGAACACCGAGGCGAGTACCGGCAGCAGGTAGCCGTCGCCGGCCGTCGGCCACCAGGTGAAGTTGATCATCGTCGAGAAGGTTCCGCCGATGGCGGCGCCGATGCCGATGAAGACGAACACCTTCACCCGCACGCGGCTGACGTCGATGCCCATTTGCTGGGCGCTGTCGGGATTGTCGCCGACCACCTTCACCTGCGCCCCGAACCTGTGGCGGTTGTAGAGCAGCGCGGCGAAGATGACGAAGGCGACGGCCCACAGGATCTGGACGGGCACGCCGAGCACCTCGCTCGACAGGAGCTTGTAGGCGAGGCTGTGGTTGAGCGTCACCAGCGCGATCGACTTGCCTTCATTGATGATCTGGATCAGGCCGCGGAGCAGGAAGTTCATGCCCAGCGTGGCGACCAGTGACGACAGACTGCCATAGACCACCAGTGCGCCCACGCAGAAGCCGAGCGCCATGCCGGTGATGATCGCGGCGATGATGCCGAGGAACGGGTCGTAGCCGGCCTGGACCACCAGCGCGAAGATCCACGAGGCGAAGCCCATGGTGGCGGGGAACGAGAGGTCGATCTCGCCGGCGGTGACGACGAAGACCAGCGGCACGACGGCGAACAGCGCTACCGGCAGCGTGGTCAGCACCGAGCGGTAAAGGTTCCAGGTCGAGAAGACGACCGGGTTGGCGACGGTGAAGATCGCCATCATGATCAGGAACACGGCGAGGGTGCCGAGCGAGGCGCGGTTGTTGAGGATGAACCCGCGTACCGGATGCTCGGAAGGATGGCGCCATTCCGCCTCGCCGGCGCTTAGCTCTTCGGTGGTCGGCTTGCCTTCGGCGAGGTCGATCATGGCGTGGCACCCAGTGACTTGGCCTGGTGCCGGCCGGGCTGGTGGCCGCTGCTGGCAACCTCTTCCATGAAATTGATCAGGTCCTCCACCGTCGCCACCTCCGAGCGGTCGGTCTCGAGCGCGACCTTGCCGCGGTCGAGGACGACGAAGCGGTCGGCGATTTCGAAGACGTGATGAATGTTGTGGCCGATGAACAGGATGGAGCGGCCGCTGGTCCGCACCTGGCGGACGAAATGGAACACCTTGGCCGTCTCGGTAAGCGAGAGGGCGGTGGTCGGTTCGTCGAGAACGATGAGATCGGCCTGCTTGTAGATCGCGCGGGCGATCGCGACACCCTGCCGCTCGCCGCCCGAGAGCTGGCCGACGATCGACTGCGGCGTGAACACCTTCGAGGTGAAGCCGATCTCCCGCATCAGCCGGCGCGCCTCGGCGATCTCCTTGTCCACCTTCAGCCAGCCGAACGGGCCCGCAAGCTCGCGCCCCATGAAGATGTTGCGGACGATCGACTGCTGGACCGCGAGAGCGCGGTCCTGGAACACGGTCTCGATGCCGGCGTCGCGTGAGCGGGCGGCGTTCCAGCCCGACACCGGCACGCCGCGCACCAGGATCTCGCCGTTGGTCGGCTTGACGACGCCGGCGAGGATCTTGATCAGGGTCGACTTGCCGGCGCCGTTGTCGCCGATCAGACCGACCACCTCGCCTTCGTCGACGCGAAGATCGACGCCGCCAAGCGCATAGACGCTGCCATAAGATTTGGTGACGCCGCGCAGCTCGATCAGGTGGTCGGCCATGATGCGTTTCCTCCCGGCGCGACCGGCCGGACTGTCCGGCCGGTCCCTGGTCTGAGGTCAGCGTAGCCCTTCGGTGGCGAGCTTGGCGACCTTCTCGTAGTTGTCCGGCGTGACGAAGCCGGCGCCGGTGTCGACATTCATTGGCGCGAGGCCGAGCACGACCTGCTGGCAGAGGCTGAGAATGGGCAGGTAGCCCTGCAGGAAAGGCTGCTGGTCTGCGGTGAGCTGCACCCAGCCGTCCTTGAACGCCTCGACGATCTGCGGGCTGGTGTCGAAGCCGAAGTTGAAGATGTCGCCCGCCTTCTTGCCTGCCGCCTGCATATAGGTCGGCACGTTGCCGAGCATCTGGCCGCCCGGGTAGCCGACTGCCTTGGTGTCCGGGTTGTTGAGGAGCGCCGCGGTGATGACCGGGATGGCCTGGTTGGGATCGGCGGCCCATTCCGGCGGCGAATTCAGCTTCACCACCTTGACGCCCACCTCTTCCATCGCCGCGACGGTGCCGCGTTCGCGGGCGCCGCGGTTCTCGTTGTCGAACGGACCGAGCATGATCACGGTGTCGCCGGATTGCAGCCCGGCCCGCCGCACCGCTTCGGCGCCGAGGGCGCGGCCCTGGGCCTCCTGCTGGGCGCCGACATAGCCGCCGCCATACTTGGCGACCACCTGCGGCACCGGCACGTTCTGGTACATCATCTGGATGCCGGCCTTGGAGGCTTCCTCGGCGAGCGGCATGATCGCGGCGTCGCCGGGATGGCCCATCATGGCGATGCCGTCGGGCTTGGCGGCGACCGCCTCGCGCAGCTGCTGGGTCATCTTCTCGACGTCCCAGCCGGAGAAAATGTAGTCGACCGTCGGCCCGAGATCGCCTTCGGCCCGCTTGGCCCCGTTATAGACGATGGTGCCGAAGGCATCGCCCTCAGCGCCGCCGACAAAGAAGCGGATGTGGACGTCCTTGCACCAGTTGTCGTCGAGCGCGCTCGCCGGCGCGCTGGCGACGGCGAGCAGCCCGGCCGCAAGGGCGACGGCCGCCGACCGGGTTGCGGTAGAGGTGATTTTCAGCGTCATTCCATTTCCTCCCGTTTTGCCGTCTCGTTGGAGAGAGGGCTGCCGTTGATGGTTTCCCCCCGGCCGAACGCCGGTGTTCTTGCTTGTCCGGCCGGCTGGCCGGAGGTTGTCAGGCCGGGTTCGGCACGTAGTCCGCGCCGCCCCGGCACTCCTTCAAAAATTCCAGCGCCCGCACCTGTCCGCTCATCTCGAGGTCGCCGCGATAGACCGGGTCGTGCCAGCCCTCGATGTCGATGGCGCCCGTGTAGCCGGCGAGCCTCAGCTCGCTGATGATGCGCACCCAGTCGCTGTCGCCGAAACCGGGCGTGCGCATCTGGACGAAGGGCAGCTTGCCGAAGATGCCGTGGGCGCGGATCACGTCCCAGCGCACCGTCGCGTCCTTGCCGTGAACGTGGAAGATCTTGGCCGCCCAGGCGTGGATCTGCGGGATCGGATCGATCAGGTAGACGAGCTGGTGGCAGGGCTCCCATTCGAGCCCGAGATTGTCGTCGGAGAGTTCGTTGAACATCAGCTCCCAGGCGTCCGGATTGTGGGCGATGTTCCAGTCGCCGGAGGCCCAGTTGCCATCCATGGCACAGTTCTCGAAGGCGATCCGGATCCCCTTGTCGGCGGCGCGCTTGGCGAGCCGCCCCCACACCTCGCGGAAGCGGGGCAGGCTGTCGGTGAGCGGCTTGCCGCGGACGCGGCCGGTGAAGCCGGTGATCATGCTGGTGCCGAACAGGTGGGCGTTGTCGATCAGCGTCTCCCAGCCGGCGAGCGTCTCGCGGTCGAGATCCTTGTCCTCGAGCGGATTGCCGAACATGCCGAGCGAACTGACGACCACATCGGCGTTGCCGATCGCCTCACGGATCTCGCCGGCGAGCTTGGGGATGTCCTTGCCACCGAGCGTCTGCCAGAAGAACGGCTGGATGCTCTCGAAGCCGAGCGGCAGGATCTGGCGGACATAGGCGGCGGGGTCGTCGAGGTTGCCGCGCACCATGGTGCCGATGCGGATGTTCTGAAGCGGGTTGGCCAATCTCTACTCCGTCAGATGCTGATGGCGACCCGGCGCCCGGTCTCGGCGCTGTCGATCGCGCCGAAGACCATTGCCAGGCTCTTGATATTGTCGGTGCCGCGGGTCTCCGGCTCGTTGCCGTCGCGCACTGCGGCGACAAAATCCTGGATGACGCCGAGATGCCCGCCGACGCGGTCGCGCGGGTCAAGCGGCGGCATTTCGACCGGCGCGACGGCGTCGAACAGCCCCTCGCGGCGGTCGGTCTTCACCTCGGCGCGGAGATCGTCGAACCCGTCCCAGGTCAGTGAGCCGTGCTCGCCGACGATGCGCCAGGCGCTCTCCCAGCTCGTGCGCAGCCCGTCGGCGCACCAGCTGCCGCGGTAGGTGAAGACGATGCCGCGTCCCAGGTCGAAGATCGCCATCGCCGAGGAGCCTTGGTGGTACCAGGAGTTCTTCGGCTCCCACTCCTGGCAGTACACGGTCGCCGGCTCGCCGTTCACCATGTAGCGGGCGGCGTCGAAGGTGTGGATCGCCATGTCGAGGAGGAGGACATGCTTCATCTCTTCGCGGAAGCCGCCGAAATGCGGCGCGATGAAGAAGTCGCAATGGATGCTGGTCGGCGCGCCGATCGCCCCCGATTCGACGAAGCGCCGGATCCGCCGCGGATTGCCGAGATAGCGGCGGTTCTGGATGACGGCGTGGAGGCGACCGGCTGCGCGCGCCGCGTCAATGATGGCGCGGGCATTGTCCGGGCTGTCGGCCAGCGGCTTCTCGGTGAGGAGGTGGCAGCCGTGCCGGAAGGCGGTGAGCGCCACGTCGCGTCGGGCCGGCGGCACCACCACGTCGAAGACGATGTCCGGCTTCGTCTTGTCGAGGATCGCGTCGAGGTCGGTGCCGATGGCGACGCCGTCGAGGCCGAATTCGCCGGCGCGGCTCCGGGCGCGATCCTCGTCGATATCGACGAGACCGACCAGCGTCAGGTCGTCGACCTGACGGACGGCCTCCAGCCACGCCTTGCTCATGGCGCCGCAACCGACGAGGACGGCGGTGACCAACCTTGGCTTCCTCCCGCCCGCTTCTCTTTTTGCCGCCGGCGTCCACGGGCATGACGCGCGGTGTTCCGTAAACGTTTACGACGTTGGACGGTTCGGCGTAAATTGTCAATCCTCGGGGTGATGCGGCAATCATCGCCTTGGACGGCGCGCCGTGCTTGTGCTAGCCCGCTTGGCAGAGGGAGACGTGTCCACAGTGTCGAGCATCCGTGACCTCGCCCGTCACCTGAACATTTCCATCGGCACGGTGTCGCGCGCGCTGAACGGGCGCGCCGACGTCAACGCCGAGACGCGGGCGCGTGTGCTTGCCGCGGCGGCCGAACTGAACTACGCGCCGAACCAGTCGGGGCGAAGCTTGCGCCGCGGCGCCACCCATGCGGTCGCCTTCATGCTGCAGCCGCATCCCGGCGACCAGCAATATGGCGAGCCGTTCTTCATTCCCTTCCTCACCGGCCTGCAGGCGGTGCTGGCCGAGCGCGGCCTCGACCTGATGGTGGTGATGGGCGCGCCGGGCGACTACCAGCAGGAGCGCCTGCGTCGCGTGGTCGAGGCGCGCTGGGCGGACGCGGTGGTGCTCGCCTGGACGCGGCGCAAGGACGAGCGGATCGACTATCTCACCGATGTCGGCTTTCCCTTCGCCACCCTTGGGCGCAGCCAGTCGGGCGGCAAGGACTATCCCTCCCTCGACCTCGACTTCGAGAAGGCGGGGCGCGAGGCGGTCGAGCGCCTGGTGGCGCGCGGCCACCGCCGGATCGCCGCCATCAAGCCGTTGCTCGATCTCAATTTCGGCCACCTCTTCCTTGCCGGTTACCGCAAGGCGCTGCGGCGCCACGGCATTGTCCCGGATGCCGGCCTGGTCGCCGCCGGCGACATCAACGAGGCCGGCGGCTATGCCGTCACGCCAAGCGTGATGGCGGTCCGCGATCCGCCGACAGCGATCATCTACAACAACGACGCCATGGCGCTCGGCGGCTGCAAGGCGCTGGTCGAAATGGGGCTCGAGCCCGGCCGCGACGTTGCCGTCATCGTCATCGTCGATACGCCGCTTTGCCGGTATTTCTCGCCGGCCCTCACCAGCTTCCGGCCGACCCTCGAGCCGCTCGGCCGGCGCCTGGCCGAGATGCTGCTCGCCGCCATGCCCGCCTATGCTGGCCCGGAGGGCACCCGCATCGTCCGCGAGGTGTGGCCGATGGAACTGGTGCCGCGCGAGAGCGACCGGCCGTTGTCGCCGAAGCGTCTGGCCGGGAAGAGGGCACCGTCGCGGAGCGCCGCCGTGCCGCTTCCGGGTCAAGCGGCGAAGTAGGGCATCGTCGCCCGGTCGGTCCGGATGCCGGAGGGGGGCGCTACTCGGTCAGCTTGTCGAGTTCGTCGATCGTCAGCGTGTCGTCGTAGATGCCGGCGCCGACCTGATAGGGCTCGCCGGGGACGCCGAGCATGTAGGTGACCTTGCGCGCCGGATCGCCCGTGTAGGCGAGGTCGTTCGTGCCCTTCTCTGCGACCGGCTTCGGCCACATGTATTCGACCCAGCCGCCGCCCGGCTGGTCGGCGGCGGCGCACATCGGCGCGCCGAGCGCCTTTCCCGTGTCGTCCTTCAGCTTCGAGATCGTCAGTCCCCGGCCCGCCGCCACCGGATGCGCGACGACGGTGTCGCTGGCACAGTCCCACACGAAGACGTAGGAGTCCTTCCAGACGGAGGGGGAGTTGGCGCTGTCGAAGGTCGCAAGTCCCGCCTTGCCCTCCTTGGCGAGATAGGCTGCGGCTTCCTTCACCTTGGCGATCACCTCCTGGGTGTCGCCGTCTCGGCGGCCAGCGCCGTAGGCGCTGCCAGCGCGAGCGCGGTTGCCATGAGCACCGCGCGTGTCATTGGCCTCATCTCGATCTCCTTTGTCGGGCGTGTATCAGCCGTCCCGCAGGATCGCCGGCAGGAAGCTCCCGTCATTGGCACCGACTTCCTTGGCGATCATCCGGTTGAGGAGCGCGTTCATCTGCATGATCAGGTCGCTGTAGATCGTCGGCGTCGGCGCCGAGATTGTTGCACCTCGTCGGGGTCGGCCTGAAGGTCGAAGAGCTCGATCTCGTTGTTGGCAAGCAGCGCTTCCATCGTCTCCGGGCGTGTTGAAATTGTCGGGCGCGTAGTAGCGGGCAAACTTGTGGCGTCCGTCGAAGACGAAGCTGATGAAGCCGCGCCGGCTGGTGTCCGGCCGCGCCTCGGTGAAGGGCGGGGCGAAGCGCCCCTCGACGATGTCGCGGCACACCCGGATCATGTAGAGGGAATCAACCGTCTGCAGGCCGACATAGTTGAACAGCACCGCCTCGCGAATGGCATCGACGGCCGCGGTGGCCGGGGCCTTGAGAAGCGGAGTGAAGTCGTGCCCCGGCAGTCCCTCGACCGCGGTCTGCCGGAGCGCGGCGTCGGCACCCGGTGAGCCCGACCAGCGTCGGGATCAGATCGATGTGGCTGGTGAGCGCCTGGCAGTTGCGGCCGCCGGGATATTCCGGATGCACGATGACGGCCGGCACGTGCGATTCCTGCTCGTAGGGCAGCGGCCCCTTGCCGCGCAGGCCGCCGTGCGAGCCGCCGAGCTCGCCGTGATCGGCGGTGCGGAACACCACCGTCGAGTCCCACAGGTCGAGCGCCGACAGGGCGTCGATGACCTCCTGCATGTTGCGGTCGTTGTCGCGGATCAGGTTGAGATAATAGTTGTAGTAGGTGTTCCACATGGCGGTGGTGCCGACCGGGATCTCGCCGAGGAACGCCGACCAGCCGATCATGTAGGAAAGCTGGGCGCGGGGCCGGCCGGGCGTGTCCATCGGCTGGAAGTGGCTCGGCGATTCCGGGAAGATCCACTGCTCGGCGAAGTGCGTGTTGTCCGGCGGCGGCGTGATCCTCATGCCGACCTGCGACTCCTGCTCCCGGCTTCCCGGCTGGTTGGCGTCGGCATACATGATGTCGTGGGGCGACACGAAGCTGACGACCAGGAACCATGGCTTGCCCTGGTCGTTCAGCGCCTGGGCATTGGTCCTCAGCCAGCGCACTCCCTCACCGGCGGTATAGGTGTCGGTGTCGTAGGCCTGGTCCGGCGCGCCTACCTTGTCGCCGTCGGGGGCAAAGGTGTCGAAGCCGTATTCCCGCAGGGCGTCGGTGTAGTTGATGTCGGTCTTCGGGGTGATGATGTCCTTGCGCAGCTCGAACTTGCCGAAATAGGCGGTCTCGTAGCCGAGCCGCTTGAAGATCGTCCCCATGCTTGGCTTGTCGGTCTTGAGGCTCGGCACGTAGCCGAGCTCCATCTGGTCGTAGACGCCGTTCACCTGAGGCGGCTGGCCGGAGAACATCACGCCGCGCGACGGCGTGCACATCGCCGCGCCGATATAGTGCTGGTGGAAGGTGGTGCCCCGCCGCTGCAACTCCTCCCGCGCTGGCGTCGAGTAGCCCTCGGCGGGGCGCAGGTGATAGGTCTCCTCGTCTGAGATGAACAGGACGACGTTGTAGGGCCTGCCGAGCGGCGTGGTGCGGCTGGCGGGGTAGGGAGCCGCCGCATCCGCCGGCGCAGTCGGCGCGTTGTCCGTCGCGGCGTGGGCGGCGGTCGGCAGGACGCCGAGTGCGGCCGCGCCGCTCCCGGCCTTGAGCAGGTCGCGGCGGCTGACACCCGCCGTTCGGTCCTGGTCCGGCTTGTCGTTCATGGCGTCGGCCTCCCCCCGCGTCCGCCATGCCGGTGCGGGCGATGATGCCAGACAACCAGCCGAAGCCTAACCCCGCCTTAACGATGCGGCGGAAGGCCGCCGGTTCAGGGCAGCGGCAGCACGCTCGTATATTTCACCTGCGACAGGGCGAAGCTCGATTCGATCGAGCCGACCCCTTCGAGCCGCGTCAGCTTGGCCTTGAGGAAGGCCTCGTAGGCGTCGAGGTCGGGCACGACGACACGCAGCAGATAGTCGCGCGGGCCGGTCATCAGGTAGCACTCCACCACCTCCGGCCATTCCGCCACGGCGGCGGAGAACCGGTCGAGCTCTTCCTCGCGCTGGCGCTCCAGCTTGACCGAAGCGAAAACGCTGACCGGCAGGCCGACCGCCCGCTGGTCGACCAGCGCCACGTAGCGCTTGATGACACCCGCATCCTCCAGAAGCCGCACCCGCCTGAGACATGGCGACGGCGACAGTCCCACCGCCTCGGAGAGCGCCTGGATGGTGATGCGGCCGTCATCCTGCAGAGCGGCGAGAATCTTGCGGTCGGTAGCGTCCACGTCCATGGCTGTCGTGGCCTCTCTCGGTGATATTGGCAATATCGCCAAATTCGTGGCGTCGCATAACATGAATAGGCGAAATCTGCTAAAGCATAGTCGTTGAATCCACCATGCGGCGCGTCATGCAATAGCGCGATGGCCAAAACCCGCAAACCGACGGCCGCCAAGAGCGACCCCCGCCTGCCCTTCCTCGAAGCGCTGGCGAAGAAGGTGCTGTGGCTCGCCACCTGGACGATCCACAACGCCAACCACCTCCGCGACAACGGCGACGGGCTGAAGGTCGGCGGCCATCAGGCCTCCTCCGCCTCGCTGGCGACGATCATGACGGCGCTCTATTTCGCGGTGCTGCGGCCCGAGGACCGGGTCGCGGTGAAGCCGCATGCCAGCCCGGTCTTCCACGCCATCCAGTATCTGTTCGGCCGGCAGAGCGCGCGAGAAGCTGGAGAGCTTCCGCGGCTACGAGGGCGCGCAGTCCTATCCGTCGCGCACCAAGGACACCGACGACGTCGATTTCTCGACCGGCTCGGTCGGCCTCGGCGTGGCGCAGACGCTGTTCGCCTCGCTGGTGCAGGACTACGTCCGCGCCAAGGGCTGGTGCGCAAGCGGCCGGACGGGCCGCATGGTCGCGCTGGTCGGCGATGCCGAGATGGACGAGGGCAACATCTTCGAGGCGCTGCTCGAAGGCTGGAAGCACGACCTCCGCAATGTCTGGTGGGTCATCGACTACAACCGCCAGAGCCTCGATGCGGTGATCCGCGAGGGGCTGTGGGCGCGGTTCGAGACCGATCTTCCGCGACTTCGGCTGGGATGTCGTCATCCTCAAATACGGCAAGCTGCTGCAGGCGGCCTTCGCCGAGCCCGGCGGCGACGCGCTGCGGCGTGGATCGACGCCTGCCCCAACCAGCTCTATTCGGCGCTGACCTTCAAGGGCGGCGCCGCCTGGCGCAAGCACCTCCTCGACGACATCGGCGACCAGGGGCCGGTGACGCGGCTGATCGAGCGGCGCTCGCGACGACGAGCTCGCCGCGGCTGATGACCAACCTCGCCGGCCACGACATGCCGACGCTGCTCGAGGCGTTCGAGCAGGCGGCCGCCGACGACCGGCCGACCTGCTTCATCGCCTACACGATCAAGGGCTTCGGCCTGCCGTTCGCCGGCCACAAGGACAACCATGCCGGCCTGATGACCGTCGCCCAGATGGAGGCCTTGCGCGACGGCGATGGGCATTCGCCGCGGGCGAGGAATGGGCGCCGGAGGCGGGTCTCGACATCGACGCCGAAGCGTTCCGCGCCGTCCTCGCCGCCGTGCCGTTCGCGCGGAGGGTCCGCGCCGGCTGCAGGCGGCGCCGATCGCCGTGCCCGACGCGCTGCCGGTTCCCGCCGCGCCGGCGATGTCGACCCAGGAGGGCTTCGGCCGCATCCTCGACGACCTCGCCGCAGGGCGACGACGCCTCGCCGAGCGCCTCGTCACCACCTCGCCCGACGTCACCGTCTCGACCAACCTCGGCGGCTTGGGTCAACCGGCGCGGCCTGTTCGCCAAGGACACCACCGCCGACATGTTCCGCAAGGAGCGGGTGCCGTCCACCTATGCCTGGGAGCTGTCGCCGGCCGGCCAGCATTTCGAGCTCGGCATCGCCGAGAGCAACCTCTTCCTCCTGCTGTCGGCGCTGGGGCTCGCCCATTCGATCGAGGGCGAGCGGCTGCTCCCCATCGGCACGCTCTACGATCCCGTTCATCTATCGCGGCCCCGACGCGCTCAACTATGCCTGCTACCAGGACGCCCGCTTCATGCTGGTGGCGACCCCGTCCGGCATTACGCTGGCGCCGGAGGGCGGCGCCCACCAGTCGATCGGCACGCCGCTGATCGGCATCGCCCAGGACGGGCTGTCCGCGTTCGAGCCGGCCTATGTCGACGAGCTGGCCGTCATCTTGCGCTGGGCTTTCGACTACCTCCAGCGCGCCGGCGAGGGCGATCCCGACGAGCGGACGTGGCTCCGCGACGAGACCGGCGGCTCGGTCTATCTCCGCCTCTCGACCCGCCCGGTCGAGCAGGTGAAGCGCGCAGATAAGCGCGGAACTCGCAACCGACATTGTCGACGGCGCCTACTGGATGCGGCGGCCCGGCCCCAATGCCGAAGTGGTCATCGTCTATCAGGGCGCCGTCGCCCCGGAGGCGATCGCCGCGGCCGGTCTCGTCGGCGAGGACCGGCGCGACATCGGCGTGCTGGCGGTCACCTCGGCCGACCGGCTGAACGCCGGCTGGCAGGCGGCGGAGCGCGCCCGTCAGCGCGGCGGCGTCAACGCCATGAGCCACATCGAGCGGCTCTTGGCGCCCTTGTCGCGGGAATGCGGGCTGGTGACGGTGATCGACGGCCATCCGGCAACGCTGTCATGGCTCGGCGGCGTCTACGGCCACCGGGTGAAATCCCTCGGCGTCGAGCATTTCGGCCAGACCGGCTCGATCGCCGACCTCTACCGCCACTACGGCATCGACGCCAACGCCATCGCCCATGCGGCGCAGGCGGTCAGCGCCGGCCGGCCGGTCCACCACCTCCGTGCGCTGCCCTGAGTGGGCGGCGCGCATTGATCCGAATGCGCGATCCCGGATACAAAGGAGACGCCGGCTCGCGGATGCACCCGCCCGTCGTCGGCAGAAGCACTTGGGGAGGTTGTCATGAAAGCATCGCGTCTCATGATTCTCGCGGCTGCGTTGGCTCTGGCTCCGGTCGGCGCTTTTGCGCAGGACACTACTCTCGGCAAGGCCGAGTTCGACGCCAACTGCGCCGTCTGCCATGGCGCGTCGGGCAAGGGCGACGGGCCGCTTGCCGGCTACATCAAGACGGACGTCCCCGACCTGACCGCGCTTACAACGAACAACAACGGCGTGTTCCCGTCCGATCGCGTCCATCAGATCATAGACGGGCGCGGCGAGGTCGCTGTCCACGGTCCGCGCGACATGCCGATCTGGGGCCAGGTCTATAACGCCCAGGCGGTCGAGTACTATCGCGAGGTCTGGCAGATCCAGGATCCCGCCTCGATCGTGCGCACCCGCATCGACGCGCTGGTCGCCTATATCGCAAGCCTGCAGCAGTAGGCCGACGCTGGCGGCATCCGGCGACGGGGGAGCCGTCGCGGGATGCCTCCGGCGCTGCGGCTCAGCGCTGGATGGCGGCGAAGTTGGCGTGGGCGACGACCAGCCAGGTGTCGCCCTCCTTGCGGAACACGGTGAGCCGCGGCGCCTGAGGCCCCTCACCCTGTTCGCCGCGCACGCCGCCGGTCGACAGCACGTAGCGTGCGACCAGGATGTCGTCGTGGCCGGTGACGACCAGCTTGCTCACCTCCGGCGCGTTGGGGAAACGCGGCAGGTTGCTGGCGAGGTAGGACTCCTTGTCGTGGGCGGTGCCGTCGGCCCGCACGATCTGGAACTCCGGCGCAAGGATGGCCCTGATCCGGTCGACGTCGCCGGAGACCACGGCATCGACCCAGGCGGTGACCGCCTTTTCACCCTCTGCCTGCAGGCCGGCTTCCTGCGCGATCGCGTGCGTAGCCAGTGGAAGCAGGACCATCAGGGTGGCGAGGAACGCAACAAGCGTAAGGCGCGCGGCACCGGGGGCTCTCGACAGAAGGTTCATCGCTTGTCTCTCCACAGCGTTGTGTCGTCACAGTCTTGGCACTATTGTGTGTTATCAGTACAATAGTTGGAAAAAGGCATGAAGTAGAGGATAATTAGAAATAGAATAGAAATATTAGTGTCGTCCCGAGTGATAGCGAATCCGGATGAACTGTCAGGGAGGGGAAGATGCCGTGGGTAAATTGCAAAGTGACGCTTGCTGGCCCGGCGGAAAACGGCACGATCTACATCGCCTTAAGGGCCGAGGACGGAAGTTTCAATCACTGGTTCGTTGCCGTCCCCCAGATGCAGAAGGAGATGCTGGCTACTGCCCTCGCGGCCATCAGCGGGGACAAGGTGGTCACCACCTTCGTGACGTCGACGGCGGCCTACAGCACGATCAATCGACTATACATAAGAGCCTAGTGCCGTCGCCCGGCTGAGGCCTTCCGGGAAAGGCCGGGAGCCGCCCAACCTGTCCGATGCGAAGGAGCTAACGATGCGCGACGCCGAGACCCTGTCCGCGATCGAAAACCCGCCACCTGACCCTGCGAGTGCTGGTGCAGGGATCATCAACCCGCCGCCCGAGTCCACCATCGCCGGTCCGGGTCCCGGTCTGACAAATCCGCCGGTCGATTTCGTCGGCGCGGATCCCGGCCTGGCCAACCCGTCGGTTGATCTCGTCGGCACGGCGGCCGTGATGCCCGAGGCGGGCTTCGGTCCCGCTGACATGGAATCCGGACTGACCAATCCGCCGGTGGAGTTCTCCTTCGCCGGAGCAGACGCGGCGAATCCGCCTGCACGGGCCGACGGCCCCAAGCGGACGACGCGACCGGCGCGCCAGCCGGCGGCGAGCCGCAAGGCCACGCCGTCGCGCGCCAAGGGGCGGAAGTCGCGCAAGAAAGCCGGGTCCCGCGCCAAGACATAAGCGGCGGGACACGCTCATTGGAGGATGTGCCATGCCTACCCCGTTTTCCGGCAAGGTGTTCACGTTCACCAATCCCGACGGCAGCGAGTTCACCGTTCGCGGATGGGGCAACCAGTTCTTCGCCCATTTCGAGACCCTCGACGGCTTCACCGTCGTCAAGGACCCCGTAAGCGGCTACTACCAGTACGCCCGGCTGTCCGAGGACAAGACCGAGCTCCTGCCGAGCGGGGTCAATGTCGGCGCGGCGGACCCGCAAAGCCTTGGCCTGCCCATGCACGCGCGCATCAAGCGCGAGGCCGCCAAGGCGATAGCCGCGCGGGCGCTGAGCGCCGGCCCCGGCGGCGCACCCGGCGGTGGCCAGCCGCGCTGGATGCAGCGCCGCGCGCAAAAAAAAAGCGCGGCGATTAGCCCCTTTGCGGCCGGCCGGGCCCGCACGCTAGCGGCGCCGCCGCCTGGCGCCACGGTCGGAACCTATGTTGGGCTCTGCCTGCTGATCGAGTTTCCGGACGTGCCGGCGACCATCTCGCAGCAGGAGGTGGAGAACTTCTGCAACCAACCGGGCTACAACGGATTCGGCAACAACGGGTCGGTGCGGGACTATTACGAGGAGGTCTCCGACGGCCGGCTTACCTACACCAGCGTGGTCACTGCCTACTACACCGCCCAGCACAACCGCGCTTACTACACCGATCCCGCGATCCCGTTCGGGACGAGGGCGCGAGAACTGATCACCGAGGCGCTGGACAGCCTCGTCGCCCGGGGCTTCGACTTCAGTCCCCTGAGCAGCGACGGGAGCGGCTTCATCTACGCGCTGAACGTGTTCTACGCCGGACCGGTGGTCAACAACTGGTCGGAGGGCCTTTGGCCCCATTCCTGGTACCTGGCCACTGCCTATCAGGTCGGCGGCGGCAAGAAGTTCCACGACTATCAGTTCACCGACATGTCGAACGAGCTGACGCTGCGCACGTTCTGTCACGAGAACGGTCACATGATCTGCGACTTCCCGGACCTCTACGACTACGGCTACGAATTGTCCGGCATCGGCCACTACTGCCTCATGTGCTACGGCGGCAGCGACAAGAACCCGGTCCATGTCGGCGCCTACCTGAAGAACAGCGCCGGCTGGACGACCAGCCTGACCCAGATCGTTCCCGGCATGAACGCGACCATCGCCGCCGGGCAGAACGACTTCTACATCCACCCCAAGAACCAGAACGAATATTTCATCGTCGAGAATCGGCAGCAGGCCGGCCGCGACGCTTCGCTGCCCGATGCGGGGCTGGCGATCTGGCACGTCGACGAGTTCGGCAACAACAGCAACGAGCAGATGACCGCGGCGAGCCATTACGAGTGCTCGCTGGAGCAGGCCGACGGCCGCTTCGACATGGAGCACAATGCCAATGCCGGCGACAGCGAGGATCTGTTCGGTTCGCCGCAGGCGGCGCGCTTCGCCGACGACACGCTCCCCGACAGCCGCTGGTGGGATGGCACCGCCTCCGGCCTGACGATCAGCCAGATTTCGGCGCCCGGCCCGACGATGACCTTCACCACCGGCACCACGGCCCCGGTGGCGCGGAAGATGGACGTGACCGCGTCGATCGCCCTGCTGTTGGATTGAGGCCGAGAGCGGACCCCCTCGACAACGCTTATCCTCCCCGTTTACGGAGGAGGGGGCCACCCGAAGGGTGGTGGAGGGGCCGAGGAGCCGTCGAGACTGCCGATCCCGTCAGCCCCGCCCCCCTACTCCTCCCGCGTCCACACGCCCAGGGCGATCACCGCCACCTTCGGCACGATGTGACGGTTGCCGAGCGAAGCCCGGCGATGACGTTGGGGAGGGCGCGGCGGTGCTTCAGCCGACAGCGCACCGAACTCAGGGTCCGGTCAGAGCTTGGGTACGGCAACCCAGGTCAACAATCTCCGCACCGGGGCGTGTACTCATGAAACAGGGGATGTGACGGCGACCGGATGTACTTCGTACCAGCCTAGCAATCCCATTGGCTTTTTGTGCTATTATGCTTTGATCCATTAGCAAGCGTCAGGGGGGCTCCTATGACCAAGCTGCTAATGTTTGCCGGGGCGATTGCGCTTCTCGCATCACCCGTGGCGGCCGGCCCGCTTCACGATGCGGTCAAAGCTGGCGACGTGGCGCAAGTCAAGCAGTTGATCGAACAGGGTGAGGACGTCAATGAGGACGATCCTCGTCTGGGCACGCCGCTTCATCAGGCTGCCATGGGCGGAAGCCGCGAAATGGCCGAGCTGCTCATCGCCGAAGGCGCCGACGTGGATGTCGTCAACTACCGCTGGGGCACGCCGCTGAAGGCGGCGGCGTCGAAGGGCAACGAAGCCGTCGCCGCCGCGCTGATCGCCCACGGCGCCGATGTGCAGGCCGGCGATGACCACGGCCTGACCCCGCTGCACGCGGCCGCCGAAAGAGGGCACGCGGTCGTTGTCGCGCTGCTGATCGAGAACGGCGCCGATGTGAATGCGCGAAGCATACAAGAGGGCAATCGCCCCGGCTACACGCCGGTCATTTCCGCCGGTCAGTTTGGTCATTTCGATATTGTCGACCTCCTCAGGGCTTATGGAGCAACAATTCCCGCCGTCGAGCCGGTTGCCGGCCTTCTCGCTTCTGCCGACCCGGATGCGGGTGCCAAGGTCTTCGACGCCACTTGCATCGTTGCCACACCGTGGACGAGGGCGGGGGACGCGTCTCGGGCCGAATCTGTGGGGCATGCTCGGGCGGGAGAAGGCGAGCATCGAGGGTTTCAAATACTCGCAGGCCTTTCAGCGGCTGGTCGGCACATGGACGCTTGCCGAGTTCAACGCCTACATCGCCGAGCCCATGGACTATGTGCCGGGCGGCGCCATGCGTATCGAGGGCGTCAAGGATCCGACCCAAAGAGCAGACCTGATCGCCTTTCTGCGACAGAACAGTAGCGACCCTCCCCCGCTGCCGGAGCGCCCCTGACAGGCGCTTCGGAGACGCCCTGCGACAAAACTACGGGCGCTGCCTGAGTTGGCGGGTGTGTCCTCCCCTGCGCAGCGGGGAGGGGACCGTCGCACTGGAGCGAAGCGGAGGCGCGATCGTGGAGGGGTAGAGCGGCGATCACCGTAGTGCGCCGACCGCGCCTCCCACACCACCGTCATGGCCGTCTCCGGACCTGATCCGGGGATCGGACCCGGCCATCCATTCCGTTGCCGTGCCACTGCGGAAGCGATCGGACCGGCGGCCCACGTGACCGACTGGTCGTTGCGAACCGGGATGAATCATCATCCGCCCGTGATAGTCTCCTCTGGAAAGGACGTGCCATGAGCGACTTCAAACGGATCACCCAGAACCCCGCCGTGATGGGCGGCAAGCCGTGCATTCGCGGCCTCCGGGTCACCGTCGGCATGATCGTCGGCCAGCTCGGTGCGGGACGAACGGCCGAGGAGCTCCTCGCCGACTATCCCTATCTCGAACGCGAGGACATTGCCGAAGCACTCCGCTACGCGGCCTGGCGCTCGGAAGAGCGAGAGATCACGCTGACCGAAGCTGAATGAAGATTTTGGTGGACATGAACCTGTCACCGGGATGGGTCGACCGGCTGACCGCCGCGGACTTCGAGGCCGTCCACTGGGCGAATGTCGGATCGGGCGGTGAACCTGATCAGGTTTTGATGCAGTGGGCCGCCGATCACGATCACGTTGTTCTGACGTCCGACCTCGACTTCGGCGCCTTTCGCCGAGCGCAATCGGCGACGCCGTTGTTTCCGCGATTGGCCAGACACGTCGCGAGCTTGGTGCGGGAGCCATCGTCTCGGTCGACGCATCGCGCGCAAGGCTCCGCATCCTGCCGCTTGGGGAATGATCGACCGAATGTGATCTGGCGGCGCGGTTCCTACCCGGAGCTTATGGGGAGGAGACCGCCGAAGGCGTCGAGGGGGCGTCTCGTAGCGAAGGTCGAGGGGTCGCGCCACCCGACTCCCCACTTCCGTCATGGCCGGGCTTGACCCGGCCATCCATTCCGTTGCGGCGCCATTGGCGGAGACGGTCGGGACTGGCGGCGGGCATGGCCGACCGGTCACGCCTTGCCTGTCACGCCGTCATGGCATGGATGGCCGGGTCAAGCCCGGCCATGACGGCGGGAGGGGGGAGAGCCTGTGAGCCGATGCTGGCGGCGAAAGACGGGTTGGCCGGCAGCTCGCAGCCTCAACCGTGTCCACAACTTCGCCTCCGGCGGCGACATCGTCCGCCGCAGCCGGCGGCCTTGTCGATGGTCCGGGAAGGCGCCCGCATGGCGCTACGCCCCCTCCACCATGCGGAGCCTGTCCTCGGGCCGGCCGAAGGCCGGACCCGGGGGCATGGTCCCCCTCCCCCGCGTTCCGCAGGGGAGGATAGCAGCTTCAACGGCTGCGCCCTCATCTCTTCGCTGCAACTGCTGAGGGTCGTCGACTTGCGTGGACGTTCGGTTATGCGCCGCCTGTCCTCCCCCGTGTCACGGGGGAGAGCCTGTCCCCGACCTGATCGGGGAGGGACCACCCGAAGGGTGGTGGAGGGGGCTTGGCGCAGCGACTGTCGAGGCGTCGCGCGGCCGCCCGATCCCACACCCTCCCTCATGGCCGGGCTTGACCCGGCCATCCATTCCGTTCTGGTCGCGTGTGATTCGACGGCCCAGAAAACTGGCGCGATGCTCGCCGCACTGGTACAGTCGTAATGTTCGGTGTGACCAGTTCTTCTGGTGACTAGATGGGCCGACCTTCTGCAACCCATTTGTTCATCGCCACCAGAAGTTCTGCGGTTGGATAGTCTTGAATGTCCTCGTCGGAGAACCCGGCAGCGAGCTGTTGCTCGTAGTGCCACTCTTGGAAATCGACATAGGCTCCCAGAATTCTGCTTGCCCCATCGCGCCGGGCGCCCGCCTCAGAAACAAGCCAGTTTCGGACTTTTCGCACGGCTTTCTGGAAATCCGCTCCATGGACCTCGATGTCGCACCCCGACAAATCAGAGATCGCCGCTTGGTAGCGGTAGGTCTTTTCTTCCAGGATAAGTATCTTTTTTGTTTCACGTTCCCTCCCATAATATTGCCGACATCCATAGTCGATGCCGAGCTCAAATGGCATGTTCAATCGATAAATTTCTCCTTTCTTCTTTGCTTGGCATCGACTCAAATCGTGAATTGAATATTTCGAATCTTCGATCAGGCCTCGTATTTTTTCTAAACGATTTTCGCCAGAGTCAGTTCTTTCAGTAGAGAGGCGTGGAGAAAAGCCCAAATAGATGACGCAAAATAGGATCGCCTGCAGAATAGGCGCGTAATCATCGTCGAGGGGACAGTTAATGAAAACGCACCGCTCAAAGGGCTCGTGCAAGTGCTAGGCATGATGACGATGTCACCGGGGGCGAGTTCTGGCACCAGTACCTGTTCGACGTAAGCGAGGAAGGCGGGTCCGTTCATGGCGCCGTCGAGCAGCATCGGCGCCGCCAGGCCGTCGAGCCGCAGCCCGGCGGTGAAGGTGGTGGTCTTCCAATGGCCGTGTGGGACGGCGGCGCGGCAGCGCTCTCCCTTCTTCGCCCGGCCGCAGAGCCTCGCCATCTTGGTCGAGGCGGAGGTCTCGTCGATGAAGACCAGCTTGGCGGGGTCGAGGTCGGGCTGGCCGTCGAACCAGGCGCGCCGGCGAGCCTTCACATCCGGCCGTTGCTGCTCGCTGGCATGCGCCGTCTTTTTTTGTACGTGATGCCGCGCTTGGCGAGGAACATCCACACCGTCGAAGGCACCACCCGCACGCCGCACTCTCCCGCCAGCCGTTCAGCGATCTCGGCCAGCGTGATGTCCGGCGTCGTCGCGATGAGGTCGAGGATGAACTTCGCGTGCAGGTCGAGCTTCGAACGCGACGGCTGACCTTGCTTGCGAGCGACCGTCTCGCCGGTCTCTCGATAGCGCCGGTACCAGCTTCCTGCCGTCGAGCTTCCGATCTTGAACCGCCGTGCCGCCTCCCGCGTCGAAACCCCTTCCGAGATCGCCCCGATCACCCGGCCGCGAAGGTCCTCACTCAAGCTGCGCGTCATCATCGCCTCCCCGCAAATCACCGCCAGAGAGTGAATCAGACAACGCCCCCGCACCGGAATCCCCAACCTGACTCTGCGTTCAGTGAAATTGCTCTAGCTAACCCTTGGGCGGCCAAGGATCCCGGCCATACGAGTTGCGCTCTCGGATTTTGCCGTCGCGACCGTGAATGTACAGTTCGGTTCGCTGATTTCCGAGCCATCTCTCGGGCCTTCTCAACGGCTTCCTTTTGCGTGTCGTAAGTCGCGGAAGCGCGCGAAGAGCCCGCGCGTCTCACGCTCCACTTTCCCCCGTTCGGCACAACGTGCTGACCTTTCTTCGACATCGCAAGCGCCTCTTTCTGGATCAGGCCTCACGTTATTATAAGCGGTTCATAGCGAGCAAGTTCAAGTGCTCAATCCAATTACCTCCCTACTCCCCCCACGGCACCCAGATGTTCTTCACCTGTGTCGCGTGCCACAACACTTCCCGCCCGCCTGACACCGCCTCGTCGAACCAGTCGCGGGTGATTGTCTCGCACCAGGTCTGCTTGAGGTTGCCGGTCGAGGCCTTCTCGAAGGCCGTCGCCATGTCGGGGCCGCCGAACGCCCAGATCGCGTCCACCGCGTCGTGCTTGGCCAGCTCCAGCCCGAGCTTGGCCTTCTCGCCGGTGACGATATTGACGACGCCGCCCGGCAAATCGGAAGTGTCGAGCACCTGGTAGAGGTCGGTGGCGGCAAGCGCGCCGCCTTCCGACGGCACCATCACCACCGTGTTGCCGGCGGCGATGGCGCCGGCCATCAGCGTGACGAAGGCAAGGAGCGCCGGCGCCTCCGGCGCGACGATGCCGACCACCCCGACCGGCTCGTTCATGGCGAGCGCCAGGCCGCGGAACGGCGGCCGGTGGACGGCGCCTTCGTACTTGTCGGCCCAGGCGGCGAAGGCGAAGAGCCGGGCGATCGCGGCATCCACCTCGCGGCGCGCCTTGGCCTTCCTGACCCCGCCGAGCGCGGCGAGGCGGGCGGCGAACCCGTCGGCACGGGCGTCGAGGTTTTCGGCGATGTAGTAAAGGATCTGCGCCCGCAGGTGTTCGGTCGCGCGTCGCCCAGCCGGCGGCCTTCCGCGCCGCCTCGACGGCGTTGCGGACATCCTTGCGGTTGCCCTCGCCCACCTCGCCGGCGAGCGTCCCGTCGTGGTTGGCGATGGCCCTTGAGTAGCCGCCGTCGGGCCGGGCCTGCTTGCCGCCGATATACATCTTGGCGGTGCGGTCGATGCCAGCGAGGGTCGGCTGCGTGCCGATTTCCACCGGCCGTGGCGGCGTCTCGTGGAGCGGCTTCGCCGCCTTCAGCCATTTCGGCTTCGTATAGGCGAGAACGCCTTCGCGCCCGCCCTCGCGGCCGTAGCCGGATTCCTTGTAGCCGCCGAAGCCGGACGCGGCGTCGAACAGGTTGGTGGAATTGATCCACACCACGCCGGCCTTGATCTTCGGCGCGACGTCGAGGGCCTGGTTGACCGATTCCGACCAGACGCTGGCGGCGAGCCCGTATTCGGTGTTGTTGGCGAGCGCCACCGCCTCCTCCGGCGTGCGGAAGCTCATCGCCACCAGCACCGGCCCGAAGATTTCCACGCGCGCACAAGTCGAGGCGGGGTGGACGTTGGTCATCAGCGTCGGCGGGAAGAACAAGCCCTTGTCGCTCGGCTCCATTTTGGTCTGGAAGACGGTCGCCCCCTCGCGCTCGCCCTGCTTGACCAGCTCGGTGATGCGGTCGAGCTGCACCCGGTCGACGATGGCGCCGACGTCGATCGCCTTGTCGAGGGGCGAGCCGACGCGGAGCGTCTCGAGCCGCGCGCTTCAGCTTGTCGATGAAGGCGTCGTGCACCGACTCCTGGACGAGGAGCCGCGAGCCGGCGCAGCAGACCTGGCCCTGGTTGAACCAGATGGCGTCGACCACCCCCTCCACCGCCGAGTCGAGGTCGGCGTCGTCGAAGACGATGAACGGCGACTTGCCGCCGAGTTCCAGCGTCAGCGCCTTGCCGGAGCCGGCGGAGGCCTCGCGGATTTTCCGGCCGACCTCGGTCGAGCCGGTGAAGGCGAGCTTGTCGATGTCCTTGTGGCGGACGATCAGCTCGCCGGTCGCCCCGGCCCCGGTGACGATGTTGACCACGCCCTTGGGCAGCCCGGCCATCTTGCAGATGTCGGCGAAGAGGAGGGCGGTGAGCGGCGTGTATTCGGCCGGCTTCAGCACCACCGTGTTGCCGAGCGCAATCGCCGGAGCGATCTTCCAGGCGAGCATCAGGAGCGGAAAGTTCCACGGGATGATCTGGCCGCAGACCCCGACCGGCACCCGGTCGGCAAGCTCGGTCGCCATCACCTGCGCCCACCCGGCGTGGTAGTAGAAGTGCCGCGCGACCAGCGGCACGTCGATGTCGCGGGTCTCGCGGATCGGCTTGCCGTTGTCCAGCGACTCGATCACCGCGAACAGGCGGCTGTTCTTCTGGATGAGACGGGCGATGGCGTAGAGATGCCGCGCCCGCTGGTGTCCGGGGAGCGTCTGCCCACCTGTTCCAGGCGTGTCGCGCGGCCGTCACGGCGGCGTCCACGTCCGTCTCGCCGGCCTCTGCGACGCGGGCGAGCACGTCGCCGGTCGCCGGGTCGCGGGTGTCGAACCATTGGCCGGACTGCGGCTCCCGCCACTCGCCGTCGATGAAAAGCCGTGTCCCGTCAGGGTGTTGCGCAAGCCAGGCGCGTGCTTCGGCATCGCTCTCCGGCGCGGGCCCGTATGCGAGGTCGTCGAGGATTTCGGCTACGGACATGGTCACGCCATCGCGTGATGATCGAAGGAGGCGTAGCGCCCGGTAACGTAGTATTCGAGTTGCCGCTCGATGTCGGCAAGCAACGAGGAGGCGCCGAAGCGGAAGAGCGCCGGCTGCAGCCAGTCGTTGCCAAGTTCTTCCTTGATCAGGAACTGGAAGGCCATGGCGTCCTTGGCGGTGGATATTCCGCCGGCCGGCTTGAAGCCGACGATATGACCGGTCGCCTCGCGCCAGGACCTGATGGCGCGCACCATCACCAGCGCCACCGGCAGCGTCGCGTTGACGCCCTCCTTGCCGGTCGAGGTCTTGATGAAGTCGGTGCCCGCCTCCATCGCCACCAGCGAGGCGCGGCCTACGTTTCTCAAGGTCTTCAGGTCGCCGGTGCCGAGGATGGTCTTCATGTGCGCCGGCCCGCAGGCCGCCTTGAACGCCTTCACCTCGTCATAGAGGGCCTGCCAGTGGCCGTTAAGCACATGCTCGCGGGTGATGACGATGTCGATCTCGTCGGCCCCGGCGGCGACGGACGACCTCGATCTCCGCAAGCCGCGTCTCGAACGGCGCAAGACCGGCGGGGAAGGCGGTGGAGACGGAAGCGACCGGGATGCCGGTCCCTTCCAGCGCCTCCTTCGCCGCGGCGACGAAGCGGTGATAGACGCAGACCGCCGCGACCGTGATTTTGCGGTCGCCAAGCCCGAGCGCCTCCTGGATATCGGCGCGGAGCGGCTGCCGCGCCTTGGCGCAGAGCCGGCGCACCCGCCCCTCGGTGTCGTCGCCGGAAAGCGTGGTGAGGTCGATGCACTGGATCGCCCGCACCAGCCACGCCGCCTGCCATTCTTTCTTCACCGTGCGCCGTGTGGTCAGCGTCGCCGCGCGGCGCTCGACGGCGGAGAGGTTGACGCGGACCGAGGCGACCGGCTCGGGGTCGAACGGCACGGCCGGATTGTCCGGCTGGAGCTCGGGCCGGGCGTTGGGCAGGTGGTGGACCGAAGCGCTTTCGCGGGAGGGAACGGGTGCTGACATCGTGGGCTTGGGGCTCGAAAGAACGCCTTCCTCTGTTGCCGGAGCTTGTACCACCTTTCGCCGGTCGTCGTGAAATCGACCTCGGCTTGGCAGTGCCCTAGATTGGCCGGGTCAGGCTCGAGGCAGGAGGCGCTAGATGGGCGAGACGAAGACCGGCTCGGGCTGGGAAGGGACCAAAAAGGGCATGCCGGCGCTCGGCGCAACGGCCGAGCGGCGAAAGACCACCAGCTTTCGCGACATCGAGCTCTTCACCGAAATCACCGGCGACCGCAATCCCATCCACTACGATCGCGCACTGGCCGAGGGGAGCGTGTTCGGCGGCCTCATCGTCCAGGGTGGCGTGACCTCGGGCCTCCTCAACGCCATCGTTGCGGAAGACCTCCCCGGCCCGGGCACGGTGTTCCTCAGCGTCGAATGGAAATTCACCAAGGCCGTCGGCGTCGACGAGGAGATCGTCGGCGAGGTGGAAATCCTCGAGGTCAGAGGCGACAAGCCGATCTGCAAGATCGCCACCACGATCCGCAACGCGGCCGGCGAGGTCTGCCTGTCCGGCACCGCGACGACCTACACCGTGCCGCTGCGCAAAACGGAATAGAGTTGGCGGTTGCCACTCGGTCGGATCGATCCGCTGGTCAGAGGAACTGGCGGACATTGGCAGTCGAGCCGATCAGGAGGGCAGCACGAAGGAAGCTCAGTCGACGGCCTCGAGCGTAACGTCGATCCGTAGCTGTCGATAGAGCGTTTGCTTTTCCCAAGGCGGGCCGTAATCGAGCGTGATGGAGGCCGTCCCCGCTTCCGCCGCTTCGATCCGCCATTCCTGCAGCATCGGCGCGCCGACACGGTCACGCAGCCGCCAATCGGTCGGATCGCTTGGATCGTAGGTGCGGCCCGGCTCGATCGCGACGGAGCCAAGGCCGGTGCTTGCATCAGGATCAACCCGCCATTGCGCACCTGTCGAGGGGTTGGTCCAGATCTCAAGCGTTGCGCGCTCGCCTGGCCTGAAGGGCAGCCGGAACAGGGCATTCTGACCCTCGTCGACCACCTCCACCTGGATGACGATGCTTCCCGCCGCGCCTCCGGCAGCGGACGGCTCGTGCCTCAGCACAATCTCCGCATGACCCGCGCTGCGGGCCCGGATACCCCAGCCCCAGAGCTTCGGCGTCTCGAACAGACCCTTCAAGCGCTCCACTGCATCGGTGCCGCCGGGCGCAACGCGGCCTGGTCGCACGCCGACATCGACCACATCGACATGGTCGAGCCCACTGGTCCTTTCGCGATCAAGTTGCCAGCCGCGGTCTGTTTTCCGATCCTTCGAGCCGGAAAGCGCGAGGAGCACGCCCTCCGTCGGCTGGAGCGCCAGGAGAAAGGAGCGATCCTGGCGCTCGGCCGCATCCGCGCGGCCAGCGCCGGGCCCGAGGCAAACGACTGCGGCGATGCAGGCGGCCGCGACCATCGCCTTCTTGGTCAGTCGCATTTTGGCGTCCCTTCTCGCGTCGTTGCGCTGATCAACCGCGCGGGGGGCCCCACGTCGCGCGTGTGTGGCAAATGAGTAGCCGGCAACTGGGGGCACGGCCTTGAGCTAGGTCAACGCGCCGGGGGCGCCCAACCGGACCGGCACCAGGAGAACGCAACTCTCACCACCGCCGCATCGTCCCGGGGACGCAACAAATTGATCGGCACGCAGCTGCCACATCGCCACGGCCATCCGCGACGACCTACACCGTGCCGCTGCGCAAAACGGATTATGACTGGCGCTTGTCACTCAGCCATGTCGATGACGACCAAACGGTCGGTGCCCGATTCCGCGCCCCAGATTTCGCCGGGTCGGCCGAGCAACTGGCGGACCTCGGCGTTTGGCCGGTCGGACGGATAGCTGGTGAACATTTCGGCCACCGGATCGAAGTGGAGGATGGCGTTGGCGCCGAAATCGCTGAGCCAGACCTCGTCGTTCTCATCCACATAGACCGCGTAGGCGCGCGGGCGCTCGCCGGGAAGCTTCCATGTCCGCCAGGCGCCGGAGTCCGGATCGAAGACGCTCACTTGCCCGGCGTTCCATTCGCTGACCCAGATCCGCCCCCGCGAATCCGACCAGACGCGCCGGGCACCTTGTCTGGCAGTCGGTGGCTCGATGACGGTCGCTTCACCGTCGTCGACATCGATGCGGGCGATGTGGCTGCCGGCCAGCGAGGCGTAGTAGACCTCGCCGGTCGGTGTTGTGGTGATGCCGTAAGGGCCGCGGCCGCCCGGCGCATCGAACACCTCGGTCGCGCCGGTCGCCGGATCGACGCGGCCATACACACCGTTCTGTCCGGTGAACCAGAGTACGCCCCTGTTGTCGAACGTAGCGGTGTTGAGGTTGGCGTAACCGCTTCCGGCCGGCAAAGGAAACGCCGTGATCTGGTTGGTCTCCGGGGCGACACGGACGATCGCATTCAGACCGCCGTCGGTCACCCAGGCGGCACCATCCGGCCCGATGATGACCCCATGCGGCGCTGAGCCGTCGCCGAGCGGAATTTGTTCTGTTTGCCCGGTTTCGGGGTCGAGACGGCCAAGGGCGCCCTGCGCCTGCGCTGTGTACCAGACGGTACCGTCCGGCGCCGGCGCCACGTCGTGGGGATGGCTTCCCGCTGGCAGGGAAAAGTGGCGCACCTCGGCGGCCCAAACGGCGGTGCTCACGGCGCCGAACCAGACAGCTGCGAAGAGCGTCACGACGCTGAGGGACACGGGCTTGCTTCCCTTCGAAAACCGACTTCCCGCCGAGCGTAGATGGGGCGTCGGGCGGCGCTGTCGAGGGCGGGTTAGTGACGGCTTGTCACCTGGCAAGCACGCTTTTGCGACTGTTGTGCCCGCCGGTCCGGCGTGGTGTTGCACGCCTTTGGCCCCCGCGCCCGGCGGTTGCCCGGACCGATCCAGATCAACTTGCGAGTCTGCTCTCTTCGTGCATATGGTTCTGTCGGCCGGGTGGAAGCCGCCACCGGTTCGTCATGATTGTTTGACCAGGATCAAGTGGCGGGAGCGGATGCAGATGGTATTGTCCGCATCCACCTTCAATCGGGAGGAAGTCATGAGGAAATTCATTGTTGCATCGCTGGCCGCCGCTGGCCTTGTGGCATCGGCGACGGTGTCGATGGCCCAGACGGTTGTCGGCGTTTCCTGGAACAACTTCCAGGAAGAGCGCTGGAAGACCGATGAGGCGGCGATCAAGGCCGCTTTGGATGCCGCTGGCGCCAAGTACATCTCGACCGACGCGCAGTCGTCGGCATCGAAGCAGCTGACCGACGTCGAGAACCTGATCTCGCAGGGCGCCAACGCGCTCATCATCCTGGCGCAGGATCAGGACGCCATCCAGCCGGCCGTCGCGAAGGCGATCGACGAGGGCATTCCGGTGATTGCCTACGACCGTCTGTTCGAGAACCCGCAGGCCTTCTACATCACCTTCGACAACAAGGAGGTCGGCGTGCTCGAGGCCCAGGCTGTCTACGACGCCCAGCCGAAGGGCAACTACGTCATCATCAAGGGCAACTCGGCCGACCCGAATGCCGACTTCCTGCGCGACGGGCATCGAAGAGGTCATCGGCCCGGCGGTGAAGAGCGGCGACATCAAGATCGTCGGCGAGACCTACACCGACAACTGGGATCCGGCCAACGCCCAGAAGGAGATGGAGCAGTTCCTGACCCTCAACAACAACAAGGTCGACGCCGTCGTTTCCGAGAACGACGGCATGGCCGGCGGCGTTGTCGCGGCGCTTGCTGCGCAGGGACTGGCCGGTCAGGTCCCGGTCTCCGGTCAGGACGGCGACCACGCGGCGCTGAACCGCGTTGCGCTCGGCACGCAGACCGTGTCGGTCTGGAAGGACTGCGCGCCAGCTCGGCAAGGCGGCAGGCGAAGCGGCCGTGGCGCTTGCCTCGGGCAAGTCCATGGACGAGATCCCAGGCTCGGTCATGTTCAATGGTGGCCCCAAGGGCGTCAACATGCACTCGCTGTTCCTGAAGCCGACCCCGATCACCAAGGACAACCTCAGCGAAGTGATCGACGCCGGCTGGATCACGAAGGACGAGGTCTGCCAGGGCGTGAAGCCGGGCACCGTCGACGTCTGCGGCTAATCTAGGCCGGACATCACTGGCCTGCGCCGCCCCAAAACGCGGCGCAGGCGTCGTCCCGACTCCGGCGCTCAGATGACTGAACGACATGGCTGAACTTACCGGCACGAGCGGGCGTGCGCCGAGTGCACCCCGCGGGGCAGCGCCTGCCCACACCGGACTGATCCGCGGCTTCATGCAGGCGACAGAAATCGACGCCCGCATGCTGGGCATGATCATCGCGCTGGCCGTCGTGTGGATCGGCTTTCAGTGGATCACCGGCTGGCGGATATCGGGCAGTCCTTCGGCTTCGCCGACGGCGTGTTCCTGACGCCGCGCAACCTTTGGAACCTGTCGGTGCAGACCGCGACGGTCGCGATCATGGCGACCGGCATGGTTCTGGTCATCGTCACCGCGCAACATCGACCTGTCGGTCGGCTCGCTGCTCGGCTTGCTCGCCATGATCATGGGGGCGATGCAGACGGAGATCCTGCCGCCGCTCGTGGGCTACGATTATCCGCTGACCTGGATCATCACTTTCGCGGTCGGGTGTGGGTCTTGGCGCCGCTGTCGGGGCGCTGCAGGGCTTCGTCATCGCCTATCTGGGCGTGCCGGCGTTTATCGTGACGCTCGGCGGCCTGTTGGTCTGGCGCGGCGCCGCCTGGTGGGTGGCAAGCGGGCAAGACGCTGGCGCCGCTCGATTCGACCTTCGCGCTGATCGGCGGCGGCGGCGACGGATCCATCGGCGCCACGCTCAGCTGGATCGTCGCCGCGATCGCCTGCGTCGGCATCGTCCTGGCGATCGTCAGCGGCCGCCGGCATCGACGCCGCTTCAATTTCCCGCTGCGGCCGATCTGGGCGGAAGTCTTCCTTGTCGTCATCGGCTGCGGTGCGGTCATCGGCGCGGTGGCCGTCATCAACGCCTACCCGATGCCCGTCGCTGCTCGCCCGCAGATACGCCGAGGCCCACGGCATCGCCTGGCCGGAGGGCGGCCTGTTCATCTCGCTCGGCATCGCGATCCCGGTGCTGATCGCGATCGGTGTCGCGCATCGCCGTCAGCCTTCATCGCGCACGCGCACGCGGTTCGGCCGCTACGTGTTCGCCATCGGCGGCAATCCGGAAGCGGCCGATCTCGGCGGCATCAAGAGCCGCTGGATCATCATGAAGGTATTCATTCTCATGGGGGTCCTGTGCGGCGATCAGCGCGGCGGTCGCCATCCGCGCGTCTGAACGCGGCCACCAACGCACTGGGCACCACCTACGAGCTCTACGTCATTGCCGCGGCGATCATCGGCGGCACCTCGTTTCGCCGGCGGCATCGGCACCGTGCCCGGCGCCATGCTCGGCGCCCTGGTGATGCAGTCGCTGCAGTCGGGCATGCAGCTGATGGGCATCGACATCACCGCTGCAGAACATCGTCTCCGGCATGGTTCTGGTGCTTGCGGTCGGCATCGACACCGGCCTACCGCAAGCGAACGGCTTGAGGCTGTCGGCAGGGAGGAAACCGGCATGGCCGACGACCGCCCGCCGCTGGTCGAAATGCGCAACATCTACGTGTCGTTCGGCGGCGTCCATGCCGTCGAGAACTGCACATCGACCTCTATGCCGGCGAGGTGGTCGGCCTCGTCGGCGGCAACGGCGCCGGCAAGTCGACGCTGATGAAGGTGCTCTCCGGCGCCTATCATGCGCGATTCCGGCGCAGATCCTGCATCGACGGCAAGCCGGTCGACCATCAACAATCCGCGCGACGCCAAGGCGCTCGGCATCGAGACCATCTACCAGACGCTGGCGCTCGCCGACAACATCGACGCCGCCTCCAACATGTTCCTTGGCCGCGAGCTCAAGACCAAGGTCGGGACGCTCGACGACGTCGCCATGGAGGCGGCGACCCGCAAGGTGATGGGCCGGCTCAATCCGCAGTTCGTCCGCTTCAAGAATCCGGTGGTCACGCTCTCCGGCGGCCAGCGCCAATCGGTCGCCATCGCTCGCGCCATCCATTTCAACGCCCGCATCCTGATCATGGACGAGCCGACGGCGGCGTTCGGGCCGGCCGAAACCGCTCAGGTGCGCGACCTGATCAAGCAGCTGAAGAAAGAAGGCATCGGCATTTTCCTGATCAGCCACGAGATTCACGACGTGTTCGATCTCGCGGACCGGATCGCCGTGATGAAGACCGCCCGCATGGTCGGTACCGTGAACAAGGACGACGTCACCACCGACCAGGTGCTTGCCATGATCATCGGTGGTACGCTGCCGCCGGGCGTCCCGATCACCAACGCGTACGCCGAGGCGCATGCATGAAGAGTGCTTCCGATGCTAACCGGGGGCGACGCAAATACCGACTGACCGCAGCGATCCTGTGTGCCGCCGCGCTGGTGGCCGCCCCTGCGGTGGCGCAGTCTCCGCCCTGGGTCGAGAAGGCGGTCGGCGAGCACATCGACTTCACCATCCTCGAGGGCACGCTCTCGGCGGACCAGTTCAAGCAACTGGTTGCCGAAGGGCTCCACCTGTTCACCGCGCACTTCACGATCGAGGACGGCATCGGGCGGCCGATGGCGACCCAGGCGATCATCCCGACCGCTCGCAAGCATCCGGTCGACGCCCCGTTCCGGCGCACCGCCGGGCCCGATTCCAACGCCTGCCAGTCCTGCCACAACGTTCCGGTCACCGGCGGCGCCGGGGACTTCACGGCCAACGCCTTCATCTCGGAAGGCTTTGAAAGCGTCGACTTCGACACCCTCGACCCGCAGTTCTCCAACGAGCGCGGCTCCGTCTCGCTGTTCGGTGCCGGGCTGATCGAGCTGCTCGCCCGCGAGATGACCGCCGATCTCCGTGCCGAGCGCGACAAGGCCGTGGCCGCGGCGCGCCAGACCGGCAAGCCGGAGACGGTGGCGCTGGCCAGCAAGGGCGTCGATTTCGGCAAGCTGACGGTGATGCCGGACGGCCTGGTGGACTTCAGCGAGCTCGACGGCGTCGATTCCGACCTGACCGTCCGGCCGTTCAGCCAGAAGGGCGTCTTCGCCTCGCTCCGCCAGTTCGCGATCAACGCCATGAATGCGCATCTCGGCATGGAAGCGAGCGAGCGCTTCGGCAAGCGATGGACCGGCACCGCCGACTTCGACGGCGACAACCACCCCAACGAGCTATCGCCCGGCGACGTTTCGGCGCTGGTTGCCTTTCAAGCGAGCCTGCCGGCGCCGGGGCGAATGGTGTCGGACGACCCGGCTTGGCGCGACGCCGCGGCCCGGGGCGAGAAAGTCTTCTCCGATCTCGGCTGCGCGGCGTGTCACCGCCCGGCGCTGCCGCTCAACAGCCTCGTCTTCTCCGATCCGGCGCCTTACGACACAGCCGGGACGCTGCGAACCGCCGAGGTCGAAAAGCCGGTGAGCTACGATCTCGGGATGCTCGACTGGGCAAAGAAGCTGCCGCGAAACGACGAGGGCCAGATCCTCGTGCCGCTGTTCGGTGACCTGAAGCGGCACCGCATCGCCGACGGCGAGGTCAATACGCTCGGCAACGAGCTCCTGGCGCAGCGCTTCGTCGAGCGCGACGTGTTCATGACCGCCGAATTGTGGGGCGTCGGCTCCACCGCCCCCTATGGCCACCGCAACGCCATCACCACGCTCGATGGCGTGATCCGCGCCCATGGCGGCGAGGCGCGGCGGGCGCGCGACAGCTACATCGCCGCCGACGAGGCGGACCGCTCCGCGTTGATCGCCTTCCTGAAGACGCTGGTGATCCAGCCATGACCGGGCGCGCGCTCCTTGTCGGCGCGGTTGCTCTGTGGTGCGGCCTGGTGTCGGTCCATGCCCAGGATGCGACGCCGGTGCCGAACGACATCCCGGACCTGCATGAGGAGGCGGCCGCTGCCGGCATCGACCACACCTATGCGGGACCGTGGGAATTTTTCGTCGGCGGTGGCGTGGCGGCCTTTGACTGCAATGGCGACCGGCTGCCGGACCTCTTCCTCGCCGGCGGCACCAACCCGGCGGAGTTCTATCGCAACGACAGCCCGACCGGCGGGGCGCTGAGGTTCGAGAAGGTCGCGATGGACATTCCCGCCGAGGACCTCACCCACGTCATCGGCGCCTATCCGCTCGACATCGACGGCGACGGGCTGATGGACCTGGTCGTGCTCAGGCTCGGCCGGAACCTTGTGCTGAAGGGCAAGGGCGAATGCCGGTTCGAGGTCGAGAACGGCGCCTGGGCCTTCGACGGCGGTCGCGACTGGACGACGGCCTTCTCGGCGACGTGGGAGAAGGGCCAGAAGTTCCCGACGCTGGCGATCGGCAACTATGTCGACCGCATGGCGCCCGGCGCGCCATGGGGAACCTGCGCCGACAACCTGCTCGTGCGATCCGCCGGAGGGGACCAGCCCGACTACAGCGACCCGGCGGTGCTAAAGCCGAGCTACTGTTCGCTGTCCATGCTGTTCACCGACTGGAACCAGTCGGGGGTCCCGGCGCTTCGCGTCACCAATGACCGCCAGTATTATCGCGGCGGCGAGGAGCAGATGTGGCACGTCGATCCTGGCAAGCCGCCACGCCTCTACACCGCCACCGAGGGATGGCGGCACCTGTCGATCTACGGCATGGGCATTGCCCAGGCGGACCTCTACGGCAACGGCTACCCGGTCTATGCGCTGACCTCGATGGGCGACACCAAGCTGCAGCAGCTCGATGAGGAATCCGATCTCGACCGGCCGGTCTACAAGGACATCGCCTATCCGCTCGGCGTCACTGCGGCGCGGCCCTATACCGGCGGCGACGTGCGCCCGTCGACCGGCTGGCACAGCCAGTTCGCCGACTTCAACAATGACGGCCTGCTCGACCTGTTCATCTCCAAGGGCAATGTCGAGGCGATGCCCGACTTCGCCGCCGACGATCCCGACAATCTGCTGCTCGGCCAGTGGGACAAGACCTTCATCGAAGCGGGTAAGCGCGCCGGAATCGCGCTGCCCCGCCGCGGGCGCGGCGCCGCCGCCATCGACCTCAACATGGACGGCATGCTCGATCTCGTCGTTGTCAACCGCGAGGCGCCGGTCAGCCTGTTCCGCAATCTCGGCGCCAGGACGAGTTGGGGGGACCAGCCGCTCGGCAACTGGCTCGAGGTGGAGCTGGTCCAGTCCAGCACCAACCGCAACGCCGTCGGCGCGCGAATCTCGGTGAAGGCCGGCAACGACACCATGGACCGCACCATCACCGTCGGTGGCGGCCACGCCTCCGGCCAGGCCGGCTTCGTCCATGTCGGTCTCGGCACCGCCGAACGGGCCGAGATCCGCGTCCGCTGGCCGGACGGCGAGTGGAGCCACTCCTACCGCGTCTTCGCCAACAATTTCGTCCGGATCGAGCGCGGCAAGCCTGACGCCGAATACTGGCTTCCAGAGCCGCCGGCTTCCCGGTAGCGGGCGGGAGTCGTCGTTTGCGGGGTCTTGACCAGACTCCCGGAGAGGCGGTTTTGCGGTTGCAGCACCGACGAGGCGCCATGGTCTGGCGCGCTCCGGCTAGGGACTGCCAGACCCTGGCCTCGGCATGATCCCTCTTTGCCGCGCCTTGCTGTTCAGTTGAGCGCTTCCGCTGGTTGGCCGCGACGACTAGTCTCGGTGGCTGGTGGAGACGGGACCGAATCGCGGGTGGAACGCGACAGCCGACAGGGGACCGAACGACGCAACGCCGGATGGCCGGCGATCGTCAGCTGGTTGCTGTTCGACTGGTCGACGCAGCCCTTCTTCACGCTGATCACCACGTTCGTTTTCTCGCCCTATTTTGCCGCCCGCCTTGCCCCCAATCCGGTGGAGGGCCAGGCGCTGTGGGGCTACGCAACCGCTGCAGCCGGGCTCTTCATCGCGGTCCTGTCTCCGGTCCTCGGCGCCGTTGCCGATGCTGGCGGTTCGCGCAAGCCATGGATCGTCGTGTTCTCGGTGCTTCTCGTCGTCGCCTCGTTCGCCATGTGGTGGGCGGCGCCTGGCGTGGAAGGCGCGATAACGATCGCGCTCGTCGCCTTTGCCGTCGGGACGGTCGGCGCCGAGTTCGCCACCGTCTTCACCAACGCGATGATGCCGGACCTCGTCGAGGAGGAGCGCCTCGGCCGGCTCTCCGGCACCGGCTGGGCGGTCGGCTATGTCGGCGGCCTGGTCAGCCTGGTCGTCACCCTTGGCTTCCTGGTCGGCAATCCGGATACCGGCCATACGCTCCTCGGAAATCCTCCGATCTTTGGTCTCGATGCGACCCGCTTCGAGGGCGACCGCGCCTCGGGGCCGTTCACGGCCATCTGGTACGTGATTTTCGTCATCCCGCTCTTCCTGTTCGTGCCGGATGTCCCCCGCCGCATGAAGCTCGCCGCAGCCGCACGGGCCGGGTATCGCGACCTGATCGCAACGCTGTCCCGGCTTGGAAGCCACGGCAACGTCACCCGTTATCTCGTCGCTCACATGGTCTATACCGACGGGCTTGTCGCTCTATTCGCCTTCGGGGCGATCTACGCTGCAGGGATCTTCGGCTGGTCATCCATCGAGCTGGGGCTTTTCGGCATCCTCTTCCTGGTGACCGGCACGATCGGTGCGCTGGTCGGCGGTCGCCTCGATGACCGGATCGGCCCGAAGAAGCTGATCGCTGCCTGCCTCGTCATTCTCATCGTTGCCAGCCTCGGCATCCTGTCGGTCGACCGGGAGCACATCGCCTTCGTGATTCCGGTGCCGCCGGCAACGGCTGACGGGGGCCTGTTCAATTCGATCAGCGAAAAGGTCTATTTCATGCTTGGCGCCGTGATCGGCGCGATTGCAGGTCCGCTCCAGTCGGCCAGCCGCACGCTCCTCGTCAGGGTCAGCCCGCGCGAGCGGATGACGGAGTTTTTCGGTCTCTATGCTCTCTCCGGCAAGGTGACGAGCTTCCTCGGCCCGCTCGCGGTCAGCGCGTTGACGATGATGTCCGGCAGCCAGCGGATCGGTATTTCGATCCTGCTCGCTTTCTTCATTGCAGGCTTCGTCGCGCTTCTCGGGGTAAGGCAGGAACGATGATCAGGCAGGCAAAAGGAAAGACCTCGAACAGGCCGGTCGAGGCAGTGCTTGCGGCTGCCGCCGGCCATGTGGCGGCAGGCAAATTCGGCACCGCGATCCGCCAGATGGAGAAACACGGTGCCGCGCTCCGTCACCCGACCGGCCAGAACATCCTCGGTAACGCTCTGTTGAGGACCGGAAAGCCGGAGCCGGCGCTCGCCGCCTTCGATGCGGCGCTCGCCATCACCCCGCAGTTTCCGGAGGCCCACTGCAATCGTGGCGTTGCGCTACAGGAGCTCGGCCGGCTCGACGAGGCGCTGGCCGCGCTCGACCGGGCGATCGCCCTGCGGGCGGCCTATCCGCTCGCCTATTTCAACCGCGGCCTTGTACTGAAGGCGATGGGACGAACGGGCGAGGCGCTTGACGCCTATGACCGGGCGGCCGGGCTCGAGCCGCGCTTCGCCGAGGCGCATCTCAATCGGGGTTTCGTTCTCCTCGATCTCGACAGGACCAACGCCGCGCTGGACGCTTTCGATGCCGCTCTTCGCCTCCGGCCGGGATGGGGCGAGGCGGCGGTCGGTCGTGCCGCCTCGCTTGGACGGCTGCACCGGCCGGCTGAAGCCGTGGAGGCGATCGACGTGGCGCTCGCCTCCGATCCGGCGAATCCCGCTTGGCTTGTCATGAGGGGCGATGCGCTCAAGGCGCTCCGCCGGCATGACGAGGCGCGCGCCGCCTACCAGGCGGCGCTCGCCGGCTTTCCCGAAACGGCGTTCGGATTCACGCGCCGCGCAAGGGTACTCGTCGATCTCCAGCGGTGCTCGGAAGCGCTGGCCGCCGCCGACCGGGCCGTGGACCTTGGCGCCGGGGCGGAAGGACACTTCGCTCGTGCCCGCGCCTTGCGCGGCCTTGGCCGCTTCGCCGAGGAACTCGCCGCGCTGGATGCCGCGCTTCGGCTCGGCAAGAAGGGCAGCGCGATCGAGCATGCCCGCGCCATGGCGCTGATTGAGCTTGGCCGCGATCGCGAGGCCCTGGCCGGGCTCGAGGCGGCGATCGCCATGGATCCCGACGACGCCCAGGTGCATTTCGACATGGGGCTTCTCATGCTCTACCGCGGTGATTTCGCGGGCGGCTGGGAGGCGTATGAGCACCGGCTGCGCGTTCCGGGCTACGCTCCCCCCCTTGCCGATCCCCACGCGCGGCGCTGGAGTGGCGGGGACATCTCCGGCAAGCGGCTCCTGGTCCACGGCGAGCAGGGGCTTGGCGATGCGATCCAGATGCTCCGCTATCTTGGCCGCGTGGCCGAAACCGGCGCGACGATCAGCCTGGCGGTCCCTGCCGCGCTGGAGCGGCTCGCCGCGCACAGCTTCCCCGATGTCGACGTCGTTCACGGTGAGCGCGAACCGGGCGGCTTCGACCTCCAGGTCTCGCTGATGAGCCTGCCCTCTATCTTCGGCACCCGGCTCGACACGATCCCGGCCAAGGTACCCTACCTTGCCGCCGAGGAGGAATTGGTCGCCAAATGGCGCGAGCCGATCGGCGCCGACGGGTTCAAGGTCGGCATCTGCTGGAGCGGCAATCCCGACTATCGCGGCGATCGCTACCGCTCGATTCCGCTCGCCGCCTTCGCGCCGCTCGGCGCCTTTCCGGGCCTGCGGCTGATCAGCCTGCAGGCGATCCACGGCCTCGACCAGTTGCGCGAGCTGCCGGCCGGCCTGACGGTCGAGGACCTCGGCGACGACATCGCCAACAACCCGGACGGCCTGGCGGAGATCGCGGGCGCGATGGCATCGCTCGATCTGGTGATCAGCGCCGACACGGCCGTCGCCCACCTTGCCGGGGCGCTTGCCCAGCCGGTGTGGACCGCCATCCGCTTCCAGCCGGAGTGGCGCTGGCTGGAAGGGCGGAGCGATCCACCCTGGTACCCGACCATGTGGCTGTTCCGCCAGCCGGCGATCGGCGACTGGGAAAGCGTCTTCGCCGAGATGAGCGCCTACCTCGAGAAGCTTTGGGAGGAATCCGGCCAGCCGTCCTAGGCTAGTGCCGGAAATGGCGCATGCCGGTGAACACCATGGCGAGGCCGCGCTCGTCGGCGGCGGCGATCACCTCCTCGTCGCGCATCGAGCCGCCCGGCTGGATCACCGCGGTGGCGCCGGCCTCGGCCGCGGCGATCAGGCCGTCGGCGAAGGGGAAGAAGGCGTCCGACGCGACCACCGAGCCGTCCGCCAGCGATCGCTCGAGGCCGGCCGCCTTCGCCGCCTCCTCGGCCTTGCGGGCGGCGATCAGCGCCGAATCGACCCGGCTCATCTGGCCGGCGCCGATGCCGACGGTGGCGCCGTCCTTGGCATAGACGATGGCGTTCGACTTGACGTGCTTGGCGACCCGCCAGGCGAACAGGAGGTCGGCGGTCTCGGCGGCGGTCGGCGCGCGTTTGGTGACGACCTTCAGCGCGTCGTCGGCGACCATGCCGTTGTCGCGATCCTGGACAAGGAGGCCCGCCGGCGACGGCCCTCACCGTCAGTCCGGCGGCGCGCGGGTCGGGCAGCCCGCCGGCCAGGAGCAGTCGGAGGTTCTTCCTGGCGGCGACGATCGCCATCGCCTCCTCGCTCGCCCCCGGCGCAATGATCACCTCGGTGAAGATGCGGACGATCTCGGTCGCCGCCTCGGCATCGAGCGGTCGGTTCACGGCGACGATGCCGCCATAGGCCGAGACCGGGTCACAGCGGAGCGCCTTGCGGTAGGCGTCGACGAGGCTTTCCCCTTCCGCCACGCCGCAAGGATTGGCGTGCTTGATGATCGCCACGGCCGCCGCCTTTGCCGGGTCGAACTCGGCGACAAGCTCGTAGGCGGCGTCGGTGTCGTTGATGTTGTTGTAGGAGAGCGCCTTGCCCTGCACCTGCCGGGCAGTGGCGACACCGGGGCGGCTGTCGCTGGTAAGGTAGAGCGCTGCCGACTGGTGCGGGTTCTCGCCGTAGCGGAGCGCCGAGCCGAGGCGTCCGGCGAAGCTCCGCCACGCCGGCGCGCGCTCGTCGAGGGTTGCGGCGAACCAGCCGGCGACGGCGGCGTCATAGGCGGCGGTCCGCGCGAACGCCTTCCCCGCCAGCTTCTGGCGAAGGGCGTAGGGCAGGGCGCCGTCGTTTGCGTTGAGCGCGTCGATGATCGCCGGGTAATCCTCCGGCGACACGCAGACCGCCACATAGGCGTGGTTCTTGGCACCGGCGCGGATCATCGCAGGTCCGCCGATGTCGATGTTCTCGACCGCCGTGGCGTAGTCGGCGCCCGCCGCGACGGTTTCCTCGAACGGATAGAGATTGACGACGAGGAGGTCGATCCCGGCGATCCCGTGTTCCGCCATCGCCGCCGCATGGGCGGGATCGTCGCGCACCCCGAGAAGCCCGCCATGCACGTTCGGATGGAGCGTCTTCACCCGGCCGTCCATGATCTCCGGAAAACCGGTGATCTCGGCGAGCTCGGTACCGGCGATGCCGGCCCGCTCGAGCGCCGTGCGGGTGCCGCCGGTCGATATGACCTTGGCGCCGCGCGCCGCGAGCGCACGGGCGAGATCGACCACGCCGGTCTTGTCGTAGACCGAGATGAGGGCGCGCCTGACCATGACACGATCGGGCGGCGCGACTTTCGCCGGGGAAACAGCCATCGGGACACCGGAAATTGTGAGCGAGCTGGGAAAGCCGGCGGATAGCACGATTCCCTCGCCAGGCAAATGCAACCATCGCGGCCCCGTCAGGTGCGGGCCGGCGCCTCGCGTCCCGGCGCGCGAAGCGCCCGGCGGCGCCCACCCACCGACACCCGCTGCATCTGCCAGCCGACCACCGAATTGTGCTGCGCCCGGCCATGGATGACGATCTGCAGCGTCTTGCGGTTGGCCCGCGTGTTGGACATCAGGATGCTTTCCTCGATCTCCACTGACGGGCCGTCGGTGCCGAACTCCCAGGTCTCGCCGTCGGCAAGCTCGAGCCGCACCGTGCGGCCGGTGAGTATCGGGCGGACGTTCGGGTGAAGGTGGAAGCGGATGACGAAGCTGTCCTTGCCGGCGCGGCTCACCGGCTTGCCCGACGGGGTCAGGAAGGCGTCGACGCCTTCGAGAAGATCACCGGCATCCGACAGCGCCAGCCGCCGCTCGTGGACGATGGCATAGCGGCTGACATAGCCGTTGTGGCCCATGTTGAGGACGGTCGACCCGCCCTCGAAGCCGCGCTCGGAGCGCACGCGGGTCGGTCCGGAGACGATCGCTTCGCCGAGCCACTCGCCGATCCACGAGCGGGTGAGGAAGCGGCACTGCGAGGTGTCGTTGAGCGAGACCGTCGAGTGGGCGGCGGTGGTGCGGGCGAGGCGCCGCAGCGGACCGGAGCCCGAGAACGGCACGCCGCAATTGATGATCAGGCGCTGGCGTCCGGAGCTCATCTCGAACGACAGGCAGCCGGCATGGGCCTCGGTCGAGTAGTCGGTGGGCGGCGGTCGGCCGGCGTCGGCGATGAGGATGGTGGTGCCCGCCTCGACGCGCTGATAGCCGCTGTGCGGCGCGCTGCTCAGCGGCGCTCCGCGCACGTCATCATAGGCGAGCACAGTGGCGAGCTGGTCGGCCGGCGTATCGCCCGCCCCGTTGAAGCGGGCGAAGCTGCCATCGCCCTGGCGGAAATAGCGGAGCATCGGCATCATCCGGTCGATGGCCGACAGCAGGATGCGGGACGGCTGGGAGCCGCGGGCGGTGAAGGACTGCCGGAGCGGCAGGAGATCGAGCAGGATTTCGAGGATCGCCGCCGGATTGCGGCTGACATGGCCGCCGTCCGGCAGGATCTGGCGGACCAGCTCCTGGTCCAGCCATTTGGTCGCCTGCTTCAAAAAGCGCGCCTGGTCCGACATCGACAGGGCGGCGGAGGCGAGGGCGAGCATCGCGCGGAGGCGCGGCAGCCCCTGCGGCCCGTCATAGGCGGTGCGCCGGAGGTAGCGCACCTGCCTGGTCAGCGAGCGCATGAAGCGCCGGTAGAAGGCGAGGTCGCAGCCATCGAGGGTGAGCGGCGTCTGGGCCAGCCAGGAGATGATGCGCCGTGCCACGACGCCCGGTTCCCAGGCGATCGGGTCGGCCCGGTTCGATTCCCGGATCCACTCGTCGATCAGGCTGCGGGCGTTGGAGCGCGAGATCGCCATGTCGGTGGCGCGGAGGTGCCTCAGCCATCCGAAGCCATGCAGCTCGCGCGACCAGGAGTCGCTCGGCGGATTGACCTCGAAGACCGAGAAGCCGTTGGCGTCGACGCCCTCGCCGGAGAAGTAGAACCGGCCGGCATAGATATCGAGCGCCGTGGTCGGGTCGGCGGTCCTCAGGTCGATCGGGGCGATCAGCAGCCGCTCGGGCACCGCGCCGGCATAGCGCCAGCGGTAGAAGAAGCTCGCGTGATAGCGAAACGCGACCTGGCGCGAAAAGGCGCTCAGGGCGAAGCGCAACTGTCGACCCTGACCGGATACCGATCCGATCGCCATCAGTCTCCTCCAGAGACCTGGGCCACCCCTGACCCCGTCCGCCGAATCACAGGCGGTCCGGGGACTATCACCCTAGCGGGACGAAGGCGCAAACGGAACATGGGGTTAGGCCTTGCGAAGCCGCGCGATGAAGAAGCCGTCAAGGCCGGAGAGCCGCGGGGTTGGACCAGGAAGATGGCAAGGCAGTGTCCGCAGCGCACCGTCGGGTGCGACAAGCTCGCCGACACCGCCGACCTCCGCCGGGGTAACCGGCAGCAGGTCGAGGCCGTGCCGGGCGAGCGCGCGGGCGACCTGGTCCTCGCCCTCCTCCGGCTCCAGCGAACAGGTGCAGTAGACGAGAATGCCGCCCGGCTTCAGCCAGTTGACGGCGCGGTCGATCATCTGGGCCTGCAGGTCGGCGAGGGTCGGGATGTCCTCCGGGCGCTTCAGCCAGGCAGCGTCGGGGTGACGGCGGATGGTGCCGGTCGCCGAGCACGGCGCGTCGAGGAGGATCGCGTCGAAGGGATCCGGCGGCTCAAAGGCGAGGATATCGGCCTCCACCACGTTGGCCGTCGAGCTCGAGCCGGGCAAGGTTCTGCGCGAGCCGCTTCAGGCGTTCCGCCGAGATATCGACCGCCGTCACGCCGGCGCCGGCGGCGGCAAGCGCGGCGGTTTTGCCACCCGGCGCGGCGCAGAGATCGGCGATCCGCTTGCCGGAGACGTCACCGAGCAGCCTTGCCGGCAAGGCCGCGGCGGCATCCTGCACCCACCATGCGCCCTCGGCGTAGCCGGGCAACCCGGAGACCGGGCCGGTGGGGACGAGGCGGACCGTGCCGGTGGCGAGCGCGATCCCGCCGAGCTTTTCGGCCCAGCCCATGGGGTCGCTCTTGACGCTGAGATCGAGGCTCGGCTCGACGCGATGCGCTTCGGCGATCCGGCGGGTCGTCTCTTCGCCAAAGGTTTTCGTCCAGCGCGTCCACAGCCAGTCCGGCGTATCGAGGCGCGCCGGGTCGGTCCCTTCGAGAACCGTTTGCCGCTCGCGGGCAAGCCGTCTCAGCACCGCATTGGCGAGTCCCTTGAAATGGCGGCCGTCGCGGTCGCCGCCGATCTGGTCCATGGCGGTCGAGACGGCGGCGTGGTCGGCGACCTCCATGAACAGGATCTGCGCCGCCGCGATTTCGAGGATCCTGAACAGCGCCCCGGCGCGGCGGGGCCGCCGGGCGATCAGCTTGTCGAGCGCCGCGTCGATCTCGCCGCGGTGGCGGAGCGCAGTCGCTACGATGGCGCGGGCGAGGCGCCGGTCGCGCTCGGGAAGCCGGTTGAAGGCACTGCCGGCATCGGCGGCATCGATCAGACTGTCGAGCGGCTGGCGGTTGTCGAGGACGGCGGAAAGCAGCGATAGGGCCACCTGCCGCGCCGCGAATCCTGCCTTGTCCGTTGGGGGGCGTGATTTGGCCATGGGTGGCGGTCGCCTAGACCAGCGACCGCCGAAAGGCAAATGGCAAGGTCAGGCCGTGAGCCTGACTATGTCGGGCTGTTCTGTAGGTACTGGTGGACGAAGGCGATCGCCATGCTGCCCTCGCCGGCCGCCGCGGCGACACGCTTGACCGGGCTGAAACGGACGTCCCCGCAAGCGAAGATGCCCGCGACGCTGGTTTCGAGCAGGTAGCAATTCGCGGTCCTCTTGCCATTCCCCGGCCTTCATAAGGTCGGCGCCGGTGAGAATGTATCCGCGCGCGTCGGCGTATTCCCCGGTGTTCAGATGGATGTCTGCCGCCGCTTGCCCGAACCTCTTTGGGAGGGTTGTTGCTTCGTCGCGGCTCGCAACGCCAAGCGGCTCGTCGAAAGCAAGAACCCGTTGCCGTCTAATAGAATAATACAAGTGCCGGCAGCTGGATACCGCCGGGACGGCTGCGACGCGCCATGCACGGGCGTTCTCGGCTGAACGCCTTCCGAACGCGTCCCATTCGGCATCCACGCCCCGGACCCGAAGAATTTCTCCGTCGGGTTCCGAGGCGACGCGAGGTCAGTAGACCGCCCGTCCTCCCGACACGTCGAATATCGCCCCGATGTTGAAGGAGCAGGCTTCCGAGCAGAGGAACAAGGCGATGTCGGAGACTTCCTCGACGGTGGCGAGCCGCCTGGCGGGGCTCGACTCGATCATGCTCCTCAGGACCTCCTGCGGCAATTGGCGCAGGAGATCGGTCGCAACCGCGGCCGGCGCGATGCTGTTCACCCTTATCTCGGTTTCGGCGAGTTCCCTGGCGAAGGCTTTGGTGAAGGCGATGACGCCGGCCTTTGCTGCCGAATAGGCCGACATGAGGGGCGTGCCATTCTTGCCGGCGAGCGAGGCCATGTTCACGACCCGGCCGTACCCGGTCCGCTTCATCAGGGGAACGACCTGGCGGCTGACCTCGAACATGCCGATCAGGTTGATGTCGACGATCCGCCGCCACGTCGCCGGGTCGAACTCCAGGACCGGAGTGGCCTCGCCGACGAAGCCGGCATTGTTGACCAGAATGTCGACGGTCCGGTGTGTTTCGGTAAGTCGCGACAGAGCCTGCTCGATCGACCCCGGGTCCGTGACGTCCACCTCGGCGAACGATACGTCGCCGAAGTCCGGCGGCACGAAATCCCAGACGAACACGGTCGCGCCGGCCTCGCGCAGCCGCTCCGCGATCGAGCGGCCGATGCCGTTCGAACCGCCCGTGACGATCGCGACCCGACCGTCGAAATCATACGTGATTGGCATCTCCCGCCCCCATTTTCTCAGCGCCGGAACAACTCGGTGCGGCCCGATCAGCCCGGCGCGGCGATCGGGGTACCGAAGAGAATGAATGGCCGGCCGGTCAGATCGAAGGTCGGCAACCTCATCTCTTCCTCCTATCCAATGAAGGTGCGAACCTCGTCGAGGAACCGGAGGAAGGACGGCTCGTCAGCGAGCAGGATGTGATTTCGACTGTCGAGCGCCACGAAGCGAGCGCTTGGAATGGTGATCGCCAACTCACGGCCGAGATCGAACGGTACGAGAGCGTCGCCGACCGAATGGAGTACGAGCGTTGGTACCGTCACTTTCGCGAGCAGGTGCGTGACTTCAACGTCTCCAGAGTATTCGTCCAGCCGTGCGGCATTCTCGGGCGATACGGTCCGCCGCTGCAGTTCGTTGTACCAGTGCATCTGTTCCGGCGTGGCGTCGGGAATGAACAGCGATGTGAACATCTGGCGAAAGGCGGGATTGTCCCGGCCCCAACCCGCGCGGATCAGCGCGCCCATGGCGGCGCGCTGGGCTCGATCCGCCTGCGTTCCCGAGTGTTTCCAGCCGCGCGGCCGGCCGCCATAGAGGATGAGGTGGGAGACCCGTTCCGGATGGCGCGCGGTATAGGCGACTGAGACGGCGGCGCCGGCCGAGATGCCGAGGAGAGCGAAGCGTTCCGGGCAGGCCGTGTCGGCTACCGTCTCAAGATCGGAAACCTGCGCGGCGAAAGACAGGTCTTCGACGACTCGGTCCGATAGCCCGTTGCCGCGCTGGTCGTAGCGGATCAGCCGATTGCACTCGGACAGTTCCGCGATCCAGTGCCGCCAGACGGAACTGTCCCAGTCGTACTGGAGATCGGACATCCAGTTGGCGCACTTGAGAAGTGGATAGCCTTTCCCCGTCGTTGCGTAGGCGAGGCCCACGCCATCCGGCGCCATGCAATAGTGGATCTGTTGAGGTATCGGTGCCGCCGGAGACGGTTTGCCGGGCCGTGGCTTTTCGATACGCGACGCCGGGGCCAAGGCCTGCTGGCCCGACCTTTCGTCCGTATTTGCATCTACTGGACCGACGAAGCGGTAGCCCACGCGATGGATCGTGGCGATCCAGTCTCCACCCTCAGGCGCCTGTCCGAGGTGCTTTCTCAGCGACGCGATCTGAACGGAAAGGTTCGTCTCTTCGACGGCGGCGCCCTGCCAGGCGGCATCGATGAGATCGGACTTTGTAAGGATCTCACCGGGACGCTCCAGGAAGACCTGACAGCAGGAGGAACGCCCGATAGCCGAGAGGTACCGGCTCCCCATCTCGCAAAAGCGTGCCGAACTCAGGATTGGTACGAAATGCCCAAAGGCCACGCGCTGCCGCGACATGGGACGGGAGCCTATACCGTTCGGAACTATTTGGCACTTTTCAATTCGCTTTAGGGACATCCGCGACCTGCGCGGCTCATCCTGTCTCGGATACCGCGATAGGAGAGACCAATGTCCGCCATGACTGCTGACTGGACGTCACCTGAGGCGCTCGCCGGGTCAAAGGTTGCCCCTCCGGTTGCCCCACGGGGAACCTGCGCCAACCCGCCTGCCACCTGCAAGACGATGGACGTCGTTGCCGAAAACCCCGATCTCGCCAGGTTCCAGTTCCGGCCCAGCGGCAATTGGACCAACAACCTCGCAATCATGTACGCCACCGGCACCGGTGTTACGCAAGACTTCGCCAAGGCGGCGAGCTAGTACCGCAGAACCCGCGGAGAGGAACGGCGATGCCAACGCACAGTTCAACCTCGAAGTCCGCGTACTACGACGGCAGAGGCGTTTCGCTGGACCACGGCGAGGCAGCGCGGTGGTTTCGCAAGGCTGCCGAGCAGGGCGATGCGCGCGCCCAGTCCAACCTCGGCTGCATGTACGAAAATGGCGTGGGCGTTTCGCAGGACGATGCGGAAGCGGGGCAATGGTATCGGAAGGCGGCGCACCAGGGCGATGCAGTAGCCCAGACCAAGCTCGGCGTAATCTTCTTTGAGGGGCGTTCGGTCCGGCCGGACCTCGCAGCTGCCCACTTCTGGTTCAACCTTGCCGTTGCTCAGGGGAACGATGTTTCCAGAAGCAGCCTCGGCACTGTCATCAGCCACATGACCACCGACCAGCTTGCTGCTGCTGGCAAGGTGTGAATACGATGGCATGGCAACACGCCATCGGGTCTCGAGACCCAATCGGTCGTCATAGCGGGGCGAGGGTGTTGCACGTTGCGCTGGAACTCGGGCTCGACAAATACACCGCCGACTACGCTGCCTGCCGGTGGCGTCGCACCGAGGCGATCGGCAGCGCGGTCAGCACCCGGTTCATCAGTCACAATTTGGCGAGGTTCGCCGGTTGGCTGAGCCCTCTCGGGGCAACGCGCGAAGTTTGGCTGTTTTCACGCAGAATAGGCAGAGACTGGAGGCAACCTCGTCAGCTGCATTGACGGAAGCAGGCCCTATGTCCGCTCAAGCGCAGGTTTCTCGACTGGCGCATCTGCGACGTGGGAGCCTGTGGTCTCGCGTCCGAGGTCCGGCACTCAGCGGACATCGTTACGTCACCGTTGACGCTGCCGTTCAGGAGTAGACGCCCTAGCCCCACGGACCGCGCGGGCGCTGGGCCGTTGGCCCGGTGCGTCCGACCCGTGGAACCGCCACCGAAGCGGTGGGGTAATCAGCGGTGCCCCGCTCCATGGCCTGGAGCGCGGCGATGCGGTTCTGGGTGGACGGGTGGGTGGCGAACAGGTTGTCCATGCGGGCGCCGGACAGCGGATTGATGATGAACATGTGCGCGGTGGCCGGATGGCGCTCGGCGTCCGGATTCGGAATGCGCTTCGCCGCGTTGGAGATCTTGCCGAGCGCCGAGATCAGCCACGGCGGGTGGCCGGTGATCTCGGCCGACGGCGCGGTCGGCCGAGTATTCGCGGGTGCGGCTCACCGCCATCTGGACCAGGAGCGCGGCGATCGGCGCCACCAGCACGGCGACCAGCACGCCGACGAAGCCGAAGGGATTGTTGTTGTTCCGCGCCCCGCCGAAGAAGAAGGCGAAATTGGCCAGCATGGAGATCGCGCCGGCGATCGTCGCGGTGATCGTCATGGTCAGCGTGTCGCGGTTCTTCACGTGGCCGAGCTCGTGCGCCATGACGGCCGTGATCTCCTCGCGGCTGAGCGAGCGGAGCAGGCCGGTGGTCGCGCAGACGGCCGCGTTCTCCGGATTGCGGCCGGTGGCGAAGGCGTTCGGCTGCGGGCTGTCGATGACATAGACCCGCGGCATCGGCAGGCCGGCCCTGGCGGCGAGGTCGCGGACGATGGCGTAGAACTCCGGCGCGGTGCGCGCGTCGACTTCGCGCGCATTGTTCATGCGCAGCACCAGCTTGTCGGCGTTCCAGTAGGTGAAGAGGTTCATGCCGGCGGCGATCAGGAAGGCGATGACCATCCCGCCGGTGCCGCCGACCAGATAGCCGACGCCCATGAAGATCGCCGTCATCGCGGCAAGCAGCATGGCAGTGCGCAGGAAGTTCATTCCGTCTGTTCCTTTTGCGCCGGCTTTTTCCGGCAATTCAGACGAATATGATGATGGGGAGAGGCCGCGCTTGCTGCAAGATGGCCGGGCCTTAATTACTTGCAATAAAGGCTGTTTCCGCTCTTGCCGCGGCGGGCGAGGTCGAAGTGGAAATGGTCGCGATGATAGCTGTCGGTGCCGGGGCCGAGCACGGTGGTGAAGGGTCCGCAGGCCGACTTCCGCACGGCGCTCAGGAAACGGCCGGCGGCGATGCTCTTGCTGTGGCCGACTTCGACCCAGCCGGCGTTGGACACCTCGAAGGCGGAAATGTCGATGGCGTTGCCATAGGCATGCTCGCTCATCTTGGCGCCGGGGATGTTGTCACGCGTCCGGCAGGCGTAGGACGCCGCCACCCGGATGCCGGTGACGTTGCCACCGAGATACTGCCGGGCCGCCGGATTGGCCTTGTCGCGCATCCAGGTCGCCAGCGTCTCGGCAAGCCGGCAGTTGACCACGGCCTTCGTCGACAGGCTGATGGCGCCGTTGCCGAGCGCCGACACTTCGGCCGGGGTGGAGATCCCGCAGGTGCCCTTGTGGATCGGTTCGACCGAGACGGATACGACGCCGAGCGCACGCAGGTTCCGCATGCAGGCGCTACCGGGCGCCAGGCTCCCGCCCGGAGGCAGCGAGGCAAGTTGGGTTGTGCCTTTGGGCGGCGGGGGCGCGTCGGACCGCAGGCGCGGGAGGGGCACGTCCACACTGGTTATCCCCGTCTCCGGCGCCACCTCCGGTTCGAAGCGCTGATCGAAGCTCGCCGGCTCGGTGTTGGCGACCTCGACCGATTGATCGCCCGCGGTTGGCTCGGCCGGCTGAGACAGGTCGGGACGGACATGCGGATTCGGGATGTTTCCGGCGGTGACCGGGGCCGTCGCTGCGCCGTCCGGGGCCATTCCATCGGGCGTCTGCGGGGCGTCCGCAGCCTTGGCGACGGTCGGGTAGGGTGCCGTTGCGGCCGGCGCGGCAGTCGCTGCGCGGGCGGCCGGACGGTGCCCCTCGAACGTTTGCTTCAAGGTCTGCGCCGCCGGAGCGAAGACCCGGCGGAGGCCCTGGAAAGGACCCTCCTGAGCCGCCGCGCTTGCCGACGCAAGCACCGCTCCTACGATCAATCCGTATCCGAAATAACGGCTCATTCGCTTGGCTTCCCGAGGCGTTGAAGCGCCGCCTGATGATGGGCCGCCGCGGCGTTATCGAAGCAGCAGAAGACCACCTTATCCAATCCGCCAGGTTCCCTTTGGGTTTCCTCCGCGACGGTCTGGACGGCGATTTCGGCCGCCCGATCGGCCGGAAACCCGTAGATTCCGGTCGAAATCGCCGGAAAGGCTATCGATTTCAGCCCATTGTCGCGAGCAAGCTGCAGCGATGCCCGGTAGCAGGAGGCAAGCAGCGCATCTTCGCCATCGCCGCCGCCCCGCCAGACCGGGCCGACGGTGTGGATCACGTGACGCGCTGGCAGGTGATAACCCCTGGTGATCCGCGCCTGGCCGGTCGGGCAGCCGCCAAGCGTCCGGCATTCGGCAAGCAGTTCGCGCCCCGCTGCGCGGTGGATCGCCCCGTCGACGCCGCCACCGCCGAGAAGCGAGGAATTGGCAGCGTTGACGATGGCATCCATGTCAAGTGTCGTGATGTCGGCCACGACGACCGTCAGCTCGGGCTTCATTTCGGATCCGGTTCGATGGGCCATGGTCATCAGGTCATCGGCTGAGCAGGAACACGGCCTGCTGTCCAAACAGGTTCCAGAACCACCATGGCGCCGTCAGCGCAATCCGCTGCCCGCTGCCATTGAGGGCGACGCCTTTTTCGATCCTGGCATCGATCTCGTCACAGAGCGCCACGAAATCGCGGATCGTGCAAAAGTGGATGTTCGGCGTGTCGTACCAGGCGTGCGGCAGGCTCCGCGTCACCGGCATCCGGCCGGTCACCAGCAGCATCGACCGCATGCGCCAGTGGCCGAAATTCGGAAAGGAGACGATCGCCTTGCCGCCGATCCGCAGCATCTGCTCGAGCACGTCGCGCGGCCGGTGGGTGGCCTGCAGCGTCTGGCTGAGGATGACGTAGTCGAAGGCGTCGTCGGGGTAGTCGACGAGGTCGGTGTCGGCGTCGCCCTGGATCACCGACAGGCCGCGGGCGACGCACTCGTTGACGCCCTTCTGGCTGATCTCGATGCCGCGGCCGTCGACGCCGCGCGTCGCCTCGAGCAGGCTGAGAAGCTGACCGTCGCCGCAGCCGACATCGAGAACCCGCACGCCGGGTGTGACCAGCTCGGCGATGACCAGATGGTCGACGCGGGCGACACTGGACGGGATGCCGCGCTGGGGGGCGTTCATGTCAGGCAATCCCGCGGGCGTGGGCCGCCGAGGACAGGAACCCGTGAATGGTGTCGAAAAGCTCCGGCTCGTCGAGCAGGAACGCGTCGTGGCCGCGATCCGTCTCGATCTCGACGAAGCTGACGCTGGCGCCCGACGCATTGAGCGCCCGCACCACCGCCTTGTTCTCCACCGTCGGGAACAACCAGTCGGAGGTGAATGAGACGACGCAGAAACGGGTCTTGGCACCGCGGAAGGCGTTGGCGAGCCGTCCGCCGTAGTCCGCTGCGAGATCGAAATAGTCCATCGCCCGCGTCAGGTAGAGGTACGAATTGGCGTCGAAGCGCTCGACGAAGGTCATCCCCTGATGGCGGAGGTAGGATTCGATCTGGAAATCGGCGTCGAAGCCGAAGGTCGGCCGGTCGCGGTCCTGAAGGTTGCGGCCGAACTTGCGGTGGAGCGCCTGCTCCGAAAGGTAGGTGATGTGCGCAGCCATGCGGGCGACGGCAAGGCCCTTGCGCGGGCTCGTGCCCTCGGTCAGATACCGCCCGCCCTGCCATTCGGGATCGGCCATCACGGCCTGGCGGCCGACCTCGTGAAAGGCGATGTTCTGGGAGGAATGCCGGGCGCCGGCCGCGATCGGCAGCGCGCTGAACACGCGGTCGGGATAGCTCGCCGCCCATTGCAGCACCTGCATGCCGCCCATCGAGCCGCCCGCCACTGAAAACAGCGTGTCGATGCCGAGGTGGTCGAGGAGCCGGGCCTGTGCGTTGACCATATCGCGGATGGTGATAACCGGAAGTCCCAGTCCGTAAGGCTCTCCGGTGGCCGGATTGATCGAGGCTGGGCCCGTGGTGCCGAGACATCCGCCCAAGACGTTGGAGCAGATGACGAAATAACGGTCGGTGTCGATCGGCTTGCCCGGGCCGACCATCAGCGACCACCATCCCGACTTGCCGGTAACCGGATGCTCGTTGCCGACGTGCTGGTCGCCCGTCAGCGCGTGACAGACGAGGATCGCGTTGGAACGCTCCTGATTGAGCGTTCCGTAGGTCTGGTAAGCGACCTGCAGGTGGTCGAGTTGGGTGCCGGAGTCGAGGAGGAGCGGCTTGTCCGGTCCGAAACGGACGACCGGGCTCGAGGGATCGTTCGCCTGGTCGATCGCCACCCGACTCGGATCGGTGGTCCGGGCATCTCTTGGCTCGGTGTCGCCGGCGATAGTCATCGCGGGTGCAAAATCCCCCAAAAGGTCTGGTTTTTGCTAGGAGCGGGGGCCCTAACTGTCAATGTTTTCTTTGATTTTGCCGATCGGCTTGCCTATGAATCGGCGCCTTCACCAACCCGTCCCACAGACCTTCCGGCGGCGCCCATCATCATGTCAGAAACCGCGAACGGCGACCCTCAGGCATTGGCTGAGCTGCGTCGGAAGATCGACACGATCGATGCGGAGATGCATCGTCTGCTGATCGAGCGCGGTGCAGTGGTCGATTCCCTGATCAGCATCAAGGGCACCAGCAAAGCGGCCAATGCCTTCCGGCCCGGGCGGGAGGCCGCGATGATGCGCCGGCTGGTGGCTGCCCACGATGGCGCGCTGCCAGTCACCACCGTCGAGCATATCTGGCGGGAGATCATCACCACGTTCACGCGTCTGCAGGCGCCGTTCGATATCGCCGTCGACATGTCGTTCGAGCCGGAGAAGATGCGCGATCTCGCGCGCTTCTATTTCGGCTTCTCGGTCAACCTCGACGCGATGCCGGACGCGACCTCGGTGGTCGCCCGCGTCGGGCAGAACACCGACCTCGGGGTGATCGCCCTCGGCCGGCCGCAGGAAGAGCGGGCGTGGTGGCGTGCGCTGGTCGGGGCGTCGGCGCCCCGCATCATGACACAGCTGCCCTTCATTAGGGCGAAGCAAAGGCCGGCGGATCTGCCGGCCTTGGTCGTTTCGCCGCCGCTCGCCGACCCGTCCCGGCCGGAGATCCGCATCCTCGCCGTCATCTCGGCGGCCGAAGCGGTGAATGGCGACGGCGTCGAGATTCTCGGCCAACCAGAGAAGCGCGGGTCGCTGGGATTTGCTTGTGGCCGTGCAAGCCGATCTCGACGACGCCGCGGTGGCAGGCCGGGCCGGGGTCGAAATCGAAGAGATCGAGGAGGTCGGGAGCATCGCGCGCGGCATTGCCCTCGACGGCGAGCCGAGCCTGCTCTATGCCGCTCCGCAAAACCTCGGAGCCACGTGATGGTCACCACCCTCAAACGCCCGGCGCCGCGCTCCGGCGTGCTCGACATCGCGCCCTACGTTCCGGGGCGCTCCAAGGCCGCTGGCGGCGCCAAACTCCACAAGCTCTCGTCCAATGAGACGCCGCTCGGGCCGAGTCCGGCGGCGGTCGACGCCTATCGCGCCATGGCCGACAAGCTGGCGTTCTACCCGGACGGCTCGGCCAGCGCTCTGCGCACGGCCATCGCCGAGACCTATGGGGTCAACCCGGACCGGATCGTTTGCGGCGCAGGGTCCGACGAGATCCTCAACCTGATCGCTCACGCCTATGTCGGACCCGGCGACGAGGCGATCCATACCGAGCACGGTTTCCTGGTCTATCCGATCGCCATCAGGGCGGCCGGCGGAACGCCGGTCGTCGCGCCGGAATCGTCGTTGACCGCCGAACGTCGACGCCATCCTGGAGCGGGTGAGCGAGCGGACGCGGGTGGTCTTCCTCGCCAATCCCAACAATCCGACCGGTACCTACCTGCCGTTCGACGAAGTGCGGCGACTGCATGCGGGCCTGCCGGAGAACGTGCTCCTCGTGATCGATGCCGCCTATGCCGAATACGTCCGCCGCAACGACTATGAGAGCGGCATCGAGCTCGCCGGCTCCGCCGACAACGTGGTGATGACGCGGACCTTCTCGAAGATTCACGGGCTGGCCGGCCTGCGCATCGGCTGGGGCTACGGACCGGCCCACATCATCGACGCGCTGAACCGTATCCGCGGGCCGTTCAACGTGTCGTCCCCGGCGATCGCCGCCGGCGTCGCCTCGCTTGGCGACCGCGCCCACCTGGAAAATGCCGCTGCACACAACGAGGCGTGGCTCCCGAGGATCACGGCGGCGAATCGAGCGGCTCGGCCTGACGGTGACGCCGAGCGTCGCCAATTTCGTGCTGATCCATTTCCCTGATGCGGCCGGGCGACGCGCCATCGACGCCGATGCTTTCCTTCTGGAGCGCGGCATCGTTCTCCGCCGCATGGAAGCCTACGGCCTGCCGAACGCCCTGAGGATGACCATCGGCACGGCGGAGGCCAACGAGACGACGCTTGATGCGCTGGCGGCGTTCGTCAACGCAGCGGGGGCCGCATGAACGAGCCTGTCTTCGAGCGCCTGGCCCTGATCGGCATCGGCCTGATCGGCTCCTCGATCGCGCTCGCCGCCCGCAAGTGCGGCGCCGCCCGCCACGTCGCGATCAACAGCCGGACGCCGAAGACGCTGCGGCGCGCTGAAGAGCTCGGCCTCGGCGACAGCTACCACGCCGACCCGGCGGATGCGGTGAGCGACGCCGATCTGCGTCATCCTCTGCGTCCCGGTCGGCGCCTCCGGCGCCGATCGCCGAAGGCCATCGCGCCCGGCGCTGAAGCCGGGCGCCATCGTCTCCGACGTCGGCTCGGTCAAGGCGCTCGGTCATCGCCCAGGTGGCGCCGCACCTGCCGGAAGGCGTGCATTTCGTTCCCGCCCATCCGGTCGCCGGCACCGAATATTCCGGGCCCGACGCCGGCTTCGCCGAGCTGTTCGAAAACCGCTGGTGCATCCTGACGCCGCCGCAGGGCACGGACCCGGAGGCGGTCGAGCGGCTTGCACGATTTCTGGCGGCGTCTCGGCGCCAATGTCGAGATCATGGACCGCCGAGCATCACGACCTGGTGCTGGCGATCACCAGGCACGTGCCGCATCTGATCGCCTACACCATCGTCGGCACCGCCGCCGACCTCGAAAGCCGTCACCAAGTCGGAGGTCATCAAGTACTCCGCCGGCGGCTTCCGCGACTTCACCCGCATCGCCGCCTCCGACCCGACGATGTGGCGCGACGTCTTCCTCAACAACCGCGAGGCGGTGCTCGAAATGCTCGGGCCGCTTCACCGAGGACCTGACCGCGCTGCAGCGCGCGATCCGCTGGGGCGAGGGCGACAAGCTCTACGAGCTCTTCACCCGCACGCGGGCAATCCGCCGCGGCATCATCGCCGCCGGCCAGGAAACCGCGGCCGCCGATTTCGGCCGGCCGCACGGCAAGGGCCAGGACCACGGGTAGCTAGGCGGGGCTGACGAGTTTTCGGCTCTCGGTCGACATCCGCCAGTGGGACATGTCGCCGAGCATGGCGTCGGCGATCGCATTGGCGCGGGACCGCAAGACAGCCAAATCCGGCGGGTCCTGGCGCAAGGCCGCGCCGATTGAGTCCATCGTGCCGGCGGTTCGCGCCGAGCGCTCGGCAGCGCCTTCGAAATCGCCGATTAGCCGGATGCCGAAGATTGCCGAGCCGAGGGCCGGGAACGCGGCGGTGAAGCCGACTAGGACGTACTGCCAAGCGAAAGGCAACTCGACGCCGATAATGGCGAGGACGAGATTGACGGCCCCGATCAGCATGGTGAGGCCGAACAGAATCCGGCCGATCGTCAGCATCCGTCGCTCGACGCTTCCCATCAGCACGGCGATGCCGGTGTGATAGTCGCGCTGACCGTCGGCGAGGACAGAGAGCGCCTGCCGGACCGCCACCAGCCGATCCTGGTCGAGGGCGCCCGACCACAGGCCGAGGGCTCGGCGGTGGGCGCGCGCATACCATCCCGGCCATGTCGGCTCGGCGCCGGCGGCGTCCCGCCGGGCCTCGCCCAGCAGCCAAAGCGGAATCGCGGCCCGCAGCCGTTCCGCCACCTCGCGGGACTCCCGCCAGCGGCCATGCCAGTCGCGCTTGCGGCCGACCCTGGTGTTCACCATGACCAGCCCGATGAAGACGATCTGGAGGATCGCCAGTGGCCACGCATTCCAGTCGAACAGCTGGCGGCCGACGAGGGCGACGGCAGCCGTGACTACCGTCAGGCCCGAGAAGAGGAACTTCGACGCGTAGGCGCTGCGGAATATCTGGGCATAACGCAAGGCGAGCCCGTCGGCGACGCCGTAGGCGTCGGCCAGGGTAGCGAGCGATACCGCCGTTCTATCGGCCGGTGCAGTGGCCGGCACAATGCCCTTCAGTTGGTCACGCAGTACGGCAGGCGCGCGCGGCAGCAAGTCGGTGCGGCGAACGCTGCGGACGCCGAGCACGGCGAGGAGCAGGGGCCTCTCGAGGCGCCAGTTGATCCGTTTCCAGCGGTCGCCGAGAAAACGGACCAGTTCGGCGTGTTCCCCCTCTTCCGTCGGCGGGCGGGCCATCTTGTCCACAACGTCGCCGATCGCCTCGGCACAGGGGGCCGCCGGTACATCGCGAAGGTTGGCGCCGCCGACCGGATACTCCGCCAACTCGGCCGACACGAGGCGCGGCGCCGCCTCCCCGGCTGCGTCGACGTGAACGATCGGGACCCCCATGGCGGCAGCCCGTTCCACAAGCTCCGTCGTTCCGCCGCGGCCGCCCGAGGCGCCGCCGTCCCAGACGGCGAGGATGATGTCGGCATTGTCGATAATCAGGTGACCGACGGCCTGGTAGTCCCGCGGGTCCCGGTCGTGGTCGCCAGGGAGCACCAGCGTGCGCGCCGAGCGGGCGAGGAGATCGGCATACTCCTCTCGCGACGCCGCGTCGGCGAAGTCCTTTTCGTAGTCGGCGATTGGGAACGGCAGGGCCGAGGCCAGCGCAAAGCCGTTGCGGAGCGCCGCGCGGGCGGCCATGCGATCGGCGCCGTCGGCCAGCGCCGAGATCATAGTGAGGGTGACGGGCGCGTTCGCGAAGAAGGTTCCGTAGCGATCCCGTGTGGTCTCGGCCGTCTTCCGGAGAACGGCGAGAACCTCGTCGATCCGATGCTCCACCGCCTTGCGCCCGCTCTCGGGGAGCCGGTTCGGGCGGTGGCCGATGACGCCGACGGAAAGGGCAAACGAAGGTTTGGGAGGGGCGTTGCTCATCCGGTCACATTCACGATGCCGCTCACGGCCAATAGAGCCGTAGCGGATTGTCGACGAGGAGCGCTCGCCGGCTCGTGGCGTCGGGCGCGATGCGCGGAATGAAGTCGACAAGCGCCCCGTCGTCGGGCATGTGCGACTTCATGTTCGGATGCGGCCAGTCGGTGCCCCAAAGGACCCGATCGGGGAATCGCTCGACGAGCGTGCGGGCGAAGGGCACCACGTCGTCATAGGGCGGTCCGGTTCCCGTCAGCCGCTCCGGGCCGCTTACCTTTATCCAGAACCGGTCGTCGTCCTGGAGCAAGGCGACGAGGCGCTGAAAGCCGGGATCGGCGACACCCTTCGAGACGTCGGGCCGGCCCATATGGTCGATGACGACCGTCGTCGGCAGGGCGCGCAGGAAGGGCCTGAGCTCTTCGAGGTCTGACGCTTCGAAATAGACGACCACATGCCAGCCAAGCCTGGCGACGCGTTCGGCGACGCGGAGGAACACCTCCCTGGGGGTGGTATCGACCAGCCTCCTGATGAAGTTGAACCGCACGGCGCGCACCCCGGCCGCATGCAGGACTCCCAATTCGTCGTCGTCGATATCCGGATCAACGATGGCGACGCCGCGGGCACGGTCGCCGGCGGCGCGAAGAGCATCGACGAGCGCTGCATTGTCGGTGCCGTGGCACGAGGCCTGAACGATGACATTGCGGTCAAAGCCGAGAAAGTCGCGCAGGGCGAAGAGCTTTTCTTTCGGGGCGTCGCAGGGGGTGTACTTGCGCTTGGGCGCGTAGGGAAAGGCGGCGGCCGGGCCGAAGACGTGGCAGTGGGCGTCCACCGCGCCCGGCGGCGGACGAAGGTCGGCTTCGACGGTGCCGGATGAAACGGCAGATAGTCGGGGTCCATGACGGGTTCCTTCCCGGCGCGGTGCGCCAAAGACGACGCCGTCGAACAGTTTGCGCGCGGTCCGCAGGATCGCGGCGCTGGCCACCGAGCCGTCGGCGGCGATCTCGGCGACGATGGTTATCTCGCCCGAGGGATGTTCGATGGAGAGCGATTTCGGCGAGCCGGCGGGGACATTGGCGAGCCCGGCGGCGGGGGTGCCGGGCAGCAGGCAGGCGGTGGCGACGCTCACCGCGCCGAGGACGCCGATCGAGGCATGGCAGCGGTGCGGGATGAAGGTGCGGGTGGCGATCGGCGCCGCCGCTTGCGCGGCGCCGCGACCATCGTCATCTTCGGCACCGATTTCTCGCGGACGTCGCCGAGATTCATCATCGGGCCGGCCTGCAGGCGGATCGCCTCCAGCCTCGCCTTCAGAGGCCGCGTTCGGCCTCCAGCTCCTCGCGGCGTCTCGCTGCCGCGCGATGCCCATGTCGGCGGCGCGCAGCACCACCATGGGCATGCCGTTGTCGATCAGCGTCGCCTCGATGCCGTCGATCAGGTCGACGGCGTTGCCGGTCGGCAGCAGCGCGCCGCAGCTCGAGCCCGGCGTGTCGCGAAAGCTGATCGGGATCGGACTGGCGGTGCCGGGCACGCCGTCGATGCGGGCGTCGCCGGCATAGCTGACCACGCCGCCCGGCGTCGGCACGCGCGCGACGGCGATCTGGCCGGTGTTCTCCATGTAGATCGTGACTGGGGTTTCGCCGTCTCCGGCGCGGACGAGGCCGCGCTCGATGGCGAACGGGCCGACGCCGGCGAGGATGTTGCCGCAGTTCTGCGCGTCGGTGACGATCGGCCTGGTCGACGAAGACCTGCAGGAACAGGTAGTCGACATCGATGCCTTGCGGGCCGACCGCCTGACCACCGCCACCTTCGAGGTCAGCGGATCGGCGCCGCCCATCCCGTCGATCTGGCGCGGGTCGGGCGAGCCCATGACGCCGAGCAGAAAGACGTCGCGCGCCGCCGCGTCGGCGGGCAGGTCGTCGGCGAGGAAATAGCCGCCCTTCGAGGTGCCGCCGCGCATCCACATGCAGCGGGACGCCGTCAGACATATTTGAGGCCCTTGTCGGCCAGGCGCTCGCGCATGTCGTAGATGTCGAGGCCGAGCTCGCCGGCCGCCAGCCGCCTGCGCTTGTCCTCCTCCCTTGCCGACGCGCGTCGCGCGCCTTCTCGCAGCACGTCGGCGGCCTCCTCGCGGCGGACCACGCAGACGCCGTCGTCGTCGGCGACGATCACGTCGCCCGGATTGACCAGAGCGCCGGCGCAGACGACCGGCACGTTGACCGAGCCGAGCGTCTCCTTGACCGTGCCTTGCGCGAAGACCGCCTTCGACCAGACCGGGAACCCCATCTCGGTCAGGTCGCGCACGTCGCGCACGCCGGCGTCGATGACCAGGCCGACGCCGCCGCGCGCTCGCAGCGAGGTCGCCAGCAGCTCGCCGAAATAGCCGTCGTCGACGGCGAGGTCGGCGCGACCACGAGGATGTCGCCGGCCTGGACCTGCTCGATGGCGACATGGATCATCCAGTTGTCGCCGGCAGGCAGCGACACGGTGACGGCCGGACGCGGCGAGGCGCGCGCCGGCATAGATCGGCCGCATGTAGGTCGGCGAGCAGGCCCGTTCGTCCCTGCGCCTCGTGAACGGTGGCGACGCCGCATTCGCCAAGGCCGGCGACGACCGCGGGATCGGCACGCTCGATGTTCCGGACGACGACGCTCATCACAGTTCATCCACGGTGCGCGGGAAGACCGACTGGAAGCCTCGGCATAGCGGGCATCGCGTCCGCCGGCCTGACCGCCGGAATTGCGGCGGAAGTGATTGGCGCGGTTCTCGGCGACGTTGGTGTAGTAGTTCCACAGGTGCTCCTGGCCCTCCATGCACTCGATGGCGGCGCGCTTCTTGTCCCACACCTCGCGTGATGTCGAGGAAGCACGTCCGGCTTCCAGTCCATCTGCTCCGTCTGGTGCGGCTCGAACAGATAGAGCTGCGGGGCGCCCAGCACCTTCTCGCCGGGATTGTGGCCCCAGGCCTGGGCGATCATCCGGCATTCGATCACCACCTTCGTCGCGTCATGTGGTCGGTGTTGTAGGGGTCGTAGAACGAGTGGCTCATGATGCACTTCGGCTGCACCTCGCGGATCACGTCGACCAGTCGGAACTTCGCGTCGCGGTCGACCTCGAGCGGATAGTCGCCGAGGTCGAAGAACTGGATGTCGTGGACGCCGAGCGCCTTCGCCGCGTTCTCGGCCTCCACCCGGCGCGCAGCTTTCACCGCCGCCAGCGTCATGCCTTCCTGCTTCCAGAGCTTGGCCGACTCGCCGCGCTCGCCGTAATGACAGGCAGACGACCGTCACCTCGTAACCGAGCCGCTGGTGCAGCGCGATGGCGCCGCCGCCGCGCCATACGAAATCGGCTGCGTGGGCGCTGACCACGAGTGCTGTTCTTGCTTGCGCCATGACGATTTCGGTTCTTCCCCCTCTTTCCAGCCGGCATGATAGGCAAGATTCTCCTCGCGGCCAAAGGCACACGGCGATTGCGGGTCGAGCTCGCAGGGCCTACCGGGTCACGCCGTTCTGGATCGCCTGAACCTGCGCCAGGCCGCGCACCGCGTCGGGCAGGCCGGTCGCGGCGGCTGCCTCGAATATCCTCTTGGCCTCGGCCAGGCGCCGCAGCTTGAGGTAGGCGAAGCCGCGCAGCACGAGCAGATCGTTCTGGACGGGGGCATAGCGATCGCGCTCGTCGAGGAGAAGAATGGTCTCCAGGTAACGGCCGTCGGCCCAGGCGGCGAGGGCCTGCTGGGTGAGGATGCTGACGGACAGCTCGACTTTCCGGTCCGGCGACTGCGGCGCGGCGGCAGCCGCGACGGCTGCCTGATCGGTGACACCGGAGCGCAGGTTGGCGAGCGATGCACCATAGGCGGCGTCACTGCGGACGTCGGCGTTGGCTGAGCGGAGGGCAATGTTGAAGGCTGCCGCGGCTTCGACCGGCCGGTTGAGGTCCATCAGGCACCAGCCACGCCGCAGGGCCGCTCCGGGCGTGAGGGTCGCGACCGGCGCGCTTCCTCCGCAACGAGAGGGGGGCGCCGGAGCGACAGCCGTAGTGGCGGTCCGGCCGGGCGTTGCATAGACCGGCGCGTTGATCGTGTAGTTAGGTCCGCGCAATTCGGCCTTGACCGGCTTGGCGAGCCCGGCGATCCGGTCCGAACGGTCTCGCCAGGCGCGGATGATCGCGTTGGCGCCGTCGCGGTCATGGAGGGCGAGCCGCGCGACGGCAAGCCCGTAGGCGGCCGGCTCGTGGTCCGGCTTCCATTTCAGGACGGTCTGGAACCAGCGCGCCGCGGTTTTCACCTGACCGAGGTTGTAGGCGTACCAGCCGAGCTGTTCGCCGGCCTCTGCATTCTTCTCGCGGGTCACCACCGTGACCATGCGCTGGAGCACTGAATTCGGCGATCTTCACCGGCGGGTCGGTGGCGAGCAACGCCGTGACGGCGTCGAGATAGGCCGCGAGGTTGCCGGGCGACGCCTCGTTCCAGTCGTAGCCGAAACCCTCGGCTTCGGCGAAGCGGTCCAGCGCGATGAGCGACAGCGTGTCGCCTTCCGCCGCCTTGGCGCTTTTCGGATCGCGGTCGAGGCCCTTGCGGAACCAGTCGAGCGCCTTTGCCGGCTCGTCGCGGCGATAAGCGTACCAGCCGAGCAAGAGCGGGTCGGTCGCATCGGTCGGGTCCGCGGCGAGCGTCTCAAGACGCGCGAGATCGCCGGGGTCGGCGACACCGTTGGCAACCTCGGCGATCTTGCCGACCCGCTGCCGGATCAGGTCGTCCTCGACCGGCTGGAATTCATCGCCCCGCGCAAGGTGGAGGAGGCTGTCGACATCCAACTCGGGCAAGAGCGCCATCGCCTTCTGGACCGTGGCCAAGCGTTCCTTGGCGTCGTTGCAGTTGTTCAGGATGTAGGTGTAGGCGTCTTCGGCGCGCGACGGGCGATCGGTCTTGGCGAACGCCTCGGCCACGCGCCAGAGGATGTCGACATAATCGCAGGTGAGGAGGCTCGGCGTGTCGGCGGCGGTCCTGATCACCGTCGCCCATTGATCCGCATCCGAAGCGTTGACGATCCGGATGCGCGCATCCGCCTGATCGAGCAGCTGGACGAGCGAGCCCGGCGGAACCCACCCAGGCTCCTTCGCCTGGCGCTCGGCGATGGCGCTGCGGACGTCGGCGTAGCGCCCTTCGGAGAAGAGCTGCCACATGCGATCGAGCTCCGGGTCGGCGAAGACCTCGGGCGCGGTCGGATCCTCCGGCGGCTGCCAGCCGGGATAGAGCGCCTTCAGCCGCGCGATCTCGGCATTGAGGCGGCGCGTGTCACCCTGCCGGGCGAAATAGCGCAAGGCGGATTCGTCCACTTTTTCCGATGCGCTGCCCGGTTGCGTTTGGTCCGGTGGGGTGGCGGCCGCCGCCGGTTGCGCATTGGGCGCGGGTTGCATCTGCGGTTGGGTGCCCTGCGCGACGACGATGCCGCGCGGCGCCTGCCTGGCAGCGCCGATGGAGCCGGTGATCACTGGATCGACTGTGGGCTCTGGCGCCGTGGTCGGCCGGACGCCGATGATCCAGACCGTGACGCCAGCCAGCAGTGCCAATTGTGCGACCTTCGTCAGAGACATTGGGGCTGCCTCTGTTTCACGTAGGCAAGCGCAAGAAGGTAGAGCGTCGACGGGTAGTAGCTGGTCGGCTTGAACTGCTTCAGATCGTCCGGGATCGGCGTTCCGGCGGCGCAGGCGACCGCCGCGTCGAGCATCCGGTAGCCGGGGTCGTCGAGCGGCTCGATGGCCCGTCCGGAGTCGAGGTCGATGACGGCCGGCCCCTCCAATCGCACGTCCTGCTCGAACGGCTGGAGGAGCGGGCCGTTCGTGGCGCCGGCCCGGAGGAGGTACAGCGGAATCCGGATCGCGTTGTAGCCGAAGACGGACGGGAAGCCCTCCGCCGGCTCGAGGCCCTTGGGCGTTATGGCGACCCAGTCGGGCGGCAGGCGGTCCGGCCCGAAGCGCGCTCCAGCGATCAGCTCCAGGCCCGATGAAGCGAGTTCCTTCCACGGGAAATCTGGGGCGAGTTCCCCGAGGACGGGGAAGGCTTCGAAGACCCAGTAGGAGGGATTGACGACCTGTGCGCCGTTGGAGCGATCGTCCGGTCCGAAGCCGGCGACACCCGGAACGAGGACGATGCGGCCGTTTGCCCTGGCCAGGAGATTCGTCCCGATTGCCGTCGCCAGGCTGCTCGCGGCTTCAGTGTAGCGCGTCTCCGACCAGGCCTCTCCGGCGAGGCCGAGGGCGTAGGCGATCAGGATGTCGCCGTCGCTGGCATTGTTGATGTCGGCGACATGTGGCGTGGCCTGCGGGTCCCACTTCCAGGCGACGAGGCCGTCGTCGCGGATCAGCAATTCGTTCCGGGTGAAGGTCCAGATTCGTTCGAAGCTTGCGCGATCGTCGGCCGAGAAGGCGAGCAGGAGACCGTAGCCCTGGCCCTCGCTGTGGCTGATATCGCCATTGGCATCGTCTACGATACGGCCGTTCGCCTCGACAAAGCGATCGCGATACGCAGTCCAGTCGGCGGCCGAGACGGTTCCCCTGAGCGCGGTCGCGCCTGTCGGCACGATCAGGCCGATCAAGACCGCGACAGCTGCCGCGGCAGCGCCGACGGATGAGATCGCGCGGCTCACGAGCGCCTCCCCACGCGGGCCAGGAGCGCCGAGGTGGCAATGCCGAGGACGCCGCAGATGATCACAAGGGCCAGCGCGTAGGTGACGATGTTGGTCGACAGCCAGTTGGCGGCAACGAGCCGCAGGTTTCGCAGGGAAACGTTATCGCCGAGGACAAATCTCCGCGACGCCGGCGGCTGGTTTTCGACGCCGGCCGCGTCACTGAAACTGGCGACCCGTCCGGCAAGAGTTCGACCAGTACGGCGTTGCCGTGATCTCGCTGACGCTCGCGGCGAGGTCGCCCTCGGTCGGCGCGGTGATCATCGTCCACGGCCGGTCCAGCGATGCAGGCGCCTGGGCAACGAGAAGCGTGGTGCGGGCGGGCGGATTGAAAGGCCGCTCCGGGCCCGAGGTCAGCCGCAAGGCCGAGAACGATAGATCGAAGGTCCGCTGGAGCCAGTTCTCGAAAGCGAACCAGGTTCCGCGGAGGCCGGTCGGGTTGACCACTTCGTCTTGCCAGCGTTGGTAAACGCCCTCCGTCGTCCGTTGGTCGCCAAACGTCGCCGGGGCGATCCTGCCCGGGTCGATGGCAACGGGCAGATCGGACAGCTGCGCCGCCGGCTTCCGGTCCCAGGAGGTCTGCGTCGCCTCGTCGATCCCCATTGCCGTCAGGGTCGGGACGGAGAACTGGCTGATCGCCCCGATGAACAGGGCCGGCTGATCGCCGAGCGATTCGGGATGCACCATGGCGACCGGGATCGGCCAGCCGGACGAGATGGCGAGGCGCGCGAGAATGGTTGCCGTCGCGGCGTAGACGTCATTGTCCGCCCGGCCAAGCACGATCTGCACCGGCGCATCACCGTCTCCGTAGGGGGCGCCGGTGCCGACCAGGGCCGAGAGGCTTGGCCAGCGGCCGATGCGGGCGAAGTCTGGCATATGGAATTCGCTGGTGTCGAAGACGACGAAACGGTCGGGACTGCTGCCGGCGGCGCCGGGGGCGCACACGGCGTCGGCATCAGTATCGAGTTGTGCCTCGAGGGTGATGCGATTCACCCCGGGCCGGAAGTGGGTGAGGGCCACCTTCACCGGAAGGTGGCGGAAGATGTCGCCGGAGGTCGACGTGAGCGGCGTGTTCGCCGCGATGAAGCCGTTGACGTAGACGTCGATATGGCTTCCCGGCCTGACCGCCTCGGTGTAGGCGGCATCCAGAAGAATAGTCGCCTCGCCATACGATTCCGCATAGAAGTCCCCCGGCAGGCCGACATAGAAATCAGCGTGGAAGCGGCGTCCGGAGAATTCCTCCGTGGACACGCCCAGATCGGAGAACGTCATCATCCGGTTGCCGTTCAGCATGGGGACCGGAGGTAACAGCGAGGGCGTCGTGTTGATGGTGGTGCGCGCCGTGTCGCTCGGTCGCGCCACCGCCTTGACCAGCGAATCGATCGCCGTGGCAACGCTGGTGCGGTCGGGACCGGAGACGACGAGCAATGGCGCCGGTCCGGCTGTCCCGACAAGAGCGGCGACCGGCGCGACCTCGGCCTCAGCCGGCAGGGCGGGAATTGCCGCCAGTTCGCGGGCCGTGCCGACCGCCACCTGCAGGGTGCCGGCGCCGGCATTCGGGTCGGGAGACGGCACGATGCGGACTTCAGGCTGGCGATAGTTCCCGCGCAGGGCGATCGCCTGCACAAGTCTCAGGACATCGGCTTCGGACAGGGACTGTTCGCCCGCCGGCAGAATCAGCTCGAGGGTCGTCCTTCCCGTGGCATCGAACCCCACCGCGCCCAGATCGCTGAGGCTGGTCAGATCAGGACGATCGCCACCCAGCAAGAGGCCGGTCCCGTCGCTCTCGATCTCGGTCCACAGGTCGTAGGTCGATTCGACCGTGCAATCGGTTCGATGGCGCTGGATGACCGTGAACGTCACGATGTTGGTGCCGCCGACCAGGGTTCCGGCGGGAAGCAGGACAGTGACGCGGCCGGCCTCTTCGCGGGCCGCAAGCGGCTGGTCGAGGACGAGCCGATCGTTGACGGTGACGCGCAGGTCCGAGTTTTCCGGTGCCACATAGATCGAGCTGTTGTAGGTGACCGCCAGCCGGGCGCCTTGCGCGGCCTCGTCGGGGGTCAACACGACGCCCCACGAGCGCCGGCCCATCTCACCCTCGAAGCGGAGGCTTGCCGCAGGAATGATATAGCGGTCGATGCCCGCGTTTTCCTGCCTCACCGGTGCCGTTGCTGGCGGGGCGGGGCTGGTCGGCGCTGTCTCGACCGGGGGCGTTGCCTGGCGGGTCTCCTCGTCCGAACCCGAGCCGGCAGGCGCGGCCCGGCTGCCGGCGGTCGCTTCGCTCGGGGCCACCTGTCGCTCCGGCGACATGTCGAACGGCGCCTGTGCGGCCGCCACTGAAGGCAGCAAGAGCGCCAGCGCGACAAGAGGGATCGATCCGCGCCGGCAGATCATTGCCGTGTCTCCCTCGGCGCGCTCCGCCTGATCGGCTTCGGTCTCGCGTACCGCCCCGATCCGCCGCATCAGGTAGGCAAGTCCGCGACCGCTCTGCAACAGGGAGAGCTTCAGGAACCAGAACGTGCCTTTGATGATGCCGATATTGACGCGCCGCGATTCCTGGAAGTCGCTCCATTGTTTCGAGTTGGCGAAGATCAGGTCGGCGATCAGCCTGAAATGGGCGGCGCTGGCCGGCATGAACCGGCAGCCGATGATGAGCGTGTTGTCCTCGGTGGTGAAGTTGCGAACGGCGAGCGGCAGCGTATGCGATGCGATGTCGGATCGCGGCTCGAAACGGATGCTGCTCGCCTCGCCGCGCTCGATATGGTCGATGGCCTGGGCGAGGACCTTGATACGAGCGCCGCCGATCGAGACATCCTCGATCGATGACGGAATCGTTTCGCCGCGATAGAGGAAATCGCACCGCCGGGCGATGCGGACGCGGTGGCTGCTTTGCGGATTCCGCCGTTCGGAAACGACGCCCAATGCGCACCCGACCATCAGAAGGTTCAGGATGTTCCAGGCGCCGACGATGATGGCGATGTCGGCGTTGTAGGGCTGGGCGAAGATGCGCCACACGGTCATCGCCACGCCGATCATCAGGATCGCGAAGACGACGTAGAACGGCGCGCCGAGTTCGGAAATGTGACTCCGGTCGAGGGTCTCGTCCTTGGCGGTCACCTTGAAGGTCGGCTTGCGGGGATTGAGCAGGACCGAGATCAGCGCCGGCAGCAGGTAGATCGCCTGGATCAGCTCGTAAAGTTCCGAGATCCACGGCCAGCGGTAGCGGCCGTAGAGGTAGTTCTGCATGACCAGGTTGGCGATCATGTACATCAGTGTGTAGGCGGCGAACTCACCGCCCGAGGCGACGAAGATCTGGGCTCCGAAGAACAGATAAAAGAGCGGGGAGATGAGGAAGACGATGCGCGAGATGGGGAACAGCCAGAACAGCGTGCTCGACATGTAGGAAAGCCGCTGCGGCAGCGAGAGACCGCGCTTCAGGGGAGGGAAGCGGAAGCGGAGGATCTGCATCATCCCCTGCGCCCATCGCGTGCGCTGGCCGATGAAGCTGGCGAAGGTCGAGGGCTGCAATCCCGCGATCAGCGGCTTGTCGACATAGACGCTCCGCCAGCCGCGGGCATGGAGTTCAAGGGCGGTCTCGCAGTCTTCCGTGATGCTGATGCCGGAAAATCCGTCGGTCTCGAGCAGCGCCTGCCGACGGAGCACGGCGGCCGAGCCGCAGAAGAAGGACGCGTTCCACTTGTCGAGACCGCGCTGGATGATGCCATAGAACATCTCGTTCTCGGACGGCATCCGTTCGAAGGTGCGCAAATTGCGCTCCAGCGGATCGGGATTGATGAAGAAATGCGGCGTCTGGACCAGGAAGAGCTTCTCGTCCTCGCCGAAATAGCCGACGGTCTCGGTGAGGAAGTCGCGGGCGGGCGCGTGGTCGGCATCGAAGACGGCAACCAGCTCGCCGGTCGAGTGCTTGAGACCGTTGTTGAGGTTGCCGGCCTTGGCATGCTCGTTGCTCGCCCGGGTGAGGTAATTGACCTCCATGTCGGCGCACAATTTTGCAAGCTCCGAGCGGCGGTGTTGCGCCGCCAGGGCCTCTTCGACGTTTTGCGAGCCACATTTCTGATCGGTGCCGCCGTCGTCGAGTAGCCAGATCGTCAACTTGTCGGGCGGATAGTCCATCCCCTTGGCCGCGGCGAGGGTCGTCGCCAGCAGGCGGGCGTCCTCATTGTAGCTCGGAACGAAGACGTCGACGGTAGGAAGGTCCGGTCGTCGCGGCGGCGGCTGGCGGCTCGGCAAAGGCCTGGCGACGACGAACAGGCTCAGAGCGAGCATGAAGACGTTATAGAGTTCAGCCAGATAGAGAAGGATGCCGGGGACGAAATTCTCCGGCTGATTGATCGGCGGAATCGTCTCGGTAGTCCGCCAGTAGACGTAGCGAAGAACGACGGCGGTGCCGAGGGCGAGCGCGATCAGCCGCCAGGCGCCCTCGGGCCTGATGACCTTCAGGCAGATCATCGCGGTGAGCACGAGCCAGCAGCCGATCAACTGCGCCTGGAGACTGATCGGCAACGTGATCAGGAAGAGCGCGGCTGCCGCCGCAAGCGCCCAGAGAATTCCGAAGCCGATCTTTGTCATGGTCCCTGCTGGAGCCGGTCCCGCTTTCTCGGCCGGTTATCGTCTGTCAGTCGTTCCCTGATCGCTAACTCTGTGTCGGTGGGATGCCCCGGCACTCTCGCGATCCTCGCTTGTCCCTAACAATCCGTTGATTTACGATGCTCCCCGTCAGCTCGCCGGCGGGGGAACGGTCGCGTAGTCGTCGTAGCTCCCCGGTTCCGGCAGCGGCACAACCGGCCCTTCCACCCGCCGCGTCACCTTTGGCGGCGCGGGGGCAAGGGGCGGCGCTGTCCGCATGGGCTGGGTGCTCGCCCGCGGCGGCAGGGTCGGCTCCAGCGGCGCGGACAGTCCACCGAGATCCTTGCTGACCTCCGGCGCTTTTCCGTACGGGTTCCACATCGGCGAGGGCAGGTAGCCGACGATCGTGAAGTCATACATCACCGACAGCAGGGTCTGCTCGCTGGCATGCGCATCGCAGAGCCGCAGGCGAATGCCGATCGAGCCGACGATCGGGATGACCTGGTCCTGGTGGCGCCCGATGTGCTGCCAGGCGTACAGGCAGCGGTCGCCGCCGGCCCCCGTTCCGGTGGCAAACCCGAACGCTCCATACTTGTTCTGGGCGTAGATCGGCGAGCGAGTCATCGGGACGCCGGTCAGGTACCAGCCGAATTCCTTGGCGATCTGGTCGGGCGCTATCGAATTCGGGACCGAGGGCGTTGTCCTCGACGGTGCGGTAGCCGACCGGCCCGTAGAGCGTGACCTGCAGGAAATTCTGTCCCGCAACGTGCGAGTTGGTCGCCAGAATGGTCTGGTGCACGACGGCGTCTCTGTAGCGCTTTTCGAGCACGTCGATGATGGCCTGGCCGCCGGGCGCGAGCGCCACGAAGGAGTTTGTCGCCGGGAGTTCGGTCTTGACCGACAGGATCCGCGGCCCGGTGGCACACCCGGCGAGGCTTAGGGCAGTGAGGAAGATGACGGCAAATCCGGATCTCCGTCGCTTCCGAGGATCAGGCCGAAGGCGTGCAAAGGTGGATTCAGGGCGGCAATTGTCGACCAAGATCGATCACGTCGGCTGACTCGGTCCGCCAACGTCCATTAGCGGAAACGCAATGATTTGCGCCACTTCCGACGGTGTCGAATTATGCTTAACAGTTTGCTAACGACACCCGCCGGCGAGGGTCGGAATCCCTCTTGCCGTGCGAAATATCAGTCAGCCGATCGTCGATCGACCGCTGACGATCGAGCCAGCCGCCGTGCGGCCCTGTATCGGCGTCCGACTTGCGCGGACTTCTCCGCTACTCGTCTCAATTCGCTTTGGAAGACTGAAATATCGTGCGTTTGGATTTGACGGTCTGGCCGTCCCTCGTCCGTTCGATTTCCCGGACGCGGAACGTGCCCAATCCGGCGACCTTGACGGCGCCTTTGGTGGTCGCTTCCAGTTCGCGGCTCAGCTCTTTGAATATCTCGCGAACCAGCACGATGGCCTGGTCCTCCGGGAGCAACTCGAGCTGTGGAGAGGCCACTTTGCCCGGTGAACCAGCTGTTTGACGTTCATCTCTTGTTTCCTGCCGTGGTTCGCATCGCCAGCCTTCGGCCTGACCGCCCGGAAGATCGCCCTTCGTTGACTGCGACGGCTGCAACACCAGGGAGTGCTGCCTCGAGTTCCATTAGTTCAGGGACGGCATCCATTGCAACAAGGCTTCATTTCCGAGTGACAACGCACGAACCGCGTCGCGGTTGCCCGCGACAGCGAATGGCGGAACGGCGGGGGAACGGTCGGCGCCGCTATGTCGGAAAGTAGGCGCTGTGCAGAATTTCCGGGTGGGTTTGAAGCTCTTGCGACGTCCCGGAGAATACCAACCTCCCGCGCTCCAGGACGTAGGCGCGCTGCGATATCGAGAGGGCGAGGGTGGTGAACTGCTCGATCAGGAGCACGCCGACCCCGGCCGCGGCGATCTTCTCCAGTGCGCCGGTCAGCCGCCGGACCACCGTGGGCAGCGACCGCAAGCTGCGCAAGGACCTCGCCGACGCGGGCAAGGTCGGCCAGCTCGAGCGCCGAGAGTTCCCGGACGCTGGTCGCCAGCAACGTGGCGATGATCTGCGGCAGGCCGACTTCGTCGGCGGGAAACAGAAGCGGTCGATGGAAAAGCGCCAGCGCCTGCCGCGGGAAGGTGCTCCGCGGCAGTTGCACGACGACCTGCTCGATCATCGTCGCGTTGACCAGGTTGTAGGGGCGCGCCGGGTCAAACAGGACCCATGTCCCCGGCGTCAGGCGCGCCACCTGACCGGCTTGGCGGAACCGGGTCTCGCCCGAAACCTGGAAAAGGAGCTTGATGAAGTCGGGGTCGTGGCTCCGTGGTGCCACCCGGTCGACCCACACCTCGAGCGGAGAGGTCGCGATCTCGCTGAATCGGCAGGCGCCGGCCATCGTTGAGTGAAGGCGGCCGTACTCGCGCCCGTCGGCGAAGCGCTGCTCGATATTGCCGAACAGCGATCGCGAGAGGCGGGCGAATTCCTCGCCTTTCGCAGCGATCGGGAGTGTCCCGGCGAATGCCCCCATCATGCTCGTTTCCTCGACCCGAGGCCGATCCTAGCACAGGCATGATGCGTGGCGCACGGGGCCGTTCGCGACGGGCGCTATCGCGAGCGGATCGGCACTGACAGGCTGGTCTGGCTGTCGATGGTGCGAAGCACGCCGGCCTTGACGTAGAGCACGACGGCGACCGGCTTCGCCCCGCGCATCACCCGCGTCTCGTAGCCGATGCCGAGCCTCCACCGCCCGGCGAGGAACTTGGGGTTCTCGACGATCATCGTCTCGACCGCGCCGTCGGCGCCGATACCGGCCGCATTGGCCGGTCCCGGCGGCAGCCGCACGCCCTCCCGGAAGGTGATCCAGCCGTCCGTCCGGTCCTCCGGCTGCATGACGTCCATGGCTGGCGCATCCCGCGGATCGAGGGCGGTGCGGATAGCATCGCCGAGGAGGTTGAAGCCGAGCACGGTCAAGGTGATGGCGACGCCGGGGATCACCATCAACCACGGTGCGCGGTTGAAATCGTCGCGGGCGCCCGACAGCATCGAAGCCCATTCCGGTTGCGGCGGCCGGGCGCCGAGGCCTAGGAAGCTCAGGCCGGCCGCGGCGAGCACCGTGCGGTCGTCCAGCCTTTCGCCGATGACCTGGAGGCGGCCGGCAGGCCTGCTTCGGTGAGGTCGCCGAACGAGGAATGTGTCGTCCCCTTCAGGACGCGGGCGTGCCGAATGCGCGCACCGACCTGCAAGTGCCCCGCATCAGCGCCCCCCCACCTCAACTCATTCGACCCGTCTTACGAATACGAAGGGTACATGCAAGCCACATGCTGATGCGTCAGGTTAAGTGCGTACGCGTGAGTCGAGAGGGTTGTTTTGATCGCCGGGCGGAAAGTCACGTCGCCAACACGTGGCCGGCGCCGTTGAAGGTCAGGCTCATGAAGTCGCGAAACGCCCGCGTGGCACCCGACAGCTCGGCATTGCGCGCCCAGGCGAGCCCGACATCCATGCTCGGTATCGGCTCGGTGACGAGCCGGGTCTCGATGCGCTGGCCCTCGAGCGACCACGGCCGGTAGACCATGTCCGAAAGGATCGTCACCCCCATGCCGTTGGCGACCATGCTGCGGACGGCCTCCACGGAGGAGGTCTCGAATATGACGCGCGGGCGATAGCCGGTACCGGTCCAGTAGCGGCCGGCGGTTTTTGCCGCTTCGTCAACCGTCAGCATGACGTACGGCTCGCGGGCGACGTCGGCGAGGTGCACGGCGTCGGCATGGGTCAACGGGTGATCGAGGGGCAGCCACAGGCGGCGGCGGGACCGGATCAGCGTTTCGGAATCGAGCGCGTCGCGGTTGACGATGTTCGAGGTCAGCAAGACCGACGTATCGAGACGCCCGGCGATGAGGTCTTCCTCGATCGATGAGCGCGGAGCCTCGCTGAGCTCGATGTTGACGTCCGGATAGCTGCGGGCGAACCGCACCTGATGCTGCGGCAGGAAATAGCCGGCCACGGTGTAGGTGACGCCAACGCGAACCGTGCCGCGGGATCCTGCGGGCGGGCTCCTGCTCGAACCTCAACGCCTCATTGACAGTGGTAGCGATATTGCGGGCGTGGCGCATGAAGCGGCTGCCTTCCAGCGTCAGCGCCACGCCCTGAGCATGCCGGTCGAACAGCCGTGCACCCACATAGCTTTCGAGCTGCTTCACGGCGGCGGTGACCGCCGATTGGGAAACCCCGAGGTCCATGGCGGCCCGAGAGATCTGTCCGGCTTCGGCAGCTGCCAGGAAGTAGCGGATATGGCGCAACGAGATGCTCACGCGCTTTCCTTGCCGCTGATGATGCGCTTTTGGGCACCGAGCCGACCTGCCAGTTCCCGGTGCATTGATATCAGAAAATCAGATATACCACCGCATGATTTTCTATTTTTCATATCGCACTGGATGCGCGACACTGAATGGCCGGCGAACTCGCCAGGGGCGACGGCGAGCAGCGTCAACAAACGAAAAGAGGGGTGAGTGCGATGCGCAGCGTCTCGAAAATTCGGATAGGGATTGCCGCGGGCCTGGCGATTGCCTTCGCGGGCAGCGCCGCCGCTGCCGACAAGTGGTATCCGTACCAGGTCGAGTTCCTGGAACCCGCCGTTCAACATGGACAGCCCGCGGGAGAAGCTCGACTACGTGCCGTTGGAGAAGGCGTCCAAGCCGTGGGAAATCTGCGTGTCCTTCCCGCACATGAAGGACGCCTACTGGCTCGCCGTCGACTATGGCGTCGTCGGAGGAGGCCAAGGACCTCGGCGTCAAGATGCAGCTGGTCGAGGCCGGCGGCTACACCGAACTTGACAAGCAGATCATCGCAGATCGAGGACTGCGTTGCGGCCGGCGCCAACGCCGTGGTCATCGGCGCCATCTCCTACGACGGCCTCAATAACCTGGTGCATGAGATCCGCGCCAAGGGCATTCCGGTGATCGACGTGATCAACGGCATGTCGTCGAAGGAGCTGTCCGCCAAGTCGCTGGTCTCGTTCGGCGAGATGGGCGCCAAGGCCGGCGAGTATCCTGGCCAAGATGCACCCCGCCGGCCCGGACCCGGTGAAGGTCGGCTGGTTCCCGGGACCGGCAGGCGCCGGCTGGGTCGAGGCCGGCAACAAGGGCTTCCTCGATGCGGTGAAGGGCAGCGCCATCGAGGTGGTCGAGACGAAATACGGCGACACCGGCAAGGAAGCGCAGTCCAAGCTCGTCGAGGACACGCTCGGGGCCCATCCGGACCTCGAACTACATCGTCGGAACGGCAGTGACGGCGGAGGCGGCGATCCCGATCCTGAGGTCGCGTGGTCTGACCGACCAGATCAAGATCGTCTCCTACTACTATACGCCGGGCGTCGACCAGGGCATTCGTCGCGGCCAGATCCTTGCCGCACCTACCGACTCGCCGGTGATCCAGGGCCGGATCGCCATCGATCAGGCTGTCAGGATCCTGGAGGGCAAGGACTACGCCAAGCACGTCGGACCGGCCCTGTTCGTGGTCAACCAGGACAACATCGGAACGTTCGACCCGGCTTCGACCCTAGCTCCGGACGGCTTCAGCCCGGTGTTCAACGTGGATTGACCTGACCGGACCGGGCAGCGGGTCGAACCTGTTCGATGAGCACTGACGAAAACGGGCGCGGCGCATCCGGAACGGAGGGCGCCACGCTCCTTTCAGTCCGCGGGCTGACCAAGCAGTATCCGAGCGTTCTTGCCCTCGCCGGGGTGGACTTCGACCTTCGCGTCGGCGAGGTGCACGTGCTGTTCGGCGAGAACGGGGCCGGCAAATCGACGCTGATCTCGATCCTCGCCGGCGCCAACCAGCCGACCGCCGGCGAGATTCTGTTCCGCGGCGAACGGGTTCACCTGGAAACGGTGCACGAGGCGCGCGAGCGCGGCATCTCGGCGGTGTTCCAGGAGTTCTCTCTCGTCCCCCAGATGACGGTCGAGGAGAACCTTTTTCTCGGCGCCGAATTGACGCGCGGCGGGCTGTTGGACAAGCGGGCGCTTCATCGTCAGGCGCAGGAGATCATCTCGCGCCTCGGCTTTCCGCTGAAGCCCGGCCAGACGGTCCAGCACCTCACCCGCGCCGAGCAGCAGATGGTCGAGATCGCCAAGGCGTTCCGCTCCGACCTCTCGGTGTTGATCCTCGACGAGCCGACCGCCTCCCTCACCAACCGCGAGACCGAGCAGCTGTTTGCCCTGATCGACCAGATCAAGGCCGACGGCGTCGGCATCATCTACATCACCCACCGCATCCAGGAGGTCCGCCGCATCGGCGACCGGATCACCGTGCTGCGGGACGGACGCTACGTGTCGACCGAGGACGCCAGGACGGTGTCCGAGGACAAGCTGGTTAGACTGATGACCGGGCGGGTGATCTCCGAGATCTTCCCGACAATCAGGTCGGAGCGCGGCCGCGAGATGCTGCGCATCGAGAGGCTGTCGACGCTGCGCGACACCGTCGTCGACGCATCGCTCGAGGTTCATGCCGGCGAGGTGGTCGGACTGGCCGGCCTGATCGGGTCGGGCAAATCCGAGATCATGCGGGCCGTGTTCGGTCTCGAAACGATCAGCGCGGGACGGATAACCCTGAAGGGCGAGGAGGTCACGGGCGAGTCGCCGCACGCCATGATGGAACGCGGCTTCTTCTATATTCCGCCCGACCGCCGCGACGAGGGGCTGGTGATGATCAGGTCCTGCCGGGAGAACATCAGCCTGCCGTCGCTGGACCAGCCGCCCTTCGCGCTCGGCCGGTTCATGATCAATCGTCGGGGGGAGGCGCGCCGGGCGACGGAGCTCGCCGAGCGGATGAACCTTCAGCCGCGCCGCATCGAGCGCGCCCTCGATAATTTCTCCGGCGGCAACCAGCAAAAGGTGCTCCTGGCAAAGAGCCTTACGCGGAAGGTCGACGTCTTTGCCCTCGACGAGCCGACGGTCGGCGTCGACGTGGCGACACGGGCGTCGATCTACGGCTTCATCCGCGACCTTTGCGAGGCGGGCGCCGCAGTCGTGCTCATATCCTCGGACCTGCCCGAGATCCTGCATCTCAGCCACCGCGCCTACGTGTTCTATCGCGGACGCATCCAGACCGAGCTCGCCGCAAACGACATCACCGAGGAAAATCTGTTGCGCCACTTCTTCGAGAGGGAGGCCGCCTGATGAACTCTGCCGAAGACCGCGTTTCGGCCGAGTCGCGCTCGCCGACCCTCTGGCTGAAGGTCGTCTTCGTCCGGCTCGGTGTCCTCCCCTTCCTGCTGATCATTGCGATCATCGTCTTCACGCTGGCCTCCGAGAACTTCCTCACGGTGAGCAACCTCACCAACGTCGTGCGGCAGTCTGTGTATCTGATGATGGTCGCCCTCGGTCAGATGCTCGCCCTTCTGACCGGAGGCTTCGATCTTTCGGTCGGGACGATCGTGGCGATCACCTCCGTCGTCGGCGCCATGGCGATGGCGGCGGTCGCGTCGGCAATGCCGGATTCGGTCTGGCTGGCCATCGCGATCGGCTGTCTCGCCGGGGTCGTTGCCGGAACCGCGGTCGGCGTGCTGAACGGCATCGGCGTCGCCGTGTTCGGCGTGTCGCCCTTCATCATGACGCTCGGCATCTCGTCGGTCGGGTTCGGAACGGCGCTCTACATAACCGGCGGCGTGCCGGTCTATGGCATGCCGGTCGAGTTCGGCGACATCTTCGGCTTCGGCACCGCGCTCGGCATCCCCGTTCCCATCTATTTCGCGGCGGGACTTGCCATCCTCGTCTATCTCATCGTCAACCGGACCAGGCTTGGGCGCTACTTCTACGCCGTCGGCGGCAATATCAAGGCCGCCCAGCTCTCCGGCATCAACACGAAGCTGACCCTCTTCGTCACCTACGTGCTCTGCGCGTTCCTTGCCGCGGTCTCCGGCATGTTGCTCACGGCACGGCTGGACACCGGCGAGGCCAATGTCGGCGCGTCGCTGCCGCTGGAGTTGATCGCCGCCTGCGTGATTGCCGGCGTCTCGCTGCGCGGCGGCGTCGGCCGGGCCGAAAATGTCGTGCTCGGCGCGCTGTTCATCGTGCTCGCGCAGAACGGAATGAACCTCGCGCGCATCGGCAGCTATGTGCAAATGGCCGTGCTGGGCGGACTGCTCATTCTTGCGGTGGTCGCCGACCAGATCAGGCTTCGCTATATCGCGACGATGAATGACTGACGGGGTGCGGACGAGTCGGGTTTTCGAAATGACGCGGGCGGCGAAGCATCGGCCCGGGGAAGGGAGCGAGCGATGACGGTCATCAACTGCGACATGGGCGAAGGCTTCGGCCTCTACAAAATGGGCGACGACGACGGCCTGATGCCGCCACATCACTGTCGCCAACGTCGCCTGCGGCTTCCACGCCTCCGACTTCAATCACATGCGCCGCACGGTCGAGCTTGGCCAAGAAACAGGGCGTGAAGGTCGGCGCGCATCCGTCGCTGCCCGACCTGCAGGGCTTCGGCCGGCGCGAGATGAAGATCGACCGCGAGGAGCTCGCCAACTGCCTCATCTACCAGATCGGCGCGCTGAAGGGCTTTCTCGACGCCGAGGGCATGCCGCTCAACCACATCAAGCCGCACGGCGCGCTCTACGGCATGGCCGCGCGCATGGAGCACGTCGCCCACGCGGTATGCGACGCGGCCGACGTGTTCCGCGTGCCGCTGATGGGCATGATCAACACGCTGCACGAGACGCGTCTACACGGCGCGCGGCCATCGAATTGCATCGCGGAGTTCTACGCCGATCTCGACTACTCCGACGATGGGTTCGCTGATCATCACCCGCGAGCATGACGCCGGTCGACCCGACCGTGCCGCGGAACGCTGCGTGCGCGCGGTTCGCGAGGGGTTCACCACCTCGGTCGGCGGCAAGGACGTTCCGGTGCGTGCCGATGCCATTTGCGTTCATTCGGATACGCCGAACGCCGTCGACATCGCCCGCACCGTCAAGGCGGCCGTCGCCCCGTGGCTCGACGCGGCCTGACGACTGTGGAGCGCACGGCGCGGATCACGCAGACAGGACCAGACCGAACAGGAAAGACGATCGACCATGGCGACCAAGCAAATCCTCTCGCTGCTCCCCGGCATCTTCTACCGCAAGCCGGCGCCCGACCAGCCGCCCTTCAAGGAGGAGGGCGATGCGGTCGCAAGCCGGCGACACTGATCGGGCTGGTCGAGGTGATGAAGACCTTCCACGAGATCAAGGCCGAAAGCGCCGGCACGCTCGCCCGGTTCCTGATCGACAACGAGGACGCTGTTCATGGCCGGCCAGCCGGTCGCCGAACTTGCGACTGACCGATCGCCGGTAGCGATGACGATCAAAAAGCTCCTTGTCGCCAATCGCGGGGAAATCGCGCGTCCGCATCGTGCGGGCCGCAAGAGAGCTCGGCATTGCGACGGTGCAGGCCCACAGCGACGCCGACGCCGATATCGCGCGCCGTGCAGCTGGCCGACGAGGCGGTCAATATCGGCCCGCCGCACGCCGTCGAAATCCTATCTCAACATCGACGCGATCCTCGCGGCCGCCGGATCGACCGGCGCCGACGCCATTCATCCGGGCTACGGCTTCCTGGCCGAGAACGCGGCGTTCGCCGACAGGGTCGAGGCCGCCGGGCTGACCTTCGTCGGGCCGCGCGGCGACACCATCCGCCTGATGGGCGACAAGGCGGCCGCGCGCGAGGTGGCGACGGCGGCGGGCGTGCCGACCGTGCCCGGCAGCGACGGGCGCGTCGACGACCTCGACGCCGCGCGGGCGAGCTGGCCTGCCGAGATCGGCTTTCCGGTCATGATCAAGGCGGCGGCCGGCGGCGGCGGGCGCGGCATCCGCATTGCCCACGACCTCGCGGAGTTCGAGACGGCTGTTCCCGCAGGCGAGCGCCGAGGCGCAACGCCGCGTTCGGCGACGGCGGCATCTATCGTCGAGAAGGTCATCGAGCGCGCGCGCCATATCGAGGTGCAGGTCCTCGGCGACGGCGAGGACGTCGTCCATTGCTTCGAGCGCGAATGTTCCATCCAGCGCCGCCGGCAGAAGGTGTGGGAGGAGGCGCCGTCCGTCGGCCTTGCCGCACGAAGTGCGCGAGGCACTTGTGCGGCTCCGCCGTCGCGCTCGCGCAGAGTCGGTGAACTACAAGGGCGCCGGCACGCTCGAATACCTCTACGACGAGGCAACCGGCGACTTCTACTTCATCGAGATGAACACCCGCATCCAGGTCGAGCATCCGGTCACCGAGATGGATCACCGGCGATCGATCTTGTCGGCGAGATGATCGCGGATCGCCGGCGGCGAGCCGCTGCGCTTCGGCCAGGCCGACATCCGCATGCGGGGCCACGCGATCGAGGTGCGGCTCAACGCGGAGGACCCTGCCAACGGCTTCATGCCGTTCCCCGGCACGTATCGGCGAACTGGCGGCTGCCGGATGGACCCGGCGTCCGCTTCGATCACGATGCTCTATCGCGGCTATGCCATCCCGCCGTTCTACGACTCCCTGCTCGGCAAGCTGATCGTCTGGGGCGAGGACCGCACACAGGCGCTTGCGCACGGCTCGAATCGCGCGCTCGGCGAGCTGAGATTTCGAGGGGCTGCCGACCACCGCGCCGCTTGTTCAAGCGCGCTGCTCGACGAGGACGACGTGCGCGAGGCGACACGTTCATACCCGCTGGCTGGAGCACTGGCTGGCGGACAATCCCGCAACGTCATCCGACGAGGAAGGAGGCGACTAGATGATGAGTCGCCGATACGCATTTGGGGGCGACGAGCATGTCTTCGTGGAAGTCGACGAAGCGATGTCGCTCGAGGCGTTCTTCAAGAGCCTGTCGATCACCAATGCCGTGCGCGACGCCGAGCATCAAGGGCGTCACCGAGATCTGTCCGGCCAACGCCTCGTTCCAGATCAAGTTCGATCCCGACGAGATCAACCCGGACGACATGCTGGCGGAGTTGAAGCGCTCGAGGCGGCGGCCGAAAAGGCCGAGCCGGTCTCAAGACGCGGATCGTCGAGATCCCGGTCTTCTACCAGGATCCGTGGACCCACGAGACGCTGATGCGTTTCCGCGAGCGGCACCAGGATCCCGAATGCGACCGACATCGAATACGCCGCCCGCATCAACGGCTTCGACTTCGTCGACGACTTCATCGAGGCGCATTCCGGGCGCGCCCTGGTTCGTCTCGATGGTCGGCTTCGTCGCCGGCCTGCCGTTCCTCTACCAGATGGTCGAGCGGCCGCGGCAGATCGAGGTGCCGAAATATCTCCGCCCGCGCACCGACACGCCGAAGCTGACCGTCGGCCATGGCGGCTGCTTCGGCTGCATCTATTCGGTGCGCGGCGCCGGCGGCTACCAGATGTTCGGCATCACGCCGATGCCGATCTTCGATCCGAAGCAGGAGATCAGCTATCTGCAGGGACTTCATGGTGTTCTTCAAGCCCGGCGACATCGTCAAATGGAAGCCGATCGATCGCGACGAATACGACGCGGCGGTCGCCGAGGTGGAGGCCGGGCGCTTCGTCCCGCGCATGGCGGATGTCGACTTCTCGATCTCGACGAGTTCAACGCCGATCTCGACGGCTACAACGCCAAGCTGATGGAGGCCCTCCATGCCGATTAAGGTGATCCATCCGGGCTTGGCCACCACGATCCAGGATCTCGGCCGTCCCGGCTACTATCATCTCGGCATCCCGATATCGGGCGCCATGGACCGGCTGGCGCTGCAGAAGCGCCAACCTGCTGGTCGGCAACGACGAAGGCGCTGCCTGCTTTGAGGCGGTGTTCATGGGCCCGCAGCTCGAATTCACGCGCGACGCGCTAGTGGCCGTCACCGGCGCCGAGCTGCCGCCGAAGATCGACGGCGAGCCGCGCCCGACCTGGACGGCCTTCGCGGTGAAGGCCGGCCAGGTCTCTCGTTCGACTTTCTGCAGCGCGGGCGCACGCGCCTATATCGCGGTCGCCGGCGGCATCGACGTGCCGGTCGTGCTCGGCAGCCGCTCGACCTATGCGATTGGTGCGCTCGGCGGCGTCGGCGGCCGGGCCATCCGGGCGGACGACGAACTGCCGGTCGGCACGCCATCGGGGGGCGTGACCGGCAAGTCGGTCCCGCAAGACTTCCGGCGCGGGCCGGGGTCGTCGGTCGAGCTTCGCGTCGTGCCGGGGCTTTACTGGCACCGCATCACCGAGGAGTCGCAGGCGAACTTCTTCGACGATACCTGGAAAGTGGCGCCCGAGGCTGACCGCATGGGCTACCGCTTCCGCTGCGGCCGGCCGATGACCTTCGTCGAGCGCGAACAGCCTTTCGGCGCCGGCTCCGACCCGTCCAACATCACCGACGCCTGCTACCCCTACGGCTCGATCCAGGTGCCGGGCGGCACCGAGCCGATCATCCTCCATCGCGATGCGGTGTCTGGCGGCGGCTACTTCATGGTCGGCACGGTCATCTCCGCCGACATGGACCTGATCGGCCAGCTGCAGCCGAACGTGCCGACCCGCTTCGTCGAAGTCGACATGCCGGGCGCCCTTGCGGCCCGGCATGAGCGGGCGGCCATCATCGACAAGATCCGTCAGGCGCTCGCCTGAGCAAGCGAGCGGGCCAGGAGACGAGAAGATGAAAGCGAACGTAGAGACCTTTCCGACCCTAGCCGACACCCTGTGGAGCGGCGGCAACGCCTTCGTCCGCAACACCGTGCTGGCGATTGCCGGCTCGATTGCTCTATGGATATCGGCGAAGATCCAGGTGCCCTTCTATCCGGTGCCGATGACGATGCAGACCTTCGTCGTGCTGATGATCGGCATGGCCTATGGCTGGCCGCTCGCCGGGGCCACCCTCCTCCTGTATCTCGTCGAAGGCGCGGTTGGTTTGCCGGTGTTCGCCGGCACGCCAGAGCGCGGTATCGGACTTGCGTATATGATCGGGCCGACGGGTGGCTATCTCGTTGGATTTCTGGCGGCCGCCACGGCGGTCGGATGGCTCGCCGAGCGGGGCTGGGACCGTAGCCCGGTGCGAATGCTGGCGGCCATGCTGGCAGGGATGGCGATCATCTACCTCTGCGGGCTTGCGTGGCTCGGCAGCGTGATCGGCTGGGACAAACCGGTGCTGTCCTTCGGCCTGGCGCCCTTCCTGCCGGCGGAAGCGTTCAAGATCATCCTCGCCGTCGTGATCCTGCCCGTGGCGTGGCGTCTCGTGCGTCGCGGCGGCCACGGCTGAGTGGGGCTGTCATGACGCGTCGTTCCGCCAAGCCGGTCGTCCACATCGATGACGGCCGGGTCATCGCCACCGAGTGGCAGTTCGCGCCGGGCGCCGAGACCGGCTGGCACATCCACGGCCATGACTACGTCGTGGTGCCGCTGACCGACGGCGATCTCCTGCTCGAAGAGCCGGGCGGCGGCACCCGCGACGCCGGACTCAGGCGGCATGCGCCCTATGCGCGCCGCGCCGGGGTGGAGCACAATGTGGTCAATGCGGGCGACGCCGACCTCGCCTTCCTCGAGATCGAGATCGTCGACCTGCCGCTGGATGCGGCGCGGCTTTCGACCCTTTCCCGCTTCATGAATGCGTGGAACGCCCGCGACGTCGATGCGGTGATGGACTGCATGGCAAGCGAATGTGCCTTCCACGCCTCCGGCGGACCGGATGCCGAGGGCGGGTGCTACGAAGGAGCATCAGCTGTGCGGACGGCCTATGAGGCGATCTTTGAGACGTATCCCGAGGCGGCGTGGACGCAGGGCCGCCACCTCGTCGTCGGTAACCGCGGGATGTCGGAATGGCGCTTCGTTGGCCGCGACCGCGACGGCAACAGCGTGGAGGTCGACGGCTGCGATCTGTTCGAATTCGATGGCGAACTGATCGGGCTGAAGGACTCCTATCGCAAGGCGCGGAGCGCCTGAGCGCACGCCGCACGACGGGGGGCCGTGTTCCCCTCAGCGGTCATTGAGCGGCCGCGGCACCAGAAGCGCGAGCGTAACTTCCACCGGATCGAACCCTTCAAACTCGGTGCAAATCGATTGGTCAGCGGGGGCGAACTCCAGGGGATCGGGCAGGGTGTTGCTTGAGCGCGTCGTCTAACGATGAATTGGGCCAGCTGCTCAGCGGTTCCTTCATGGACTACGCCATGCCGCGTGCTGTCGACGTTCCGTCCTTCGGTTTCGTCAGTTGCCCCCGAGCCGGCCCGAGCCAATCCCCTCGGGGTGAAAGGCTGTGGCGAGGCGAGGTGCGCCGGCGCCCTCGGCTCGGTCATGAATGCCGTGGTGAATGCGCTCGTCCCGCTCGAGATTCGCCATATCGACATGCCGGCGACGCCGGAGAGGGTGTGGCAGGCCATCGAAGCCGCAAGAAGCGGTAGCAAGCTGGGTACCAGGCCGTGAAAGAGGCAGCGAAGCCCGGACACCAGCCCAGCTGCGTTCACCGTGTCTCAGTCGGCGACATCGTGGTAAGCACCGTCAACGACGGCATCTACGAGATTTCCTTCGTCCGGCAGCCTTCAGTCGGGCGCTATTTCTGGCGCCGGCCAAGATCGCGTCGCTGTCGGTCTTCATCGTCGCCTGCGCTGCCGTCGTGAACGCGTCGTCCACGAACGATCCAGCGTAAGCCCTTGGCAAAATTGGTGACCCCGACTGGATTCGAACCAGTGACCCTCAGATTAGGAATAGGGCGCTCGGGCGTATCGCGTCGTAACGTTCTGTAACGTGCTGTGCCACTAACTCATAGAATTATCTGTTGATTTCCGCGATAGGCTATCGCGCATCATAACATTCCGTGTCAGCATAAAACACCCGATCTTTGTTACCTTAGCGTTACCTATACCATGCCCAGTTCCCGTCTCACCGCCAGCTCGATCGAGCGTATGCGGCCGCCTGTGTCAGGCCAGATCGACGTCTTCGACCGCGTCTTGCCGGGATTCGGGCTTCGTCTGTCGTATAGGGGTTCAAAGTCGTTCTTCGTCATGACACGCGTCCGAGGACGGCTGATGAGAATGACCATTGGGCGGTATCCGGCCTTGTCTTTGGCGGAGGCCAGGAATCAAGCCCGTGGCGTCATCACCCTTGCGGAGGCCGGAACGGATCCCCGCAAACAGAAGGAACAGGAGCGACGGAAGAACGACGAGAGGCAGCGCAACACGTATGACGGTTTGGTCGAAGAGTTCCTGGGCCGTTATGTGAACGATCGCCTGCGCGCGTCGACGGCAAAGGAATATCGCCGGGTACTCCGAGGGCTGCCTTTGCACCATTGGCAGGGGCGGGCCGTGTCGGAGATCACTCGCCAAGATGTTCGCACGTTGGTCGATGCGATTAGCGACCGGGGAACACCGGGTGCGGCCAATCTGACGTTCGTCTATCTCCGGAAATTCTTCAACTGGTGTGTTGACCGGGACGCTCTGCAGGCCGCTCCAACCGATCGCATGCGCCTTCCTCACGTTCTCAAATCTCGCGATCGCGTGCTCACCGAGGAAGAAATCGGATCGGTGTACCGTGCCTTCGAGCGAGAAGGCGGCGTCTTCGGTCCGTTCTGCATGCTGTTGTTTCTCACAGGCCAACGTCGATCGGACGTGGCCGCAATGCGGTGGGAGCGGATACGGGGTCTCGGCGGTGACGAGCCGGTGTGGGAATTGCCATCCGGGGAAACCAAGAATGCGTTACCCCACATCGTCCCACTTGTCCCGGCCGCTGTCGGGATTCTCGACACATTGCCCCGCGTTGGCAGTCTGGTGTTCACAACTACGGCAACGACGCCTGTTTCGGGCTTTAGCCGACTCGGCAGACGGATTAATCAGCGGGTTGCCGCGGAGCGAGAGTCGCATGGCTTATCGCCCCTGCCGCGTTGGACGTTGCACGATCTCCGCAGGACAATGGTTACAGTGATGAACGAGGTCCTCGGGGTTCCGCCTCACT
>CAVQBS010000031.1:0-114100 GCA_963710805.1 uncultured Alphaproteobacteria bacterium | reverse complement strand
TTTCGTTGAACGTAAGTTGGGATGGGATTCCGGTTGGGTGCGTTGTCTGATTCACTGTCCGCAGGTGATTTGCGGGGAGAGGATGATGACGCGCAGCTTGAGTGCGGATTTTCGAGGTCGGGTGATCGAGGCGATCTCGGAAGGGCTTTCGACGCGGGAGGCAGCCCGGCGGTTCAAGATCGGCATTTCGACTTCGGGCCGGTGGTATCGACGCTATCGCGAGACCGGCGAGACGGTTGCGCGCAAGCAGGGGCAGCCGTCACGCTCGAAGCTCGATCCGCATGAGAGGTTCATCCTCGATCTGATCGAGGCGACGCCGGACCTCACATTGGCCGAGATCGGCGAACGGCTGGCTGAGGACTGCGGCGTGCGGGCGGTGCCCTCGACGGTGTGGATGTTCCTCGCCAGGCGCGGCATCACGTACAAAAAAAGACGGCGCATGCCAGCGAGCAGCAGCGGCCGGATGTAAGGGCGCGCCGGGAGGCTTGGTTCGACGGCCAGCTCGATCTCGATCCCGGGAAGCTGATCTTCATCGATGAGACCTCGGCCTCGACCAAGATGGCGCGCCTGCGCGGCCGGGCGAAGAAGGGCGAGCGCTGCCGGGCCTCGATCCCGCACGGCCACTGGAAGACCACCACCTTCGCCGCCGGGCTGCGGCTCGACGGCCTGGCAGCGCCGATGCTGCTCGACGGCGCCATGAACGGGCCGGCCTTCCTCGCGTACGTCGAACAGGTTCTCGTGCCCGAACTCACCCCCGGTGACATCGTCGTCATGGACAATCTGCCTGCCCACAAGGTCGCCGGCGTGCGCCCTGCGATCGAGACGGCCGGCGCCAAGCTTCTCCTGCTGCCGCCCTATTCGCCCGACTTCAACCCCATCGAGATGGCCTTCGCAAAGCTCAAAGCGCTCCTGCGCAAGGCCGCAGCCCGAACCGTCGACGAGCTCTGGGCCGTCGTCGCCAACTGCCTCGACCAGTTCTCGACAGCCGAATGCACAAACTACTTCCAGGCCGCAGGATATGACCCCGAGTAGGTCGAATCTGCTCTAGTCGCCCTACCTTCTCCCCCGCTTCCCCACCTCGCTGCCGGGGCGGCCGGCGATGGAGCGGCCCTTGGGGCGTGGCTTGTCGGAGAGCGGCACTTCGGTGTCGGTGCCGGGACCCATGGTGTCCAGCGACGGCTTGTGCGGGCGGCTCGCCAGCGGCACTTCGGTGCGGCGCACCGTCATCTCGTCCAAGGAATTCTTCCTTGGACGATTCACTTTCTTCCCTGTCCGGCCTCCGGCCGTCCTCGCCTCTTCTGAGCCCTCACCCCCCTCTCTGTCTCTCCCCCGCAAGGGGGGAGAGGACCCGGTGTCATCGTCAGCGCGCGACGCCTCTCCCACCGCGCTGCGCGCGGTCCCCCCTCCCCGCTGACGCGGGGCGGGATTGGCGCCCGTCCCTGACCCGTTCGTGCCCTCGCCGGCGCCGTCACCCAGCCCCCTGTCGGTCTCCCCGCCCACCGCGAGGTCGAGGGTTTCCAGCCGCTTGATCTCGTCGCGGAGCCGCGCCGCCTCCTCGAATTCGAGGTCGGCGGCGGCGTCGCGCATGCGCTTCTCGAGGTCGGCGATGGTGGCGCTTGAGGTTGTGGCCGAGGAAGGCGCCCTCGTCTTCCGACAGGCCGGTCGACACGGTGACGTGGTCCTGCTCGTAGACGCTCGCCAGGATGTCGCCGATCGACTTGCGGATGCTCTCCGGCGTGATGCCGTTCTCGATGTTGTAGGCCGGCTGCTTCTCGCGCCGGCGGTTGGTCTCCGCCATCGCCCGCTCCATCGAGCCGGTCACCTTGTCGGCGTAGAGGATCACCTTGCCGTCGAGGTTGCGGGCGGCGCGGCCGATGGTCTGCACCAGCGAGGTCTCCGAGCGCAGGAACCCCTCCTTGTCGGCGTCGAGGATGGCGACCAGCGCGCATTCGGGGATGTCGAGCCCCTCGCGCAGCAGGTTGATGCCGACCAGCACGTCGAAGGCGCCGAGCCGGAGGTCGCGGATGATCTCGATGCGCTCCAGCGTCTCGACGTCGGAATGCATGTAGCGGACCCGCACCCCCTGCTCGTGGAGGTATTCGGTCAGGTCCTCGGCCATCCGCTTGGTGAGCACGGTGACCAGCGCCCGGTAGCCCTTGAGCGCCACCTCCTTGCACCTCGCCGAGCAGGTCGTCGACCTGGATCTTGGCCGGGCGCACCTCGACCGGCGGGTCGATCAGCCCGGTCGGGCGGATCACCTGCTCGACGAAGACGCCGCCGGTGCGGTCCATCTCCCAGTCGCCGGGGGTGGCCGAGATGTAGAGCGACTGCGGCCGCATCAGGTCCCACTCCTCGAAGCGGAGCGGCCGGTTGTCCATGCACGACGGCAGGCGGAAGCCGTATTCGGCAAGCGTCGCCTTGCGGCGGAAGTCGCCGCGATACATGCCGCCGAGCTGCGGGATGGTGACGTGGCTCTCGTCGACGAAGACCAGCGCGTTGTCGGGCAGGTACTCGAACAGGGTCGGCGGCGGCTCGCCCGGCTTGCGGCCGGTGAGGTAGCGCGAATAGTTCTCGATGCCGGCGCAGGAGCCGGTCGCCTCGATCATCTCGAGGTCGAAGCGGGTGCGCTGCTCCAGCCGCTGCGCCTCGAGGAGCCGGCCGCCGCTGGTCAGCTCCTCCAGCCGCCACCTTCAGCTCCTCGCGGATGCCCTTCACCGCCTGGGCCAGCGTCGGCCGCGGCGTCACGTAGTGCGAGTTGGCGTAGACCTTGACGGTCTTCAGCTCGCCCTGCTTCTGGCCGGTCAGCGGGTCGAACTCGGTGATCGCCTCGATCTCGTCGCCGAACAGCGAGATGCGCCAGGCGCGGTCCTCCAGGTGGGCGGGAAAAAGCTCGATGGTGTCGCCCCGCACCCGGAAGGTGCCGCGGCGGAAGTCGGCGTCGGAGCGCTTGTACTGCAGCGCCACCAGGTCGGCGATCAACTGGCGCTGGTCGATGCGCTCGCCGAGCGTGAGCGCGAAGGTCATCGCCGTATAGGTCTCCACCGAGCCGATGCCGTAGATGCACGATACGCGAGGCGACGATCACCACGTCGTCGCGTTCGAGCAGCGAGCGCGTCGCCGAGTGGCGCATGCGGTCGATCTGCTCGTTGATCGACGATTCCTTCTCGATATAGGTGTCGGTGCGCGGGACGTAGGCCTCCGGCTGGTAGTAGTCGTAGTAGGAGACGAAATACTCGACCGCGTTGTCCGGGAAGAACGACCTGAACTCGCCGTAGAGCTGGGCGGCGAGCGTCTTGTTGGGGGCCAGCACCAGCGCCGGCCGCTGCGTCGCCTCGATCACCTTCGCCATGGTGTAGGTCTTGCCGGAGCCGGTGACGCCGAGCAGCACCTGGTCGCGCTCCTGCGCGTTGACTCCCTCGACCAGCTCGGCGATCGCCGTCGGCTGGTCGCCCTTCGGCTCGAACTCGGAGACGATCTCGAGCGGCACCCCGCCTTCCGACTTCTCCGGCCGTGGCGGCCGGTGCGGTACCCAGGTCTTGTCGCGGAACTCGGGCCGGCCGCTCTCGATCAGCGCCGACAGCGCCTGCACCGTGGCGGTGACCCCGGAGTCGGGAAGGTTTGAGACATCCTCCAGTGAGACATCGATGCCCGGGACCGGATTCAGCCCCGCCGCGGCGCGTTCCGCCGCCGTTCCGCGGCCGCCCATCGACGTCCCACGGGCCGTCCGAAGAGTCTTCTGGGGGGCCTCAGCGAATCCGGATTTGCGTGGCATCGGGCCAATATGGGGGATGGGACGGCCAAAGGCGAGACCCCCGCCCGGACACCGCCGGACGGCATCGCGACAGCGTGTGTCAGCAGCCGGACGGCGGCTGAATCAGCTCACCGGTTCCTTGCGTTTCCGGCTCGCCGCCTTTGGCTTTGCCGCAGCCCGCCTGGCCCGCGCCGGCTTTGCCGGCGCATGGTGCGGATGCGGGTGCGGGTGCATGTGGACAAGCGTATGCACGCGCGGTTTCTCAACGATTTCAACGACGTGGTCCTGGCCTTCCCACCGCTCGCCGTAGCGGCGGGTGAAGTTGAGCTGCGAGCGGCCCCGGTAGCGGTCGGCATCGATCACCACTCCCCACAATCCGAAGGGCAGCGGCTCCGATTCCAGATCTTCCACGTCCTGCCAGCCGTCCCAGCCGCAATGGAGCGTGAACGGGTGGCGGTCCTCGATACAAAGCGTCCGCCCTGTCGCCAGCGTCGGGACCGGCGTCTCGTTGCGCCAGCGGGTGTACCTGGCCGCCGGCGTCCGGCGTCCGTAGCGCTTGCGCACCGCAGCGAGGAGCTCGACCGGGTGCCCCTCGCGGCGGGCGATCAGCAGTTTCAGGAACTCGGCGTGCGACCAGACCAGCGGCATGGCGCTGCCGGACGGCCGCCCGGGAAACAGGAAACGCTCCGGAATCGCCTCGGCGTCCCACACCTGTTCCGGCAACAACCCGCCGGGACTGGCGCAGCGATGGATGGTGCGGAGATACTCGATCGGGTCCTCGCCCGCCTGCAGGGCAAGGTGACCCCGCTCGCCGGTCAGGAGCGGCCAGGCGCGGCCGACGCCATTGCCGTCATAGGGCCGGCCGTCGTCATACTCGCCGTAGCCGTCATCGTTGTATCGGCGATAGACCGCGCCGGAGGGGGTCTCGACCCTCAGCAGCGAATCGACGACCTTGATGGTGTCGGCGACACGAGGGTCGCTCGCCTTGCGCAGGCCGAGGCGCACCAGCCAGGAGAAGTCGAGGGCCACCAGGCAACTGACCGGGATGGTCTCGCCGTTGCGGTTGCGCAGCATGACGCGGCCGGTCAGGCCGCCATCCTTCGCGGGCGGGGCGATGCGCACATAGTAGCCGGCGACGCCAGCCTGTTCCGCCATCGGCGTGCCGGTCACATAGCACCACTGCTCGATCCGCTCGTTCCAGTCGTCGGCGAGATCGAGGGCATGTTCGCGCACCGAATCGTCGAGCCACGGCGCGGCGGCGACCAGCGCGGCGGTGACCACCGCCACGGTGAAGGCGCTGATCCCCGGATTCTCCTCCCAGCGGTCCTGATCGCTCGACGGTCCGTGCCTGGCGATCGAATCGACCGCGCGGCGCACCATCTCGGCAACACCCGGCAGGTCGGGATGGCCGCCCTCGCGCAGCTTGGCCGCGAGCAGGATGGGAAAGCCGGTCTCGTCGAGCTGGATGCCGGTCCAGAACGGCTGGCCACCGGGGAAGTAGTTCTGCGGCCAATGGCCGTCAGGCAGCTGGACCGCGATCATGTGGGCGAGCATGCGCCGGGCGTCGTCAACCTCGTTCGCCGCGAGCAGGGCGAAGGCAGCCAGCGTCGCGTCGCGCGGCCACACCAGATGATAGCCGCCGAGGGTGTTGGTGCGGTTTCCCCACGGAGTGCTCATGCTGGCGACGGTCGCGCCTGGAAACATGCGGTCTTCGTGGGTCTTGAGGACCGTCGCCGACATCAGCGCCTCGTCGCCGAGCCCGGCATCCGGCGCCGGCAGATGGAGCTGGCCGCCCCATCGCTCCCATCGCTCGAGGAACTCCTTGCGGATCGTCTCGTAGCCCTGGGCCAGGGCAGACGAAGCAAGCGTCCTCGCGCTCCTCTCCATGGGCGCGAAGCCGACGGCGATCACCCCCTGGCGATCGGCGAGCGCCGCCGACATGGCGACGTTGCCGCGCGACGCGTGGGAAAACGCGAAGGTGAAACGACCGTGTCGGGCGAGGTCCTGCCAGCCGTCCGACGCACCGACATAACCGACGCTCTGATCGGTCATCGGGACGTCGGCGGTGATGCACATCGACCGGCCGAAGACCGAGGCATAGAGGTCGCCGCCGTCCACCCAGGCGCTGTTGTCGTAGCCGCTCTCGCCGAGATGAGGGGCGGCGATGATGCCAAGACGGTACGGACCCTCGACGTCGTAGCGGATCAAGAGAACGTCGCGCAGCGGATCGGGCAGCACCTCGATGCTCAGCCGATAGTCGTCCCCCATGTGGACGATGGTGAGCAGCGGCAGGTAGGGCTTCGGCTTGGAGAGCCGGTACTGGTTCACCCGTTTGAGGTCGACCCAGCGGTCCTCGCCGAGCAGATAGAAGCCGAGATCGCGGATCTCCGGACGGCCGGTCGACGGCCAGTAGATCTCGTTGACGATGCCGTGGCCGACGGTCACCCATAGCCGGGCATTGCCGAGCGCGGTGGTGACGAAATCCTTGTCGCTGGACGCCCAGGTGGGCGAAACTCCCGGTGCTCCGAACGCCTCTCCGCCCATCCTGCCAGCCTCCTCGAACCGACCCCGCACCCGTTTGCTCTGCTAGCACAACCGGTGTGGGCCGTCGCGTGGAAAGCGTGGGACAAGGGGGCCGAAAACCGGCCCGGTTAACAGGAGCCGAAGACGGCTTTTCGGCTGCCCGCGCCGACCGTCGCCTCGGGTTGTTTTGCCCGACTGCGGCGGAGACTGGTCTATGATCCCCGCCGGAAAGGATTCGGCCGAGGAGGGGCTGTCATGATCATCGACGGCGTCATGATTTTGTGGTTCGCGCTGACGGCGCTGTCCGTCGCCTTCGTCGCGATCGACATCCGCACCACGCCGGAAAACCCGGTGATGAAATGGGGCTTCATCCTGATCACGCTCTACTCGGGACCGTTCGGCGCGTTCTTCTACGTGCTCGGCTGCCGCGAGCCGCTGCCCGGCCTGCACGAGCAGTATGTATCGGCCCGCTGGCGCCAGGTCCTCGGCTCGACCATGCACTGCGTCGCCGGCGACGGCATCGGCATCCTGGTCGGCGCCGTGATCGGCGCGGTAATCGCCCTGCCGGCGCTGGTCGATATCGGGCTCGAATACATCCTCGGCTTCGGCTTCGGCTGGACGATCTTCCAGGCGCTTTTCATGCGCAGCATGTTCGGCTCGTACGGGGCCTCGCTCAAGGGCACCTTCCGCTCGGAACTGTTGTCGATGAACTGCCTGATGGGCGGCATGATCGTGGTGTCGACGCTGGCCTGGGCGGGCGTGCCCGCGGCCCACGATCCGACCTATCCGCTCCTCTGGTTCCGCATGTCGCTGGCGCTCATGTTCGGCTTCATCGTCGCCTACCCGATGAACTGGTGGCTGGTGGCGAATCACCTCAAGCACGGCATGATGACGGTGCGCACCCGGGACAAGGACGCCGGCAAGGGCGCCGAGGACCATGCGGACATGGCCGGGATGGACGTGGGTGGCGGCGGCATGGCGATGGCGGAGGGCGGATCCGCTAACAAGGCAACGACGCCGTCCATCGGCGTGATGACCGTTGTGTCGTTCGTCGTGCTGGCCGCCGGGCTGCTGATCGCCTGGGCCTTCGGCGGGCTGTCGGGCGGGCACCATTGACTATTGGGACCGGCGCCGCCCGTGGCAGTCAGGTGAGCGGTCGCACCGTGGGCAAGGTCCTGGCAAAGACGGCCGCCACGACATTGATCACGCCCATGATGATGATCGCGGCAATGGCACCGCGGTAGCCGGCGATGAAGCCGGCGGCGAACGCAACCCCGACCCCGATGATTCCGGCCGCCAAGTTCGAGACGGCGATGCAGTAGGGACGCTCCTCGTCGGTCGACGACCCGACGACGTATGCCGTGCTGCCGTCGAGCGCGCCCTGCGTGGCGAAGGCGAGGAGAAACATCATGGCGGCGTGCGTGAGCGGCGATTGAATGCTGACCATGATGTGGTTCAGGAATGCCAGCACCGCGGCAAGCCCGGCCACCAGGGCCGATCCGGACAGCACCAGCTGGATCGACTTGCGGCTCACATACGGCCAGGCAAGGCCGCCACCGATCATGCCGAGACTGAATGCAATGACGAAAAGGCTGAGGCTCGGAGCCGTGTGGGCATGCAAAGTTGCGGCGTGAACGGCGAAAAACGGCGTGACCATCTCGACGGACAGCAACAGGATCCGCTCCACCATGAAACGGCGAAACCATGCGAGCCGCAAGACGATGCGGATGCTGGAGATGAGCGAAGCCATGTAGCGCTCGCCGCTTGCGGCCGCTGACGGTGCCGCCCGCGGCTGCTCGCGAACGGCGAACGCACCGAGCGACGACAAAAGCAGCATGCCGGCGCCGACCCAGACCAGCATGGTATGGTCCTCCCCGGTGGCTTCGCCCGGCGCAACGCCGGTCACCGCCTGAGAGACCACCGTCGTGACGATGACCCCAGCGCCGCTGGCCGCCCCGATCGCAAAAAGCAGATTGGTCCGCGGCCTAGCGCCCAACACCCGCCCGATCATGTCCTGAAAGGTGAGCGCGCCGAAGCCGTTGCTCATCCCCATGACGGCGGACGCCATGATGAAGACCGCGGGTAGCCAGTGCGTGGGGACAGCCGGCGACAGAGCGGCGACGGAGACAAGGGCGCCGGCGACCACAGCCGTCGACAAAGCGAGATAGCCGCGGGTCTTCAGCGTCGCCCCGATCAGCCGGGCGCCGAGCAGCTGCGCGAGCAGCCGCGCCACCAGGACGACCGGGGCAAAGACCCCCGAATAGAGCACCGCCCCGCCGAGGGCCGTGTAGAGGAACGGCAGGACCAGCTTTTCGCTGCTGAGCTCGTTGCCGACGCGTCTGGCAACGCCCTGGACGAGGAGCGTCGCGAAATTCCACCTTTCCGCCGGCGGTCGCTCGGTGCTGGTCATCCCCCCTCCCCGGACTTACCGGATAGCATTGCCCGAGCCGGCGGCAAACCCGTCGGCGTTTGCCGCGCTTGGCAACCCGATCACCGATGCTGTACCCGATAGGCTCCGGCAATCCGAACCGACTGGAGAAACATGTGATCATCGTGACCGGCCATTTGCGCGTCGCCCCCGAACATGTCGCCGTGCTGCGCGAGCCCATGCGGGCAACGCTCGAAGCCAGCCGCAAGGAGGACGGTTGCCTCCTCTATGCCTTTGGCGAGGACGTCCTCGACCCCGGGCTGATCCGTATCGTCGAGCGCTGGCGCGACTGGCCGTCGCTCGAGGCGCATAGCAAGGCGCCCCATATGGCGACATGGCGGGAAGCGCTGGGCAAGGTCGGCCTGCTGGAGCGCGAGGTGATCGGCCACGAGGGTGGCGAGCAGCGGATGCTGTAGCACGCGACCGCGTCAGCGGTCGTTGCCCGACTCTCGTCCAGGCTAGGCTCCGTGCGTCCGCGCTGCGTGCACCAGATGCGGAACCTTTCCCTTGTCCGCTGAGGACAGTTCGTGGGGCCGCACGTCGCTCAGCCAAATCGCGAACAGCGCTGCAACGATGTTCAGACCGACGATAACCCACACGGGCCACACGGTGCCAGAAAGGTGGGCAAGGGCGCTGAAAGCGATAGCCACCACGACCCCGACGAGACCGGTCAGGACGCTGGCGACGGTGATGCAGGCAGCGCGTTCATCCTCCGACGTCCGCGCGACGATATAGACCGTCCGGGCGTTTACGATCCCCTCCAGTCCGACACCGGCCAGCACGAAGACGGCGGCGTGCGTGAAAGGACTCTGCCAGCCCGGAACAGTCGCGATCACGATGGCAAGAACACCCGCGGCAGCGGTGGTGAACGCCGACAGCACCATTACGAGGCGGAGCGATTTCTCGCCGATGCGCGGCCAGATGATCCCGCCGAGCAGCAACCCGGCGCCCGAGGCGATGATGAAAACATTCAGGCTGCTGGAGTTACCCGTATACAAAGTGGCAGCGTGAATGGCGAAAAACGGGATCGCCAGTTCGATCGAAAGAAACAGCGTTCGCGCAACAAGAAACTGGCGCATCCAGGGCTGCTCGAAGGCAGTAACGAAGTGCTCGGGCAACTGCGCCAGATGGGCTCGCCAGGGCGCTTTTCCGTCCTGGGCGACCTGTCGCGCGGGTTCACGAACGATGGATATGACGATTGCCGCAAGCAGCGTCACGCCGACCCCATACCAGATCAGCTCGATGTGCTCGCCGACTGCCGACCCCGAGTTGATGAAATACTCGCCGAACAGCGCAAACCCGATGGCCAGGGTTCCGGCGAGGCCCGCCTGGGCGAAGAGCATCGTGGTCTGGCTCTCCGCCTGCAACATACGCCCGAGCAGGACCTGCGTCGCCAGGCCGACGAGAGCGATACAGAACCCCAAAATGGCAGCCACGACAAAGAAGATCGCCACCAGCGGAGCTGGGCCGACCGATCGCGCCGTCAGGCAGAGAAACCCGAGAGCCACCGCCATAGTGAGGAAGGCGGCAGCGATGTACCATTTGTGCAGCTTCGCTGAATCAATGATGGGGACCGCCAGGATCTGCGAGATCAGCCCGGTCCCCCGATAGACCGGCACCAGCAGCCCCGCGACGAAGATCGGGCCACCGACTGCGGCGAAGAGAAACGGCAGAACCATGCCGGCGCTCGCCAGCTGCTGGCCGACGTTGCCCAGCGCTCCCTGGCCAAGCAGGGCCCGGAAGTTCCAGCGGTCGCCACCGCTCTCTACTGCCGTCACAGCCACGTCCAGATCCCGCCGCGCACCCGGACGACCCGACAGAACCGGTCATCGCCCGTCTTCGGAAACCAGTACCTTCGGAAACGGCGATTATCGGTGAATGTCAAGCGGCCAATTTTCTGAGATTGCCGTCGATTTACGGTTTGCCGGCAACGGGGTACGGCGGCTGGCCGCGAAAAGCAGGTTGGCGCGCGACAATTCGCCAAGCACGCGTCCGAGCATGTCCTGGAAGGTCAGCGACACGAGGCCCTTGGCAAGGCCGACCACGATGGCGACGGAAAGAAAGCTGACGACCACTCTGCTCGCGAAGCGGAAGAAGGAACGGGTCAATCCATCACGGAGACCCGGCAGCACGGCAACGCTCAGCCGTTCGCCGCCATCGCCGGCTGGTGCTTCGGCTGCACCGTGGCGGAATAGTCCACCATCAAGGTGCGGGCGATGTCGCCGACCTTGAATGTGTGGGGCCCGATCTCCGAAACCGGGGTAACCTCGGCGGCCGTGCCGGTGAGGAAGCACTGCTCGAACCCGGCCATCTCGTCCGGCATGATGGGCCGCTCGATGATCTCGTAGCCACGATCCCGGGCCAGACCGATGACCGTGCGCCGGGTGATGCCGTCGAGGAAGCAGTCCGGCGTCGGCGTGTGGATGACACCGTCCTTGACGAAGAAGATGTTGGCGCCGGTCGCCTCGGCGACATGGCCGCGCCAATCGAGCATCAATGCGTCGGCGTAGCCCTTGCGCTCGGCATCGTGCTTCGACAGCGTGCAGATCATGTAGAGGCCGGCCGCCTTCGACTTCGACGGCGCGGTCGCCGGGTCGGGCCGCCGCTACTTGGCGATGTCGAGGCGGATGCCTTTCAGCCGCTCCTCCGGCTTGAAATAGGACGGCCACTCCCAGGCCGCGATCGCGAGATTGATCGTGGTCTCCTGGGCGGAGACGCCCATCATCTCGCTGCCGCGCCAGGCGATCGGCCGGACATAGGCGTCGGCGTGCCCTTGGCGCGCGAGAAGCTCATTGCACGCCTGGTTGATCTCCTCGACCGAGTAGGGAATCTCGAAGCCGAGCATGTCCGCCGAGTTGTGCAGCCGCTCGGTGTGCTCGGTCGAGCTTGAAGATCTCGCCGCCATAGGCGCGCTCGCCCTCGAACACGCAGCTGGCATAGTGCAGCCCGTGCGACAGGACATGAACCTTGGCGTCGCGTCCACGGCACGAACTCGCCGTTCATCCAGATGACGCCGGGGCGATCGTGAAAAGCCGGACCCGCCATCGTCGTTTTCTCCCTGGAAAGGCCGCGCCGGGGCGGCTCCTGGTCAATTGGTCACCGGGCGGCCAAGCCGCTACGGTGTTTTGCGTCGCCCCGCATTCGCCGATATTGTGCCCGCCACATGATGGGCGCAACAGCCTGCCAACTTAAAGGGTGCGGCGGATTGTTTCGTCATCAGCGCACTTTCAGTAACAAACGCAAAAAAATATGTCAACATGGCTGACGTAATTTTCAAGGTGGACGACCCGCCAGGGCGCTCGCTTCACCGACGCGAGCATCTGATCGACCAGCCGCTGTCGGTCGACGATCGCCCGGAGATCACCTTCATCGAGCTCTTGTTCTTCGCCTATCGCGATTTCATCTCCGATCCGGACACCGTGCTTGCCGGCTACGGCTTCGGCCGCGCCCATCATCGGGTGATCCATTTCGTCAACCGGCATCCCGGCATTCGCGTCGCCGACCTCCTGGACATCCTGAAGATCACCAAGCAGAGCCTCGGGCGGGTCCTGAAACAGCTCGTCGACGGCGGCTTCATCGAACAGGTGCAGGGGCCGCAGGACCGCCGCCAGCGCCTGCTCTATCCCACCGAGACCGGACGGGCGCTCGCCCTCCGATTGCTCGCGCCGCAGGAGCGGCGGATCGCGGCCGCGCTGGAGGCGCTGTCGCCGACCGAGCGGGAAGGCGCTGAACGGTTCCTGCGGAGCGTCGTCGACGGGGAGGAACGCGATATGGTCGCGCGACTGATCGGCTCATGACAATGAACACTGAAGCATCGGCACCGGCCGCCTCCGGCGACGTGGCGCTCGACGCCAGCGCCCCCCACCTCCTCGTCATCGACGACGACAACCGCATCCGCGACCTCCTCTCCCGCTATCTCGGCGAGCGCGGGTTCCGGGTCACCGCCGCGAGCGACGCCGGCGATGCCCGGCGCCGGCTGGCGGGGCTCGAATTCGACCTCCTCATCGTCGACGTGATGATGCCCGGCGAGACGGGCCTCGAACTGACCCGGAGCCTGCGCGAGACGATGAACGTGCCGATCCTGATGCTGACGGCGCGGGCGGAAACCGATGCCCGCATCGAAGGTCTCGAATATCGGCGCCGACGACTATCTTGCCAAACCGTTCGAGCCGCGGGAACTGCTCCTGCGGATCAACAACATTCTGAAACGTGGCCAACCGCCGGCGACGCCGCTGATCGAGGCTGTGCGCTTCGGTCCCTACACCTTCAACCGTGAACGGCTGGAGCTTCGCAAGGGAACCGAAGTGATCCACCTCACCGACCGCGAGAAGCAGATCATGGCGATCTTCGCCGCGGCGCCGGGCGAAACGGTACCGCGCACCGAGCTGATTGCCAGCGGCGGCCCGTCCGGCGAACGAACCGTCGACGTCCAGATCAACCGCCTTCGCCGCAAGATCGAAGCCGACCCGACCAATCCGCTCTATCTTCAAACCGTGCGCGGCATAGGGTATCGGCTGACCATCGCGTTCTAGAAGATGGAAGCGTCGTCGGCGGGGGATGCAGGCGCAATGGCCAGCACGGTCGAGACCGGCCCTCCCCCGCGCCGTGGCATTCGCGCCGCCTACCGGCGTTTCGCGCGCCGGCTCGGCAACGCGATGCCGAAGGGCCTCTACGCCCGCTCGCTGATCATCATCATCACGCCGGTCGCCGTCATCCAGACGGTGGTCGCCTTCGTGTTCATGGAGGAATACTGGCAAACGGTGACGGCCCGCCTGTCGGCCGCGGTAGTCGCCGATATCGCTGCGATCATCGACGTTCTCGAGACCTATCCGCAGGACACCGACTACGAGGAACTCGCCCGGATCGCCGATGACAGGCTCAACTTGAGGATCGCAGTGCTGCCACCCGGCCCCTTGCCACCCGCCGGGCCCAAGCCCTTCTTCTCGCAGCTCGACCGCAACTTCAGCAGAGAGATCACCAAGCAGATCGGCAAACCGTTCTGGATCGACACGGTCGGGCGATCGAACCTCGTCGAGATCCGCATCCAGCTCGACGACAAGGTGCTCCGCGTGTTCGCCCGGCGGAGCCAGACCTACGCCTCCAATTCCTTCGCCTTCCTCGCCTGGATGGTGGGGATCAGCGTCGTGCTCCTCACCATCGCCATCATCTTCCTGCGCAACCAGATCCGCCCCATCCTCAGACTGGCCAGCGCGGTCGACGAGTTCGGCAAAGGCCGGGCGGTTCCCGACTTCCCGCCGCGCGGCGCCCGCGAAGTGCGCCGGGCGACGGTCGCCTTCCACGAGATGCGCGAGCGCGTCGACCGCCAGATCGAGCAACGTACGGCCATGCTCGCCGGCGTCAGCCATGATCTCAGGACCATTCTCACGCGTTTCCGTCTTCAGCTCGCCCTGGTCGAGGACAGGGTGGACGTCGACGATCTCGTCAGGGACGTCGACGACATGAACCGCATGCTGGAAGGCTACCTCGCCTTCGCCCGCGGCGACGCCGGGGAGGAGGCCAAGCCGACCGATATCGACATGCTGCTCCGCGAGATCGGCAGCGAGGTCCGTCTCGCCGGTCATGACGCGACCATCAATTTCTCCGGCGACCCCACCGTCAAGGTACGGCCGCACGGCTTCAAGCGATGCCTCACCAATCTCGTCAAGAACGCCGTGCGCCACGGAAACCGCGTCATGGTCACGGGCACGCATGAGAACGGGCTGTTGACGATCAAGGTCGACGACGACGGCCCCGGCGTGCCACTGGAAGAGCGCGAGGCGGTGTTCAAGCCGTTCTACCGCGGCGATCACGCCCGCAACATCGACGAGAGCGGGACCGGCCTCGGCCTCGCCATTGCCCGCGACATCGCCCGCAGCCACGGCGGAGACATCACCCTCGACCAGAGCCCGATCGGCGGCCTCCGGGTGCGGGTGGTCATTCCGGCCTGACGCGCGCCTAGTAGAGCCGGCCGCCGTTCGGCACCTTGCGGTCGGGAGTAATCAGCATCACTTCGCCGGCTTCGTCGGGGAAACCAAGGGTAAGAACCTCCGACATCATCGGGCCGATCTGGCGCGGCGGGAAGTTGACGACCGCGGCAACCTGACGGCCGACCAGCTCCTCCAGCGAATAGTTCTTGGTGATCTGCGCCGAGGTCTTCTTGACGCCGATGTCCGGGCCGAAGTCGACGAGCAGTAGCAGGGCAGGCTTGCGCGCTTCGGGAAACGGCCGCGCCTCGACCACCGTGCCGACGCGGATATCGACCTTGAGGAAATCGTCGAAGGTAATCGTTTCTGCCGCCTGGCCGCCCATGCCGGTGCCCCCGCCGTTTTTCGCGGGTGGCGCCGTATCATGGCAGAGACCGATACTCAACGGCGGCGGCGATGCGCCATTTCGAGGCCGCCCGTCAAATCCGGGCCGACGTCAACCCATCGCGGCTTCGTCGGACGAGCGACGGCGACGGCGTCGCCGGTCAAACCGCGGCAGCAGCGAGCATAGGTCGGAGAGCATCCGCATGCCCCGCTCCCCGCGCCGCAGCGCCCGATCGAGCGCCGCCATCGTGCGGCCGAGATCCGGATCGTCGTCGTCGAGCCACGCCCGCATCGTCTCCGCATAGGCGAGGACCGCGCCTTCGACGGCGACGCGACCGCCTAGGCCACCGAAGCGGATACCGGCGGCGACCAGCGTCCACTTCTGGGAACGCGCCGCCAGGCGGTGAAGGACGGCCGCGAGGCCCGGATCGCAGCGGGCGGAATGCGCCATGCGGTCGATGGCCGGCTTATAGGGTGCCAGCGCGTCGAACCGCCGCATCATGATTTCGAACAGGCGATCACGCGGCTCGCTCTCCGGGTCGGCCGGACCGTCGGCGAGGACCGCCAGATCGATGCGCCGGGCAAAGCCGGCGAGGATACCGAGCTTACCACCATACGCCTCGCGGAGCGCCGCCAGCGAGATCCCGGCACGATCGGCGATGTCGCCGAGACCGATGGACCGGACGGACCGCTCGGCGGCAAGCGCCATGAAGGCGTCGATGATCGCGTCTCTGGGGTCGGACGCGCCGGTGGTTCGCGATCCCGTACTGCGCGCGCCGGTGCTTCGTGTCGTGCGCTTCGAAGCCTTCGCCATGCCGCTTCTCCCTCTCTTGCGCCTGGTATCCAATGTAGCGGAGAGGATGGCAAGGGCGAGGCGGGAATTGTCGCGGCGATCAGCCCGACAGTTCCTCGGACCGTCTCCTCGCCGCAGCGACTGCCTCTTTCATCAGGCCAGCCATGCCGTCCTCAGCCATGAGAATGGCAAGCGCCGCAGCGGTCGTCCCGCCGGGCGAGGTCACGTTGCGGCGAAGCTCCGCCGGCGCAAGGTCGGAGCGATGCATCAGTTCCGCGGCCCCCTCCACGGTGGCGCGGGCCAGGCGCGCAGCGACATCCGCCGGCAGGCCCAGTTCGACCGCCGCCTCAGCAAGGCATTCGGTCAGCAGAAACACATAGGCGGGTCCCGAGCCCGACACGGCCGTCACCGCATCGATCATCGCCTCGTCCGTCACCCAGACCACCTCACCGACGACGCCAAGCAGCCGATCGACCAGCGCCTTACCCTCCTCATTCACGCGGGGGTTGGCAACGGCGGCGGCGATGCCCCGGCCGACCTGGGCGGGCGTATTGGGGATCGAGCGGACGATCGCCGCCGGGCCGAGCCCCGCCTCAAGCCTAGCGAGCGTCGTGCCGGCGGCGATCGACAGCACGGTCGTTTCGTCGCCGACCAGCGACCGCAGGCCGGGAAGTGCGTCCGCCATGATCTGCGGCTTGACGGCCAGCACGATGACGCGAGCCGCGACACCCGATGGCGGCACGGCGTGGATCGGGATGCCCGCTTCAGCCAGAAGCGACACGCTGTCCTGAGGTGGCGAAGGATCAACGACGATAACCGCCTTCGGATCGAGGCCGCCGTCGAGCCAGCCGGCGAGCAGGGCGCCGCCCATCTTGCCCGCGCCGACAAGGATGAGGGGCCTTTGGCGCGAAGAGACGGAGGAAAGATCCATGGCTGCGACTTCTACGGTGAGGGAACGGGGTCGTTGAGCCCCATCGAAAATCACAGCGGTGACGCTGGCGCAAGATGCCGCTAGGCGGGCGCCCGGTCCAGGAGTAGATTGCGTGCAGGCGACAGCGTCAGCGTCCGCCTTTCAGCGGGGTGGAGGAAACCATGTCCGTCGCCGTCGAAAAACTCCCGCAAGCCAAGATCGCCATCTTCGCCAACGGCGCCTATGTCGATACCGCGCCGGGGCAGGAATATCACAACCTCAAATCGACCCTCAAGGCGGACGGCTACAGCGTCAAGACGTTCACCGACGAATTGGCGCAGGGCTTTGCCACCGCGCTCGACGGCCGCCAGGTGCTTGTCATCCCCGAGATGGAGAACGGAGGGATCGGGCTAACCAATGCGTTGATCAAGGTGATCCGCGATTTCGTGGGCAAGGGCGGCACCCTGGTGATCAGCGGCGACGACGGCACCCACGACACTGATTTCCTCAACGCGGTCTTCGGGTTTTCGCTAAGCGGCGGCGGAAGCGTGTTCAGTCTGGAGACGCTCGACAAACAGGCTGCGACGGCAGGGACGACCTTCGACAACGATGCCGCGACGATCCTGGCGAACGACACGACCGCCACGCTCTATGACGCCAGCATGCCCGCGAACGCGCTCGACCTCTACAAGATCGGCTCGGGCGTCGCCGTGGCCGACATCCCGTTCGGCGCCGGGCAGATCGTCTATCTCGGCTGGGACTGGTACAACGCCGCCCCTGACGGCTCGCAGAACAACGGCTGGTTCAAGGTGCTGAAGAGCGCCATCAGCGAGACGGACCACAAGATCATCGGGACGAACGGACCCGACGCATTTTCGCCCAGTGAGTCAATCCCCGGCCAGGCATTTCCCTCCGAATACAACGATACGATCCTCGGCCGCGGTGGTCCCGATTTCATCAACGGCGGCGGCGGCAAAGATCTGATCAAGGGAGGCGACGGACCCGACACTCTCGACGGCGGCGCCGGCAAGGACATGATCTACGGCGGTCGCGGCGCCGACCGGCTGGAAGACGATCAGGGAGGCGCCAAGATGTGGGGCGGCAAGGGCGATGACACATTCGCCTTTTCCAGCCCCGCCATCGCCAAGGTCAACACCATCGAAGACTTCAAGCACGGCGAGGACATCATCGCACTCGACCGGAACGAATTCGACGGCTTCCTCGACAATCACGTCCTCACCAAGGCGGAGTTCCACAAGGGCGGCCACGCGACGACGCCCGACCAGCGGATCATCTACACAAGCGACGGCGCGCTGATCTACGACTCCGACGGGAACGGGTCATTAGCAGGAATCGTCCTCGCCAAGCTGCCGGGCCATCCCCACCTGACCCACAGCGACATCGAGGTCATCAACTTCGGATAGCCGCGGCTCACGCCTCGCCGACGGTCTCGAAGAGTGCGCCGTCGAGCGCCTCGCCGGCGTCCTTGCCGGCCCATACGACGAACTGGAAAGCCTGGAAATAGCGGTCGCAGGCCTCGATGGCGGTGAGCAGCAGGCGCTCCACCTGATGGGCGTTGGGCTCGGCGCCACCGGAGAGCAGGAGCGCCTGGCGGAACATGATCACGCCCTCGGCGCTCCACAGGTCGAAGTGGCCGATCCACATCTGCTCGTTGACCATCGTCAGGAGCCGCATCACCTCGACGATCCGCGTATCGGGCACCTTGAGATCGAAGGCGCAGGCGAGATGGATCGCCTCCTTCTCCTCCATCCACGAGAACGACACGTGATAGTCGGACCATCCGCCGGCGACGGAGATGGTGATCTCATCCTCGCCGGCCCGTTCGAAGGTCCAGTCGTGGAGCGCAGCGATATGCTCAATCACATCAACCGGATGTGACTGTCGCTCCTGTTCGATGTCGATGAAGGTCATCAATAACCTGCGACGGTTGGAGAACGGCGTCTACCGTTTCATCGATATCCGCGGTTCACAACGAATCGCCTGTCGAGACGACACGCCGGCCGCGAATCTTTGTTAAGAATCAGTATATAGGCGCGAAAATGCTCATGCGCCAAGATGGGATGGAACCGTACGCGCTTTTTCAACAAGCGAAAATCCGTCGATCTCTTCGCCGGCTCAGGTTTCCGACGACGGGGTTTTTCGCGTTGTACGGCGGGTCCTGCCCGTCGTCTTGGCCGAGGCGGACTTCTTTTCCGCCGACTTTGCCGTGACGGCCGGCTTCTTTGCCGCGGCTGCCAGCTGGGCCTCGAGATCGGCGATCCGCGCTACCAGCTTTTCGTTTTCCGCCCGCGCCTTCGAAGCCATTTCCTTGACCGCGTCGAACTCGTCGCGCCTGACCAGATCGAGGTCGGCGATCCACCGTTCCGCCTGGGAGCGGAACGCGGTGCTCGCTTCCCGGCCCACGCCCTGGGCAACATTGGCGGCCTCGGTCATCAGCCTGGCCAATTCGTCGAACATACGGTTCGAGGTCTGGGTCATGATCAGTGTCTCCGCGCCAGGAAAACCGGCATCCAGGCTACTATGGTGACCTCAAGGTCGACCCGCAAGCCGGGCCGCCCACGATCTTGCGGGCGGGAGTCACATCTGTGAAGAAGGCAATTGTGCGACCGCTCCCCGCCACCGGCGGCCTCCGCTGAGCCGGCGACAACCAACGGGTCCCTCCCTCCATGCCCCTGTTCGCCATCCCGTTTCCCGCCTTCGACCCGGTGCTGATCGAGATCGGTCCGTTCTCGCTACGCTGGTATGCGCTTGCCTATATCGTCGGCATCTTCCTCGGCTGGTGGTACGCCAAGCGGCTGGTAGGCAATCAACGCCTGTGGGGTGCGGCCGGCTCGCCGATGAAGCCGGCCGACATCGACGACTTCGTCGTCTGGTGCACGCTCGGCATCATTCTCGGCGGGCGGATCGGCTATGTGCTCTTCTACGATCTGCCTCGCTACACCGCGCATCCGCTCGAGGTCTTCGCCCTGTGGCAGGGCGGCATGTCGTTTCACGGCGGCTTCCTCGGCACCGTGCTCGCGATGGTGCTGTTCTCGCGGGTGCGGCGCATCCCCACTTGGTCGCTGATCGACGTCATCGCGCCGTCGGTGACCTTCGGGCTGTTCCTCGGCAGGCTCGCCAACTTCGTCAACGGCGAGCTGTTCGGGCGCGTCACCGACGTGCCGTGGGCGATCATCTTTCCGGCGGGCGGACCGGAGCCGCGACATCCGAGCCAGCTCTATGAAGCAGGCCTGGAAGGCGTCGCGCTCTTCATCGTGCTCCGCATCCTCACCCACCGCTACCACAAGCTTCAGACCCCCGGCTTCGTCTCCGGCGCTTTCGCCACCGGCTATGGCGTCGCCCGTACCTTCGTCGAGTTCTTCCGCCAGCCCGACATCCAGATCGGCTACCTGGCGGGCGGCCTGACGATGGGCATGCTTCTGTCGATCCCGATGATCTTTGCCGGCATCGCGCTGATGGTGTGGGCGTCGCGCCGGAAGCCGGCCGCCCACACGGCCGCCGAGTGACACCGCTAGCCGAAAAGCTGATCGCGCAGATCCGCGCCAACGGGCCGATCACCGTCGCCGAGTACATGGCGGCGTGCCTCGGCGATCCCGAGCACGGCTACTACCTCACCCGCGATCCGTTCGGCCGGAGCGGCGATTTCATTACCGCACCGGAAGTGAGCCAGATGTTCGGCGAATTGATCGGCGCCTGGACCGCCCTCGCCTGGAAGGCGATGGGCGCGCCCGCGCCCTTCGTGCTCGCGGAGCTTGGGCCGGGTCGCGGCACCCTGATGGCTGATCTCATCCGCGCCGCGCGCATCCGGCCGGCCTTCGGCAAAGCGGCCCGCATTCACCTGGTCGAGACGAGCTCGCGGCTTCGCGCGGCGCAGGAGGTGGCGCTGGCGGCCTGTGGATCGAATGTGACATGGCAGGCGCGGATCGATGAGCTGCCGCCCGGCCCGCTCATCGTCATCGCCAACGAATTCTTCGACGCGCTGCCGATCCGCCAGTTCGTCCTGACGCGCGAAGGGTGGGCGGAGCGGATGGTCGGCATCGATGACGGGGGGCGGCTCGTCTTTGGATTGCGGCGAGCCACGCCCGTCAAAGAGATCCGGGAGGTGGGTTCGCCCGACAGGACCGACACCGTTGTCGAAACCTCGCCCGCCGCGACCGCAATCATGCAGACGCTTGCCGCGCACATTGCCGCGAACGGCGGGGCGGGGTTGTTCATCGACTACGGCTACGAGGGCCCCGCTTCCGGCGACACTCTGCAGGCGGTGCGCCGGCACCGCTTTGACGATCCACTCGCTGCCCCGGGCGAAGCCGACCTGACGGCGCACGTGGATTTCACCGCCCTCTCCAAAACCGCGGACGAGACCGGGGCCGTCTCCCGCCCGGTGATGAGCCAAGGTGCGTTCCTGGCGCGCCTCGGCATCATGGAGCGGGCGGTCCATCTCGGCGCCGGCAAGGACGCCGCGACCCAGGCGGCAATCGAGGCGGCCGTCGAGCGGCTCTGCGGGCCGAAGGCCATGGGCCGACTGTTCAAGGTGCTCGCCATCGCAGAACCGGGTCTTGCGCTTCCTGCCTTCGACGACGATGTTCCCTCAACAAGGTAGGGAATCGGACCGGTGCTCAAATCAGGGCGAGTCTCTTGGAGCGGCGAAGCGGTCAAGCCTCGACCGCTGACCCATGGCCTTCTCGAAGCGCTCCCCGCCATCCACCACGGGTTCTTCACCCGCGAAGGCGGCGTGTCGTCCGGCATCTACAAGAGCCTCAATTGCGGGGTGGGCTCCAAGGACGACAAGGGCTTCGTCTTCAAGAACCGCGCCCGGGCGGCCCGCACCCTCCGCGTCCAGCACGACAAGCTGGCCACGCCCTATCAGGTGCACGGCACCGAGGCCTTCACCGTCGAGGCGGTTTGGGAGGTCGGCAAGGGACCGCAAGCCGACGCCGTGGTCACCAACCGGCCCGGCATCGCGGTGGGCGTCGGCACGGCCGATTGCGGCCCGATCCTCTTCGCCGATTCCGCCGCCCGCGTGGTCGCCGCCGCCCATGCCGGCTGGCGCGGAGCGCTGGCGGGCATCCTCGAATCGACCATCGTCGCGATGGAGAAGCTCGGTGCCGAGCGCGAACGAATTGTCGCGGTTCTTGGCCCGACGATCTCGAAGGCAAACTACGAGGTCGGCCCCGAACTGATCGAGGCCTTCGAGAAGGTGGACGCGGCAAACAGTCGCTTCTTCCGCCCGTCGGAACGCGAGGGCCACGCCATGTTCGACCTGCCGGGTTTCATTGTGGCGCGACTGCTAGCCTCCGGCGTGCTTGCCGCCGATATCCGGCACTGCACCTATGCCGACGAGGAGCGTTTCTTCTCCTATCGCCGGGCGACCCATCGCGGCGAAGGCGACTATGGGCGTCTGCTCGCAGCGATCACCCTCGAATAACCGATGCAACCAACGGCGCCGAAGCCGGCGTCGCCCCCTGAATCGATTGTTGCCGCAATTCTGGACCACCGTGGGGAATGGAGCTAGACAGGCTTCGGGGACGTGTCGGGGTTTGCTTGGATGACGGGATTGCGCTGGAACCGACGCGGCTTAGCAGTGCTTCTGGTTGCGGCGGTGTTTCTCGCCGGCTGCACGGCAACGCGATTCGCACCGGGTCCGAACCAGCCCTCGGTCAAGGCTCCGGTGACCGGGTCGGCGGCGGTGTTCGCCTTCGCCCCGGTCGAAGGCGTGCCGGTCCCCATCCTCCAGGCGCTTTCCACGGCGCTCAACCGCGAAGCGGTCGCCCAGCATCTCAACGTCGTCCCCAACAACGATCCGTCGCAAGGTCTACGAGGTGCGCGGCTTCATCTCGGCGGTCGCCGACGGCCCGTCAACCAGGCTGGTCTATGTCTGGGACGTGGTCGACCGGAACGGCACCCGGCTCCACCGAATCACCGGCCAGGAGGCCGGCGGCGCGCCAAGCGGCGATCCGTGGACCGGCATCGGCCACGAGACGGTAAACCTCGCGGCCAAGAAAACCATCGCCCAGCTGCTGCAGTGGGTGGGCGGCTAAGGGGACGCCCCGGCTAGCGCCGTTTCCGGGTTTGCACTGGGGCAACCGCCTTGTTACATACCGGCGCCCTGCCGGTGGCGTGCCCCCGCCCGCCCGGCCGATTCTCCCACGGGCCAGGTCCGCATGAAACTCGTCGCCGGCAATTCCAACCGCGCTCTGGCCGAGGCGATCGTCGGCCTATCTCGAAGTCCCCCTCGCCAAGTGCATGGTCCGCCGCTTCGCCGACCAGGAGATCTTCGTCGAGATGAAGGAGAACGTCCGCGGCGAGGACGTCTTCGTCATCCAGTCGACCAGCTATCCGGCGAACGACCACCTGATGGAGCTGCTGATCATCATCGACGCGCTCCGTCGCGCCTCGGCCAAGCGGCATCACCGCGGTGCTCCCCTATTTCGGCTATGCCCGCCAGGACCGGAAGCCGGGACCGCGCACGCCGATCTCGGCCAAGCTGGTCGCCAACCTGATCACCCGCGCCGGCGCCGACCGGGTGCTCACCCTCGACCTGCATGCCGGCCAGATCCAGGGCTTCTTCGACATCCCCACCGACAACCTGTTCTCGGTGCCGGTGATCGACCCGCGACATCAAGGAGCACCACGACGTCGACCAATGTCATGGTGGTCTCGCCCGACGTCGGCGGCGTGGTGCGCGCCCGCGCGCTGGCCAAGCGGCTCGATGCGCCGCTCGCCATCGTCGACAAGCGGCGCGAGCGGCCGGGCGAGTCCGAGGTGATGAACATCATCGGCGACGTCGAGGGGCGGCACTGCATCCTGTTCGACGACATCATCGATTCGGGCGGCACGCTGTGCAACGCCGCCGAGGCGCTGATCGACCGGGGCGCCAGCTCGGTGCTCGCCTATTGCACCCACGGCGTCCTGTCCGGCGGCGCGGTGGCGCGGATCATCGCGTCGAAGCTCGAGGAGCTGGTCATCACCGACTCGATCCAGCCGACCGAGGCGATCGAGGCAGCGCCGCGCAATATCCGCGTCTGCAGCATCGCCAACCTGATCGGCGAGGCGATCAACCGCACCGCCGACGAGAAGTCGGTGTCGAGCCTGTTCGACTGACTCGGGCCGCACCGACTGTTTGCCTTTTCAACGCGCCTCGCCTATAAGCCGGCTCGGCCGCGCCGGCACCCCTGGAGGCACCGCTGGCCAAGGATCCCGCCATCGGGGCGGGTCTTTCAACAGTTTAAGGAGTTGTCCGATGGGCGCTAGTTACCAGCTCACGGCGACGGTCCGCGACAAGGTGGGCAAGGGGGCCGCCCGCGCAGTCCGCCGTCAAGGCATGTTCCCGGCCGTCATCTACGGCGGCAAGGAACCCCCGATTGCCGATCTCCCTGCCCTACCGCGAGCTTGACCTCAAGGTCCACGCCGGCGGCTTCATGACCACCGTGGCGGAGATCAACGTCGACGGCGAGACCATCCGCACGCTGCCGCGCGACTTCCAGCTCCATCCGGTCGCCGACCGGCCGCTTCACGTCGACTTTCTGCGGCTCGCGGCCGGGTCGACGATCACCGTCGACGTGCCGGTGCATTTCGTCAACGAAGCGGCCTCGCCGGGCATCAACCGCGGCGGCGTGCTCAACGTCGTCCGCCACCGCGTCGAGCTGGAATGCCCGGCCGACGCCATCCCTGACCACATCGTCGCCGATCTGACCGGCCTCGATATCAACGACTCGCTTCACATTTCGACGATCACGCCTGCCCGAGGGCGTCAAGCCGACGATCGAGCGCAACTTCACGGTCGCCACCGTCGCCGCGCCGGCCGGCGTCAAGGAAGAGATCCGGGCGGCCGCGGAAGCCGCTGCGGCAGCCGGCGAAGTCCCCGAGGGCGCCGAGGAGGCTGCGGCCGCAGCTGAGCCGGAGGGCGGCGAAGAAAAGGACTGACGCAGGGCCGCGTCTCGAGCCCGGGAGACCGCCCGATGCTGCTCCTCGTCGGCCTCGGCAATCCCGGCTCTCAGTATGCCGGCAACCGGCACAATGTTGGCTTCATGGCAGCCGACGCGATTCACCGCCGCCACGGCTTCGGTCCGTGGCGGCGGAAATTCCACGCCGAGATCTCGGACGGCATGCTGGCCGGCGAGAAGGTGCTGCTGCGTCAAGCCGCAGACCTACATGAACGAGTCCGGCCGGGCGGTGGGCGAGGCCATGCGCTTCTACAAGCTCGATTCCGGCGACGTGCTCGTCATCCACGACGAGGTCGACCTGGCACCCGGCAAGATCCGCATGAAGGCAGGGGGCGGCGTCGCCGGTCACAATGGCCTCCGCTCGATCGGCGGGGCGATCGGCAACGAGTTCCGCCGCCTGCGGATCGGCGTCGGCCATCCCGGCGTCAAGGAGATGGTGCCGATCCACGTGCTGCACGACTTCGCCAAGGCCGATCACGCCTGGCTCGACCCGCTGATCGAGGCGATCGCCGACAACGCGCCGCTTCTCGCTGAAGGCAAGGACCCGACCTTCGCCAACCGCGTCCACGAAGCGCTCGGCAAGGACATCCCCCGCAAGGAAAAACCGAGCGAGAACAATGCGGTCCGTCCAAAAGCGGAATCACCCTCTGAACCAGATCAGAAACCGGATGAAGGCCCGCTCGCCCGCGGCCTGAGGAAGCTTTTCGGCGGGTGACCGACTTGCGGGATTGCCTCGGCGCCGTCACCGCGCTATCGGCGCGGCACAACGACCTCCTCCAATCGCCCAGCCACAGAGCAGCAACTTCCCATGGGTTTTCAATGCGGCATCGTCGGCCTGCCGAACGTCGGCAAGTCGACCCTCTTCAACGCGCTGACCGCGACCGCGGCGGCGCAGGCGGCGAACTATCCGTTCTGCACGATCGAGCCGAACACCGGCGAGGTCGCCGTGCCCGACCCGCGCCTCGACGCGCATCGCCGGCGATCGCCAAGTCGGCGCAGATCGTGCCGACCCGGCTCGAGCTTCGTCGACATCGCCGGCCTCGTGCGCGGCGCCTCCAAGGGCGAAGGCCTGGGCAACCAGTTCCTCGGCCAACATCCGCGAGGTCGACGCCATCGTCCATGTGCTGCGCTGCTTCGAGGACGACGACGTCACCCATGTCGAGGGCCGCGTCGACCCGGTCGCCGACGCCGAGACGGTCGAAACCGAGCTGATGCTCGCCGACCTCGCCAGCCTCGAGCGGCGCGTGACGCCGCTGCGCAAGCGCGCGCAGGCCGGCGACAAGGAGGCGAAGGCCGAGGTGGCGCTGATGGAGCCGCGCTCGACGCTGCTCGCCGACGGCAAGCCGGCCCGCCTCGCCGAGGTCGCCGAAGGGCGAGGAGGCCGACTTTCCGGCGCTCAACCTGCTGACCGCCAAGCCGGTGCTCTACGTCTGCAACGTCGACGAGGCCGTCGGCCGCGACCGGCAACGCGCTATTCGGCAGCGGGTCGCGGCGATGGCGGCGGCGGAGGGCGCCGGCTGCGTCGTCATCTCGGCCGGCGATCGAGGCCGAGATCGCCCAGCTTGCCGACGCCGAGCAGCGCGAGTTCCTCGACACGCCTCGGCCTGGAGGAGCCGGGCCTCGACCGCGTGATCCGCGCCGGCTACGACCTGCTCGGCCTGATCACCTACTTCACCGCCGGGCCGAAGGAGGCGCGCGCCTGGACGATCGCGAAGGGCACCAAGGCGCCGCAGGCCGCCGGCGCCATCCACACCGACTTCGAGAGGGGCTTCATCCGCGCCCAGACCATCGCCTATGACGACTATCGTCGGCCTCGGCGGCGAGCAGGCCGGCCAAGGAAGCCGGCAAGGCGCGCGACGAGGGCAAGGACTACGTCGTCGAGGACGGCGACGTGATGCTGTTCAGGTTCAACGTCTGAACGGAAAGGAGGACGAACGGATGACAAAGGCTGGCATCAGGCGGGTGGTCACCGGAACGTCCGCCGAAGGCAACTCGACCGTGGTCAGTGATGGCGTCGTCGAGCCGATGACGGTCGCCATGATGCCGGGCGCGGAATTCGTCTATTTCTGGGGCGAGGACAAGACGCCGGTGTATCCCGACCGGGGCGTCGAGCCGCCCTACCGGACGTGGTTTCCCGCGGCGGGCGGCTACCGTTTCGAACTGATCACCGTGCCGCCCGAACTCGACGCCGAAGCCCGCCGACCTCGATCAGGCCGCCGCGCTCGCCGAGGCGAAAGAGAAACTGCCCGGGCTGATGGAGGTCATGGAGCCCGACCATCCCGGCATGCACCGGACCGACTCGATCGATTTCGTCTACGTGGTGTCGGGGCGGGTGATCATGGTCCTCGACGACGACAAGACGGTCGACCTCGAGGCCGGCGATACGGTGATCCAGAACGGCACCCGCCACGGCTGGCGGGTGCCCTATGACGAGCCCTGCCGGCTGCTGTGCGATCAGCATCGGCGGCGAGCGCAAGTGATAGCCGGCCTCAACGGAAAGCGTAGCGCTCGGCCACCATCGGCGGCATGATCAGGATGACCCCGACGACCGCGAACCAGGCCATCACGGTGGCGATGCTCCACCCGGCGGCGAGTGCGGCGCCGAGCACGAACGGAGCCAGCGCCGAGGCGAAAACCATGTACATGGTAACGGCGCTGCGGATCGTGCCGAGCGTCTCGGTGCCGAACAGTTCGGCCCACATCGCGGTAAGAGTGGTCTTCGACAAGCCCCCGCTGAAGCCGATCAGCCCCATGGTCACCGGCAGCGCCCAGGATTCGGTTACCGCGCCGAGCACAACGACACCGCAGAGCATCGGCAAGGTCTGGAACAGAAACATCCTGCGGGCCGAGACGCGGTCGATGATCTGGCCGGAGATGAAGAGGCCCGAGACATTGGCAAGCGCCATCACCGGGAAACTCGCCGCGACCAGGCTTACCGGCCAGCCGCGGATCCCGGCGATATTGGTGATGTGGAACATGATGGCGGTGGCGTAGAAGGGGAAGATCGCCATGGCCGGAAGCGCGGCCCACACGTAACGGGACCGAAGCAGCACCGCCAACCCCTCGATCAGCCGACGCAGGGCGCCGTTGGCTCCCCTCTCCTCGCGTGGCCCCCGCGCGATACCGGAGAGCAGCCACTGGGTAAGCGGCAGCAGGACAAGCAGCGCGACCGCGCCCATCAGCGCGTAGGTCGGACGCCAGCCGATCGCCGCGATTCCGGCGACCGCCAGCGGCGGGAACACGACCTCGGAGAGCGGAACACCCAGCGCCGTGATGCCGAGCGCGCGTCCTCGCTCGCGATCGAAGGCCCGGGCGGTCGCCGTCGCTTCGACATGCACCATCAGGCCCTGGCCGGTAAGCCTGAGCAGGTAGAAGGCGAGGAACAGGGTCGCAGGACCGGTCGCGGCTGCCGTCACCAGACACGCAATGCCGATGCCGACAACGACGGCCGCGCTGAAATGGACGAGGCGGATGTGGTCGATCCAGTGGCCAACGAAGAGCAGCGTCGCCGCCGAGGCGAGCGTTGCCCCGAGATAGAGGGCGCCGACCGCCGCCGGGTCGAGGCCGAAATCGGCGCCGAACGAGGTGACGAACAAGCCGATGCAGAACGTCTGACCCGGAGCGGAGTAGAAGGCATGCAGCCCGCCAAAGGCCAGCGCCCGGGCGTGCTGCCGGGCGAATGCAAACATGTTCACGAGGAGTTCTCAAGAAACGGAGGAGTGACCGACCTATAGCTCGCATCCGCCGCGCTGAAAACCCGAAATTCGGTTGCTCGCCGCCGGGGGAGCCCTGCGGACCGTTGATCGCAGTGGCGCGCGAGGCTAGGACATCATCCATGGGCCTGCGCCATTTCGAGGATTTTCTGATCGGCGACGTTCTTCCCCTGCCGGAGTGGCGGGTGGAGCGGGCCGATATTATCGCCTTCGCCGCCGAGTTCGATCCGCAGCCCTATCATCTCGACGAGCGGGCCCCGCCGACCGACCTGATCGCCGGGCTGTCGGCCTCGGGCTGGCACATCTGCGCCGTCTTCATGCGCATGCTTTGCGACGGGTTCCTGCTCGAATTCGAGCTGCATGGGCTCGCCCGGCATCGAGACGCTGAAATGGCGGCGGCCGGTCAGGCCAGGCGACCGCCTCAAGGGAACATCGACGGTGATCGAAACCCGTCCCTCGAAGAGCCGTCCCGACATCGGCATCATCCGCTTTCGCCACGAGGTCACCAACCAGGCCGGCGAGGTGGTGATGTGGATGGAGAATCCGGTGATGTTCGGAAGGCGCGTCCCGTGATCTATGAGGAGATCGTCGTCGGCAGCACCCACGAGCTCGGCGCCCACACCTTCACGCGCGAGGAGATCAAGCGCTTCGCCACGCGCTACGATCCGCAGCGCTTCCATGTCGATGAGGAGGTGGCGACGGCGAGCCTGCTCGGCGGGCTCTGCGCCAGCGGCTGGCACACGGCCTCGGTGATGATGAGCCTGTTTTCCCGCTATTTCGCCCGGGAGATCGAACGCGCGGCGGCGAGCGGCAGGCCGTCGTCGCCGCTCGGCCCCTCGCCCGGCTTCGACAATCTGAAATGGCTGAAGCCGGTCTATCCCGACGACACCATCACCTTCACCGGCCGGATCGCTGCCAAGCGGGAGTCCGGCTCACGGCCCGGCTGGGGCATCGTCTCGATCGAGACCCGCGGCACCAACCAGGCCGGCGAACCAGTCTTCACCCACACGGGGCACGTCTTCGTAGCGAAGGCGAAGACCGGCTGAACCGACACCTCCAGCGAGCGTGACAGTGTCCTCCGGTGTGTGGGTGGAGTTGAGACGACAGTCCACCTCGAGGATCGGGTTGAGCTTCGCCTGCCGACGTGCCGCTGCTGCTCCGGTCAATCAGCTAGCGGCTCTTGGGGCGGGTCGATTTCGGCCTGCTTCTCCCAGTCACTGAAATCGCCGTCGGCAAGCACCGCCTCCATATACGCTTCGCAGATCGGATCGAGCGTCACGCCGTAGGTGCGGAAGCGCGTGACGATCGGAGCGTACATGCCGTCGGCGACAGTGTAGTGGCCGAAAAGCCAGGGTCCGCCGTCCTTGCGTCCCCAATTATCACGCGCCTGCCGCCAGATCTCGGCAACCCGCGCGATATCGGCTTGCGCATCGGGATCGTCGATCGTCTTCGGATAACGCTCGAGAAGCGCCATCGGCAGATGCTCGCGAAGCGCCCGGAAGCCGCTGTGCATCTCGGCCGATATGGAACGCGCGAAGGCCCGCGCGATCGGGTCGGCCGGCCACAGCCGCGCATAGGCGAAGGTGTCGGCGAGATATTCGCCGATGGCGAGCGAATCCCAGACTTTCACCTCCATCCCGTCGCGGTGGTGGACGAGCAGCGGCACCTTGCCGGTCGGCGAAAGGTCGTCGAGGCGCTGCTTGTGCTCCGGCAGACGGTAACGGATCAGCGTCTCCTCGAACGGCACCCCGACCTTCCTCAGCGGCAACCAGCGCGCATCGACCACGACGAGACCTCCCGGTAGCCGATGTAGATGTGGAGTTCGGGCATGCGCTCAATGTCCTTCGAAGCTGACGAGGGTGTGGACGGCCACGTCCTTGGCGGCGATGCGTTGCGCGCCGCCGAGGTCGGGCAGGTCGATGACGAAGGCAGCCGCGACGATCTCGCCGCCGGACCGGCGGATCAGCTCGATCGCCGCCTCGGCCGTACCGCCGGTGGCGATCAGGTCGTCGACCAGCAGAACGCGCGCGCCGTCGTGGATGGCATCGGCGTGGATCTCGATCGTGTCGACGCCGTATTCGAGGCTGTAGTCCTGGCCGATGGTCCGCGCCGGCAGCTTGCCCTTCTTGCGGATCGGCACGAAGCCGCGGCCGAGCTCGTGGGCCACCGCGCCGCCGAGGATGAAGCCGCGCGCCTCGATGCCGGCGACATAGTCGATGCCGGAGGTCAGGAACGGCCAGACCAGGCCGTCGACGGCGGCGCGAAGCCCGACCGGATCGGCGAGCAGCGTGGTGATGTCGCGAAACAGGATGCCCGGCTTCGGATAGTCGGGGATGGTGCGGATCAGCGACTTCAGATCGACGCCGGCCATGCTGTCCCCTCCTGGCACCCAAACGCTGGCGACAACGCCGGCCGCGGCGCCTTCCGCCGCGCGCGGTCTTAGCAAAGACAACGAAACGATGCCACGGCCGATATGGCCCTCAATCCCCGCCGGTTCCGCCTAGGCATGTCGCTCACGTCGGTGGTTCGGTTCAGGCGCGTTCCTCAAGATTACCCACGTCCCGGCTATGTCGAGGTGTATAGAGGTCGTTGGACAACGAAGAGAGCACCACCATGCCAGTGCCAACCGCCAATCCCGCCAAACGTCGAGAAATCCACAATCACCACATGAACTCGACGGTGTGGAACGATTTCAGGTTCCGCGACGACGACATCGTGATCGCCACCTACGCGAAGTCCGGCACCACCTGGATGCAGCAGATCGTGGCGCAGCTCGTGTTCAACGGCGCCGAAGATGTCGATGTCCACGCCGTCTCGCCGTGGGTCGATCTTCGCGTCGTGCCGCCGGAGATGATTACCGGTCTGGAGACACAGATGCACCGACGCTTCGTCAAGACGCACCTCCCCCTCGACGCCTTGGTCTTCTCGCCGAAAGCCAAATACATCTATATCGGCCGGGACGGCCGCGACGCGCTGTGGAGTTTCTACAATCACCACGCCAATGCCAATGACGGATGGTACGCCCGTATCAACGACACGCCGGGCCGTGTCGGGCCGCCTATCCCTCAGGTCACCCAGCCCGTCGACGCGTACTTCCGCAGCTGGCTCGACGGCAACGGTTATCCGATCTGGCCGTTCTTCGAGCACATCGCGTCGTGGTGGGCGATCCGCGATCTGCCCAACGTCAGGCTGGTCCACTTCAACGAACTGAAGGCCGATCTTCCCGGATCGATCCGCGCCATGGCGGACTTCCTTGAAATCCCGATCGACGAGGCGCGTTTGCCGACGATCGTCGAGCATTGCAGCTTCGACTACATGAAGGCGAACGCCGAGAAGGTAGCTCCCTCTGGCGGTGCCATGTGGAACGGCGGCGCCGCGACCTTCATCAACAAGGGAACCAACGGCCGCTGGCGAGACGTCCTGACGCCCGCCGACATCGAGGCCTATGAGAAGCGGGCGATTGAGGAGCTGGGTGGGGAATGCGCGGCCTGGCTTGCCGGCCATGGACCGGTAGGCCGCCCAGCCTAGTGGGCGACCTCGGACCACACCCGCTTCTTGGTGAGATACATCAGCCCAGCGAAGACGATCAGGAAGATCCCGACCTGGAAGCCGACGCGCTTGCGCGCGACCAGATGCGGCTCTGCCGTCCACATCAGGAAGGCGGCCACGTCCCGCGCGTACTGGTCCACCGTCTGCGGCGAGCCGTCGCTGTAGGTGACGGCTCCGTCGGACAGTGGCGGCGGCATCTTGAGCGACGGGCCGTTGAGGAAATAGGGGTTGAAGTAGGTCCCCTCCGGAATGACCAGCCCTTCGGGCGGCTGCTCGCCGAAGCCGGTAAGCAGCGCGTGAATGTAGTTCGGTCCGGCTTCCTGGTACTGGGTGAAGAAGTCGATCACCGTCCACAGCGGGCCGCGCTCGGCCGCCCGCGCCTTGGCCATCAGGGAAAGGTCCGGCGGCGCGGCGCCGCCGTTAGCGGCGGCGGCCGCCTCGACATTGGGGAACGGGCTCGGAAAATGGTCGGACGGCAGGCCCGGCCGCTGGAACATGTCGCCTTGGTCGTTAGGGCCGGCAGTGATCTGGTATTCGGCGGCCAGTGCCTTGACCTCGGCGTCCGAGAATCCGGGTCCGCCCGGCTCGGCGAGGTTACGGAAGGCGATGTATTTGAGCGAATGGCAGTTCGAGCAGACCTCGCGGTAAACCTGGAAGCCACGCTGCAACTGGGCCTCGTCGTAGTTGCCGAAGATGCCGGCGAACGACCATGACAACAGCGGCGGCTCCTTGAGCGGGAACTCCCACGCCTGGTCGTGGGTCTGCTCTTCCGTGTCGCCGCCCTTGGCGCCGTCCTGCGCCGCGGCCGAAAAAGCCAGCCCTGCAACGACCGCGCCGGCCAGGAGAAAACCGGTGATCTTCCCTGTCATCGTTCCGCCCAGCTCCTTCACGACGCGGCCTCCGCTGCCGGCTCGGCCGAGCCGGACTTGGCCAGCACCGCCTCGTTAATGCTTGGCGGCATGCGTTTCGGCCGCTCGATCAGCCCGAGCACCGGCAGGATGACGAGGAAATGGAGGAAGTAGTAGGCGGTCAGAATGCGCGCGATGATCACATAGGCCCCTTGCGGCGGCTGCGAGCCGAGATAGCCGAGGCCGATGCACACCAGGACGAAGATCCAGAAGAACTGACGGTAGATCGGCCGGAAGACCGCCGAGCGGACGCGCGAGGTGTCGAGCCACGGCAGGAAAAAAAGCACCGCGATCGACCCAAACAGCGCGATCACGCCGATGAGCTTGTTCGGGATGGCGCGCAGGATCGCGTAGAACGGCAGGAAGTACCATTCGGGCACGATGTGCGCCGGCGTCTTCAGCGGATCCGCCGGAATGTAGTTGTCAGGGTGGCCCATATAATTGGGTACGTAGAACACCAGCCAGGCCAACAGGATCAGAAACAGCGCCGTGGCGAACGTGTCCTTGATCGTCGCATAGGGCGTGAAGGCCACGGTGTCCTTCTTCGACTTCACATCGATGCCGAGCGGATTGTTCTGGCCGACGACATGCAGCGCCCAGACATGGAGGACGACCACGCCGGCGATCATGAACGGCAGCAGATAGTGCAGCGAGTAGAAGCGGTTGAGCGTCGCGCTATCGACCGCAAAGCCGCCCCATAGCCATTGGGTGATGGCGCCGCCGACCAGCGGGATCGCGCTGAACAGGTTGGTAATCACCGTCGCCGCCCAGAAAGACATCTGCCCCCACGGCAGCACGTAACCCATGAAAGCGGTGGCGATCATTAAGAGCAGGATCAGCACGCCGAGGATCCACAGCACTTCACGCGGCTCCTTGTAGGAGCCGTAATACATGCCGCGGAACATGTGGATATAGACGGCGAAGAAGAAGAGCGATGCCCCGTTGGCGTGCAGGTAGCGCAAGAGCCAGCCGTAATTGACGTCGCGCATGATGGCTTCGACCGAATCGAAGGCCATCGATCCCGACGACACGTAGTGCATGGCGAGAACGATGCCGGTGACGATCTGGGCCACCAGCACGAAGGTCAGGATGGCGCCGAACGTCCACCAATAATTCAGGTTGCGCGGCGTCGGGTACGCCACGAACGACGAGTACATCAGCCCGATGACCGGAAGCCGACGCTCCAGCCACTTGGCGGCGCCGCTTTTCGGTTGATAGGTGGAATGGCCTTCCATTGCGCCCCCGCCGTCTTCAGCCGATCCGGAGTTTCGTGTCGGATTCGAACGCGTAAACCGGAATGTGCAGGTTCTCCGGCGCCGGACCCTGGCGGATGCGGCCAGCCGTGTCGTATTGCGACCCGTGGCACGGACAGAACCAGCCGCCGTAATTGCCTTGCTGCCCGAGCGGCACGCAGCCGAGATGGGTGCAGATGCCGATCTGGATCAACCATGCTTCTTTGCCATCGGCCGCCCGATTGGCGTCCGTGGCCGGCGCGTTGGCCGCAAGGTTGGCGTTACGGGCCACCGGGTCGGGCAGATCCGCCACCGGCACCGCCTTGGCTGCGTTGATCTCCTCTTCCGTGCGATTGCGGATGAAGACCGGCTTGCCCCGCCATTTGACGGTCAGCGACATGCCCGGCTCAAGCGCCGAGACGTCGACTTCCACTTGCGCCAGCGCCAGCGCCGCCTTGTCCGGATTCATCTGGTCGATGATCGGCCAGACCGTGAACACCGCACCTACAGCCGCGGCGCCGCCGGTGGCGATGTAGAGAAAGTCGCGGCGGGTCGGTTCCGCGGTTTCGGCAGTGTCGGTCGTCGTCAAGATTCTTCCCCTGTCGAGCCAGCCCCGGCCCTGATCCGGCAGCGGAACCCTATGGATTCCCGCCGGCCGCGTTTGTTTAGCCAGCGAGACTGGAATTTGTCCAGAGCGGGCGTGGAGAATGCGCACATTGTCGCGGGGGCATCAAGGCTCGCTGCGCGCCCTGCCCAGCCGCCGGAAGCCGCGTCAAGGGACTGAATTGCCCGTCGTCGGCCGGAGGGCACGCACCGTTGTCACGGCAAATCACGCGCCCGGCTCGGAGCAAGCCGCGGGGCGGCCCGGCAGAGACCGCGCACTGGCGATCCCTATTCGGCCGCTTCGACGACCGGTTCGCCGAGATCGAGGAACCCGCCGGACTGGCGGCTCCACAACTGCGCATAGATGCCGCCATGAGCGAGGAGCTCATCGTGCGTGCCGAGCTCGACGATTCGCCCGTGATCGAGGACGATCAGCCGGTCCATCGCGGCGATGGTCGAGAGCCGGTGGGCGATGGCGATCACCGTCTTGCCCTGCATCAGCCGGTAGAGCGACTCCTGGATCGCCGCCTCGACCTCCGAATTGAGCGCACTGGTCGCCTCGTCGAGGATAAGGATCGGCGCGTCCTTGAGCAGCACCCGGGCGATGGCGATCCGCTGGCGCTGGCCGCCGGAGAGCTTGACGCCGCGCTCGCCAACATGGGCGTCGAGACCGGTGCGCCCCTTGACGTCGGCGAGGTCGAAGACGAAGCCGTCGGCTTCCGCCTGGCGCACGGCCGCGGCGATCTCCGCCTCGCTGGCGGTCGGTCGGCCATAGGCGATGTTGTCGCGGACGGAGCGGTGGAGCAGCGAGGTGTCCTGCGTCACCATGCCGATCTTGCTGCGGAGCGACTCCTGGGTGACCTCGGCGATGTCCTGCCCGTCGATCAGGATGCGGCCGCCCTCGAGGTCGTAGAAGCGTAAAAGCAGATTGACGAGCGTCGACTTGCCGGCACCGGAGCGGCCGACCAGCCCGACCTTCTCGCCCGGCCGGATGGTCAGCGAGAAGTCCTCGATCACCTTGGTCTGCCGCCCGTAGTGGAAGCGGGCCTGATCGAAGACGATCTCGCCGCGGTTGACGACCAGATCCTTCGCCGCGGGAGGATCGGTGATTGCCACGGGCTGGGCGATGGTATTGATGCCGTCCTCCACCGTGCCGATGTTCTCGAACAGGTTGGCGATCTCCCACAGGATCCACTGGGACATGGCGCGGATGCGCATGACCAGGGCGATGGCAACGGCGATGGCGCCAAGGCTGACGACGTCTTGGTGCCAGCCATAGATGGCAACGCCCGCCACCGAGGCGAGCAGCAGCGAGTTCGCGGTGTGGAGCGCCACCGTCAGCACGGTCACCAGCCGCATCTGCCGGTGCACCGTCACCATGAACTCGTCCATGGCGTCGCGGGCGTAGTCCTGCTCGCGGAGCGTATGAGCGAACAGCTTGATCGTCTGGATGTTGGTGTAGCTGTCGACGATCCGCCCGGTCATCTGGGCGCGCGCGTCCGCCTGCAGGCTGGAGATCTCCTGCAGCTTCGGCACGAAATAGAAGAGGATGCCGAAATAGACGGCGAGCCAGCCGATCAGCGGCACCACCAGCCACAGATCGGCCCGGCCGACCAGCACCAGCGTGCCGATGAAATAGACAGCGACGTAGACGAAGACGTCGAGGATCTTGGTGACCGTCTCGCGGACGGCGAGTGCGGTCTGCATCACCTTTTGCGAGACGCGGCCGGCAAACTCGTTGTGGAAGAATTCGAGGCTCTGGCCGAGGATGTAGCGGTGCGCCTTCCACCGCACGAGCATCGGGAAGGTGCCGTAGATCGTCTGGAACATGAAGAGCGACTGGAAAAGCGTCGCAACCGGGAAGCCGATCACGATCACTGCCGCCATGCCGGCGAGCTCCCAGCCGTGCACGTCGAAGAAGGTGGCGCGATCGGCACTCGACAGCCAGTCGACCAGGTTGCCGATGAACGCGAAGAAGACGATCTCGATGATCGAGATGATCGCCGTCAGCACCGACATGGCGAGGAGCGCCGGCAGGAACGGCTTCGCGTAATGCAGGCAGAAGGCGAAGAGGCCCTTCGGCGGCGTCGCCGGCTCGCCCGCCGGATACGGCTCAACCAGTTTTTCAAAGGTGGCGAACATCGGTCCAACTCCGTTGGCCCGCGCGGCAGCGGACCGCCGAACGGGTTGAAGCACATAATCCGGGTCTTCGCGGGTCGGACGCGGGCTTTAGCGGTCCGCGCCCGCTCACGCTGTGATGTGGTTCACAGGTGGACATCTTCCTACTCCGCCGCCGCACGGTCATCGAGGCCGAGGAAGCCGCCCGACTGGTGCTTCCACAGCGCCGCATAGATGCCGCCATGGCGCAGCAGCTCGCCATGCGATCCCGTCTCTACCACCCGCCCGGCATCCATCACGACCAGCCGGTCCATAGCCGCGATGGTCGACAGGCGGTGGGCGATGGCGATCACCGTCTTGCCCACCATCAGGCGGTAGAGGGAATCCTGGATCGCCGCCTCGACTTCCGAATCGAGGGCGCTGGTCGCCTCGTCGAGCACCAGGATCGGCGCGTCCTTCAGCAGAACGCGGGCAATGGCGATGCGCTGGCGCTGACCGCCAGAGAGCTTCACGCCGCGTTCCCCGACATGGGCGTCGAAGCCCGTCCGCTCCCATTGGTCGGCGAGCTCCGGAATGAAGGCGTCGGCATGGGCGAGGCGCGCCGCCGCGGCGATCTCCGCCTCGTTTGCCTCGGGCTTGCCGTAGCGGATGTTGTCGCGGATCGACCGGTGGAGGAGCGAAGTGTCCTGCGTGACGAGGCCGATCTGCCGGCGAAGCGACTCCTGGGTGACGCCGGCGATATCCTGTCCGTCAATAAGAACCCGGCCGCCCTCGAGGTCGTAGAAGCGCAGGAGCAGGTTGACCAGCGTCGACTTGCCGGCGCTGGATCGCCCGACCAGGCCGACCTTCTCGCCGGGCGCAATGTCGAGCGACAGCTCTTCGATGACGCCCGAATCGCGGCCGTAGTGGAAGCGGACGTTCTCGTAGCGAATGCCACCGCGGCTGACGACCAGCGGTTTCGCGTCGGGTCGGTCGACGAGCTTGTTCGGCCGGGCGATGGTTCCCATGCCCTCCTGCACCGTGCCCATCGCCTCGAAGACGTTGATCGAGGTCCACATGATCCAGCCCGACATGGTCGAGATGCGGATGGTCATGCCGCTGGTCAGCGCGATGGCGCCGAGGGTGAGATCGCCACCGGCCCACAGCCACACCGCCAGTGCCATCGTGCCGGCGATGAGGAGGCTGGTCGACGCCACGACCGTGGCGTTCATCATCGTGACGAGCCGGGTCTCGGCGCGGAGCTTGTCCGTATGATCGGCGATCACCTCGTGGCCGTAGGTGTCCTCGCGGTCGGCATGGGCGAAAAGCTTCACCGTCTGGATGTTGGTGTAGCTGTCGACAAGCCGGCCGGTCATCACCGAGCGCGCCTCGGAGACGATGGTCGAGCGGTCGCGGATGCGCGGCACGAAATAGACCAGCACCGCCACGAAAAAGACGATCCAGGCGAGCACCGGCAGCGCCAGCCGCCAGTCGATCCGGCCGAAGAGCACCACTGCACTCGTCGCGTAGACCGACACGAACCAGATCGCCTCGCAAACCTGGACAACGGATTCACGCAAGGACGGTCCGGTCTGGATGATCTTCGAAGCGATGCGGCCCGCGAAGTCGTCGGCGAAGAATCCAACCGACTGGCGAAGCACGTAGCGGTGTGTCTGCCAGCGCACGAGATTGGTGAAGGAGGGCACCAGCGTCTGGTCGATCAGGAGCTGCTGCAGCATGATCATCACCGGCCGGGCCAGCACGATGACGAACGCCATCCACAGGAACGTGCCGCCGTAGTCCCGCAAGAGATCGGCTGGGCTGGTGGTCTGGAGGAGATCGACGATCGAGCCGACATAGTTGTACATGGCGACCTCGATCAGCGCGACGATCAGACCGGCGACGAGCAGGGCCGCCAGCCCCGGCCAGACCTGCCGCGTGTAGCGCCAGTAGAAGGCGAGCAACGTCGACGGCGGCATCGACTCGTCGTGGCGTCGGAACGGGTCGGTCCAGTTTTCAAAGAATCGGAACATCGTGAGTCACCGGAAGCAGCGTCAGCACCGGCGGCAGACGGCAAGCGCCGTCGCGCCGTGAACGCTCTTTGCGGAAGCAGGACGAAAGGCGAGTCGGACCGGCCGAAGCCGCTCGCTCGCCTGGATCTATCGCTGGGAAGTCAGATCGCCGGAATTAATTGTCTTCCGGCCACGGGCGATAGACCACCACCGCGGAGCGGACGATCAACAAACTGCGCTGCATCCATCCCTCCTGAAATCGCTGCGGAAGTGGTTTCGCCAAATACTGCCGCGTGTGTACACCCGGATTCCCGGCGATTCAACCGCGGGTCACATCAATTCCCGGCTGATTGCGATGGCTGTTGCAGCCTTGCCACGGCCGGGAGGAACGGCCGTGTTACTCGGCTGCCTGCTCGACGGGCTCGTCGAGACCGAGGAAGCCGCCCGACTGGCGACGCCATAGGCCGGCATAGATGCCGTTCTTGTGCAAGAGCTCCTGGTGCGTGCCGGTCTCGACGATCTCTCCCTCGTCCATCACCACCAGCCGGTCGAGAACGGCGATGGTGGAGAGCCGGTGCGCGATGGCGATCACCGTCCGGCCGGCCATCAGGCTGTAGAGCTGATCCTGGATTGCCGCCTCGACCTCGGAGTCGAGCGCGCTGGTCGCCTCGTCGAGGACGAGGATCGGGGCGTCCTTGAGAAGCAGGCGCGCAATGGCGACCCGCTGGCGCTGGCCGCCGGAAAGCTTGACGCCGCGCTCCCCGACATGGGCGTCGTAGCCGGTGCGGCCGTGGTGGTCGACGAGCTTGAGGATGAAGTCGTGGGCCTCCGCCCGCTTCGCCGCGGCGACGATCTCCTCCTCCGTTGCGTCCGGCCGGCCGTATCGGATGTTGTCGCGGACCGAGCGGTGGAGGAGCGCGGTGTCCTGGGTCACCATGCCGATGGCGGCGCGGAGGCTCTCCTGCGTGACCTGTGAGATATCCTGGCCGTCGATCAGGATGCGGCCGCCTTCGAGGTCGTAGAGGCGGAGAAGCAGATTGACGAGCGTCGACTTGCCGGCGCCCGAATGACCGACCAGCCCGACCCGCTCCCCCGGCGCGACGTCGAGCGACAGGTTCTCGATCACCCCGCCGTCCTTGCGTCCGTAGTGGAAGCGGATGTTTTCGAACCGGATCTCGCCGCGCGTCACCTCCAGCGACGGCGCCTCGGTCCGGTCGACGATGAGATTGGGCCGGCTGATGGTCTGCATGCCGTTCTGCACCAGCCCGATATCCTCGAACAGGCCGGTGACGTTCCGCAGGATGAAGTTGGACATCTGGTTGAGGCGGATGACCAGCGCAGTGGCCATGGTAATGCCGCCGACCGAGACGATCCCCGCCGACCACAGCCACACCGAGAGGCCGGCCACCGAGACGATCAGCATGCCGTTGATGGTCATCAGGGTGACCATCATCGAGGCGGTCCAGCTGGCAAAGTCGCGGTAGGCCTTGAGCTGCCCGCGGAAGCCTTCCAGCGCGAATTTGTCCTCGCGATCAGCGTGAGCGAAGAGCTTCACCGACTGGATGTTGGTGTAGCTGTCGACGATGCGGCCCGACAGGACCGAGTTGGCCTCGGCCTGCGCGGCTGACCGGATCCTGACCTGCGGCACGAACCGGTAGGCTGTGATCGCATAGGCCACCGCCCACACGCCGACCGGAGCGATGAGGATCAGATCCATGCGCCCGAACAGGTAGACCATGCCGCCGACGAAGACGAGGAACGTCCACATGCTGTCGATCGAACTCACCACCGTGTCGCGGACGGCCGGCCCGGTCTGCAGCACCTTCTGGGCAATGCGCCCGGCGAAGTCGTTCTGGAAGAAGGTGAGGCTCTGGCGGAGCACGTAGCGGTAGTTCGCCCAGCGTATGCGCGTCTGCAGCCCCGGCACCAGCGCCAGATTGTTGAACGTTCGGGACAACAGGGCGACGGTCGGCCTGAGGACCAGAACGACCACCGCCATGGCCGCGAGCTGCCAGCCGTGCACGGCGAAGAACTCGCTCGCCGGGGTCTGCGTCACCCAGTCGACCAGCCAGCCGAGGAAGACGTACATACCCATCTCGATCAGCGAGCCGCACAGGGAAAGCACGAGCACCGCGAGCACCAGCCACTTCACCGGCTTCACGAAATGAAGATAGAACTTCCACATCGTGTCGGGCGGGCGAACCACCGGAGCATCCGGCAGGGCTTCGATCAGTCTTTCGTACCAGGCCATCCAGTTCTTTCGTCTTGCCCCAGGGCCGTCGGATGTCGTGTGCCAACCTGCACACATGTTGCCGACCGCCGCCATCCGCAAGGGAGGGGAGCCACGAGGAGGCGTGCCGCAGAAATGGTCGCGATCGCTCTCTATCAGCCCGATATACCGCAAAACGCGGGAAACATCCTGCGGCTTGCCGCCTGTCTCGGCGTCAGCGTGCATGTCATCGGGCCGGCTGGGTTTGACCTCAGTGACCGGGCGTTCCGCCGCGCCGGCATGGATTATCTGGCAGCGGCGGATATCATCCGCCACCTCGACTGGCCCGGATTCCAGGCATGGCGGGCCGGACAGGCTGGACGGCTCGTGCTCCTTACCACGCAAGCGGCAACCGGCTACACGGACTTTGCGTTCGGCGCGGAGGACGTGCTCCTGTTCGGCCGCGAGAGCGCCGGCGTGCCGGAGGCCGTGCATGAGGCGGCCGATGCACGGCTGCTGATCCCGATGCGGGCCGGCATGCGTTCGCTCAATGTGGCAAGCGCCGCCGCCATGGTATTGGGCGAAGCGCTGCGGCAGACGGGTGGATTTGCGCATTGAGAGGAGTTGAGGTCATGGACGGCGGAACGACGGCGCTCCCCCCCGACATTGAAGAGAAGAAGGCGCGCGCCGCCGCCTGGTTCGCCGAACTCCGCGACCGGATCACCGCCGCCTTCGAGGCGATCGAGGACGAGCTGCCGGCGGACATGCCGTTTGCCGACCGGGCGCCGGGACGCTTCGTCAAGACGCCATGGCGGCGCAAGGACCATACCGGCGCCGACGGTGGCGGCGGCGTGATGGCGATGATGCATGGCCGCGTCTTCGAGAAGGTCGGCGTTCATGTCTCCACCGTCCACGGAGAGTTCTCGCCCGAGTTCCGCAAGGAGATCCCCGGCGCCGAGGAGAGCCCCGGTTTCTGGGCGGGCGGCATCTCGCTGATCGCACATATGCAGAACCCCAACGTTCCCGCCGTCCACATGAACACCCGCATGGTGGTGACCAGCCGCCAGTGGTTCGGCGGCGGCGCCGATCTGACGCCGGTGCTCGATCGCCGGCGGACGCAGGAAGATCCCGATACCCGCGATTTCCACGCGGCGATGCAGGCCGCTTGCGAGGGGCACCCCGGCGCCGACTACCAACGCTTCAAGTCCTGGTGCGACGAGTATTTCTTCCTCAAGCATCGGAACGAGCCGCGCGGCATCGGCGGCATCTTCTACGACTGGGTGAACACCGGCGACTGGGAGGCGGACTTCGCCTTCACCGAAAGCGTCGGCCGCGCCTTCCTCGACGTCTACCCAAGGCTGGTGCGGCGTAACTTCGCCGCGCCGTGGACCGAGGCCGACCGCAACGAGCAGCTCGTCCGCCGAGGCCGCTATGTCGAGTTCAACCTCATCTACGACCGCGGCACGATCTTCGGCCTGAAGACCGGCGGCAATGTCGAATCGATTCTGTCGTCGATGCCGCCGGTAGCGAAATGGCCGTAGGGCTACGCCCCTCGCCAACTAGATCGGAAACGGTATCTGGATCAACGCGTTGCGAAGGAAAGCGGACTTAACAGGCGAACCGGTTGAACCCATCTGTGAAGTCGCCTTGGCCGGCTCGAGGTCGGCCGGGGAGATCAGCACCGAGAAGGTCTCGCACCAGATTACCACGCTCGGGAAATCCGCTAGATCGACGCCCTCCGGGATCGGGTAGCGCTGGCTCCCCTCGAAGGCGCGGAGCTGGCCGAGATCCACATACATGGTGTCGCGAACGTCGCCCGACGCACGGATTGTCGGCTTCGGCACCAGATAGACGTGGTAGGCGGGTCCCGGCGCCACCTTGAAGTCCGGATCGAGGAACACCGCCTTCTCGTAGACGCTCACCTTCCCGGCGCCGTAGTGGACCGGATCGGACGGGTCGGCATGGATGAATTCCCCGGTGGCGACAAGGGCCGCCCGCTCCTCCTCGCTGATGGTCTCGGCGGCCGGGGGCGGCGGAAACACATAGGGGAAGATGAAAAGGCCGACGGCGACGCCGAAGGCGGTGCCGAGAACACCACCGAACAGGAAGATGGCGATCGCCCGCCATATCCGAGTGCCCGTGCGCGTTCCGCTCGCTGCCATGCGGAGAGCCTAGCGGAAACCGGCCGCCGCCGGAACAGCCTATTGGGCCGCCGCCACCATCTGCTGAAGGCGGTTGCGGAGCGCCTTTTCGTCGGGGGCGAAGTCCCGATCGACCCACCAGGCCTCCACCGCCTTCAAGAGGGTTCCCACTGCCGGCCCGCGCATCGCGCCGGCCCCGAGCGCGTCGGTTCCGCTCAGGGGAAAGCGCGGCGGCTGCCAGCGGTCGGGCAGGTCGTAGAGGTCGCGCCATGCCGAACTCGGTTGAAGCGTCCCCGTTCCAAGCAAAAGCGAGGGCGACGGCATTACGCCACGTTTCCGTGCCGAGGTGATAAAGGGAGCGCCGCGCTTCCGGCAGCGCGACCGACGGGGGCAGCTTCCGCGCCGCCACGGTCGCTGCCAGCATGGCGTCCCGCTCGACATTGGCAAGGCGCAGCAACCGCGCGAGCCGCTCGACATCCTCCTCGATGCGACAGCCGAGCCCGGCGAGACGGAGCGCCACGCCGGCCTCCGGCAAGAACCCGATCAACCGCGCAAAGGGTCCGAGATAGGCGACCCCGCCGAGGACCATCCCGAGGATGCCGGAATCCTGCATGATGCCCGCCGTCTCGGCCGCCCGCGGTGCGACGACCAGCCGGCGCATCTCCTGCCCGACCCGCTCCGCCGAAAGCCGCCGCAGCCCGTCGCGGGCCCGGATCGACGCCGACAGGCCCTCCGGGTCGAAAGCACTGGCCCCGAATTCGGCATTGAAACGGAAGAAGCGGAGGATACGCAGCCGGTCCTCCGCAATCCGCTGACCGGGGTCGCCGATGAAGCGGATGCGTCGCGCCACGATGTCCGGATAGCCGCCGAGGGGGTCATGGACGGTTCCCGCCGCATCGATCGACAGCGCGTTGACCGTGAAATCGCGTCGACGCGCGTCGGCCTCCCAGTCCCGGCCGAAGCGAACCACCGCATGGCGGCCGTCGGTCTCGACGTCCTCGCGGAGCGTCGTCACCTGGAAGCCGGTTCCGTGGACGACGAGGGTCACCGTGCCGTGCTCGATGCCGGTCGGAACGGCTTTGACGCCGGCCGCCTCGGCGCGGCGGGAGACCTCCTCCGGCAAGAGCGGTGTCGCGAAGTCGATGTCGCTGACCGGCATGCCGGCGAGCGCGTTGCGGACGGCGCCGCCGACGATCCGCGCCGGCTCGTTGCCCTCGTCGAGGATGGCGAAGACCGCCCTGACCGCCGGAGCGGAAAGCCAGCCGGCCCCGACGAGATCGGGAAGCGCGTCGTTCATCGCTGCGCTGGTTCGCTCATTCGAAGTGTCCGGGAATCAGCTTGCCGTTGACGTACTGTGCCGGAACATAGGTGCTGCCGGGAGGGGCCCCGGTGAACTGGACGAAGATCAAAAGCGCGGCAACCATCAGCACCGCTCCGCCGGTGGCCAGCCAGGCGATAGTCTTCAGCGGCCAGTCGCTGGCATTGCCCACTCGACCCCGCGTCGCCGCCAGCCACGCCAGATAGACCGCGAACGGCAGCAGGAAAAAAACGACATTGAACGCAATCAGCCTGCCCATTCGTCAAAGATCCGCTCGTACAGCCCGCGAATGATTCCGGCGGTAACGCCCCAAATATAGTGCCCTTCGAACGGCATCTCGTAAAATTGGCGCGGCTTTCCGCGAAAAATGCGGCTCCCCCGACGATGATTCTCGGGACTCATCAAAAATGCGAGCGGCACCTCGAAGGTCTCCTCGACCTCCTGCGGATTGAGGGTCAACTGGAAGCCGGGCTCGACCCGGCCGAGCACCGGATAGACGCGATATCCGGTGCGACTGAGATAGGGCGTCAGGTAACCGATCGGCTCGACGGCCGACGCGTCGAGGCCGATCTCCTCTTCCGCCTCGCGCAGGGCCGCGGCGGCAGGATCCCGGTCGGTAGCGTCGATCTTGCCGCCGGGAAAGGCGATCTGGCCGGCATGGGCGTTGAGCGTCGCGGTGCGCACTGTCAGAAGCATGGTGACCGCCGGCTCGCGAGCCACCACCGGGATGAGCACGGCGGCGTCACGGTATTCGAGGTCGGCCGGCATCAGATCGGGGTTGAGCCGGTGGTCGCCGAGGATGTCGGCCTCGGCTGCCACCGGCGCCGCATGGTCGAGCCGGCTCGCTGCCAGCGCAAAGAACCGGCTTGGCGAGAACGGCGAGCTGCTTTGCACTTCGGGTTTCATCACCGAACCAGCATACCGGCTGCCGGCGCCATCACAATCGGTGCTCTCCGTCGTGGCTGCGGCGGTCCAATTAATAACCGGCCATTGTTTTGCCGCGCTTTGCCCTATCTGATTGATGCTGGCGCAAGACCTCGATCGGTGCGCCGGGTGGACGAATCTCCACTATTGCGGCAGCGCCGCCCATGCAACACTGGCGGACAGCCGTACCGGAACGCCAACTTTTCGAGGCAGACAAGAGGCCAATGAGCGCACTCAATCAACCGCAAGCGGCAGCCGATCCCGAAAAGGTGCTCGCCGAGACCGAGGCCGCATTCGCCAAGATCAAGGCGGCGCGCCAGTCCATCGGCAAGGTCATCTATGGCCAGGAGACGGTCGTCGATCGCACCCTCGTCACGCTGCTTGCCGGCGGGCACGGGCTCCTGATCGGCGTGCCGGGCCTCGCCAAGACCAAGCTCGTCGAGACCCTCGGCACGGTGTTCGGCCTTTCCGCTGCGCGCATCCAGTTCACCCCGGACCTGATGCCCTCGGACATCCTCGGTTCCGAGGTCATGGACGTCGGGGCCGACGGTACCCGCGCCTTCCGTTTCGTGCCCGGCCCGGTGTTCACCCAGCTCCTGATGGCCGACGAGATCAACCGGGCCAGCCCGCGCACCCAGTCGGCGCTCCTGCAATCGATGCAGGAACACCACGTCACGGTGGCGGGCCAGCGCCATGACCTGCCGGTACCCTTCCACGTGCTGGCGACCCAGAACCCGCTCGAGCAGGAGGGCACCTACCCGCTGCCGGAAGCCCAGCTTGATCGGTTCCTGCTGCAGATCGACGTGCTCTACCCGGAGCGGGATGCCGAGCGCCGCATGCTGTTCGAGACGACCGGCTCGCTGGACGCGCACGCCGAACGGGTCCTCGACGCCGACGGCGTGCAGGCGATCCAGCGTCTCGTCCGCAGCATGCCGGTCGGCGAATCGGTCGTCGAGGCCATCCTCAACCTGGTGCGCTCGGCACGTCCGGGCAGCGGCGACGCCAAGCTCGACGCCGCGATTGCCTGGGGTCCGGGTCCGCGGGCCAGCCAGTCGCTGATGCTGGCGGTGCGGGCGCGAGCCCTGATCGACGGCCGCTACGCCCCCTCGCTCGACGACGTGGCCGAGTTGGCCGAGCCGGTCCTGAAGCACCGGATGGCGCTCTCCTTTGCCGCCCGCGCCGACGGGATGACCGTCAACGACGTCATTGCCGGGTTGAAGGCCAAGATCGGATAGCGATGGCGAGGATCGCAACCGCCACCACCGGCCCTCCCGGAATCCGCGGCGCACTGACGGAAGCCAAGGGGCTTGCCGGGGGCCTGCCCGACCTTCTGATCGAGGCCCGCCGGGTGGCGGCGAGCGTCATCGCCGGCTGGCACGGCCGGCGGGTCGCCGGTCGCGGCGAAACGTTCTGGCAGTTCCGCTCCTTCACGCCGGGCGAGGCGGCATCCAGCATCGACTGGCGTCGCTCCGCCCGCGACGATCATCTCTACGTGCGCGAGAAGGAGTGGGAAGCCGCCCACATGGTGTGGCTGTGGGTCGACCTGTCGGAGTCGATGGACTTCCGCTCCAAGCTTTCGACCGTTTTGAAGCGCGACAGAGCGCTGGTCCTTCTCCTCGCCTTGGCCGAGCTGCTGTCCGTCGCCGGCGAGCGCGTCGGCCTCCTCGGCGAGAGCGATCCGCTCCTGTCGCGGAATGCCGCCGAGCGCCTCGCCGACTTTCTCGCGCGGATGGAGCCGCGCCCGCCGCAGACGCGCGCGCTCCGACGCTTCACCGACGTGGTGTTGATCGGCGACTTCCTCGATCCGCTGCCGACGACCGAGGCGACGCTGGATGCAATCGTCGGCACCGGCGCGCGCGCCCATCTCGTCCAGGTCGTCGACCCGATCGAGGAGACCTTCCCCTATAGCGGCCGCACCGAATTCATCGACCCGGAGAGCGGCCTCCGCCATGTCGTCGGCCGGGCGGAGCAGTACCGCAAGGATTATCAGGACCGGCTCGCCGCACTGCGCGAGCGTCTGTCGCTTATCTGCCGCCGGCTCGACTGGAGCTTCCTCGTCCACCGCACCGACCGGCCGGCGACCGAGCCGCTGCTGGCGCTGCACGCGCGCCTTGCCGACCGCCATTCGCATTCGGCCCTGGCGACCTGGGGGCGCGCGGCATGAGCGCACTGCCCTTCGCCTTCGCCTACCCGCCGATCCTGCTCGCGCTCATCGCGCTGCCGCTGGTCTGGCTGTTGCTGCGCGTTACGCCGCCGAAGCCGAAGGCCGAGAGCTTTCCGCCCACCCGTCTGCTTCTCGAGATCACCCAGAAGGAAGAGCAGCCGGCCCGCACGCCGTGGTGGCTGATCCTGCTCCGCTGCCTGATCGCCGCGGCGCTGATCATCGCGCTGGCCGGCCCCATCTTCAAACCGACCACCGAGCAGGCGCCCGGCGCCGGTCCGCTCCTCCTCGTCGTCGATAACGGCTGGGCGTCGGCGCCGCGCTGGAACGCGATGACGGAGACGGCGCACCGGGTCATCCGCCTTGCCGAGCAGGCCGGGCGGCCGATCACCCTCCTCGCCACCGCCGACGGACCGACCCAGGAACTGGCGCCCGGCAGCGCCGACGACGCGACCCAACGCCTCGAATCGCTCGCGCCCCGCCCCTATGGCTCCGACTACGACAAGCTCATGCCGGCGGTCGATGCCGCCGTCGGCGCCACCCACTTCGGCGGACTTGTCTGGCTGTCCGATGGCCTCGGCGGCGATTCCACCACGGCCTTCGCTCGCGACCTGTCGGACCGGATCGACGGGCCGGCGGTGGTCTACGCCGACACCACCACCGGCGTCACCGCGATCAAACCGCCGATCGGCGGGCCGGACGCGCTGACAGTTCCGGTGATCCGCGACGAGACCGGCCTCCCCGCCGGCGGCTTCGTTCGCGCCACCGACCTCAAGGGCCGCGCCATCGGCGATTTCCGCTTCGACTTCGCGAACGACAAGGCGGAGACCGAGGCACGGATCGACCTGCCGGTCGAGCTCCGCAACGACATCGCCCGCCTCGACGTCGTCGGGGCCGACACGGCGGGTGCGGTGCAACTCCTCGACGATCGCTGGCGGCGACGGCGGATCGGCCTCCTGTCAGGCGCCGCCGCCGACGCAGCGCAGCCGCTTCTCTCGCCGCTCTACTACATCAGTCGGGCCGTCCAGCCGTTCGCCGACGTCTCCGAGCCACGCGAGGCCAACGCCGCCGTGGCAGTGCCCGAGCTGATCGACGGCGGCGCCTCGGTCATCGCCATGGCCGACATCGGTACGCTGCCGACCGACGTCGAAGAGAAGCTCGCCAAATGGGTTGACGACGGCGGGACGCTCGTCCGCTTCGCCGGGCCGCACCTCGCCACCGCCACCGATTCGCTGATCCCGGTCCGGCTGCGCCATGGCGACCGGGTGCTCGGCGGCAGCATGACCTGGCAGGAAGAGCAGCCGCTGGCGAGCTTTTCCGACAAGAGCCCCTTCGCCGGCATGACCGTGCCCGACGATGTGCTGGTCAAGCGCCAGGTGCTCGCCGAGCCTGACGGCGCCCTTGCCGACCGTACCTGGGCGGCGCTCGCCGACGGCACCCCGCTGGTTACCGCCAAACAGTCAGGGCGCGGCTGGCTCATCCTTTTCCACGTCACGGCCGATACAAGCTGGTCGAATCTCCCGCTTTCCGGCACCTTTGTCGACATGTTGCGCCGGATCATCGCCTTCTCCAGCGCCGCCCGGACCCACGCGACCAGCCCTGAGCAGGGGCAGGCGGCCGCAACGATCGCACCCTTCCGGCTGCTCGACGGCTACGGCCATTTCACGGCGCCGGGCCCCGAGGCGCAGCCGATCCCGGCCAATGCCGACACCGTCACCCCCGACGCCGAGCATCCGCCCGGCCTCTACGGCACCGAAGAGGGGTTCCGCTCGGTCAACCTGCTCGATGAGAACGCCAAGCTGACGCCATTCGATCCCGCGATGGCGCCCGAGGCGACGGTACAGGCCTATCCGACCGAGGCGCCTACCGACCTCCGCCCGTGGCTGCTCGCCGCAGGTCTCGCCCTCTTCCTGGTCGACGCCCTCGCGGTGCTCTGGCTGAATGGTGCGCTTTCGCTCGGTCGACGCCGTCCGGCCACGGCAGCCGTGCTTGCCGCGGGCATCGTTGTCGCTGGCGCGCTCCTCGCGACCGGCGCGCTCGCCGACGAGGCCGAGCGACCAGTTCGCCGTCGACGCGGTGAGCAAGACCCGGCTCGCCTATGTGATCACCGGCAATCAGAGATCGACGCGGCGAGCAAGGCCGGGCTCTACGGCCTTTCGCATGTTCTCACCGAGCGCACGGCGCTCGAGCCGGGGGACCCGTCGGCGTCGATCCCGGCCGTGACGAGCTGGCTTTCTTCCCGCTTCTCTACTGGCCGATCGATCCTGATAGTCCGCTGCCGTCGTCTGCGACGATGGCCCGCGTCGACGCCTATATGCGCCAGGGCGGCTCGGTGCTCTTCGATACGCGCGACGAGCTCGAGCGATCGACCAATATCAACACCTTCACCGGCACGCCGGCGGTCGAGCGTTTGCGCGAGATGCTCGCCACCCTCGACATTCCCCCGCTCGAGCCGGTGCCGCCCGATCATGTGCTGACCAAGGCGTTCTATCTTATGCAGGACTTTTCCCGGCCGCTGGGCCGACGGGCGGCTGTGGGTGGAGGCTCCCCGACAGCCAGGCGCGACGGCGACACAGACACGCCGACGGGGTGAGCTCGATCATTATCGGCTCCAACGACTATGCCGCCGCCTGGGCCGTGGACAGCGCCGGCCAGCCCATGTTCCCGGCCGTGCCCGGCGGCGAGCGCCAGCGCGAATTCGCCTACCGCACCGGCATCAACATCGTGATGTACGCGCTCACCGGCAACTACAAGGCCGATCAGGTGCATGTGCCGGCACTTCTGGAAAGGCTGGGCCAATGATGGACTGGACCTGGTCGATCAACTTTGCCCCGCTCCTGCCGCCCTGCTGCCCTCGTGCGGCGACCGCTGCGCTACTTCTCTGGTCGCTCGCCCGGGCTCGTGGCGCCGGCTGCGCGGCGCCTGGCTCCTCGCCACCGCCCTCCTGATCCTTTCGCCGCGCTCGCCAATCCCTCATGGCGTAGGAAGAGCGCGACCCCTTGAGCGACATCGCCGTCGCCGTGATCGACCAGACCAGAGCCAGCAAATCGGCGATCGCGCCGAGCAGACCGCCAAAGCTCTCGCCGGACTACGAGAGCAGGCACGTACCGACTTCCAAGAACACCGAACGTGCGCATCGTCACGGTCAAGTCCGGCATTTCGCGCCAGCGAGGACGGCACCCGCCTGTTCGACCGCGCTCGCCAGCACGCTCGCCGATGTTCCGCCGGAACGCATGGCGCTGCCATCATGCTCACCGACGGCGAGGTGCATGACGTGCCGGCATCCGTCGACGCCCTCGGCCATGCGCGGCCCCGTTGCATGCCCTCCTCACCGGCCGCGCCGGGCGAGCGCGACCGCCGCATCATCGTCGAGAACGCCCCGCGCTATCGGCATTGTCGGCGAGGACCAGAGCGATCAAGTATCAGGGTAGTCGACGACCGGCGCCAAGCGATGCACGGCACCCCCGTCGAAGTCACCATCGCCACGGACGGCGGCCCGCCGTCGAGCGCAGTCGCTGCCCGGCCGGCCGGACCGGTCGAACTGACCATCTCAATCACCCATGGCGGCCCCAACATCCTCGAATTCGAGGCCGTCGGGCCGCTGACAGGCGAGACTCACCACCGATCAACAACCGCGCCGTCGTCGTCGATCGACGGCGTTCGCGACACGCCTGCGCGTGCTGCTGGTCTCGGGCGAGCCGCATCCGGGCGAGCGCACCTGGCGCAACCTCCTCAAGTCCGACCCGTCGGTCGACCTCGTCCACTTCACCATCCTGCGCCCGCCGGAGAAGCAGGACGGCACGCCGATCAGCGAGCTGTCGCTGATCGCCTTCCCGACGCGCGAGCTGTTCGTGGAGAAGCTCGACCAGTTCGACCTGATCATCTTCGACCGCTACCAGCGCCGCGGCGTGCTGCCGCTCGCTCTACTCTCGACAACATCGCCCACTATGTGCGGAACGGCGGCGCGCTGCTGGTCGCCGCCGGGCCCGACTACGCCACGCCCGGCAGCCTCTATCGCACGCCGCTTGTCGCCGGTGCTGCCGGCCGCGCCGACCGGCAACGTCATCGAGCGAGCCCTTCCGCCCGCATCTGACCGATGTCGGCGAGCGCCATCCGGTGACCCGCGGCCTCGACGGCGCCGCCAGTCCGACCCGCCGAGCTGGGGCCGCTGGTTCCGCCTGATCGACGTCGACACAGCCGCAGCGGCGAGGTCCTGATGGACGGGCCCGACGACAAGCCGCTGCTGGTCCTCGACCGCGTCGGGCAAGGGCCGCGTCGCGCTGCTGCTGTCCGACCAGGTCTGGCTGTGGGCGCGCGGCTATGAGGGCGGCGGGCCGCATGCCGAGCTGCTGCGCCGCCTCGCCCACTGGCTGATGAAGGAGCCCGAACTCGAGGAGGAGGCGCTGCGCGCCCGGCCCGCGCCGGCAAGCTGACCGTCGAGCGCCAGACCATGGCCGACAAGCCCACGCCGGTCACCGTCACCTCGCCCTCCGGCGACGACCGAGACGGTTACCCTGCAAGGCGGCCGAGCCGGGCCTTTGGCGGGCGACGATAAAGGCGACGAGATCGGCCTCTACCGCGTCGAGCAGGACGACAAGCGCGCCTTCGCCCATGTCGGCGCCGGCCAATCCGCGCGAGTTCATCGACGCGCGCTCGACCGCCGACGATGCTGAAGCCGCTGGCCGAGGCGACCGGCGGCCGCATCGCCCGGATGGCCGATCCTCGGGCGGCAACTTGACGCTGCCGCGCATCGTCCCGATCCGCTCCGGCGGCACGGTATCGGCGGCTCCGACTGGATCGGCGTCCGCATGACCGACGCCAGCGTCCTGAAGGGCATCATCCGCATCCCGATCTTTGGCGGCTACGCCGGGCCCGCCGCCTTCCTGGCGCTTCTGGTGCTTCTCCTGCTTCCCGGCCTCACCTGGTTCCGCGAAGGCCGTTAGCAGCCTCCAGGGTCCGCCCCGGGCGGACCATGCCTGACAGTCCGTCCAGCGCGCCCGGCACCAACGCCGCCGCCAAGAGCCGCTCCGGGTCGACCGGGCCGGGCAAGGTGACCGCGTAGCGCGGCAGCTGCTCGAACCCGAGCGGGCCGTAATAGGGAATATCGCCGACCAGCAGCACGACGGCGTGCCCGGCTCCGCGCGCCTCGGCGACGCTGATGCGAACGAGCTGCTTGCCGGCGCCACGGCCCTTGTGGGTCGGCCGGACCGCCAGCGGCCCGAGCAGCAGCCCCGGCCGGTTGCCGATGACGATCGGTGTCAGCCGGACCGAGGCGATCAGGTCCTCACCAGCCGATGCGACGAAGGAGAGGGCCGGATCGTGGAGCGCGCCCTCCCGCAGGCGGAACGCGGTACGGGCGAAGCGGCCCGGCCCGAAAGCCTCGGCATGAAGGGATTCGATTTCGGCGTCGTCGGCGGACGTCTCGAGACGGTAGATGAAAGGTTCGGCATTCATGGTGGACGGCCTGAGGCAGACGGATTGTGAATGGATCCGGCTTCGGCCGTGCGACGCGTTTCGTCAGGGGCGGCAGGCAGCGAAAAGCCGGACGGCGGCGGCTGGCAGGGTGCCAGAGCGCTCCTCTCGTCGTCGCAGGCCATTCGTCGTTGTCATTGCCTACCCTCAGGGGCGCGCCGATAGCACTTCCCTTCCCTGCCGTCCAGCGGCACGCTCACCACTCCGCCGATCGCGCCACGCCTTCGGTTATCTCGGCGAGGCGGCGGAGCGTGCCCGCCGTGGTGTCCGAGGGCAGGTCGTCCGGCGGATAGAAGCCGCTGTCGACGATTTCGAGATTGCGGACGAAGGGCCCGGCCTGCCTCCACGACCGGCAGACATAGAAGGCGACGTGGTCGCGCGCCGAGAGGGTCCGGTTGAGGTAGATGCCAAAGAAATCGGCGGGCTGGTCGAGCTCAATTCCCCCCTCCTCCATCAGCTCCCGGCCGAGCGCCTCCGCGACCGTCTCACCCGGCTCAACACCGCCGCCGGGGAAATACCAGCCGGGGACGTAGCTGTGGCGAACCAGAAACACACGGCCGTCGGAATCGAAGACCGCCCCGCGGACGCCGAGCGTCATGCCGCTCCGCAGCCGCGCAAGGAAGAGATACGCCCGAAGCGGCAGGTGGCTCACCCACGCCCTCAATCGGTTCTCGGACGCTGGATGTGCTTGCCCAACTGTTTGGCTGGCCACGCGGACCCTCCCGCACTATATTTGCTTGTCAGCGGCATGACCCGAGCATACCCGCCAATCTTGCCAGTTCCCTTCACGAGGTTGCCAAATTCCGAACGCCCGCACCGTCCTTGCCGGCGCATCGGGGCCGATTGCTGAAAGACATTGTTTACCCTCGCCCAGATATCCGACCCCCATCTCGGCCCGCTGCCGGACGTGCGCTGGCGCGACCTCGCCTCCAAGCGGCTGTTCGGCTACGTCAACTGGCACCGCAACCGCGGCACGGCGCTCGGACCGCGAAACCTCCGCGCACTGGTCGAAGATCTTCATGCGGCCTCACCCGACCATGTGGCCGTCACCGGCGACCTGATCAATATCGGGCTTCCCGCCGAGATCGATGCGGCGCTGGAGTGGCTGGACAGCCTCGGCGCCCCCCACGACGTAACGGCGATCCCTGGCAACCATGACGCCTATATCCCCGGCGCCGCCCGCCACTACGAGACGGCCTGGCAACCCTTCATGAGCGGTGATGACACACCGGTCGGCCATGTCACGTTCCCCTTCGTGCGGCGGCGCGGACCCGTCGGCATCGTCGGCGTTTCCTCGGCGGTGGTCACCGGCCCGCTGATGGCGACCGGCGAGATCCGCAAGCCCCAGGCCGATCACCTCGAGGCAGACCTCGCCGCCCTCGGCCAGGAGGGGCTGTTCCGCGTGGTGCTGATCCACCATCCGCCGGCCGTCGGGCTCGGCCCAGTGGCAGCGGCGGCTGGTCGGCGCCAGCCGCTTCCGCCGCGCGGTGAAGGCCGCCGGCGCCGAGCTGGTGCTCCATGGCCACAACCACCGGACCAGCATCGACCGGATCGACGGACCGGACGGGCCGGTTCCGGTGGTCGGCGCGACCTCGGCCTCGCTCCATCCCCACGCCGGCAGGCCGGGCGGCAGCTATCTCACCTTCCGGATCGCGAAGAGCGGCAACGGCTTCGCATGCGACATGGAGGAGCGTGGCGCCCGCACCGAAGGCGGCGCGGTCGAGACGCTCTCCGAGGCACGGCTGGTCGGCAAGGGCGCCCGTCAGTTGATGGGCACGCGCACCCACGCATAGGCGAAGAGGCCGATCACGCCGAGCAGGATACCGAGAAGGAAGGCTGCCGCGACCCAGCCGAGCGCCCGCCGGTCGGTCGCCGCACCCTCGGGCACCGAGGCGGTCGTCTCCGCACCGGCGGCACGGCGGGCCTCCTTGCGTTGGGCGGCCGCCTCGCGCTTGACGCGCTTGACCACCCAATCGCCCTCGATCGCGCGCTCGCGCTCGATGATGCGCTCGGCCACGTAGTCGGTGATGCAGTCCGCCACCTCGTCGATATCGGCCGACTCGACGATCACGGTGCGGCCGAGGCGGGTGTCCTTGAGGAAGCGATAGGTCCGCCGGTCGCGACCGAGCGCCACGAACGAGGTCATGTCGATCCACAGCCGCGGCGGCGTGCCGCCGGCGACGGAGAACACGAAGGTGTCGTTGTCCTCGGGAACCTCGGCGAACACCCCCTTCAATTCGTCGGCGAGCATTTCGAGGCGGGCACGCTCGGCGTCACGCAACTCAACCACCACATCAGAGCGCTCGGCTTCCGCCGTGCGCACCCGACGGATGGCGGATTCGAGGCTTCGTACGTTGCCGGCCCTGCCCTGATTGTCGGTTGCGTCGCTCATGTCCGGTATTCCCCGCGATGCGGCGATGGTTAGCAATGTGTTAGCAAAAAGCCCCGCCTTTGGCATCAAAAGGTGCACACATCGCGCCACCGAGGAGCGCCGCCCATGACCCCCCTTCCCGCTGCCGCAAGACAGGTTCAGGACGCCGCCGACAGGCTTGGACTGGCGGTCACCGTCCGCGAGATGCCGGACTCGACCCGCACCGCCGCAGAGGCAGCCGCAGCCTGTGGCTGCACCGTCGGCCAGATCATCAAGTCACTGATTTTCAAGGGGAAAGACAGCGGGCGCGCCTATCTCCTGCTGGTCTCCGGCGACAACCGCGTCAACGAGAAAGCGGTCGCTGAGACTATCGGCGAGGCGATCGTGCGGCCCGATGCGGATTTCGTCCGCACCGCCACCGGATTCGCCATCGGCGGCATCCCGCCTTTTGGCCATATGGTTAAGCTCGCGACCTATTTCGATCAGGACCTGTTGCAATATGAGACGGTTTGGGCGGCCGCCGGAACACCGCGGACAGTGTTCGTGGTCGATCCGGGACGGCTGCGGACGGTGCTCGAGGCAGAGGTGATTCGCGTCGGCTGACTGCGCCGGCGCAACTCAGCGCCGTGCCGACCGGAGCGCCGCCTCCACCGCGGCGCGATGCGGCATCGGCGCCACCGCGCCATAGCCCTCCGTCGACAGCGCCGCCGCCATGTTGGCGTAGCGCCCGGCGTCGAAGGGATCGCCGGTCCGCAGATACTCGGCGAGGAAGGCGCCGTCGAACATGTCGCCGGCGGCGGTCGCATCGATCAGCCTGACGGCGATCGCCGGGATCACCTCGCGCCGCTCCGGCGTGGCGACGATCGCGCCGTCCGGCCCCAGCGTCAGCGCGACGATGCGGGCCCCCATCGCCAGGTAGAAATCGACGATCTCGTCGGGATCGACGAGGCCGGTGAGGTGCCGCGCGTCCTCGATCCCCGGCCGCACGATATCGGCGAGCGCCACCGCCGCATGGATGATGGCGCGCGCCCGATCGAGCGGCCACAGGCGGAGCCGGAGGTTGGTGTCGTAGGAGACGGTGACGCCGGCGGCGCGCGCGATGCGCATCGCCGCGAACACCGCGTCGGCAGCGCTCGACGAGATCGCCTGGCTGATGCCGGAGGCGTGCAGGATCCGGGCGTTGCGGATCATGTCGGCAGGCATGTCCTCCGGCGTCAGCCGGCTCGCCGCCGATCCCGCCCGCATGTAGGAGAACACATGGCCGTCCGGGCCGTGGGTGATGAAGTAGAGGCCGGTATGGGCGACCGGGCTCTTCTTCACGGCGCTGGTGTCGACCCCCTCCTCCTGCCAGAGCCTGAGGAACGAGTCGCCGAACTGGTCAGCGCCGACCGCTGTGACGTAGGCGACACTCGCCCCCTGCCGCGCCGCGGCGATGGCGCAGTTGGAGGTGTCGCCGCCATGCCCCTCGCGGAAGATGGCCTCGCCCCTGGGCTGGTTGAGCTCGAAGAGCGGCTCGCCAATGGCAATGATGTCAGGCATGCGACCCCGTGATTATGGTCATGGTAGCGAAAGCCTCTTCGCACATTCCGGCGCCGACCGGAATCGGGATTGTCACGCCGCGTCACCACTTCACATTCGACGACGATCCTCGTTATGGTCGAGGCGCAGTCTCGCACCTCCCAGCGGTGACGACACATGATACGCGGCGTGCTTCTCGATCTCGCCGGGGTGGTTTACCTCGGCGATCATATCCTGCCGGGCGCCAAGGCCGCGGTCGACCGTCTGCGCGCCGCGGGGCTGCCGCTCGGCTTCATCACCAACACGACGCGGACCTCCAAGGCCGGCATCATCGACCGCCTGGCGAGGATGGGGCTCAAAACATCGGCGGACGAGCTGGTGACCCCGGCCGAGGCGGCGCGGGTATGGCTGACAAACAACAAGCGGTCGCCGCATCTCCTCGTCCACCCGGCACTCACCGCCGACTTTGACGGACTTTCGCAGTACACGGACACGGCCGTCGTGGTCGGCGACGCCGGCACCGACTTCACCTACGAGACCCTCAACGCCGCCTTCCGCGCGCTGGTGGCCGGCGCCGACTTCCTCGCTTTGGCGAAGAACCGCACCTTCCGCGACGCCGACGGTGAGCTCAGCCTCGACGCCGGCGCCTTCGTTACGGCGCTCGAATACGCCAGCGGCCGGCAGGCGATCGTCCTCGGCAAGCCGTCGCCGGACTTCTACGCCGCCGCGATCGCGCGGCTGGGATGCCGCGCCACGGACGTCGTCATGGTCGGCGACGACGTCGAGGCTGACGTGTCGGGCGCACTTCGTGCCAGAATTGGCGCGGCACTGCTGGTGCGGACCGGCAAGTACCACCCCGGGGCCGAAGACGACGCGACCCCGCCGCCGACCGCGGTGGTGGACGACCTGGCGGCGGCGGTGGATTGGATCGTCGACCGTCGGAATGACTGAGCCGTCAACTCATGAACGGAGGCCCGATTCCTCGCGCGGCTGTCTGCCATGGGCTGATCTGCAGAAGGGCCTTCGACGCCGGCCCGCTTCCTGAACGCGCCGTGTGCCGACATCGTGACGCCAGACGTACACCAGTCAAATGCGCAGTCGATTTAGCGCGTAGGTGGGCACGCTCATCGCTTGGGAGAGCTTCTCGTAGAAGCTGTCAATCGAAAAGCGGCTGATGGCCGAGACGGCCGACACCGAGTACGCCGACCACCGTTGATCGTACGATCAACGGAACGGCGCTAGCTGAAGACAGTCGTTCCGTTCGTGCTGTGACCGACGGCCGGCGCCGCAGTCGAGGCGGTTCCATTCGATAAAGGTTTCGATGGCGCGCGACACCAGGGCGCGCTTCGACCTGCTCTCCACGCCCAGGAAGTGGCCCATGTTCGCCATGACCGAGGCCCGACCACCGGGGATCTGCGCTGCTATGCGCGCCGCGTCGGAAACGGGCGTATAGACGTCAAGCGCGCCGTTGATGAACAGCGTAGCGGTTGCGACCCGCGGGAGCACCTCGTCGAGCACAAGGCGGTCAACCCGCAGCATCTGATCGATATGGCGAAGGATGTGCGCCTGCTCGGCTTCGAGGAAGCCGCTGAGGTGGGCGTGGTTCGATCGCTTCAGAGCCCTGTGCAGATACTGCCCGAGCGTATCGTTGAGCAGGGCGGCCGCCATGTCCCACCGGCCTGCAACCAGACGGGTTCGGAGCGATCTCAAGAGACGGCGCATCGGGTCGCTGAGCCGGTCGGAGAACGAACAGATGACTACCTTCTCGACCGGAAGCTTCCGCTCCGCCAGAGCGAGAAGGGCGGCCGCACCGCCCCAGGACATGGCGACCAGATATCTCGGCCTGTAATGCGCCGCGACATCGGCGAGAATCGTGACCTCGTCCGGTACCGTGATCGGTCGGTCCGGATCGTTGTGCGGCTTCGAGCCGCCGACGTGGGGCAGATCATAGAGGACGAGATCGTACCGGCTGAGCATGCCCCAGACCGAACGCGAGGTTCGCATCGAGGCGAACGCGCCGTTGACGAGCAGGAGCTGGCGGCGACCACCGGAATCGGGCCGACTGACTGCCTCTACCTGGATGTTGAACCCGTTCGACGTCCGCAGGACGTTGCGACTGCTGGACTCCATTCCAGCGACGTTCATCCCCCCGATTCCCAACTTCGCTCCTCTCGCATGCGCGGCGGCGAGAGAATTTTGACCGTCTTCTGGTTCCCCTGCAAAGCCAAAGACAGCCAGGGCCGCGCCAATGGAGGGGCGACATGGCAGAGCTGGACGATCTTCTGGCTGACCTGTTCGCTCCGATGGGCGACATGATGCTCTGCCGGATGTTCGGCGGGATTGGCATCTTCCGGGCAGGATTGATGTTCGGACTGCCGCCTCTCCGGTTGACAATGTTGGCTTCGGGTCATTTGCGTATGTTCCGCCGGAGCGCCGACATGTCCGGTTGCCGGGCAACGGCGGAAATTCTGTTTCGGCGTTGATGGCGTCACTCTGGACATGATTCCCGCACCGTGGCGCCGAAGCGGGCGGCCCCGCCGCCCACCGCCCTGGTGGACGACCTGGCGGCGGCGGTGGATTGGATTCTCGATCACCGCGGGTGAGGTGATATGCGATTTAGATACTCGAACGCGGTCCGCGACTCCGCGCAGCACGGCGTTGCGCGGGGCTGCAACCGACGTCACACGCAACGGGGTATCTGTGATCGCCATCACTGCGCTCGTCGATCATTGCCCCTACACCCCGCGCCACTCGACGGGGAGCCGGACCCCTAACAGCATCGGAGAACCGACGCGGGATGCGTCGCACCGACTTCCGAACCGGCATTCTGGAGAAACGGAAATGTCCAAGTTCATCAAAGTCGCGGGCGCGGCTCTCTCGGTTCTCGCCCTCACCACCGTCTTGGCCCAGGCGGAAAGCAACCGGATCAAACTCGGGCCGATCAAGGTCGGCGCCATTCCCGCTTGTGAAGTGGCGGGCACGCCGAGCGAGTTCCCGGACGATGTCTGGATCGTCAACAAGGGACTGGCCTCGATGCCCGCCGGCACCAAGATCCACTGGTCCGTTCCCTTCGCCTCCAAGCAGGGCACCTACATCCTTGCCGCCGCGCTCGCGCCGGGCAAGGGCGTGTTCCTGAGCGGCGTGCTCGGCGGCGGCGTCGAAGCTGGCCGGCCCTGCAGCGCCAAGACCGTCTAGCTACACTGCGTTTGCTCGACGGCGGCGGGTGCGCGGATTGCACCCGCCGCCACTTGTTTGACCACATGAGTCAGCACCACAACGTCGGCAAATGCGGGCTCAGCCATCCTTCGATGCGCTGGGAGCGCGGCAGCCTCACACCACCCGCCGCGCCAGGGTCATGCCGTCGCCGAGGGGCAGCAGCACTACGTCGACCCGCTCGTCGGACGCCAGCTTGGCGTTGAGGGCACGGATCGCCTCGACGCTGCCGCCCTTGCGGCGGGGGTCCGCCACGTCGCCGCCCTGCAGCATGTTGTCGAAAGTGATGAGGCCGCCGACGCGGACCAGCCTGAGGCAGGCCTCGTAGTAGCCTTCGTACTCGCTCTTGGCCGCGTCGATGAAGGCGATGTCGAAGCGGCCGGCGAAGCCTTCGGCCTCCAACGCTGCCAACGTTTCGAGCGCCGGGCCGATGCGCAGTTCGATCCGCTCCTCGACGCCCGCTTCCAGCCAGTGCCCCTTGCCGATGTTGGTCCACTTCTCGTTCACGTCGCAGGCGACCAGGTGTCCGTCAGGCGGCAGCGCAAGAGCAACCGCGAGAGCGCTGTAGCCGGTGAAGGTGCCGATCTCGAGCGCTTCCCTTGCACCGATCAGGCGAGCGAGGAAGGCGAGGAAGTGACCCTGCTCGGGAGCGATCTGCATATTGGCCTGGGACAGGACGGCGGTGCGCCTCCGAAGCTTGGCCAGCACCGGATGCTCGGGCGGATGCGCCGCGACGATGTAGTCGTTGAGACGCCTGTCGAGACCGATCGAGCCACGCGACATGGGCTCTCCTCCTTCCGCAATATGAACCGCCACGCCTATAGCACAGGCGCGTCACCGCACCCTCAGGCCGCCGCGCGCCGCCGGGCGATCCACCCAAGCAGCATCGCCAAAAGCACCAGGGCGATCGTCGTTCCGTGGAATATGGCAAGGTATTCGAGATAGCCGGGCGGCCGCGGCGATACCGACGCGCTCTCCGGTGACGCCAGATTGCCGGGGTTGACGACGGCGAACAGCACGAACTGGCTGATGGCGGCGACGAAGAACGCGATAAATCCGACCGGTCGCAAAAGAACAAAGCCGTAGACGACCAATATGTCGACGGCGAGATAGAACAACTCGACGATCTGCCAGGGAAGCGGAAGCGCATACCAGTTGAAGCCGCTGACATCGGCAATGTTCAGCAGGTGGACAAGAGCAAAATATCCATAGCAGACCGCGATCACCCACAGGGTGATCCGGGAGGTCCAATAGACCATGAAGCTCCTTTCCCGCCGCCCCGGACGGCCCCGCGCGCCTCAACCGCGGAATGGCTCCACTGCGTGGCACGGAATAATGGCAGGCAATGGGAATTTTGCCGGTCGAACCCCGCGCGGTCACGCAAATGCCGCCTCGCACGCGGAAACCCTGACAAACAAGTGACGTGACTGTGATGCCACAATCCGCGTATCAGCGATTGCGGCGGCCGCCCCCCAGCGCCTATGTGCGGTCGACGACGTTTTGAACGCGAAGAGAGACACGCGTGGCCCGGACGAAGACCCTCGCCCAGAAGCTCCCCTGGAACGACCGGGCCGGCCGGCTGTCGCCGCTCAAGGCGACGACGTTGGTTCTTGTCACCCTGCCGGCGCTGTGGCTGCTCTTCCGCTCGCTCACCGGCGCCCCAACGGCGACGCCGGAGCCTTCGGCCCTTGGGCCCCGCCCCTTTATCGAGGCGATCCATTTCGTCGGCGACTGGACGGTCTACCTGCTCCTCATCACGCTGGCGGTGACTCCGGCCCGGCGGCTGTTCGATTGGTCCAAGCTGATCCAGGTGCGACGCATCATCGGCTTGTCGACGCTCAGCTACATCCTCCTCCACTTCGTCCTTTACATCTTCGATTCCCATCTCGACCTCGGCTTCGTCGCCACTGAGATCGTGCGGCGCATCTACCTGCTCATCGGCTTCACCGCCATCCTCGGCCTGGTCGCCCTCGGCGTCACCTCGACCGACGGCATGATCAAGCGCCTCGGCGCCATCCGCTGGAACCGGCTGCACAAGTTGATCTATTTCATCGCGCCGCTCGCCATCCTCCACTACTACATGCAGTCGAAGATCGACGTCACCCAGCCGGTGCTGATGTCCGGCTTCTACTTCTGGCTGATGGGCTATCGGCTGATGGCCAAGCGCGGCCACAAGGAGGGCCTCCTTCCCCTCCTGTCGCTGTCCGTTGCGGCGGCGCTGCTCACCGCGGCAGTCGAGGTGACATGGTACGGCGTCGCCACCGGCGTCAGCTGGCAGCGGGTGCTCGCCGCCAATCTCGACTTCTCCTTCTCGATCCGCCCGGCCTGGTGGGTGCTGTTTGCCGGTATTGCCGTCACCGTCGCCTCCGAACTCCGCAAACGCGTGAAACTCGGCCAGGGAACAGGAACCCGCGCCCCTGCCGGCCGCGCCGGTTGAACAAAAAAGAAACCGGTCTGCACGGCGGTAATTCCGCCGCGCCCGACTTTCGGCTATTTCTTGGCATTGTTTGGTCACAATCGGATCGGCGGTTGCTCGCTCAGCGCAAACCGCGATCGAATGGAGGTCAAGACCCATGAGAGCAGCAACAGCCGCCTTGACGTGCATGCTTGCCGCCGCAGCGCTCGCCGGCTGCGTGAACACGCGCGCCGAACGGGGCGCCGTGATCGGCGGTGCCGCCGGCGCCACGGTGGGAGCCATCGCCGGCAAGTCGCTCGGCGGTGCGGTGATCGGTGGTGCCGCGGGCGCGGCGGCCGGTTACGTCATTGGCAAGAACACCTACCGCTGCTGGAGGACCAACATCTTCGGCCAGCGCTATCTCGGCACCTGCATCAAATAGCGCGGCCTTTTCCGCGCTTTTCGCCCGCGGCCGCCCGGCCGCGGGCTGAAATCTCCCCTCTCGGGCCCCATCTAGCTACAAAAGCGCCGGATGCTCGGCTATCAAGCGGCGAGCCTTCTTCATGAGATCCTGAGAGACAGGGGGGAAACGCATGGAATTCGAGACCCGGCCGCTTGGCCAGACTGCGCTCAAGGTAACGACGCTCGGCCTTGGCGGGGCGACGCTTGGCGGCAACCTCGCCCATCTCACCGACGCGGATGCCAAGATCCTCATCCTTGAAGCCTTCGATTCGGGCATTCGATATTTCGATACCGCCCCCTTCTACGGTTACGGACGGTCCGAGCGGCTGGTTGGCGACGAGCTGCGCGGTCTCGACGGATGGGTCCTCTCCACCAAGGTCGGACGGCGGCTGCGTCCGCGCCAGGGCCCGCAGGACCCGGATGACGCCTGGCGGCGGCCGCTGCCCTTCGAGCCCTATTTCGACTACAGCTACGACGGCGTAATGCGCTCCTATGAGGACAGCCTGCAGCGGCTCGGCCTCAACCACATCGACATCCTCTATGTCCATGACATCGACACCTTCACCCACGGTCCGGAGGAACAGCCGAAGCGGCACGCCGAGGCGATGGAGGGCGCCGCCAAGGCGCTGGACGAGCTCCGCCGCAGCGGTGCCGTCAAGGCGATCGGCATCGGCGTCAACCAGGCGCAGCCGATTGCCGACGCGCTCGACCACATGAAGTGGGACTGCTTCCTGCTCGCCGGTCGCTACACGCTGTTGGAGCAGGAGCCGCTCGACACGCTGCTCCCGGCGGTCGAGAAGCACGGCGCCACCATCGTGGTCGGCGGCCCGTTCAATTCCGGCATCCTCGCCGGCCGCGAAACCTGGAACTACGCCAAGGCGCCCGACGAGGTGATGAGCCGGGTGAAGGAGATCGCCCGCATCTGCGATGCCTACAACGTCCCGCTCGGGGCCGCAGCGTTGCAGTTCCCGCTCGCCCACCCGGTCGTCTCGAGCATCATTCCCGGCCCGCGCTCGGTCGAGGAGCTGAACCAGATCCTCGAATGGTGGAAAGTGGAGATTCCGGGCTCGCTGTGGAGCGACCTGAAGAACGACAAGCTGATCGCCGCCAACGCGCCGGTTCCGGCCTGAACCGGAGCCCAGAACCCGTCACCGATTGATGCATTCCGAACTCACCGCGCTCGCCACCGTCATCATCATCGATCTGGTGCTTGCCGGTGACAATGCGGTGGTAGTCGGCATGGCGGCGGCGGGGCTGCCGAGCGACGTCCGCAAGAAGGCCATCATCTTCGGCATCGGCGCCGCGGCGCTGTTGAGGATCATCTTCGCGATCTTCACCGCGGAACTGCTCAATGTCATCGGCCTGGTGCTGGCCGGCGGCCTGCTGCTCCTGTGGGTGTGCTGGAAGCTGTGGCGGGAGCTGCGCAGCGGCGGCTCCAACGCCGCGACGCTCGACAATGACGCCGACATCAGCCCCTACGGCACGCCCGGCAGCGGCGGCATGGGCACCGGGCCGCGCAAGACGCTGGGACAGGCACTGACGCAGATCGTCGTCGCCGACGTCTCGATGTCGCTCGATAATGTGCTGGCGGTCGCCGGCACCGCCCGCCATCATCTGTGGGTGCTGGCTGTCGGCCTTGCCTTGTCGGTGGCGCTGATGGGCGTCGCCGCGACGCTGATCGCCCGGCTTCTCCACCGCTTCCGCTGGATCTCCTATCTCGGCCTCATCCTGATCGCCTGGGTGGCGCTGGCGATGATCTGGGACGGCGCCCGCACGGTGATCAACGCAGTGAACCCGACGCTCATCTGATACGGCCAGAAGGGGAGACCATGAGCCGCTATCACGCCAACGACCTCGTCGATTTCGCGACAAGACTCTTCGCCGCCGCCGGCATGGACGGCGACAAGCCCGAGACGGTTGCCGGGATTCTCGTCGAGGCCGACCTGATGGGCCACGACACGCACGGGCTCCATCTTGCCCCCAACTACCTCAAGGACCTCGAAGAAGGCGCCATGCGAGCGACCGGCGAGCCGGAGGTGCTCACCAATCGCAAGGCGGTTCAGGTGTGGCACGGGCACCGGCTGTCGGGGGTGTGGCTGACCGCGAAGGCGATCGACGCCGCCTCCGAGCGCGCCCGCGACTATGGCACGGCGACGGTGTCAGTGCGGGAGGCGCATCATATCGCCTGCCTCGCCGCCTATCTCACCCGCGCCACCAATCGCGGCCAGATGGTCCTCCTCACCTGCTCCGACCCGGCGGTCGCCACCGTCGCCCCTTATGGCGGCCTCGATCCGGTGTTCACCCCCGATCCCTTTGCCGCCGGCATCCCGACCGACGGCGATCCGATCCTCATCGACATGAGCGCCTCGATCACCACCAACGGCCTCGCCAACCGGCTGAAGGCCGCCGGCGAGTTCTTTCCTGGCCGCTGGGCCCAGGATTCGGCCGGCAACGCCACCAGCGATCCGCGGGTGCTCTTCGATGACCCGAAGGGAACGCTGCTGCCGACCGGCGGCCAGGACCACGGCCACAAGGGCTACGGCATGGCGCTGATCGTCGAGGCGCTCAGCCAGGGACTGTCCGGCGACGGGCGGTCCTCCAAACCGGACTTCTGGGGTGCGGCCATCTTCGTCGAGGTGTTCGAGCCCGACGCCTTTGCCGGCCGCGCCGCCTTCACCCGCGAGACGAGCAACCTGGCCGCGCTCTGCCACGGATCGCGGCCGGCCCCCGGTGTCGAGAAGGTGCGACTACCGGGCGAACGGGCGCTGGAGAAGAAGCGCGATGCGCTTCACCACGGCCTCGCCCTCTATCCCGGCATCATGGATCGGCTGGCGCCCTTCGCGGAGAAGTACGGCGTGGCGATGCCGGAGACGATCTAGCGACAGCCGGATCGCCGGACGATGGTCAGCCGGGGTGGGCCCGTGCGCGCAAAGCGCTCCGCGATCTTCCGGTGAGCTTCTTCGGCGCGACGCGGCGCCATGCGGTCACGAGCGCACTCTGCACGGTGACCGGTTCGACGGTCTCGAGCCGGACCCGCGTGCTGCCACGCCGTCCCCAGCCGCCGGGCGCCGGCTCGAAAGCAGCAGGCTCGACCTCCACGAACAGGGCCTGCTCCTCGGGCGTCAGCTTGACCATCGCCCACGCGTCGTCCGGCCAGCCGAGGGTCGCGAAGATTTGTCCACGCACGCGAAAATCGGCGTGTCCCATGTGGGCCCGTTCCGAGGCTTCGGGAAGACGGAGCGCAAGGCGGCGGAAATCCGCGGGTGTCATGGTCAAAGGGCACCGACTGTTGAGCGACCCGGCGAATGTCGCCGAGGATTCCGGCGCAAGTGTGAGCTTCGTTTTGAGGACCCTCGGCGCATCCTTGCCCGAAATCGAGGCGATCGCTGCCCGGGGCGTATCGGCTTTCAGGCGCGCCGGATCACCTTCCCCGCCGCATCGAACAGGTGGATCGACACCGCCGGCGCGGTTCCCGTGAACCGGGTCGCCGGTTCCGCAAGGCTGTCGCCCGGTGAGCGGACGATGATGTCGGTGCCGTCGTCGAGATGGAGATAGACGAAGCTTGACTTGCCAAGGTGCTCGACCGCGTCGACCGTGCCAACGAGCCGCAGGCCCTCGCCTTCGCCTTCCAGCGTGTGCTCGGGACGCACGCCGACGGTGACCGCGTCGCCCACCTTCAGCCCCTCCGTTTTCATCGGCAGAACGACCTGACCGTCCGCCGCCGAAACGGTTAGACCCTCCGGACCGATCGCGGCGATCGTCCCGGTGATAAAGTTCATCTTGGGGCTGCCGATGAAGCCGGCGACAAACAGGTTGGCCGGGTGATGGTAGAGGTCGAGCGGCGTGCCGACCTGCTCGATGCGCCCCTCGTTGATGACGACGATCTTGGTGGCCAGCGTCATCGCCTCCACCTGGTCGTGGGTGACGTAGATCATCGTCGCCTTCAGCTCGCGATGAAGCTTGGCGATCTCGATGCGCGTGTCGACCCGGAGAGCCGCGTCGAGATTGGAGAGCGGCTCGTCGAACAGGAACACGCGTCGGCTCGCGGACGATGGCGCGGCCGATGGCGACGCGCTGGCGCTGGCCGCCGGAAAGCTCGCGCGGCTTGCGGTCGAGATAGGGCGTCAGCTGCAGGATGTCGGCGGCATCGGCGACGCGCCGGTCGACCTCCGGCTTGCCGAGCTCGGTGAATTTCAGGCCGAACGCCATGTTCTCGGTAGACGTTCATGTGCGGATAGAGCGCGTAGGACTGGAAGACCATGGCGATGCCGCGCTCGGCCGGCGGCACGTCGTTGACCTCTGCGGCCGTCGATGCTGATCTCGCCCTGGGTGACCTTCTCGAGGCCGGCGATCATGCGCAGCAGCGTCGACTTGCCGCAGCCCGACGGGCCGACGAAGACGACGAACTCGCCGTCCTTGACCTCGAGGTCGATGCCGTGCAGGACTTCGGTCGCCCCAAAGGATTTCCTCACGCCGGCGAGCGTGACGTCAGACATGGGGCGCTCCGGGAAGGTCGCTGGCCCATATCCTTCCCCGTGCAACGGGAGAGGTGGCGCCGTGAAGCGGTGACAGAGAGGGCGCCGTTGCGGAGGCGTTGCCTGCCGCCTCCACCATCGCTTCGGGGGGGAGGACAGCACGACCTGACCGTCTCAAACGGATCATTTCACTGCTCCAGCGGTGAGGCCGCGGATCAGGCTCCGCGAGAAGATGAGGTAGAGGACGAGGATCGGCGCGATCGCCAGCGACAGCGAGGCGAGCACCGCATTCCAGTCGGTGACGTACTGGCCGATAAATTGCTGGACGCCGAGGGTCACCGTCTGGGTGTCGCGACCGGGCGCCAGAATCAGCGGGAACCACAGGTCGTTCCAGATCGGCACCATGGTGAAAATGGCGACGGTGGCAAGTGCCGGTCGGATGAGCGGCAGGATGACCGCGTAGAAGATTTGGTATTCGCTCACTCCGTCGCAGCGCGCCGCGTCGCGGAGGTCGCGCGGCACCTGCTGGATGAACTCCGACAGAATGAAGATCGCCAGCGGCAGGCCCATTGCCGTGTAGACGAGTATGAGGGCCACCAGCGTGTTCACCAGCCCGAAGTCGACCATCATCCTGAGGATCGAGACGCTGCCGAGCCGGATAGGCACCATGATGCCGATCGCCATGAACAGCGTGAGGAGCGTGTTGCCCTTGAAGCGGTATTCGGTGAGCGCCCAGGCGCACATGGCGCCGAGGAAGAGGACCAGCGCCAGCGAAACGAGGGTGACGGTGAGGCTGTTGACGAAGTAGAGGCCGAAGTCGGATTTCGCCAGCACCGAGTTGAAGCCGACCAGCGAGAAGGTCTCCAAGTTCGGCAGGCTGAGCGGGCTGCCGAAGATCGCCTTCCGCGACTTGAACGAGTTGACGATGATGAGCAGGATCGGGCCGACCGCGATCAGCGTGTAGAGGATCAGCGCCGAGTGGACGGCAAGGCGGGCGGCGCGCTGCTTGTTCATGGTGCAGCCCCCAGAATGCAAGCCCCCTCACCCGGTCGCCGCTTCGCCGCGACCACCCTCTCCCACAAGGGGAGAGGGCTCGACGTCCTCCCCGTCCGACGCGCATGCTGCGCGAACCGACTGAACCTGGACCCGCGTCGAAGGCGCCTATCCCTCTCCCCTTGTGGGAGAGGGTGGCGCGGCGCGCAAGCGCTGCGCCGGGTGAGGGGCGGCCCCCGGACATGACAACCCACGCCCATCAGAACGAGTACCGCTGCATGCGGCGCTGGACGCCGAACAGGTAGATGAGCACGCCGATCAGGATGATGATCAGCATGACGGTCGCCACCGCTGCGCCCATGGTCGGGCTGCCGGGCTGGAGCTGGTAGCCGAAGAAGGTACGGTAGAAGAAGGTGCCGAGAATGTCGGTAGCGAAGTTCGGCCCGGCGAGCGCCCCCTTGACGGTGTAGATCAGGTCGAAGGCGTTGAAATTGCCGACGAAGGTCAGAATTGCGACGACACCCAGCGTCGGCAGGATCAGCGGCAGCTTGACGTACCAGAAGACGTGCCACTGGTTGGCTCCGTCGACCGTGGCGGCATCGACAAGGTCTTCCGGGATGTTGAGCAGCGCCGCGTAGATTAGCATCATCGGGATGCCGACGAACTGCCACACCGAGATCAGCGAGATCGTCACCAGCGCGGTGCCTTCGAGGCCGAGCCACGGCGCGAACCAGCTGCCGAGGCCGAGCGCCGAGAGGAAGCCTTTCGAGATCCCCCATAGCGGCGACAGGATCAGCTGCCAGACGAAGCCGATGATCACCACCGACAGCATGGTGGGCAGGAAGATCAGCGTCCGGTAGGTGTTGCGGCCGGTGAGCGCCGGCAGACTGAGGAGCACCGCCAGCGCCAGGCCGATGGTGTTCTGCACCACCATGTGGACGATGAAGAAGACGACGTTGTTGACGACGGCGTTCCAGAACGGCCCGGCCCAGTTCTGGTCGGTGAGCAGGGTCGTGAAATTGCCGAGCCCGACGAAGTTGAACGCTCCCGTCGAATCCCGGTCGTAGAGGCTCAGCACGATCGTATCGATCAGCGGGTAGATGGATAAGATCGTGTAGACGATCGCCGCCGGCGCCAGGAACACGATGATGTAGGTCGTCCACGGCACGCGGTCGCGGGTGTCGACCGGGACGGCTGCGGCTGTGGAGTTGGTGGCGGTCATGCAAGCCTCACACGCAGACTGTCATCCCTGCGAAAGCGGGAACCCAGTACACACGAGCCTCGGGCAGTAGTCACCCGCCTGGTCCCGGCATGATCCAAAACGCGGCGCCCAATATCGCGTGTACATCCTCGCCAGTTGCATCGGCGAAGCCGCCAGCCACAGTGGTGATGACACGTAGAAGGTCCAGCCCCTCGCAAAGCGAGCCGCGGCACAGAAGGCCGCGGCCCGCCAAAGCGCATCAGCCCTATTGGGCCATTGGCTTGTACCAGCTGTCCAGCCCGTCCTGGATCTGCTTGCCGGCTTCCTCAGGCGTCATCGTACCGTTCAGCACCTGGGCGCTGACGTTCCACAGCTCGTTCTCGAGGTTTGGCGTGCCGCGCGACAGGATCTGGTACGAGTTGCGGATGGTCGACTTGCAGGTCTGCCGCCAGCTGACGAAGGTCTGGGCCACCGGGTCCTTGATGTCTACCTTGGCGCTCGACAACGGGAAGAAGCCGGGCAGCGCGTTCGCGTAAATGCTGGCGAAGGCCGGCGACGCCACCCAGGCGAGGAACGTTTTGGCGGCGTCGGCGTTCTTCGACGCCGCATTGAGGCCGATGCCGATGTCAACGTGGTCGCTGATGTAGCAGTCCTGGCCGGCCACCGGCAGCGGCGGCGGGAAGGCGTCGAACTTGAAGTCAGCCTGCTTCTCGAAGGTCGTGATATCCCACGAGCCGGCCGGATAGATCGCGGCGCGGCCGAGCGAGAAGAGGTTCTGGCTGTCAGGGTATTTCTGCGCCTGATAGCCGTCCGGCAGATAGGGGATCCACCTCGCCATCTGCGCCCAGGTTTCGATATAGGGCGCATCGGTGAACTTGGCGGTGCCGGCGATCAGCGCCTTGCGGCCTTCCTCGCCCTTCCAATAGTTTGGACCGATGTTCTGGAAGCCCATGGTGGCCGATTCCCACTGGTCGGCCGTGCCCATGTCGAGCGGCGCGTACTGACCGTCGGCCTTGATCTTGTCGAGCACCTGGAAGAATTCGTCGACCGTCTTCGGCGGCGTCAGCTTCAATTCGTCGAAGATGGCCTTGTTGTAGATGAAGCCGTGGATGACCGACGCCATCGGCACGCAGAAGGTCGTCTTCCCGTCATCCGTGCTCCACGCGACCTTGGCGACGTCGGAGAAGTTCTCCATGCCGGGGAGGTCATTGAGCGAGGTCAGATAGCCCTTGTTGTAGAGGTCGAGCGAGGCATCGAAGGGCCGGCAGGTGATGAGGTCGCCGGCGGATCCGCCTTCCAGCCGCGAGTTCAGGGCGGCGTTGTATTCGGTCGGCGCCGTCGGATTGAAGAAGACCTTGATGTCGGGGTGGTCCTTTTCGAAGGCGGGGATAATCTCATTGGCCCAGAGATCCGCGTCGTCGTTCCGCCAGCTCTCGATGGTGAGCGTCGTCTGCGCGAGGGCAACGCCGCTCATGGCGACGAGCGCCACCGCCGCGCCGCCGGTCACCGCGATGCTTCTCAGCCTTGCAAGTGGTCCTGTCATTTTCCAGCTACTCCCGTTTTCGTTCTTCGTCCTCCCGGCGGAGATCCGCCGGATACTTCCGCAGCCGCCCGTCAGGTGAGACCGGCGAGCGCGCTGCGCAAATTTCCTCCTGCCGCGGAAAGCCGCTCCCGCGCCTCGCCGGGTGCCACACCGCGGACAACCAGCGCCGCCGTCTTGACCTGCCCGTCGCAGGAATTGAGCGCCGCTGCGGCCTCGTCGTCCTCGCAACCGGTGAGATAAACCAGCATCCGGATCGCCCGGCACCTGAGCTTCGTGTTGTCGACCCTGAGGTTGACCATCAGTCCGTCGAAAACGTGACCAAGGCGGATCATGGCGAGGCTCGAGATCAGGCCAAGCGCGATCTTCTGCGCCGTGCCGGCGGCCATCCGCGTCGAGCCGACGATGACCTCGGGTCCGGAGTTGAGAAAGACCGGCACGTCGACCAGGCGAAACAGCGACGCCTCGGCATTGTTGGCGATGCCGATGGTCAGCGCACCCCGCTCGGCCGCCGCCGAAACGGCCGCTACGGTGAACGGTGTCGAGCCGCTCGCCGCGACGGCGATCACCACATCGCTCGGCCTGATGTCGAGTGCCGCCATCCGCGAGCGGCCGAGATCGGGATCGTCTTCGGGGCCGCCGGTCAAGGGCGCGATCGTCTCGCCGCTCGCCAGGACGAAGACGACGCGCTCCTCCGGCCAGCCGAACGTGCCGGTGAGCTCCATGCCATCGAGCGCCGCGATGATGCCGGACGAGCCCGCGCCGACGAGGACGATCCGACTATCCTCTGCGAGCCGGTCGACGATCGCCCGCGCCGCTTCGGCGAGCGCCGGGCGGGCCGTCCTCACGGCCGAGACCGCGCGCTCCTGCCCGTCAAGAAAGGCATCGAGAATCGTCGTATCGTCCCAGGAATCGAGACCGGCATAGAGCGAGCTGATCGTTTCCGTGGCGCTCATTAGGCTGACGCTTGACCCTCGTTTCAACCGAAGTGATATTACATTGGTATCATATCCGCAAGCGCAGCTTTTGCCCTGCGCTGCATAGAATTTGCCCGAATGTCGCCTTCGGCGCCGAGCATGCGTTTTGCGGTTGGCTTTGAAGTGGCATTATACTATTGCTTCGACGGCGAGACGGCGGGAGAACGATGAAAGAGCCCCTCTTCATGGGTGTCGATGGCGGTGCAACGCGCACCCGCGCACGGCTGCGGGATGCCGACGGCGTCAAGTTTGGCGAAGGCACCGCCGGCCCCGGCAATGCCCGGCTCAAGGAAGCCGCCATCGCCGAAGTGCTGAAGGCCTGCCGGGAGGCAGCCGCCGAAGCCGGCCTCGGCGAGGAGGATCTCGGGCGCATCCATGCCGGCTTCGGGCTAGCCGGCACCCAGCAGCCGTGGGACCACGACTACGTCCTCAACCACGCTCATCCCTTCGCCTCGCTGGTCGTCGATACCGACGCCTATGCCGCCTATATGGGTGCCTTCAACGGCGAGGACGGTGCGATCCTCATCGTCGGCACCGGCAATGCCGGGCTCGCCGTGATCAAGGGCGAGCGCATCAACGTCGGCGGGTGGGGCGATGACATCGCCGACGAGGGTTCCGGCATGATGATCGGCCGCAACGCCATCCGCCGCTCGCTGTGGGCGCTGGAAGGCATGGCGCCGATGACGCCGCTCGCCGAAGAGGTGCTGGACCGGTTCGACCGTGACCCAGCGAAGGCCGTCGAGTGGGCGGCTCGTGCTGCGTCGGGCGATTTCGGCAGCTTCGCGCCGCTGGTCTTCGAGCATGCCGAGCGCCGCGATGCGCTGGCGATCCCCATTCTCGAGGAGGCTGCCCACGACACCTCGCGGGTGATCGCCCGGCTGCTCGAGGTGGGCGCCACTTCGGTCGCCATGATCGGCGGCCTGTTTCCCAAGATCCTGCCCTGGCTCGCGCCGCCCTATCGCGCCGTCTGCGTCGAACCGAAACGCGACGCGGCGGACGGCGCCATCCTGATGGCGGAGCGGGCGCTGGCGGAACGGGAAACGGCATGACGATGCTCGGCGAGATCGGCGAAGCGGGCGCCGCCGGTGCGCTGGATGAAACCAGTCCGACGCCGCTCTACCTGCAGCTCCAGCATCTGATCGAGAGCGCGGTCGGCGCCGGCAGGCTGAAGTCGGACGAGGCGCTGCCCAGCGAGCGCGATCTCGCCCGCCAGCTCGGCATCTCGCGGGTGACGGTGCGCAAGGCGCTGGCCGGACTGGTCGAGAAAGGCATTCTCGTCCAGCGCTGGGGATCGGGAACCTTCATCGCCCCGTTCATGCATGTCGAGCAGGCGCTGTCACGCCTGTCGAGCTTCACCGAGGATATGAAGGCGCGCGGAATGGTTCCCGCCGCGGTGGTGCTCGAACGGTCGCTCGGTCCCTCCTCGCCGGACGAATCGATGGCGCTCGGCCTGTCGCCCGGACAGCCGGTAAGCCGCCTTCAGCGTCTCCGCCTCGCCGGCGGCATCGCGATGGCGATCGAGCACGCCGTCGTGCCGACGCGCTTTCTGCCCGACCCGGATCTGGTCGATGGCTCGCTCTACGCCGCCCTCGAGGCGCGTGGCCACATACCGCGGCGCGCCCTTCAGCGTCTGCACGCGGTGCTGCTCAGCCCCGAGCAGACCAAGCTTCTCAACGTGCAGCCGGCAAGCCCGGCGCTTTACATCGAGCGGCGCTCGTTCCTCGAAAACGGCGAGGCCATCGAGTTCACCTGCTCCTACTATCGCGGCGACGCCTACGACTTCGTCGCCGAGCTGTCGCTTGGCGAGCACGAGCGATGAGCGAGCCGGCCCGCGCCTCGACCGATCCGCCGACGATGATGCTGCGCGAGACCGCCGAGGCGCCCGACGTCGTGGCGCGGCTGATCGACGCCAATGACGAGACCTGCCGAGCTCTCGGCGCGCGGCTGCGCGAGCGCCCGCCGCATTTCGCGGTCACCTGCGCCCGCGGCTCATCCGACAGTGCGGCAACGTACGCCAAGTACCTGTTCGAGCTGCACCTTCGCACCGTCGTTGCCTCCGTCGGCCCGTCGATTTCCTCGATCTACGGCCGGCGGCCGAAGATGGGGGACGCGCTCTTCCTCGCCATCTCGCAATCCGGCCGGAGCCCGGATTTGCTGACGCTCGCCGAGGCGGCACGGAACGACGGTGCCCTGACGGTCGCTGCAGTCAACGACACCAACTCGCCCCTCGCCGGGCTTTGCGAGGTGGTGCTGCCGCTTCATGCCGGGCCCGAGCGCAGCGTCGCCGCCACCAAGTCTTACATCGCCTCTCTCGCCGCCATCCTGCAGCTTGCCGCCCACTGGAGCGGCGACGCGATGCTCGGCACGGCGGTCCGCCGTCTCCCTGACGATCTCAACGACGCGCTCGGCCGGGACTGGCGGGCAGCGCTGCCGCAACTCACCGCGACGCGGAGCCTCTACGTCATCGGGCGGGGGCCGGGCTACGCCGCCGTCCAGGAGGCAGCGCTGAAGATGAAGGAGACCTGCGGCCTGCACGCCGAGGCGCTGAGCGCGGCAGAGCTGAAGCATGGGCCGCTGGCGCTGGCCGGCCCGGAGTTCCCCGTGGTCCTGTTCAGCCAGCGCGACGAGGCGCTCGCCGGACTGACCGAGACCGGCCGGGAACTCACCGCACGCGGCGTACCGGTGATCTCTGCCGGTCCGGCCGATATTCCCGGTGCGCTCACCCTCCCCTCGGTGAGCGGCATCCATCCCTTTGCCCAGCCGCTCACCCTGATCCAGAGCTTCTATCCGCTGGCCGAGGCGCTGTCGCGCGCGCACGGGCGCGACCCCGATCGCCCGCCCCACTTGAGCAAGGTCACGGAGACCCGGTGATGAGGACGTACGGATGAGCCGGATCGCCCTCACCGGCTCCCGCATCTTCGACGGCGCCCACATCCGCGACGGCGAGGCGGTGGTCATCGAGGCGGGCCGGATTGCCGAGGTGGTCGCCGCCAACGACGTTCCTGCCGATATGGAGCGGCGCGAATCTGAGGGACTGATCGCGCCGGGATTCATCGACGTTCAGGTGAACGGCGGCGGCGGCGTCCTCTTCAACGAAGCGCGGACGGTCGAGGGCATCGCCGCGATCGGCGCCGCCCACCGGCCCTTCGGCACGACCGGCTTCCTGCCGACGCTGATCACCGACACGCGGGAAGCGATGACCGAAGCCGTCACCGCGACGAGGGACGCGCTTGCTGCCGGCGTGCCGGGGCTGCTCGGCATCCACCTTGAAGGCCCGTTCCTCAACCCCGAACGCAAGGGCGTGCACCAGCCGAAATTCATGCGCGCCGTCGAGGAGGACGACGTCGCCCGCATGACATCGCTTGAGGCAGGACGGACGCTGGTGACGCTCGCGCCGGAGATGGTGTCGACGCAGCTGATCGCCCGGCTCGCTTCCGCCGGCGTGATCGTCTCCGCCGGCCACACCAAGGCGTCCTACGAGACCATCCGGGCGGCGCGGGCAGCGGGCCTCACCGGCTTCACCCACCTCTTCAACGCGATGCCACCGCTCGCCGGCCGCGAGCCCGGCCCGGTCGGCGCTGCCCTCGACGACCCGGATTGCTGGTGCGGCCTGATCGTCGACCTCATCCACGTCTCCGCGCCGAGCCTCCGCGTCGCCATCGCCGCCAAGGGCTGGCACCGGATGATGCTGGTGACCGACGCCATGCCGTCGGTCGGCTCGAGCCTCGGCAGCTTTGTCCTCCACGAGCGGACAGTCACGCGCAGCAATGGCAAGCTCACCACCGAGGACGGCACCATCGCCGGCTCCGACCTCGACATGGCGAGCGCGGTGCGAAATACCGTGACCGGACTGGGGCTGCCGCTTGAGGCGGCGCTCCACATGGCCTCCCGCGCCCCGGCCGAGTTCCTCGGCCTCGGCGGTGAGCTCGGCCGGATCGCAGCGGGCTACCGGGCGAACCTGGTGTTGCTCGACGACGACCTCCGCGCCACGGAAACGTGGATCGATGGGATTTCCTCAGCCGGGCCATGAATACCGAGACAATCATTTTTCGCGAGGCGACGGCCGCCGACATGCCGGGCATTTCGACTGTGCGCCTGTCGGCGAAGGAGAATGCGGCAATGCCGGAAAGCCCGGCGCGCCGTTGCATCACCAACGATAGCGTCGCTGCTTCCTTTGCCTCAGCCTCGAAGGGCTGGGTTGCTGAACGGGACGGCGAAATCATCGCCTTTTCGATTGCCGATCGCCGATCCCGTTCGATCTTCGCCCTGTTCGTCCTTCCCGGCCATGAGGGTCGAGGGCTCGGCACGCGGCTTTTGAAATGTGCCGAGAAGTGGCTATGGGACGACGGCGCCGAGCGCTTGTGGCTGACGACCGACCCACAATCGCGGGCGGCGGGCTACTACGAACGGCGAGGCTGGATCATTGCGGGCGCGCTGCCGAACGGCGAGCGACGATACGAGCTTGCGCGACCTCAAAGCGTTGAGGAGAGGAAATGACAAACACGAAGCGGGTACTCGTCATCGGCCTTGGCAACATGGGCATGAGCCATGCGCTCGCCTATACGCGGATCGACGACTTCGAGGTGGTCGGCGTCTGCGAGCGCCGCATCGCCGAGCGGATCCTGCCCGCCGCACTCGACAGCGCCGCCAAGTTCGCCAGCTTCGACGAAGCACTGGCGGCAACCCGACCCGATGTCGTCTCCATCAATACCTGGTCGGACTCCCATGCCGACTACGCGGTGAAGGCGATGGAGGCCGGCGCCCATGTCTTCGTCGAGAAGCCGCTCGCCGAAACGGTTGCCGACGCTACTCGCGTCGTCGACACGGCGAAACGCACGGGCCGGAAGCTGGTGATCGGCTACATCCTCCGCCACCATCCCTCGTGGCAGAAGTTCATCGAGCTCGCCCGCGGCCTCGGCACGCCGATGGTCTTCCGCATGAACCTCAACCAGCAGTCCGCCGGCAAGGAGTGGGAGACCCACAAGCGGCTTCTGCAGACGCTGTCGCCGATCGTCGATTGTGGCGTCCATTACGTCGATGTGTGGTGCCAGATCACCCGCGCCGACCCGGTGACCGTACACGGCGTCGGCGCCCGGCTCACCGACGACATGCCGGCCGCCATGTACAATTACGGCCACTTCGAAGTGACATTTGCCGACGGCTCGGTGGGCTGGTACGAAGCCGGCTGGGGACCGATGATGAGCGAGACCGCATTCTTCGTGAAAGACGCCATCGGCCCGCGCGGCTCGGTGTCGATCGTGGTGGCCGAAGGCGGCGGTCCGCCGCCGCGCTCCGCCGACATCAACACTCACACCAAGACCAACCAGATCCTTTTCCATCACGCCGACCTCGCCGCCGACGGCACGCTCGCCAGGGACGACGAGCACATCTCGACCACCGACGAGCCGAGCCACGACGACCTCTGCGAGCGCGAGCAGCGCTTCCTGCTCAAGGCGATCGACGAGGACATCGACCTCACCGACCACATGGAGGACGGCATCAAGAGCCTGCGCATCGTGCTTGCTGCCGACAAGTCGGTACGGACCGGAAAGGTGATCCGCCTGTGAGCGACCTTCGCTTCGAGGTCTGCGTCAACTCGATCCGCGGCATCGTCGCCGCCCGCGATGGCGGCGCCCAGCGCGTTGAGCTGTGCTCGAGCCTGATCGAGGGCGGCATCACGCCGAGCCTCGGCATGGTGCTCGTCGCCCGCGAGATCCGCGACATCGCTGTCCACATGATGATCCGCCCGCGTGGCGGCGATTTTCTCTATGGCGCCGAGGAGCTGGTGGCGATGGAGACCGACATCGCCACTGCCAAGTCGGCCGGCGTCGACGGCTTCGTCTTCGGCGCTCTCGACGCCGACGGCAACATCGACCGCGGCATGACCCAGCGCCTGATCGCCCGGGCGAGGCCCGCCTCGGTGACCTTCCACCGCGCCTTCGACATGACTCCCGACCCGTTCGTCGCGCTCCGCACGCTGATCGAGCTCGGCGTCGACCGGGTGCTGACCTCCGGCCAGGAGCCGACCGCCTATGAGGGCGCCGAGCTGATCGGCGAGCTGGTCCGCGCCGCTGGCGACCGCATCGTTGTCATGCCGGGCGGCGGCATCACCGCCAAGAATGTCGCGCGCATCGTCGCGACGACCGGCGCCCGCGAGATCCATTTCGCCGCTCTTAGCCCCGCCGCCAGCGGCATGCGCTTCCGCCGCGCCGACGTCTATATGGGTGGCGAGTTGCGCCCACCGGAATACGACCGGCTGATCACGAGACCGCAGTCGGTGGCGACGATGATCGCTGCCGCCGGCAAGGTCCGCGGTTAGGCTCCAAGAGAACCAGGTCTTGCGTCCTTCGAGGCTCGGGCTCACGCCCTCGCACCTCAGGGTGGCAGGGTTGAGTTCGGCCGCGGTCAACGAACATTCACTGTCGATCCCGAAGCCATCCTGAGGTGCTCCGCGAAGCGGGGCCTCGAAGGACGCACATCCGCCGACCCTTGCTCGGTTGGCCCTAACCCTCCTCCTCAGGCAGGTAGCCAAACTTCTTCATCACCGGCCGGTGGGCAGAGACGATTCGCTCGACCTGGGCCGGCGTCAGCACCTCCCGCCACTGGCCGGGGCGGCCGGCCCGGAAGAACGGCTCGGCTGAGGTCTCCGGCTTCTCGACGAAGCCGACGTCGGCCTCCTTCTGGCGGAGCCGATCGAACTGGGCCATGGCGATCGCCTTGTTGAGCTGCTCCGCGGTCGGCGTGATCAGGAGGTGACGGGCGACCGCCGCGAAGCTCTCCTCGGGCTTGTCGACCAGGTCCTCGTAGCGCTGCACCAGCACCACCGGATGCGGACGATCGGTCCAGCTCCTGACATGCTCCGACCATGAGCCGGTCACCACCCGAACGTTCTCGCGGCTCGTCGCCACGCCGAAGCCCGGCGTTGCCATGTCGTCGATCACCTGGTCGATCGGTACGCCGCGAAAATGGGCAAAGGAGATCGCCACATCGAGTGGATTGCGGAGGATGTAAATCGCCCCGGCGCTCACCGCCATGTTGACCAGCGGGTGCCCATAGTCGAGGCCGCTGGCATTGTGCGTCTTGATGAACACCGGCCGGTTGAGGCGGGTGACGATGTCGGCCTGCACCTTCGGCCGCGCGGCCGCGATCTCCGCCGGCGTGGCGCGGAAGGCAGGCTTGCCGAGGTACTTGCGGTACTGCTCGGCCGCGCTTTCCGACGCCGAATACTCTTCGATGCGGTTGATATCGAGGTCGCTGAACTCCGGATCGCGTACGACATTGACCAGCGCGTGGATGAAGGCCCGCGTCCAGGTGTTGCCGGAGCGCGGATAGGAAGCGAGCCAGATGATGCCGCGGGGGCGGGTCTTATTGAGGATGATCATGGCGCTGCTGCCCGAATTCTTTCCGGAGCGAACCCCGCTCAGTTGACCGGCAGATAGCCGAAACGGCGCATCTGCTCGCCGTGGTCGGCGACGATGCGCGCCACCTGCTCGGCACTCAGCTGCTCCCGCCATTGCCCGGCCCTGCCTTCCCGGAAGAAGCGGCCGGCACTCTCCGGCCGCTCGGCGAAGCCTCGCGCTTCCTCTTCGGCTTGCAGGCGCTCGAACGAGGCAAGCGCGATCGCCTCGTCGATCTGCTCCGGTGTCGCATCGAGGCGCATGTGCTCGACGATCTCAGTGAACCGCTCGCGCGGATCGGCAAGCAGATCCTCGTACCGCACGATGAGGATCACCGGCGGCGGGTCGACGGTCCAGCTCGCGACGTTCTCGCTCCATGAGCCCCAGATTTCCGGCACGGCGCTCTCCGAGCCGACCGAGGCATTGAGCGTCGCCGCCATCGAACGGATGGCGCCGTCGAAGGAGGCATCGAGATGGAAGGCCAGCGACACGGCCACGTCGAGCGGATTGCGCACCACATAGACACCGCCGGCCGATGCGGAACGGTTGATCAGGGGATAGTTGAACAGGCGCCCGAGAAAGGAGTGCGTCTTGGCGAAGACGAGGCCGTTCGCCGCTTCCATGATCGCCTGCTGAACCCGGGGACGGGCCTCCGCAATCTCGATGGGACTGGCGATCGTGACCGGCTTGCCGAGAAACCGCTCGAAGAGATCGACGCGACCGGTGACGCTGCGGCTGGTCCGGCTCAGATCGTCGAGGTCGTGATCCTCGAGCGGGCGGCCGGCAGCCTGCCGGATGAGATGATGGAGGAACACCCGCACCCAGGTGTTGCCCGACTTCGGGTAGGACGCGATCCACACGATCCCTTTCGGATCGGCGGGGTCCGCGGCAATCATGCTGCCGTCATCCGCTTGGCGCGCCTAGGCCGCGGCATCGGTCAGCGCGGCGACCACATCGTCGACGATCGTCGGTAATCATCTGCGAATCGTCGCCTTCGGCCATCACGCGGATCACCGGTTCGGTGCCCGAGGCGCGCACCAGAAGCCGGCCATTCGTCGCCGAGCCTGGCATTGAACTCGTCGATCATCTTTCGGACTTCGCCGTCCTCCAGCGGCCGCCGCCCGCCGGTGCGCACGCTCTTCAGGACCTGCGGCAGCGGCTCGAACAGATGGCACACCTCGCTCACCGGCCGCCCGAGCTTGTGCACGACGGCGAGGAGCTGCAGGGCCGCGACCAGCCCGTCGCCGGTGGTCGTGTAGTCGGAGAGGATGATGTGGCCGGACTGCTCGCCGCCGAGATTGTAGCCTTCGCACCCGCATCGTCTCGGCGACATAGCGATCGCCGACCGGCGTCCGCACCACTCCAAGGCCGATGCCGGCGAGGTAGCGCTCCAGACCGAGATTGGACATGACGGTGACGACGACGCCGGGCTTCGCGAGAAGCCCCTGCTCGGCCCACGAGGTGGCGATCGCGGCCATCATCTGGTCGCCGTCGACGATCCGGCCCCGCTCGTCGACAATGACAACGCGGTCGGCGTCGCCGTCGAGCGCGATGCCAATATCGGCGCGCACCTCGTGCACCTTCGCCGCGAGCGCTTCCGGCGCCGTCGAGCCGACATCGCGATTGATGTTGAAGCCGTCGGGATCGACGCCGAGCGGAAACACCTCGGCGCCGAGCTCCCACAACGCCTCGGGCGCGACTCGATAGCCGGCGCCGTTGGCGCAATCGACCACCACTCTGCAGCCCCTCGAGCGACAGGGCGCGCGGCAGAGTGCGCTTGGCATATTCGATATAGCGGTCGGTCACGCCGTCGATGCGGCGGGCGCGGCCGAGCTGGGTCGGCCCGGCAAGCCGGCTGCCGAGATCCGCGTCGATCAGTTCCTCGATCTCGGCCTCGGTCTGATCCGACAGCTTGGCGCCGTCCGGCGCCGAACAGCTTGATGCCGTTGTCGTCGTAGGGGTTATGCGAGGCGGAGATCATCACGCCGAGGTCGCAGCGCATCGACCGCGTCAGCATGGCGATGCCAGGCGTCGGCACCGGGCCGGTGAGCAGCACGTCGATGCCGACCGCGAGGAATCCGGCGGTCAAGGCGTTCTCGATCATGTAGCTCGACAGCCGCGTGTCCTTGCCGATGACCACGCGGTGCCGGTGATCGCCATGCTTGAAGACAAGGCCGGAGGCCATGCCGACCTTCAGCGCGATATCGGCCGTGATCGGCGGGCGGTTCGCCCTGCCGCGGATGCCGTCGGTCCCGAAATACTTCCCCGCCATCGTTCTCCTCACCTCTACCGGGGCCTTCTCTTAGCGCGATCGTACCGGATTGACGTTGAAAAATGACGAATCGTCGAAACATGCCGCGATCGGACACGCAACCGATTGAAAAAATGAAGTTTTTTCGCCACCGCGGTGCTGTGGGGTGCGGCCCGACGGGCTCAACCGGCCAATCGCGATTGCGGTGCGCTCGTCTCGGAGTCGACAGCGGCTGCGCACAGGAGTTCCCGCAACGTCGCGTCCGGGTCGCGGGAGGCCGCGCGGATGAAGCCGCTCAGACGGTTGACGAAATCGCGCATGCCCGCCGTGGCATAGATCCGCGCGTCGAAGGACAGGCCGCAATCGCTTTCCTCGCGGACCTGGTTGAAGCCGAGCGTGATCCCCCCGAGCGGCCGCCCGAAACCCGTGTCACTGCGGAATTCGAGAGCCCCGGCACGGAGCGGGGGGTTGCGCGTCGGCAGATGAACCCAGAAGAACAGTCCGGGCGGCTCGACGGTCTCTTCCTTCAGCCCGGCGATCAGCTGCGATAAGGGCAGCTCGGCGCGTTCCTGCGTCGCCAGAACCTGCTGGCGAACGTGATCCACCAGATCGTGGAAGCTGGCCTCCCAGTCGCATCCGAGGACAAGCGGAGCGGCGTTGGCGAACAGCCCGAACATCTCGTCCAGTTCCGAGCGATTCCGGTTGGTGAAGATGCCGCCGATCACCACCTTGTCGCGCTCGATCAAAGAGGCGAGCACCGGCACGACGGTTGCCACACGCACCATGTAATAGGTGGCGGCATGCTCGCGTCCAAGCCGGTCCAGCCGCTCGGAGCTCTCCGGGTCGATCCCCCAGGAAAAATACCAGTCGTCGAGCTCCGACGCGGTCGCCGGCCTGGAGCGTTGGTAACGCGCCAGCGTCCGAATGTCCGGCGCCCCCGCTTCGCGCCGAAGCTGCTCCTTCCACCACGCCATGGCTTCCGCGTATTTCGGCCCGCCGCGCCGCCAGATCCGGCGCTGCCAGATCGAATAGTCCCGATATTGCACCGGCAAAGCCGGCAGGGATGGCTCCCGGCCGGCGATGATCGCCTCATAAGCGTGGCAGAGGTCCCGGGAAAACACCCGCCACGACGGGCCGTCACTGATGATGTGGTGGCACGACCGCATGAACAGATGACGATCCTGCCCCAGCTTGACCAGGGTCAGCTTGACCGGCGGCGCCGCCGTCAGGTCGAACAGCCTGCTGCGCTCCTCGTCGAGAAGCGTGCTAAGCTCGGCGTCCGCGTCGGCGGCGGTCGACAGGTCGATCACCACCAGATCAGCCGGGGCCGGCGGTTCGACAATCTGAACGGGGGTGTCGCCATCCAGCCCGAAGCGGGTCCTCAGGCTCTCGTGCCTGCCGATCACATAGTCCAGGCCGGCGCGAAAGGCGTCGACGTCGAGAGGCCCCTCGATCCAGACGGCGGAAGACCGGGTGCGCCGGCGCGAGTGAACCGGCGACCGCGAATCCGCCCAGAACGGCTCCTGCAGGATCGAGAGCGGCGCGGGTCTGTCCCGCGGCGTCGGCGCCAGCGGTGCGTCGTCAATCTCCGGGTCCTGCCCGAGATCGTCGACCACCGCCGCCAGCTCCTTGAGCACCGGGAACTGGACGAAGGTGCGGAACGAGACCCGCGCGCCGTTTGCGGCGTGAACCCCGGCCGCAATGACGGCGCCGATCAGCGAGTTGCCACCGAGGTCGAAGAAATCATCGGAACGGCCGATCCCTTCCAGGTCGAAAGCCTCCTCCCATAGTCGAACCAGAAGCGCTTCCGTCTCCGTGGCGGGAGGCTCGGCATCACCCGGACGCGGCGCGGGGATCAACTCGCGCAGGCGGGAGCGATTGACCTTGCCGTTGGCGGAACGTGGAAGAGCATCAACCAAAGCGAACGTCGCGGGGACCATGTGTCTCGGCATCAATCCCCGTGCCATCGCCCGCAACCTTTGCGGCGACAGCGAAACCCCGGCAACCGGCACGACGAAGGCGAGCAGATAGGGCTCGCCGTTGGACCGCTTGGCGACCAGCGCGCCAGCATCGTCAATCCCCGGCAGCTTCAAAAGCGCATCTTCCACTTCCGCAAGATCGACCCGCTGTCCCCGGATCTTGTAGGTGGTGTCCTGCCGGCCAACGAGCCGGATCGAACCGTCGGCGCCGAGGCAGGCCAGATCGCTGCTGCGAAAGATCCGGGTTCCATCCGGGCAGTCGGAGAAGCATTTCGCTGTAAGAGCCGGATCGCGCCAGTATCCGGCAGCGAGATAGCGCGACCGAACGGTTACGATGCCGGTGGTTCCAGGCGGACACTCGCGCCCGTCTTCGTCGACGATCCGGATATCGAGGCCATCGTGCGCCCGACCGACCGGAAGCGGTCCCGTCCGAACAGGACCGTTTGGCAAAACGGCCCCCGACGCGACGAGGCCGACCTCCGAGGCCCCCATCGACACGAACATCGTGGCGTTGGGGAAATGCTTGCGGCAGGTGACGAAATCCTCCCCGGTCGAGGGCTCGGAGCTCATCCGACCACCCGCACTTGGGGAAACAAGGTCGAGGCATCGACCGTCTTCATGAAATGGCGGAACAGCGAGGCGGAGGAATGGTAGATCGCTGATCCGCTGGCGGTGCAGCAAGTCGGCGAGCCCGAGGACGCCGTTTTCCACGGCCGCGAATGGCGCAAACGCCGCACCATGGAGCAAGGCCATCAATGCCAGACTGATCCCCTGACCGCCCCATGGTGCGCCCAGCAGCGCGACCCGATCGTCCGGCCGCAGGCCGATCGGCCGAGCGGAGGCCACACTCACATGCAGCATGGAGCCATGAGGCCGAATGACGCCTTTCGGCTGCCCTGTCGAACCGGAGGTGTAGATCAGAAACGCCACGTCATCGACGCCAAGCGGCAGACCGGGATTGCTGCACGGGCGGTCGGGATAGGCATTGTCGGCGCGGACGACCTCGATGTTTGCGCCCGCTATCTCCCGGGCCAGCGACACATGAGGTTCGGCCGCAAGGATGGTTGCCGGTTCGAAGTCGGCGAGAAGCTGTTCGAGCCGGGGAACCGGGTCGGTTCGGATTGAGGACGACCACCGTTCGCCCGGCCTTGAGGGCCGCGAGCATACCGACGAAGACCGAGCCATCCTGGGAGGGCAGGAGCGCCGTCCGGTCGCCAACCTGGCCCGCATCGAGGAGATGATGTGCCAGCCGGTTGGCAGCAGCATTCAACTCATGGTAGGTGACCTGGGCGTCGTCGTAGATCACTGCCGGCCGATCCGGATACCTTCGGACGATCGCCTCGAAGTGGCTCGGAATGGAGCCGGTGAATTCCATCGACCTCAACGTGTCGCTCCTTCGGCGGCCACGAAAATTGACAAGGTTCTTGATCAAGGAGACGCGTACCAGCATTAATCCCGGCCAGCAATCTGCTAAGCTGCGACGGCAAACCACCAGACGAAAGAAAGGCCCTATGCGTCTCTCCCACCCCTTGCCAGCACTGTTCATCGCCGCCGCGATTGCCTGCGCGGTCGGTTCAGCCAAGGCCGAAACCGCCGGCAAGGTTGATTTTGCCGGCAAGACGATCACCCTCGTCGTCGGATTTGGGGTTGGCGGCAGCTACGACGCCAGCGCGCGGCTGGCCGCGGACCATCTCGGGCGGTTCCTGCCCGGTCACCCGACGGTGATCGTCGAGAACATGTCAGGAGGCGGTGGCGCCCGCGCCGTTGCCTTTCTGGCCACCGCCGCACCCAAGGACGGCACGGTGGTCAGCATCATCCCCGCTACCGTAGCTTTCGACAGCGCCCTGGGACAGCTTCCTCCCAATGTGAAGGCGGATGACTTTGCCTATATTGGCCGTGTGACGAGCCCCGCCAGCATCGTGTTCACCGGGGACGCCTCGCCGACCAAGACTATCGCGGATGCCAAAATGCGCGAGACGACAATGGCTGCATCGGGGGCGGGGGCCAGCTCAAGCTACCTGCCGCGCGTCGCAAACGCACTCCTCGGCACGAAGTTCAAGGTGATAGAGGGCTACAAGGGTACCGCCGACATGGCCCTGGCCATGGAGCGCGGCGAAGTCGAGGGATTCACCTGGAACCTGGACAGCATCGCAAGCAGTCACCCGGAATGGCTCGGCGATGAAGGGCTGAACATCTTCTTCGTGACATCGGTTGAGCGCAGCCCGCGCCACCCCGACACTCCCGCCTTGACCGAACTGGCCGAGAACGATGAGCAACGATCTCTCTTTGCGCTCCTGGCCGCCGAGGGAGATATTGGCCGGTCACTGGTACTGCCCCCGGGCGTATCGGACGACCTCATCGCCGCCTACCGGGCAGCGTTTGACGAGATGATTCGCGATCCTGATTTCATCGCGGGCGCCAAACAGCGCGGCGTGCCTGTCGACCCGGCCAGTGGAGAAGCCGTTCAGAAGATTGTCACGACTTCCATGAACGTGTCGCCGGCGACGATCAAGGTACTGGCCGACATCCTCAAGGCCGGAGGTGGCTAGGGGCTATCTGCGCGCTCAGCGCCAAAACCGCTGAGCCATAGCGCTAGTCGTCCGGGTCAAGAACTGACCTATCTGCATTCGGGCCGGTGGCATCCGGATCTACGGCGTCGCGCGAGTGACTGCAGGATCGGCGTCAACCCTAGATCAGACCGGCCAGCGCCTCTCTAAGGGCAGGGAAATAGTCTCCGAGGAGACTTCGCGGCCAAAGAACACCCAGGCCGACGTCAAACACGATCCAGCATCCGGCGACAATGCCGATGCCGACAAGGAGCGAAGTTCGCCAGCTCTCCCCTCCCTCGAACCGCGCAAAGCAAACGCCGAATACCAACAGAGCCGGCAGCATGCCGATCAACCAGGCGGTCAGGAACAATCCGATCAGCCACAGGAAATAGAAACTGCCGCGGCGAAACACGGTCGACGGAGAAAGCGACGGCTGCGTCCCGGCAAGAGCGGGAAGATCCATTGCCGCCCCGCCTGCACTCATTGCCGACGCCAGCCCGCCGCTCCGAGAAGACCTCCACCGCGAGATTGGCGAGCGCGAAGACCAGGCCCGTCCCCGCGACGATCTGTGGCGCGATCCGTGCCCGCCACGGCCAGTCGAGTGAAATCACAAGGGCCGCCGCAAGCACCACCACGAAGGCCAGGCTGAACGCAGACTGTCGGGCCGAAGTTGAATGACCGGTCGCCGGATCGGAATGTCTCCATCGTGTGGGCGAGCAGGCGGCGCAAGGGCCGGTACATGCCGTAGATCGCCAGCCCGAGCATGATCAGGACAAGCGGCCTGAAGACCGCACCCCCAGCCATAGAGCTGGACCGAGATGAAGAGGTAGCGTTCAACCAGATCGCCGAGCACGAGGCCGAGCAGGAGCGGCGGTCGCGGCCAGCCAAGCTCGCGCATCAGCCATCCCAGCAGGCCGATCAGAATGACCATCACCAGATCGGCCCAATCGTGCTGGCCGCCGGCGAACGCCCCGATGAAGGCCAGGCTCAACACGATGGGCAGCAGGATCTGGTAGCGGATATCAACCAGCTTCACCAGGAACCCGCTGGCGAGCACGCAAATCACAGCCCCAATCACGGTGCCGAGGGCAAGGCTGCCGATGATGAGATAAGTCACATCGAGATGGCGCGACAGCATTTCCGGTCCCGGCACCAGACCGTGGATCTGGAACGCCCCCAGAAGCAGAGCCATCGACGCGCTGCCGGGGACGCCAAAGGCGATGGTCGGAACCAGAGCCCCTCCCTCGCGGGCGTTGTTCGAAGCCTCCGATGCAATGACGCCGCGGATGTCGCCGCTGCCGAAGCTCTCGGTGTTTTTCTCGGTACGGATAGCGTGGCCGTAGGCGATCCAGTCGATCACCGACGCTCCGATTCCGGGGACGGCGCCGAGAGCGGCGCCAAGCCACGAGCATCGAAGCATCAGCCACCAGTGCCGCCGAACGTCACGGAAGCCCCGCAACTGACCGGAGAGCGAGAACCCCTTCTGCGCTCCGCCGCCCGACACCCTTGATCGCTTGATCATGAGATCGGCCAGCTCGGGAACCGCGAACAGGCCGAGCGTGAACGGCGCCAGCGGGATGCCGTCCCACAGATAGATCTGGCCGAAGGTCCACCGCTGGATCCCGGTCTGCGGGTCGATGCCGATCATCGCGATCAGCAGACCGAGCGTGGCCGCCGCCATCCCGCGGAGCGGCCGGCGGCCGCTGAGCGTCGCCACCATCGACAGGCCGAAGATCGAGAAGCCGAGCAGTTCCGGCGTGCCGAGATAGAGGATGACCGGGCGCAGCACCGGGATCGATACGGCCAGCAGCGCAGCGCCGAACAGCGCCCCAAGCGTGCTCGCCGCATAGGACGCGCCCAAGGCGCGCCCCGCCTCGCCGCGCTTGGCGAGCGGATGGCCATCGAGAACGGTGGCCGCACATCCGACGGTACCAGGCACCCCGAAGAAGATCGCCGGGATCACATCGGACATCGGGATGACCGAGGCCATGCCCATCAACAGCGCCATCGCAGAGAACGGGTCCAGCGAATAGGTGAACGGGATCAGGATAGCGAGTGCCGTGAGCCCGCCAATTCCGGGGATCAACCCGACAAGCACGCCGACCATCAGCCCTGCGAGCAGAATCAACAGCCGTGCCGGATCGGCGAGCTCCGTCACGGCGATGCCCGCGGCGGTCAGCATGTCCATGGGGATGTCCCTCGGGAAGCACGCGGCGGGGCGCAAGGCCGCACTTCACCCGGCGCGGCGCGATAAGGATCAGCTACCGACCACGCTGTCATCATGCATCATGCATCGCGACTGGAGTCTCGTCCTCGGTGGGAAGGTTTCGTCTGCCGGATTTGCCGCGAAAGGCTTACCACAAAACCGGGTTCTGCCGAACCGGACGGCCGTCGCCCGCTGCAACTGACTCAAACCACGGCCGCCGGTCTCCCTTCGCCGTGGCCTTGATGACCGACACTAGCCTGTGCTTATGAGAGCGGGGTCTGATTCAATCCGACGAGCCAAAGGATCGAGAGTGCTGATCATTTCCACGACCATCGGCCGCACGCGCTTCGCCTGCTCTACCGCCTCGACGCACCGTGCCGGCGCGCCAGACCGGCAGCCCGTCAGGATCACCCGCTCCGACAGTGGCGAATTCCGGCCATGAAGCTCCGCTCCGACTTCGCTCACCTGCAAATCCACGAAGTCGGGCGCGGCGCAAGCCCGTCCGGCGACCCGATCGTACTGACCTGCAATGAACGGTACGGCTTTCCGGCCCAGGTGGCGCTCTCCTCGCTCCTTGTGAACTCGCCCTCACGCGGGTTCGAGATCGTTGTCCTCGCCAACGGCTGGCAAGGGGAGGACCTTCTCGCCGGCTTCGACAGTGTTGGAAAGAGGTTCGGCAGCCGGCTTACGATCGTTCACGTTGACGAGACGATGCTGCCGACGTCCTTCACCGGCCGGTATACCCCCCGCGGCAACTTCTTTCGGCTGATGCTGGCCGACATGATCGATTGCGAACGGCTCGTTCACCTCAATGCCGACCTGATCGTCCAGATCGAGCTCGCCGACATCTGGCAGGACTATCAGATTCAGCGACTGGTTGGTGGCGTACCCGATCAGACCGCGCGGGACTGGAAACGCCAGCAAGGCGGCTCCGAACCCGACTTCTATCTCAATACAGGCGTGCTCCTGATCAATTGCGAGGCCTGGCGCAATCACGGCGCTACCCGCCTTTGCGAGGAGTGGCTACGCGATCATCCGGACGATGCGGTGCTTGGTGACCAGGATGCGGTCAACCACGCCCTGGGCGACCAGATCTACCCGATCTCCGAGCATTGGAACGTCACGCGCAACGAACTGCGACGGCGGCAGATCGTCGATATCCGGCAACTCTACGACGTCGACACTTTCAAAGGCGTCTTCCAGTTCGACGGGCCTTCTCCGAAACCCTGGTGCCGGTGGGCCGATCCGTGGTCGCAGGAAATCTACCTGCGCTACGCACGCATCCTCGGAGTGCCGCCGAACCACTGGGTCGAAGCCCGCAATGCCCGTGAGGCGCTGGCCGAGGCGCGCTGGGCCGAGCAACAGGGCAATGTCGCCAAGGCCAACGAGATCTACCGGAGGCTCGTCGACGCTGCCCTGACGGAACTCAACCAACTGAAATCCGGCGCCGATATCCGCCTGACCTGATCACCGGCCATCCGTCTTTACGACCGTCCACCCGACGAACGGAGCGGCTCGGCCTCTTCGTTGAGGACATTGGACCTCAGTTGGACGTGCAGGTTGATCGACCGCGAGAACTCCCAGGTCTGATGGAGGCCTCTGGTGTTGTTGTCGGGGAAATTGATCTCGAGGTTGAGTTCCTTCCGGTCCATCCTCGCCATGTTCCCGACCAGGCGGATGACTTCCTCGTACAACTGCCGACGGGTCTCGATATCGACGTCAAAGGATCCTTCGATCCTGATCATCATGTCCTTCGCCACCCGGTAGACCTTGCCTATCAGGAAACCGAGATCGGAACTTCGGTCGAAGAAGCGGCCCCTGTCGTCCTGGCCGTGCGCGATGACTTTCTGAAAGACCGACGGGTTCAGGAAGACCCGCTCCACCTGTGCGGTCGCCAGGCGCTCATAGAGCTCTCAATCCTCGCCGCCGTAATTCTCCAGCACCTCGTCGTAGCCGCCTATCAGGTCGAAGTGCTGCCTGTGAATCACGCAAGTGCCCTGAACCGAATTGTCGGCTAAAATCTTCGGCTCCTCGGGCTTGGCGAAGACGTTTGCTCCGACATTCTCCTCGACGAAGGGGATGAACCGGTCGGAAATGACGACGTCGGCATCAACGAACACCAAGGTATCGCCTTTGGCCTGCTCCGCCCCCGCGTTGCGTGCGTGGCTGACGTTGAACCCGGTAACCCCGGTCAAGCGCAGGACCCGAGCGGCCGGGAATTCGCGAGCGACATAGTCGGCTGTCCTGTCCGGGCAATCGTAGTCAACGACGATCACTTCCGAATCGGGTTGCCGAAGCATGGCGGGAAGCGACTCCATCAGATGATGCAGCCTTCCTTTGCAGGTCGTGATGATCGAGTAGCGTCGGCTGTCGCTCATCGGACCAGCTTAGCCGCTCGGTGCGGACCCGACCGGGTTCTCGGCCGCCTTACCGCCGCTCTCAACCAGCTTGGCGACCTCGCCGGCAGCCTCGGAGATCGTCTCGCACCGCAGGAAGAGCCCGACCTCGACCTCGCGGCCAGTCGCTTGCTCGATCTCCATCGCCAGGACGACCGCGTCGGCTGAGTCGAGGCCGAGCAACTCCAAATTCGTCTCGGCTTTGATCTCGCTTGGCTCGACTCCGGCCAAATGGGCCGTTTTCTCGATGACCATCTCGCGCACTTTTGCAAGGTCCATGTTTCTTCCCTTTCATCAGCCAACTGGTGCTGCCGATCATCCTACGACAACAATGCGCTCGCGAGAATTGCCAGCGTCGAGGTCGCTCGTCTCAAGAAGTCAGAGGAAAGCTGCCGCCGCCACGGCCCATCCGCCGAGCATGTATTGTCGCGCGGATCGATACAGCGGCTCGCCGACCGAAGTAAAGCGGGCATGCCGCATGATGATCTCGTCGGTCGCGCGGAACCGTTTCTCGTAGTCGTCCGCCAGTGAGGGCAGCGTCGTGCCGGCCATCTGGGGCCGCGTCGCCAGGTAATGCAGGCGGGCGACCACGAATGAGGCGTGAACCACACCGTCCATCGGCCGCGGATCGTCTCGCATCGGCGACGGGAACAGTTGCTGTGGGTCATTATCGACAAGCGGCGCGCCGGTGCTCCACCCGAACAGGAGGCTGTGCGCGCTCTCATGGACAACGGCCTCGGCCAATGCCGGCGCATCGGGAAAGCAGTGGATATTCTGAACCTGCGCACCCCAAAGATAAAACGACGTCGTTCCCCCGAACTCCGGTGCATCGCCACCCGGAGCCGCGAACACGACCTGCCGGACAAGGGCCCGCACCTCCCCGGCGAGCGCGGGGTCTGCTTCGGCAATCAGCGTCAGGGCCTGGTCGAGCCTCCCTTTGGCCACTGCCAGTTCGGCAGCAGAGATCGGTCTCGCGTCAATCGGGACATCGGGGTCGTCGTCGATGTGGCGGAGGAAGCTGGCGGCCAGCCCGGGACCGAGATCCTCGTCGCAAAGTGTTGCCGCCCTGAGACCGACCGGGACCGAAACGTCAAGACCCTCGGCGCTTTTCAGTGCGGACGCCAGCGCTGATGCGTCTTTCGCCTGAATGGCGGTCACGAGGTCGGCATAGACGGCGATAACGCCCGGGCGGACCGGTCCGGCGGCAAGCGCGTCGACCAAGCGACCAAGGATCGGCTCCGCCTCGGGCAGCTGCTTGGCAAGGGCCGTTCTCACAGCCGAGAGGCTATCGGCAACGCGGCCACGAACCGACCGGTCTAGCTCAATCGCTCGTTCCGGATTGGGGAGAAACAAATTCACCCTGCGATCACCAGACCCATGCCAGCGGCTTCGGCCGACGCAAACTCGCCCGCCGCTGCCAGCGGCCGGGAGGACGAATCATGCCGAAGGCAGACAGCCTATCTTGACCACGCCGCGCATTGACGCGGAAATCTTGGGCCCGCGCTTCGAAGCGCTGATCTTGATGTTGCCGCGCTTTGACGCACTGATCTTCGTAGCACCGCGCTTCGATTCGGCCACCTTGGTACCACGCTTCGAAGCACCGGCCTTGGCAAGCTCGTCCTCGGCTTCGTCGCCTTGCGGATCGGCCCAATTGAAGCCGACCAACGCATCGCCCCTCAAGTCCGCCGCGAGCTTTTCAAAATCGATGGAAGTCGCCATTCCTTCACTCCGTCCGACCTTTTCCAGATTTCGGCAGGGCGTCTTGCCACCCCCCTTCAGTTCGTTATCAATCCCTATCAGAAAAGACTTTCGGTGCCTAGACGGCGAGTGGTACCCACGACGCCTCATGCCGCGCGCACCGTGAAGATCAGCGAGGGATCGCGCCTTTAGGATGCTTGTCTTCATCACCTGCCAGGGGCATTCCTTTCCAGTCCACACCCTCGTCAATGGCAGGCTGGGCGTCGAGACCCCGCCCGCCAAGGCGGTCACTTATGACGAGCTGTTTCGCTCGAACCGAACCGTCAGCGGCGTTCATATCTTCACCGGGATCGACCAACTCTACGACTGGGAATTGGTGCTGGCGGCCGATCTCTACCGATCGCTCAAGGACGCCGGGCTCGTCTGCCTGAACGACCCGGCCCGGGTGATGAGCCGCTTCGAGCTTCTTCGCACCCTCCATGAAGAGGGGATCAATCCCTTCAACGCTTACCGCGCCGATGCCCACCCGCGCCCGCAGCGCTTTCCGGTCTTCATACGCAGGGAATTCGATCACCGGGGCCCGATGACCGACCTCATCGCCGACCAGAGCGCGCTCGAGCGCACGCTCGCCCAGCTTCGTGCCGGCGGCCGGTCGCTGCGCGGCTTGCTGGTGGTGGAGTTTGCCGGGGAGCCGATTGCTCCCGGCGTCTGGCGCAAGCTTGGGACCTTCCGCATCGGCGAGAAATTCCACGTTCAGAATTCGGTCATCGACGACCGCTGGTCTGCGAAGATGGGCAGCTGGGGGCTTGCGACCAACGACATGCATGTCCACGAGCACGCGATCATCGCGGCAAATGAGGTGCCCGAAGCAGTGCAGAGGGCCTTCGCGCTTTCGGGTATCGAGTGGGGCCGGGCCGATCACACCACGGTCGACGGGCGCGAGGTCATCTACGAGATCAACACCAACCCGTGGGTCTATCGGGTGCGACCGATGCCATCGCGCATCCGCGAGGATTCGCTGCGCATCGCCCGCGAGCGGATGGCCAAGCTCTTGTGGGAATGCGACCGCGGCGACGGTTCGCCGGTAGTGTTCGACCCGGGCTACCGGCTCGACAACTACCGCCGGATGAACGGCGACTCGGTGTCGCCGATTTGCCCGTGAGGCGGGCTGTCAATCCAGCGATACCGGCAGCGATTCCAGCGTCCTGACGATCCTGCCCCGGGCCGCGACGGGAGAGCCGGTGATCCGCAGCGGCGGCATCTCCGCCAGCACGCCGAGGCTGGCTTGCGCGAGCTTGCGGGAAATCTGCATGCCGAGGCACAGATGGCGACCCGTGCCGAAAGTCAGGCCGACGCCATGGTTGTTGCGAAAACTGATCTTGTCCGCATCGGGGCCGAACTTCGCGGGATCGCGGTTGGCTGACAAGGTAGACGCCATGATCCAGTCGCCGGGCGCCACGGTCACGTCACCAATCGTCATGCCATCCAAAGCAACCCGGGTCAGGAAATCGACGGTCGCATTGTGCCTGAGAAGGTCGTCCGAGACCCTTCCCCAGTCGGCTTGCGCGACCGTTTCCCCGCCATTCATGCTCTCGTCCAGCAGCCAGCGAACGCCGTAGCTGAGCGCCCCGCCCAACGCGTCATTGCCCATCAGCAGCATGACGCACAACATCGCGATGGTGACCGACACCTTGTCCGGCTCATCGTCGGGAAGCTCCCGATAGATCGACGAAAGGAGCGAATCGGGAGAACGAGCGATGAGGCGAGGCACCTCCTCCGCCAAAAGATCGAACGCCTGTTTCAACGTCTGATCCATTGCCTGTCGCTCACGCATCGTAAGCGTCGCCTCGATGGTCCACGACAGCCGGCTCAGCGGGTACAACACCTCGCGGTCGGTCTCGCCGATCTCGGCGAGGTCGCAAATCGCCTCAAACATGAGCCGATTGGAGAAGTCCGCAGAAAAATCGAAGCCGCCGTCCCGCTTCGCCTGATCGAGGATGCGCCTTGCCCGGGTGGCGAAGCGCTCGCTCCGTTCGGCGAAAGGGGCCAGCGATTTCGCGAAACTCCGGCGGAGCGCCGCGTGGACCTCGCCTTCATAGTTGAACGGCATGCTGGAAATGACCCTGATGCTCGTCGAGAAATCCCACCCGTGCTTGTCCCGCAGGCGAAGCCAGGGACCGAGGATGCCGACATGGGGCATCCGGGGATCGCGCAGGATCTCGAAGACGTCGTCGTAGCGGGTGGCGAGCCACGATTTCGATATCCTTTGCCATGAGACCGGGCATCGCGCGCGCAATTCCGCGTAATGCGGAGCCGGATTGAGGGCAAAATCCTGCCCCGACAAATCGATCATGACGCCTGCACTTCCGCCGCAGCACCGCTCCGGCTTTCGCTGGCGGCCAGGATCGGCAGGCCCCCACTGGCATACAGCTCGGCGACCGCATTCCGTCTGATCTTGCCGCTGGTCGTGCGCGGCAAGGCTCCCGTCGGCACGGCCACCACCCCGGACGGAACATGACCGGTCGCCCGTCCGATAGCCTCGTTGAGGCGGCGGCAGAGCACTCCGAATTTCCCGGCGCCGATCGCGCTCCGGTCTGCCTCGAACACCAGGGACATGGCTTCCGTTCCCTGGTTCCGCGCGGCGATGGCAGCGACACCTCCCGGCCGAATCGCCGGATCGGCCCGAACCGCGGCGTTTTCAATGTCCGCGGGATACACGTTCTGTCCGCGCAAGATGATGATTTCCTTTCGCCGCCCGGTGATGTGGACTTCCCCCTGACTGACGAATCCAAGGTCACCCGTCAGAACCGCGCTACCGGCTTCGGCAGTGCGCCCTTCCCCGACCAGCCGGCCAACGCTTTCCCCTGAGATTCTCGATGTCGCCCACCGCGCCTTCGGGGCGCTCTTCGCCATTCGCATCGACGACCCGAATCCGGACACCACGCACCGGTCTTCCGAGGCTCACCGCTCGGATCTCCGCCTTGCCATCACCGCCAGGTGCGTCGGGGTCCTCCACCGGACCGGCAAAGACCCGCGGACCGCTGGACCGCTTGCCGCTCGAGACCAGCAGCGTCGCCTCCGCCAGGCCGTAGCTCGGCGCGAAGGCGCTCCGGCTGAAGCCGGCAGGCGCAAAAGTGCAGCAGAACCGGTCCATCGTTTCCGGCCAGACCGGTTCGCCACCGCAAACCGCGGTGGTGAGCGAAGACAGATCGACGTCGGCAAGACCGGATTTCTCGGCTTCCCGAATGCAGAGCTCATAGGCGAAATTCGGAGCACTGGTGATAGTCGCCTGTTCCGCTCCGACCCGTCGCAACCAGCGCAGGGGCGATTGAAGGAACAGGAGCGGATCCATGATCGTCGACTGGCAGCCAACCCAAAGCGGCGTCAGGATGTGACCGACCAGACCCATGTCGTGATGGAGCGGCAGCCACGAGAACCCGCGCGTCTCCGGTCCCAGGCCGTAGGCTTCCACGATTGCCGCGCAGTTGGTCGCGAGGTTGCCATGGCTGAGGATCACACCGCGCGGCGCGCCGGTCGATCCCGACGTGAACTGCATCAGCGCCGGCGCTTGAAAATCAGCCCGGCGAGGCCCGTCCGGCTCCGCCTTGAGGTCGATCCTGTCCACGGCCAGACCTTCGATACCGCCCGAAGCGAGCACCATGGCGATCCACGGCTGGTCGAGGACGGATGCCGGGGCGACAACAGCACTCGGTCCCGCCGTCTCGATGATCGATCTGATCCGCTCCGCTGCGCGCCGGGTCGCCACGGCCGGAACCGGCACGGCGATGGCGTCGGCATAGAAGCATCCGCAGAGCGCGATTACGAAATCGCGTGGATCGGGGCAGATGATCGCCACCGGCTTGCCGCCGAGCGCCCTGGCGAGAAGCATGCCGGCAAGGCGACCGGCATGATCGTGAACATCGGCCCAGCCGAGTTCCCGCCTGTCGGCCGAGTGCCTGCCGAGGAACTGGAATGCCACGCTGCCCGGCCGCTCTTGCGCATGCCGCCGGACCGATGCCGCGACAGAGCGAAGCGGGGCCGAGACCGTTGCTGAAGGATAGGCGTTCACGTGCCGGTGCTCCGCTGCGAAGCCGGCGGACCATAGACGAAATCGCGTAGCACTGTCTCAAGGTCGCCCCGGGCAAGGAGAGCCGAAATCACATCGTGCTCAATATGATTGGGCAGCAGCGTCAGTTCGACGTTGGGCAAGCTCGCCACGTGAAGCGCATGCGGGCGATCGACCGGATTGGAGTCGCCCGCGTAGAGAATCACCCGCTCCGGCCACGGGCTCCTGGCGAGCAGCGGCTTGAGATCGATATGCATCTGCGGCGCAAGCTCGGACAATTCCGGCCGATGAAAGAAACGCCCGACCGGTATCGGGCTGTTGGGCGACAAATCGGTTCGGATGCTGAGGCCAAGAAACGACTTTGCCTGCAGATCGATGGCATAACGCAGGCCGGCAAAGCCGCCCGCCGAATTCGCCATGACGTGCACCTCGTCGGCACCGAGTTCCGCCAGGGTCTGACGCAGGGCTTGCAGCAAACCGTCATAGCCCCGCGCCACCGTCGCCAGGCCGTCGAAGAAGATCAACCGCCGCAAGTCGGTCAGATAGATGACATGCGTGTTCAGCCGCTTCAGGAACAGATGCAGCATCATCAGCGACAACCAGACGCGTGGATCGACGCCGGTGAAAACGACGATTGCCTTCCGCGTCTCCCCCGCAAACCGGGCCGTATAGGCCTCATGCTGCCCGTCGATCAACGGGGCACCGCTCTCGGTCATCGCCGCAAGATCGGTGAGCACGCCGCTGCGGCGAAGCTGCCTTGACGCGGCAACGAGCCGGTTAAGCGACCCCGCCGACCGCGGATCCGATGTCCCTCTCAGTCGTTCGATCACCTCGTCGGCGAGATCGAGCTTGCCCCACGAGATAAGGGTGTCGGCGGCCAAATAGAGCTGGCGGTCGGTGGCCGACGGATCGCTTGCCCAGCGGAGGGCGTTTTCAAGGCTCGAAGGTTGGTTGGCCATCTCTCATACGCAGCCGGATTGACGATCGACCATAACATGGTCGCGGAGCCGAACGCACGCACTCGGCATCGGCCGCACCCTGGGAATCGATGCGACAGATTGCTCGTCGCGCGCGCCGGTTTCTTTCCGATCCGCGTTCGCCGCCTCCCGGGCGGTCCCCCACAAAGCAAGAGAGAGCCCCGGTGAGGGCTCTCTCTCGGCGTTGGTCGGAAATGTGTGAGCAGCTAGAACTTCGACGTCCAGCGGGCGATCACCTCGTGCGAGACGTAGCCCTTGAGGAAGGTGCCGTTGTAGCGCACCACCACGTCGTTGCTCGGGTTGACGGCATAGGTGCCGCCGAGGCCGAGCAGCAGCGCATCCGCTCCCGGATCCGAGCTGATCACGTTGAAGTTGGCGCCGTTCGGTGCGTCGGCATAGCTCATATGCACCGTCTGCGTCGTGTCGGCGAACTCATGCTGCCAGGCGAGCGCCATCTCGGGCTGGAACGCGCCCCAGTGACCATTCACGCGCACACCCAGTGTCGTGGCCACCGAGTTGGCATCGGCACCCTTGACCTTCAGCCGTGCTCCGGTTCCGTTCGGATCCTTTTCCGTGAACGACTGCACGTTGGCGTCGGCCAGCCCCAGTCCGAGGTAAGGCGTTGCCATCATGTTGTTCATGACGGCGTAGCGCCGACCGACTTCGCCGTAACCCGACCATACGCTGGCGTTGAACTTGCCGCTCGGATCGACCGGCGAGGCGCCGAGGCTGATGTCGCGGTGGCTGTTGCCGCTATAACCGCTGTAGCTGATGATCTGGCGGGCGTACCATGTCCCGTTGTCCCAGCCGCCGTACAGCGCGAACTGTCCGCCGTCATAGTTGATCGACGAGCCGCCACGGCCACCCCACTTGTCGAAGTTCATGTCCGACGAGAAGTAGCCGCCAGCCAGACCGAGGAACACGTTCTTGTTGATCGCATAGTCGCCACCCACCACGAAATCGCTCTGCGATTCGCTGTAGCCGGGCGCGTTCTTGTCGCCATCATTGGTGTTCCAGTCGCCGCCGATCCGGCCCCAGACCTGGACATGGCCAGGATCGAAGCAGGCGTCCGGCCCGCGGGCGCCCGAGGCACCGGCCCCGCCAACCCAGTTCAACCCGCAGTCCATGCGGTCGGTGATCGAGCTGTTGATCTGTCCGGGCGACCACAGCACCGACTGGATCATCTGGGCGAATTCCGCTCCTGCAAGCTGATCGAGCGCCTTCGGATAATCGTTGCTGTTCATCACGATCAGCTGCTTGACCAGATCGGCGAAGTCACCCGAAGCCGGCAGCTTGTCGTAGACCTTCTCGATCCCGTTGCCCGCGGCGCTCTGATTCTTGGTCAGCCCCTTGACGTCGCCAAAGCCTTGCCGTGTCACCTTGACGTCAACGTTTTGGTGGCTGTCGTAAATCACCTGGGTCTTGAGCACCGCCGAATTGTCAATCACCTGGGAGAACTTGCCCTGGCGGTCGGCGGCCGTGATGACGTCGTTGTAGAAGAGCTTGTCACCATAGTAAGCCGCGTCGTAGATCGCCGAGAACGTGCCGGCAAGCTTCGCGGTGTTGGCGGTGATCGTCGGATAGCTGCCGGACGAATCGTCGGGCGACAGCTCGACGCCGAGAATGCCCTTGCCACCCATCCTGAAGGTGTCGACATAGGCCATCGACGGTCCTTCGAGAGCGTTGGTGTTGCCGAAGATCAGCTTGCCGTCGGTCTGGATCTTGAGATTGCCCTCCAGCACCATGTCCGGGTTGACGATACCGTCGAGCCGGGTTGCGCCGTCCGTCACCTGCACGGTGTCATCCGGCGTGATGTCGATGTTGCCGAAGATCGACGCCGGCATGTCGTAGTTGCCGCCGTTCTTCAGTTCGATCAGCACCGGGTTCGGCGCCCCTGGCCCATTCTGTGGCACCTGACCGACGACGTTGATGAGGTGCGGATTCGGAACGCCGTCGGTATTGATGGCGTTGCCGCGATAAACAGTGTTGCCGCCATCAGTCGAATATCCGGCCCAGATGCTGCCGCCGTCATTGGTCACGACGGTCTGGCCATCGCCGTTGTCGGTCTTCGTCACGGTCTGCGTGAAGCCGTCGACCGCGATGCCGGTGGCCATCGCCTCGGGCCCCTGCGCGTAAGCGACAATGCTGCCCTCGTTGATGATGTGCGAGGTGTTCTCCAGCGACGGGTCGAAAATACCAACCGCCAGCGCGAACCCGTCGCTCGCGTCAGCATAGGCACCCGCATAGATCGACCCGGTGCTGGCGTTCTTGAATGTCCCCGTGATTGCACCGTGGTTGTAGATGAAGACACCGAACGCGGTCGCCAGCGCCACCTCGCTGCTCGCGAAGGGAAGAACGGCACCGACTCCATCGACGATGGGTTGCGGGTCGTTCACCGCCGTCGCTTTCGCCAACGCCGAAATATAACCCTGATTGACGCCATCGAGGGTGAAGTCAGCCCGGGAGGCGTCGGCTCCAAGAAGGCGGGCTTCACGGCCATGACCGCGTAGCGGCGGCCCCCGAATTCCGCCCCCACCGCGAAGGCGTCCGCGAAGGCTCCCTGGTGGCCGTACGCCTCGGCAATCGCCGTCGAATTGATCACGCCGCTGGCCGCATTGCGGAACTTGGCGGTCGCCGCAGCGTCGCCATAGCTGTAGAAGCTCGCTCCATAGCCCCAGGACCCGGCGCTGGCGAACACCAGGCCGCCCTTGGCGACAGCGCGGCTCGACACATCGATCCAGCCGGAATTGGAGAAGTTTGTCCGCAGCTTCCCAGCGTCGCCGGCATTCTGCCACACGCCGCTTGCGCTTGCACGGGCCTGCGCATAGGTCTGGTTCGAGCCGTAGCCGGCCTTCGCCACACTGTCGACGGTCAGCCACCCCAGATTGTCGAATTTGACCTTGGCCGACTTCCCGTCTTCCCAGAATGACCCGTTGTCGAATTCGGCATCGGCGCCCTGAAGGACGCCGGCTGCGCCGGAGCGGGCCAACGCGACTCCATAAGCCTTGGCACGCGAGTTGGAGCTGACGTAGATCGACCCCGTGTTCTTGCCCTCGGCGTAGGGCGAATTGCCGTGAGCAAACTGGCCGATGCCAAACGCCGCGGCACCAGCGTTCGCGTAAGTCGAGGCGACGGCTCGCCCGACCCCCGAAACCATGATGTCACCGCTGTTCCTGGCAAAAAGCTGAACGGTCGAACCATTGATGCCGTCCGGTCCGCCAGCTCCCTGCGCGATGCCGCCGACATAGGTCGCCTGGGCAACGGCGGCGCCGGGGAACTTCGGTATTGCCGCCTCACGGATCGGAGGCCGCGTGACCAACGCCTTGGCAGCAGAATCGACGGTCAGCGAACCCGTGTTGACGGCCGTCCCCTCGGCATCGAAGCCCGAGACATTCTGGCCCAGACCAACGCCACCGGCAAAAGCCCATGCCTGGCTCGATCCGCGAGCCCTGGAGCCCGACCACACGCCGATGGTGCCGAGATTCCTGCTCAATGCCCGCGCCACCCCATTGGGATCGTACGAACCGTGCACCTCCTGACCGGCCCCGCCGGCGAAGCCGCGGGCTCCCGCAACCCATCCGCGAGCCGAAGCATCGGCTCCAACGTAAATGCTGCCGTCGGCGGAATTCTTGAAGCGCGCCCGCGCCGTCTGTGCGTCGACGGCCACCTGGAAGGCACCAATCGCGCTGGCCGAGGCCGCAGCGATCCCCCCGACATCGAAATGGGTCTTCGCCGAGCTCATTACAGTGATGCCGCCGGTATTGGTGAACTTCGCCTTCGACAGCGAATCCGCCAACGCCGTGCTCGCGGCCGCGTACTGGGTCACCCCGACCGCGCTGGCCCGAGCCAGCGCATAGGTGCCGCCATGCGCCTTGGCGGTTGCTTTCGCCAACACGTCGATGTTGCCGCTATTCGTGGCGGCCGTCCACGCCTTCTGCGCATCGTAGGCGTTCTGCGAGATGCCAGCCGCACTGGCAATCGCGATCGCGCCGAAATCGCAGACGCCGATTTTCTGCAGGCAGGCCTCGGTGTTGCCGACATAGGTGCCGTCGGCCGCGGCGACGGCAGTTACCGAGATGTTGCCGGTGTTCTTCGCCGTCGCCGACGCAACCGAGCCAGGCAGCGGATAGCTGTCGGCTCCGTCGACAAACTGGCCGATGCCGACTGCCACAGCATTGGCGCCCGCATAGGTGCCGACATAAACATGCGACTTGGCCCTCGCAGTGACCAGAATGTCGCCCGTGTTCTTGGCGAACGCCGATGAAAGCTGCGAACCGCCGTGGACATACTGCCCTATGCCGGCGGCGGCGCTGAACGCCCGCGCCTCCCCGTAGGTCGCCGTCGCCTTCCCCTTCGAGAAGGCTTTGATCGTGCCGTTGTTGCGGGCAAATGCCTTGGCGGTCAGACCGTCGTGCCATGATCCGTCGTAGAGATCGGCATCCACGACCTGGGCGATGCCGACGGCGCCGACATAGGTGGCGGAGGCCTGGCCTCCCTGTATTGTTGCCAGAGCCGTGGCGCGAGCGAGGATCTTGTTATTGTTGGTTGCCCGCGCATCGGCGGTCTCGGCCTTGTCGAGCCACTGGTTGATGCCGGTGGCATATGAACGGGCAAGAGCGTAATAGGAATAGGCGTGCGCTTCTCCCTTCGACTTGGCGACGATCGAGCCGTTGTTCTGGCTCCGCGCCTTGGCGCGGCTGCCCGCCGCCGCGTTGTTGCCGGTTCGCGACTGATAGACGGCCGTGGCGTTGGCGACCGCGGTCGCTGGGGCGGGAGAGGAAAATGTCGCAATGCTTTTCGCCTTGGCCTTGACGGTGCCGTTGTTCACCAGCTTGGCGGACTGGTGGGTGTGCCCGTTGCCATTCCACTTAACGCCATAGGCAATCGCCGTGGCGAAATTGCTGTCATGCGCCCAGGCCTGGGCGGAGATCAGCCCGTTGTTGGTGACCAACGGCACGATGCCGTCGAAAAGCATCGCGGTCGCCGTGGCGTAATTCGTCGTCGAGTGGTTGCCGATGAACGGCGTCGCGTCCTCGGTCGCCATGATCCGCGAGTCGTTGACAAACTCGCCGACGGACGACGTGGGGTCGACATAGACGCTGAGGGCGCCACCGTTGACGCCGATGGACAATGGATTAGGAAATCCGTCGAAGATCGTCGAGCTGTTGGTCACCGTCCCGATATTCGAGAAATTGATGATGTTCAGCCAGTCGGTGGGGGTGGCCACTGTGGTTGAGACCGCGGTGTATCCGCTTGCCGTCGCGGCAGAGGCCCGACTTGCCTGCGCGATCCCCACGGCCGCCAACGAGACGCCGGTCAACAGAGCGGACAGGTGCTTCTTGGAAATCATTTTGGGCCCCCCTTTGGGCATGGATGCGCATCGACGGAGTCCTTCCCCACAAAGGACTCGCCGGAGACTAGACCGCGAATCTCGAGGCACGCAAGCCATCGTCTCCTGATTTTTCTAAGAATCCCTTAGGCGCGGCATCCTTGCCACACTACGGCCCCGCCGACCCTCGTGCCGCTCAGACCGCCCCCTGGCCGGCACGGTCGCCCAGCGCATCGATAAGAGGCTGAAGGGCGGCGCCGTAGCGGCGCCAGCGCTCCACCGAACTGGTGTAAACCGGCTTGCGAACCTGCACCACGCTCGCCGTTTTCACCGGCCGGGCCGATTCGTGGAACGCCAGGCAGGCAGGATCCCAGGGAAGTCCGACAAAATCGACGATCTTCCGGGCCGCCCCCTCGAGATCTTCCACGACGTTCTCATAGACGATGGTCATCATGACGCCGGGCGGCAGCACCTTTTCCCAGTGCTCCATCAATTCCGCGTATTTTCGGTAGTAACGCCCAAGTTCGCCAAAGTCATAGCTGTGCGGCATGTCGTCCTTGAACATCTTTGAATAGCACGACAGGCAGGTATCGATCGGATTCCGCTTGGTATGAATGAATTTTGCATGGGGAAACATCATGTGAATCATACCAACGAAGAAGAAATTTGTCAGCAGTTTGTCGGTTATGCGTTCTGCTGAGCCGGCCGTCGATTGGATTCCCGACAGGTATCCATCGGCAACGATCTTGTATTGGGCGCTGTTCATCTTTCGCCCCAGCTCAGGATACTTGGGGAGCCCGGGGAATCGGCTGCGCAGCGCCCCCAGCCGCCGGCTTAACTCCTTGGTCTCGCCGGCGCCATGGGTCTGGTAGTGGCTCGAAAGAATCTGTTCGGCCAGCGTCGAGCCGGAGCGCGGCATGCCGATGATGAACACGGGAACCCTGGACGGATTGCCCTCGAAGGGCGGATTGGCGAGGTATTCCCGGGGATAAAGTTCGCGAATCGAGTCGAAAAACGCCATCGTGTCCGCCTCGTCATAGTCAAGCGTGGCACGCTTGAGCGTCGCTCCGGCGTTGAAGTGGCTGATGGCCTTCTCGTAGTCGCCGATGTCGTCATAGGCCTTGCCGAGAGCGAAGTGCAACGGCATCAGACGGTCGGCCATCGGATCATCGGCTTCCGCCATGATCCTTTCCATTGTCTGGAACTGCGGACTGTCGGCCGTGAACTTCTCCAGGTCCGCCAGATTGGCATAGCACCCGACCCCTTCCGGATTGACTTCCAGAGACTTGCGGAACTGGTCCCGCGCCTCGTCCATCCGGCCGACCGACTTCAGGCACACCCCATAGAGATTGCGGGTTTCCCAAAGCTCCGGGTCAAGCTCCAGGGCCGTCTCGAAGGAGGCGAGTGCCTCCGTGAAGCGATCGGTATCGTGCAGGACCTCGCCGAGCATCCCGTGCGCTTCGGCGCTCTGCGGATCGACATCGAGCGCAAAGCGGCAGGCCTGCTCCGCCGGCTGGTAGTTGCCCTTCTTCCCCTGCACCCGCGCGACATGGACCAGCGTGGTGACGTCCCTCGGAGCGACTTCCAGCGCCTGCCCGAGAAATCCTCAGGGCCTCGTCGAGGCGATCGGCCTGGGCGAGAAGAATCGCCAGGTTGTTGTAGGGATCGATGTAGCTCGGCCTCAGCTCGATCGCCTTCCGGTAGGCGTGCTCCGCCTCCGCCACCTGATCCTGCTCGCGCAGGACCGTGGCGAGGTTGTTGTAGGCCTCGGGATAGTTCTCCCGAATCAGCAGCGCCTTTTGGTATTCGTCGAGAGCCTCTTCCCGGTTGCCCAGCATGCGGAGCGCATTGCCGAGGTTGTTGTGCGCCTCGGGGTAATCGGGATTGACCGCGATCGCCCGCCGGTAGAGGTCCGCCGCCTCCTCGAACTCGCGTCGGTCGAACTTCACGATCCCCAGGTTGTTGAGGGCCTGGGACGACTGCGGGTCGAGCTCGACCGCCCGACCGAGGGCAATCGACGCTTCGCGCAGCTTGCCGCGCTGGCGCTCGGTTTCGCCGAGATTAGCGTGATACTGCGCATTGTCCTCGTCGTGCCGAATCGCACGCTGGAACGATTTGGCCGCCGCAGCGGCGTCGCCGCGGGCGATCTGGATGGCGCCGAGAAGATTGTGCGCCGCCGCCATCCGCGGACGCGCCGCGACGAGCTGGGTGCAGATGTTTTCCGCCGGACCCAGCCGACCAGCGCCGTAGTGCTGCAGTGCCTGGTCCAACGCATGATTGGCCGTCATCGGCACCGTATTGCCCGATGCGGGGTCCCCGCCCTCCGACTGCGGAGGCCCGCCGCCCCCCGATTGCGGAGGCCTGGCGCCCCTCGCAGCGGCCGGCGGCGGCACGGGACCGCGCCCCGGCGGCTGCATCTGCTGGCCCCGCGGCGGCGGCGCCCCTGGCCCCCCGGACGTCACGGCAGATGGACCTTGCGGCGACCGCCCCCCCAGCAACCCCGGAGAGACACTATGGTCGCCGGCCGCCTCGGGATTACTGCCACCGAGCTTCTTCGCGTCGGTCATCCGTACACTCTCTCAATGAATTACCCGGGTGGCGCGAACCGCCAGCATCAGCCGGGCCCACCGGTTCGTAGCTTTAATTGGCCGCTGGTTGCAAGACGGAGGACCTGTTAAATAGCCGGCGGGGCAAACGGGCTTCTGGCGATTCCGTCTTCGTGGTCTTTCATCCAAGGGAAGCAGACTGATTATGGCAAGCGTACGATCCAAAATGGCGCCGTCCAACCCATCCCGGCTCCCGGCAATCTTCCGTAGCTGGCTTTCACGCCTCGCCGGCCTGGGCATTTCGACCGCCATGATCGCCGGCGTCGTCGCCTCACCGGCGCACGCGATGACCAGAACCGAAAAGACGTTCAACAGCTGGACGGTGGTCTGCGTCGAAAACGAGAACCAGCCCAAGCGGTGTTCGATGCTTCAGACCCGCCAGCGGCAGCAGCCGAACCAGGGCTTGCTCCTGATCTGGTCGATCTCGACCGGCCAGGGCGATGGCAACAAGGATCTGACCCAGGCCGTCACCGTTCCCGCCAACGTGTCGATCAAGGAGGGCATCCGTCTCTTCATCGGCGACGGCGACCCCCTTACGCTCGGCTACGACCTTTGCGGACCGCGGGTCTGTGTCGCCCGGACGCCGTTCACCCCGGAACTGATAGCCACCATCAAGAGCAGCAAGAAGGCTTCGGCCAGTTACGTTCAGGCCTCGAAGCAACTCGTTCAGGTCGATCTCGATCTCACCGGTTTTGCCGATGCCTACGACTACCTGGTCGAGCAGCTTTCATCCTAGTCCGCCAACGCCCGACTTTCGGCGGAATTCGTAGTCACCAAGCGGACGGTTCTTATCGCCAGCAGGTCCATGTCGCAACGCACCGAGCCGTATTTCGACCCTCATTCGATGCCGCACGACGGCGCGGACGGGTATGACACGCCGCCTCCGCCGTCGAAGCAAGAGTGGTCGGACCCGCCTTCGAACGACCGGACCCCGACCCCCAGAAGGCCCCGCCGCGGCCTGCGCCGAGTTCGCAGTGCCGGTGGCGATCGTCGTGGTGCTACTCCTCATTGCAGCCGGCGGAGCGCTGCTGGCGTCCAGGATGGGATGGATCAACCTCGACGGTCTTCCGTTCACCGGGGGCGGCGGCTCCTCCGGTGCGGGAGGCCAAACCGCGGCCAACGCCGAGGTCGTCTTTTCGGGAGACGCCAAGCAACTTGTCGCGGCGCCCGGCAACATCGTCCAGGAAGATACCTCCGTCTCCCCGCCCGCGGTGTGGTTGCGCTCGCATGTCCAGGCAGCCAGCGCCACCGGATCGACCGGCGGCGTCTCGGTCAAGGTGCCGAGCGAGTTCGTTCCGCGCATCGAGGGACGCGCCGTCCGCGTCACCGTGTCGGCCCGCACCGGCGGCAAGGGCGAGCCGTCGCCGTTCGCCGTCGCCTACTCCGCCGGCGACAAGGGAACCAGCGGCTGGATCGTCTTCACGCCGACCAAGACCCTCGACGACTACAGCTTCGTCTATGTGGTGCCCATCGGCGAGATCGATGCGACCAGCAATCCTCACTATATCGGGATCTGGTCGGACATCAGCGGCGGCAATGCTCCCCTGTCGGTGCAGAGGATCACGATCGAGCCCCAGTAGACGCGTCACCGCCGTCAGGGTGACGTCCGGGCGGAAGGGCGGCGGGCGTTTCCGTCCATCGCGACACGTCGGCGCAATCCCATTGGTCAATCCCGATGCGCTCGAGCAGCGGCCGTAGCTTGCGGACATCATCCATCAGAACGAGGGCAAGGAGGTCGCCGGCCTGCGTGGCCCGGGCGGCATGGGCCACGGCCTCGCTTTCCTGCGGAATGACCGCCACCGCGTCCCGCGAGACGCCTGCCCGCTCCAGCCCGGAGCCGAGCAACGCCGCGACCTCCCCGGAGCGCCGTCCCCGCAGATCGTCCCAGTCGTAGCAGACGTAATGGTCAAAGCCGCCCGCAGCCCGCGCGGCAAACGCCAGAACGTCCTCATCGCGGCGGTTGCCGGCATGGGTGAAGGCCAAAATCCGTCGCCCGCTCACCGGAAGCCGGTCGACCAGATCGCGCAGTGCGCCGAGATCGGCGATCGAGCTGGCGCGGTCGACCACGATCCGCCGCCCTCCCGCCCGAAGAAAGTTAAACCGCCCCGGGTTGGAGGAGAAGTCGCTCGCCAGACCGGCAAGCCCGGCGGCGATGTCAGTCGCCGACAACCGGAGCCCCTCGCCAATGGCAACGGCAAACATGGCGTTCGTGACATTGGCCTCGAGCAGACCGCCGCGTGTCAGCGGAATCTCGGCCAGGGTCGCCAGCGCCACACGCCCCCCTGCCCCGCGGTCGATGACGATGCAGGCGGCGGGGCCCGACCCGTCAAGGGTCACGGCCACCCCCCCGGATCGAAGGTGCTCGGCGACCAGCCGGTTGTCCGGCGACCGGGTGACCCAGCAGATCGGCGCGTTTGCGGCGGCGGCCATGCCCACGCAATGCGGGTCGTCAGCGTTCAGGACAACAAAGCGCATGGCGGTTCCGACGATCAGGGCCTTGGCGGCGGCAAGCGCTTCCACCGACTGAATGTCATCCTGACCGAGATGCTCATGACTTACGTTGAGGACCGCGGCAACATCGCATTGGTCGACCGGCACCCCGTGGCGAATCAATCCGCCACGCGCCGTTTCGAGCACGGCCGCCTCGACCGTCGGGTCGAACAGCAGCATCTGTGCGGCCAGGCCGCCCGCGCAATCACCGTGCCTCAGCATCCGTCTGCCGACGCTGACGCCGTCCGAACAGGCAAGTCCGGCCGCCAGCCCGGCGGCTTCCAGCATGCGCACCACCATCCGCGCCGTCGTCGTCTTGCCCGATGTGCCGGTGATCATCGCGATCGGAATGCGCGCGGTGTCGCCCGGCTCGAAGCTGAGGTCGAGGATACGGTTGAGAATGCGGGCCATGTCCGTGCCGGCCGCCGCATGCGGGCGCAGCCCCGGACACTCGTTCACCTCACAGATCGCACCCCCGACTTCCTCCCTCGAGCGGCCAATATCCGGCGTGATGTAGTCGATCGCCATGACGTCGACTTTGAACGCGCGGGCGACGGCTTCCGCCATCTCGCACACCGAAGGATGGACGGTGTCGTAGACGTCGTCCGCCGTGCCGCCGGTCGACATATTGGCGGTGGCGCGCAGGTAGACGACCTCGCCAACCGCCGGAACCGTGTCGAGGCTGTGGCCCTGTCGCACCAACAGTCGCTGCGCCTCGTCGTCCGCCACGAGCCTGACCAGGGGAAAACTTGACCCGACGCCCCGTTGCGGGTCGCTGTTGACGTCGGCCATCAAATCCTTGACCGAACAGCGCCCGTCACCGGTCACATGTCCGGCGATCCGCATCGCAGCAGCCTCCAGCCTGCCGCCGACCATCAACAGGCGATAGTCCTGACCGCGGACATATTCCTCAATCAGCACCTCTCCCAAGACGACGTCGGCTGCCCGGCGGAAGGCGACCGCGAGCTCGTCGGGATCGCGAACGTCGACGGTCACGCCCCTCCCGCCGAGGCCGCGACTCGGCTTCACCACGACGGGATAGCCAAGGTCGCCAGCCATCCGCCTCGCATGCTGGTAGGTATCCGCCTGACGTTGGGCAGCCGCCGGCAGCCCAATGCGACGAAGCAGATTGTGACTCAATCGCTTGTCCCGGCACAGCACCGCGCCGATGTGACTGTGTCGGTCGCTCATCACCTGGATCATGTACCGTTGCCGGGCGCCTTGGCCGATCTGCACCAGACGATGCGCGGGCTGGATCGGGTAGTGCGGAATGCCGCGTTCCCGCGCGGCATTAACGACGATCTGGGTGTGAAGATCGATATGGGCGCGGTCGCCGAGATCGACCAGATTGCGGATCGCGTGGCGCACCGCCGAAGAAAGCTCGAAGGCGGCGAGATCGCCGGCGGCCGACAGCACCGAGGCCATGATGCGGCCCGCCAACGTCATCGCGATGCGCCCGACTGTCGGCTCCTGATAGGCGCACAGCGCATGGAGCGCACCGCCCGGCCCGACGCCAACGCCGTAATCAGTCACCCCTGCCCTGGCAAGGTTCTGGAGCTCCGCCGCCAGCCAGGCCACCAACTGTGCGCTGGTTTCCCGCTGATCGCCGCCTGGATTTGCCGACGGCAGCGCGCTGGCCGGCACCGTTTCGACCAGCGCCGATATCAAGGCGCGCAAACGAATCTGGATAGCGTCGGAGTCGACGCTCAATCCTTCTGCCGGTGGCTCGTCGAACGCCAGGCGGCCGGCGATCGCCGGATAGGGGCAAAACAGGTTCCGGCCGATGAAGACCTTGGCCTCAACGACCCGGAGCATTGTTCCCGGACCCGGAAAGCGCCAACGACACCCCTGTATCGAGCGGTTCCGACCGCAATGTTCCGCCCCCCAAGCCCCCTGCCATCCCCCGGTCGCTGCCGGGCGCCCGGCCGAAGCTCGAAGCCTCCGATATTCTGCAATGGCTGTCCAGCGTCGGACGGCAAGCAGGCCGGTTGCGGCCGGATCAATCGACGATTCCGATCAGGCGATGATCAGGAAGTCGGTCTTCGTCAGGTGAAGACCCGGATCGAGCTCAGCGAACTGGATGGCGCCGCCCGAAGCGTCGCCGTTCGAGTCATAGATCAGTGCGCCGGTCGCCTTGTCGTAGATGATCCGATCGGCGGAGTCAGCCGCGGCCGCACCGACGTGGAAGGCATCGGCTTTCAAGGTGCCCTCGCCGCCGAGTGCGTCGAAATCCGCCAGAGAAAGCCAGATCTGATCGTGGCCGTGGGCAAAATCCGTGATGGTGTCTATCCTGTCAGGCTTGACGGTTTCCGCGAAGACGAACGCGTCGTGTCCGGGACCGCCGGTCAGTTCGTCCCTGCCTTTGCTGCCATACAGGGTGTCGCTGCCGCGCTGGCCCTTCAGAACGTCCGAGCCCTTGCCGCCGAGCAGAAGATCGCTCCGGTTGCCACCGTAGAGGCTGTCCCGGCCGCGGTCCCCCTCGAGCATGTCGGAACCGCTGCCTCCCTTGATCACGTCCGCACCGTCGCGGCCAATCAACAGATTATCGGCACCATTGCCACGCAGATAATCGTCGCCGCTCCCACCGGTGGCATTCTCGATGGTCACCCCGTTGGCAATAGTATAGCCGCCGTAAATCCCGTCGGCGTACGACAGGTACCCGCCGCCCCCCGGCTTGACCTTCAGCGACGCGTCGTGCAGGTCGATGAGCGCCGGATGGCTGCCCTTGTAGGCGATGGTGTCGGTGCCGCCGGCGTCCCAGATGCACGAATAGAAGGTGCCCGTTCCGTTCGACTTCGGCAGATAGTAGGTGTTGTCCCCTGTGTGATAGGACAGGTTGGCACCGTACTTCGCCTGAAGCACCGCGATGTCGATTGCCATCGGGGTGCCCTCAACGCCGTACCGGACAGACGGCGGCGCTCCATCCGGATTGGTCTGCCAGCCGTCATTGTAGGACATCATGGTGTAGATGCCCTGGTTCAGCTCATAGTCCCCGTAGTCGTTGAAGGCAGTGCTGACCCCGGGGAAGACTTCGGAGGTCCCGCCATTGTCATGCGGGTGGGCAAGGCCGAAGTCCGTGGCCGAGTTCATGAATGACTGTGACGAAGCCGTTGCCACCCTGGTCGAGGCCGTTTGCCCAGGTCGAAATCGGCGTCGTTGAAATAGCCGTAGCCGGCCTGGTCGGTGTAGCCCGGCGGGAACATCTGACCGAGGTAACCGACAGGCGAAACGGTGACGAGCTTGAGATCTGCCGTGCCCGGGTCACCGACCTCGGTGAACGTCAGGTTTAGGAACTTGCTGTACAGGGCAAACGCCAGTTCGAACTGGCCTTTCTCAAAGTTTGAAAATCCGTTCGACATATCGCCGAACGGTGTCGTCTCGCCATTTCCATAGAAATAGTAAGTGACGACCCCACCGGCCGGATTGAGCTGCGTCCCCCAGTCGATTCCGTTTTCCAGTGTGGTTGCCACGACAATGCCCTCAGAGCCTGACTGAAAAAGAGTTGAGTGATTCCAGTTGGTTATGATTCCGTCGGATTTGCGAAGATTCGATGGAGATCACGATGCCTTGGACTGAAATCACTCGACCGCAGTATCGGCGCGAAGGCCTGCGCTACGCAAGTGACCTGACCGATGCGGAATGGACATTGATTGAGCCATTCATGCCAGCGCCGTCGTCAATCGGGCGTCCACGCACGACGGATCTTCGCTCGGTCATGAATGCGATCCTCTACATCGCCTCGACCGGCTGTCAGTGGCGGCAGTTGCCGAAGGACTTCCCGCCCTATTCGACCGTGCAGGGCTATTTCTATGAATGGTCGCGCGGTGGTCGGTTCTTCACGATCAACCACGCCTTGGTCATGACCGCCCGTGAGAAGGCGGGACGCGAAGCCAGCCCGTCGGCCGGCGTGATCGACAGCCAGTCGGTGAAAACCACGGAAAGCGGCGGTCCGCGCGGCTATGATGCGGGCAAGAAGATCAAGGGACGCAAGCGCCACATCGTCACCGACACCGAGGGTCATCTCGTCGGCTTGCAGGTCCATGCTGCCGACATCCAGGATCGCGATGGCGCCGTCAGCGTTCTCGCCTCGATCCGTTCGCTTTATCCCTGGCTGCGTCACCTCTTCGCCGATGGCGGCTACGCCGGCGACAAACTCCGCGATGCGCTGACCGCATTCGGGCGATGGACCATCGAGATCATCAAGCGCTCCGATCCCGCCGCCGGCTTCGTCGTGCTTCCCCGCAGATGGGTGGTTGAACGGACCTTCGCCTGGCTCGGCCGATGCCGCAGACTTGCCAAGGACTTCGAAGCGACAATCCCGAGCGCCCTCGCCTGGATGCTTGTCGCTCACATTCGAACCCTCACCCGCAAGCTCGCAAGAGCTTGAAATCAATCGCATCGTTTCAAGTCAACTCTCAGGAAACCATCACGCAGCCGACAACGCTCCTGAGATGCTGGCCGATGCAATTCGGTGGATCACGGCGGAATCGAAGCAGGCGATCTTCCAGACTCATACCGACGGCCCCCTCAAATGCCAATCGCCGCGCTCTGGTTGTCGCCCTCCGTCAAAGCCACTAAAAAGGCATCGCGGCACCATTGTGTCCACGCCCGGCAGCGGGCGCTGACTTGCCGGCCCCTGTCGCGTGAAGCGACGGTATTTTCGATTCCGTGATGGTGCTTGGAACGCCGCCGGACATCTCACGATCGCTGTCGAGCGGTTGTGATGCCGATCGACAATCGGCGATGTGTTCCGCCGGACGGAATTCCCCGCAATTCACAACGCTGATCGGAGACGTCGTTTGACGACGCGCAGCGCTCATATCTAACTTCAATGGCAGGTCGAGGGCCGCCGCTATTGCCGGAGCCCGAAAGCATCTCTGGACGGCGGTCTCTCGGCCTTCTTCGCCAGCGCGCGGGCTGTCCGCTCCAACGACCGGCTGGCCGTCGGCAATTGTCACGCGATGCTGTATCGCGAGCCGCCACGCCGCCGGCTCACGCCGAGCGGCGGGACATGCCGGCTAAGCCCCTGCCTCCCTCGACCGCCCTGGAGTCCGGAAAGAAGGCCGTCACGGGCGCCATCGCCCCTTGCGCGCGCTCCAAAGCTTCAATATTTTCCGCCGCGGATCAGGGAGCGCCGCGGCTTTCGCAGGCCCGCTGCGATCGGCGGGAACCACCTCCAAATTGGGGCCCACGGAAGACCTCCAATTCTCTGTTTCATTGAAGAACAAAGGTCAGGCGGAGTAGCTCAGTTGGTTAGAGCAGCGGAATCATAATCCGCGTGTCGGGGGTTCAAGTCCCTCCTCCGCTACCAAATATTTCAATGACTTATTGTGTTTCGCCATGGACCCATTCCATGCCGAATTGACACTCAGAGCCTCCCGCTCCATGCGATGGTCCGGGAGAACATCCCGCTCCAACCGTTCAAATCCGGGCACCCACCCAAACTATTTGATTTCCTCTGCCGCTTTGCTCGGCGGCAGCGGTTGTAGTTGAAGGGGTTCCTACTCCGGTCTTTGCGACCCTTGGTTCGCATCAGAACCAAGGGTCGCTAGCGCGAAGTCCCTTTCCGGTAGGCCTGCGAGGCGATTGGCGATTCAAGCGCTGCCTTCCGAGGTTCAGTCGACGGCACGTGTGCGGTGTCCGATTTCTGCAGAAGGCGGGGCGGCGCCCGACCATCTGAGTTCGAAGGCTCAGCGGACTTGATGGTTGTGGGCCGCCGACTTCGCTTTTTGACCCATTTGTATGGTCCGGCCGTGCGTCGCAAGAGAATTTTGCCGGGCTGGCGGTGAGCGGTCTTGCACCATTGTATCCGGCCTCCGATTGGAGCGTGTTGGGCTCCGGGCCACCATGGATATCAGCGCGCGTGCGTTCTCATTTCCGGACAGGCCCCAAACTGGACCAGTTGGGTCACCAGGGTTCCGGCGAGCGATGATCCAGTGTCTCCACACAGTTGGTTACATGCCTGGCCGACTTGCGGGAGGTAGGCCGAGGGGCC
>CAVQBS010000030.1:0-23241 GCA_963710805.1 uncultured Alphaproteobacteria bacterium | reverse complement strand
GATTGATAGTTCCAAGCCTAAGTGGTCGACGTCAATACCGGCCCGCATTTGTATCGATGGCATCGATGAATGCCGCCCTAGCTGCCTCGAGCTTGAGAATAAATTTGGACATTGGGCTAGCCGAAGCAGCTGCCGTGGCCCAAAGGATCAGCCGTTGCCATTCATTCTTAATCTGCCGCATTCGTATCGGAGCGTCCCGAATGGCTCTGCCGGGAACTGAAGGCAAATAGATATTTCAATTACATACGTGTTCGCTGTTTTATCCCGACTGGCGCGCCAGTTGCCACCGCCTGGTATAGCGCCGGGTATGCGTCTACAGTATGCAAATTCTACAGTGTGCAAATATCGACGGGCGGTATCCGCGCCGTCGTTGATCCGTCCGCGGCCCTGGGCCCCGGTTCCCGCAATCAGGCTCAAACCCGACGCGTCCCGGCGCAGTGCCTCACGGTGTTATTGAGTCTTTGGTGGCAAGCGCGTTGGTGAGCAGGCAATCCGGTTTAGGGGTGCGAGAGGACCGCTGTGTGTTGAATTGGTCCAGATCGTCGTGTTCCCCGATCAGATCAATCGAGCCTCGAGCTTGCGTCGAGTCCAGACTGGAATCCGGGTCCCGAAACCAGCGATCAAGAAGATGAACGAGAATAATCGTGGCACAAAGTGGAACAGCGACCGCCACCCAAACCATAGGAAATCTCAGCGTATCGGCTTCCAGTAGCGCCTGACGACCCAGAAAGCCGCGCCCGAATGTGCCGTGGAGATCGAACAGCGAAAAGTAGATGATGGGGCAGAGAAAAACGGCGACGGCGAGGCTATGCATGATGTCCGCGAACCAACCCAGCAGATGAGGGCGCGGTGGCATGACGCTTTCGAGAAGAACCGCGTCAGACCTTTCTTTGAAGGACATCGTGGCGCCGAGCAGCCCACTCCAAACCATCATGTAACGGGCAACCTCGTCGGTCCAGATCGGGGGGGCCTTGAAGACATAGCGGGACACGACTTGGATCATCATGGTCACCAACATGATGATGATGCAGCTAATGGCGGCCACGCGCGCGCTGGAATGAAGGAAATCGCTCAATTTCAAGATCGCCGATTTCATTGCCCGTTCCTCTGCAGCGGGATGCCGCGCGGGAGAAGTGACCTGCCCGCGCGGCTAATCAAGCCGTCAGCGTGTCGAATTCGCCAGCTTGACCCAGACCGCCACGCTCTTCGCGGGCAGAAGCCCGGAGTTGTAGGCCTTTTGTGCCAGCTTGCGGAATTTTGCTCGTTGATCGGCGGTAAGCTCGATCACTTTCGACTCCGGCCTTTGCCAAGGTCTTAAGCGCTTTCGAACCGACTTCTTTGAGCCAGAGGCGATTGGCCGCGTTGCCCGCCTTCACTGCGGCCGTCACCGTCGCCCGCTGCTTTTCGCTGAGGCCGTCATACCAGCTCTTGGAGACAATGACGGCGCGCAACGGGATGATCACGCCCGCGTCGGTGAAGTACTTCACGATATCGGTCTGGCCGAACATCACCGGCACCAGGGCGGAGTTGAGGTAGCCGTCAACCACGCCCGTCTGCATTGCGGTGGAGATTTCCCGCCAGGGCACGATCGTTCCGGTGCTGCCCCATGCCTTGTAAAGCGCGATCTGCGAGTCATCGAGCGCGCGCATGCGCAGGTCGGCCATGTCGGCGGGCGTGTGGACCGCGTGCTTGGTCGTTATGATCCCGGACGAGGGCCCAAGTGGCACGAGGGCAAGCAGCCGTACGCTCGATTTGGCAATATTCTTATTGATCCTGGCGAACACGTGCCCCGCGGTCAGCACGCGGTCCAAATGCGCGGCGTTGTCGAAAAGGTACGGCAGCCGAACCCCATAGATGAAAGGGTCGATCTTCGCGACCGACTTGACGTCGGACAGGGACACTTCGAGCAGGCCCGTGGAGGCTTGATCGAGCTTCTCCGCCTCGCCCCCGATAGAACCACGCGGCAGATCGCGGACCTTCATCCCGTGCTTGGTCAGATAGTCGCCGAAGGCGTGCGCCCACACATAGGAGCCCGACTTTTGCAGATCCGGCGGACTATCAAGCGCGATCTTGACTTCGCACATGGCTGCCGTCGCGGTGCCGATAAGCAGCGCGGTCGACAGAGCAATGGTCTTCATGAATTTCATGGTGTCCTCCCGGATAGGTGTTTCAGTTGACGTGGAACCCGAAAAGTCGAGGTAAGACGAGGCTGATCTCGGGTTCGAGCGCGAGCACGAGCAGGAGTACGATCTGCAACGCGACGAAAGGCAGCACGCGGAGTGCGAGCCGCCAGTAGTTGGTCGACGTCAGCGCTGACACGACGACCAGGCATTTGCCGAATGGTGGCGAGATCAGGCCGATGCACAGATTGAAACAGAGCACAATCCCGAGGTGGATCGGGTTGATGCCCTGCGCGAGCGCCTCTGGCACAAAAAGCGGCACGAGAAAAGTCAGGGCGACCGGCGTGTCCATGAACATGCCGGCGATCAAGACGACGAAAATGAGAAACAGAAGATAGTTCGTGCCTGTGAAGCCCAGCCTGTTGACCCATTCGCTCAGGGCGACAGACCAACCCATTTGTCCGGCGAGATATCCGAGGATGGAGATCGCGCAAAGGATGATGAAGATGGCGCCGGTCAAGCTAGCCGTCGCTTCAAGAGAATTGACGATGACCTTCCACGAGAGCTTTCGATGGAGTGCGCCGACCAAGAGGGCCATCGTCACGGCCAGCGCTGAGCCTTCGGTGGGAGTGGCCAGGCCGAACCCCAGACTGCCGAGGATGACCACGGGGATGCCGAGCGCCGGCAGCGCTCGCAGCAGACTGGGCCAGAACGGCGGAACGGACTCTTTTGTGCCGCCGGGGTGGTTGCAGACCGCCGCGTAAACCCCATTGAGAGCCATCAGTGCCATGGCCAGCAGTAATCCGGGCAGGATGCCGGCAATGAACAACGCTGCGACCGACGTTCCGACAAGCCCACCGTAGATAATCATGATGATGCTTGGCGGGATGATCGGGCCGATCATGGCCGAAGCGGCGGTGACCGCGCCTGCATAATACCGATCATATCCTCTGTCGGTCATGGCCGGCACAAACGTGCGGGAAAGGGCGGCCGCATCGGCAACTGCCGATCCGGAAATGCCTGCGAAAAAGACATTTGTCATGACGTTGACGTAGCCGAGACCGCCTTTGAATCGTCCGAACATCGACATGGAGAGGTCGATGAGCACCCGGGTGACTTCGGTCTTGGTCATGATCTCCGCTGTCAGAATAAAGAGCGGCATCGCCATGAATTCGAAGACATTCAGTTGCGAAAATATTCGCTGCGGCAATATCGACAGGTAGGCGGACTTGCCAAGCGCGACAAAAGACAGGACGGAGATCGCGCCCATGAGGTATGCAAATGCGGTGCCGCTGATCAGAAGTAGTATGAATATCGGAACGGTGATCCACATGGCGCCGCCTCACACCGCTGTCTTGACCGCACGTTGGCTTGGTGCGCCGACGAGCTTAGGGGGATGAGTGACGATGGATCTCCAGATCCGTGTCTGACGTGGCCGAATCGAACCCAAATTCAGGCGCGGGCGCCCGAGATCGGCTTGCGTTTCAAAAAATGCTTCAAGGGAGCGCGCCGCCTTCAGAAGTGCGGCGTCATGCTTTGGGCGACCGTGCAGCTGCATGCCAAATGGCATATTGTGAGTGTCCAGGCCGCAGGGAAGGGTGAGAGCAGGCGAGCCGACAAGGGACGCGCGGTAGGTCAGTGCGAGCCAACGGTAATAAACGTCGAGATCTTGGTCGCCGGCTTTCGTTGCGTAAGGTTGCGTCCACGGAAACGGCGAGACGGGCGATGTAGGGGTCAAGATCAGGTCAAGCCCATTCATTGCGGTGTTGTAGGCGCGCAATATTCGGGTTTGTTCAAGATGCGCCCATGCCCGATCCCCGAAAGACATCGTTTCGGCCAGCTTAAGGTTGGCGCGGATGTTGGCGCCGAGTACTTCGTTTGTGTCTGGGCCGGGCCGAAGGAAAGCGGCGACAAAGCTTTCGGCGCGGATGATGTCGAAGCACTTGTCCATATCGCCGAGTTGCAGGTCGACCGGCCGGCACTCCTTCACGCGCGGCGCAATGGCCGCTATGCGATCGCGGAACGTCTGACGGATGTCCTCATCCACGGGGCATCTGCCGAAGTCTTCGCTGTATCCGATGCGCAGGCCGGACATGTTGGGGATTTCGCCGAATGTGAATTCGGATGCGTGATGGCTTGCGGAAAGCGGATCATCGGCATTCAGCCCAAGCGAGCTCTGCAGCATCAGGATCAGGTCGTCCATGGTTCGAGCCATCGGCCCAAGGACGGAAATTGCGGACCAGCCGAGCGGCCTTGTGGGATGCGCTACCACGTCTGGGGAGGGCCGGAAGCCGATGATACCGCACAGCGCGGCGGGGAGCCGAAGCGAGCCGCCGGTGTCGGAGCCGGTGCACAACGGCATCATGCCGGTTGCGAGGGCCGCCGCCGAGCCGCCTGAGGATCCACCGGCCACGAGGTTGGTATTGAAAGGATTGCCCGTCGCCCCCCACACCGGATTGCGCGAGTTCCCCCGGCGCCCATCTCGGGCACGTTCGTTTTTCCGAGCACGATGGCGCCGGCCGAGCGCAGTTGCGCGATCAACGGCCAATCGGCGCGCGGGACGTTGTCTCGAAATTGCGGGGAGCCGTAGGTGGTCAAAAGCCCTTCGGTGTTCTGAAGATCCTTCACGCCCAGGGGCAAGCCGTCCAACGGTCCCGACGGTCGGCCGTCGCGGTAACGCCCTTCAGCTTCCTTGGCCTCGGAACGTGCACGGTCGTAGCATGTCGCCGTGACTGCGTTGATCGACGGATTGTAGGTCTCAATCCGGGCGATACATGACTCGACCACATCAGCGGGCGAGATGTCACGGCGCTTGAACAACGCGATGAGTGCGGTTGCCGACAGATCGGCAAGATTGTCATCCGCGGGCATAAAGAGACCGCAGATGGCTTGCGCCTCCGAGCATCGGAGCGTCTCCCTTTTGGGGCGGCTTCGAGGTGGGTGCCGCTCTGTTGCAGGGAGATTATTTAAAGAAGTACAGCCTCAGATAATGAAATAAGCGGGGAACACTATTCCATTTTGGAATAGTTCAACGATATTCGAGCGGGGGGCTATCGAATGCCCTGACTCTGCTGGCGGGCTTCGATAAGGCAGCTCAGAAACAATTCCAACGTGCCGTTGGCATCCAACTGGCCCTCGCGCCAGAAGCAACGCGCTTCGGACAATGTACCGTCCATCGTCAACGGTAGGATGACAAGATCGACACGCATGGCGTGCGCAAACGCAAGATGCTCCGGAAAGAGACCCAAGACAGGCATGGTGCGCAGCAATTCGAGGTTTAAGGAGAGAGATACGGACTCGATGACGTTGACCGGCGCTCGCAGACCGTGTCGCGAAAAGAATGCATCGATGGCGTGGCGCGCCACCGACCCGGACTGTGGCAAGATCCACGGCCATTCGGTCGCGTCCTCCCAGTCGATGTCCTTGCGCTTGGCGAGCGGATGATCGCGACCGGTAACGACCGAGATCGGCTCACTCGCAATCGTCATCTGATGAATGCCGTCGATCTCTTCCGGTTGCCAGGTTCTCGCCAGCAGCATGTCGATTTCGCCGCTCTGCAACCGGGGCAACAAGGTCACGAAGTGTCCTTCGACGACAGAGACCGATGCCAAAGGGGCGGTTTGCTTCAACATGGAGATGGCGTTCGGCAAGATGAGTGGCGCGAGCGATGTGACCGTGCCGACGCCGATGTGTCCGCTCAGGCCCTTGCACATCGCGTCGATATCGAATTCGGCGCGTTTGATTTGCTGAAGAATCGAGTGCGCATGAAATGCCAGCCGCTCTCCGATGGGTGTGAGAAAGAGCCGGTTGCGTTCGCGGTGGATGATAGGTACGTCGAGCGCCTTTTCGACCTCCGCGATTTGCTTCGAGATCGCCGGCTGCGTGAGATTCATCGACTTGGCGATTTCGCTGACGATCCCGCGCTCGGACAGTTCCGCGATGATACGCAGGTGCTTAATCTTCAAAAGTCCATCAAGCGACCTCCGATTCTTGCCAGGGGTGCGCTGTGCGGTGCGCTTTATTGGAGGTGTCACCTCGTGTGCCCTCATCCGATAGCAGGCCAAACCGAGTTCCAAAGATCTATGATCATCCATCGGCCGCAAATCAGCAAGAAGGATGCGTTCGTCGTTGAGGTTTCGGCGTACGGCGCGAACCGAGCCGAGGAAGAACCTGTCCGGTACTCGCCCAACGGCGAAGTGTGGGAGTGCGCCGATTAATGGCCATTTTGCAGGGAGTAGGCGGCTGCCTTCGTGTCTTTTCCTGACGCGTTAGCGTCGGAGGTGCAGTGTCGTCTTGCCGTATCCTGAATTAGATCGATATTTCAATTAAATATGTGTTCGCACTTTTGTCCCGACCGGCATGCCAGCCAACTATATGCGGGAAATAAGCGATCTTTGGCTTCTGCGGTTTTGCCACTATTGTTATTTCACAATTCTATTCCCGGACCATTCGTCGGGTTCGCAATCCGATGCGCTTCCGCGTCGCGGCGAACACGCGTTCCATCGTCGACCTGGCGTAACCCGCGTAAGCTAACCGAAGATGAGCCTGTCCGCCCTGCAGCTCACCCCAGCATCTGTTTCGAAATGCCTGACAACGGGCGAGAGGAACCGGAAGCCCTCTCTCAATGTCCTAAATCTGTCTCATAGGCGCAGAAGCCGAACTTTAACCTCAACTGTCAGCGCGCAGCGAGAACCTTGAAAGTGCAGCACGGAAATCCTTCTGCAGCGCACTGTGTCTCTCGCGCTTGAAGTGCGACCGGGCGTCCCGCCTCTTCCAGGACATAGCTCAGCGAGCCTTCGAGCCATGCCTCGAACATCCAGCAGAGCTTGCGGCCCGCTTGCTTGCGTTCGTCATCGACAAAGGCCGAATGGGCGACTCGGATCGTGAAGTCCGCTTCCGCAAGATTGGCCTCCTCGATTGAGAATTGCCCCCAGCCGCGCTGCGACAGGCGTCTCATGTAATGCTCGAAGACCGCAAGGCCAGAGAGGCCGTGATGCGTGGCCTCACGCATACACCAGTGATGGGCGGAGCGGTAACCCGCCGAATGCAGGATTTCGCGGTATCGTTCCGTCCCGATGGCGGCCTCGATCGCGAAATGGTTGTTGTTGAAGAAATGCTGCGGCACCAGGATCATTGGCAACGCGTCCACGCGCCAGCGGCCGGTCGCCTCGTCGACGTCGATGGAAATTTCCGGCCGGGCCATGCCTACTCTCCCCAAACATTGGCGAGAAGTGCCATCCAGTTGCCGCCGAGCACCCGCTCGATCCGGCTGTCGGGCCAGCCGCGCCGCTCCATGGCTGCCGTTAGGTTGGGAAACTCGCCGATGGTCCCGAGGCCCTCAGGATTTTTGACCTCGCCAAAATCGGTGAGACGGCGGCCATATCCCTTGTCGTGGGTAATCCAATCGAAGAAAGGCTGACCGTAATTCTGGGTGAAATCGGTGCCGATGCCGACCTGCTCCTCCCCGCAGAGATTGAGCACGTAATCGATCGCATCCACGTAGTCGTCAACGGTGGACGCCGGCCCTTTCGCGAGGAATGGAGGAAACATCGTCACACCCACGAATCCACCCCGATCGGCAATGAAGCGAAGCTGTTCGTCGCTCTTGTTGCGCGGGTGCTCCTTGAGCCCGGCCGGCAGACAGTGCGAATAGGCGACAGGCTTGGAGGAGGTGAGGATGACGTCCTCGCTCGTTTTCGGGCCGACGTGAGAAAGATCGCACAGAATGCCGAGCCAATTCATCTCGGCGATCACGTCCTTGCCGAAATCGGAGAGTCCGCTGTCCCGGCTTTCGTAGCAGCCGGTGCCCACCAGGTTCTGGGTATTGTAGGCGATCTGCATGATGCCGACGCCAAGCTCCTTGAAGAGCGCCAGATAACCGATCTGGTCCTCAATGCCGCTCATGTTCTGCCAGCCAAGGATGATACCTGTCTTGCCTTCGCGTTTGGCGTTCAAGATGTCTTTGGTGGAATAGACCTGCGCGATGAGATCGGAATGCTCGCGGAACATCGTCTTCCAGCGCATGATATTGCGCATCGTTTCCGTGAAATTCTCCCAGACGCAGCAAGTGCAATTGGCGGCGGTGAGGCCACCTTTGCGCATGTCCTCGAAAACGGGGCGGCCAAAGTCGGAGATGATCAATCCATCAATGACAAGGGCGCGCTGATGAAGGGCAGTCGTCATGGTCTTCTCTCGGTTTCGACGCGGGCAGGCGCTACCTGGTGGGGCCGGATCCCCGCTCGACAAGAAGCCGCACCAGTTCCTAAAGGCAAGCGAGCGGAACGTGCCGGACACAACCGGCGCCGCCCTCAGTGGAGGTAAGGATATTCGTCCGGCCCAGGCGAGGGCGCTAGGACAGAAACGCCGCACCGGTCCGGAGAACAGCGGCGCATTTGACCGTCTGCGGTGCGCGATGCCGCACCAATCCAATTCTTGACCGCGCAACCGTCCTATCGCGTGTCCGCTGCCCGCTCCTAGGCTGCCGGCAACTAGCCGCCAATGGAGGAGTATATGATGCGCATTTCAAAGCGGACTCTAGTCGGCCTTGCGGCGATGGCGCTCGCGCTATCCGCCGGGGCCGCTTACGCCAAGCAGAACGTGAAAATTGCCTGGGTCGGACCATTGACCGGGGCGCTTTCCGCGCACGGCATTGGCGGGCGCAACTCGGCGGAACTTGCCGTCAAGCTCATGAACGCCAAGCCTGACACCAAGTACCACTATGAGCTTGTCCCGATGGACGACGAGTGCAAGCCCAATGTCGGCGTTCAGGTCGTCACCAAGATCGCCACGGATCGCTCCATTATCGCGGCAATCCCGCATTATTGCTCCGCGACCGCCATCGCCACCGTCGATATCTTCCACCGCTTCAAGCTGCCGATGGTCGTCTGGGCCGCCGTGCTGCCTGCCATCACCTATGGCAACGACTACCCGGAAGTGCACCGTGTAAGCGGCATCCTGATCGGTCAGAACAAGGTCGGCGCCGCGTTCATGCACAAGATGGGGTACAAGACGTTCGTTTCCGTCGCCAACTCGACCGACTACGGAAAATCCATGAACAAGTATTTCACGAAATTCACGAAGGAGCAGGGCGGCGATATTCTTGCTTCCTTCTCCGTCCCGCCGGATCAGCAGGATCTTTCCGCCGAACTCACCAAGATCAAGGAATTGAACCCGCAGGCCATCTATTTCGGCGGCCTGACGCCGCTTGGAGCGCGCCTGCGCACCCAGATGGACAAGCTGGGCATTACATCCCAGCTCGAGGGCAATTCCGGTATCATGGGACAGGCATTTATCAATGCGGTCGGCCCGAAACTCGCCGAAGGCACGGTGACGTTCTTCGATAGCCCGCCGTTGTCGCGCATGCCGGGCGGCGCCTATTTCGCCAAGGAATACAAAGCCGCCGGCTACAAGGATCCGCCTGAAGCCTATGGCCCCTTCTCCTTCGCGGCGACCACGCTCGTCATGCAGGCGATCGAAAAGGCCGGACCGAATCGCGCTGCCGTCACCAAGGCGCTTAACAACGTCAAGAACCGGAAGTCGATTATCGGCCCGATCACGTTTGACGACCACGGCCAGAACATCACCCCGCTGACCACGAGATATGTCGTCCAGGACGGCAAATGGATCGTCTGGGAAGACAGCGACTATGCCTCCGGCAAGCGAAAGCTGAAGCGCTTGAACTAATTGAACGCTTCGAGACGCGGCGTCGGCCTTCTGCCAGAGGAGAGCCGGCGCCGCATTGATCGGTCCGAGAGAGGCGCGGTCCATTCATGGCGACCTTGTTGCAATACCTGTTCAATGGCCTGATGCAAGGAACCATCTATGGTCTTGTTGCCATGGGGTTCACGATCTTCTTCGGCGTGATGAACGTCATCAAGTTTTCTCATGGCGATGTCCTTGCCTTCGGCGCCTTTGGTGCCCTCGTGGCCGCCTGGGTATGCACCGCGTTCGGTCTTTCCGCGCCGGTGACGATTGTGCTCGCCTTCGTCGTGGCGATGATTGTTGCGGGGATCTTGGGCGCCTTGATCGCGCGCCTCCTCATTCTTCCGGTCCGGCACGCCTCTCCGCTCAATATGCTGGTCATGACGATGATGGCCGGCACCGTGATCCGCGAGTGCATTCGGCTCTTCTTCCCGGACGGTTCCAATCCGCAGCGTTTCCCGGCGCTCTTGCCATCCGGCGGTGTGACGTTCGGCACGATCTTTCTGCGTTGGGATGCGCTCATCTTGACGACGGCCGGGCTCGCCGCCTTCGCGCTCGTTCACTGGATTATCAACCGCACCCGCTTCGGGCTTGCGATGCGGGCCGTGGCGGAAGACGAGGAAACCGCCCGGGTCATGGGCATCGATTTCACGCGGATCGTGTCACTTACTTTCGCCCTCGGGTCCATGACGGCCGGGTTTTCGGGCACGATCTACGGTCTCTACTATAGCGAGGTGAACTACAGCATGGGCCTCCTGCTTGCCATCATCGGCTTCGGCGCCGCCATTGTTGGTGGCCTTGGCAACATATGGGGAGCGATTCTCGGCGGTTATCTTTTCGCTGGCCTGCAAACAGCCGTTGTCGCGCTCATGCCCGGCCTCAGCGACTACAAGAACGTCGTCGCCTTCTTGGTCTTCATCGTGCTCATCACCTGGCGGCCGACCGGGTTGATGGCGGAACGTTCCAGCGAACGGGTATAAGTCAATGCGCCTGTCCATCGATGCCGCGCCATCCGGGTCCCGACTTTCGCTTGCCGCCCTCGCTGCCGTCATCGCTCTGTCCGCCGCAGCCGTTGCATTCGTAGTCGGTCTCGGACAATCAAATCCTGCTCGGCGTCGGCATCGGGCTTCTGATCGTGTTCGCTGTCGCCGCCGACCGCGCTGGGTTCTCTGGGCATGGTGGAACGTGGCGCGCAGGAAAATCCGGCAAGCACGCGCTTCCTTCTGCTTGCCGCGTCCCTGGCCGTCCTCGTGTGGCTCCACGATGACATCTTTGGTCTCTTGATGCTGGCGACAGTGCTCATTTACGCCACTGCCTGCATCGGTCTTACCATTCAGATGGGTTATGTCGGCCTTTCCAACTTCGCGGCAGCCGCCTTCATGGGCACGGGCGCCTACACGGCGGCGATGCTCGGCAGCAAGCACTGGCTACCGGCGCCGCTTCTACTCGTCGCCGCAGGGGCGATGTCGGCCCTTGTCGGTCTCGTTCTGATTCTGCCGGTCCTGCGTACGCGGGGTCACTACGCGGCCCTTACGACGCTTGCCTTTGGCGTCATGTTCACGGCCTTCCTGAACGCGAGCGACTTGCTCGGAGGGCCTCAAGGGCTGAAGCTCCCCGGCCTTAATCTCTTTGGTTGGGATTTCTCGCAGGACCTCGTCATCGGCGGGCTGCATATCGGCTTTTACGGCAACTACGTCATCCTTGCCGCGGCGCTTGCGGCCTTCGCCGGCCTTCTTGCCGGCCTCATTGATCGGTCGTGGATCGGTGTCTGGCTGGATGCGGTGAGGCTCGACGAAACTGCGAGTGCTGTCTTCGGAATCCGCATCGCGCTCTGGAAAGTGCTTGCCTTCACGCTCGGCAATTTCTTGATGGGCGTGGCCGGAGCGATCTACGCCGAGATGATGGCATTTATCGCACCCGTGAACTTCGTTCTGAGCGACAGCCTGGTCCTGATCTCCATTGTTCTTCTCGGTGGCACCGGCAACCGCTGGGGCGTCCTGCCGGCCTGCATGCTCGTGGTTCTGCTGCCGGAAAAGCTGCAAGTGATCCAGGAATACCGCCTGCTGATCTATGCCGTCGCCGTTATCCTGTTGCTGGTTCTGCGACCCTCCGGCCTTCTGCCGCGCCGCACGCGCAACTTGGCGATGGAGGGAGGGTCGTGAACGACGTCATTCTCGAGTGCAAGGGGGTGACGGTCCGCTTCGGCGGCCTCCTGGCCCTCAACAGGCTGGACCTCTCGGTGCGGCGCAACGAAGTCGTCGGCCTCATCGGGCCGAACGGTTCCGGCAAGACGACTTTTTTCAACGCGATCAGCGGGGTCTACTCGGCGAGCGGCGGTTCGATCATCTTTGAAGGTCGGGATGTAACCCGCGCCAGTGCACGAGACCTCGCCGCGAGCGGGCTTGCCCGCACGTTCCAACGGGCCCGCCTCTGCCTGCCTCTTTCGGTCTTCGACAACGTCGTTCTCGGCGCCCACAGCCGAATCAATTCCGGGCTTCTTCACAATCTGGTCTATCGGCGCGCCTTTCGCCGCGAACTGAAAGCGATGATCGGCGAAGTTCGCGATCTGCTCGCGATCTTCGATCCCAAACTGGCAGACCGGATGTTCGACCGGGCAATCTCTCTCGGCATGATCGATCGGCGCCGCGTCGAGATTTGCCGGGCCCTGCTGGGCCGCCCAAGCCTGTTGCTGCTCGACGAACCTTCCGCCGGCATGACCCATGACGAGACCAACCAGCTCATGGACGAGATCTTGCAGATCCGACCGACGTTCGGCGATCCGACGGTCATCATCGTCGAGCATGAAATGGGCTTGATCGAACGCGTGACCAATCACTGCGTGGTGCTGAATTACGGCAGCAAGATCTGCGAAGGGCCGTTCCACTCAGTCGCCGCCGATCCCGTCGTTCGCGAAGCATATTTGGGCCGGACATGAGCGCAATCCTGACCCTTGCCGACGTTCATACGGCCTACGACCGTGTCGACGTTCTCACCGGCATCAACCTTTCCGTCGAGCCGGGCAAGATCACCTGCATCCTCGGCGCCAACGGCGCGGGCAAATCGACGCTGATCCGCTCCATTCTCCGTCTGACATCGCCTCGGCTCGGATCCGTAACCTTCGACGGTACGTCCCTCGAAGGGCTGCAGACCCATCAGATCATCCGTCTCGGGATCGGCTGCATCCCGGAAGGCCGGCGCATCTTCGGGCGCATGACGGTAGAGGAAAACCTGAAGGTCGGGGCGTACACGATGAAGTCCCAGGGACTGATAAGGGAGCGGCTGGAGAGGGTCTACACGATTTTCCCACGCCTCAAGGAGCGCGTCGGTCAGTTGGCCGGAACGCTTTCGGGGGGCGAGCAGGCCATGGTTTCCATCGGGCGCGGCCTGATGACGGAGCCCCGCCTGCTGCTGATCGACGAGCCGTCGCTGGGGCTGTCTCCGCTTTTTGTGCAAGAGAACTTCAACGTTATCCGCGATCTGGCGCAAACCGGCGTGACGGTCTTGCTGGTCGAACAGAACGTCCGCCAGACGCTGGAAATCTCCCATTACGGTTATGTGCTCTCGCAGGGCCGGGTCGCGGTGAGCGGCGATGCCGAACTGCTCAAGCACGATCCCAACGTTCAACAGGCGTATTTCGGCGTCGGCGAGTAAGACCACCGTATTCGGATTTCGAACCGTAGCCTCATGCCGGAAGCGCGAATGTATCTGCCGCGGGTTCGCTTCAGCCGACTGCTTGCATTCGTGCTCCGAATGCCGGAGTCCACTGGGGTATCCGCCTCTCGGTCTCACCCGAGATCAGCTTGCGGTGAAAAAGTCCCTGCCAGTGCGGAGGAACACGCGTATCGGAAAGACCGCTGCGGCGGATATCGGACGGAACCGTGCCGAACGCTGCCCGGAAGAGCCGGTTGAAGTGGGAACTGTCGGAAAATCCTGCCTCGAGAGCGATTTCGGTGATCGGCCAATCTGTCTGCGTCAGCAGCCAATGACCGTAGGTTACCCGCAGGACTCGCGAATAGTGCTGTATGCTGGAGCCGATGGCTTGGTGGAAAAGCCTTTCGAGCTGCCGGCGAGAGAGATTGACCGTCTTTGCGATCGCGCCGACCGTCAACGGCGTCTCCAGATTTTCCTCGATGAGGGCGATCGTCTGGCGCACGCGCGGATCCATTCCGGGCGACGTCGCGCGCATGCAGCCGTCGGCATGTGCCGAAGCCGGGCGTGTGAACGGCCCCGCTTTGGGCCATGAAGTTCTCTCTCCTCCGTCGGTGTCCGGCGTCGGCACGCCGCCGATTAGGAAATTACCGAGTTCCATTGCCCCGACGGCGCTCTGCACAACTCAGGCGGCGCGTGGAGGCGACAAAATCACGGTCCGGGCGCTCCCGTACGCCCGCGAACCGGACGTCCCGGTCAACTCCTTCGTACCATGACGACGCACAGTCGGTATCGTCGTAGAAACCTGCATCGATCATCGGAAGCAGCCCGGATGCGATGCCGCCGAGAGTCGCGCCTTGTGCATCCGCCTGGCGCAGACATTCTATCAGCCTGCCCCGCCCGGCGATCGGTCGAGGTTCCCGGCCGCCAATGACGATCAGGTAATCGAACCGCGCCGTCGCTTCCAGTGTCGCCGTGGCGGCGATTTCGGCCCCGCATTCCGAGCTGATTGTTTCTTCCTGGCCAATCACTTCCCAGAGCAAGAGTTGTTTGGCTGCACCGCGAGTTGATTGCTGTCGCAGGAATATGTCCGTCAACATGGAATACGCCAGCAGCGTGAAACCTGGCAGAAGGATGAGGCCGACCGTCGCGCGATCATTCGAAGCGCGTGCAGTGGCGGCAGGAATCTCACGGAATGTATCGTGCCGCAAGCTCGGCTCATTCCTCATCCGAACCTCCCTTCCTCGAACGGACGTAGACCGGCAGGATCTGTTTCCACGTGTCCAACATGGCTTGGTAGTATGGCGGGTCGTCTCGCAAGACGGCCTGCACCGCCATGCCCCGCATCAGGCACAGCGTCATGTTGAACAGCGTCGCCACGCTGCCTGCGGCAAGATCGGTCTCGAGGAAATAGCTTTGCCAGATGGAATCGAGTGCGCCATGCAGCCGCTGGATGGCTGGCACGAGGCTGTCGCGCAGAGCTTCGTCGGTGCGTGCCGCGCTGATCAGTTGGAGAGAACAGTAGAACCAACGCCCCTTGAAAACCTCTTCCCAGCAGGCGTTGATGAATTCATCGAACGGCAAGCGCTGCTCGTTGACATCCCGTGCTCGGGCTCGAATTTGCGTGACGAAATTATCGAAAAGCGCGTCGGTGGTTGCCAGCATCAGATCGCTACGGCTGGCATAATGGTGCAGTAGGGCTCCCCGCGAGACACCGGCGCGCTCGGCGACGACCGCGATGGTTGCCCGGGTATAGCCCTCTTCGATCAAGACATCGATCGTCGCGTCCAGGATCGCCTGCCGCGTCGTGCTGCTGCGCTCTTCTTGGGTACGTCGTACCTGCTGCATCGCCGCCTCAAGAAAGAAACCGGACAACATGTTTGTTTATAACAAACCATCTGCCATCTTTTCTGACAAGCAAAAATGCTGTGCAATTGCTGTGCGTTTTCGCGGCAACGAGATTTTAAAGGCCAGAACTGCTTCTTTCCGCGGGGATTCCAGGTTGATTCGCGGGTTGCCGGCTGATTCCGCCGGAAGTCGGGGACTAGATTGTCCGGCTCGATCCGCTCCTCGGCTTATCTGCGCTTTTGTGTTGAGGGTGTTCTCGTTTTTCCCCTAGTTAGGGGTTATTGAGACGACGCATGAAGGTTGGAGAATTGAGAAATCGGCTCTGTCTCTCAGAAAGCTACGGAAGAGCGAATTTTTCAGAAGCGTGAGGTGTTACGCGGTTGTTCCCCGGCCCCGATGCGGCGGTGCTTGTACCTTTAAGAGTTGTCTTGCCAAGGGGCGCGGGGGCGATCATCCGCATGCTGGACTTCCCGCAAAGCTGCTTGGACGTCGATCGCCCTGGAAAGGAGGTTCCTTTTGCGTGCCGACTGGCAGCTATGGTTGAGACTGTTCTGCCGGGGGCGAAGTTAGATTTTTATTTCAACTACACAGGTGTTCGCGCTCTTATCCCTTCCGGCGCGCCAACGATTTCAACCGAAGTCTTTCCGGGCCGGAAAACCGCGAACACTCACTGCGGCGAACGACGATCAAGTCGCGGCACCTCCGCTATCGGAGGCTCGGCTGGCTTGTCGCGAACGGACAAGCTTGGTCAGCAGCAGACCGATTCTGTTGATTTAGTCGGCAAGTAGATTGAGTAGATCGAGGCAATCCGTCCGGTGGAGCCTCAGCACTGGTTATGGCGTGCCATCATGCTGGCTTGGGGTGTGGCAGCGGGTTTAGCTTCGCCAGTCGACCACGCGGCGCTGGCGGGCAGGCGGCTATCCGGCTGTTGAAACAGAGCCGTGGCCGCAAGGATTTCTTCATCCTCAACACCGACGACATCCGCCAAACCATCACCCAGACCAGCCAGACCCTGACCCTGATCGTGATGATCGCCGTAATCTCGCTGCTGGGTTCGAGCTTAACCCTTGTTTATTCGAGAACGGCCATCGTGCTGGTCGTCCTGTGCTCGACGCTGATCGGCATTGTTTTCGGCTACTTGCCGGCGCGCAACGCCACCAATCTCGATTTCGCCGCGGCCTTGAGTTGGGAATGGCGACATTGATCAATCTACCGTGGCAGCACGCCGTTCAGGAAAATGGCGATGCAAAGCCGGACGTGATCTTTGAATTCGCTCAGGCTCGGCACCTTTCGACCGATGTTCGTGTTGAGCACGGCCGAGCCGAGGGTCATATCCAGCAGCACACCCGCGGCGGCGTCAGGATCGTCAAGGGCGACGCGACCGCGTTTGTGTTGTTCGGCGAGCCACTTGGCCAGCGCGTGCGCGCCGGATCGGCGCCGTGCTGGCGTGCGATCTTGAGCAGTTCAGGCGACTGCTGGGCTTCCGACAGCAGGATTTTGATCAGCCCGAATTGCTCTCGGTGACCGTGCTGGTTGGTGTTGCTCTTTAGTATCAGTTGTAACGCCTGCGGTATCGACATGTCTTCATAGTTGCCGGGCAGCGCCAGCATGCTCTGCCGGTTGGGTGTCGATGACCGCAGCGAAAAGGGCCGGCTTGGACGGAAATAGGCGATAGAGCGTTTGCTTGGAAATCCGGGCGGCCGCAGCCACGTCGCCTGTGGTCGTGCTGCCATAGCCCTTCTTGACGAAAAGGCGACGGGCGGTCTCGACGACGATGGCCCGTTGGGCTTCGTCGGGCATGACCTTGGGGCGGCCGCGCCGCGGCAGGTTCCGCCATGGTCTGCATTCCCCGACATGCCGGATATCGTTACCATTTTCCCCGGTTCCACAATTTGTTACACGTCTTGAATTGACTTCATCGCATGCCGAATTAATCGTACCAAGCGGTACTGTAAAGCGGGTTCTCTATGTTCGGACTTCCTCCGCGCCGCGCCTTGACAAAAAACGGGCGCGGGATTGGTGTTTTTGGACTTTGCACCATGGTGGCCGTAGCGCTCGCCGGCTGTGGCGAGCAAGGAGCAGGGGCATCGGCCGGGTAACTCGCGCCCCCCCCAGGTCGGCGTCGTCACGCTGCACCCGCAATCGGTGGCGATCACGACCGAACTGCCGGGCCGGACGATCGGCCTCGCTGACCGCCGAGGTGCGCCCGCAGGTCAGCGGCATCATCAAGACGCGCCTGTTCAAGGAAGGCAGCGAGGTCAAAGCCGGCGACCCGCTCTATCAGATCGATCCGGCCAGCTATCAGGCCGCCTATGACAGCGCGCTGGCGGCCGAGCAGAAGGCGGAAGCCGCGGTTCCGAGCGCCCAGGCCAAGGTCGAGCGCTACCAGGGCCTGATCAAGCAGAACGCCGTCAGCAAGCAGGATCTCGACGACGCCATCGCCGCGCTCGCCGCAGGCCAAGGCGGACGTCGCCGCGGCGAAGGCCAGCGTGGAGACGGCGCGGATCAATCTCAATTACACCAAGATCACCGCGCCGATCGGGGGACGCATCGACAAGTCGTCGTTGACGCCGGGTGCCCTGGTGACCGCCAGCCAGACCACGGCGCTCACCACCATCCGCACGATCGATCCCATCAATGTCGATGTCACCGAGTCGGCCACCAATCTCTTGAACTGGCGTCAGGCGATCCAGGAAGGGCGGCTGAAATTCAGCGGTCCCGACGTGCACGTGAAATTGAAGCTCGATAACGGCACCATCTATCCGCAGACGCGGCAAGCTCGCCTTCGTCGAGTCCAACGTGAGCGAGAGCACCGGCACTGTCGGCGTTGCGCGCGACCTTTCCCAATCCCGATCGCCTGCTGCTGCCCGGCATGTATGTGCGCGCGATCGTCGAGGAGGGCGTGGCGCCGAACAGCTTCCTGGTGCCGCAGCGGGCGGTCACCCGCAACACCAAGGGCGAGCCGACGGCGATGTTCGTCGGCAAGGACAACAAGGTGGAACAGCGCGTTCTGGCGGTCGAGCGCAACGTCGGCAACAACTGGCTGGTCAGTTCCGGCATCCATGACGGCGACCGCGTGATCGTCGAAGGCACGCTGCTGGTGCGCCCCGGCCAGGGCGTGACGCCGGTCGAGGTGACGATCGACGAGAACACCGGCGAGGTGCGCGGGCCGCAAGCAGGGCGCCTTGTCCGCGCCCGACGACGCAGCAAGTCGGCGCAGCGCGGGCAATCGAACGCGGCGGCCGGAAACTAAGCGATGTCACGCTTTTTCATCGACCGGCCGATCTTCGCCTGGGTCATCGCGATCGTCGATCATGCTGGGCGGCCTGCTGGCGCTGCGCACGCTGCCGATCGCGCAGTATCCGCAGATCGCGCCGACCACGTCCGCATCAGCGCCAACTATCCCGGCGCCGACGCCGCAGACCGTGGAAAACTCGGTGACCAAGGTCATCGAGCAGGGCATGACCGGCATCGACGACCTCGACTACATGACGTCGACGTCGACCTCCACCGGCGCAGTCCGCAGATCACGCTGACCTTCACCAACGCGGCCGATCCGGACACCGCGCAGGTGCAGGTGCAGAACAAGCTGCAGCTCGTCACCGCGCGCTGCCGCAGACCGTGCAGAACAACGGCATTACGGTCACCAAGTCGTCGACCGGCTTCCTCATGGTGATCGGCTTCGTGTCGACCGACGGCAAGCTCAACGCCACCGACATTGCCGACTACGTCGACAGCACGTTGAACGACACTCTGAAGCGCGTCGACGGCGTCGGCAACACCGCAGTTGTTCGGCTCCGGTTACGCGATGCGGATCTGGCTCGATCCGGACAAGCTGGCGAAATATTCGCTGATGCCGAGCGACGTGATCGCCGCGATCGAGGCGCAGAACGCGCAGGTCGTCGGCCGGCCAGCTCGGCGGGCTGCCCGCCCGCAAGGGCCAGCAGCTCAACGCCACGGTGACCGCGCAGAGCCGCCTGCAGACGCCCGAGCAGTTCCGCAACATCATCCTCAAGAGCAACAGCGACGGCTCGCTGGTGCGCCTGAACGACGTCGCGACGCGTCGAGCTCGGCGCCGAAAGCTACACCACGCAGCTCCGCCTATAACGGCATGCCGGCCGCCGGCCTCGCCATCAATCTGGCGACCGGCGCCAACGCCATCAACACGGCGAACGCGGTTCGCGCCGCCATCAACCGGCTGTCCTCGACGTTCCCGCCAGGCCTCGAGGTCGTCTACCCCTACGACACCACGCCCTTCGTGCAGTTGTCGATCGAGGAGGTGGTCAAGACCCTGTTCGAGGCGATCGGCCTCGTCTTCATCGTGATGTTCGTCTTCCTGCAGAACATCCGCGCGACGCTGATCCCGACGCTGGCGGTGCCGGTCGTGCTGCTGGGCACCTTCGGGGTGCTCGCCGTCTTCGGCTATTCGATCAACACGCTGACCATGTTCGCCATGGTGCTGGCCATCGGCCTCTTGGTCGACGACGCCATCGTGGTGGTCGAGAACGTCGAGCGCGTGATGGAGGAGGAAGGGCTGTCGCCCAAGGAGGCGACGCGCCAGTCGATGGGCCAGATCACCGGCGCGCTGATCGGCATCGCCACGGTGCTGTCGGCGGTGTTCGTGCCGATGGCGTTCTTCGGCGGCTCGGTCGGCGTCATCTACCGGCAGTTCTCGGTCACGATCGTCTCGGCGATGCTGCTGTCGGTGCTGGTCGCCTTGATCCTGACGCCGGCCTTGTGCGCGCAGCATCCTGCGCCGGCGGGACACCATGGCGCGCGGACGCGGCCCGCTCGGCTGGTTCAACCGCGTTTTCGAGCGGGGCACGCGCGCCTATCGGCGCGGCACGCAAGGCGTCATCGCGCGGTCGATGCGCTTTCTCTGGTGTTCCTGCTGATCGTCGCGGGCGTGGGCGTGCTGTTCATGCGGCTGCCGAGCTCGTTCCTGCCGCAGGAAGACCAGGGCATCCTGCTGACACTGGTGCAGTTGCCGGTCGGCGCCACGCAGGACCGCACGCTGCAGGTGCTCGCGAAGGTGCGCGACCACTATCTGAAGGACGAGAAGGCGGCCGTCGACGGCGTGTTCACGGTCGCCGGCTTTAGTTTCAGTGGGCAGGGCCAGAACGTCGGTCTCGTCTTCGTCAGACTTAAGCCGTTCGCGCAGCGCACCTCGCCCGCGCTTTCTGCCAACGCCGTCGCCGGCCGGGCGATGCGGGTGTTCATGACCTACAAGGACGCCCGCGTCTTCGCGCTGGCGCCGCCGGCCATTCAGGGCATGGGCAACACCAACGGCTTCGACTTCTACCTGCAGGACGTTACCGGCGCCGGGCACGCGAAGCTGATCCAGGTGCGCAACCAGCTGCTGGGCATGGCCGCGCCAGAGCAAGCTCGTCGCCGTCGACGCGCCCGAACGGCCAGGAGGACCAGCCGCAATACGCGATCGACATCGACAAGGCGAAGGCGAGCGCGCTCGGGCTGAGCCTGGCGGACATCGACGCCACGCTGTCGACGGCGTGGGGCGGCACCTACGTCAACGATTTCATCGATCGCGGCCGCATCAAGAAGGTCTACGTGCAGGGCGACAAGGACTTCCGCATGCAACCGTCGGATCTCGGCCGCTGGTACGTGCGCAATTCCGCCGGCGAGATGGTGCCGTTCTCCGCCTTCGCTACCGGTCATTGGAAGTACGGCTCGCCGCGGCTGGAGCGCTACAACGGTTCCGAAGCGGTCGAAATCCAGGGTGCAAGCCGCGCCCGGCGTCAGCTCGGGCACGGCGATGGACGCCATCGACGCCATGGTGAAGAAGCTGCCGGCCGGCTTCAGCCATCAGTGGACCGGCCTGTCCGCTCAGGAACGCCTGTCCAGCAACCAGGCCACCTCGCTGTATGCGATCTCGATCCTGGTGGTGTTCCTTTCGCTGGCCGCGCTCTACGAGAGCTGGTCGACGCCGTTCGCGGTCATGCTGGCGGTGCCGATCGGCGTGTTCGGTGCGCTGCTCGCGGCCATGGTGTTCGGCCAGACCAACGACGTCTATTTCAAGGTCGGCCTGCTGACCACCATCGGCCTGTCGGCGAAGAACGCGATTCTGATCATCGAGTTCGCCATCCAGCGTATGCCGCCGGCGCTCGGCCGGTCGAGGCCACCATCGAAGCGGCCGGCCAGCGTCTGCGCCCGATCCTGATGACCTCGCTCGCCTTCATCCTCGGCGTGATGCCGCTGGCGATCGCAAGCGGCGCCGGCTCGGGCGCGCAGAACGCGGTCGGCATCGGCGTCATGGGCGGCATGATCGCCGCGACCGCGCTCGGCATCTTCTTCGTGCCGCTGCTGTTCGTCCTGGTGCGCCGCCTTTTCCGCAGCACGCGGCCGGACGCCGCCAACACCACGGGCGCCGACAGCGAGCCGTCCGACGGCCATCCCGCCTCGGAGGCGCCGTGAAAACGACGACGGGGGATAGAAGCCGGTCGGGGGCCGATGGCGCCGACGGTCGGGGATTTCGAACGGTGGGCGCGCGCGGCCGCGGCAGCCTGGCGTCTTGTGGCGCTCCTCGTGGTCGGGGTGTCGCTCAGCGCCTGCGCCGTCGGCCCCGATTACACCCCGCCACCATCGATCTGCCGGCGCACTGGGCCGGCGCCAAGGCGACCAAGGGCGCCAAGGTCACCAAGACGGCCAGCCTGGCGCGCTGGTGGCGGCGGCTGAGCGACCCGGTGCTCGACGAGCTGATCCAGCGGGCGGTCCACGGCAATCTCGATGTCGCCAGCGCCAAGGCCCGCATTCGCGAAGCGCGGGCCACGCGGCGGCAGGCGATCGGCGCGCTGTTTCCGGCGCTCACGGATCGGGCTCGGCGATCCGCAGCCGGACGGCGGGATCGATCAGCAACGGCGTGACGGTTCCCCCGAGCACCGGCAATTTGTTCAAGTCCGGGTTCGATGCGAGCTGGGAGCTCGACCTGTTCGGCGCCAACAAGCGCACGGTCGAGGCCGCGACCTATGGCGTCGATGCGGCCGAGGACGATTTGCGCGCGACGTTGCTCACGCTGATCGGCGATGTGGCGTCCTATTACGCGGAGGCGCGCGGCTATCAGGCGCAGATCAGCTTGGCGCGCCGCACGGCGGCCTCGCAACGGGAAACCTATTCGCTCACCAAGAAAAAATACCAGGCCGGTTCCGCCTCGGCGGTGGACGTGGCCAAGGCGGGCGCCAAGCCGCCACCACCGAGGCCGATATCCCGACCTATCAGGCGGATTATGCGGTGGACGTGCATCGCCTGAGCATCCTGCTCGGCGAACCGCCCGCGACCCTGGCGCGGCTGATGGCGCGGACCAGGCCCATTCCGGCGCCGCGCTTGCCGTTGCCGACGCGGATCCCGGCCGACGTGCTGGTCGCGCGTCCGGACGTGCGCATGGCCGAGCGCCAGCTCGCCCAATACACGGCCAAGATCGGCGAGGCCGAGGCGGCGCTCTATCCGGATGTCAGCCTGACGGGATCGCTGTCGACCCAGGCCACCAAGATCGGCGATCTCGGCAAGAACTCGTCGATCGGCTGGTCGTTCGGTCCGACACTCAGCGTGCCGATCTTCAACGCGGGCAAGCTGCGGGCGGCGGTCGAGGTCGCGCAAGCCCAGCGCGATCAATATTACGTCGCCTGGCGTTCGGCCGTGTTGAGCGCGCTTGAGGATGTGGAGAACGCCTTGGTGTCGTTGTCGCACGAACGCGTCAAGGAGCGGCGCCTGGCGGAAGCGGCGCGCCAGTATCGCGAGGCGGCGCAGCTCGTCGCGCACGCTTTACCAGACCGGAACGCAGAGCTTCCTGGATGTGCTCGACGCCGAGCGGTCGCTTTATTCGGCGGAAGATTTCGCTGACAGAGCCGGGTCGCGATCGCCAAGGATTATATCGCATTGGCCAAGGCGCTGGGCGGCGGCTGGACCGGTA
>CAVQBS010000029.1:0-130499 GCA_963710805.1 uncultured Alphaproteobacteria bacterium | reverse complement strand
AGCCGCCAGTCCCTTGGCGCCGTCCTTTGTGGTCACCGCCTTGCGGTAGCGCTCCAGCGCGCCGGGCTCGAACGCCCAGTGGCCACCGCCGAAGGCGAAATGGTCGGGATGGACGACGAGATGGATGCCTGGCCCCTGGTTGGGGCGGTCGCCCGCCCAGAACATCAGGTGCAGCATCGCCGCGTAGGGGCGCTTGTCCTTGGCGAAGCGGACGTCGCGGCTGATGCGGCGGAGCGAGCCGTTGACCTTCGGCACCGCGGCAAGCGGCGGGTCGAGCTTGGCGAGCGGTCCGCTCAGCGCCGCGATCAATTCCAGCGCCGGGTCCACATAGGCGCTCTGGTACCAGGCGCGGTGCGTCTCGAACCACTCTTTGTTGTTGTTTTCGGCCAGCTCCTTGAGGAAACTGACGAGATCGCCGCCGAGCTGCGGCTTGTGCGGAACCTTGTCCAACGCATGCGCTCCCATACCTGTCAGCAGAGATAGCCGGCGCGCCGTCGGGCGGCTTGGCTTGTTTTACCATCGAGTTTAACGCAGGAGTAGCAATGGAAAAGAAGGTGGATGCCGGGATGCTGACAGAAAACGACAGCGACCTTGCCGCGTGGCGGAACCTGGCCGACGGGCTGGTCGCTCACGAAGCCGGCGTCGAGCGCGGCCGGATGATGTCGTCCGACGCCGTCAAGTTCAACGGCAAGGTGTTCGCCTTTTTCACCGCGAGCGGGCGTTTTGCCGGGCTGGGTGTCCGGCTCGGCAAGGAGGTGGACGTCTTCTCGCTGAAGCTCAGGGACTGGGAGTACCTGGCCCCGTTCAAGTCGAAGCCGCCGATGATGGACTGGATCCTGATCGGGCCGAAGGATCGCGCCCGCTGGGGCGAAATGGCGCGACTCGCCCTCGATATCATGCGCGCCGCGGCGAAAGTGGAGGCGGCGCGGAAGATGGGCAAGCGGTAGCGCGGGAGGCTGGCGTCCCGACGTCAGATCCCGGCATACCAGTTGTAGCTGCCGACATCCTCCCAGTATCCACCGCGTCCGCGGCCGATGTCGGACAGGCTGTCCACCGCCTCGATGCGCATGATGAACTTGGCCTGCTTGTAGCCGAGCTGGCGCTCGACCCTGAGCCGCAGCGGTGCGCCGTGCCCGGTCGGCAGGACACCGTCGTTCATGCCGTAGGCGAGGATTGTCTGGGGATGGAATGCGTCGATGACATCGATGCTTTCATAGTAGTTCGTCCCGCGGAAATCGTCGGCGCAGTGGAAGACGATGAAGCGCGCCCGGTCCGACAGCCGCGCCCGGTCGAGGACGGCGGACAGCGGCACGCCGGTCCACTTGCCGATCGCGCTCCAGCCCTCGACGCAGTCGTGCCGGGTGATCTGCGTCCGCGACGGCATCGACCGAAGCTCGGCCAGCGACAGCGACTGCGGCTTCTCGACCAGGCCATCGACCGTGAGCTTGAAGTCGACGAAGTCTGCGGCCGCGAGGCGGTTCCATTCGTCGCTGCGCGGCCGGATGTTGCCATTGGTGCGGAACTCCGGCGACATTTCGGCTTCGGTGTACTCCGGAGCCAGCGCCTGGCCGCCGACAAGCCTCTGGACCCGGTGGTTTAGCCATTCGCCGGTGCCGAGAAATTCCCGGAACGTCGGGTTCCGGCTCAGGGCATCGCAGCCGGCGACCAGCGCCGCGGAACCGCCGACGGCAAATGACGTGAGAAAGCGACGACGGCTGAGGAAGCTCTTCTGTGTCATGGCTTTTCCTTCGGAAGTCGAAACCGCCCGGTGATCATGGAGCGCACCTCGTTGATCGGTCCCGCCAGAATCACCATGACGATGTGGACGATGAAGAAGAGGACGAGCAGGAAGGCGACGATGAAATGGATCGAGCGGGCCGACTGGCGGCCGCCGAACAGGTCGAGCAGCCACGGCCAGGCGGCGTCCATCGCCGGTGACATGGTGAGCCCGGTGAGAATCATCAGCGGGATGAGAACGAACAGCACGCCGAGATAGGCGAGCTTCTGAAGCACATTGTAGTTGCGGGCCGCCTCGCCCTTGGCGAACCGCAAGGTCGCGTGGTCCTTGACTTCCTGCAGGATATGGCCGGGCTTCAGCTCCGCCGTCCGCGGCAGGAGATCGCGTCGCAGATGCCGGTTGAACAGGCTCCAGATCGCGTAGATCGCAATTCCGCCGGCAAACAGCCAGGCAAAGGTCAAATGCCACAGGCGCGACACGGCGAGGTTGTAGGAGGACGGAATCGTTGCCCAGTAGGGGAAGGCCAGGCGCCGCAGTTGTCCGGTCGGGCTTCGCGAGAGGCCGAGAACGCCCGTCGTGTCGATGGTGAGATCGCCGATCTTCAGGAACCCGCTGTCTCCGCTGCTGCCGATCTTCAGCCAGGGCGTATCGGCGTTGGCGCCATACTGGCCCCAGTAGAGATTCGGATGGGCGTTGAAGATCATCAGCCCGCTCATCAGCATGACGAGCAGGACGACGGCATTGGTCCAGTGCCACAGCCGGGTCGAGATGCGGTGACGGTAGATCAGGCTCCCGCCGTGCTCGGGTGTCGCCTCGTGGGCCGCGCTGGATTCGACATCGGATGACATGAGTGTGCCTGTAAGGTTGCGGGACGGAGAGCGGCGCCCGCCTCCGCTCCCCGCCGGGTTCTTCGATGGCCGGCCTCAGTGGTCTCCCGTCTTCATCATGGCGTCACTCACCATCATGTCGGGATTGTCCGCGCAGACTGCGGCGACGGCCTCGGCCGCGGCCGTGTCCCCGGCCATCATGTCGTCGGAGCCCATGTGGTCAGCAGCCATGTCATCGGCCGCCATGTCGTCGGAGCCCATGTGGTCGGCGGCCATGTCATCGGCCGCCATGCTGTCAGCGGCCATGTTGTCGGCGGCCATTCCACCGCCGGCCATCTGCCCGAGCGCCTCCATTTGAGCGTCGGCGTCCATGGCCATGAAATCGGCGCAGCTCATGTCGTGCGACATCTGGGCGAACGCCGGAACGGACATCACGCCGGTAAGAACCGACGCCAGAAGCAACTTCTTCATCATCGAACTCCAAGGGTTTGCTAAGTGAATTCCTTCGCCGGTGCAGGTATCACCGCTCGGAGTTCAATGTCGATTTAATAGGACTTGATAGTTATGCCCGCTGCCTCACCGATGCGTTACTTCCGATCACACGAATTTTATTCATGGCGATCCAGTTGAGGCGGGCCCGCTGAGGAACTGGCGCTGACGCGTCACCGCCCGGATGGCAGGAATCTGCGCAGACTCATCCGGCCAGGGGTGCCGGTCAGTCCCCAATGAGAACGGGCGCCCGAGGGCGCCCGTTCGATGGGTCATGGCCCGGATGAGCCGAGTGCCGGCTTACATCTTGCCGAGCCCGGCGGCGTCGGTGACCGCGTGGGTCCAGGCGCCTTCCGGCTCCTTGGTGATGATGTGCTGGTCGAGCAGCATCTTGACCGTCTGGTCGTAGGCTGCCGGGTCGAGGACGCCGGTCGAGCCTTTGGTCAGCTTGTTGATCTCGGCCATCATGTGCATTTGGTGCGTCTCGTCGATCGCCCCGGTGGTGTCGTTGTCCATGACGATCTGGACGGCCTCGTCCGGATGCTTCTGGGCGTAGTCCCAGCCCTTCATCGAGGCCTTCACGAAGCGGACCATCTTGTCGAAGAAGGCCTTGTCCTTGAGGCTGTCCTGAAGGACGTAGAGGCCGTCCTCGAGCATCGAGGCGCCTTCGTCGCTGTACTTGAAGACGACCAGCTCATCCGGTTTCACGCCCGCTTCCAAGACCTGCCAGTACTCGTTGTAGGTCATGGTCGAGATGCAGTCCGCCTGGTGCTGCAGGAGCGGATCGACGTTGAAGGCCTGCTTGACGACCGTCACGTCGGGATTGTCGCCCTGGGCTTTCAGCCCGAGCATCGACATCCAGGTGAAGAACGGATACTCGTTTCCGTAGAACCAGACGCCCAGCGTCTTTCCCTTGAGGTCGGCCGGCGTCTTGATGCCGCTCGATTTCCAGCAGGTGAGTTCCAGGCCGCCGCGTTTGAAGGGCTGGGCGATGTTGACCAGCGGCACGCCTTTTTCGCGGGCGACCAGCGCTGCCGCCATCCAGTCGACGATCACGTCGGCGCCGCCGCCGGCGATCACCTGCTCGGGCGCCGTGTCCGGGCCGCCCGGCTTGATGGTGACGTTGAGGCCTTCGTCTCCGTAGAAGCCCTTGTCCTTGGCGACGAAATAGCCGGCAAACTGGGCGTCGGCGACCCATTTCAGCTGCAAGGTAACGTCGTCGGCGGCCGAGGCGGACGCAAGACCGAAGCCCAGTCCGACGGTCGCCGCGATCGCAGTTGTGAGAATTCTTCTCATATGACCCCTCCGAGGTTTGAATGCCGTCCGTCTTCTCAGGTACGGAACGACGGGTGCCAGAACGTTACGGCGCGTTCGATGAGCGCCATAACGCCATAAAACACGGAGCCGGCTAAGGCCGCCACCGCGATTTCCGCCCACACCATGTCGACGGCCAGTCGGCCGACCTCGGTGGAGATGCGGAATCCCATGCCCACGATCGGCGTGCCGAAGAACTCGGCGACGATGGCCCCGATCAGGGCGAGCGTTGAATTGATCTTGAGCGCGTTGAAGATGAAGGGCAGGGCAGCCGGCAGCCGAAGCTTGAACAGCGTCTGCCAGTAGTCCGCCGCATAGGTGTGCATCAGGTCGCGCTGCATGGCGTCGGCCGCCGCCAGCCCGGCGACGGTGTTCACCAGCATCGGGAAGAAGGTCATCATCACCACGATCGCCGCCTTCGACTGCCAGTCGAAGCCGAACCACATCACCATGATCGGCGCCATGCCGATGATCGGCAGCGCCGAGACCAGATTGCCGACCGGCAGCAGCCCGCGCTTCAGGAATGGGCTGCGATCGGTGAGGATGGCGACCAGGAAACCGCTGCCGCAGCCGATGGCGTAGCCGGCGAGCACGGCCTTGAGGAAGGTCTGGTTGAAGTCCGCCCACAGGATGTCCGTCGAGCCGGTGATCCGCGCCCAGACGGCGCTTGGCGCCGGCAAGAGCACCGACGGCACGCCGGCGCCCCGCACGATCACCTCCCACAGGAAGAGGAGCCAGATGCCGAAGATCAGCGGGACGACGACCTTCATGATCGCGGCCATGACCCGATTGCCCGCCTTGAACACGGACAGGCCGGCGACCAGCCGCCAGGCGAGCAGCCACAGGCCGACCACCAGCCCCCAGAACCCCGGGCCGGCGTTCTTCTCGACGAGCGGCAGCAGGGTGAGCGCGTACCAGCCACCGATATGCACCGCGGCGAGAAGAATGAGGTCGGCGACTTCGAGCGCCATCGGGCGGAAAGCGGCGAGGCTCGCGAGGAACAGGATGAGCAGGATCAGGATCGCGTTGATGCCGAAGCCGAGGATGTAGACGGGCGGTCCCGCCATATTGATCGGCAGGGTCGCCGCGGCCACAAGTGCCGCCAGTGCCAGCCCCGCCAGCCACGACTCGCGCCCGGGCGTCATGCTGTCCCCGCGATACCGGCCGCCACCTGTTCGCCCGAAAGCCGTGCCCCGCCGCAGGTCTGCATCAGCGGTCCGGCCAGCGCTTCACCGGCGAAATAGATGCGCTCGGCGACGGGTTGGGCAAGCGTCTTCCTTGCGTCGGCGTGTCCCGGCCGCGCGGCGGCGTAGGCGCCGCGTGTCCAGCGCTCCGAGCCCCATTTGGTCATCGCGCCTTTGCCGATCGCCTTGCGGGCATCGGCGCCGAAGGTGCGCACCAACCGCTCGGTGGCGAAGTCGATCGCCGCCTCCTCGCCGGCGCATTCGATCTCCCAGGCGAAATCGCCGCCGACGAAGCCGACCATCAGGTCGAAGTCGAACGGGAAACAGAGGAAGTAGATGTCCTGGGTGCCGCGACGTTCGATCAGCAGGTCGTCGAACGGCTTCTGGCCGAACCGCTCGCCCCTCACGACCACCGGGATCTTGGTAAGCAGGCCCATCGGCAGGTTGTCGAAGGCGGCGTCATAGTCTTCCGGCAGGTCGGGCACGAAGCGCACCCCGCCAAAGGTGAGCACCCCGGTCGACACGGTGACGATCACCCTTCCCGCGCGCACGCTGCCCCGGTCGGTCGTCACCGTCACGCCCGGCCCGTCCCAGCGGATTTCGCGGACCGGGGTGGAGAGCTCCACCGTCGTGTCGGCGCCCCAACGGTGAACCAGCGCGCCGAAGCCTTCCAGCGTGAAGTAGTTCAGGTCGACGTCGGCCTCGTTCTCGAGGTCGGCGACGGAAATCTCGTCCGTGTCCTGGGCGAAATCCATCGGTCCGGCGTAGGTGCCGGCGGCGCTGTCGGCGAGCGACGCGTCGAGCAGGTCGGAGACCCGATCACTGCCGCCCTTGTAGCCTGCCAGCGCTTCGGCCAGCGCCGCGTCGGCGGCGGCCATCGCCGCCATCTCCTCGGCACTCGCCTTCTTGCGCCCGTAGTAGAGATGGTCGACCCCCATGTCGTGATGATAGAGGCGCCACCCGGCGGCCTTCGCCTCCGGATAGAAGGGGTTGCGGTCGGCGGCGTGCAGCCAGGCGCAGCCCCGGTCGAAGGCGGTGGTCGTCTCGGTGTGCGCCCGCCCGCCGATCCGATCCATCGCCTCGAACACCGTTACCGTCTTGCCCGCCTGCCTCAGTTCCTTGGCCGCCGCGAGCCCGGCGGCACCGGCCCCGACGACGACGACATCAACTTCGCTCATGCCGGCCTCATCCCCATCAGCCTCAACACGATGCGGTTGGCGATGCCGATGATGGCGACGAGCACCGCCGCCAGCACCGCCGCGAACACCAGCGCCGCCCAGATCTGGACGGTCTGGCCGTAATAGGAGCCGGTGAGGAGCCGCGCGCCGAGGCCGGCGACCGCGCCGGTCGGCAGCTCGCCGACGATGGCGCCGACCAGGCTCGCGGCGATCGCCACCCGCATCGAGACGAAGAGGAAGGGCACCGAGGACGGCCAGCGCAGCTTCCAGAAGGTCTGCCCCGGCGTTGCGCTGAAGGTGCGCATCAGGTCGAGGTCGATCGGGTCGGGCGAGCGCAGTCCCTTCACCATGCCGACCGTCACCGGGAAGAAGGAGAGATAGGTCGAGATGATCGCCTTGGGCAGGAGCCCGGTCAGTCCGATCGAAGCGAGCACGACGATGACCATCGGCGCGATGGCGAGGATGGGGATGGTCTGCGAGGCGACCACCCACGGCATCAGGCTCTTGTCGAGGCTCGGCACGTGCACGATGGCGGCGGCGAGACAGACGCCGAGAAGCGTGCCGAGCACGAAGCCCAAGAGCGTCGAGGAGAGCGTCACCCAGCCGTGATAGACGAGGCTCCGCTTCGAGTTCGGCGCCAGCAGGAAGACCGACTTGTAGAGCTCCAGCGCCACCTGGTGCGGCGCCGGCAGCACCGGCCGGTCCTGCGACCACGTCGCCTCGATGAACTCGATCGGTCGTCGGCGTCACCTCGGCGTTGGCGAAGGTCCGGTTCTGCCACGGCGCGTTGAGCAGCGCCGCGGCGATATACCAGATGACCAGGATCGCGGCGACGATCACGGTCACCGCCACGAAGCGGCTCCGGAAGAACCGTGCCAGCGATGGCCCGCGCCCGCGGTGGCCGGTGGTCATCGCTGCGGTCAGCGGCGGTGCTCATGGGGCGCCGCTCAGTCCTCATAGCTGTGCCCCGCCCTGAGCCCCTCGCGCACCCGGTGGGCGATCTTGAGGAATGCCGGCGTCTCGCGGATGTCGAGGGTGCGCTCCGCGGCAGGTCCGAGGTGATGACGTCGTAGACCTTGCCGGGTCGCGGCGACATCACGACGATCCGGGTCGACAGGAACACTGCCTCGGGGATCGAGTGGGTGACGAAGATCACCGTCTTGTCGGTCTTCGCCCACAGCTGCAGGAGCTGCTCGTTGAGGTGGTCGCGGACGATCTCGTCGAGCGCCCCGAACGGCTCGTCCATCAGCAGCAGCGCCGGCTCGACGGCGAGCGCCCGGGCGATCGACACCCGCTGCTGCATGCCGCCGGAAAGCTGCCACGGGATACTTGCGCTCGAAGCCGGTGAGATTGACCAGCGCCAGATTGTCCCTGACCCGCTTGTCGCGCTCGGCCCGCGGCAGGCCCATGATCTCTAGCGGCAGCGCCACGTTGCGGGCGATGGTCCGCCACGGATAGAGCGCCGCCGCCTGGAACACGTAGCCGTAGGCGCGCTTCAGCCGCGCCTCTTCTGGCGTCACGCCGTTGACGGTCATCCCGCCGATGGTCGGTTTCTGGAGGTCGGCGATCAGGCGCAAGAGCGTGGTCTTGCCGCACCCCGACGGTCCGATCAGCGAGACGAACTCGCCGCGATTGACGCTGAGATTGATGTTCGACAGCGCTTCCACCGGGCCGTCGCCGGTCTGGAAGGTCAGCGACAGGTTGTCGATGGCGATCACCGGCGGGCCGGCCGCCGCCGGCTTGGCCGGCTCCGGTGTCGTCGTTTCCGGGGCGGTCGCGGCCGGCGCGCTCGCCACGGTCTCTGCCGGTGTCTCCGTCGCCGGCGCGGTTGGTCGCGGCGCTGGCTCGGTCATCGCATCCATGGCGTCGTTTCCGATGCGCGCGGTTTGTCTCCTTGGAGGTTTGCGAGAGCGTGGGGAGCGCCCGCCGCTGAGCCGCCGCTCTTCTCCCCCCTTGCGGGGGAGATGGCGAAGCCTGGGCTGGCGAAGCCGACCCCGGCGAAGCGAGAGGGGGGTGAATGGCGGCGCCTCGGATAGGAGACCACGCCCATCCCTGACCCTTCCCCGCAAGGGGGGAGGGAAGCACCGGCAAGGAGCTCCGCCTCCCCTGATTCCCCAGCGTTGCCCCCATCACACCCCCATCGGCATGTTCTTTGCCGAGCGTTGCACCGGTTGCGGCGTGGTGAGCGCCTTCCACGACGACAGCGCCTCGCTGACCGGCGGGTTCGGCGGTCGCTCGATGAACTTGCCGCGGCCGTCGGCCGCCTTGATCGTGCCGTCCTCGAAGACGACCTCACCCCGCGACAGCGTGTAGCGCGGCAGACCGGTCACCTCCATTCCCTCGAAGACGTTGTAGTCGATCGCCGAGGCCTGCTTCGCCGCGGTGATCGTCTTCGACTTCTTCGGATCGAAGACGACGATGTCGGCGTCGGCGCCGACCGTGATCGAGCCCTTCCTCGGATAGATGTTGAGGATCTTGGCGATGTTCGACGAGGTCACCGCGACGAACTCGTTCATCGTCAGCCGCCCGGTCCTCACCCCCTTGGTCCACAGCATCGGCAGCCGGTCCTCCAGCCCGCCGGTGCCGTTGGGGATCTTGGTGAAGTCGCCGAGCCCCATCCGCTTCTGCTCGGTGGTGAAGGCGCAGTGATCGGTCGCCACCACCTGCAGCGATCCGGCGGCAAGCCCCGCCCACAGCGAATCCTGGTTGACCTTGTTGCGGAAGGGCGGCGACATCACCCGTTGCGCCGCATGGTCCCAGTCCTGGTGGAAGTATTCGGACTCGTCGAGCGTCAGGTGCTGGATCAGCGGCTCGCCATAGACTCGTCTTCCGAGCATCCGCGCCCGGCGGATCGCCTCGTGCGCCGCCTCGCAGGAGACGTGGACGATGTAGACCGGCACGCCGGCCGCGTCGGCGATCATGATCGCGCGGTTGGCCGCTTCGCCTTCCACCTCCGGCGGCCGCGAGAAGGCGTGGCCTTCCGGGCCGGTCGCGCCGATCTCCATGTATTTCTGCTGCAGCCGCGCCACCACGTCGCCGTTTTCGGCGTGGACCAGCGGCAGGGCGCCGAGTTCGGCGCAGCGCAGGAACGACTGGTACATCTCGTCGTCGTTCACCATCAGCGCGCCCTTATAGGCCATGAAGTGCTTGAAGGTGTTGACGCCGCGCTTCACGACTTCGCCCATCTGCTCCCACACCGGCTTGTCCCACCAGGTGATCGCCATGTGGAAGGAGAAGTCGGTCGCCGCCTTGCCCGCCTTCTGGTGCCAGGTCTGCAGCGCGTCGATCAGCGATTCGTTGGGATTGGGCAGCACGAAGTCGACCAGCATGGTGGTGCCGCCGGAGATCGCCGCCTTGGTGCCCGACGAGAAGTCCTCATACGCGGTCGTTCCCATGAACGGCATTTCGAGATGCGTGTGCGGGTCGATGCCGCCCGGCATCACGTAGCAGCCGGCAGCGTCGAGCGTCGTGTCGCCGGAAAGGTCCTTGCCGATCGCGGTGATGGTCTCGCCCTCGATCTCGACGTCGGCGGGAAAGGTCATGTCGGCGGTGACGATCGTGCCGCCCTTGATCACTGTGGACATCGGCAACTCCTCATCAATGCGCGTCGAGCGGCTGCGGCCGCTCAGGAATCCAGGTCGTCCCCGTCGTCATCGTCTGCGGGGTCGGCGTCGAGGACGGTCATCTTGGCGACGAAGGCGCCGTCGAAGGTATAGAGATGCTCGAGCTTGCGGTCCTCGAGGATGGCGCCGGCGAGCGACTTGACGAACTGGTGCACCCGCGCCCGCGCATTGCCACTGCTGTCGAGATCGATCTCAAGCGGCTCGATCCGCGGGTTGGTCTCTTTCCACTGGTTCTCCCAGTATTGGCGAACCGCCGACCGGCCGCGCACATGGCCGCCGGTCGCCTCGTTCGGCCAGTCGACTCCGGGCGCGAGAAATTCCGTCGCCCCGTCGATGTCGCGCTCGTTGTAGGCGCGGTACATCCCCATCAGGATTTCACGTCGGTCTACCGTCAAAACTGGCTTCTCCTTGACCACCCGGTTGTTCGGCGCCGCATCGAAGCACAAACCCCCGCCTTGGGGAAAGACGACAGGGGATTTGGTAAGGATGCACGATGCGATCTAGCGGCAAGCGCATTGGCTCGCGCGATCATGCGCGGATCGCACCTGCCGCCTATGCATTCAGCTTTCGACGAGCTCGAGCCGCTTCTCGATCCGACCGATGCGTTCGTCCATCCGGTCGAGCCGGTTGGACAGGCTGGCATATTGTTGTTCGAGGATGCCGAGCCGGGTCTTGATCTCGCGCAAATCCTCGGTGTGGCGATCGAGCGTTTCGCGGATCGCCCGCAAGTGTTCGAGGATGAGGTTGTCGATCTCCACAACCGATACTCCGGCAAGCGCGGCAGGAGGGAACCTAGCGGGGATCGGCTCACTCGACAATCTCCGCCGTGTCGATCGCCGCATGGAACAGCACTTCGGCGCCGGCGGTCGCCCATTCCTTGGTGATGGTCTCGTCCTCGTTGTGTGACAGCCCGTCGACGCACGGGCACATCACCATTGCCGTCGGCGCCACGCGGTTGATCCAGCAGGCGTCGTGGCCGGCGCCCGAAATGATATCGCGGTGCGAGTAGCCGAGCCGCTCGGCGGCGTCGCGCACCGCCGCGACGCACGTCTCGTCGAAGGTCACGGGATCGAAATGGCCGGCCACCTCGATTGCGATGCCGAGCCCCAACTCCTCGGCGATCTTCGGCGCCTCGGCCTCGAGCTTCGCTTTCATGCCGTCGAGCGTCGCCTTGTCCGGCGAGCGGAAGTCGATGGTGAACACCACCTTGCCGGGGATCACGTTCCGCGAGTTGGGATAGACTTCGACATGGCCGATGGCGCCCACTGCCCGCGGCTGGTTCTCCATGGCGATCTGGTGGACCAGTTCGGTGATCCGCGCCATGCCGAGCCCGGCATTCCGGCGCATAGGCATCGGCGTCGAGCCGGTGTGGGCGTCCTTGCCGGTCAGCGTCACCTGCAGCCACCACAGCCCCTGGCCGTGCGTGACGACGCCGATGTCCTTGCCTTCCGCCTCGAGGATCGGCCCCTGCTCGATGTGCAGCTCGAACAGCGCATGGAACGGGCCGGCCGCCGACCGGCTCGCTTGCCCTTGAAGCCGATCCGCTCCAGCTCGTCGCCGAAGCGGTGGCCCTCGGCGTCCTTGCGGTCGTAGGCCCAGTCGAGCTCGTGCACGCCGGCGAAGACGCCGGAGGCGAGCATCGCCGGGGCGAAGCGCGTTCCCTCCTCGTTGGTCCAGTTGACCACTTCGATCGGGTACTTCGTCTTGAGGCCGAGGTCGTTGAGCGAGCGCACCGCCTCCAGCGCCGCCGAGCACGCCGAGCACGCCGTCATAGCGGCCGCCGGTCGGCTGGGTGTCGAGGTGGCTGCCGATCACCACCGGCGGCAGCGACGGGTCGGCGCCCTCGCGGCGGGCGAACATCGTCCCCATCTGGTCGACCTCGACCGTCATGCCGGCATCCTCGCACCAGCGCTGGAAGAGCCGCCGCCCTTCCGCATCGGCGTCGGTCAGCGTCTGGCGGTTGTTGCCGCCGCGGACGCCCGGCCCGATCTTGGCCATCTCGTGGATCGACTCCCACAGCCGCTCGCCATTGATCCTCAGGTTGTCGGCGGGCTTAGCCATCGAGTGTTTCCCGGTTTGCAAAGGCGGCGACGGACCCCACCCACCACGCCTCCGCCAGCAGCGTAGGGTGGGCAAAGCCGCGCGGCGGCGTGCCCACGTGATTGTCGATTCCGCGAAACGCTCTGCCGATGCGGCGCAGCTGTCCGACCGGCGTGGGCACAGCGCTTGCCGCGCCTTTGCCCACTCTACGAATTGCGGCCGCCACGCTCGGTTCCTTTCATCCCTCACATCTCCGTCAGCCGGCCATAGGCCTCCGGCCGGCGGTCGCGGAAGAACTGCCAGGTGTTGCGCACCTCGCGGATCATGTCGAAGTCCATCTCATGCACGAGCAACTCGTCCTGGTCGCGGCTGGCGATCGCCTCGATCTGCCCGCGCGGATTGACGAAATAGCTCTGGCCGTAGAATTCGCCGATGTTCCACGGCGCCTCGCTGCCGACCCGGTTGATGGCGCCGATGAACACGCCGTTGGCGACCGCGCTCGCCGGCTGCTCCAGCTTCCACAGATATTCCGACAGCCCGGCCACGGTCGCCGAGGGGTTGACGATGTACTCAGCGCCGTTCAGCGCCAGCGCCCGCCACCCTTCGGGGAAATGCCGGTCGTAGCAGATGTAGACCCCGAGCTTGCAATAGGCGGTCTGGAATACCGGCCAGCCGGAGTTGCCGGGCTTGAAGAAGAACTTCTCCCAGAAGCCGGCGACCTGCGGGATATGGGTCTTGCGGTACTTGCCGAGGTAGCTGCCGTCGGCGTCGATCACCGCGGCGCAATTGTAGTAGATGCCGGTGATCTCTTCCTCGTAGATCGGGACGACGATCACCATCGAGTGCTTCTTGGCATACTCCTGCATCAGCGTGACGGTCGGCCCGTCGGGGATGGCTTCTGCCGCGCCATACCACTTGGCGTCCTGGCTCGGACAGAAATAGGGCTGGTTGAACACCTCCTGGAAGCAGAGCACCTGAACGCCTTGCTTGCCCGCCTTGTCGATCAGCGGCAGGTGGGCGGCGATCATCTTCTCCTTGATCTCGGCGGGCGACATCGCCGTGTCGCCCTTGAGCCGCATCTGGATCAGTCCGCCTTTCACCTTGGCCATGCGTTCCTCGCCCCCTCCGCGGATGCTCAGTTCATCGTCGGGAAGTGGTAGACCGCGCCCGACTTGATCCCCTCCGGCCAGCGGGTGGTGACCGTCTTCAGCCGTGTATAGAAGTGCACGCCCTCCGGTCCGTAGATGGCGTGGTCGCCGAATAGCGAGCGCTTCCAGCCGCCGAAGGAGTGATAGGCGACCGGCACCGGGATCGGCACGTTGATCCCCACCATCCCGACCTCGATCTGGTCGGCGAAGGTGCGCGCCGCGTCGCCGTCGCGGGTGAAGATGGCGGTGCCGTTGCCGTATTCGTGGTCGTTGATCAGCTTGACGGCATGCTCGTAGCTTGGGCTGCGCACCACCGACAACACCGGGCCGAAGATCTCTTCCCTGTAGATCGACATCTTGGGCGTGACGCGATCAAAAAGCGTGCCACCGACGAAGTAGCCGTTCTCGAAGCCCTGCGCCTTGAAGCCGCGGCCGTCGACCACCAGCTCGGCGCCTTCCTTCACCCCGGCGTCGATATAGCCGAGCACCTTGTTCATGTGCTGCTTGGTGACCAGGGGGCCCATCTCCGCCTCGCGGTCGCTCGATGCGCCGATCCGCAGCTTCCGCACCCGCGGGGCCAGCGATTCCACCAGCTTGTCGGCGGTCTCCTCGCCGACTGGCACCGCCACCGACACCGCCATGCAGCGCTCGCCGGCCGAGCCGTAGCCGGCCCCCATCAGCGCGTCGGCCGCCTTGTCCATGTCGGCGTCGGGCATCACCACCATGTGGTTCTTGGCGCCGCCGAGCGCCTGCACCCGTTTGGCGTGGGCAGTGCCCGTCCGGTAGACATATTCGGCGATCGGCGTCGAGCCGACGAAGCTCACCGCCTTGATGTCCGGGTGGGTGAGGATGGCGTCGACCGCCTCCTTGTCGCCGTGCACGATGTTGAGCACCCCGTCGGGGAAGCCCGCCTCGCGAAACAGCTCGTAGACCACCATTGACGCCGAGGGATCGCGCTCCGACGGCTTCAGGATGAAGGTGTTGCCGCAGGCGATCGCCACCGGATACATCCACATCGGCACCATCGCCGGAAAGTTGAACGGCGTGATGCCGGCGACGACGCCGAGCGGCTGGCGGTCGGAATGGGTGTCGATCGCCGGCCCGACATGACGGGAGAACTCGCCCTTCAGGAGGTGCGGGATGCCGCAGCAGAAGTCGACCACCTCGATGCCGCGCTGCACCTCGCCCACCGCGTCGCCGTGCACCTTGCCGTGCTCGGCCGAGATCGCCTCGGCTATTCTGTCGACGTTCTGATCGAGGAGGTGCTTGAAGCGGAACATGTGCCGCGCCCGCCGCATCGGCGGCATGGTCGCCCATTCGGCAAACGCCTCCTTGGCGGCGGCGACCGCCGCGTCGAGCTCGGCGGCGGTCGACAGCGGCACGATGCTCGACTGCTCGCCGGTCGCCGGGTTGAAGACGGGGGCCGTGCGCGGGCTGGTCGATGGCACCAGCTTGCCGCCGATGATGTTCTGGATGGTGTGCATCGCGGAGTTCTCCCTGGGTTCCCGGCGGAATGCTTATTCCAATGCCATCACGATTGAAACATTCATTCCGTCTAGGCCAGTGTCTTGAGGATATCTCCGAGCTTGCCGAACAGTTCGTCGATCTGCTGCTTGGTGATGATCAGCGGCGGCGACAGCGCGATGATGTCGCCGGTGGTGCGGATCAGCAGCCCCTTTTCGAACGCCTGGAGGAAGGCGGTGAAGGCGCGCTTGGTCGGCTGGCCGGCGATCGGCTCCAGCTCGATGGCGCCGATCAGGCCGCAGTTGCGGATGTCGATGACGTGCGGCAGCCCCTTGAGGCAATGCACGGCGTCGGCCCAGTAGTCGCCGATCTCGGCGCCGCGGTTCAAGAGCCCCTCCTCCTCGTAGATGTCGAGGGTGGCGATGCCGGCGGCGCTCGCCACCGGATTGCCCGAATAGGTGTAGCCGTGGAAGAGCTCGATCAGGTGCTCCGGCCCCTTCATGAAGGCGTCGTAGATCTCCTTCTTGACGAACACCGCGCCCATCGGCACGACGCCGTTGGTCACCCCCTTGGCGGTCATGACGATGTCCGGCGTCACGCCGAAATAGTCGCCGGCGAACGGCGCCCCGAGCCGCCCGAAGCCGGTGATCACCTCGTCGAAGATCAGGAGGATGCCGTGCTTGTCGCAGATCTCGCGCAGCCGCTGCAGGTAGCCCTTGGGCGGGATCAGCACGCCGGTCGAGCCCGCCACCGGCTCGACGATCACCGCGGCGATGGTGGAGGGGTCGTGCAGCGTGACGAGCCGCTCGAGGTCGTCGGCCAGCTCCGCCCCGTGCTCCGGCTAGCCGCGGGTGAAGGCGTTGCCGCCCGATGTCGTGGGTGTGGCGGATGTGGTCGACGCCGGTCAGGAGCGTGCCGAAATGCTTGCGGTTGGCGACGATGCCGCCGACCGAAATGCCGCCGAAATTCACCCCGTGATAGCCGCGCTCGCGGCCGATCAGGCGGAAGCGCGAGCCCTCGCCGCGCACCCGGTGATAGGCGAGCGCGATCTTGAGGCCGGTCTCCACCGATTCCGAGCCGGAATTGGTGAAGAACACGTGGTCGAGGCCGGGCGGCATGTAGGTGACGCAGCCGCGCCGCCAGTTCGAAGGCGCGCGGATGGCCCATCTGGAAGGCCGGCGCATAGTCGAGCTCGCGGATCTGGGCGGCGACCATGTCGGCGATGTGCTGGCGGCCGTGGCCGGCATTGACGCACCACAGCCCCGCCGTGCCGTCGAGCACCTGGCGGCCGTCGGCCGCGCGGTAGTACATGCCCTTGGCGCCGACCAGGAGCCGCGGCGCCTTCTTGAACTGCCGGTTCGCGGTGAACGGCATCCAGAAGGCTTCGAGATTGTTGGCGGTGAGCGCCGTTGCGGGCGCCTCGGCTGCGGACCCGGTACTGGCCATCGTGCTGAACCTCCCTCCGCGCCGTTTGCGCCGCTCGGATCCGACCCCGGCGATTGCGCCGGCGGGTGTTTTCTTTTACGAGGAAACGGCGAGATTTCCTGACCAAATGGTCAAGGGAAACCTAGACAAGTTCATGAGCCCGCTCAAGGGGGCTTTTGGTCGCTGGCGGGCTGCCGGCGACCCGCGGAGGAGAGCCGCTTGCCGCCTGATTGTGTGCCGGTCGCGTTGGTGGGCGGAAGCCCGAGCCTCGAAGCACGCGCGGCTGCCGTTGCACCTGCCTCCCCCCTTGCGGGGGAGGCAGGATTTCCCCGATTTGCGGACGCAAATCGGCATCGGAAATCCGGGAGGGGGGTGCCCCCTACGGAAGCAGAACCCCCCTCCCGAAATCGCTTCTCGATTTCGACCTCCCCTCGAGGGGGAGGTTGGCCGTCGCGTCGGTTCGGAGGTTCGGTCACCCTATGAGCCTCGCCGAGAGCACGCCGCGCGCCGGGCGCACCCGCAAGCGCACCCGCATCCAGGCGGCCAACGAGGAGCGCATCCTCGACGCCGCGCTCGCGGTCTTCGCCCAGTACGGCTTCCGCGGCGCCACCGTCGACCAGATCGCCGCGAAGGCCGGGATGACCAAGCCGAACCTTCTCTATTATTTCCGCCGCAAGCAGGACATCTACCTCGCCGTCCTCAACCGCACCCACGAGATGTGGCTGCAGCCCTTGGAGCATCTCGACCCGGCCGGCGACCCGGCGACCGAGATCGCCGCCTATATCGACCGCAAGCTGGAGATGAGCCGCGACAATCCGGCGGCCTCGCGCCTCTTCGCCATCGAGATCATCCAGGGTGCCCCGATCCTCGGGCCGGTGCTCAGCGACCGGCTGAAGAAGCTGGTCGACGAGAAGGCGAAGGTGATCGAGGGCTGGGTCGCGGCCGGCCGCATCGCCCCGGTCGACCCCTACCACCTCATCTTCATGATCTGGGCGACCACCCAGCACTATGCCGACTTCGAGACCCAAATCCGCGCCATCCTCGGGCCGAAGGCGACTGGCCCCGCCCACTTCGACACCGCCAAGGCGACGCTGGAGCAGGTGTTTTTAAGGGGGGTGGTGCGGTAGGCGGTGGCCGCGCCGCCCCACCGCCTTCCGTCCAACTCACAGCTCGAAGTCGTTGACCGTCAAGTCGTACTTGCCGGCCAGCTGGATGACGAAGTCGGCGTCCTTGTCGCCGTTGAGGTCGCCTTCGATCCAGGTGTCTCCGGAGGCTTTCTCGTAGCGGAGCTCGTCTCCTTGGCCGGAGAACGCACTCTTGCCGATGAAGGCGAGGTCGGCGGCGCCGGCCATCCGGATCTTGTCGCCCTGGGCCTGGTTGAAGTCGGTGATGATGCCGAACGCCTCCGGGTTCCCGGTGCTGTACCGATCAAGCGGATAGGCATCGTCGGTGTTGAACTGGAAGGTATCGGGCCCGCCGCCGCCGGTCAGCGTGTCAAAGCCGGGGCCGCCGAGGATGAAATCCTTGCCGCCGCCGCCCTCGATCTCGTCGTCGCCCCCGCCGCCAAACAACAAGTCCTTGCCGCCGCCGCCCTTGATCACATCGTTGCCGGCCTCGCCGTAGAGGTGGTTTTGCTGGCTGTCGCCATAGAGCCGGTCGTTGTAGTAGCTGCCCTTCAGGTTCTCGATGCTGACCAGCGAGTCGCCCTGGGCGTCGCCGAAATAGCCGGTGCCGGCTTCGAGGATCACCCAGACCCCGGTCGAGGAATCCGCGTAGCTCGCCATGTCGCGGCCGGACCCGCCGTTCAGCTCGTCGCCGCCGGCGCCGCCGGTCAGGATGTCCTGGCCGCCATTGCCCCACAGCGCGTCGTCGCCGGCCTCGCCGTAGAGCTTGTTATCGCCGTCGTTGCCGAACAGGATGTCGTCGTAGGAGGAGCCGATGACGTCCTCGATCTCGACCAGCGTGTCGCCCTGGGCGTCGCCGAAGAAGCCTTGGCCGATCTGGAGCGAGACGAGCACACCGGTCGGCGAATCGCGATAGTCGGCCGTGTCGCCGCCGCCCGTGCCGCCGTTCAGGTAGTCGGCGCCGGCGCCGCCGGCGAGGAGATCGCCGCCGCTGCCGCCATAAAGGTAGTCGTTGCCTGCACCGCCGTACAAGCTGTCCCATCCCTCGTGGCCGAACAGCCAGTCGTTGCCGCCCAACCCGTAGAGCTTGTCGGGACCGGCGTAGCCGAAGATGGTGTCGTTCGATCCGTTGAAGCCAAGGAGGACGTTCGAACCGTTGTTCCCGAAGACGTAGGCCATGGTCGCGGCTCCCTTCACTGGTTGCTTCGGTTCTCAGACGATCCCGAGGTTACGGGCCTCGTCTCGACCGGCAATGAAGGCGGTCACAAACCGCGCTCCTGTCGCTTGAGCCGCGACAACCCGGAGGCCTCGCGCCTCTTCGCCATCGAGATCATCCAGGGCGCCCCGGTCCTCGGGCCCGTCCTCGTCGACCGCCTCAAGAAGCTGGTCGACGAGAAGGCGAAGGTGATCGAGGGCTGGTGTGCCGCCGGCCGCATCGCCCCGGTCGACCCTACCACCTCATCTTCATGATCTGGGCGACCACCCAGCACTACGCCGATTTCGAGACCCAGATCCGCGCCATCCTCGGCCCGAGGGCCACCGGCCCCGCCCACTTCGACACGGCGAAGGCGACGCTGGAGCAGGTGTTTTTGCGGGGCCTCATAACGAACCCACCCTAAACTGCATCGCGGCAGAGATCGCTGCACATGCGATCAGTCCTCGCAGCGACGAGGCATTCTGCCTTGCGAACGGAAGTGGCTTTTGGCCGTGAAGTGTCGACTCCTCGGGTTGCCAAGCATATGACAGATTGTATCGACCGACTCACTGCCGGAATGATTGATGTACGGTCCCCAAATCCTTGTGCGGACGTTGAGCAAGACTACACGGCCGGATCGCTACGGCAATCCTTGGCAATACCACTCCCGTAGTGATCACCACTCCAAGGTCGCGTGTTGGGGCATCATTTTCGACCTCATGCGGAGCAGTCCCCTGCTTCGCCGTCACGTTGACGCGGAACAGGTCTGCTTCGGCATCAATCACGAGATGCGGGATTTCGTCCACGATCGAAAGAAGAACCTGGATCTCGTGCTTTGCACGCCGTCGGACGCCGACCTTCAACAATCGACACCCAGCCTCACCTCCTTGGCAAACGAATACGGGATAGAGCTGTCCGATGATGAGACCACCGAACTCGAGGCCCTCCCGGCGTTGCTAGGAGCCACGGTTGGCACGGTCTTGATGGCGCTTGAAGCGAAGGCTTGTATGACCGCCCACCAGCGTGCCCTACCGAGGTTGTACGACGAACTCAATTCATCCCAATTGACGGTCCATGGAGCGACCGATCAGGCGATAGCAGCCGGCTTCGCGATGGTGAACGTCGCCGGCCGTTATCTCAGTCCGGACCTCAACAAGGGCAACCGTGCAACCGAGCCTGTATGGAGCACTCACAACCAGCCCAGGGATGCCAAGCTAGCGGTCGAGAAGATACGGCAGCTCCCGAGGCGCTCGCGGACCGGCGACGTTGGTTATGACGCGCTAGCCATCGTGGTTGTCGATTGCGCCAACGACGGTTCGCCGGTGCATCTCGTGGAGACACCCCCCGCTCCCCTTCCTGGCGATATTTACAATTACGCTGCGATGATTGATCGCCTCGCTCACATCTACGCGACGCGATTCAGAGACCTCTAGCGCCTACGCGTCTACGCGAAACCGCTGCATTGGCCCTGCTGGTACCGGCGATCTGTGGACTTCGACTTGCGCAGTGACCTTGCTCTTTCTCAATCGCCCCTCTGCGGCCGTTACGTAGGACGGTTCGATCTCAATGCTGACGCTGTTTCTTCCAGATTCGATGGCAGCCAAGGCTGTCGTCCCAGTTCCGGCAAACGGGTCGACAACAGTGTCACCAACAAACGAGAACATTCGGATCAGGCGTCGCGGAACCTCGAGCGGATAGGGCGCCGGATGCGTTGTCCTGAACTGTCCGGTCACGTCTGTCCATACCGGCGCGAACCATTTGGCGTAGTCTTCGGTCGGAATGAACGACATCTGCTCCTGCATCTGCGTCGGCTTGCGATAGCCGCCCGGCTTGCGCAGGAACAGAATGTGCTCAAGATCGTTCTTGACCACTCCATTCGGCAGGTTCGGTTTCCCCAAGAAACGCGCGGAGCGGGATGCCTCCAGCTTGATATTGGAGACCTTTTGCCAGCGAATAGGCGTCAGGCAGTCGAAGCCAATACGCCGCGCCCGCACTTGGATATCGGCTGAAAGGGGGAGAACATGGTGCCTTCCGGCCTCCCGACGAGATAAGCAGATATCTCCGACGACACACGCTACCCGCCCGCCCGGGACCAACACCCTCAGGCATTCCTCCCAAACATGATCGAGTTCGGACAGGAAACGGTCATAGGAAGCAATATTGCCGAGCTGCTCCGGATGATCCGGGTAGGTCTTCAACGACCCATAGGGAGGGCTTGTGCATACGAGGTGAACGCTTTCGGTCTCAATGAGTGACAGGTCACGCGCGTCGCCCTCAAAAAGCCTATGAATCGTAATGCCTTGCGCCATTTGATGCCCCAGAGAACAAAACAGAAACATACACTGAGTCGTGTGGCTAGGCAAGACTTTCGGAGGGCAATGTGCGGCAGGTGCGATCTATCCCACACACAATTCCGCCAATCCGCCGAACGTATCCCCTCACTGAATCATCGCCTACAATGCCGGAGGCGCCAGCCGCGCAATGTGTCCCCGCCCGCCGCCGGCGCTACGCGGCGTCGGCCGGCGTCACCCGTCGGGCGATTTCGGCGCCCTTCTCGCGCTCGACCCGCGCAATCTCGTATTGCCCCTGCAGGTCGAGCCAGAATTGCGCTCCGTTGCCGAAATAACGGCCGAGGCGCACCGCCGCGTCGGCGCTGATCGCGCGGCGGCCGTTGAGGATATCGGTAATCCGGCCCGACGGGACGCCGAGGTCGATCGCCAGCCGGTTGGCGCTCAGCCCCCGCGCGGTGAGGTCGCGCTTCAGCAGGCGGCCGGGATGGGAAACGGGGGTCATGGCCTATCCCTTGTGATCAGTCGACGATCTCGACGTTGAACGCGTCGCCGTTGCGAAATTCAAAGCAGACCCGCCAGCGGGCATTGAGCCCAGGCCGTCGCGTCAGCCGCCCGGTCGGGAGCCCCGCCTTGACGCCTCTGCTGCCGTCAGTGCAGGAGCCCGGTCACCAGCACCGCCAGCTCCGCTTGGCGATGGGTATCTGTCTTGGCGAAGACGGATTTCAGTCGCGTCCGCGCCGTCTCGAGCGTGACGCCCTCGGTTTCCGCAATATCCTTCAGTTTCTCGCCCTGGGCGATGCGGTGCGCCAGCCTTGCCTCGGCCATCGACAGGCCGAGTGCGGTGAGCGACCCGCGGACGGCGTCGGTGGGGCCTGCGGCGGCCGCGCCCGTCAGGATCACCACGGCGCGCGCCAGCATGAAGACATCGTGGGCGGCGGCGAAGATCGGCACGATCTGGGCAACGATCGGACGCTCCCCGCCCCGCCGTGGCAGGGCCACCGACCGGACCACCCTTTCGCTGATCGCCTCGGCGCTGACCGCCCGGGCTATCGCCGTCTCGAGCCTGCGGGCGGTGTCGCCGTTCCATGACGACAGGACGCCGCCAACAAGGGTAAGCGCGTCGTCGATGAGATCCTCTGCTCCGGTAGGGAGGTAGAGGACACGGCCGGAGCCGCCGAGGAGAATGGCGTCCTTGCCGATGCCGGCGAGAGCGTCCGCGACCCTCTGCGAGGCCGAGAACCCGACCTTCAGCGCGAGTTGCGCGGCGGGCTGAAGCATCGCGACGAGGCGGTTCATCTTCGCCAACTCGTCCTTGGAGAACGGGCCCGCGGCAAGACCGCGCTCGATCGTCATCGGCAGCGCGAGCTCCTCGCCGGCGCTTGCCAGAACCAGGCCAGCCTTGGGGCCAAATCCCCGCGGCGTTTCGAACTCGTTGACATAGGGGTCATGCGCCGCCGCATCCGGCCCCAGCATGTCCTCGGAGGTGATCAGCCCCTTCCAGCCGGCGCGTGTCAGCTGCAGCCCCCGACGCATGTAAGGATTGATTCGAAGCCAGCGGCCGGCGATGAACTCGTCCATGAGGCCGCGGATGTTGGGTGAGCACACCGCCGCATCCGGCCCCGGCCGAACCGGCAGGAGGTTGGCACCCATCGCTCCGGCAGCGTCGGCAAGTGCCTGCAATGCTTCCGGCCAGCTGTCGGGCACCGCGGCTGCTTCGTAGAATAGCTCGCCTGCTCGTTCGAATTGGCTCTCACGGAGATGCACGGCACCAGCCCTCAGCCCTCGGTACCCTTACCACCGATACTGAGCCAGCGAAATGCACCACCGCGGGGAGTCGGCCAAGCGGCAGCCCGGCCGTCAGAGCGCTCTTCGGGTCCTGTCTGCGCCCTGTCCCCTCGCTCTTCCCCACAATCCCGCCGTTTCGGCCGGACTTATCCCCCTCGCCGAATCCCGGCGTACAATGGTCTCATCCCCGCCCACCGAGGGGGCGCGCTCATGAGGCGTCATCTGCGTGGGGCGGACTCTTTGCGAGTGGCCGATATCGGAAACATCCGACATCGGCTGGAGCGGCGCCTGCCGGTCCGTCCCGCAAGGCGGATCGTCGGGAGGCCTCCGCAAGCCCGCCCGCCGGCACTACGACCGGCTGTCACAAGGCTGACCGTAAGCCGGGCGGGCCCATCCGGAACGGGAAGGTGGCGCAAGCTGCCGGCCAGTCCGGATGCGAGTTGTCGTCGGGTGTCCCGGCGATTGCGCGCCCGGTGGAGCGCGGGTGTCGGAGTGCCCAAAATCGCCGCGGCGGGCGCTGCTGAGGCGCCCCGTTGAGACTGAGTCGGACTGGCGTGCTCACCAGCGCCCGCCACCCCTCGTACCTTTCCTCATGCTGAGGTGCGAGCGAAGCGAGCCTCATCAAGAGGCGGGGACGGCCGAAGGCCGGACAGGGACGAAGGAAAGGCAGGGTGGGCAAAGCGGCGAAGCCGCGTGCCCACGCGGAAGGGACGCAACGCAAACCCCGGCCCGGTCGAACCCGGGCGCGGCAACGGTGGAGCGTATCCTGATGCAGGGCGGGTGCCACTCACACAACGTGTCATCCCCGGCGAGCCCGGCGAAGCCGGGCGAGGGAAGGGGAACCAGTAGACACTGTCAGCGCAAGACGAGGCGCGCCGGTGTTTACTGGATGCCCGACCAGGTCGGGCATGACAGGTTAGTGTTTCGAGCGCGAGCGCTGGCAACGATGGAGTACGTCTTGCGGCCTGTGGCGCCTCCCTTGCCACTCCCACTGCTGTCGTCCTCCGGCTTGACCAGGTCAAGCCGGAGGACGACAGGAAGCATGACGTAAGGGCGGACGCCACAAACGACATTGGCGTTGCCGGCGTTTTCTGACACGCTGCGGCGATGACCAGCGAACCGAGCTTCACCGTCGGCATCGAGGAGGAATACCTTCTCGTCGACCGCGAGAGCCGCGACCTCGCCTCCGACCCGCCGGACGGCCTCGCCACCGAGCTCGAGGCGGCGCTCGGCGCGCAGGTGACGGCGGAGTTCCTGCGCTGCCAGGTCGAGATCGGCAGCGCGCCGTCGGCCTCGCTCAAGGACGCCCGGGCCGATCTCGCGCGCCTGAGACGCACCGTCGCCGAAGTCGCCGGCCGCTTCGGTCTCGCCCCGATCGCCGCCTCGACCCATCCCTTCGCCGAGTGGAGCCTGCAGCGCAACACCGACAAGCAGCGCTACAACACGCTGGCCCGCGACCTGCAGGTGGTCGCCCGCCGGCTGCTGATCTGCGGCATGCACGTCCATGTCTGCATCGAGGACGAGGCGCTCCGCTTCGACCTCTTCAACCAGCTTCCCTATTTCCTGCCGCACCTCCTGGCGCTGTCGACCTCCTCGCCCTTCTGGCGGGGCGACCAGACCGGCCTCCATTCCTACCGGCTGGCGGTGTGGAACGAGGTGCCACGCACCGGCCTGCCACCGACCTTCTCGAGCCCCGACGAGTTTCACCGCACCGTCGCCACTCTGGTCGAGGCCGGCGAGATCGAGGACGCCACCAAGATCTGGTGGGACCTGAGGCCTTCGGTGCGCTTCCCGACGCTGGAGATGCGAATTACTGACGTCTGCACCCGCCTCGACGACACCATCGCCATCGCCGCCCTCTACCGCTGCATTGCCCGCTTGCTCTACCGCCTCCGCCGCGCCAACCAGCGCTGGCGGAGCTATTCGCGCTTTCTCCTCGACGAGAACCGCTGGCTCGCCCAGCGTTTCGGCCCGACCCACGCCATGATCGACTTCGGCAAGGGCGCGCCGGTGCCCTTTGCCGCGCTGGTCGACGAGCTGGTCGACCTCGTCGGCGAGGACGCCGCCTTCTTCGGCTGCACCGCCGAGGTCGAGCACGCCCGCAAGATCGCCGCCGAAGGCACCTCGGCCGACCGCCAGATGCGGGTCTACGACCGGGCGGTCGCCACCGGCGCCTCGGGCGATGAGGCGCTGAGGGCCGTCGTCGACCACCTGATCGAGGGGACACTAGCCGGCTGCGATGACGTCGTCGCCAAAGCGCCGCGTCGCGTTCCGGCAAGCGCCGCACACCCGAAACCCGGCACGGAAGTCGCGACCGACCTATGAACGACGAACAGGGGGACGCGCCGGTCCGCATCGTCAAGGCCGAGGTGCTCGCCGACGACTGGGCGCGGCTGACCAAATACACCATCGACTACCGCCGCCGGGACGGGCGGCGGGAGACTCTCCTCCGCCAGGTCTACGACCGCGGCGACGGGGTTGCGGTGCTTCCCTACGACCCCGATCGCGGCACGGTTCTTCTCGTCAACCAGTTCCGCATCCCCGTCTATCTCCACGGCACCTCCGGCTGGCTGATCGAGACCTGCGCCGGCCGGCTGGACGACGACGATCCCGAAGCAGGCATCCGCCAGGAAATCCGCGAGGAGCTCGGCTATGAGATGAAGGCGCTCACCCGCGTGCTCGACGTCTATGTGAGCCCGGGCAGCGTCAGCGAGCGGCTGGCGCTGTTCGTCGGCCGCTATTCCCCCGCCGACCGCGTCTCGTCCGGCGGCGGCGCCGAGGACGAGGGCGAGGACATTGAGGTGCTCGAGCTTCCCCTCGACCAAGCGCTTGCCATGGTCGCCACCGGCGAGATCGCCGACGCCAAGACCGTCATCCTCCTCCAGCATCTGAAGCTCCACGGTCTCTCGGCCTGAGCCGGGTCATCATATGGCCCTGTGCCGTGCCGCCGACTGTGGTAAAAGGCTCGGGTGATGGACAGCGCAGCCAATCCCCACAAGGGGCAGCCCGTCCTCCACGCCGGGGCCGGACTGGACGAGGCCGACGCGGCGATGATCATGCTGCACGGCCGCGGTGCCGATGCGGCCGATATCCTGGCGCTGTCGGAGGCGCTGGAGCGCCCGGACATCGCCTTCCTTGCCCCGCAGGCCGCCGATCACACCTGGTATCCACGGCCGTTCCTGGCGCCCGTCTCGGAAAACGAGCCGCACCTGACCTCGGCGCTCGAGCGCGTCGCCGACATCCTCGGCATGCTGATTACCCACGACATTCCTCCCGACCGCATGGCGCTCCTCGGCTTCTCCCAGGGCGCCTGTCTGGCGCTGGAGTTCGCTGCCCGTCATCCGGACCGCTATGGCGCCGTCATCGCGCTGACCGGTGGCCTGATCGGCGAGAGCGTCGACCGGGCCGGCTACAAGGGCTCGCTGGAGGGGACCCCGGTGTTCATCGGGTCGAGCGACGTCGATCCGTACATTCCGCTCGACCGCGTCCACGAATTGGTTGCCGTCATGCGGGAGCTCGATGGCGAGGTCACCGAGCGCATCTATCCGGGGATGGGCCACGGCATCAACCAGGACGAGGTCGGGCACGTGGACGCGTTGCTCGGCCGGATGGCGCCCCGCCCGGACGATTAGCGCCGCGCGACGATGGTGTGACCGCGATCACAGCGTTTCGCGGGTTGCCGCATAGACTGTTACAGGGGACTGCGGCACGGCGGCAACACGTCCCGACAATGTCGCGTTCCGACGCCGAACGGGTTGGAATTGGTGGACAAATCACGCACAAACGGACAGGCGATAGGGTACCCGGTAACCACGGATAAACCTGAATTTGGCAGGAAACGGAGTAACGCTCCCGACGGCGAGGAGGGAGCGGCTGCAATAGAGTCACGACCATGACCGTGCACCTTCGAGCACCGGGTATTTTGAAAAGGTCGGCCTTTGTCGTTGTCGCGATGGCGACGCTGGCGATGGCGGTGCCGGCAGACGCCCAATCCAACTATTGCGACCGTCTCCAGGCCGACTATCTGGCCGCCGTTCGCGACTTCGGCGGCAGCTCGAGCAATATCCGCACCCTCAGGCGCCAGCTGGCTTCGGCCGAGGCCGAGGCCAAGGCCAAGAACTGCCGGCGTTTCCTGTTCTTTGGCAAGCGGCCGGCCCGGGACTGCCCGGCGGTGATGACAAGGCTCAACCGCCTGCGCAGCCAGGTGAGCCAGGCCACCGGCGGCGGTTGGGGACTGACGCGCCAGACGTCGTTCCAGCGCGACCGCCTCTACAATCAGCTGCGGCGGAACGGGTGTCAGATTCCGTCGCTCGGCAACACTGCGAGCAGCGGATACCGGACGCTTTGCGTGCGCACCTGCGACGGCTACTACTTTCCGATCACCTTTGCGGCGAGCCGCTCCAAGTTCAAGATCGACGAGACGGTCTGCAAGGCGATGTATGGCGGTGCCGAGGCCGAGCTTTTCGTCCATTCCAACGGTCGTAGCGCCGATCAGGCGGTGTCGCTCACCGGCACCCCGCTGGCCTCGGAGCCCTATGCCTTCGCTTTCCGCTCGAGCTTCAACGAAGCCTGCCAGGGCGAGCTGAAGCAGGGTCTCAGCAATCTCGCCAGGGCATTTGCCGATCAGGTCGCTGCTGCAAAGGCCGATCTTCCGATTGGGAAGGGAACGCCGGCTCCGACGCTGCTTCCGGCGCCGGTGACCCGTGCCAATCCGAGCGAGGATCCGGAGACGCTGGCCAACGTCGCCGGCCGCTTCACCGTCAAACCGGTCGCGCCGAAGGGCGCGGAGCAGGTGGCGGTCGCCTCGACCAAGATCCGGCGGCTCGGTCCCGACTACTACTATTCGACGCCGAAGCGTATCGACGCGCTTTATGCGCAGCCCGATCTCGGGCCGGAATTCAGCCTGATCAGTTCCGCCCATGCGGCCGAGCCGGCCAAGCCGGCTGACGGCCCGACGGGCTCGACGACGGTGCAATAGGGCAATCCCCTTCGGGCAAGGCTTGCGCACCGGAGGGGCTTGCTTCGAAGCGGACCTGCGAGCCCGGCGTTTCGCGGCGCTCAGACGAGTGAGGGATAGTCATGCGGCAATCGAACGTAAACACGGAGCTGCACCGGCCGGTCCGGCACCTTCTGGCGCTCGCCGCCTCGGCGATGATCGGCATGAGTGGCGCGGCACTCGCGGCGCCGCTGACGGTCGAAGACGTCAGCATTGCCAAATCGACCGATCATTACGACGTCGAGGTTCACTATCCGCGCACCGGGCTGGCGGCGGTCGACACCGTGGTGAGCGGCTGGGCGACCGGACTGGTGGATGATTTCGTCAAGCAGGCGGAGGAGGATTTTGCCTCCTTTGCCAATGACAACGACCGGCCGGCCTGGACCTATTCGCTCGACCTCAACTACGAGGTGGCGCGCAACGACGGCGAGATGTTCGTCGTCGGGTTCCAGGAGGACATTTTCACCGGCGGCGCCCATCCCAACCACGACGTCGAGACGTTCAACTTCATGATGCCGGACGGCTGGCACGTCTTTCTCCCGGAGATCTTCGACCGGCCGGCCCTCGACCGCATCAGCGAGCTGGCGATCGCCGACCTCAAGAGCCAGTGGAAGGACGAGGACGCGATGAGCGACGACGACTGGCTGAACACCGGAGCCGGGCCCGAGTGGGACAATTTCAAGGATTTCCTCCTTCTCGCCGACACCCTGATCATCGATTTTCCTCCCTATCAGGTTGCTGCTTATGCCGCCGGGCCCCAGGAAGTGCGGATACCCCTTTCCAAGCTCAAGGGGCTGATGCGGACCGACTGGCGGACGCCGGTGCCCTCCTTCGACTGCGCCAAGGCGGGCACCCCGACGGAGAAGGCGATCTGCTCCGACGTCGCGCTCGCGCGGCTCGACCGCGACGTCGCCAGCGCCTACCAGCAGCAACTGAGCTATGCAGACGATGCCCAGAAGACGGCGATCCGCAACGCCCAGCGCGCATGGCTCGGAATCCGTGATGCTTGCGGCGGCAGCGTTACCTGCCTCACCGACGCCTATGACCAGCGGCTGAAAGGCCTCCAGCAGGGGTAATGGCGAACCAATCCGCTCCAGCGGCGTTGTCGAGGAAACGATCCCGACAAAGCGATCGGAAGGGCCCGTGCCGGACATCTCACCAAGACGCTCGGCTCTCATCGCGGCGGCACCGCTGCTCACTGCGGCGGGGCTGATTTTCGTTGTCGGCCCTGCGGCGGCGGACAGCGCGCTTTGCCGGCAGGTTCAGGCCCAATACGTTGCGGCAGATCGCATGGCACAGGCCGGCGACTACGCCACCTTGCGCCGGAAGCTCAACAACGCGCGAGCCCAAATGGAGCACGGCAACTGCCGCGGACTTGGCATCTTCCGGAGACGCGGCCAGAACTGCCCGGCCATCGTGCAGACCGTGCGGCAGCTCGAAAGCCAGCTGCAGAACGCTGGTGGCCGGCGACTTGCGGCGCAAAGACGCGACGCGCTACGCGGCGTGCTGGTGCGCAACGGCTGCAACGTGCCGGGCTCCGGCGGGGCGTCGTCAGCGCAAAACGGCGTCTACCGCACGCTGTGTGCGCGGACCTGCGATGGCTACTATTTTCCGCTCAGCAATTCGGCGGACCGTTCCGGCATCAAGGTCGATGAAGCGGTCTGCCAGGCGATGTATGGCGGCGCCAAGGCGGAGCTCTTCGTGCAGCACCCGTCACAGCCGGTGGCGGACGCCAGTTCCGCGATCGACGGCAGCAGATACGGCGATCTCGCCGAAGCCTTTGCCTATCGTCGGCACTATGATCCCGCCTGTTTCGCCGAGCTGAAGAAGGGTCTCGCTGCCTATTACGCGGCGGCCGAGGCGCAGCAAAGCGGCCATCAGGTCAGCGACGCCACCCCGCCGCCGCAACTGGACAGCATAGCGCGCGATCCCGCGACTGTCGCGAACGGCGCCGGCCAGTCTACCACCACGCCTGTCGAACCGGCTGGTGATGCTGGCGGTTCCGTGGCGATGCGCCACATCGGCACCGACTACACCGGCGGCGACCAACCGGTCCCCAATCTGAAGGCGCTTCCCGGTCCGAGCACCAGGTTCGACAACACCAAAAGCGCCGCCGCCGAGGTCCGTAGCGCCGATCGCGCTACCTCGGTCCAGTAGCGGACAAAGGAAGGGGCCCCCGCCATCGAGGCCTACTGCGCCGGCTCCGGCGCTTTCGCCATCGGATTGTTGGGATGTTCGGTCCAGTTGCGGAAGCCGGTCGCCGGCGCCCCGGTGTGCGGGTCGACGCCGGAGGTGAGCTGCTCCATGGTGATGCAGCCCTCGACCGGACAGACGTCGACGCAGAGATTGCAGCCGACGCATTCCTCGTCGATCACCTCGAAGTGGCGCTCGCCGTCGCTTCATCGCGGTGATCGCCTGGTGCGAGGTGTCCTCGCAGGCGATGTGGCAGCGGCCGCACTTGATGCAGAGATCCTGGTCGATCTGCGCCTTGGTGACGTAGTTGAGGTTGAGGTATTGCCAGTCGGTGACGTTGGGCACCGCGCGGCCGACGAGGTCGGAGAGCGCTCATCGCCCTTCTCGTCGATCCAGTTGCGCGAGGCCCGAGATCATCTCCTGCGACGATCTTGAAGCCGTAGGTCATCGCCGCGGTGCAGACCTGCACGTTGCCGGCGCCCAGCGCCAGGAACTCCGCCGCGTCGCGCCAGGTGGTGATGCCGCCGATGCCGGAGATCGGCAGGCCCGCGCGTCTCGGGGTCGCGGGCGATCTCGGCGACCATGTGACAGCGCGATCGGCTTGACCGCCGGGCCGCAATAGCCGCCATGGGTGCCCTTGCCGTCGATGGTCGGGCTCGGGCGCGAAGCTGTCGAGGTCGACGCGCGGTGATCGAGTTGATGGTGTTGATCAGCGACACCGCGTCGGCGCCGCCCGTCTTCGCGGCGCGGGCCGGGCAGCGGATGTCGGTGATGTTGGGGGTCAGCTTGACGATCACCGGCATGCGGGTCGCCTGCCTTGCACCAGCGCGCGACCATCTCGATGTATTCCGGCACCTGGCCCACGGCCGCAGCCCATGCCGCGCTCGCTCATGCCGTGCGGGCAGCCGAAGTTGAGCTCGATCGCCGTCGGCGCCGGTCTCCTCGACCAGCGGCAGGATGGCCTTCCAGTTCGTCTCCTCGCAGCGGCACCATGAGCGAGACGACCACCGCCCGGTCCGGCCAGTCGCGCTTGACCGCGCTTGATCTCGCGCAGGTTCACCTCGCAGCGGCGCGGTCGGTGATCAGCTCGATGTTGTTGAGGCCGATCAGCCGGCGGTCGCCGGCATGGATCGCGCCGTAGCGCGGGCCGTTGACGTTGACGACCGGCGGGTCCTCGCCCAGCGTCTTCCACACCACGCCGCCCCAGCCCGCCTCGAAGGCGCGGACGACGTTGTATTCCTTGTCGGTCGGCGGCGCCGAGGCCAGCCAGAACGGGTTGGGCGACTTGATGCCGACGAATTCGGTAAGTCTGCAGGTCGTGCCATCGCAGGATCCTCCTGCCTGTTCGGCCGTCGAGCTGCGCGCCCGCGTCGGGCCGGTCGATGCATCAGCGCCCGGTGGATCGACTCGGCGGCGATCTTGCCGTCCTCGACCGCGGCGACGGTAAGGTCCTCGCCGCCGGCGACGCAGTCGCCGCCGGCCCAGACGCCGGCGAGCGCGGTGCGGCGCTTCGGCGTCGACCTTGATGCGGCCGCCTTCCAGCTCGATCGCCTGCGCGGCGCCGTCGAGCGCCTCGGCAGGAAGTTCTGGCCGATCGCCTTGAACACCATGTCGGCGGCGAGCGCGAACGTCTCGCCGGTGCCGGCAAGCTCGCCCGTCCTCGCTCGGTGGTGTATTCGAACTCGATCGCCGTCACGCTGCCCGTCCTCCGCGACGAGCCGCGCCGGCCGGGCATTGAGCTTGATCCTCACGCCGTCGGTCTGGGCAAGCTCCCGCTCGTATTGGCTGGCGCCCATCCGCTCCGGGCCGCGGCGGTAGACCATGGTGACGTCCTCGGCCCCGAGCCGCCTCGACTGCACGGCGATGTCGATGGCGGTCATGCCGCCGCCGATCACCACGACCCGCCGGCCGACCGGCAGCGTCGACAGGTCGGCCGCCTGGCGCAGCTCGGCGATATAGCCGACCGCGTCGCCGACGCCGGGCACGTCCTCGCCCGCGAGCTCCAGCGCGTTGACGCCGCCAAGCCCCATGCCGAGGAAGACCGCATCGAAGTCCTGGCGCAGCTCGTCGAGCGTGAAGTCGCGGCCGAGCGCCTTGCCGGCCTCGACCGCGATGCCGCCGATCGACAGAATGAAATCGACCTCGGCCTGGGCGAAGCCGCCGGGCGTCTTGTAGGCGGCGATGCCGTATTCGTTGAGGCCGCCGATCTTCGGCCGCGGCGTCGAAGATCGACGACGTCGTGGCCGTGCATGGCGAGGCGATGGGCGCAGGAGAGCCCCGCCGGGCCGCCGCCGACCACCGCGACCCGCTTGCCGGTCGGTGCGCGCGCGGACGAAGGGCTGCTTGCCGTCGGCCATCAGCCGAGTCGGTGGCGTAGCGCTGCAGCTCGCCGATCTCGCACCGGCTTGCCCTCCGCCGCCTCGCGCACGCAGGCCTCCTCGCACAGCGTCTCGGTCGGGCAGACGCGGGCGCACATGCCGCCGAGGATGTTCGCCGTCGAGGATCGTCTCGCCGGCCCCCTTCGGGTTGTCGGTGAGGATCTCGCGGATGAAGAGCGGGATGTCGATGCCGGTCGGGCAGGCCGGCGACGCAGGGCGCGTCGTAGCAGAAATAGCAGCGGTCGGCCTCGACCAGCGCCTCGTGGCGGCTCGAGCGGCGGATGAAGGTCGGCGAAGTTGGCGGCGTATTGCTCGGCCGTCAGCCGGCCGGCAGCGATGTCGGGCGTCCTTCCGTCGGCCATGGGCAATCCCGCAAATCTCGCGCCCGCAAGTGTCGCGCCAGTCTGGAAAAACTCTTGATCATTTGGACAAACTTTTGGGAAGCCGTCAAGGCGGCTTTTCAGTGGCCGGCGGGCGCTCCGTCGGCGAGGAATGTGCGGATCAGCCCCAGGGTCCGGTCCGGTGCTTCCACCATCGGGGAATGGCCGACGCCGTCGAGAGTCTCGATCCTGGCACCCGGAACCGCCCGGTATTCTTGCGCTTCGGCGACCGGCACGATGGTATCGAGGGCACCGAAGATGACGAGGAGCGGTGGGGCGGGCCGGATGGCGGCAAGCCGCTCAGGGACTGTCTTGGCGGTGCGGAAGGCGGTGCTTCCGTCATGAGCCCCCGCCGCCGCGGGGTAGGTCAGCTGGGCGAGATCGGCGACGAAACGCTGCGGCACATCGAAACCCGGGGCAAAGCCCTGGGCGAGCGCTTCCCGGTAGAGCGCATTATTGGCGAAGCGGTCGAGCAGCGGGCCGACGATCGGCGAGAGATAAATCCTGGTCAGCGTGTCGAATGCGACGATCCCCGCCGGCGGCGTGTCGATCAGGATGATCCTGTCGATCCGCTCCGGCCGCGCCTCGGCGAGCGCCGTCGCCACCTCGCCGCCCATCGAATGGCCGATTAGCGTGACCTTGTCGGCGTTTCGCGCGTCGAGCACCGCCGCCACCAGCGCTGCCTGACGCTCGATCGAGTAGCCGCGCGCCGGCGCCTCGGTGCCGCCGTGGCCGATGAGGTCGAGGCGGATGAACTCGATGGTCCTTGGCGAGCGTCGGCGCGATCGCATCCCACCAGTCGAGGGCGGCGCCGAAACCGTGGATCATGACGATGGTCGGGCCATCGCCTTCGACCAGCACATTCGCCGGCACCACGCTGGTGCCGAGCAGACTGCCGCCGTCGCGAGCAACGGCCGCGCGGGTGGTTCGGTCGACCAGGAAGGCGTTGACGAAGAGGGCTGCCACGGCGAGTACCACGGCGAACGCCGTGATCCCGATCCACCGTCGCCGGGGCCGGGAGCCGGTCATCTCGTGGCCATTGCGGGCGCCACGGAGATCAGTTGCCGGTCCGGAAGGGGTTGCGGCGCTCTCTGTCGCCGCCGGGCTGTCCTTCGATGACGACGTCGACGTCGGTCAGCGTCAGGTGCTTGATCAGGTCGAGAACCGTCCCCTTGGCGTATTCCGGCAGCGCCCATCCCACGTCGATCAGGTCGGCTCCGTAGACCGTCTTGTCGTCGATAGTCGCTTTGGTTTCCCCGGCCTGTCCGAGCGCGTAGCCGAAGTCGAACATCACGATGTTCTGGCGCTGGTCGGCGCTGATGAGGCGCACGCCGATGGCCTTGTCGGTCGCTGAATAGTCGGCGCAGGTGAGCGTCAGCGGGTCGATGTCCGATGAGGATGCCGCCGCCGGAGACGCCAGCGCCGCCAGTCCGACCAAAGCCGCCAGCATACCTCTCATCACCCGACCTCCCTCAGTCGATCTTGCTCTCGTCGCGATACATCACCTTGTGGCGTTGTTCGCGTATCCACGCCTCGATCCCTTCCGGCGTCATGTAGTTCTTCATGTCGAAACGGTCGCGACTGACGATGTCGGCGAGCGCCTTCTTCCACCGCTTATACGGCGCCTTCGACGGCTTGCCGAACGCCATGATGTCGACCACCGACAGGTCGTCCGGGATGCCGAGCAGCGGCTTCAGCGCCTTTTGCGCGTCTTCCTGTCCGATCGCCGTGACCCACCAGACGCCATAGCCGAGCGACGCGGCGGCGAGGTGGGCCGACATGGTGGCGGCGGCGACGCTCTGGAGAAGGATGCGCTCGGCATTCTCCTGGTATTGCCGATCGAGGTCGGAGCCGTCGTTGAGGACGGGAAAGGCACGGGTGAAGCGGAAGTCGGCAACCACGACGATGAGGCCGGGCGCCGTCTCCAGGCCCCGGTAGTTGGGCGTTGGGAACTTCATCTTCATCTTGGCCCGCTGGCGCTGCTCGCCGACGAAATAGTCGGCGATCGCTTTCTTCAACTCCGGCTTGGTGACGACGATGAAATGCCAGGGCTGGGCGTTGGCCCCCGACGGTGCGTGGCGGGCCGCCTCGAGGATCATCTCGATGTGCTCGTCGGGGATGGGTTGGTCGTCGCGGAACGCGCGCGACGTCATCCGGTTGCGGGCGATGTCGAGGAAGGTGTCGAAGCGGCTGATGTCCGGGGTGAGGGTCTTGATCGGCTCGATCATCGGAAACGTCCTCTCGCGTGCCGCCGAGGATAGGCGTGCGGCGGCGCCGGCAGCAAGGCCGCCCGACGCCGCAGCGACGCCTCACGCCTGCACGTAGGCCGAGGGGCCGCGCACGTTCTCGTCGATGTGAAGCTTCTGGAAGAGCGACGGCATCGCCCGCTCGGCGCAGTCGGTCCGCGGGCAGGTCCGGCACGACACGCCGATCGGCGTCGCGATCTGCGGGTCGGCGAGATTGAGCCCGTCGGCGTAGACGATCTCGCCGGCATGGCGGACGTCGCAGCCGAGGCCGATGGCGCGCTGGCCGACGCGGTGCGGCAGGCCGCTGGTCGGCGAGAACGCCGTCGCCCGGCCGGTGGTGCGGGCGACGCAGAAGAAGGTTCCGCCGTCGGGCATGCGGGAGAGCTGCACCCTGAGCATCCCCGGCGTCGAGAAAGCGTCATAGACGTTCCAGCGCGGGCAGGCGGCGCCGAAGCGGGCGATATGGATGCCGGAGGCCGAGAATCGCTTGGAGATATTGCCGGCGATGTCGACGCGGATGAAGTGGAACGGCACGCCCTCATGGCCGGGACGACGGAGCGTCGTCAGCCGGTGACAGACCTGCTCGAACGACACGCCGAAGCGGTTCTTGAGGATGTCGATGTCGTAGCGGGTGTCCTTCGCCGCGTCGGCGAACAGGCGATAGGGCATCATCACCGCCGCTGCGAAGTAGTTGGCGAGCGCCGTCCGCATCAGCGCTTCGGCATCGCTCGAGGAGAAGCTGCCCGCCGCGACGATCCGGTCGAGCACGTCGTGATGGCCGAGATAGGCGATCTGATGGGCGATCTGGAAGACGCGGCTGGCCGGCGGCAGCATCTCGGAGATCTCGAGCCGCCGGGCGAGCTGGTCGTAGCGGCGCGAGCGCCCCTTCATCGTGTCGGACGGACGGATCGCCACCTCGGTGGCGTAGCGCTGCCTGAGGACGTCGATCAGACCCTGGTGGAGGGTGTGCACCGACAGCTCGTTCTCCTGCCACAGGCGCTCCGCCGCCTCTTCCAGCTCGGGAAAGTAGTTGAGGCGCTTCTGGATGCACTCGGTCACCTCCTCCGACGGGATCGACACCGGCGGCGCCTCGCTGGCGTCCTCGCCGGCGCTGCTCGTCGCGTCGGCCGGCAGGTGGCGGCGGTACGCCTCGTAAAGGTCGATGACCGCGCGGCCGACCGCCGGCAGCAGCGAGACCAGCTCCTGGACGTCGGTGTTCTTGACCTCGGCGCCTTCGAAGATCGGGTCGGAGAACGCTTCCATCAGTTCCAGCGACAGCCGCTGGTCGGTGTCGGTGGTGAAATCCTGCAGATCGACATGGAAGCGTTCGACCAGCTTGAGGAGCACGCGCACGGTGACCGGCCGCTGGTTGCTTTCCAGGAGGGTGAGATAGCTGGCGCTGATGCCGAGCTCGCGGGCCATCTGGGCCTGGGTGAGCCGGTGCTCCTGGCGCAACCGCCTGAGCCGGCCGCCGATCCGCATTGCCTTCATGGGACTCTCCTTACAAAAATCACAAACTGACAAAGTCAATCTGTAACGAAGTTCACAATATTCCGGATTTCATCGCTGTTTCAGGTATTTATTGACCTATACCGTTTGTCAAGTGTAGCTCGACTCCTTGTCAACACAAGGGAGACGGCCATGAGTACCCCACCTGACCGATTCAAGGGCATCCGCCGCGATTTCTCGCCGGACGATGTCAACCGGCTGCGCGGCACGGTGCATGTCGAGCACAGCCTCGCCCGCCTCGGCGCCGAGCGCCTGTGGCAACTTCTGCGCACGCGGCCCTTCGTCCGCACCCTCGGCGCCCTCACCGGCAACCAGGCGATGCAGCAGGTGAAGGCGGGCCTCGAGGCCATCTATCTCTCCGGCTGGCAGGTGGCGGCCGATGCCAACAATGCGGGCGAGATGTATCCCGACCAGTCGCTCTATCCGGCGTCGTCGGTGCCCGAGGTGGTCCGCCGCATCAACAAGACGCTTCTCCGCGCCGACCAGATCGCGCGGATGGAGGGCAACGATTCGACCTACTGGATGGCGCCGATCGTCGCCGATGCCGAGGCCGGCTTCGGCGGGCCGCTCAATGCCTTCGAGCTGATGAAGGCAATGATCGAGGCGGGCGCCGCCGGCGTCCACTTCGAGGACCAGCTGGCGTCCGAGAAGAAGTGCGGCCATCTCGGCGGCAAGGTGCTGGTGCCCACCCAGACCTTCATCCGCACCTTGAACGCGGCGCGGCTCGCCGCCGATGTCAGCGGCATCAACACCATCCTCATGGCCCGCACCGACGCCCATTCAGCGACGCTGATCACCAGCGACATCGATGAGCGGGACGCCGCATGGATTTCCGGCGAGCGGACGCCCGAGGGCTTCTACAAGCTGAAGCAGGGCAAGACCCACTCGGTCGAGCACGCCATCGCGCGGAGCCTTTCCTACGCGCCCTATGCCGATCTCCTGTGGTGGGAGACCTCGGAGCCCGATCTCGGCGAGGCGCGGGAATTCGCCGAAGAAATCCATCGCCAGTTCCCCGGCAAGCTCTTCGCCTACAACTGCTCGCCGTCATTCAACTGGCGTGCCAAGCTCGACGAGACGACGATCCGCAGCTTCCAGGAGCAGCTGGCCGAGATGGGCTACCGCTTCCATTTCGTCACGCTCGCCGGCTTCCACGCCCTCAACCTGTCGATGTTCGAGCTCGCCAGCGGTTATGCCGAACGCGGCATGGCGGCCTATTCCGAGCTCCAGCAGCGCGAGTTCCAGGCTCAGGATCAGGGCTTCACCGCCGTACGCCACCAGCGCGAGGTCGGCACGTCCTATTTCGATGCCGTCGCCATGGCGATCTCGGGCGGCCAGTCGTCGACCACGGCGATGGCGGGCTCGACCGAGTCGGAACAGTTCGAGCGGTCTGCCGAGCCGACGGCGGCCTGAGTCGACGCGCCATCCACGATCGACAAGGAGAAGGATTATGCACGAGGAATTCTGGGTTGTCGGCGGACGCTACCGCGACACGAGCTTCACGACGCTGGAGGAGGGTGGCGCCGAGGCCTACGGACCCTTCGCCCGCTACGAGGACGCCCTGCGTTCCTGGTCCGACCGCAACAACGGCACCCGCTCGCTTGCCTCGGTGCGCTACTCGATCGTGGTGACCGCGCGGGCGCGCGCAGCCTAGGAGGAAGGCTGCGCACCCACGCCTCGCGCGCCGCGGCGGCTGCCTCCGAGAGGGGCGGCCGCCGCGCTTGCGCATTTCCAGCGCCTATTTGGCGTCGATCTGCGTCTCCTGATAGAGCTGCTGCAGCCATTTGCCGTCCTGCTTCAGCCAGATCTCGGAGACGAAGACCCGCGGTGGCAGCGGCTTGTCCTCGAACGTACCCTTAAATGAGTTCTCGAAGGTGATCTGGGCAGCGTTCGGCCCGAGCACCGTGACCACCGGGTCGGTGAAGTCGAAATATTCCGCCTTGTAGTCGCCGATGGTGTCGATCTGCTCTTCGGTGTTGAACGGCCGGCCGTAATAGCTGCTGACGCCGAGGTGGTCTGGTGTGACCATGCTTTCGATCGTGTTGACGTCCTGCGCCGCGAAGGCATCGTTCAGCTTGTACATTGCCGCCTTGATCTCGGTGGCCACGGACGCGTCGTCGGCGCTTGCCGGGAGCGCCTGGATCAGGACCGCGGCGCCTGCTGCCACGAGGATTTGACGGAGCTGCATTGAACTTCCTCCTCTCATGAGATCACTCTTGACCGCCGGTGATCGGCGTCTCCTGATAGAACTGCTGCCGCCACTTGCCGTCCTGCTTCACCCAGATCTGGGAGACGAACACCCGCGGTGACAGGGGCTTGCCGGCATAGCTCCCCTGATTGGAATTCTCGTAGGTGACAAGCACCGCCGACGGATCGAGCACCGTCACCTCCGTCGGTGTGAAATCCGATTTGACGACGCTGTACTGGTCGAATGTGGCCAGCCGCTCGGCAAACGTAATCGGCTTCCCGTATTCGGGAATGATCGCGATCTGGTCTGGCGTGACCATTGTCTCGATCTTGACCATGTTGCGGTCGACGAAGGCCTGATTGAGCTCGTCGACGCGGGCCCTGATTTCGGCCGTCAATGCCGCGTCGTCGGCCCAGGCTCCGGACGCCGGAAGAACGCCGATAAAAAGCAAAGCCAGCACGGCAATCCGTAACCGCATCGGTTCGGTCTCCCCGTTTCGATCTAGGAGCGTGCTGCAGAGGCCGGCACCGCTCCGGCCGTGCAGGCTATGGGCTGTCGATGACCGTCTCCTGATAGACCTTCTCCAGCCACTTGCCATCCATCTTCACCCAGACTTCCGATGCGAAGACCCGATCCGGCAAGGGTTCTCCGCGAAACGTGCCGTGCAGAGATTCTTCATAGGTGACGTATGCGTCCTCGCTGCCGAACATCGTGATCTGGGGCTCGCTGATGTCCGCAAACGTGACTTTCAAATCGGCCAAGGCCGCGATTTGCTCATCCAGGCCGATCGCACCGCCAAAGACGTGGGTCGCAGCAATGTGGTCCGGGGTCATCAGGCTGCGGATCGTGTCGGCGTCCTGATTGACGAAAGCGGCTTCGAGCTTGGCACGTGCCGCCTTGAGATCGGCAAGCTCATCGGAGAGAGCTGGCGCGACCTGAACGGCCAGGACAACAAAGACGGCGATGGTCGCGGTAACGATGCGCATGATGGTCCTCCTCGCAGACTGATCACCCGATTGCATGACGATACCCACCCACCGCGAAAGATGTAAGACAGCCGGAGGATTGCGGCTCAACGGCTCTTAACGGACCGTTACGTCCTCGTCGCTCGCCGCAGGATTTCGCGCTTGAGCGCCTCGACCTCGAGTGCGGCAAGGCCCGACGGCTCGGTCTCGATCACCGTGCTCCCCGTGCCCATGCTCGACGGGAAGGCGACCCGGTTGCCGAGCTGCGTCCTGGCGAGGGTGTAGCCGAGCTCGCGGGTCGCCTGCTCCATCTCGGCGCTGAGCAGGGCGCGGCGGACGACACGGTTGAGCACCAGCAGCGCCTCGTTGCCCTCCTTGGCGACCATCTCGAGCGTCGGATCGGTGGCCCACAGGTCGACCGGCGTCGGCTGCAGCGGCACGATGACGAGATCGGCGATCTCGATCGCCGGGCGCATCTCGATGTCGGATTTCGGCGGCGTATCGACAATCACGAAGTCGTGGTGACGGGCAAGGTTGCGCGCCTCGCGGCGCGCGCCCCAGCCGCTTGCCGTGCGGAATTCGAGGTCGATCCCCTCCTCGCTGAGCCGCTCCTCGCGGCGCTCGAACCATTCGCCGAGGCTTCCCTGGGGATCGACGTCGACGATTGCCACCGATTTTCTGCCGAGGGCAAGCGCGGTAGCGAGGTGGGCGGCGACCGTCGTCTTGCCGGAGCCGCCCTTTTGTTGGGCAAGAGTGATGATGACGCCTGGCATGATTGTCTTCTCCGTGATGCTCGCGAAGCCACGATGACGGGCGAGCACATATCCTTGATCCCGCCATGCAAGCGCCCCGCCAGAATCGGCGACGGCAGGTCAGCCGCCGCAATAGCAGGTCTGGAATGACGGCGAATCGAGGTGACCGATGGCGCAGGAATAGGCCGACAGCGTGTCTTCATCGAGCGCGCCATGGCTGACATTGTAGAACTTGCGGAACTTTTCCTGCGTCGCGCCCGGCGCCGCCAGCTCCTTCCAGATCGCGGCGATCGCCTCGACTGAATAGCGCGACTGACCGTAGGCCTTCGTGAAGGTGTATTCCGTCTGCCAGACGCCGGGGGTCGACGTCGAGGCGTCGGTGAGGTTGGCCAGATAGATCGTCGTGTAGTCGGTCGGTTCACCTGAAGCCGCGTCATAGCGCCACAGCTGGAACGCGGGATTCTGGCCATAGATCGGGCTGATCGCCGGCGGCACCTTGTCGGCCTGGATCGGATGCTCGTCCGCGTCGAGGAGCAGGCGATAGGTGTCGTGGTGGACGTGGCCGGAGAGGCTCGTTTCGACGGTGTCCGCGTAGGTCCGCATCAGGTCGAGGAAGCGCGCGGAGAAAGATTCCTTGAAGAAAGGGACAGTCTTGGCGGCGCAGGTGTCGGCCTTGGCGTGGACAGTTGAATAGGGGTCGATCCCCCACGGGATATGGTGGACCAGCCAGACCTTGCCGCCGACCGCCTTCTGTTCTGCCAGACGGTCGGCCACCCACTTCAGTTCAGCCTCGCCGGCCTCGATCCCGTCCTTGCCGCAGGCATCCTGGTATTTCGCCGACCACAAGACGTCGTTGACGACCAGCACCAGCGTGTTGGGAACAGTCGGGTGGCGCAGGGCGTAGTAGCCACCCGCCGCGTAGGTCGTGTCGAAGTCCGACGTGACGAGATTGGCGCCGGCGAGACGGCGGACTGTATCGCGCGTGGCGGCAAGGAAGCCGCCGCCGGGCTCGATCTGGTAGTCGCCGCAGGCCGAATCGTTGTTGCCGAGGGCGATGATCACCGGCTTGCCGGGGAAAATCTCGCCGAGCTGGTCGGCGACGAAGATCGCGGTGTCGGCGGCAAAGCGGCGAACGGCGTCCGAGGTTGTCGGCTCCCCCAGGGCCGCCGCCGCGTTCTTCTCGAATTCGTGTGAAAGAAGATCGCCTGGCACGACGACGAAGTCGGCATCGGCTCTGTGCGCCGACAGGGCGGCGAGCGACGAGGCCAAGAGGGCATGGTTGGTGTCCTTGCCGTAGGGCGAAAAAGCCTGGTCCGCGGCCTTTGAGAAACGGGATGCCCAGTCGGCCGGATCGATACGGGACAGCGTTTTGGCGAGGCCGGGCGGGTCGAAGGGGTCGAAGTGGAAGTCGGAAACGAGGACGAAAGTGCCGTCGGCGGCATCCGCCGCCGCGACCAGGTTGGGTGAGCACGACAGGCAGAGCGCGACGAAGGTGGCCCCGAGGAGGCGATGTCTGCTGGTACCCATGCTCGACATTTCGCTTCGGCCTCTCCGCATCATGGTCGGATTCCGCGCACTTTGCCTGCCGGCGATAGCTGCGGCAACCGCCATTTCTCCTCGCCCGGGCGAACCGCTATAAACAGCGGGCATCTGGGAAAATCGTCATGGCCACCTGGATCGTGTTCGCCGTCGTCGCCGTCGTCGTGATCTACGGCATCATCCTGTTCAACCGCCTCGTCAAATCGCGGCAGATGGCGGAGGAAGGCTGGAGCGGCATCGACGTGCAGCTCAAACGTCGTGCCGACCTGGTGCCCAATCTGGTCAGCACCGTGAAGGGCTACGCCGCCCATGAGCGTCAGGTGCTTGAGCAGGCGACGGAGCTGCGGGCCGCGGCCGGCCGGGTGGCGGAAGGCGATGTCGCCGCCCGCGCCCAAGCCGAGGGAAAGCTTTCCGGCTGCGATCGGCCGGCTGATGGCGCTCGCCGAGGCCTATCCGGACCTCAAGGCGAACGACAATTTTCTCGACCTGCAGAAGCAGCTGGCGGGCATCGAGGACGAGATCCAGATGGCGCGGCGCTATTACAACGGCGCCACCCGCAACCTCAATGTGCTGGTCCAGTCGTTGCCCAGCAACTTCGTTGCCGGCTTGTTCGGCTTCCACGAGCGGGAGTTCTTCGAGGCCGACGATGCCGACCGGGCGGTGCCCGAAGTCGCCTTCAAGGGAGCCGCCTCGTGAAGCGGCTGGCGCTCGCCCTTGCGGCCATCGGCTTTGTCACGACACCGGCGCTTTGCGGCGGAACAGATCGACAGCTTCGACTCCGCTGTCGTCGTCCAGCCCGACGGCGTCCTCGACGTGACCGAGACGATCCGGGTCGAGGCCGAGGGAAACCGGATCCGCCACGGCATCTTCCGCGACTTCCCGCTGACCTTCGTCGACGGCAACAACCAGGTCCACCGCGTCAGCTTTTCCATTCGCGAGATCACCCGCGACGGCAAACCCGAGCCATATCACACGGCCAGCAACCAGGACGGCATCCGCATCTACATCGGCAGTGCAGATGTCCTGCTCGATCCCGGCACCTACACCTACCGCATCCGCTACGAGACCGGCCGCCAGATCCGCTTCCTGCCCGATCACACCGAGCTGTTCTGGAACGTGACCGGCAACGACTGGGACTTTCCAATTCTCGACACGACGGCCGAATTCACGTTGCCCGACCATCAGCCGCCGGTGAAGTGGACGGCCTATACCGGCCGCTACGGAGAGAAGGGCCATGCCTATGAAGGCGAGGTCACCTCCGACGGTCAGCTGAGGGTGACCACCACCCAGCCGCTCCAGCCCGGCGAGGGCCTGTCGGTGGTGCTGCAGATACCCGAGGGGCTCGTTCTGCCGCCGAGTGGCACACAAGCCTTGTACTACTGGTTTCTCGATAACCGGCATCTGGTGCTCGGCGGCTTCGGCCTCCTCGGCGTCCTGATCTTCTATCTGCTTGCCTGGAACGCCGTCGGCCGCGATCCGCCGAAAGGGACAATCATTCCGCTGTTCCACCCGCCATCAGGCATCTCGCCGACGCTTGCCGGCTACGTCCGCGATTACGGCTGGAGCGGCGGGTGGCGCAAGTTGACCGCGGCCGCCCTGTCATTGGCGGTGAAGGGCCTGCTCGTCTTCAACGACTCCGGCGAGGACATCGTCCTCAGCCGGACCGACAAGGGACCTGCCGAAGGGAAACTGCCGCCCGGCGAGAACTCGCTGCTCAGATGGGTGGAAAGCAAGGGCGGCGAGGTAGCCATCAACAAGGACAACGGCAAGAGCCTGGCGTCGGAATTCAAGAGCTTCAAGTCGAGCGTCGAGAACGAGAACCGTAACCGCTTCTTCCGCCGCAACCTCGGCTATTTCATCGTCGGCGTGATCCTCACCGCGGCCTCGATCGCCGTCGTGCTGATCTTCGGAGGATTGGGCGATACCGAGTTCGGGCTACTGGTCGGCACGGTTTTCGTTGGCGTGTGGCTCGGCCTTTTCATCATCCCGATCGTGCGCGCGGTATTCATTGCCCGCAGCGTCAAGTCGATCGTCACCGTCGGTTTGACTATCGCGGTGCTCGCCTTCATCGGGTTCGGCTTTGCGTCGGTGATCGGCCAGGTCGTTCGGGCGCTACCGGCCGGTTTCGGCTGGACGCTTCTGGACGGGCTGCTCAACCACGGATTCCCGCTGGCGCTGATCGGCGGGTTCGCGGTCATGAACGGCCTATTCTACTATCTGCTGCGCGCGCCGACGGCCGCCGGCCGGGTGGTAATGGACCAGATCGAAGGGCTCGAGCTTTATATCCGCACGGCGGAGACCAACCGGCTCAATCTCGCCGGCGCACCCGACCTGGACACAACCCAGTTCGAGCGGATCCTGCCCTACGCCGTCGCCGTCAATGCCGAGAAGCCGTGGTCGGAGGCTTTCGCCTCCGCCTTCGCCCGGGCCAATCCCGGCCAGAACGTGGCGACCGCCTACGCGCCGGCCTGGCATGGCGGACACGGCTGGAGCGGCGGTCACTTCGCCAGCTCGCTCTCGTCGGCCGTGTCGGCGGCCGAAAGCTCGTTCCAGAGTTCGGTTCCGGCGCCAAAATCCTCTTCTTCCGGCTTCTCCGGCGGGGGCGGCGGCTCGGGCGGCGGCGGTGGTGGCGGCGGTGGAGGAGGCTGGTAGAGGCGCACGCGCGACTAGCCGGCTGCTGTCACGACCGCTGCGTGCGGCCGCTCGATCATCAGCCAGCCGACGACGAGGACGAGCCCGGTAAAGGCAGCATTGCTCCAGAACACCACGCCAAACGCACCGGCCGTGTTGAAGAGCGTGCTGCACACGGCCATGCCGATCGTCGCCCCGAGCAGTTGCGACGTCATCGCGATTCCGCCGGCCTGACCCTGCTTTTGCGGCGGGACGGCGTTCATCACCGCCCGCTGCGGGGGCACGAAGAGGAACGCCTGCGAGAGACCCCAGGCGAGCAGCCCGGGAAACATGACGGCGTAGCTGCCCAAGGCGATCGCAACCGCGACCAGGCAGAGACCTCCACCCATCGCCATCAGCGCGATCAGCGACGGCCAGCGCGCTCCGAAACGATCGGCGGCAACTCCGGCGAGGGTCGCGGTGACAACCTGAGGCGCCACCGTCGGCAGAAGGGCGATCCCGGCCATCAGCGGCGACATCTTGAGGACGTCCTGCAGGTAGAGCGCGCCGAAGACGAAGATCGCCATCTTGCTGTATTGAGCGGAGAAGACCACCAGGTTGCAGCCGGCGAAGGTCGGATTGGCGAACAGGTTGACGTCGAGAAGCGGCCTCGGCATGCGGAGTTCGACGAGAACGAAGGCGAGCAGCAGCAACGCTCCGAGTGCAAGCAGGAGAAGGATTGCCGGGTCGCTCCATCCCCAATCCGGGCCCTCCATGAGGGCAAAGACGATCATCGAGAGCCCCGAGACGAGAAGGACCGCCCCCGCGACATCGAGGCGCTTGGCTGCCACGGGAAGATCGCGCCAGACGGTGAGGACGATGGTAGCGACCACAACGACGATCGGCGGGTTGACCCAGAAGATCCATCGCCAGGAGAGGTCGTCGGTGAGAAATCCGTCGACAGTCGGCCCGAGCGCCAGAAACACCGTCCCTATGGACCCGTAGATGCCAAGCGCCATGCCGCGTTGCGCCTCCGGAAAGGCGATCGTCACCATGGCGAGCGACGACGGGAAGATGATTGCCGCGCCCGCCACCTGAACGCCACGGGCGGCGATCAACCAGGCGCCGCTGTCGGCGAAGCCGCTCGCCAGCGAAGCCAGCCCGAAGATCAGGAGGCCGATCGTCATCAGCGCCCGATGGCCGATGATGTCGCCGAGCTTCCCGGCGGCTGCGGCAATGCCTGCGAGCACCAGCATGTAGACGTTGACCACCCGGTGGGACGCCACCTCGGACATGTCGAGGTCGACCTGGATGGTGGGGAGCGCCACGCCGACCACCGTCTCGTCGAGCAGGATGACGCCGAGAATCGCCCCCATCGACGCCAGGATCCACCATTTGCGGCCGTTAGAGGTATCGCCGCCCATTGGCCGCCCTCCGACTGCTACGAGGCGAGTTTATCCCAGATGCGGCAGCCGATGTCATGGTCCGGGGCCGAAAAGCCGGTCGAAAGGTCGGTCAGTCCGACCGCCCGGCGGTGCTGTCGATCAGCTTTTCGTAGTGCTGGAAAAGGGCCGAGGCTTCCTCCTCGACCTTCTCGTTGATCGGCGCCGGGCTGAGGTCGACGCCTTTGGACAACGTCCGGGTGATCGTCTTCAGGATCTCGATCCGCGCGAACTTCTTGTCGTTCGCCGGAATGAGGTGCCACGGGGCGCGCTTGGTCGAGGTGCGCTCGAGCATCTCGTTGGTAGCGGCCTCGTACTCGTCCCATTTCTTGCGGTTGCGGAAGTCCTCGTAGGAGAGCTTCCAGCGTTTCATCGGGTCGCGCAGCCGCGCCTCGAAGCGCCGGAGTTGCTCATCCGCCGTGATGTGGAGGAAGAACTTGACGATCCGCATCCTGTCGTCGGTCAGGAGCCTCTCGAAGTCATTGATCTCGTCGAACGCCCGGCTCCATTCGGTCTGGTCCGCGAAGCTCTCGACCCGCTCGACCAGCACCCGCCCGTACCAGGAGCGGTCGAAGACCGAGATGGCACCCTTCGGCGGCAGCCGCTCCCAGAAGCGAAGCAGATAATGGCGCGCCAGATGGTAGGGGCGCGGCGCGGCGATCGGCCAGACCTTGAAGCCACGGGGATCGAGAACCGCCGACATCAGGCGGATGGTGCCGCCCTTGCCGGCCGCGTCCCAGCCCTCCATGACGATCACCGCCGAGTCGCCGGAGAACAGGTACGCCTGCTGGATCTGGCGGAGCCTGGTCTGCTGGGCCGCAAGCGCCTTTGCATAAACCTGCGGATCGAGGCTCTTCGACATGTCCAGCGAGGCGAGGCGCCCCTTGCCGCGCGACGCGGATTTCTTCTTCTTACCGGCCATAGTCGTCTTCGATCCGAACGATATCGTCCTCGCCGAGGTAATCCCCGTACTGGACCTCGATGATCATCGCCGGGACCTCTCCCGGATTGGCCGCGCGGTGAACGGCGCCGAGCGGAATGAACGCCGACTCGTTTTCACCGACCATTCGCACCGACTCGTCGATGGTCACCTCGGCCGTGCCGGCGACCACCGTCCAGTGCTCGGCGCGGTGGTGGTGCTTCTGCAGCGACAGGCGGGCGCCGGGATTGACGACGATGCGCTTGACCTGATGCGTCGCGCCGACGTCGAGCGACTGGTAGTAGCCCCACGGCCGGTAGTGCCGGGCATGTCCACCGAGGAGCTTGCTTTCCACATCGGCGAGCGCTCCGGCGAGCTTCCTGACCTCGTCGGCGCGACCGCGCGGGGCGACAAGCACCGCGTTGTTGGCGGCGACGACGACGGTGTCGCTCATGCCGACGACCCCGACCAGCGGTCCGTCGGTGCTGCACGAGACTGCCGCCGGTGTCGACCAGCGCCACCTCGCCCGTCGTCGCATTGCCGGAAGCATCGCGGTCGGAGGCGGCCCACACCGACGCCCAGGTCCCGACGTCGGCCCAGTCGAAGCTGGCGGAGACGACCGCGGCGCGGTCCGTCTTCTCGAGGACCGCATGATCGAAGGAGATCCGCTCGGCGTCGAGGAACGGCACGCGGGCGAGTTCGACCGCACCGTCCGATCGGCTGGCGTCGCGCACCGCCGCGGCCGCCGCACTGGCGGTGGCCGGCGCATGGCGCGCCGATCTCGGCAATCGCGGTCGAGGCCCGCATGAGGAAGTTGCCGCTGTTCCACAGGCACCCTTCCGCGATCAGGCGGCGTGCCTTGTCCGCATCGGGCTTCTCGACGAAGGCGGCGACGGGCGATGGCGCATTGCCGCCTCGGGCAGCGCCCGGCCGGATGTAGCCGTAGCCGGTTTCGGGCCCGCTCGGCGCGATCCCGAAGACGACGATCTGCCCGGCTTCCGCCGGCGGGCCGCGCCGCCGCTACCGATGCGAGGAAGGCCTGGCCATCCCGGATCACGTGATCGGTGGCAAGCACGAGGATCAGCGTCTCGGGGTCCTTGGCCACGGCCCATGCGGCTGCCGCGGCGATGGCCGCCGCCGTTCCCATCGCCTCGGCTTCGAGAAGGAGCGTCCCGCTGGCGCCCGCATCCGACAACGCCGCCTCGATCAGGTAGCGATGCTCGCGCCGGGCGACGATCAGCGGCTCGGCGAAGATCTGCTTGTCGGCAACGCGTTGCAGCGTGGCGTCGAAGGTGGAGTGGTCGTCGACGAGGGGGAGAAACGGCTTCGGAACCGCGGCGTTCGACACCGGCCACAGGCGCGAGCCGGCGCCGCCTGAAAGAAGCACGGGCTGGATAAATTTGCTCAAAAGGGACCTCGTCGAGCTGTCACGGCAAAGGCGCCGAGGACAAGCGGCGCCGGGACGTTTATCAAGACGCCGGACGGAACCGCAATAGAGAGCCCGCGCATGAGCCCGCCCGACGACGACCGCCTGACAGACATCGAGCGCCGCATCGCCGCCCTCGACTCACCCCCGGCGCTGATGGAATCGCTCGACGGATGCGCGCATCTGGCCAGCCCGCACAATCCGGTCGGCATCCGCTATGGCATCGCCCGCGGCATCGTCCTCAACCGGCTCGGCCTTCCGGGTTCGGCGATGACGGAGCTACAAAAGGCGCGGGCGCTGGCCGTCGAAATTGGCGCGTCGGATCTGCTTGCAAAGATCTCGCGGGAGATCAGCCGCATCCATGCCTGGCGCGGCGAGACGGCGTCAGCGGCTCTCGAGCTTCTGCGCTCCGTCGTCGAGGCTGACGCTTCCGACAGCGCGACCGACACGACCGCGGCGGTTGCCGAGTTCGGCCGCCTCAATCTCGAGACCGGGCGCTATGAGGCGGCGCTTGCCGCCTTCGATCTTGCCGGCGGACGGTTCGACCTCCTGCCGCCGCGCGAGGCGTCGCGTATCCCGGTCAACCGTCGTGAAGCGCTGGCGGCGCTGGAAAGGTTCGACGACTGTCTGGACGGCATCGACGCGCTGATTGCCGGGCTGCCGGCAGCCTATCGCCGCGACAACTTCGTTGCGCGGCTGATCAAGGCGCGAAGCCTGGCCGCTGCCGGCCGCGAGCACGAAGCGCGGGATGCGGCAACCGAGGCGAAGCAATGGCTGTCGGACGATCCGCAATCCTACGAGCGGGCGGAACTCGCCGTCCTCGACGGCTTCCTCGACCGTGCCGACGACCCCGAGCACGCCGCCGCCGAGCTCGAGACCGCGCTCGACCGCTTTGTCGACGACGATCTGCCGCGTCACGAGTTCGATGCGCGGATTCTGCTCGCCCAGATCCTGGCCGGACTCCACCGCCAGAGCGAGGCCGAAGCCTGCATCGTCGAGGCGCTCCGGCGCGCCGAGGAGCGGCAGCTGCCGGCGATGGCCGACCGCGTCCGCGCCGCGGCGGTCGGCATCTGGCGGCCCGAGATGATTGCCGAGCTGTCGCCGGAGGACCGGGTCGGTCCGGGCGGCGGCAGCGGCCGCTTCCTGGTGCTCGAGACGCTTGGCTCCGGCGGCTTCGGCGAAGTGCAGCGGGCGATCGACCTCGACACCGGCGCCGAGGTGGCGGTCAAGCGGCTGAGGCCGCATGTCGGAACTGAGGCGGCGACGGCCCGGACGGTGCTGGCGACGGTTCGCAACGAGGTGATCGCGGCGGCGCGGGTGCCGAACCGCTTCGTGGCGCGGACACGCTACCTGAACATGGACAATGCCGGTCGCCTGACCATCGTCCAGGACTATGTCGCCGGTCCGACGCTGCGGGAGGCGCTGGCCGACGGCAGCCTCGATCTCGGCCGGCGTATGACCATCGCTGCGTCGGTGGCACGGTCCGTCGCAGCCCTACACAAGGCCGGTATCGCCCATCGCGACCTCAAGCCCGACAACATCATTCTCAGGAACGGCACCCAGCCGGTCCTCATCGACCTCGGGCTGGCGAAGGTGAAGGGTGTCGTCGACGTGGTGGCCGGGCTGGGCACCGAGAAGTACGCGCCTCCGGAGCAACTGACCGGCAGTGATAATGACCCGCGCTGGCTTGGCCGCGAGGACGTCTTCGCCCTCGGCCGGATGATCGAGGAGCTGGCGAAGGATGGCGACGGCGAGGAGCAGCGCGGCGGCCTGTTCGCTCGGCGCTTCGGCAAGCACCGAGCGGGCCGGCTCGACGGTCCCCTGGCAACGGTGGTGGCGACGATGACGGTGGCCGACGTGGCGAAACGCGATGTCGATCTCGACCGCGTCGCCGATCTCCTCGACGAGGCGGCGACGGCGACCGCCGATTAAGGTGGACAAGTCGCGGCCCTACCCCGGCGTCGCGACGGCGGCGCTGGCATCCTCGGTGGTCATCACGAACAGCTCGTAATCGACCGGATTTTCCTTCTCGCCGAGCACCCGAAGCCTGAGCGTCTCGCTGGCGTCGGACGGGAAGTCGATGCTGGCGAAGGATGTTCCGGTTCCCGCGAAGCCGATCGCCTTGTCGCCCCGGAAGAGGCGGAGCGACACGGTGCGCCCGACCTCGCCATAGACGAGGATGGTGTAGCGCTTGCCGGCCTCGACGGGGATGTCGTGCTCCCGGTAGGCGACGGGTCCCGCGGCGACCGCCTCCGGGTCGCCGAGGGAAGCCTTCAGATGCAGCGTTTCGACCGCCTTCGTTCCAGGCGCTGCCGCTTCGAGCTCCGACATTGCATCGCTGACGATCTGCTGCCGGAGGCGGCTGAACCGCGGCAGGATCACGTTCGTCCAGTAGGCTCGGGTCGCCGCAACGTCGAAGGCATCGGAGGGATTGAACTTCGCGTTCAACAGGTCGATCCGCTGGGCGAAGTTCTCCAGCACCGCGCTCGGCTGCCGCTCGCCGCCGGCATCGAAGACCGTGCCGCCGGACAGGATGGCGACGACGTGGCCGTTCCGGTTGAAGATCGGGCTGCCGCTGGCCCCGCCGGTCGCCGGAATGCTGTGGCGGATGAGATAGGCCTGGCTCGGATCGGCGCCGAACAGGAAGAAGTCGGTGACCGAACTGGCGTAGCCGAACTTCACCGACGGCACCGGACTTTCCGCCGCCGTCCGCTGGGCCGTCGTCCCCTCGACCGGATAGCCGGCATAGGCGAGCTTGGCGCCGGGGCCGAGAGCGGCGATCTCCTCGGGCGTTGCGAGCGGCAGCGGCTTGTCGAGCTTGTCGGGCTGGTCGACCTTGAGGAGTGCGACATCGAAGCCGGAGGGCTGGGGCAGCCCCTCGAAGGCCGACCTGAAATCGGGGTCGTCGCGGCCTTCCTGGGCGCGAAACGCCTTGAACGCCGCATAGCCCGGATGAATCCAGGCGTCGGTGACCGAATGGGTGATCTCGCCGCCCGGATGGACGACCAGCAGCTTGCGGACGCCGTTCGGGTCGTAGAGGGCGGCGACATGGGCGTTGGTGGCGACCCATCCATCGCCGACCGGCCAGGCGGTGCCGAGAAGGGTGCGCGAGCCGTCCTTGCCAACCGCGACCACCGCATAGGCGGACTTCTTCAGGGTCGCGATGACCTCGTCGTTGAAGTCGGCCGAGACCTTCTTCTCGATCGCCTGCTGCAGCGTCGCCAGCGCATCGAGTCGCCCAGTCTGGTAGTCGAGATAGAAATAGGTGCCGACCCCGACCGCCAGCACGACGGCGGCGAGCGCCCCGACGGTGCGGCGCAGCCGCTTGAACTGCTCGCCGGTGCGCACGACCTTGGCCTGGGTCAGAGTGCGCTCCAGCACGCCGGCCCCCGCCGCTTCCTTCAGGCCGACCCTGAACGACGGCCCGTCCTTGGCGCCGAGGCGAATCACGTCGCCGTTGGAGACCGCCTCGCCGGACGTGGCAGGCGTGCCGTTCAGTTCGACGTAGCGCTCGCCGAACACCTCGATGGCGTAGTCGCCGGAGGCCTGGCGGTAGAGGCGGAAATGCTTGCGGCTGACGATGCGGTCTTCCGGGGCGAAGACGACGTCGGACGCCGGCTCGCGGCCGAAGACGATCTCGTCCTTGCCGGCATCGAAGGTGATCGGCCCGCCCGCCTCGCTCGCCCCTTCGGCGGGTCCCTTCCTCATCCGGCTGGCACCGAGCGGCTCGACGGTAACGCTGAAATCCATCCCAAGGGCTCCGTTTCACGCCCGCGCCGCCCTCCTAGGGGGCAATGCGGGCGCCGATGAGGCGTCTACGCGCCGAAAACCCGGCGAATCAGCGGCTTTTCGGCCATTTTTCGCATGTCGCTGCGGCCGCCGGACTGCCAGCGGTCACCGATACAGCCCCGGCGCTGGACGGCGAAGCGTTCTGTTTGCGAAACCAAGGATTTCGGGTAGGCTGTTTCGGTTCCATTCGGCTGGGCGACATTCGGGAAATCGGTTTGGCCATGGCTTTCGTGCCTGGTTACGAGAACGATGTATTTATCAGTTATGCGCATGCCGACAACGAGGTCGACATGTTCGGTGACGCTTGGGTCGACAGGCTCGCCAAGTATCTCGGCATTGCGCTGAAGCAGCGTCTCGGTCGCGCCGACGAAATCAAGGTCTTTTACGATTCGAGCCGGCTCCGCGCCAATCACCAGCTCGACGAGATTCTCAGGAGCGTCCGCAGCTCCGCCGTCTTCCTCGCCATCGGCTCGCCCAGCTACATCAATCGGCAATGGACGCGGGACGAACTGGCCGCTTTCATCGCCACCGCCAACGATCCCCGGCGTCTGTTCGCCGTCGAACGCCTACCGCTCGATCCGGGAGACCGCTATCCCGATCCGCTCAACGACTACTACCAAATCAACTTCTGGCAACGCGACCCGGCCGACGACATTCCGCTGACCGTGACCCAGCGGCTCAACAGCGATCTCTACTATGTTCTCCTGCAGAAGCTCGCCGAGCAGATCCGCAGCCAGCTTCTGACGATGAACAAGCAGGCGGCGGCGCCGCGGCCGGCCGCCGTGCCGGCACGCCCGGTCGGCGAAAGCGCAGGCGCCGCGCCGGGCGAGGCTGTCGCCGACGCCAACGTCAAGACGGTGATGGTCGCCCAGGTCACCGAGGATCTCGAGACCGAGCGCGAGCAGCTGGTCGGCTATCTCGACCAGTGCAAGATCCCCAACCTGCCGACCGACTTCTATCCGCAGGGCGCCGCGGACTTCAAAGCGGCTGTCGCCGCGGATCATCGCCAGGAGCGCTCTCTTCGTGCAGCTGCTGGGCCCCACCTCGGGCCGCCGTCCGCGCGACATGCCGGAAGGCTATCTGGTGGCGCAGTATCAGCTCGCCGAGGAAGCCGGCCTCAAGATCCTGCAGTGGCGGTCGCCCGACCTCGTGCCAGAGGCGGCGCATGACGAAGCCCATCGGGCTTTCCTGTTCGGCGAGAAGGTTGCGGCGATCGGCTTCGAATTGTTCAAGGCGCAGATCCGCAAGCTGGCAACCGAGCCGCCGCCCAAGGCGCCCGAGCCCGAAGAGGATTTCGCCGACGCGCCAATCTTCATCAACGCCGACACCAGCGACCAGCCGGTCGCCGAGACGCTGTTCGAGACGATGCGCAAGCAGCGCGTGCCGGTGATGCTGTCGCAGCCCTATGGCGACGCCAAGGACGTGCGGCAGGACCTCGAGCGCAGCTGGCGGGAATGCGGCGCCGTCGTGCTGATCTACGGGGCGGCGAAGAATTTCTGGGTCCGCAACCAGATCATGCTCTACAACAAGCTCAAGCGCGAGCGCGAGCATCCGCCGCGCAAGTTCAAGATCCTCAACTGCCCGCCGGCGGAGAAGCCGCCCCTCGGCATCGCCTTGCCGGAGGTGGACGAGATCGATTGCCGGACGGGCCTCTCCCCCGAGATCGTCGATAGCGTGGTGCTGGACCTGGCGTCATGAACGACCAAGCCACGGGGCGCATCGCTTACCCCGGTTTGCGGCCGTTCACCCGGGAGGAGTTCGATCTCTTTTTCGGCCGCGAGAACTGCGTCGACCAGATGGTCGACACGCTTGCGGCCAATCGCTTCCTGGCGGTGCTCGGCACGTCGGGAAGCGGCAAGTCGTCCCTGGTGCGGACCGGGCTTCTCAACGCCCTCGAACTCGGCTTCCTGGCGGCGGCGGGCTCGGACTGGCAGATCGCCGACCTCCGTCCGCGGGGCCATCCGATCCGCTCGCTCGCGATGGCGCTTCTGGACCTGCAGGGCAACAGCGAGCCGGACGAGGGAGAGATCGAGATCCTGTCGAGCTTTCTCCGCCGGGGCCCCCGCTCGCTGGTCGAATGGTACGAGGCGGGACACCTGCCGGAGGGCGCCAATCTCCTGGTTCTGGTCGACCAGTTCGAGGAGCTTTTTCGCTATCAGGATTATTCCGGCCGCGAGGAGGCCGAGGCGTTCGTCAGCCTACTGATCGAGGCGGCGGGCGAGACCAGCCTGCCGCTTTACGTCGTCATCACCATGCGCTCGGAGTATCTCGGCGCCTGCACGCTGATCGACGGGCTGCCGGAGATCATCAATCGCGGCCTTTACCTCACGCCACGCATGAGCCGCGACGAATGCCGTGAGGCGATCGAGGGCCCGGCGGCGGTCTGCGGCTTCACCATCGAGGAGGCGCTGGTCAACAAGCTCCTCAACGATCTTACCGACTTCGCGCCGTGGGAGGCCGAGACCGGTCACGATCAGCGCCGGCGGCTCGGCCGTCGTGCCGACCAGCTGCCGCTGATGCAGCACGTCCTCAATCTCCTGTGGCAGCGGGCCCGCGAACGGAACGACGAGGACATCGTCCTGACGCTCGCCGACTACGAGGCGGCGGGCAGCCTCGCCGGCGCCCTCGATCGTCATGCCGACGAGGTGGCAGCCAAGATCGCTGCGGCCGACGCCGACGTTATCGATGTCGTCTTCCGCGGGCTGGTCGCGGGCAAGACGGTCGTCGAGGCCGTGCGCCAGCCGACCCGCTTCGGCGAACTGGTCGAACTCGCCGGCGGCCGCCGCAACTCCGTCCATGCCGTCATCGATGCGTTCCGCGCTCCCGGCGTCAATTTCCTGACGCCGCCCCTGCCTGAGGCGCTTGCCGACGACACCTTCATCGACATCTCCCACGAGAGCCTGATCCGCCAGTGGCAACGGCTGTCGGCCTGCCTCGACGAAGAAGCCCAGTCGGCGGACGCCTGGAATCAGCTTCTGTCGCGCGCCGAGCGGTTCAAGGCGGGCACCGGCGGGCTGCTCACCGGCCTCGATCTCGACAACCTCGTCGCCTGGTGGCAGCGGGCCGAGCCGACCGAGGCGTGGGCCAACCGCTACGGCAACAATTACGCCGAAGCGCGGCAGTTCCTCGACGACAGCCAGACCGCCGAGGCCGAGCTGAAACAGCGCGAGGCGGATGACCAGCGGAAGCTTATCGAAGCCCAGGAAACCGCCCGGACCGGGGCGCGCTTCAAACGGCTCAGCGTTGCGCTCGCTGCGGCGGTGGTGCTCGCCGTGGTCGGCGCCGGCGCGGCCGTGTTCCTGTGGCGCGAGGCGAACCAGCAGGCGACGCTTGCCACCCAGCAGGCCGAAATTGCCGAACAGCAGCGGCAACTGGCGGACCAGCAGCGCGAGGAGGCGGAGAAGCAGCGTCAGCTGGCCGACCAGGAGCGGCAGCGGGCTGAGGAGCAGGCGCAGATCGCCGACCGCGAGCGGCAAAGGGCCGAAGAACAGGCGAAGCTTGCCGACCAGGAGCGGGCAAGGGCCGTTGCCTCCGCGGAGGCGGCGCAGCAGTCCGCCGCCGCGGCGCGGGCCGCCCAGGTGGCGGCAGAGAAGGCGCGCGAGGAAGCCGTGGCGGCGCGCGAGGAAGCCGCCCGCGCCAACGCCAAGCTGGTGGCCCAGCAGCTCGGCGCCCGCATCAACGCCTACCACACGGCTGCCGGCCAGAGCCCCGGAGAGATCGCCAAGGCCGGCAGCCTTCTTTCCCGCGCCGCCGAGGCGGCCTATGTCGAGAATCCCGCCGACGCGACGGTCGAGAACCAGACGACGGTCGAGTTGTTGCGCCCGGCGCTGTCGCTGCAGACCATGCTGACCAGCGCGACGATCCCGGAAACGCCCGTCCCCGGACAGGACGTGACGCGATGGCCCGATCCGCCCGGCGGTGAAGGGCTGACCATGGCGATCAGCTGGTCGTTCGTCGACGAGACCGAGTTCGCCCGCATCATGGATCCGATCGGCCGCGTCATCGCCCGCTTCCAGCTGCCGTCGTCGCCAGCCGCCTACGAGAAGACACCGGTCGGTGCCGCGATGATCGGCCCTGACATTCCGGTTGCCGTCATGGCAACGACCGACGGCAACATCTGGGCCGCCTTCGGCGAACAGGGCAGCTTCGCCAAGTACACCGACGCCGTCGAGGGGGAGGTCACCCGGTTCGACGACATCCGCTACGACCCGGTCGGCGAGCGGCTCTACATCGTCGATGTGATGAAGCCGAGCAGCGGCTTCGTGACCCGGCCGCGGGTGATGGTCCTCGAACGCGACGGCAACGGCTGGGCGGAGTGGTCGACGGTCGCCGACTTCGAACTCGGTCAGAACGACTTCCACAATGCGCCGCCCTCGCGCATCGCCGGCGTGGTCAATGACGTGCTCTACGCCGTCGTCGACAACCAGCTCATCGCCTATGACGTCGATGGCGGCGACCGCCTCTTCGGCGATCTCGGCAGGGTGATGGACGGCGCCGTCACCGTCGATGGCAAGGAGGTCCTCGTCAGCACCGCGGCACAGGATTGCGACGCCGAGCAGCTGGCGCCCAAGCCGCGGCCGGTTGATCCCACGGAACTGGATACGCCGACCTGCCTCGTTCTGGTCGATGCGGCTTCCGGCGACACGCTCTGGCGCGGTGCGGTGGACCCGCAGTCGCGCGTGCGCCTGCGTACCGCCCACAGTGTCGGGGGGATGAATCCACTGGTTGAGATCCTGGTCGAGGTCTACCCGGACGGCGCCACCACGAGGCCAAAGGCGGAGAATGCGGAGATTGCGCCGTGGGTGCCCAACGACATGTGGATCCGCACCATCAAGCGGACCGACGGCACCTGGTCGGATTCGCTGGCGCGTTTCGATGACAGGGATTGGGGCCAGGACGGGCTGGGCGAGGACTTCGCCGTGATGGCGGCGACCGGCGTCGCCTATCCCAAGACCCTGACCAGCGACTACGTTGCGCGGCTTTTCGAGGCCCGCGTCCTGCCGAAGCTTGCCGGCAAGCTGGAAGACACCAATGCGGTGCTCGCCTGGGATCTCGACGGCAACGAGCTGCGCGTCGGGCATGTCAATCGCAAGAGCGGCAACCAGAGCGTCGATCAGCGCACTGACGAGGCCGTCGAGGTTCGCCTTTATCGGCCGGAGCTCGGGCAGTTCGTCCTCGATACGGCCTACACCCCGGCTCCGGTCGTCTGCCCGCCGAGCCCCGACAAAAGCCTCGGCCTCTGCACCTTCTCGTCGGCCGCTTTCGCGCCGGACGGCAACACGCTGCTTCTGACCACGAACTACGGCGACAGCGCGTTCATTTCCCGCGGCGGGACGATCGAGTGGCGACCGAACCTCGCCGGCAACCGCCGGATCAATTCGCTGACCGGCCTGTCGCCCCTCGATGCGGTCGGCAACGACTTTCTCGCCCGCGGCCGTCGCGGCAAGCTGTGGCGGATCAGCCGGCCGGCCGACGCCAAGGCGCCGCCCGGCGCCGAGAGCGGTCGCCTGAGCCTGCGGGACCCCGGAGTGGACACCGCCCCGGCGAACGACGCCGGAACGCTGAAAGAGATCGCCTTGAGCGAGGAACTCGCCCCGGCCATCGACGCGATGGACGGCTTCACCACCGATCCGACCACCGCCGACATTTACGTCTGGGGCGATTCGGCCTTCTCGTGCTGTCGCTCGTCGAGGGCGACGGGATCGAAGCCCGCGAGGAGACCCGGATCGACATCGGCACGATCGCCGACGTGGCCAGCCTCGGCAACGGCGATTTCGTCCTGGCGACCTCGGATGGCCGGATCACGCTCTACCGGTACGCCGATGGCGGGATCGCCGAGCTCGACAGGGTCGAGACCGATCTCTCCAGCTTTGGCTCGATCAAGCTGTCGGTCGCCAATGGCGAGGTGGTGGCCAACGCCGGCGATGTCGGGGGCTACTGGCTGCGCTCGGCCGGCTACAAGGTCGATGGCGACAAGCTGCGCACCCTCTTCGCCATCCCGTGGGACAAGTTCATCGGCCAGCTCAGCAACGGGGAGATCGCCTCGGTGGCTTTCGGCGAGGAGGTGTTCGCCGACCCGCCGCAACTGCCCTCCGGTGAGGATCTCCTGCGGCTGACGGTCATGCGTGAGCAGCGGATGAACGACGACGCGTCCGGTGAGTTCCGGCACGTCTTCCAGATGCTCGCCACGCGGCCGGACGGCACGATCGCCGAGGACGAGCCCACCTGCGCGACCGCCGTGGCGGTGGCCGCGCGCGTCGAGGAGGCCGACAGTCTCGACGATGCTCTCAACATCGTGCGGCGCGTCTGCCGCACCGCGCCGGACGGGCAGGTGTTCGCCGATGCCGCCGATCTCGACGGCCGGGATCGTATTCTCGCCTTGCTGCCGCTGGCCGGATCGAGCCCTTACGCCCTCGCCATGCTGACCGCCAGCCTGCGGGCAGGGGCTCCGGCCGCCGCCGAGGCGCTGCAAAATTACGGGAAGGACCTCGTCCAGCTGCCGACCGCCCGCGCCATGGTGGACTTCGCCGCCGGCGCGCCGATCCCGGCGCGGCTGGCGGCCGAACTCCAAGGACAGCGCCAACGAATACGATCCATATGTCCACTGGCTGCTCGCCATCATCGCCGAACGGGAAGGCGTCGACGCCCAGTCGCTGGCAGAGGCGCTCTATCACTATGCGCGCGCCGAACGGCTGTTCCGCGCGGTGGGCTGGCCGGTGCCGGCGGACATCACCGCCCGGCGGGCGGCCCTGGCGCGGGTTCTCGCCGACAACGTCGTCATCGACGTCGCCAAGAAGGTCATGGCCGACCAGCCGCCGCCCGCCAGCCTGATCGGCGCCGGCGCTGCCGGCTCGCCCGTTGCCTCGCTGGACGAGATCGCCAAATGGCTGGGCGACATCCAGGGTTCCGCGCCAGCCGGAAGCGGACTGACGGTGCTGGTGGCGCTGGTCGAGGAGGCGCTCGGCGACGAGCTGGTCGCCAGCGATCCGGCGGACGCCGCCGCCCACTATCGGAAGGCGCTGCAGCTGATCGCCTCGACGCCCGCCACCCTTTCGGCCAGAGGCGGCGTCGCCGGGCGGATCGAGGACGTCGAGAGCATCCGCGACAAGCTCCATCAGGCCGGGGCCACCGATGCCGACGCCGAGGCGGCAACCGTGGTCCTCGGCATCGTCGATGCCAGCGCGACAGAGCCGATCACCCGCGACGGCGAGTTGCGGAGCGCGGTCCGGGAAGCCTTCGAGCAGCTTGCGGCGGCCGATGCCGGACAGGTCGACTTCGACCAGTTCAAGGACATGCGCTTTGACTTCCTCGATTACGACTGGGAGAGCCGCTACCAGTCGATCACCCAGACGACGGCGCTCGGCTTCCTCAACGAGCTGGTCGCGGCGGAAGGCTTTCTCACCACCCTCATCGACCATGCCGACGACGCGACGCGGCCACGCTGGCAGGCGATGCGCGGGCGGATCCGCTTCTGGCTGAGCACGCTTGCCGACCAGGATCTGCCTTCGCAGGATCCGGCCGCCTTCGATCGCTGGCTGGACGAGGCGATCGCCGATCTCGAGGCGACCGACGGCGGCAAGGCGCTGGGCCTATGGGACAGCGTCATCCTCGGCAATGCCTATAGCCGCAAGCTCGACAATGCGCCGGACGGCGCCGATACCGGCGCGATGCTCGACAAGGCCGCGGCAGCGTTCGAGCGCGCCATCGCCGACCCGGCATTCCCGACCCTCGTCGAGTACCGCCGTCGCCTTGCCTTCGACGGCTACGTACTGGCGCTCGAACGGGCCTTGGGCCGCGTGCGGCGCGATCCGCTGCTGGCCGGCGGCGGCCCGCAGCCCGGCGAGGCCGGCTACGACCGCAACCGGCTGGCCGATCTCGTCTTCGATGCGTTTTCGCTCGCCAGCCGCCGCGAGGAGGTGCGCCGGCGGGCTGAAGGCCTGGGCCTGGTGCGGGAGGGAACCGACTGGAGCCTCGACACGCTGGGCGACTACTATTGGGGCTTCACCGCGGCGCAGGCCGGCGGGCTTCTCCGCATCGAGGATGGCGCCAACGGTCCGGCGACGGACTGCGACCGTGCCGCCGCACACCCTCAGGACGTCGAGCGGTCAGCCCGCCCCGTCGGCTATTCCGCCATCGACGTCGATCAGGCTCTGGCCGCGTGCCAGGGGGACACCCCGCGCGAGATGTTCAATCGCGCCAGGGCGCTCGCCAAGCGCGGCGACTCCGAGGTGGAGATTATCGATCTTCTCATCCCGGCGGCGAAGGCGGGGCTGCCGATCGCCTACAACAATCTGGCGATCATGATCGGCTCGCTTGCTCCCGATTTCGTCACCGCCGCCGAGCTGCTTACCACCTTCTCCTCGCTCAGCCTGGAAGACGCCTATCCCGAGCTGTCGGACCTCATGCGGCAGCACCTCACCGACGACAAGCGGCGGGAGACCTTCAAGTGGCTGGCGGGGAAGGCCGCTGCTCTCGACGTGCCGGAGGCCCATCGCGACCTTGCCGAGCTGGCGTCGGACGATCCTCTGGTGCGCGGGCTGCACCTGGCGATCGCCGAGGAGCTGTTCAACGACGCCGGCCGGCATGACGAGGCGGATGCGGCCGGCGCCGCGCTCGCCGCGCTGAACCTGTCCAGTGACGATGTTCAGTGGGTCCAGACCAAGGTCAAGGAGCGCCAGCGGACCAAGCTGGTGCTGGTCGACGAGACGTTGGCATCGCGCCTGCTGAGCCTCTGGTGAAATGAAAACGGGCGGGCCTTGGAAGGCCCGCCCGGCGAAGACAAGAAAACCCGGCGTGACGCGGCTTGCGCGTCAGTTGCTCGCCATCTCCTTGCTGACCCAGTCATGGAACTGCGACAGGCGATTGTAGATGCCGGGCAGCACCGGGTTGCCGCACTGGCTGCCCCAGCTCACGACGCCGACCTGCACATAGCCCCGATCGTCGTCGGTCTTGGCGACCAGCGGGCCGCCGCTGTCCCCGTAGCAGGAATCCTTGCCGCCGCTCGGGCTGCCGACGCAGATTTCGGTCGGCGCGAGGTTGAAGGAGGTGTCGATCGCCTCGCCATAGGCCTCGTAGGCCGCCTTGCATTCATCGAAGGCGATCAGTTCGACATCGACCTCGTGAAGCTGCTCCGGCGAGTTCAATGCGTTGGCGGATAAGCAGCGCCCGCGTGTTGACTTCCTGGTGGCCACTGCGGCTGTAGAGGGCCTCCTCGAAGCCCGCGAAATCCCACAGCGCCCCCCAGCCGGTCACGGTCAGCTTGTCGCCGGGCTGCAGGAGCTTCGCTTCATCGCTCGGCTCCGCGATCGGGATGACCTGACCGCCATCCACCGGCTCCGACAGCTTGATCAGCGCCAGATCGGTGTTGTTCTCGGTCTGGTAGTCGGGGTGGACGATGATCTTTTCGCTGCCGATCATCTTCAGCTTGTGCTGATAGACGCTGCCATAGCCGACGACGACCTTGTCGACCACCTCACCGCCGACGACGACGCAGTGCGCCGCAGTCAGGACCCATTGCTTGGCGACCAGCGACCCGCCGCAGAAACCGGTATTGGGGTCGAAGTCGTCGAACAGACGGACCTGCCAGGGCCATGACCCTTCCTGGGAGGGCGATCCCCCGACGACGAAATCGCTTGAAACTTCTGCAGATGTGGGGCCGGAAAAGCCGACCATCGCTGCCAGAAGCGCCGCCGAGCCGAGCCCCAGATACCGCGCCTTGTTCATGATTATCTCCAGTTGACGATAAGCCTGAATTGCCCGCCTGGGCGCCGCATAGCCCGGGTCGACGGCGAAAAAACGGCAGCGCGCGGCGGTTGTCAACGTGCGCTGCCGTCGGTTCGGTCGGTTTGATCGCGGCTTTTTCGCGCGACGATCGCGGCAGAGGCGTTCGTCCACTCCTGGAGACGGCGAGACTTCGCCGGTTATGCGTTGAGCCGGCCGAGCGCCCGCTTGTCGCGGAGCACGATGCGGCGTGAGGTTGGAATCTCGATTGCGGCATCGTCTTCGAGCCGGGTCAGCGTCCGTGACACCGTCTCGATGGTCAGGCCGAGATAGTCGGCGATGTCCTGGCGAGACATGGGGAGATCGACGAAAATGTCGGACTTGCGGCGGCCGGCCATGTCGAGGAGGAATGTCGCGACCCGTTCCTGGGCCCGCTTGCGGCCGAGGAGGAGAAGGTGGTCCTGGGCGCGCTGCAGTTCGCCTGCGGTGTGCACCCAAAGCTCGTGGGCGAGTTCGGCGTTATTCGCCGCCATGCCGACCAGCACACTCCGCTTGCCGACGAGCACGACCAAATCGGCAATCGCTTCGGCGGTGAACTGGCGCTCGGCGCCAGCCTCGAGACCGAATACCTCGCCCTCGATGTGGAAGTCGCCGATCTGGCGCCGCCCGTCGCTGAGCAGCTTGTAGGTCCTCACCGCACCGGAGACGACGATGTAGACAGTGTCCGCCGGTTCGCCCTCGCCATACACTTCGGAATTGCGGGCGCAGCGGATCGACGTGCCGATGGCGGTGAGCGCCGCGGCCAGTGCTTGCTGCTTGGCGACCGCCGGGCTAGACGACACGGCAGCATGAACCGGACGGCTCGGGCTACGATGCGTTTCCTGGTAGAACATGGCGGTGCCTCCTTCGGCTGTGCACTGGCTTGATGTGGGTCAAATTAGCTTCGGGCGGCTGGCGGGTGAATTCGGGTAATCTCCCTACGGGGAATCCCGTAGGCGTGAAGGCGGCTTCAAACGGAGGGTGATGACGGAGACCAATCTCGAGCAAGGAGCCGCGAAGCCGGCCGAGCGCGCATTTGGCGCGTTTGCCGATTGGCTGCCGCGCTACGCCCTCCCGGTCGCGGCGGTCGGCGTCGCCATCCTTGCCAGCGTCTCGATCAGCGGCCTCGGCGAGCCGACGCTGTTCCTGCTCGGCGGCGTTGCCGTGCTTGCATCCTCTGCCTATGGCGGCCTCGGGCCCGGCTTGCTCGCGACGGTCCTCGCGGTCGCGGCGGCGTTCGCCCTTGCCGCAACAGGGTTGATCGGCGGTGTCGACATGGTCGAGGCGCTGAGCTTCGCGTTCCTTGGGGCGGGAATCGCGACGATGGGCGAACGGCTGCACCGTTTGCGGGCCGAAACCGAAGAATTCGCGACGGACCTCATCGCCCGTGAGGCGCATCTCAGATCGATTCTCGAAACCGTGCCCGACGCGATGGTGGTGATCGACGAAGCGGGCATCATCCAGTCGTTCAGCATCGCTGCGGAGCGGCTCTTTGGCCACGCCGCCGCCGATACGATCGGCAGGAACGTCGACATGCTGATGCCGTCGCCCTATCGGGAGGCACACGACGGCAATACATCACGCGCTACCTGACGACCGGTCAGCGGCGCATCATCGGCATCGGCCGCGTCGTTGTCGGACTGCGCGGGCGACGGCTCGACCTTTCCGATGGAACTGGCCGTCGGGCGAGATGCGCTCGCGCCGACAGCCGCTATTTCACCGGCTTCATCCGCGACCTGACCGAGCGGCAGGCGACCGAGGCGCGGCTGCAGGAGCTGCAGTCGGAGCTTGTTCACATCTCGCGCCTTACCGCCATGGGCGAGATGGCCTCGGCGCTGGCCCATGAGCTCAACCAGCCGCTGTCGGCGATCACCAACTACATCCGCGGGGTCGCAACGCCTGTTGGCTGCCAGCACCGATCCGGCAGGCCCGACGTTTCGCGACGCGCTCGACAAGGCGGCGGAGCAGGCGCTGCGCGCCGGCGAGATCATCCGCCGCCTGCGCGAATTCGTAGCGCGCGGCGAGAACGAGCAGCGGGTCGGAGAGCGTCATCAGGTTGGTCGAGGAGGCAAGCGCCCTGGCGCTGGTCGGCGCCAAGGAGCACGGATGTGCGCGTGCATCCGGTTCGATCATGGCCCGCCAGATCGACGACGTGATGGCCGACCGGGTTCAGATCGCAGCAGGTCCTGCTCAATCTGTCCGCAATGCGATCGAGGCGATGGCGACGCCGAGTTCGGCCAGGAAGGAGCTCACCATTTCGGCGGCGCCGGCCGTCCAGGACGGCATGGTCGAGATCAGGGTTGCCGACACCGGCCCGGGCCTTGCCACGGAACTGGCCGAGCAGCTTTTCATGCCCTTCCTCACCACCAAGGCGCACGGGATGGGCGTCGGGCTGTCGATCTCGCGAACGATCATCGAACGCCCATGGCGGAACAATCGTCGCCGAAAGCGAACCGGGCCATGGCACGACCTTCCGCTTCACGCTAAGAACTGTGGGTTCCGAGGCAGGAGCCCATGAAGAATAGTGTAGTCGTCCACCTGATCGACGACGACAAGGATGTCCGCAAGTCGCTGTCCTTTCTACTGGAAGCCGCCGGCATGACGGTGCGCGGTTATAAATCGGCGATGGCGTTTCTCGATGCCTCGCCAGAGCTTAGCTGCGGCTGCGTCATCTCTGACGTGCGAATGCCGGGCATCAGCGGCACCGAGCTGCTCGCCAGGTTGAAGGAGCTCGAGATCGCCGTGCCGGTGATTGTCATCACGGGTCACGGCGATGTTCCGTTGGCGGTCGAGGCAATGAAGCTCGGCGCCTTCGATTTCATCGAGAAGCCCTTCGACGACGAGAGGATCGTCGCCGCGGTCCAGGCGGCGCTTCGCGAGCGCGAGGAGAGGGGGGAGATCGAGGCGCAAAAGTCCAGTGTCGTCGCGCGGCTTGCCACCTTGTCGCAACGCGAGCGCCAGGTGCTGGAGGGGCTGGTCGCCGGTCTGCCCAACAAGACGATCGCCTACGACCTCGGCATCAGTCCACGCACGGTCGAGGTCTATCGCGCCAATGTCATGAACAAGATGGAGGCCGGCAGCCTTTCCGACCTGGTGCGGATGGCGGTCCTCGCCGGCGTCGAGTCGGGCGGCCGCTGAGCTTTGCCGGGAAGGGTAGGTGTGCAGCGCCGATGAACCAGCACAAGCCGAAAGCTTCCGTCTCACCGGCGGTCGCCAAAGTCCTCCGCTTTCTGGCCGAACGGCCCGGCGACAAGCGGCCGGTGTCGGAACTCGGGCCCGAGGCGGCGCGAGCCCGCACCCGCGATCTCTGGGTGGGCTACTGGAGCGCCGAGCCGCTCTTCATCGCCGACGTGCGCGATGACGTTGTGAAGACGGTGGACCGCGACATTCCCGTGCGCATCTACGATCCGGAATCGTCGGGCGACCGCCCGGTATTCTACTTCCATGGCGGCGGCTGGGTGACCGGCGACCTCGACACCCATGACGGTCTCGCCCGCCGCATCGCGCTGTTCTCGGGGAGGCCGGTGGTCAGCGTCGACTACCGTCGCGCGCCGGAGAACCCCTATCCCGCCCCCCTCGACGATTGCGTGGCGGCGGTTACCGCGGTCGTCGCCGGCAAGGCGGATATCGGCATCGGCGCCCAGCGTTTCGGCCTCTCCGGCGACAGCGCCGGCGCGACGCTGGCGCTCGGGACGGCGCTTCGCCTCCGCGACGAAGGGCTGCCGCAGGCGAGCGCCGCCGCGCTGATCTATGGCGCCTACGATCCGGCGATGAGCGGCGAATCCTACGAGCATTTCGGCGGCGGCGATTTCCTGCTCTCCTCCGCCGACATCCTCTGGTACCAGAAGCAGTTTCTCGGCGATCTGGCCGACGATCCGCCGGCCTATGTGGCGCCGCTCGATGCGAATCTCGATGGCCTGCCGCCCCTTTTTATCACCGCGGCGGAATGCGACCCGCTCCGCGACGACAGCGTGGCGCTGGCCGAGGCGGCGGAGAAAGCCGGCATTCCGCATGAGCTCCGGATCTGGGAGGGGATGGTGCATGCCTCCGCCGCCATGAGCCGCGCCCTCAACCAGACGGACCGGCATCTGGCCGAACTGGGCGTCTGGCTCGCCCGGATGCTTGCCTGAACGCCGGCGCGCAAAGTGGGAACCGTGAGACGACAATGACCGCACCGACCTTCGCCATCACCGTCGCGTTCGATCTGGTCTCCGGCGGGCGCGACCGATTTCTCCACCTGGTGAAGGAGAACGCGGCGACGTCGGTCGATGTCGAGCCTGGCTGCCATCGTTTCGACGTTCTGGTGCCCGAGGCCGAGGACCGGGTCGTGCTCTACGAGATCTACACCGACCGCGCCGCCTTCGATGCCCACCTCGCGACCAGCCATTTCAAGGCCTTCGATCAGGCGACGAAGGACCTGGTGAGGGCCAAAAGCATTACCCGCTTCACCCTTTTCGAGCATACCAAGGCGGTGGTCCTGTGATTGCTTCACGGTCCCGGCTTCCGGCATCGGCGCAGAGATGATGAAGCACGGTTTATCTCCGGGCCGTTGTCTGCGATAGGGTGCCCCATGCTGTTGGGAATCATCGCTGACGACTTCACCGGGGCGAGCGACGTCGCCAACACGCTGGCCCGCGGCGGCATGAATACCGTCCAGCTCGTCGGCGTTCCGGAAGCGCCGGCGCCGGCCGACTGCGAGGCCGGCGTCGTCGCGCTCAAGACGCGGTCGATTGCGGTCGCCGACGCAGTCGCGCAATCGCTTGCCGCGCTGGACTGGCTCCGCGCCCAGGGCTGCCGCCAGTTCCTGTTCAAATACTGCTCGACCTTCAATTCGACGCCGGACGGCAATATCGGCCCGGTAGCCGAGGCGCTGCTCGACGCCCTGTCGGCCCCGGTCGCGGTGGTCTGCCCCGCCTTCCCGACGACGGGACGGACCATCTATATGGGGCACCTCTTCGTGAAGGACCGCCTCCTCAGCGAGTCGGGGATGGAGAAGCACCCGCTCAATCCGATGACCGATCCCGACCTTCGGCGCTGGCTGGCGCTGCAGACCCGTGGCCCCGTCGGTCTCATCCCCTATCCGGTCGTCCGGGAGGGTCCGGAGTCGGTCCGCGCCATGCTTGACCGGGAGGCCGCGGCCGGGCGCCGCCTCGTCGTCACCGACGCCATCGTCGACGATGATCTCTTCGCGCTTGGCGCCGCCCTTGACGGCGCGCTCCTGGTAACCGGCGGCTCGGGCATCGCTCTCGGGCTTCCGCACAACTTCGAGAAGAAAGGGCTTTTGAGCGGGGCGGCGGCGCCGCTGCCCGCGATCGACGGACCGGGCTGCGCGTTGTCCGGATCCTGCTCGTCGGCCTCCCGCGCCCAGGTCGCTGCCTTTCTCGCCGATCATCCCGCTCTGGCGATCACGCCCGGCGATCTCATCGAGGGGCGGGCGACCGCGGCCGACGCTCTCCGCTTCGTCGAGGATCATCTGGCCGCCGAGCCGATGGTCTACTCGACCGCCGACCCGGAGGAGGTGACGGCCGCGCAGGACCGCTATGGCCGCGAGACCGTCGCGTCGACGGTGGAGACCCTGTTCGCCGAGCTCGCTGTCGGCCTCGTCGATATGGGCGTCCGTCGCCTTATCGTTGGCGGCGGCGAGACGTCGGGCGCGGTGATCACCGCGCTGAAGCTCGACACGCTCCGTATCGGCCGCGAGATCGACCCGGGGGTTCCGATCCTGATTGCCGATGGCGATCCGCCGCTGGGGCTTGCGCTGAAGAGCGGCAATTTCGGCGCGACCGATTTCTTCGCCAAAGCATTGAGGGCCGTCGAATCGCCATGAGCGAAGCCGAACTCCGCGCCGGGATGGTCAAATGGGGGCGCTCGCTGTTCGAGCGCGGACTGACCGCCGGTTCCTCCGGCAACATTTCCGCCAGGCTCGACGACGGCTATCTCGTCACGCCGACCAATTCGTGCCTCGGCTTCCTCGACGCGGCGACGATCTCGAAGCTCGACGGCGACGGCCTGCACCGGAGCGGCGATGCGCCGACCAAGGAGCTGCCCCTTCATCTCGCCGTCTATCAGGCGCGGCCGGGCGCGCGGGCGTTGGTCCATCTCCATTCCACCTATGCCACGCTCGTCTCCTGTCTCGCCGACACCGACCCGGCCGACGCCATTCCGCCGATCACCCCTTACGCGGTGATGCGGCTCGGCAAGGTCCCGGTGCTTCCCTACGCGCGACCGGGCTCCGCCGACATCGTGCCGGCGGTCCTCGCAGCGGCGGCCGACCATTCCGCCCTGCTCCTCGCCAATCACGGGCCGGTGGTGGCCGGCGCTTCTCTCGATGCAGCGGTCTACGCGGCGGAGGAGCTGGAGGAGGCGGCCAAGCTGGTGGTGCTCACCCGCGGCATGGCGGTCCGCCACCTCGACCAGGCGGCGATCGATGACCTTAATGCCACGTTCAAATTGCGGTGAGGCTGCGGCTGCGGCCACCGTCACCCCCGGCGCGCGTCGACAGAATCGGCCTGAGGGGCGACATTGGGCCGCGTCGCCACGGTCGAACGGTAACACCGTTGTCATACGTTAAGATACGGATGGTAGAGGTTCCCACTCGACTGCAATTTTGCTCTGACGGAGGCACCGATGACCGGACAACCGGAGGCGCGGGACGCCAGCTCCGCAAGCGAGGCGAAGAAAACCGAGCCCCTGAAGGGCCTTTCGACTGACGAAGCGAAGCGGTTGCTCGCCGAAAACGGCGAAAATGCCATCACCGAGAAGAAGGAAAGCCCGCTCAAGAAGCTGCTTTCCTATTTCTGGGGGCCGATCCCCTGGATGATCGAGGCGGCGGCCATCCTTTCCGGCGCGACCCAGCGGTGGGATGACCTCGCCATCATCGTCGCGATGCTGCTGATCAATGCCGGCGTCGGCTTCTTCCAGGAATTCAAGGCGGACAACGCCATCGACGCGCTGAAGCAGCGGCTGGCGCCGTCGGCCCGCGTCCTGCGCGACGGCAAGTGGCAGGATATCGCCGCCCGGCTGCTGGTGCCCGGCGACGTCGTCCTGATCAAGCTCGGCAACATCGTGCCGGCCGATGTCGAGCTGCGCGAGGGCGACTATCTCAGCGTCGACCAGTCGGCGCTCACCGGCGAGTCGCTGCCCGTCGACAAGAAGGCCGGCGACACGGCCTATTCCGGCTCGATCGTGCGGCAGGGCGAGATGCGGGCGGTGGTCACCGCGACCGGCATGAAGACCTACTTCGGCAAGACCGCGCAACTGGTCGAGACGGCCGCAGCAGCACTCGCATTTCCAGCAGGCGGTGCTGCGGATCGGCAACTTCCTGATCATGATCACGCTCGCCCTCGTCGTCGCTCATTCTCATCGTCGCCCTGTTCCGCGGCAACGATCTGGTCAACACCCTGGTCTTCGCGCTGATCCTCACCGTCGCGGCGATCCCGGTGGCGCTGCCGGCCGTGCTGTCGGTGACCATGGCGGTTGGCGCGTCGAAGCTGGCCGCCATGAAGGCGATCGTCTCGCGGCTGGTCTCGATCGAGGAAATGGCCGGCATGGACCTGTTGTGCTCCGACAAAACCGGCACGCTGACCAAGAACGAGCTGACGCTCGGCGATCCCGTCCCGGTCGAAGGAGAACAGCAGCAGGCTCTGCTGCTCGCCGCGTCGCTGACCTGCGAGCGGGACGCGCCCGATCCAATCGACGCGGCGGTGCTCGCGGGGCTCAAGGACCAGCATCAGCTCGATACCTACAAGGTGAGCAATTTCACCCCCTTCGATCCCGTGAGCAAGCGGGCCGAGGCCGAGGTCCAGGCAAGCGGCAAGAGCTACAAGGTGGCCAAGGGCGCCCCGCAGGTCATCCTCGATCTCGCCAAGTCCGACGACGCAGTACGGCAGCAGATGCAGAAGGCGACCGACGAGCTCGCCAGCCGCGGCTTCCGCACCCTCGGCGTCGCCAAGACCGGCGACGACGGGAAATGGCAATTCCTCGGGCTTCTGCCGCTGTTCGACCCGCCGCGCGACGACTCGGCCGAGACCATCGCCGAGGCCAAGGGGATGGGGCTGCAGGTGCGCATGGTGACCGGCGACCACACCTCCATCGCCAGCGAAATCGCCGGCAAGCTCGGCCTCGGCACCGATATCGTCTCCGCGCGCGAGATCTTCCCCGACGACGGCGACGGCGACATCGAGCGCATCGAGGATGCCGACGGCTACGCCGAGGTATTTCCGGAGCACAAGTTCAAGATCGTGCGCGCGCTGCAACAGGCCGGCCACATCGTCGGCATGACCGGCGACGGCGTCAACGACGCGCCGCCGCTCAAGCAGGCCGACATCGGCATCGCGGTGAGCGGCGCCACCGACGCGGCACGCGCCGCCGCCGACCTTGTCCTCACCGCGCCCGGCCTGTCGGTGATCGCGCGGGCGATCGAGGAGGCGCGGCGCATCTTCGAGCGCATGACCAGCTACGCCACCTATCGCATCGCCGAGACCATCCGCGTGCTGCTGTTCATGACGCTGTCGATCATCGTCTTCGACTTCTATCCGGTCACCGCGGTGATGATCGTGCTGCTGGCGATCTTCAACGACGTGCCGATCATGATGATCGCCTATGACGACGTGACGGTGGCGCCGCGACCGGTGCGCTGGGACATGAAGCGCGTGCTGATCCTGAGCGGCTCACGCTCGGCATCATCGGCGTGATCGAGAGCTTCGGCCTGTTCTGGTTCGCCGACCGCTTTCTGCACATGCCGCGCCCGAACGCTGCAGACCCTGATCTTCCTCAAGCTGCTCGGTCGCCGGCCATCTGACCATCTATGTCACCCGCAATATCGGCTGGTTCTGGCAGCGGCCGTGGCCGAACTGGCGGCTGTTCTTCGCCTGCGAGGCGACGCAGGTGCTCGGCACGCTGGCGGCGGTCTATGGCTGGATCGTCGAGCCGATCGGCTGGGGCTATGCGCTGCTGGTGTGGGGCTATGCGCTGGTCTGGTTCGTCATCGAGAACGCCGGCAAGATCGTGGCGTATCGCATGCTATTGGGTGGTCCGTCGCAGCGGTTCACGCCGAAGCTCGATGCGGCGAAGGCGCCGCACTGACCGGCATCGGCGGCGATTGTCGGCCGATTCAAAAGATCGTATGCCAATGCGCCCGCTCGGCCCGGAGCGCGGCGGTCACGGGGGGAGTTGCGTTTGAGTGGGGGCAAGCTTCGTTTCGCGGTCGACACCGGCGGAACGTTTACCGATCTCGTGGTGGCCGAGCCGGACGGCGGCCTTGCTATGTTCAAGACCGCGACAGTCCCGGCCGATCCGGTCGCCGGCGTCATCGACGCGCTGGCGACAGCGGCGGAGGCGGCCGGCGAGTCGCTTGCCGCCTATCTCGGCCGCGGCGAGATTCTGGTGCACGGCACCACCCACGCCATCAACGCCATCGTCACCGGCTCGACGGCCCGTACCGCCTTCCTGACGACCAGCGGGCACCCGGACATCGCTGGTGTTTCGCGAGGGCGGCCGGGCGGAAGCCTTCAACTTCACCACGCCCTATCCCGAGCCCTATATCCCGAAGGCGCTGACCTTCGAGATCCCCGAGCGGATCATGGCCGACGGGAGCGTCAAGCTTGCCCTCGACGAGGCCGCCGCCATGCGTGATCCTGGAGCGTCTGGCCGCCCTCGATGTCGAGGCGGTTGCGGTCTGCCTCCTGTGGTCGATCGTCAACCCCGCGCACGAGCTGGCGGTGGGCCGGCTGATCGAGGCGCACCTGCCCGGCGTCCCCTTCACGCTCTCGCACCGCATCAATCCGTCGATCCGCGAATATCGGCGGGCCATGTCGACGGCGCTCGACGCATCGCTGAAGCCGATCATGACCTCCTACATGACCGGCCTCGAAAGCCGGCTGCGGGACGCGGGCTTCGGCGGCCGGGTGGTGATCGTCACCTCGCGAGGCGGCGTCATGGACGCCGCCAGCATCGCCGAGGCGCCGGTGCAGCTGATCAATTCCGGTCCGAGCATGGCGCCGGTCGGGGCGCTCGCCTATGCGCGATCGGACGAGACGGACACGCTGATCGTCGGCGACACCGGCGGCACGACCTACGATGTTCGCCTGGTCCGCCAGGGCCGCATCCCGCACACGCGGGAGACCTGGCTCGGCCGCCGCTTTCGCAGCCACATGACCGGCTTGCCGTCCGTCGATGTCAAGAGCATCGGTGCCGGCGGCGGCTCGATCGCCTGGGTCGACCAGGGCGGCCTGCTCCATGTCGGACCGCAGAGCGCCGGCGCGGTGCCCGGCCCGGTCGGCCTACGGCCGGGGCGGCACGCAGCCGACGGTCACCGATGCTGCGCTGGTGCTCGGCTTCATCGACGCCGATTTCTTTCTCGGCGGCGACATGGCGCTCGATCGCGATGCTGCCGAAGCCGCCATCCGAGCGGGACATCGCCGGACCGCTCGGCAAGTCGGTGGAAGAGGCGGCCGCCGCCGTCATCGAGCTCGCCACCGAGAACATGGTCCAGGCGATCATGGACATCACCGTCAACCAGGGCATCGACCCGACCGACGCGGTGCTGGTCGCCGGCGGCGGCGCTGGTGGGCTCAACTGCGTGGCGATTGCCCGGCGGCTCGGCTGCCGCCGGGTGCTGGTCCCGGAGACCGGCGCCGCGCTCGCCGCGGCCGGGGCGCTGATCTCCGATCTCACCGACCGCTATCACGGCATGTTCCACACGGTGAGCCCGGCCTTCGACTTCGACGGCGTGAATGCGGTGCTGGCGGACCTCGAGGCCCGCTGCCGGGCCTTTGCCGAGGCGGCCGGCGCCGCCGACGCCTTCACCATCCACTGGTCGACCGAGGCGCGCTATCCGGACCAGGCGTGGGAGATCGAGGTGCCGCTCCGCGCCGCCCGCTTCGCCTCGGCCGCGGACGTCGCAGCGCTCTCAGCCGATTTCCACCGCACCCACGAGGAGATCTTCGCGATCAGCGACCCGGAGTTGCCGATCGAGACCATCGGCTGGAACGCCGAGGTCCGCTGCCCGTTCGGTCGTGCGGAACCCGGCCGCCTGCGGTCGCCGGCGAGTGCGTCCCGGCTGCCGGCGCGCGACGTGCACTTCGTTGGTGCCGGCTGGCGTACGGTCGACGTCTATCGCTTCGAAGCGCTCGGCGAGGGCGCCGTGGTCGCCGGCCCGGCGATCGTCGAGTTCGAGCTTCACCTCGATCGTTATTGATACCGGAGCGCGGGCGGTGCGCGACAGGTCCGGCAGTCTTGTCATCGACGTCGGCTACTAGGGGGAACGGTATGACAAACGCCCCGGCTTCGAACATCGACGGTATCCGCATGGCGATGCTCACCGCCCGGTTCAACGGCATCGCGCGCAAGATGTCGAACACGCTGTTCCGCACCGGCCGCTCGGGCATCCTCAACATCGCCCACGACTTCTCCTGCGCCGTGCTGACCGCCGACTGCACGAGCTGCTCGCCGCCGCCGAGAGCCTGCCGATCCACGTCTTGCTCGGGCCGGAAATGATGTGCCGCACCATGTGCGACAATCACCCGGAGCTGAAGCGCGGCGACGCCTTCCTGCACAACTCGCCCTATCACGGCTGCACCCACCCGGCCGACCACTCGATCCTCGTCCCGGTCATCGACGACGACGGCGTCCACCGCTTCACGGTGCTCGCCAAAGGCGCACCAGGCCGACTGCGGCAACGCGCTGCCGACCACCTATATGGGCGCCGCCAGGGACGTCTATGCCGAGGGGGCGCTGATCTTCCCGGCGGTCAAGGTGCAGAGCGACTACGAGCACGTCGATGGACATCGTCCGCATGTGCCGGATGCGCATCCGCGTGCCCGACCAGTGGTGGGGCGACTATCTGGCGACGCTCGGCGCGGCCCGGGTCGGCGAGCGCGAGCTCCTGGCGCTCGGCCGCGAGGTCGGCTGGGACGCGCTCGACGCCTACACCGAGCAATGGTTCGACTACAGCGAGAAGCGGATGATCGAGGCGGTCCGCGCAGATGCCGAAGGGCCGCGTCACCCGCACCAGCACCCACGACCCGTTCCCCGGCACGCCGCCCGAGGGCGTCGACATCAAGGTCGACCGTCGAGGTCGAAGCCGGAGGACGCAATGATCGAGGTCGACCTCCGCGACAATCCGGACTCGCATGGAGAACGGCCTCAACCTGTCGGAAGGCTGCGCCCTGTCGGCGCCGATGGTCGGCGATCTTCAACTCCATCGACCACACGGTGCCGAAGAACGAGGGCAGCTTCCGCCGGATCAGGGTGCTCCTGCGCGACGGCTGCATCGCCGGCCGGCCGAGCCATCCGACGTCCTGCTCGGTCGCCACCACCAACATCGCCGACCGCGTCGCCAACCCGGTGCAGTGCGCCATTGCCGAGCTCGCCGACGGCCTCGGCATGGCCGAGACCGGCGCCGTCATCCCGCCGTCGATCGGCGTCATCTCCGGCGTCCACGACGGCAAGCCCTTCGTCAACGAGGTCTATCTCGGCTGCACCGGCGGCGCCGGCACCCCGCAGACCGACGGCTGGCTCACCATCCTTCACGTCGGCAATGCCGGCATGTGCTACCAGGATTCGATCGAGATCGACGAGCTCCGCCACCCGATCTTCGTCCATCAGCGCCGCCTGCTGCCGGACACCGAAGGCGCCGGGCGCTTTCGCGGCGCGCTTGCCGCCTATGCGGAGTTCTCGCCGGTCGGCTGCGACATGACCGTCGCCTATGTGAGCGACGGCAATGTCAATCCCGCCGCCGGCACGCGGGGCGGTCATGCCGGCGCGCCGAGCTCGCAGTTTCGCCGCCGCGCCGACGGTTCGCTCGAGCCGGTCCCCGGTTGCGCCGAGGTGGTGATCCGCCCCGACGAGGCGATGGTGTCGTTCAGTTGCGGCGGCGGTGGCTATGGCCCGCCCGAAGAACGCGACGTGGCCCGCGTTTTCCACGACGTCACCGAAGGCTGGGTCAGCCGCGAGCGCGCGGAGACCGTCTATGCGGTCGCGGTTCGCGACGACATGAGCCTCGACGAGGCCCGCACCGCCGAGCTTCGCGCCGGAAGCCGGTAACTGCGCCCGAGGCAGCCCCGACAATCCACAGAGAGATCGGGACGACGCAGCTTTGCGCTGCCGGCGCTTGACTTGTTGCATTTGCTCTTATCATAATATCATAGCAGCGATTGAAGGGGTCAGGTGGGACAGCGGACGTGACGGAACTGGCGCTCGATCGGGACGTCTGGAGCAGCGCGATAGCGCGCTCCGAAGCGCACGGCTTGAACCGCTCGCTCGGCTCGAACCGTGGGCTTCTCGGCCGGGTCGTGCATGCCGTCGGACTGAGGATCATCAGCGGCGAGCTGCCGCCGGGCACCGCGATGCCGGCCGAAGCCGAATGGGGCGCCCAGCTCGGTGTCAGCCGCACGGTTCTCCGCGAGGCGACCAAGGTGCTGATCAGCAAGGGACTGGTCGAATCGCGTCCGAAGACCGGCACCCGGGTGCGTCCGGCCAAGCACTGGAACCTGCTCGATCCGGACGTCCTGTCGTGGCAGCTGGCCGTCGCGCCGCGAGTCACCTTCGTCCGCGAGATCTTCGAACTGCGTCGCGCTATCGAGCCCTCGGTTGCTGCCCTCGCGGCGGTGCGGGCGACCGACGCGCAGCTCGAAGATATGGCCGCCGCGCTCGACGGCATGGACGCCGCCGGCGACGATGGCCGGCAGTTCATCGGCCCCGACCTCCAGTTCCATCTCGGAATCCTCAACGCCGTCGACAACGGCATGATCCGCTCGCTGAGCGGCGTCATCGAGACCGCGCTGACCACCAGCATGTATCTGTCGCTCGACAATCCCCGTGGCCAGGCCCATTCGCTGCCCCTCCATCGCGCCGTCCACGACGCGCTTTGTGCCCGCGATCCGAATGCGGCGCGGGAAGCGATGACCCGGCTCATCGACGACGCCGAGCACGACGCGGCGAAGGCGATGAAGGTCCGCCAGCGCAAGAGCCAGGCGGGCAGGAAGAGGGCGAAATAGATGACTGGTCGGAAACTTCGCTCGCAGGCCTGGTTCGGCGGCACCGGCAAGAACGCCATGATGCACCGGAGCTGGATGAAGAATCAGGGCCTGCCCGCCGATCTCCTTCGACGGCCGGCCGGTCATCGGCATCTGCAACACCTGGTCCGAGCTGACGCCCTGCAATGCCCATTTCCGCGCAGATCGCCGAGAAGGTGAGGCGCGGCGTGCTCGAGGCCGGCGGCCTGCCGCTCGAGTTTCCGGTCATGTCGCTCGGCGAATCCAACCTGCGGCCGACGGCCATGCTGTTCCGCAATCTCGCCAGCATGGACGTCGAGGAGTCGATCCGCGGCAACCCGATCGACGGCGTCGTCCTGATCGTCGGCTGCGACAAGACCACGCCGGCGCTGCTGATGGGCGCGGCAAGCTGCGACTTGCCGGCCATCGCGGTCTCCGGCGGGCCCGATGCTCAACGGCCGCTTCCGCGGCAAGGCAAGTCGGCTCCGGCACCGACGTCTGGCGCTTCAGCGAGGACGTCAAGGCGGGCCAGATGTCGCTCGCCGATTTCCTCGACGCCGAGAGCCTGCATGTCGCGCTCCGCCGGCCACTGCATGACCATGGGCACGGCCTCGACCATGGCCAGCCATGGTCGAAGGCGCTCGGCATGGGCCTGCCCGGCAACGCCGCCATCCCGGCGGTCGACGCCGCGCCGCGGCTGCTCGCCCAGCTTACCGGCCGGCGCATCGTCGAGATGGTGAACGAGGATCTGCGCATGTCGCAGATCCTCACCCGCGAGGCCTTCGACAACGCCATCCGCGCCAACGGCGCCCTCGGCGGCTCGACCAACGCCGTCATCCACCTGCTGGCGCTGGCCGGCCGGGTCGGCGTCGAGCTCGAGCCTCGACGACTGGGACCGCTTCGGCCGCGACGTGCCGACCATCGTCGACCTGATGCCGTCCGGCCGCTTCCTGATGGAGGACTTCTACTATGCCGGCGGCCTGCCGGCGGTGCTGCGCGCCCTGGGCGAGGACGGCCTGCTCGATCGCGACGCGCTCACCGTCAACGGCCGCACCATCTGGGAGAACGTCGCCGACGCGCCGAACTGGAACAGCGAGGTCATCCGCCCGATCGACCGGCCGCTGACCGCGCGATGGCGGCATCGCCGTGCTGCGCGGCAACCTCGCGCCCGACGGCGCCGTCATCAAGCCCTCGGCCGCGACCCCGGCGCTGATGCGGCACCGCGGCCGCGCCGTCGTCTTCGAGAGCATCGAGGACTACAAGGCGCGGATCGACGACGAGAGCCTCGACATCGACGAGACCTGCGTCATGGTGCTCAAGAACTGCGGGCCCAAGGGCTATCCCGGCATGGCCGAGGTCGGCAATATGGGCCTGCCGCCCAAGCTGCTGCGCAAGGGCATCACCGACATGGTGCGCATCTCCGACGCGCGCATGTCGCGGCACGGCCTACGGCACCGTCGTCCTGCACGTCGCGCCGGAGGCGGCCGCCGGCGGCCCGCTCGCGCTGGTGCGCGACGGCGACATGATCGAGCTCGACGTCGAGGCCGCGCCGGCTGCACCTCGACGTGCCCGAGGAGGAGCTCGCCGCGGCGCCGCGCAGCGCTTGGCGGCCGCCGCACCCGCCCATGGCGGCGCGGCTATCAGCGCCTCTATGTCGACCACGTGCTCCAGGCCGACCAGGGTGCCGATCTCGACTTCCTGCGCGGAACGCGGGGCGCGGCCGTCCCGCGGCACTCGCACTGACGGCTGACGGGATTCCGGACCATGGAAGAGACCGACGCCAGATATCCGAGCCTCGATAACCGGGTGGTCTTCGTCACCGGCGGTGCTGCCGGCATCGGCGAGAGCATCGTTGAGCATTTCTGCGCGCAGAACGCCCGGGTCACCTTTGTCGACATCCAGGAAGACGCTTCGAAGGCCCTCATCGAGCGGATCGGCGCTCGCGGCCACAGGAAGCCGCGCTTCATTCCGGTCGACGTCAAGAACATCGATGCCCTGCAGGCGGCGATCACCAGGGTCGGCGAGGAGGACGGGCCAATCAAGGTGTTGGTCAACAATGCCGGCAACGACGATCGTCATCAGCTCGACGATCTCACCGTCGACTTCTGGGATGACCGCATGGCAGTCAATCTCCATCATCAGGTCTTCGCGGTGCAGGCGGTCCGCCCGCAGATGCGCGATTCCGGCGGCGGCTCGATCGTCAATCTCGGTTCGATCACCTGGATGGTCGGCGACCCCGACTGCATCGCCTATGTCACCGCCAAGTCGGCGATCAACGGGATGACCCGCGGCCTTGCCCGCGAGCTCGGGCCGGAACGCATCCGCGTCAACTGCGTCATGCCCGGCTGGATCATGACGAAGCGGCAGCTCGACCTGTGGGTGACGCCGGAAGGCAACCGGCAGATCGACGAGCGCCAGTGCCTGGCGGACCGGCTCTATCCGCCCGACGTCGCGCGGATGCTGCTGTTCCTCGCCTCAGACGACAGCCGGATGTGCAGCGCGCAGAACTATCATCGTCGACGGCGGCTGGGTTTAGGCCGGGGGAGAACGATAGGATCGACAACACCGGATCGGGAGAGGCCACGCCGAAACGATGGGCATACTCACTAACCACAGAGAGGGAGAAGGATCATGAAGCTTTTACTGACCGGCCTGCTTTCCGCGGCCGTCGGGGCGCTTGCCCTGGCCGCGTCGCCGGCACCAGGCCAGGCGAAGGAACTGAGGATTCTGGCGTGGGACGGCTATGCCGACCCCGACTGGGTCAAGGAATTCGAGCAGCAGACGGGCGCCGACGTGAACGTCGTCTTCATCGGAACCGACGACGAGATCTGGGCGAAGATCAAGGGCAGCGAGGGCAAGGACTTCGACCTCTTCGCCGTCAACACCGCCCAGCTCCAGCGCTACCTCGATCTCGGCCTGGTCGAGCCCTACGATCTCAGCAAGGTTCCGAACCAGAAGAACACGCTGCCGCGCTTCCAGGACCTCAGCAAGGTCACCGGGGTGATGCGTGACGGCAAGGTCTATGCGATTCCCTATGCCTTCGACTCGATCGGCCTGATCTACGACACCGACAAGGTGAAGACGCCGCCGGACTTCGTGGAACGCGCTGTGGGATCCGCAATACGCCGGCAAGGTTCTCGGCTACGACAATGGCGAGCACAACTTCTCCATCACCGCGCTCTCCATGGGCATCGAGGACCCGTATCACCTGACCGACGAGCAGATGCAGGCCGCCAAGGACAAGCTCATCGACCTGAAGCACAATGTGCTGAGCTTCTACACCACCGCCGACGAGGCGCTGCAGCTCTACCAGCACAATGACGTCGCCCTCATCTTTGCCAACTACGGCCAGCAGCAGGTGAAGACGATGCAGGATGCCGGCGCCCATATCGCCTACGTCAATCCCAAGGAGGGCGCGCTCGCCTGGCTCGACACCTGGGCGATGACGACGGGCGTGCAGGACAAGGACGCTGGCCGAGCAATGGGTCAACTTCGTCCTGCAGAAGAAGATCGGCCAGCAGCTCTCCGAGCGCACCGGCTTCGGCAACACCGTGGTTCCGTTCGCCGAGCGCCGGCAGCAGGCGACAAGCTGGTCTGGCTCGAGACGGTCGAGGACCCGACCAAGCGCGCCGACCTCTGGAACGAGGTCAAGGCGACGCCCTGACCGTAACCTGAATTATGGCCGCCGGACGCTCGGACGCCCGGCGGCCGCTTGCTATAGTCTAGCCGAAAGGTCTTTCAGCCGGCTCCATGGACGAAGCACCGAAGACCCTGATCGAGTTGCGGCAGGTCGCCAAATCTTACAGCGGGGTCGAGGTCCTGCACGACGTCGATCTCGTTCTCCGCGACGGCGAGTTCATGACCGTGCTCGGGCCGAGCGGCTCCGGCAAGACCACCATCCTTCGGCTGTCGGCGGGTTCGTCCGGCCGACCACCGGCGTGGTCCTGCTCGACGGCGCGGACATCTCGGCGATGCCGATCAATCGCCGGCCGTTCAACACCGTCTTCCAGGACTACGCCCTCTTTCCGCACATGACCGTCGAGGCGAATGTCGGCTACGGCCTCAAGGTCCGCGGTGAGCCGAAGGCGCGCGATTCGCGAGCGGGTCATCGAGACGCTGCGTCTCGTCGCGCTCGAGGAGTACGCCGAGCGCTACCCGTCGCAGCTGAGCGGAGGCCAGCAGCAGCGCGTCGCGCTCGCCCGCGCCATCATCTGCGAGCCGCGACTCATCCTCCTTGACGAGCCGCTCGGCGCCCTCGACGCCGAACTCCGCCGCCAGATGCAGCGTTTCCTCAAGCGCTTGCAGAACGAGATCAGAACGACCTTCCTCTTCGTCACCCACGACCAGGAGGAGGCGGTCACCATCGCCGACCGCATTTGCGTCATGAACAACGGCCAGATCGAGCAGATCGGCTCGCCGGAGGAGGTCTACTACCGCCCGGCCAACGAATATGTTGCCCGCTTCTTCGGCGACAACAACCTCATTGACATCGCCATCGGCGACCTCAATGGCGGCTACCGCGAAGTCACATCGAAGATCGGCACCTTCCGCTGCGCGGTCGACGATCGCCCGGGGCTCGCGGAGGTCACGGTGGGTCGCCCCGGAAAGCTGCTTGTCCGGCCCGAGGCGATCACCGTCGGCAGCGCCGGGGAGGGCGCGCAGAACCGCCTGCATGTGCGGGTTGAGGATATGAGCTTCGTTGGCCCAGTCTCCCAGGTCGTGGCCCGCCCGCTGGCCGAGCCCGACCGCGCGCTGATGATCAAGCTCGCGAGCCGCGCCTCCGGCATCCCGCTCGCCGTCGGCGACGAGGCCGAGATCGGCTTCAGCGCCGATGAATGCTACGTGGTGACGACGTGACGGCGGCGCCGGTGGCAGGGCGCGACGAAGACGGGCGGCACGCCGGCTACCGCCTCGTCATCACGCTCCTCGCCTATGCGCTGCCGGTCGTCTTCATCCTGCTGCCGCTGGTCCTGTTTCTCATCCAGAGCTTCTACTACGTCGACCACGGCGACATCGTCCGCGAGCTGACGCTTCGAAACTACGTGCGCTTCTTCACCGGACGCGGCCTTCCTGCCGGTCTTCCTCAACACCTGCTGGCTCTGCCTCGGCGTCGCGGCGATCACCGTCGCCTTCGGCTATCCCGTCGCCTACCTGCTCGCCAGCCTCGAAGGGCGGCGCAAATACGTGATGATGGTGATCTTCGTCATCCCGCTGATGATGAGCTACATCATCAAGATCTACGCCATCCGCGCCATCCTCGGCGGCAACGGCTTCCTCAACCGCATCCTGCTCTGTTCTTCGGCATCATCGATCAGCCGCTGACCTTCCTGATCTTCAATCTGCAGGCGGTGCTCCTGACCCTGTCGGTCATCCTCCTGCCCTTCGCCATGCTGCCGATCTTCATCGCGCTCGAGCGGATTCCCGCGTCGACCTGATCGACGCCTCGGCCGACCTCGGCGCCATCGTCGTTCCAGACCTTCCGCCGATGTCGATCCTGCCGCTCAGCCTGCAGGGCACCATCGTCGGCGCCACCTTCACCTTCGTGCTGGCGCTGGGCGATTTCGTCACGCCGCAGATGGTCGGCGGCACCAGCGGCTTCACCTTCGGCCGCATCATCTACAGCCAGTTCGGATTCGCCTTCAACTGGCCGTTCGGCGCGGCCCTCTCCGTCATCCTGCTGGTGGTCGTCCTGGTCGCGATCGTCGGCACCGGGCTGCTGACGCGCGCGAGGCACCAGCTGTGATCCGCCTGTCGCCACCGCGCTGGCGATCCTCGGCCTGATCGCCGGCTTCGTCCTCCTCGTCCTCTACGGACCGCTGCTCGTCGCGATCTTCTTCTCCTTCTTCAAGTTCGAGAACAACGCCGTCCAGTGGGACAGCTTCTCGTTCGACGCCTACCGGTCGCTGGTCCACGACGAGGGCATCATCGACGCGGTGCTCAACACGCTTCTCGTCGGCGGCGTGGCGGTGTGCCTTGCGCTCATCCTCGGCACGGCGCTCGCCTTCTACTACAATAGCAGCCGGTCGCGATTCCGCGACGTGCTGCAGCTCCTCATCTTCCTGCCGTTCCTGATGCCGCCGATCATCACCGGCCTGTCGCTGCTCGTCTTCTTCCGCGAGACGGATATCCCGCGGTCGCTGGTCACGGTGATCATCGGCCACACGGTCTTCGTCCTGGCGCTCGCCTACCGCATCATCCTCGCCCGGCTGCAGACGCTGCCGCTCGAGCCTGGTCGAGGCCTCGCTCGATCTCGGGCGCCAGCCGCTGGCAGACCTTCCGCTACGTGCTCGCGCCCGAGCCTGATGTCGGCCTTCGGCGCCTCGGCGATCCTCGCCTTTGCCCTGTCGTTCGACGAGACGCTGATCACCCTCCTCGTCACCGGCACCAAGAGCACGCTGCCGATGCGGCTGTGGGCGATGATGCGCATGGGCTTCACCCCTGATATCAATGCCCTGGTCACGATTATTCTTGCCGGCAGCACCGGCCTGTCGCTGCTGGCAATCCGTTTCGTGGGCGTTCCCTCCCGCCGCTAGCCAACCAGACGAGAGACCACTGAGCATGGACGACGCCCTGATTGCGACCGCCCGGAGCACGCTCTATTCCGGCGTGATCTCCGACATCCTCGACGAACGCGGCATCTGGAATCACGCTATGGCCCCGCATGTGCGGCCACTCGACGAGAGCCTGACCCTGTTCGGCCGGGCGCGCACCGGTCTCTACATGCCGGTCTATCACGTCGAGGAGGGGGCCAACCCCTACGAGCTCGAGATCAAGCTCATCGACAGCCTGGCCAAGGACGACGTGCCGGTGCTCGGCTGCCCCGACGGCAAGCGGATCGCGCCGTGGGGCGAACTGCTCTCCACCGCCTCGCGGGCGCGCAACGCCGCCGGCTGCGTCACCGACGGTCTGGTCCGCGATGTACGCGTGATCCGCAGCATGAAGTTCCCGGTCTTCGCCGGCGGCATCGGGCCGCTCGACAGCAAGGGGCGCGGCGTCGTCATGAAGATCGACATCCCGGTCGAGTGTGGCGGCACCGCCGTGTCGAGCGGCGACTGGGTCTTCGGCGACGTCGACGGGGTCGTCGTGATCCCCGCCGCGATCGCCGAGGAAGTGATCACGCTCTCCCTCGAAAAGGTCACGCAGGAAACCACCGTCCGCAAGGAGCTGGAAGCCGGCGAATCGCTGGCGACCGTTTTCGCCCGCCACCGGATTCTGTGAGCGCGAAGCCGTAGGCGATCAGGCAGCCGCGCCGCGCCGGCGCGCGCCACCCCGATCGCCGGAAAACCGGGCGAGAGCATCTGGATTGATGAAATACGCGTCCGGGCGGGCGGCGATGCGGTCGTAGAGGGCGCGGTCGAGCTGATTGTACTCCTCGATCAGGGCGCGGATCGAGGGGTCCAGGTCCTCCGGCGGGCTTGGGGCGGCATTGAGGGACACGAGTGGCGCCTGCTCCCGCCAGCCGAAGTGCCGGACCAGGGCAGCGAGCAACGGTTCGATCGCTTCGAGGGTGCCGACGAAGGCGAAGTCGGTATCGAGTCGCTCCATGAGGCTGTCGAGACGCGACAGATCGTGGTCGGGCTCGGTCGGAGGCTGGCTCAGAAAATCGTCGATCTCACCCCGCCAGACGCTGGCCGGTACGCCGAAGCCGCAGAAATCGCCGCCATAGGCACGGCCGGCGGCCATGATCTCGGCCCAGCGTACGTCTTCCACCTTGTCGCCGAGCAGCATGCGGGACATCAGGTTCGCGGGCACCAGTCCTTTTCGGATTGCGTCGGCAAGGTCCATCGCGGCGAGCGGCGTTTCGGCGAGCGGTCCGAAGGGGGCCTCCGTCAGATGCCGCCAATGTGAAACGATCCTCTCGACCGGGTCGCGGAGGACGGTTCCATAAGCGCAGTCGATGCCGATCATCTCGCTGAAGCCATGCGAGGCATGGGAATACAGGACGGCGGCCTCCTCCAGATGTCCGCGAACAGCACCGATGGCCACCCGATCGCCCTCGTAGCATTCCATCATGTGCCGCGGCGACAGGACAAGGACGTCGCGCCTGGAGAGCTCGGCAACGAAGCGTTCGCGAAACGCCACGCCGCCGGCCCGCGGAATGTGAATGACGGAGACGTGCGCGGCATCGGCAAGGCGGCGGAGAATCGCGCGGGGGGTGATGGTCGGCGCATTGCTCAAGGGGGTGGAGGTCCGCGTCCGTGAAAGATGCGGACTGAAATGGGGATCCCGGTCGAACAGGTCGACCCAGCAATTACGGAGGTAGGCGCGATCCCGCAATACGAGCGGATTGGTTTGATCCGCCTCTGCCTCCGTGCGCCGGCTTGCCGACTCGAGATGAAGAAGTTCGGCGTGCGGCGTCACCACCGTCCGCAGGCCGAGTTCCTCCTGCAGCCGAAGGCAGTAGTCGACGTCGTTCCAGCTGATCGGCAGATAGCGCTCCTCCATCCCGCCGATCTCCATGAATGCCGCGCGGCGGGTGACGAGGCAGGCGCCGGTGGCCGCCGACCACGTTCTGGTGAAACAGAGGGCCTCGGGAACCGCCAGCCGATCGACGTCACCGGCGTAGGCGTGGAATGCTGCCGGAGACCGTAGCGTCTTCTTTGAGAGCCTGCTCGGCATCAGCGCGACGCCCGCCTGCTGGAGCGTGTTGTCCGGATACCAAAGGGTTGCTCCGGCCACCCCGATGCCGGGCCGCGACACCTCCCTCACCAGCTCGCCCAGCCAGCCCGCCGAGATGATCTCGACGTCGTTGTTCAGGAGACAAAGGATAGGGCCGGCGGCGATCTTCGCTGCGGCGTTGTTCAGCGCGGACCAGTTGAACGGTCCGTCATGACGGATGACCTCTGCCAGTCCCTGCGCCTGCAGTTCCGCCAGATAGGCGAGCGTCTCCGCTTCTTCCGATCCGTTGTCGACGATCAGGATCTCGTATCGAGGATAGTCGGTGTAGCGTTCGATGCTGCCGACGCACCGCGCCAGAAGGTCAAAGCGGTCCCTGGTGGCGATGATGATGGATACCATCGGCTCCGGCTGCGGCAGCGCGTAGCGGATATGCACGCCTGGCGTACGGTGGTCGGAGGTGACGCAAGCCGCCTGACCGGTCCGCTGGAATTGGGCGCGCACCACTTGCTCCCGCCGCAGCGACCGCGACAGGGCCTCCCCCCGCGGCAGCGGCATCCGGTGGTGGAGAATGCAGGGCAGGTGGCGGATGGACTCCAGGCCGAACCACGCGAACACCATCAGGCCGGCTTCCTGATTGTCGCCCGTTAGCGCGACGGTTGGCGGCTTGCACGCTTCCTTCAGCGCTGTCGTCCGGAAGGCGCCCGAAACGACCATCCAGTCCGTGGCGAGGATCAGGTCCGGGTCCGGCGCGGCCAGCAGACGCGGCCGGTGGAACTGACCGTCCGGGTCGATCTCGTCGGAATCCCAATACAGCCATTGCAGCGTGGGGTGGCTGAAGAACGTGCCGGCGATGAACAGCAGGGCATGCGGCTCAAGCTGGTCACCCGGTTGCAGATGGATGCGAAGTGCGGTGTCGTCGAAAGCGTCATCGGTCGACGAAATCAGCCGCCAGCGCCGGTAGATTTGTGCTTCCAGCGAGGCAAGCGTGTCGGCCAGCCGGCCGCCATCGCCGTCCGCGGCCACCACGACTCCCACCGAGAGATCGGCCGGCAGGCTTTCGGCAAGGGCGGCGGCGTCGGCGCGGTCGAAGGCGTCCAGCGCGTGACGGGTCCTCAGCCACTCCCGGTATTCAAGCGCCGCGATCCTGCCGGCATGCATCCGCATTGCGGCATCGACGGCTTTGCTCTCCCCGGCGGAGGTATCGCTTGCCACGATCCTTGCCGGCTCGTTCAGGGCAGAGCTCCGGAAGCAAAGGCGCGACCGCGATTGCTCGATGCTGACCGCGACCTCCGGCCTGAAATCGCCGGCGGCCATCGGCGTTTTGGTTTCGATCACGATGAGAACGCTGTCGCCGGGATCTACTCTCCCCCGCACCGGAACTGTGGTTCTTCGCCGGCTGGCGGGTCGATCATCGTCGGAGACCCATCGACAGGATGCGCGGACCCTGACGCCCTCGCTGGGCCGCCATGCCCGGTCCGTTAAATTGGTGAGGCGGATCGGGATTGGAACCGTGCTGTCGGTCGCAAGGAGCGCGGGCAGGGTGACGATCTCGATCGCCGGACCCGCGGTTGACGCCGCTATCTCGACCGCGGCCTCGAACGGCGCTGGTCTTCGGAAGGCCTTGCCGTCGCGTGCGTCCCGGGTACCGACAGTGATCTGAAGAACGAACCGGCCGGTTTCAAGCGGCGGCGCAACGAGAACGTCGAAGGTCCCGCTATCGCCCGGTTCGATATCCCGCGGCAGGCGCGTCACGGCCGCCGCCTTGACTGCCATGGTGCCGTCCGGGCGAAGCCAGCTTTGGGTGAGCTGAACCGCCGCGGCGCCTTCGGCGGTCCATGCGCGATCGCTCTGGTTGCGGACTTTGAGGCGGATGGTCGCCGGCCGGCCCGCCTCGAAGGCCGACGGGCAACCATCGGGGGCCACAAAGGCGCCGGCGCGACCCTTGCGCGGTACTGACCCACTGTCCGCCATGAATACTCCCTCGGGCGGGCTCGGCTGCCGCGGCCCAGGCGGGACACGTCCTGCCCGCCGTCCGGCAAGGCTAGTATGCGCGTCGACTGCCGGCAACCGGCAGTGCTCGGCTTCAACCGCGCCAATCGCCCTCGGGATGCCACGTTTCCGGCGGCATCTGAGGCCACCGCCGTTTTGAGCCGTATCAATGACGCCCGAGGATCGCCCGTTCTGAGTAAGCGCGTCGGTCGAGCCGCGATACGATAGGGGCGAATTCGTTGGCCAGCGAACGCAGGTCAAGGGGAGGCGGGCCGCGCCCTTCCGACCGGTGGTCGAACGCACCGCGATACCGTGCCTGATGTCCGGCCAATGAACAGGAGGCTTGAAGGCGATGAAGATCGCGCAGGTAGCCCCGCTGATCGAGAGCGTCCCGCCGAGGCTGTATGGCGGGACCGAGCGAATCGTCTCCTACCTCACCGAGGAGCTGGTGCGCCTCGGGCACGATGTGGTGCTGTTCGCCAGCGGCGACTCCGTCACCAGCGCCGAACTGGTCCCCTGTAGTCCGGAGGCGCTCCGGCTCGATGCAACGGTCCGCGATCCGCTGCTCCACCACGTCCTTCTCGTCGAGCAGGTCCGCCAGCGGGCGAGCGAGTTCGATATCATCCACTTCCACATCGACTATCTGCACTTTCCGCTCGAACGGGCGATCGGCCGCCCGGCCGTGTCCACGCTGCATGGCCGGCTCGACCTGCCGGACTATCCGGCGCTCTTCGCCGAATTCGGCGACATGCCGGTCGTGTCGATCTCGCAGTCCCAGCGGCAGCAGATCAAGGCGAACTGGGTAGCAAACGTCTATCACGGGCTGCCCCGCACCCTCTATCGGCTCGATCCCGGCGGGAAGGACGGCTATCTCGCCTTCCTCGGGCGCATGTCGCGCGCAAAACGGCCCGACCGGGCGATCGAGATCGCCCGGCGCGCGGGGCTGAGACTGAAGATCGCCGCCAAGGTGGGCGAGGGCGACCGGGCCCATTTCGACAGAGAGATCCGCCCGCTCCTCGATCAGCCTCATGTCGAGTTCCTCGGCGAGATCGGCGAAGACCAGAAGCAGGCCTTTCTCGGCGGGGCACGGGCGCTCCTCTTCCCCATCGACTGGCCCGAGCCCTTCGGCCTCGTGATGATCGAGGCGATGGCCTGCGGCACGCCGGTCGTGGCATGGCGATGCGGCTCTGTCCCCGAGGTGATCGACGAGGGCATAACCGGGTATGTTGTCGACAGGCTCGACGAAGCCGTGTCGGCGGTGGGCCGGATCGACCGTCTCGATCGACGGCGCGTCCGCGGTCGCTTCGAGGAAAGGTTCACCGCCGAGCGGATGGCGCGGGACTATCTCAAAGTGTACGAAGCTTTGATCGATCGGGCCTCGGCGGACCCACCGCTTGCGGGCCGGCCGCTGGCGCGGCTTGTTTCGCTGCAAGCCGCATAGGGTGGGTCCATCCGATCGCCGGGCAGGCCGCGACCCATGTTCCTGAAGCAGGATTCCGAGCCATGGTCGAAGAGGTAGTGCAATCCGCGGCGGATGACGAACCCGACGAGTCCACGCCGCTTGTCCAGTTCTATATCCCGACGACATCGTCGATCCTCGAGCGACGGCCGAGGACACTGAAGCACGGCGATACGTTCGGCGTCTTCGACCACTACGGCAACATTCTCTCCGCCGACGGAAGCCCCGAAGGCCTCTTTCACCGGGACACGCGCTACCTCTCCGACCTGCGCCTGTTGATCAATGGACGGCGTCCGCTGCTGCTCAGCTCCACCATCCAGGACAACAACGCGGTCCTCACCGCCGATCTCACCAATCCCGACTTCTTTGACGGCGACAGACTGACCTTGCCCAAGGATACGATCCATATCGTCAGGTCGAAATTCCTCTGGAACGCCGGGTGCTATGAGCGGTTTGGCATTCATAACTTCGCCAGCGCGACGCAGCCGCTCAAGCTGGCCATCCTGTTCGCGGCCGATTTCATCGACATCTTCGAGGTGCGCGGCCATCGGCGGGAAGAGCGGGGCAGCACCGAGGTCGACGTCGGCGAAGACTGGGTGACGTTTGCCTATCTCGGCCTCGACAGCGTCGTGCGACGGACCGCAATCCAGTTCGATCCCCGACCTGTCACCATCGACGAGCGACGGGCGGTGTTCGAGTTCGAACTGCCGCCGGATGGCCGGGCTTCGATCTTCTGCCGGGTGGCTTGCGAGGAAAGCCAGCCGCGGCGCGAGCACCGCCCGCGCCGGTTCTTTGCCTGCCTGAAAGAGTCCCGCCGCGCCCTGCGCGCGGCAACCGGGCGGGCCGCCACCATCGAGACCGCCAACGAGGTCTTCAACGAGATGCTCTCCCGGTCGATGGCGGACCTCTACATGCTCGTCACCGACACCGAAGACGGACCTTACCCCTACGCCGGGATTCCGTGGTTCAGCACCGCCTTCGGCCGCGACGCCATCATCACCGCGATGCAGACCCTGTGGATCGACCCGGCAATGGCGAAAGGGGTGCTCGGCTATCTGGCCGCGACCCAGGCCACGGAGATCAAGCCGGAAGCCGACGCGGAGCCCGGCAGAGATCCTGCATGAAGCCCGCTGGGGCGAGATGGCGCGGCTCGGCGAGGTGCCCTTCGCCCGCTACTACGGCTCCGTCGACAGCACGCCGCTCTTTGTCATGCTGGCGGGCCTCTATCTGGAGCGGACAGGGGACCTCAAGACGATCTCCGATCTGTGGCCGCATATCGAGGTGGCGCTCGACTGGATCGACAGCAATGCCGCCCACAGCAAGCACAGATTCGTCACCTATCGCCGATCGGGGGGAACCGGGCTTGCCAATCAGGGCTGGAAGGATTTGCCGATTCCGTGTTCCATGCCGACGGGACGGACGCCGCCGGCGCCATCGCGCTCTGTGAGGTCCAGGGCTACGTCTATGCCGCCAAGCGCCACGCGGCGAAGATCGCAGCGGCGATCGGCTTTGCGGCGCGCGCCCGGGACCTGCAGCACGAGGCCGATCATTTCAGCGCCCGTTTCGAGTTCCGCCTTCTGGTGCGAGGACTTGGGCACCTACGCGATGGCGCTCGACGGGCGCAACCGGCCGTGCCGGGTGCGGTCGTCGAATGCCGGTCAGCTGCTCTTTTCCGGGATGATCCCGACCGACCGCGCGGCGCAGGTGGCCGATCAGCTTCTCAATCAGGCGTTCTTCACCGGCTGGGGAATCCGGACGATCGGCGGGGGGGAGACCCGCTTCAATCCGATGTCCTACCACAACGGCTCGGTCTGGCCGCACGACAACGCCCTCATCGGCCTCGGGCTTGCCCGATACGGGATGAAGGCGCATCTCTTGAAGCTGTTCTCGGGAATCTTCAGCGCTGGCGCCTATATGGACCTCCGCCGCCTGCCGGAGCTCTTTTGCGGATTTAAGCGCGTCGCCGGAAAGGGGCCCACCTTTTACCCGGTCGCCTGCTCGCCGCAGGCCTGGGCAAGCGCCACGCCCTTCGCGCTGCTCCAGGCGTGTATCGGCCTCGAGCTCGATTTCGCCGCCGACACGGTGCGCTTTCGCCAGCCGCGACTTCCGGCCTTTCTCGACGAGGTTGTGATTTGCTCGCTCGCCTTGGGAGGGAGCCGCCTCGACATCCTGCTGCGGCGCTACGACTCCGACGTCTCGGTCAACGTCCTGCGCCGCGTCGGCGACGCCCAGGTCGAGGTTCACGTCTGACGAGCAGTACGTCAGTTTGAAATCCGATCACCGCTCTTTTTGTAGGTGCGAGGCCCACCGGGCATTGGCATCGTGGCGTCGATCATTTCCGGAATCTCGTCCATCGACCACAGACGATCCGTTGTGCCAGCCGCCATTGCAGGAGCGACGCGAAAACTTCGATGCGCATACTATTTATTTCATTTAAAATCGGACATCCTCGTCAAGCTCCTCGGCGTAACTCGTGCGCTTCGGCTCCTCCTCCACCTTGCCGAAATCGCGAGGCGGTTCATCCTCCCGGGGGCTTTCCTCAGTGTGTCCAAGCTCGGCCAGGCCGAAGGTGTTCGGGGCGGGTCTAGTAAAAATCTCGCCGCGCCGAACGTAGGCTGACAGCGAGCTGGTGAGAGAGGCCCGGTTCTCACGCGTTATTTCCTTTCCTTGAGCCCCCAAAAGGTCGTTGATGTGAACAGGGGCACCACGCGTGATAATCGTATCCCGGGCCAGCGCTACAGCGCTACCAGCGCGAAGAACCGCCTCCGTTGGCTGTGTGTCTGCATCGTCTTCAGCCTTGCCGAGCATCTTGAGGACGTCCCGAAGCGCCTGTACATATACCCGAGCAGCCTTGACCTTTTCCTCCAAGCTCTGGATTTCTGCCTCTTTGCGCCGAAGCTTCGCCTCGATTGCTTGCCGCTCGGTCATGCCATCGACTCCGTATGGGATTGATGGTATGCGGTGTGACACGCGATCCCTAGAAAGGCAAGATGGTGACAAACGAATTGTCCGAAACGCCCGAATACCGGAACACAATGGCCCAACTAGAGGCGGCCAAGCGCATCGCTGAAAACGGCGCAGAATATTGGCTCGCGCGCGAAATCCACGAGCTCTTGGGTTATCATGTGTGGGATAAATTCGAGCCAGTTCTCGATCGTGCGCGCGAATCTCTGCGTTCCAACGGAATCGAACCGTCCCATCATATTGCTCAGACGAGCAAAATGATGGGAATTGGACGAGGTGGGACGCGCGAGGGTGTCGATTTCTTTCTTAGTCGGCCGGCGTGCTCACTCATCGCGATGAATGGCGATCCCACCAAGCCAGAGATTGCTGCTTGTCAGGCTTATTTCGTTGTCCAGACGCGCCGCATGGAAATCGAGGATCAACTCGCCGATGACGAGCGCCGTTTGGATTTGCGTGATCGGGTAGCAAAGTCATTCCGAGCGGTCAGCGGAGTTGCTAGCGCCGCTGGCGTGCGAAGCCAGATGCAGGGCATTTTCCACGACGCCCGGTATCAAGGGCTTTACGGATCAGGGGCAAGAGACGTTAAGGCCCGCAAAGGCCTCGGTCCGAAAGACAATCTTTTCGACTACGCAGGTGCGTTTGAGTTGTCAGCTAACGAGTTCCAAATGAATCTCGCAGCCGATGTCATCGATCGTGAGGGGATTCGCGGAGAACAAGCGGCAATTCGGAAAAACAAGGAACTCGCGACCGATGTGCGGCAACTGATGAAAAGACGCGGCGCCACTATGCCGGAGGATCTAGTAGCGCTCGTCGAACCCATTGTCGAAGTCAAGAAGCGAGTTCGTCAGCAAAAGAAACTCAGCGGCCCCAGCGCTTCTTAAGCTGCTTCCTTAGCAATTCTGCGCCCGTCGTTCGGGCGTCTCTTCTCCGCCCGTGCCTTGCCGCCCTTTGGGCCAGCGCTTGTGCGGCCTTGTCATTGCCGTCGTCCTGGATAACTTCCTCGATCTTGCCCGTGGCGATCTTCATGACGTGAACGGCATTGCCAATCACTTCTGCGGGTCGCTTTTCGCCTTTGGGGCCGCGGGGCATAGCTATAATTCTCAGGCATCAGCCTGATAAGCGCGTGGTGTGGCGCTCGGTGGATGGAACGTGGCCGGGAGGGACTAAGTCGGCGCCCTCCAGTACAGAATTCTACCAGCCAGTGATCTTCTGAGAAGCTTGTTGAGACCCGTAAGGGCTGTCGCATACTCGGCTACGAGTTTCTTGAAGAATTCCTGATACTCGGCTTTGTGCCTATCATCGGAAGGCAGCTCTTTTATAAGGACGCGAACCGACTCGGCCTTCCGGAGGAGGTCGTAACAGCGCCATAGCTGCCTACGGGTGTCGCCGCGTATTAGACTGGCTAATTTCATACCTTCCGTCGCAAAGAGTGAAAGGTTGTCAACCTCGAATTCGTATTCGTGCTCGCCAGTAAGATTCAAATTGTCGACGCCGTATCTCACTAAGGTTACACGGGCGTAATACTCCCCTACCGGTGCGGTTTTCAGCTGATCGATATCTTCCCACGCCATATCAATGTGCTGAGCAAACAGCGATGCCAGGGCGCGTCTCTCTCGACGCGTCCTTCGCAACTCGTTTGCAGAGAATGCTACGAGGCCAAGCAAAAAGCCGACGATAGCGCTGAAAGCTGGAGCCACGAGCGTCAGCGGGTCGAAAGCGCCTGTGGAAGACATTAGTGTTCTCCCTTCGAACCGACCCTGCCAAACTCCCCGCTCATCCAACGTGGACTCCCATCGAGTGGAAGAGCGAGGCGTCTCGATCCAGTGCCACCTCAAACCGCATTTTCCACTATGATCTCTCTTTGCGGCGGTGAGAGGCTCAAACCGACATCCACCGGATGATCGCTCTCGTAGGGCTGATCTTGCCCTCAACGGCGGGCTGCGGCAACTCCGGACCATCGTCGCAGGGACCAAGGGGCGCTGGGGCCGGTAACATCGGCGCATATCGCGCCAGAATGTCGATTACACCGTCATCAGGACAGACCTCGCCCGTGGTTTTCGCTGGTACGAATGACAAATGGACGCCTCTGACGACAGGAGGGGAGAGGCGGTCCGCGCCTCAGATCGATCCCGCTTCGACCATATAGTTGTTGGCCGTGCACATGGCGGCGTCGTCCGAGGCGAGGAAAACCACCATCCGCGCCACATAGACCGGATCGATCAGGTCCGGCAGGCACTGCTTCTGGCGCTGCCGCTCCAGTGCTTCCGGGGTCGCCCACAGCTCCTTTTGCCGCTCGGTCATGATCCAGCCCGGCACGACCGTGTTGACCCGGATGCGATCGCGGCCGAGGTCGCGCGCCATGGTCCGTGTCAGTCCGTGAACGGCGGCTTTGGCGGTCGCATAGGTCGGAAACCCGCCGGCCGCCTCCCACCATGAATTGGAGCCGATGTTGACGATCGACCCGCCGCCCGAAGCGATCATGCCCGGCGCCACCGCCTGGATGGCGAAGAACATGTGGCGGAGGTTGGTCGCCATGCGTTCGTCGTAATACTCCGGCGTCACGTCTTCCCAATTGTGGCGGTCGTCGCGGGCGGCATTGTTGACCAGCACGACCGCCGGCCCAAGCGCATCGGCGAGAGTCGCAAAGGCAGTTCTGAGCGCGTCGATGTCGCGGAGGTCGCAGGCCCCGAAGCGGATTTCCGCGCCTTGGCCGCTCAGTTCGTCGGCCAGTGCCTCGCCACGTTTCGCCTCGATGTCGAGGAAGCCGACCTTGGAGGCCTGCCCGGCAAACGCCCGGACGATGCGTTCCCCGATACCCGACGCACCGCCGGTAACGAAAACGGTCTTGCCCTTGAGGCTTGGATAGGTCGCGAAGTCCATGTGGCGCTCCATGTCGTGGAAAGGGTGCTGGTGTTGGCAATTTGGCGCGACCCGTCAACCCTCGGCGGCGCGGAGCAAATGACAAACTGTCGCGCTTCGCGCTCGCTCGTCGGTTGTTTGACCTCGATCAAAGTCGCGGCTGACCGCTCCCGCCATGGTCGCGCACGATAAGACCGCCCGCTGGGCTATGGGGGACGCATGGCCGATCCGACAATCACCCGGAAGTCATTCACGCACGGCGAATTCGGCGTTGCCATCGCGTTGACGGTTCTGGCGCTTTTCTCGCTGGTCGTCGCCGGCAAGGCGCACTCGACGGCCTACTCGTTCCATGCGCTCCTGTTCGCCGCGGCCTCCGCCTACTTCGTCTACAAGATCATCGACCGCTACTACAAGCGGCCGGTCGAGCCGGCGCCGCTCGAGATCGACGGCAAGCCCAACTACAATTACGGGCCGATCAAGTTCGCGACGATCGCCGCCGTGGTCTGGGGGATCGCCGGCTTCACTGTCGGACTGTGGGCGGCGCTCGAGCTCGCCTTCCCGATGTTCAACCTCGACCTGCCGTGGACCAGCTTCGGGCGCATCCGGCCGCTGCACACCTCGGCGGTGATCTTCGCCTTCGGCGGCAACGTCCTCATCGCCACCTCGTTCTACGTCGTCCAGCGCACCTGCCGGGCCCGCCTGATCGGCGACCTGGCGCCGTGGTTCGTCGTGCTCGGCTACAACTTCTTCATCGTCATCGCTGGCACCGGCTACCTCCTGGGCATCACCCAGTCGAAGGAATACGCCGAGCCGGAATGGTACACCGACCTCTTCCTTACCGTCGTCTGGGTCGCCTACCTGATCGTCTTCCTCGGCACGATCCTGCGCCGCAAGGAGCCGCACATCTACGTGGCGAACTGGTTCTACCTCGCCTTCATCCTGACCATCGCCGTCCTCCACCTCGGCAACAACGCCGCGGTGCCGGTGTCGCTGTTCTCGTCCAAGTCCTACATCGTGTGGGCCGGCGTCCAGGACGCCATGATCCAGTGGTGGTACGGCCACAACGCGGTCGGCTTCTTCCTCACCGCCGGCTTCCTCGGGGTGATGTACTACTTCATCCCCAAGCGGGCCGAACGGCCGGTCTATTCCTACCGCCTCTCCATCGTCCACTTCTGGTCGCTGATCTTCCTCTACATCTGGGCCGGTCCCCACCACCTCCATTACACGGCGCTGCCCGACTGGGCGCAGACCCTCGGCATGACCTTCTCGATCATGCTGTGGATGCCGTCCTGGGGAGGGATGATCAACGGCATCATGACGCTCTCCGGCGCCTGGGACAAACTCAGGACCGACCCGGTGATCCGCATGATGGTGGTGGCGGTCGCCTTCTACGGCATGTCGACCTTCGAGGGGCCGATGATGTCGGTGAAGATCGTCAACTCGCTCTCCCACTATACCGACTGGACCATCGGTCACGTCCATTCCGGCGCGCTCGGCTGGGTCGCTTACATCTCCTTCGGCGCCATCTACTGCCTGGTGCCGTGGCTGTGGAACCGCAAGGGCCTCTACTCGCTCAAGTTGGTCGAATGGCACTTCTGGGTCTCCAGCCTCGGCATCGTCCTCTACATCACCTCGATGTGGGTGGCGGGCATCCTCCAGGGCCTGATGTGGCGCGCCTACAACTCGCTCGGCTTCCTGGAATACTCCTTCGTCGAGACCGTCCAGGCGATGCACCCCTTCTACATGATCCGGGCGCTCGGCGGCCTCCTCTTCCTCACCGGTGCCGTGCTGATGGCGATCAACATCTGGAAGACCATCGCCTCGCCCGACGCGGCTGCGGTGCCGACGGCGCGCCCCGCCATGGTTCCAGCCGAATAAGGAGAGGCACCGGACATGTCAGCCTGGGCCAGACACCAAATCCTCGAAACCAACGCGATCTATCTCTTCTTCGCGGCGCTGGTGGTGATCGCCATCGGCGGCATCGTCGAAATCGTCCCGCTGTTCTACCTGAAGAACACCATCGAGACGGTCGATGGTGTCCGCCCCTACAGCCCGCTCGAGCTCGCCGGCCGCAACATCTACGTCCGCGAGGGCTGCTACAACTGCCATTCGCAGATGATCCGCCCGCTGCGTGACGAGGTCGAGCGCTACGGCCACTACTCGCTCGCGGCGGAATCGATGTACGACCATCCCTTCCAGTGGGGCTCCAAGCGCACCGGTCCCGACCTTGCCCGCGTCGGCGGCAAGTACTCCGACCAGTGGCAGCTCGACCACCTCAACAATCCCCGCTCGGTGGTGCCCGCCTCGATCATGCCCGCCTATCCGTGGCTCGCGAAGACCGAGCTCGATGTCCGCTACATCGGCGAGGACATGACGGTGCAGCGCGAGCTCGGCGTCCCCTACACTGACGAGATGATCGCCGACGCCACCGGTGACGCTCTCACCCAGGGCACCCTCGACCCGCCGGGGGGCGCCGATTTTCTCGCCCGCTATCCCAAGGCCAACGTCCGCGACTTCACCGGTGGCGCCACGGCGACTGGCCGGCTCACCGAGGCCGACGCCCTGATTGCCTACCTCCAGTCGCTCGGCACGGCGATCGACTTCAAGCTCTACGATGACAGCGCCAACATCCGCTGAGGCCAGCACGATGACCGACACCTATGAGGCAGTCGCCCATTTCGCCCAGTCGTGGGGACTCATCTACTTCTTCGCGGTTTTCGTCATCGTCGTTCTGTTCGTCATGCGCCCCTCGCGGAAGAAGCGCTATGAGCAGGCGGCCCGGCTACCGCTCAGCGAGGACTAGACATGGCCGAGAATGATCACCAGGGGAAAGTTGATCCCGTCACCGGGTATCACACGACCGGCCACGAATGGGACGGCCTCGCCGAGCTCAACCAGCCGCTGCCGCGCTGGTGGCTGTGGATCTTCTATGCCTGCATCGCCTGGTCGGTGGCCTACTGGATCGTGTTTCCGGCCTGGCCGCTGGTGTTCTCGGCGACCGGCGGTGTCCTCGGCTGGCACTCGCGCACCGCGGTCGAGGAGGAGGTCAAGGCGCTGGAGAATAGTCGCGGTCCGATGGTCGCCCAGCTGACCAAGACCGACATCACCGCGATCAAGGACAATCCCGGTCTGCTCGATTTCACGCTGGCCTATGGCAGCATCGCCTTCAAGGAGAACTGCGCGCCCTGCCACGGCACCGGCGGCGGCGGCGCCGTCGGCTATCCCAACCTCATCGACGACGACTGGCTGTGGGGCGGCTCGGTCGCCGCGATCCAGCAGACCATCACCTACGGCGTCCGCAACAGCAATCCCGACAGCCGCCAGACCGACATGCCGGCCTTCGGCCGCGAGGGGATCCTCACCGGCGCCGAGATCCGCAACGTTGCCCAGTATGTGCGGTCGCTGTCCGGCCTGCCGGTGCCGGAGGGCGCCGATCTCGCCGCCGGCGCCAAGATCTTCGCGGACAACTGCGCCTCCTGCCACGGCCCGGAGGGCAAGGGCAATCAGGAGGTCGGCGCGCCGAACCTGTCCGACCCCATCTGGCTCTACGGGTCGAGCACCAACGACGTCGTCACCACCATCACCAACGCCCGCAACTCGTCGATGCCGGCATGGGGCGAACGCCTCGACCCCACCACCATCAAGGCGCTCACCTTCTACGTCCACAATCTCGGCGGTGGGTAGCGGCCGGCGGCGTTTTCGTCACGTGACGTGTCCGTCCGTATCAGCGGATCAGGAAATGGAGTGGATGGCCGGGTCAAGCCCGGCCATGACGGTGTTGTTTCGGGCGCACTCCTTCCATTGCGGCGTTTCATCGCTGCCGTGACGTGTCCCGGGCCGTCGCAATCCTCTCCGGCGTCATGGCCGGGCTCGACCCGGCCATCCATGCTGAGACAGAGCCATTGCCCTGCCGTTACCATTTCAGCACCACTATCCCCGCTTCGCGAGCATTCTACTTCTAGCCCCCGCCGCCTCACTCCCGACGCCCCCCCTCTTGATCCACATCAAGGCCGCAACCCCGCCCGCCGCTAGGGTCGCCGCGGTACCACCGGATCGTTTGGCTCCATGAATGTTCCTGCGCATATCGACGAGGCCGAGGACGGCCAGTCCTTCTATGCCAAGCATCAGAAGGTCTATCCGCAAAGCGTCCACGGCACCTTCCGTCGGATCAAGTGGATCGTCCTCATCATCACGCTGGGCATCTACTACCTGACGCCGTTCATCCGCTGGGACCGCGGCCCCGGCGCGCCCGACCAGGCGGTGCTCATCGATCTCCCCGGCCGGCGGTTCTATTTCTTCTTCATCGAGATCTGGCCGCAGGAGGTCTACTACATCACCGGCCTCCTGATCCTCGCCGCCCTCATTCTTTTCCTGATGAACGCCGTCGCCGGCCGGGTCTGGTGCGGCTATCTCTGTCCCGCAGACCGTGTGGACCGACCTTTTCCTTGCCATCGAGCGGTGGACCGAGGGCGATCGCCGCGAGCGCATCCACAACGACACCGGCAAGCTCACCCCGCAGCTCGCCGCCCGCAAGGCGCTGAAGCACTTTCTCTGGCTGATGACCGCCTGGTGGACCGGCGGCGCCTGGGTGCTCTACTTCTCCGATGCACCGACCCTCGTCTACGAGCTGGCGACGTTCCAGGCGCCGTTTATCGCCTATCTGTGGATCGGCATCCTCACCTTCACCACCTATACGCTCGCCGGCTATATGCGCGAGCAGGTCTGCCTCTACATGTGCCCGTGGCCGCGCATCCAGGCCGCCCTCACCGACGAATACGCGTTCAACGTCACCTATCGCTACGATCGTGGCGAGCCGCGCATGTCGGCCAAGAAGGCCGCCGCCGCCCACCAGCGCGGCGAGCCGGCCGGCGACTGTGTCGACTGCAATCAGTGCGTCGCCGTCTGCCCGACCGGCGTCGATATCCGCAACGGCCCGAGCCTCGGCTGCATCCAGTGCGGCCTGTGCATCGATGCCTGCGACACCATCATGGAAAAGCTTGACCGGCCGACGCGGCTGATCGCCTACGACACCGACGTCAACATCAGGCAGCGCCTCGAGGGCAAGCCGCCGATCGCGCGCATCGTCCGCCCGCGGACGCTCCTTTATTCGGCCCTGATCCTGATCGCCGGGGCGCTGATGGTGTGGTCGCTCTCGTCGCGCACGATCACCTCCGTCAATGTGATCCACGACCGCAATCCCGAATATGTGCTCCTCTCCGACGGCGGCGTGCGCAACGCCTATACCGTGCGGATTCTCAACAAGAACACGACGGCGCGCGACTTCTCCATTGCGGTCGACGGACTGCCGGGCGCGTCCGTCGACGTGGTCGGCGCCGAAAGCGAGACCGGTGCAGAGACCGTCTCCGTGGCGGCCGACCAGACCCGCGAATTGCGCGTCATCGTCAGCGTCGACGCACCGCCGGCAGAGCCGTCGGTGCCGGTCACCTTCATCGTCACCGATACCGGCAATGGCGAAGCCGCCAGCGCCGTCGACAACTTCCGCGGACCGGGACGAGGCCAATGAATCTCCGCCTGCCGAGCATCACGGCCCGAAGCGGCGAATGGCGGCTGACCGGCCGCTCCGTTTTTATCATGCTGGTCGCCTTCTTCGGCCTCGTGGGGATCGTCAACGTTGTCATGGTCGACGCGGCGATCTCGACGTTCGGCGGCGTCGATACGCCGAGCTCCTATCAGGCGGGGCTGAATTTCAAGAAGGAGGAGGCGGAGGCCAATGCGCAGCGCGCCCTTGGCTGGGAGGTTGACGGCCATCTCTCTCCGGCCGGCAGCGGCCTCAGCACACTGACGGTCAAGATCGTCGACAAGACCGGTGAGCCGGTTTCCGGCGTCGACGTCGCCGCCCGCCTCGAGCATCCGATCGATGTCCGGCGCGACGTCGTCTTCGCCATGAACCCGACCGGTCACGGCGCCTATGCCGGCACGGCCGAGACAAGGGCCGGCCAGTGGCGCCTCGACATCGACGTCACCCGCGACGGCGTCCGCATGTTCCGCTCGCGCAACCACGTCATGGTGCAGTGAGGGCGCGCCGATGAGCGCGGTGGACCTTTCCCATTTTGTGAAGTCGGCCGGTGATGGCGCCTGCCATATCGATCTGGCGGTGGAGGGGATCCGCTGCGCCGGCTGCATGAGCGCGGTCGAGAAGCGTCTGAAGCGGATACCGGGCGTCACCGAGGCGCGGGTCAATTTCACCCTCCGGCGGGTCGGGGTCGAGTGGCAGGCCGGCGCCCTCGAGCCGGCCGCACTGGTCGAGGCGCTCGACGGCATCGGCTATCCGGCCCGTCCCTTCGCCGCGGGCGCCTCCGAAGCGGAGAGCGACGCGGAAATGAAGCGGCTGCTTCGCGCCCTGGCGATTGCCGGCTTCGCCGCCATGAACATCATGCTGCTCTCGGTCGCAGTCTGGGCGGGCAACGTCACCGACATCACGCCCGAGACGCGGGACTTCTTTCACTGGCTGTCGGCATTGATCGCGCTTCCGGCAGCGGCCTTTGCCGGCCAGCCGTTCTTCTCAAGCGCCTGGAAGGCGCTGCGCGCCCGGCGCACCAACATGGACGTGCCGATCTCGATCGGCGTGCTTCTCGCCCTCGGCGTCTCCCTCTACGAGACCGCCATATCGGCCGAGCATGCCTATTTCGACAGCGCCATCACGCTTCTGTTCTTCCTGCTTGCCGGCCGGGTTCTCGACCAGGCGATGCGCCGCAAGACCCGGGCGCTCGCCGGCAACCTCGCCGCACTGAAGGGCGAGACGGCGGAGCGGCTGGCCGCCGACGGAGCCACGGCGACGGTTCCGAGCGCCGCGCTCGTCATCGGCGACACCATCCTCGTCCGCCCCGGCGACCGGATCGCCGCCGACGGGATGGTGCTTTCCGGGCGCTCCGGACCTCGATGAAAGCCTGGTCACCGGCGAGACGGCGCCGCGCCGGGTCGACGCCGGCGAAGCCGTCTATGCGGGAACCCTCAACCACAGCACGCATGCTGACCGTCCGCGTCTCGGCGCCGGCAGGTGGGTCGCTGGTCGACGAGGTGCAGGCACTTCTCGACAAGGCGACCGAGGCCCGCTCCCGCCGCGTCGACTTGGCCGACCGCGCCGCGCGGGTACTATGCCCCGGTCGTCCATCTCGCCGCGCTGTTCGCCGCGATCGGCTGGCTGGTCGCCGGCGCCGGCCTTCACCAGGCCGTGCTGGTCGCCACCGCCGTCCTCATCATCACCTGCCCCTGCGCGCTGGCGCTGGCGGTGCCCGCGGTGCAGGTGGTCGCCGGCCGGCGCGCTTTTCCGGCGCGGCATCTTCCTCAATTCCGGCGATGCGATCGAACGGCTGGCGGAGGTCGACACCATCGTCTTCGACAAGACCGGCACGCTGACCACGCCGGAGCTCCGGGTCGCCAACGTCGACGCTTGGCCGCGCGATCTGGTCGACCTTGCCGCCCGCCTTGCCCGATCGAGCCGGCATCCGCTTGCCGCGGCACTTGCCGCCGAGGCCGGCGAGGGCGCGCGCTTCGACGGCGTGACGGAGGAGCCGGGGCAGGGGCTCCGCGCCACTATCGACGGCGTCGAGGCGCGGCTCGGCAGCGCCGCCTGGTGCGGGATTGAAGCCGACGAGGCCGGAGCGGCGAACGCCAGCGCCTCCCGGCTCTGGTTCCGGCATGGTGCGCGGACCGCCGTCTTCGACATCGGGCAGGCCCTGAAGGCGGACGCCCGCGAGGTCGTCGCCGACCTCAAGGCGCGCGGCTATGATTGCCGCATCCTGTCGGGCGACGTGGAGGCGGCCGTCGCGCCGATCGCCGAAACCCTCGGCATCCCCTATGCGGCGCACATGAAGCCGGCCGACAAGATCGCGGCGCTGAAGGCGCTTGCCGCCGACGGCCACCGCGTCGCCATGGTCGGCGACGGGCTGAACGACGCGCCGGCGCTGGCCGAGGCGCATGTATCGCTGTCGCCGATCAGCGCCCTCGACCTCACCCGCGCCCAGGCCGACGCGGTCTTCCTCGGCGAGCGGCTGCTGCCGGTGGTGGACGCCTTCGACGTCGGCCGACGCGCCCGACGGCTGATGAGCCAGAACCTCGTCTTCACGGTCATCTACAATGCGGCGGCGGTGCCGCTCGCGGTGTTCGGCGTGGTGACACCGCTGGTCGCGGCGATCGCCATGTCTGTCTCGTCCGTGACGGTCACTCTCAACGCCGTCCGCGCCCGTCCGCGTGCATTTCGTACCCCGTCCACTGCCCGTCCGACCCCATCTCGGGAGGAGGTTGCGGCATGACGGTGCTTCTCTATCTCGTTCCGCTGGCTTTGTTTCTCGGCCTGGTCGGGCTGTTCGCCTTCCTCTGGTCCTTACGCAACCACCAGTACGACGACCTCGACGGCGCGGCCTTGAGAATCCTTGACGACAACGATGTGGAGACCCGCTCCGCGCCCGGGCAAGACGGCAGTGAGCCGCCGACCCATCTCCGACTCCGCTTAACGCATTGAAATGATTGGTGCGCCGGGGGGCGATGACGCCGTGGACAAGACCGTTGTGGCCGGCATTTCTCGTGTGCTAAACATGAGTCATAGGCATTCAATCCCAACAAATGATGTCTGAGACATGATTACTGCCGCTCAGCTGCGCGCCGCCCGGGCGCTCACCGGCCTCGATCAGCGGCAGATCGCGGAGTTGGCGGGGCTTTCGGTGCCGACCATCCAGCGCATGGAGGCGAGCGACGGGGTGATTCGCGGCAACGTCGATTCGCTGATGAAACTGATTGCCGCACTCGATGCCGCCGGCATCGAGCTGATCGGCGAAGGCGCGGTCAGCGACAAGGGCGGGCGCGGAGTTCGCCTCAAGGGATGAGCGTCCCCCTCTTCTCCATCCTCGGGTTGCTCGTCCTCGGCCTGATCGCGATCGGAGCCGGTCGCACGGCCCGGCGCGTCCAGCGTCATCTATCTCGCCGCAACAGCCATTTCAGCCGTCCTGCTTGTCTACGCGGTTGTCCAGCTTGCGTCCGGTGCCTGGTCCGGTGACCGCGGACCTGCCGCTCGGGCTGCCATGGATCGGCGCCCATTTCCGCGTCGACTCGCTGTCGGCCTTCTTTCTCGTGGTGGTCAATCTCGGCGGGCTCGGCGCCAGCCTCTACGGCATCGGCTACGGCCGTCACGAGGAATCCCCACAGCGCGTGCTGCCGTTCTTTCCGGCCTTCCTCGCCGGCATGAACCTCGTCGTCCTTGCCGACGACGCGTTCACCTTTCTGGTTTCCTGGGAGTTCATGTCGCTCGCCTCGTGGGCGCTGGTGATGGCGCACCACCAAGAGCGCGACAACGCCCGCTCCGGCTACGTCTACCTGCTGATGGCGGCGTTCGGGACGTTCTGCCTGCTCCTTGCCTTCGGGCTGATGGCGGGGGCGCAGGGGAGCTACACCTTCTCGGCCATCCGCACCGGGGCGCTGGCGCCAATTCCGGCGGCCCTGGTGCTCGGCCTCGTGCTTCTCGGCGCCGGCTCCAAAGCGGGCCTCGTGCCGCTCCATGTCTGGCTGCCGCTCGCCCATCCGGCCGCGCCGAGCCATGTGTCTGCGCTGATGAGCGGCGTCATGACGAAGGTCGCCGTCTACGCCTTCGTGCGGGTGGTCTTCGACCTACTCGGGCCGATCCAATGGTGGTGGGCGACCCTCGTCCTTGCCCTCGGCGGCATCACCGCGGTGATGGGCGTCCTTTACGCCCTGATGCAGCACGATCTGAAGCGGCTGCTCGCCTATCACACCGTCGAGAACATCGGCATCATCTTTATCGGTCTCGGTCTCGCCCTGGCGTTTCGCGCCAACGGCATGGATGCGGCGGCGGCGCTGGCGCTCACCGCGGCGCTTTTCCACGTCTTCAATCACTCGCTCTTCAAGAGCCTCCTGTTCTTCGGCTCGGGCGCCATCCTGACGGCGACCGGCGAGCGCGACATGGAGCATCTCGGCGGCCTCATTCACCGCATGCCGCAGACGGCGCTCTTCTTCCTCGTCGGTTGCATCGCGATCTCGGCGTTGCCACCCCTCAACGGCTTCGTCTCGGAATGGCTGACCTTCCAGGCGATCCTGCTCAGCCCTGATCTGCCCCAGTGGGATCCTAAGAATCCTGGTGCCGGCGGTCGGCGCCATGCTGGCGCTGTCGGCCGCGCTCGCCGCAGCGTGTTTCGTCAAGGCCTACGGCGTCAGCTTTCTCGGCCGTCCGCGGTCGCCGCAGGCGGCAGCCGCACGTGAAGTCGATCGCTACTCACTGGCAGCGATGCTTGGGTTCGCGGTTCTTTGCCTGCTTGCCGGAATCCTGCCGGGTCTTGTGATCGATGGCCTCGCGCCGACGGTCGGGTCTCTGGTCGACGGCCGGATGCCCGTGCAGACCACCCTGCCGTGGCTGTCGATCGCCCCGGTCAGCGCGAGCCGCAGTTCCTACAACGGTCTGCTCGTCTTCCTCTTCATTGCAGCTTCCGCCTGGCTCACTGCGATGGTTATCCACCGCTTCGCGTCGCGGGCCTTGCGACGCGCGCCGGCATGGGACTGCGGCTTTCCGGATGCGAGCCCGGCGACCCAGTACACCGCCGGCAGCTTTGCCCAGCCGATTCGCCGCGTCTTCGGCACGACGGTCTTCCAGGCCCGCGAGATGGTGGACATGCCTGCCCCCGGCGATCTGCGGCCGGCGCATTTCTCGGTGACGCTTCGCGACCTTGTCTGGGAGTCTCTCTATCAGCCGGTGGCCGGCGGCGTCGCGATCGTCAGCGATCGGCTCAACCGCTACCAGTTCCTGACCATCCGGCGGTATCTCGCCATCGTGTTCGTCGCGCTGGTGGCGCTCCTTGTGGTGCTGGCGCTGTGGCAATGATCCGCGACATTGCCATCCAGGGCATCCAGATGATCGTGGTGCTTGCCCTGGCACCGCTCCTCACCGGCTTCGTCCGCAAGGCGAAGGCGTTTCTCCTGCGACGCCGCGGCCCGTCGCTGATCCAGCCTTATCGCGACCTCATCAGGCTGCTGCGCAAGGAGGTGGTCCTCGCCGACAGCGCCTCGTGGCTCTTCCGCGTCGCGCCTTATCTCATCTTCGCGATTACCTGGGTGGCGGCGGCGCTGGTGCCGACCTTTGCCACCGGGCTCCTGTTCTCGTGGACGGCTGACCTGATCGCCATCATCGCGCTGCTTGCCGGCGCGCGTTTCCTCCTCGCCCTCGCCGGCATGGATGTCGGGACGAGCTTCGGCGGCATCGGATCGAGCCGGGAGGCGATGATCGCCTCGCTCGCCGAACCGGCGATGATCATGATCGTCTTCACGCTGGCGCTGGTCGCCGGCTCGACCCAGCTTTCCATCGTTGCCGCCACGCTTGCATCATCCGGCGTCGGCCTCCGGGTCTCGCTGGGCCTGGCGCTGGTCGCGCTGATCATGGTGGCGATTGCCGAGAACGCGCGCATCCCGGTCGACAATCCGGCGACCCACCTCGAACTGACCATGGTCCACGAGGCGATGGTGCTCGAATATTCGGGGCGCCATCTCGCGCTCATCGAGCTGGCGGCATCGCTGAAGCTGCTGCTTTACATCTCGTTGATCGCCTGCGTCTTCCTGCCCTGGCAACTGGCGCCGGCCGGCGCCGGGACCACCTCGCTGGCGATCGGCTTCGTGACCTATGTGATCAAGTTGGTAGTTGGCGGCGCGCTGCTGGCCCTCTTCGAGGTCTCGATCGCCAAGATGCGTGTCTTCCGCGTGCCCGACTTCCTCGGCGCGAGCCTGATGCTCGGCCTGCTGGCGACGCTGCTCCTGTTCATGACGCGGAGCCTGTGATGAACGGCCTCGCCTTCGATGTTGCCCATCTCCTGGCCGGCGGCCTCGTACTGGTGAGCTTCCTGCTTCTCTATCAGGACCGCATGTATGCGCTCCTCAACGTCTTCGCGTTGCACGCCTTCGTCCTGGCGCTGTCGGTGGCGTGGCAGGCGACCATCCAGGATGCTCCGCATCTCTTCGTGACGGCGGCGATCGCCCTCATCTTCAAGGCCATCGCCATCCCGATGGCGCTCCGCCGCATCGTCAGGCGGCTCGGCATTCACCGCGAGATCGAGACGGTCGGCGGCGTCGGTCCGACCATGCTTGCCGGCATGGCACTGGTCGGCCTGTCGATGGTGGTGATGCTCAAAGTAACAGCCGGCGCCGACCCGCTGGCGCGCGAGGATCTCGCCTTCGCCCTGTCGGTGGTGCTGCTCGGTCTCCTGATGATGGTGACGCGGCGGAACGCGGTGAGCCAGGTCGTCGGCTTCATGTCGCTGGAGAACGGCCTGATCCTCGCCGCGACCGGCGCCAAGGGCATGCCGTTGGTGGTCGAGATCAGCGTCGCGTTCTCGATCCTCATCGCCTTCATCGTCATCGGCATCTTCCTGTTCCGCATCCGCGAGCGCTTCGACACCGTGGACATCCATGCACTCGACCGGTTCCGCGGAGAGCGGCAATGAGCGGCGTGCCGTACGATCCCGAGATCCTCATCCTGCTCATTCCGCTGGTCTCGGCGGGGTTGCTTGCGGTGCTCCCCGGTTACCGGGCAACCGCCACGCTCAACGTCGCCGCGTCCTTTGCGACCATGGCGGCAGCAGCCTCCCTGTTCTTCGTCGAGCGACCCGCGTCGGGGAGCTATCTGCTCGTCGACGATCTCAACATCGTTTTTGTCGCGCTCAACACCTTCGTCGCCTTCACCACCAGCGTCTTCAGCGCCAGCTACATCGCCCATGAGATCGAAATCGGCCGGCTGACGCCGACCTATCTTCGCTTCTATCACGCCATGTACCAGCTCCTGATGTTCGCCATGAACCTGGCGCTGCTCTCTAACAATATCGGCGTGATGTGGGTGGCGATCGAACTGGCGACGCTGACTACCGTGCTGATGGTCGGCATCTACCGCACCCATGAGGCACTCGAGGCGGCGTGGAAGTATTTCATCCTCGGCAGCGTCGGCATCGCGCTCGCCCTGTTCGGAACGATCCTGGTCTATCTGGCCTCGGGCCCGGTCGTCGGCGAGGGTCTCGATGCGATGATATGGTCGGTCCTCGTCAAGCATTCCGCCGACTTCGACGCCGCGCTCCTCAATGTCGCGTTCGTCTTCCTGCTGCTTGGCTACGGCACCAAAGTCGGTCTCGCGCCGCTTCACGCCTGGCTGCCGGACGCCCACGCCGAGGGGCCGACGCCGATCTCGGCGGTGCTATCCGGACTCCTTCTCAACGTCGCGCTTTACGCGGTCCTGCGCTTCAAGATCCTGCTCGCCGGTAACCCGGAGGCGCTCGCTCCCGGCCCGCTGATGGTGACAATGGGCCTCGCATCGCTGGTCTTCGCCGGCTTCATGCTCTACCGGCGGCGGGACATCAAACGCCTGTTCGCCTACTCCTCGATCGAGCACATGGGGATCATCGTCTTCGCCTTCGGCATGGGCGGGCCGCTGGCGAATTTCGCCGGCCTGCTCCACATGGTCATGCACTCCTTGACCAAGTCGGGCATCTTCTTCGCCGTCGGCCACATCGCCCAGGTCAAGGGCACCCAGAAGATCGCCGAGATTCGTGGCCTGACCGTCAGTCACCCGGCGCTCGGCTGGGCGCTGGTGCTCGGTGTCGTCGCCATCGCCGGCCTGCCGCCACTCGGCATCTTCGTCAGCGAGTTCCTGGTGGTCACCTCGACCTTCGCGCGCGAACCGCTCCTCGCCGTCGTGCTCGTTCTCGGGCTCCTCGTCGCTTTCGGCGCCCTGTTCCTGCGCCTCAACGACGTCGCCTTCGGCGAGCCGACCGGGAGCACCGTGCCGGTCGCCGCGTCGTACGTGCCGATGTATGTCCACTTCGGCCTTGTGCTTGCCGCCGGCCTCTACCTGCCGCCACTGCTGGCCGCCTGGTTCCAGCACGTCTCGGCGCTGCTTGGGTGAGGGGCTGGCGATGACCGAACTTCAGACCCTGATCGCGGAGGGCGTCCCGGCGGAAAACCATCGACCGTTCCCGCGCGTCCGCGTGACGGAGACGACCTGGCTGAAGGCGATCGAAGCGCTTGCCGCCGAACGCTGTTCCCTCCTCGGCCTGTGGGCGACTCCGCGCTGCGTTCACCTGGCGCTCTCAGAAGGAACGGAGATCGCGGTGCTCAGCCTGGATTGCCCTGACGGGCGCTTCCCCTCGGTTGGGGCCCGCCACGCTCCGGCCATCCGGCCGGAGCGGGCGATCGCCGATCTCTATGGGCTCGACCCTGTCGGCGCTGACGATACGCGACCGTGGCTCGACCATGGGCGGTGGGGGGTGAAGCATCCCCTTGGCGCGGGCGAGCCGGTAACCGGTGCGCTAGTGCCGTATCCCTTCCTCGCCAGCGAGGGCGAAAGCCTTCATCAGATCCCGGTCGGCCCGGTGCATGCCGGCATCATCGAGCCGGGTCACTTCCGCTTCACCGCCAACGGCGAGACAGTGGTGCGGCTGGAGGAGCGCCTTGGCTACGTCCACAAGGGGATCGAAGGCCTGATGGCTGGCGCTCCGCTCGCCAGTGCTGCGAAGCTCGCCGGCCGAACCTCGGGCGACTCGACCGTCGCTTACGCCCTCGCCTTCGCGCGTGCCGTCGAGGCGGCCGCCGATGTCGAGGCCCCGCCGCGGGCAACGTATCTGCGCGCCCTGATGGCCGAGCTGGAACGGCTCGCCAACCACTTCGGCGATATCGGCGCGATCTGCAATGATGCGGCCTTCGCCCTGATGCACGCCCATTGCGGGGTGCTTCGCGAGCGGGCGCTGCGCTTCGCCGACAAGGCCTTCGGGCACCGCCTGATGATGGATTGCGTCGTTCCGGGCGGCATCGGCAGGGACCTCGCGCCCGGGGACGCCACAGTGCTGCGCAGCCTGCTCGGTCAGCTCCGCGACGAATTCGCCCCGCTCGTCGAGCTCTACGATGGCACCGCCTCGCTGCAGGACCGCACCGTCGGCACCGGCCTTCTCAAGGCCGGACTCGCCCGCCGGTTTGCCCCCGGCGGCTTTGTCGGGCGTGCCACCGGGCGAACCTTCGATGCCCGCAAGGCGACGCCGTATCCGCCCTACGACATCCTGGCGTTCGAGGTGCCGACCCGGCAGGACGGCGACGTTAATGCGCGCGTATGGATCAGGATCGACGAGGTCGGGCAGAGCCTGTCGCTGATCGGACAGATACTGGACCGCTTGCCGGATGGCGCGCTGAGGCGCGAGGTGCCGCCGTCGACAGGCGAGGGGCTCGCGATCGTCGAGGGTTTTCGCGGCGATGTGCTTGTCTCGGTGCGCCTTGCCGGCGACGGACGCGTCGAACACTGCCACCTGCGCGACCCGTCCTGGTTCCAGTGGCCGCTGCTCGAGGCGGTGATCGAGGGCAACATCGTCGCCGACTTCCCGCTCTGCAACAAATCGTTCAACTGCTCGTACTCTGGCCACGACCTCTAACGCCGATGCGCAAGATCCTGTTTCAGAGCCTTCGTGGACCGCTGACCGAAGCGCCGCCGCGCCCGCAGCCGGAAGAGACGGCCGAGCTTGCCCGCGCCCTGGAACAAACCGCGCGGCGGCGGCTTGGGCGCAGCCTTTCCATTCGTCAGGTCGACGCCGGCTCGTGCAACGGCTGCGAGCTGGAGATCCACGCCCTCGCCAATGCCTTCTACGACCTGGAGCGCTTCGGCCTCCACTTCGTCGCCTCGCCTCGCCACGCCGACGTGCTGATGGTCACCGGCCCGGTCACCAAGAACATGCGCGAGGCGCTGGAGCGCACCTGGCGCGCGACGCCGGATCCCAAGTGGGTAGTTGCGGTCGGCGATTGTGCGGCCGATGGCGGCGTCTTTGCCGGCAGCTATGCCGTGGCGGGCGGGGTGTCGGATGTGATTCCGGTGGACCTGCACCTGCGTGGTTGCCCGCCGTCGCCGACCGATCTCCTGCGCGGGCTGATCGCCCTGCTGGAACAGCACTGAGGGAGCTTGTGCGCGGGTTCAAGCGCCGTGGACGCCCTACCCTGTCACCTTCACCATCCTTCGCACGCGGCTCCCTTCCGACGGCTCGTCGGGGTCCGGAAACAGCAGCCCGTCGCCGTAGCAGACGGACAGCATTTCGGCCGGGTGGCGGCCGAGATTGACAAAAGCGTGCCGCATGCGGCTGTCGAAATAGGCGCTGTCGCCGGTCTCGAGCCGAAGCGGCTCGTAGAATTCGGTGTGGAGTTCGATCGGGCCCTTGAGGACATAGATGAACTCCTCGCCGTCATGCGAACTCCATGTCTCCGGCTCGCCGATCTTGCGCGCCTTGACCTGCATGTGGAGCGGGATGACGTGCTTGCGGCGGAGATCGCTCGACATCACCTCGTAGAGGTAGCGATCCGTCTCGAAGAAGACGCCGCGACCCTTTTTCGTCGTCGTCAACCGGCCGACCGGCGACGCTACTCCCTCGCCGAGCAGCGTCTCGAACGTGGTGTTCAGCCCGCGCGCGATCTTGAGGAGCGTGTCGAACGATGCAGCGACCTGGGAGTTCTCGATCTTGGAAAGGGCCGAGATCGACACCTTCGAGCGGCCGCTCAGTTCCTGCAGCGTCCATCCTCGTTCCTTCCGGATCGCCTTGATCCGGCTCCCGATGTGGCTGCCGATTTCGCTCATTTTCGTTTCCGCCCATGAATGGTTCTTCTTGCTTTCCGCCTGTCAGGCGACGGGACTCTGGGGATCAAAGCGGAAACGACGCCGCTTCGTTGAAGGTCCGCCACATCGCGCCGTATGCGGGGTCCGCGACGAAATAGTTCCGCTGTTCCAGCTTCTTGATCCATGCGGCGGTCTTTTCGCCGGCGCGCTGCCAGCAGTCGCGGACGAACTGCTCCTTGTCGCGCGCCCCGGCCTTCCGCACGGTCTCCGACTCGGCGAAGAATTCGTCCTCGATCGCCTCGAAGTCGGCCCGTATCTCGGGGACGATCGTCCGGTAGTCGGCCATCGCCCGCCGGTGCAGGAACTCATGCTGCCACCAGTAGGCGCCCGGCGTGTAGTTCTCGGTCGGCATCGGCCCGAGGTCGGGCATGTCGACGCCGAAGAACACCGGCTTGAAGATCGACACGTCGGGACCGGAGGTGGCCGTGACCCAAGCCATGGCGTCGTCGCCGCGCACGTCCGAGATGAGCGCGCCCGTCGCCTGCCACAGCCGGTTCTTGTACGGCGCGGCGTGCATGCAGATCCGCACCGGAAACTCCCCGGTCATCGGATCGTAGTCCTCCTCGCCGGTGTAGCGCAGGAGATCGGCCATCGTTCGCACGGTGACCGCGCCGGCGCGGCCGGCCAGAAAGTCGTGCGACATCTTCTGTCGCCCCAAGGCACCGACGCACCGGGTCTTCTCGCTGTCTTCCACCACAGCGCGGAAATCCGGCTTCGCGCCGTTGGCGGACAGGGACGAGCGATCCCAGTCGTCGCCGATCGTGTAGCCATTGGAGATTGACCCGAAGCCCGAGACCTCGCGCGACGCCCAGTCGGCACCCGCCGTCTCGACCACGACCGCGCCATCGCGGTCGGCAATGATGAAGCTGCCGTCGAAGTGGCTGTTGCCGCGCAGCTCGCAATTGCCGCCCTGGCCGAAACGTCCGAGCATGTCGGCGATGAGATCGACCGCCTCGTGCCGCGACCGGGCCCGCTCGAGGACGAGGCGAAGGAGGTCGATCAGCACCACCCCGTCCCGTCGCTCGCCCGGTTGCTGAACACGGCCTCGTTGCCGACCGCAACGCCGTGCTCGTTGAGGCCGATCTCCCCGCCGTAGAGCCAGAACGATTTGTGGATGACGAACTCGTGGGTTTCCCGCGCCTGCGGAATGACGAGATGGGTGACCCGAACCTGCGCTCCCTCGGAGAAACGGCGGCGCGGCACCTTCATCACGTGCTGCGCTTCGTTGATCTCGGTGTCGGCATTCTTGGCGAGGATGACCGCTCCGTGGGCGGTGGCGCCGGGCAGGGCGACGAAGGTATCACACATGAAACGCTCTCCTTCCTTGCGGTCAGCTTCGTGCAAAATGGCGATGCTATCAAACCGGACGATGTCTGCATCCGCCCCGTTTTCCCTGCCTTTCAGCGATCAGATTCGCGCAGCCGGCGTCGTTGTCGAGACGCCCGCCGTGCTCATCGATTCCGCACGAATGGCGCAAAACATTGCACGGATGGCGGAGCTCGCCGCGGCCAACCGCGTCGCGCTCAGGCCGCATGCCAAGACGCACAAGTCGATCGCCATCGCCGAACGCCAGCTTGCGCTCGGCGCCGCGGGCATCACGGTCGCCAAGCCATCCGAGGCGGAGGTCTTCCTCAGGGCCGGCGTCGCGTCCATAACGATCGCCTGTCCCATCCTCGACCGTGCCAAGCTGGAGCGCACCGTGCGGACGGCTCGCGACCACGACGCGGATGTCCGGTTCATCGCCGACAGCGATGCGGGGATCGACGCGCTCGTCTCGGTGGGGGAGGCGCAGGCCACGCATCTCCCGGTGCTTCTAAAGGTCGACGTTGGCCTCCATCGCTGCGGCGTCCAGCCGCAATCGCCGCAATCGCCGCAGGCGGCCGCGCTGGCGCGGCGGCTGGCGACGACTTCCGGGGTCAGGTTCGCTGGCCTGCTCTCCCACGCCGGTCACGCCTATCGCGCCGGCAGCGTCGCCGACGTCCGCCAGATCGCCGTTGCCGAGCGCGAAGCGATGACCGGATTGGCGCAACAGTTGCGCAACGGGGGCATCGAGGTTCCCGAGGTGTCGGTCGGATGCACGCCCACCGTCATCCTGCACGGCGGGCTCGACGGCATCACCGAAATCCGTCCCGGCAACTATGTGTTCATGGATCGCATCCAGGTGGCGCTCGGCGTAGCGGAGGCCGATGGGGTCGCCCTATGGGTGGCCGCCACGGTGATCAGCAGCAACGATCGCTACGCGATCATCGACGCGGGCTCCAAGGTGCTCAGCTCCGATCTCGGCCCGCATGGTTCCACGGGCGTTCGCGGGTATGGTCTCGCCTGGTCTGTTGACGACCCGGGCGTTTCGCCGTTGGCCCTGGCGAACCTCTCCGAGGAGCACGGCTTCCTCGAGCACGGCGGCAAGCCGCCGAAGATCGGCAGCCGGGTCGTCATCATGTCGAACCATGCCTGCACGGTGGTCAATCTCGCCGATGCACTTGCCGCCGTTGCGGGCGACGGCTCGCAGGAGATCGTCGCTGTCGACGCGCGCGGCCGGGTTCGCTGACGCCGATTGCGGGCTAGCCCGCGTAGCCGAAAAGGTGCGGCAGCCACAGGACGGACTCCGGAATGAAGATCATCACCAGAAGGGCGGCAATCAAAACGGGGATGAAGACCCAGACTTCGCGAATGATGTCGCGCAGCGGAATGCCGGTGACTGCATTGATGACGAAGAGGACGATTCCGTAGGGCGGCGTGATCAGACCGATCATGCAATTGACGACGGTGACCACGCCGAAATGGACCAGATCGATGCCGAGATGCCGGCAGGCCGGAATGAACAGCGGCACGATGACCAGGATGATCGTCGAGGCATCGAGTAGGCAGCCGAGGACGAGGAACAGCGCATTGACCACCAGCAGGAAGGCTAGCGGCGAGAGCTGCCAGGCATCGACCGCCGCCTGCATCTTGGCCGGAATGTTTTCGCTCGCGACGATGTAGTTGAAGATCAGGGCGCCGCCGATGACGAGGCCGATGGCGGCCGAGGAATGCGCGCTGTGCAGCATGATCCTGTAGAGCGCCTTCAGGCTGAGGGCCCGATAGAAGAAGCCAGCCAGAAGCAACGCGTAGGCGGCGGCGACGGCGGCGGCCTCGGTCGGCGTCGTGACGCCGCCATAGATGCCGTAGAGCAGGATGACCGGCATCATGAGCGCGGGAAAGGCTTCGAACGTCAGGCGCGGCAATTCGCGGAACGGGACGCCTTCTTCAACCTTGAAGCCGCGCCGCCTCGCCATCCAGGCGTTCATGGCCATCAGCACGAGGCCCATGAGGAGGCCTGGCAGGATGCCGCCGAGGAAGAGGTAGCCAATCGAGGTGTCGGAGACGAGCGAGTAGAGCACCATCGGGATCGACGGCGGAATGATCGGACCGATGGTCGACGCGGCGGCCGTGATGGCGGCGGCGTAGCCCGGCGGATAGCGGCCGTCCTTGCGCATCATTTCGATGATGATCTTGCCGATGCCCGCCGCGTCGGCGACCGCCGATCCCGACATGCCGGCGAAGATCATGTTGGCAACGACGTTGACGTGGCCGAGCCCGCCGCGGAAGCGGCCGACCAGCGCAACGCAGAACCGCAGCAGCCGGTCGCTGATCGTGCCGGCGTTCATGATGTTGGCCGCGACGATGAACAGCGGCACGGCGAGCAGCACGAAGCTGTCGTAGAGGCCCTGGATCATCTGCTCGGCGGGAAGCGACAGATCCTGCCCTTTATGCCGCAACATAGGCGATGGCGGCCACGATCATCGAGAGGGCGATCGGCGTGCCGATCGCCGCCAGGGCGAGCAGGACTGACGAGGCAGAGCGAGAAGGCGAGGGTCATGGCGGCGACCTACTCGCCTTCGATCAGGGTATCGTGGCCGGGCTCTGCCTCATCCGGCGATCGGCCGCGCAGGATCCGCAACGATGCGCCACAGATAGCGAACGATGACGGCGACGGCGAAAGCCCCGTAGATGCTGAAGACGTAGTCGAGCCGCAGGTGGAGCGTCGCGCTCTGCTTGATCTTGTAGAAGCTGATGTAGCCGTAGGTGGCCGGCAGCGAGACCGAGAGGCCGACGACGATCGCCGACCGCCGAGACGAGGGCGAGGACGCGCCGCAGCGGGGGCTCGCTGCCTGGTAAAGGATGTCGAACTTGACGTGGTCGCGATCGTCCAGGCAGAAGGCCGCGTTCCAGAACACCACCCACAGCCACGTCGTCAGGCAGAGCTCCAGCGTCCAGCCAATCGGCGCAGTTGAGAACGTAGCGCGAAACGATCTGGAGGATGAAGGTGCGAACATGGCGGTGAGCAGAGCCACCGCCACGTTGTCCGCCCGCGCGCGCAGCCAGCGCGAGCAGCTTGGGCACGCCCGATGATCCGGGTGGTCAGAGCGCGTTGATCTTGTCGACCATCCCTTCGGCCAGTCCTTGGCGAAGTCGGACTTGAGATAGGCCTCCTGCACGTGCTTGCGGAAGGCCTCGACGTTCGGGCGTGTAGACGTCGAGCCCCTTGTCCTTGAAGAACTGCGGCGAGTTCGTCCTCCAGCGCCAGCTGCTTCTGGCGCCCGCTCTCGGCCGCATCGTCGGCGGCCTTCTGCACCGTTGCCTGCTGGTCCGGCGTCAGCTTGTCCCAGACCTCCTTCGAGAAGGCGAGGTAGTTCTGGTCGACCAGGTGGCTGGTCAGGCAGATCTGCTTGGTGACCTCGTAGAACTTCGAGTCCTTGTCGGTCGGCAGCGGATTGTCCTGCCCGTCGATGGCGCCGGTCTGCAGCGCGGTATAGACCTCGGTGAAGGCCATCGGCACCGGGTTGGCGCCGAGCGCCCTGCCGAGGAACTGCCAGGCGTCGGTGCCGGGCATCCGCAGCTTCACGCCCGGCAGGTCGGCCGGGGTCTGCACGTCTTTTCGGCCTTGGAGATGCGCAGGTTGAGCTGCCGGCGGCCGAGATACATCACCGTCAGCAGCTTCACGCCGAGCTTGTCCTCCACGTTCTTCTTCAGCGGCTCCATGAAGTCCGCCTTGAACACCTTCTTCCTGGTGCTCGGCGTCGCGCAGCAGATAGCCGGCAGTGAAGATCGACCATTCGGGAATGAAGCTCGCCAGTTCCTGCGGCGAGGTGATCGACATCTCGAGATTGCCGCGCGCGATGGCCTCAAGCTCGGTGCCCTGCTTGAACAGCGTCGCGTTCCAGTGCGGCTCGAAGGTCGCGAAGTCCTGGACGGCGGGCCCGAAGACGTCGGTCAGGGCGACGGCGCGCTGGTCGGTCGCCGTCGCCGGCGTCGACAGGCGCAGCGTGATCTTGTCGTCGGCAGCGAAGGTCGCCGTGCGGCCGAGGACCGCAAACGATGCGCCGGCCAGGGCGGTGCCGAGAAGCGCTCGACGATTGATGGTCAAGGTCATTGTTTCCTCCCTGTTCGAGGCGGGAACGTTGAAGATGTCCCGCGCTCAGACGATTGCTTCGTCGCATATTTACCAAGGAATCTCAACTTACGATTTTCGTTTCATCCTATATTTCCGAGTTTAGTAGTCTTAGGATCGTGGCTCTCTGCGGCTCGCGCGGCGATGCTGTGTTCCACGCCCCCGCGGATGTGGCGAGCAAGCACTTCTGTTGCCGCCTCGGCGTCCCGGGCGAGGGCGGCATCCGCGAGCTGCTTATGCTCCAGCGCCGCGACCTCGCCACGAAAGGTCAGCGTGAGCATCTGGTAGCGCAGGTATTTGTCGAAGACAGCACCGTGGGTCTGCAGCAGCTGGTGCGAGCCGCACGCCTGGATCAGCGTGTGATGGAACTCCCAGTCTGCCCGTTTCCAGACGGCGCGTACCGACAGGTCGCCTCCCATCATGCGGCGTTCCAATACCTGGAGCTTGTGATGGGCCGCGACGACCCGCCCCTCCCAGTCGAGGTCGCCCAATTCGAACGACTGTTGCACGGCGTGGCTCTTCGAGAAGGATTCGCAGTTCTGAAAGTTCCTCGAGATCCGCGTCGGACACAGCGGCGACTTCGAAGCCCTTCTGGCCTTCCGCCCTGACAAATCCCTCTGATGTGAGGCGGTTAAGAATTTCGCGGAGCGTCGTGACGCTGACGCCGTATTTCTTGCGGATTGGCTCAAGACGCAGCCGTTCGCCCGGTTTCAGCCGCGCGAAAATGATGTCATCGCGAATGGCGCGGTAAGCGGTATCGCCAATGCTCTCGACATCCAGAACAGCGACGGTCAAGCTGGCTCCTCCAAGTCTGGTTCAAACATATGGCGAACTTGCAAGTATATTAGAAATCAGATTTTGTAGTATGCAATTCGACGCCGCAGAATGGCATACGCCATGTGCTCCAGCAACGCCAAAAGCGACTTCCGCCGCCACTCCGGGGCTCCACCACGCGCCGACCGAGTGCCGGCCAAGCTTGGCCGCCGAGGTCGAGCGCCAGTCCGCCATCATGCTGACCAGTTGGTCGCCGCGGCGAAAGAGACCTGATGGGTGGCTTCATGCAGCGCCACTTCTGCGGCGAAATCAGCACCGCGCCAATCGTGGGGGAAGTGCCCGCCGGCCTCCTTCGCTCCGTGGTCAGCCAATGAGTTCGGCTTTCAGAGAGCGGGTTTCCATCGCCATCGTCGGCGCGGGGCTCGTCGGCCGGCGTCATGCAGAAGCGGTAAGGGCCGCGGGGTCCGGCATCAATCTGCATTCCATCGTCGATCCGGCCGAGCCGACCCGGGAGATCGCCGCAAGTATGGGGGTCCCCTGGTTCGCAACACTGTCCGACATGATTGCGGCGGGCAAGCCGGACGGGGCAATCGTGGCAACTCCCAACCAGCTTCACGTCGATCAGGGGCTCACGTGCGTCGCCGAGGGTATTCCTGCCCTCGTCGAGAAGCCTTTTTCAACCAGCGTCGCGTCAGGCGAGAGGCTGGTCAGGGCGGCGGAGACCGCCGGGGTCGCTCTTCTGACGGGCCATCACCGGCGACACAATCCGCTCATGCGCCGTGCCAAAGCGGAGATCGAGGCCGGAGCAATCGGTGACATCGTCTCGGTCGGCGCGCTCGCGTGGCTTTACAAGCCGGACGATTATTTCAACGTGGCCTGGCGTCGCGAGCTGGGCGGCGGGCCTGTGTTGATCAATCTCATCCACGATATCGACCTCCTCCAATTTCTCTGCGGCCGGATTCGATCAGTGCACGCGTTTCAGTCGAATGCCGTGCGGGGAAACGCGACGGAAGACACGGCCGTGGTCATCGTGACCTTTGCGAACGGCGCGCTCGGCACGATCAACGTCTCGGATACGATCGTCGCCCCGTGGAGTTGGGAGCTGACCGCGCACGACAATCCCGTCTACCCGGCGACGGATGAGCTCTGCTATCTCATTGGGGGAACGCACGGGTCGCTCGAACTGCCCGGCCTTCGGCTTTGGCGCAACCGAGACAAGCGCGGCTGGCAGGAACCGATTGACGTGACGCCTCTCGCGTCGGGTTTCGACGATCCCTTCATTCTGCAAGCCCGGCAATTCGTGGCAGTGATTGGCGGACAGGAGAAGCCGCTGGTCTCGGGTCGCGACGGCCTTGACGCACTGCGCGTCGTCGAGGCCGTGAAGCAGTCGGCGGTCGAGGGTGAGACCGTGACCGTGTCGGTCGACAAAGAGATGCAACCGTGATCTGCGAGCACACCGACACCATCCGCGCAGGATTCAGCGTGATGCAGCCGGCGATGGTTCGCCCAGTCCGCACGATGTCGTCGGCTGTTCAGTGCTCGCAAGCTGTCAATCGGCGCGGTGGTGAAGGACGTCGTTTGCGTCTGACAGGTGGGACATGATCTCGGGAAGCACAAAGATCATCGCCCACCTCGGAGTCCCGACAAGAACCTTCAAGGCGCCGATGATCTATAATCCCTGGTTCGAGGCAACCGGGATCGATACGGTCGTCGTCCCGATGGGCTGCGAGGCGGCAGACTTCCCTCAGTTCCTCCGCCTGCTCTTCCGCCTCCGCAACATCGCCGGCGCCCTGATCACCATGCCGCACAAGAGGGCTACTGTTCCCTTGCTGGACGAGGCAAGCACCGCCGTTCAGGTGTGTGGTGCCTGCAATGCGGTGAGACGCGACGACCAGGGACGTCTCGTCGGCGATATGTTCGACGGCGAGGGTTTCGTGCGCGGGGTGGCAAGAAAGGGACGACAGATCAGAGGCGCCAGTGCGCTGGTTGTTGGCAGCGGTGGTGTCGGATCGGCCATTGCCAGCTCTCTCGCCAAGGAGGGTGCGGCCCGCGTTGGTCTGTTCGACGTTAACGGCATCTCCGCAGACAAACTCGCCACCAGCCTGCGCGCACATTATCCGGAGCTCACAGTTGAGACCGGGTCGAACGATCCAGCCGGCTGCGACATCATCGTCAACGCAACGCCTCTTGGCATGAACGACGGTGACCCGATGCCGGTCGATACGAATCGCCTCGATCCGTCGTCTTTTGTCGGCGATGTCGTGATGCGGCAGAAGGAGAGCCCGTTTCTGGCGGCAGCCGCATCGCGTGGCTGCGCCATTCAGATCGGCACCGACATGCTGTTCGAACAAATTCCCGCTTATCTGGAGTTCTTCGGCTACCCGTCGACGTCGCCGGAAGACTCCGCGAGCTTGCACAGATGGCATACTGAAAGGATGCCGGGACGTTCCATGGAGCTGCCGCCCAACACCTTCAAACATGCCATCGCTGCAGGTCGCCAGCAGATCGGCCTGTGGTGCACGCTTCCTTCGTCCTTCACCGTGGAGGCGTTGGCCGGGTGCGGATTTGATTGGCTGCTGATCGATACCGAGCACGCGCCGGGAGATCCGCTCACTGTCCTCGGCCAACTGCAGGCGACGGTCGCCTATCCGACCCACACTGCTGTCCGCCCCGCTGCCAATGACCCGGTGCTGATCAAACGGCTTCTCGATACCGGTGCCCAGACGCTGCTCATTCCTCAGATCCAGAACGCCGCGGAAGCCCGGGCAGCCGTCTCAGCCATGCGTTATCCCCCGAACGGCATCCGCGGCGTCGCCGGCATCACGCGCGCAACGCGGTTCGGATTGGTGGAGGATTACGCAAGACGCGCCGAGGAAGAACTGTGCCTGCTGATCCAGATCGAGACCAAATCGGCACTCGCCGAAATCGAAGCGATCGCGGAAGTCGATGGCGTCGACGGCCTCTTCATAGGGCCGTCCGACCTGGCGGCCAGCCTCGGCTATCCGGGTGAGCCGGGGCATCCTGATGTCAAAGCAACGATCGAAAACGCGATTGCCCGAATCCGCAAGACCGACAAGCCCGCGGGCATACTCAGTCTTGACCCCGATTTTGTCCGCCGGTGCATCAAGCTCGGCACGGTCTTCACCGCGGTGGACGTCGATGCCGCAATCCTGCTGCGACACGCGCGCGAGATTGCCCGGGCCTTCAGAAGCGAGTGAGCGAAAGCCGGCTCGAACGAGAAACGCTCGATGTCGTGGCGTCAGACCGCCGGCGCGCAGTCCGAGCCGCGGCCCTCGCCGCGTACCGACCTCCAGGAATGTCCGGAGCCAGGCCAAAACCGAACTCTTCTCGCGGCATGTCTAGTAGGTCGAATGGAAAAGGGCGCCGACCGGCACGCTCTCGCGGAGTTGGTTGAAGCGCTTTACCGCTTCCTCGGTCGCAAGGACATCAACGTCAATGTCGTTGTCCGCAAGCAACGCCAGTGTTTTGGGACAGACGTGGAGGCGTTCCCAGATACCCTTCGACAGCACCACGGCTTTGGCGCCGTGATCGATCAATTCCTGCACGTCGGCAGGCTGAATGCCGGGGCTGTGGCGAGTGCCCGTCTCGCGCCAGTCCCAGGCGCGAGCGCCGCCGGGAAAGACTTTCGCATCCTTGAAGGGAGGATACCCCTCAACCTCCAGCCGACCCCATGACAGGTGCGATATGCGCGGGCTTGTGGGTGTGTTTTCCATCGTGCCTCACCGAGTAAATTCGCCCTTAAATGGTCAGTTGCGTGGCGTTTTCCACGTTCAGGTCCGAAGTGCCAGGCGCCAGCGTCGCGTGACAGGCGGCGAAGCTTGACCTGGGTCAAACGAAGGCTCCCCTTCTGGTCTAAGCTGGATAAATACATCAGCATGCTCGAAAGGGTGACCGGACCATGACACTTGCCACCAAAGGTGTGCCTCCTTTGGCGAGCATATGTAGATTTAGACGTGTCGTCTCGTTGACCGCGTTTGTCGCCATGACGATGGCGATGGCAATCTTTGACGAAGACGCCAAGGCGCAAAGCGAGATGCGACCGGGCGAAGCTGTCGTCACGCGCTTCTCCGGGACAATTCAAGAGACCGGCGGCGACGGTCAGACGCGTGTTGTCATCGACACCAACGGCACAGTCGCCAGCATCATTGACCTGCTCCAACCGGGTGCGGTGCCGCAGGGCCAGCTTTGGATCGACGAACCGCAACGACGACTGGTGACAGCCGCCGAGGTCGGACAGGTCTTCGGCATCGCGTTCGATGACGCAGCCCCACCCAACATCTACTTGACCGCGACGTCCGCCTTCGGGCTGCATCGTGCGCTCGGCAACACCGATTGGATGGAGGGCATGTGGGGGCCGGGCGGTGGCCCCGGTACGATCTGGAAGCTTGACGCGTCCCATGACTATAAGCCCGCGGTGTTTGCCAGCATAACCCTCGACGGCAGGGCCAACACCGGCGCGGCCCTGGGCAACATCGCCTATGACCGATGGAACAAACAGTTCTACGTCTCGGATCTCGAGACGGGGATGATCCACCGGCTGAGGCTTTCAGACGGAGCGGATCTGGGGACGTATGACCACGGGATGGCAGGACGCGCCAGCTTCACAGACGCATCAAGCGGAGTGCAGCAGTCTCTGCCCCAGATCGTTTTCGACGCAAACTCCAAGGCGCGGATCAAGGATTGTCCCGACGGGGACTTCGCCACCTCCCCGACATGCTGGAACGCGGCTGATTTTCGCCGGCGAGTTTGGGGCCTCGGTGTGCGCCGCGACGACGCGACCGGGGAGGTCAGGCTCTATTATGCAGTTTGGAGCAGTCAGGGGTTTGGCAACGAGGCCTTTGCCGACACGGACGATCAGGAGAAGCGCAATTCGTTGTGGTCCGTGGCGATCTCTCAGGACGGTTCCTTTGACAAGACGAGTGTCAGGCGGGAGTTCCTCCTACCCGACTTCTTCTCCGATCCCGCTGACATCGCGCGCGCCGGCAGAAGCCATCCGGTGGCCGACATCGCGTTTCCCAAGGCCGGGACCCAGAATGTCATGTTGCTCGCCGAGCGCGGCGGCCTGAGCAATCTCGGGTTGGAAGCAAGAGCGCCCTTCGCGCAGCCGCATGAAGCCCGCGCGCTTCGCTATGAGCTTGGCGCCGACGGCGTTTGGAAGCCCATAGGCCGCTATGACATCGGATTCTACGACCGCGAGAAGCATGGCCAGCCATACCTGAGGGCGAACGGCGCTGGAGGTATCGATTTCGGTCTTGGCTATACAAGAGATGGTGCCGCCGCCCCGGACCAGCCCGACGGGTTCGTCTGGATGACTGGCGACGGACTCTGTGATCCGGACGGGCCCTGCTTTGACATCGCCACCGGGGTTCGCGACGTCGTCGCTAAGGTTGATGGGCTGCAAGGTATGCCCAGCGACGCTTACGACGAGGTGGCCCCGACGGAAGCAATGGCGCCCTATCCGGTCACGGGGAGCCCGTATCCCGCGGCCGGTCCGGAGAGGTCTTATGTGATCGATACCGACGTCAATGTCGATGCCACCGGCAAGGCGATCGCGGCCGAGATGACCCGTAGCGATGCGACCAAAGTTGGCGACGTTGAGGTCTACACGGCAGTCTCGGAATCCGTTGTAGCCGCGTCTCCGACCTATCCTCCGGCGTCCCCGCCGGAATATCCCCCGAACGCCGCACCACCGGGAGGCCTTCCACCGGAAGCTCCGCCGCCGGGCGTCCCTCCTGGTGGGTCCCCTCCCGGCGCCGGGGGCATTCCACCGGAAGCTCCGCCGCCGGGCGTCCCTCCTAGTGGATCGCCTCCAGGCGCGGTTGGCGCCAATCTGGCGATCGTGAAGACGGGCCCGACGCAATGCACAGCGCCGGGCTCGTGTGCCTATGACATCACCGTGAAGAATGCCGGGTCCGTGGCCTACACCGGTCCGATCGACGTGACCGACACGCTGCCGAGCGGCTGGGACGTAGCCGGCGTCGGCGTCGGCGCCAACTGGACCTGCATGCTCAAGCCGCAGATTGGCGGCGGCGGGCAGGTCGGCTGCACCTATCCGGCGACCGGCTTCATGCCCGGGCAATCTGTCAGCATGAAGCTGGCGCTGAAAGTGCCGGCAAACGCCGGCCCCGGCGAGGTGCAGAACTGCGCCGACCTCTCCTATGCGGGCGGTCTCGACCGGTCATGTGCCAAAACAAAGGTGGTCGGCGGAAAACCACCCTTCAAGCTCGACTTTGAGCTCGTGAAGGCCAGCAAGCCCGGACAGACCGAGTGCAAGAACAACGACACCTGCACCTTCCGGCTGACCCTCACCAACAAGGGCGCGACCGCATTCCCCGATTCGCCATCCTTCAAGCTTCGGATCCAAGACGCTCTGCCGAGCGGGTGGACGCTGGCGGGCTACGGACTGACATCGAAGTGGAAGTGCACGGGTTCCGGCGCCGCGCTAACATGCGAGTATCTCGGCGCTCCGCTTGCGGCGGGTGCCAGCGAGACGGTTGCCATAACCGCCAATGTGCCGCCTTTCGAAACGCGGACCCAGGTCAAGAACTGCGCCGACTTCAAGATTTACAGGCAACCCGGCTGGATCGGCGGAGGACTGTTCGATGACGATAACCCGAACAACAACCGGCCCTGCCTCTCTGTCAAAATCAATGTGCAGAAGTATGGCCCTCAGATTCCCGGAGACGGCAGCGGTGTGCTGCTGGTGCCTGACTTGGCCATCCAGAAGTCCGGCCCGGCGCAATGCAAGCGCAACGCGGTCTGCAAGTTTGCGCTCAAGATCACCAATGTCGGCACCGACACATACTCGGGTCCCATCACGGTCGAGGACAAGATCTTCCAGTATCCGGGCATCAAGCTGGCGGCCTGGACGGCGCCCTGGGCCTGCAAAGAGACCGCTCTCGCACGCTACCGGTGCGATCATCCGGCAACGACGTTGGCACCCAACAACTCGATCTCACTGACGCTCGAAATAACGTTCCCGGCCAGCCTGCCGAAGCTGCTCTCCGCGGTCGAGAATTGCGCCATGGTCGGCGCCACGAGCACCACCAAAGCCACGCCCTGGGCGTGCTACAAGGTGCCCGTTTCGAAGCTGCCATTGCCGGATCTGGCGATAACCAAGGAAGCTGTTGGCGGAGAATGCGAGCAAACGAGTTGTACATTCAAGATCACGGTCACCAACAAGAACCAGGAACCTTACAACGGCCCGATTTACATCTATGACTATCTCGATCAGAGGCCGACAAAGATCGTGAGTTACAGTCCCCAACAGGACTGGACTTGCGCGCGAACCGGCGTCACGCCCGATGGCAATGCACTATTCTGCATGCATTCGCCCGTCACTCTGAACCAGAATGACTCCGTATCAATCACCATCAACGTGCAGTTCCCGTACTCGAACTATCGACAGGTCAAGAACTGCGCGGGCATCCGCTGGCCGGTGTCCAAGCCCACGGACAAGGATTCGGTTTTCGACTCTGTGATGATCGCCCTGAGACTGCTCGGCTACTACAAGGGCGATGCGAACGGCTCGATCCCCGCCGCCGGTCCCGACCCGGATTTGAGCCAGGCGATCAACGACTACCTCAAGACACAATGGAATCTGACGGGCAACGGCACGATCACGCAGCAGCTTCTCGATCTGCTGTTCCCGGACTCCGCAGCGGAGGTTGGCGATGACTATCCGTTCAATGACGGGCCGGTCTGCGTCACCGCGCTGACGCCGGCGGAGGTGGAGATCACCGGAAAGACGGATTTGGGAAAAGCCCTGGCGCAATGGTTCGCCGGACCGGCCGGGCCACTCGGATCGGGCGGATTGGCATGGCTCCTGGCCGGAAGTGGCGAAGCCCCCTACTGCGTCTGGCCCTACTGCTCGTTTTTCGAGTTCACGGGCACGCTTGCGGGAGACATGCGCTACTCTGGACCAGTAAGCATGCGCATCCTGCTGCCGGCCGATACAGATTTCCCCAAGCTGCGCGTCACCCGGTCAGGCTCGGCTTGTCCGGCTGCGGGGTGGTTGTGCCAGCGAACCGGTGAGGGCTATTTGTGCCGGCATGGCGCCTGTTCGATGAGCCCGGGCGAGCAGGTTTCAATAAGGGTCGACGGTACGCTTCTGCCTGGCGCGACAAAGCCGCCGCAGACGGAGATGAGCAAGACCGCCTGCGCCGTTCTTGAGTGGGAAGTGCCGCCCTACAAGGGGATCGACATCGAGCAGCTCGGGTCCAGCAAGGAGACGGCTTCGACCTGCGTAACGACCCGGATCCTGGCGGCGGAACGCGCGCCGCTGGAGGGCGTCATGCCGTTGCCGAAGCTCTACGACCTTGAGTTCCAGAAGATCGGCAACCCCGAATGCACGCCGGGCGGCACGTGCGGATTCTCCTTCACCTTCCTCAATAAGGGACCGGCGACTTTCTCCGGCCCGATTATGTTCACCGACGAGCTGCCGTCCGGCTGGAAGATGATTCCACCGGGCTTCATGCCGTGCACCCAAGCCGGCGATCGCGTGACCTGTACCCATCCCGACCACCGCCTCGAGCAAAATTGGTCGGAAACGTCGATCCTCGACGCTCATGTTCCTGAGAGCGAGACCCGGACCGACGTCGTGAATTGCGCTTGGTACGATCTCGCCACTGCCGCCGGAGATTCCAATCCAGGCAACAATAAGAGCTGCTGGAATATCAAGATCACGCCCAAGCTTGCCGCGACACCGGCACAGCCATGCCCTCGAGGTGAGAAATGGGATCCTACCGAACAGTCTTGCGCACCGGTTCCGACGCTGGAACCGAAGCAGGCGGATTCGCCCTCGAGAAATCAGGCCCGAAGGAATGCCCCTCGCCCGGCAGCTGCGCCTTCGGCGTGAAAGTCACAAACCGTGGTCCAGGTCCCTACGACGGACCGCTCAAGATCATCGATACGGCGCCCGCCGGATGGGGTCTGTTTGGCGGATTCCCGTCACCGCCCTGGTCCTGCGAACAGGCCGGCGATGCCATAGAATGCCAGCTCGGCCAAGCTGCCCTCGGGCCGGGAGATACGATTTCGCTCGACTTGGAACTCCGCGTCCCACAGATGCCCGCCGACAGCCCGGACGTGGAGAATTGCGCGGGCCTCGATCTCGGCTCGAATATCGGAGACCCCGATCCCTCCAACAACGGGCACTGCGTCGCAATAAAGATCGCCGGTGCGGCAGCAGCGAAGATCCCGCCGGAAGCCGAGTGCCCCGAGGGGCAGGACTTCGACCCGATCGAACGGACCTGCGTCCCGACAACACCGGAAGTACCGCCAGGAACGGCGGCTGATCTCGGCCTTAGCAAAATGAGCGTACCGGGATGCCGGGCTCCCGGTAGCTGTGTCTTCCATATCGAGGTTACCAACCACGGCCCGAATCACTTCGAGGGCCCCCTGCAGGTCACTGATGACAAGCCGGCGGGATGGTCGTTCTATGGCGGCTTCCCAGCACCGCTCTGGTCCTGCACGGAAAGCAGCAATGCGGTTACGTGTCGTCAGGATCGTGCCGAACTGCCGCCAGGCGAATCGATCCCGCTCGATCTGGAATTCATGCTGGCGCCACAGCCGGACGGGCCGCCCGAGGTCGAGAACTGTGCGACATTGTCGGGATCGGGCGGCTCCACCGGGGGTGAACGCCAATCCGTCAGCGCTGTCCAGCAAGCATTGAACGAGCTTGGCTTCAAAGCCGGGCCAGTCGATGGCGTGGCCGGCCGACAGACCCGGGCCGCGGTGGCGCGCTTCCAGCAGGATCGGGGCCTCGCTCCCACCGGTGAGATCGACGATGCGCTTGTCGCTGCGCTTTTCCCCTCGGCAGCCTCCGCCCGAGATCAAAACGTTGGCAACGATCGCGCCTGCGCCACGACACAGGTCCTGCGTCCGCCAGCCGAGGAGGGCGCGCCGCCGCCCGAGGAGCCTTCACCGCCTCCAGTGGAAGAGCCCTCACCGCCGCCGGCAGTGACGCCACCGCCTCCGCCGCAAGCCGGTCAGTGCCCGCTGGGACAGGTCAAGGAGGGTGACCGTTGTGTCTGTCCCGAGGGCCAGCGCTGGGACGGTCAGCGCTGCGTGCCACGCCAAGTCGCCTGTCCGCCTGGTCAAAGCCCCGACGCCGCCGGTCGCTGCGTCTGTCCGGAAGGTCAACGCTGGGACGGCAAGCGCTGTGTGCCACGCCAAGTCGCCTGTCCGCCCGGTCAAAGCCCCGATGCCGCTGGCCGCTGTGTCTGTCCCCAAGGTCAACGGTGGGACGGCAAGCGCTGCGTGCCACGCCAAGTCGCCTGTCCGCCTGGTCAAAGTCGGGATGCCGCCGGCCGCTGTGTCTGTCCCGAAGGTCAGCGCTGGGACGGCAAGCGCTGCGTGCCACGCCAAGTCGCCTGTCCGCCTGGTCAAAGCCGGGATGCCACCGGCCGCTGTGTCTGTCCCCAAGGTCAACGGTGGGACGGCAAGCGCTGCGTGCCAAGGGCGCCGGCGCCGAAGCCTACGCCGGCGCCCGGGCTTACCCCGGTACCGGGGCACATCATCTGTCCGACCGGAACAGTATGGCATCCGCCCAGCCAGCAGTGCATTGAACCACCCGAGTAGGTGAGAAAGCCTTCTGTAGCGAAACGATGAGCCGGGCGCGAAGCAGCGCGAACGCCTCTGGCCGATCTTCGTGACGGCCCGTGCACTCCTCGACCGACGCCACCTGATACCTGGCTGCAGGTCTTCGCCGTCCGCCTCTGAGGATTATCTCGGGGGTCTTCATGACCTTGCATGAAGCGAGGATGCTCTGGGAATTATTCCGCGCAAGGCCGGCTGGGCGGTTTTGGCTGGACCCCCGCGACGGGGACGGCAAGTTCACAGGCCTTCGAGGAAGGTGAGGACGCGGGGCGCTGCCATTGCGATCGGCCCCTCCGTTTCGGCGGCAAATCCAGCACAGCGTCCGCCGACTGTCGCGTCGGTCATTGCACCACCAGCCACACAGTGCCCATACTGTTCCGGTCGGACAGATGATGTGCCCCGGTACCGGGGTAAGCCCGGGCGCCGGCGTAGGCTTCGGCGCCGGCGCCCTTGGCACGCAGCGCTTGCCGTCCAGCCGTTGACCTTGGGGACAGACACAGCGGCCGGTGGCATCCCGGCTTTGACCAGGCGGACAGGCGACTTGGCGTGGCACGCAGCGCTTGCCGTCCCAGCGCTGACCTTCGGGACAGACGCAGCGGCCGGCGGCATCCCGACTTTGACCAGGCGGACAGGCGACTTGGCGTGGCACGCAGCGCTTGCCGTCCCACCGTTGACCTTCGGAGCAGACGCAGCGGCCAGCGGCATGGTTGACCGGGCGGACAGGCGACTTGGCGTGGCACACAGCACTTGCCGTCCCAGCGTTAACCTCGGACAGCGCCGCGACCGGCTGAGTCGGGGCTTTGACCAGGCGGACAGGCGACTTGGCGTGGCACGCCGCTGACCGTCCCAGCGCTGGCCCTCGGGACAGACACAACGGTCACCCTCCTTGACCTGTCCCAGCGGGCACTGACCGGCTTGCGGCGGAGGCGGTGGCGTCACTGCCGGCGGCGGTGAGGGCTCTTCCACTGGAGGCGGTGAAGGCTCCTCGGGCGGCGGCGCGCCCTCCTCGGCTGGCGGACGCAGGCCTGTGTCGTGGCGCAGGCGCGATCGTTGCCAACGTTTTGATCTCGGGCGGAGGCTGCCGAGGGGAAAAGCGCAGCGACAAGCGCATCGTCGATCTCACCGGTGGGAGCGAGGCCCCGATCCTGCTGGAAGCGCGCCACCGCGGCCCGGGTCTGTCGGCCGGCCACGCCATCGACTGGCCCGGCTTTGAAGCCAAGCTCGTTCAATGCTTGCTGGACAGCGCTGACGGATTGGCGTTCACCCCCGGTGGAGCCGCCCGATCCCGACAATGTCGCACAGTTCTCGACCTCGGGCGGCCCGTCCGGCTGTGGCGCCAGCATGAATTCCAGATCGAGCGGGATCAATTCGCCTGGCGGCAGTTCGGCACGATCCTGACAACGTAACCGCATTGCTGCTTTCCGTGCAGGACCAGAGCGGTGCTGGGAAGCCGCCATAGAACGACCATCCCGCCGGCTTGTCATCAGTGACCTGCAGGGGGCCCTCGAAGTGATTCGGGCCGTGGTTGGTAACCTCGATATGGAAGACACAGCTACCGGGAGCCCGGCATCCCGGTACGCTCATTTTGCTAAGGCCGAGATCAGCCGCCGTTCCTGGCGGTACTTCCGGTGTTGTCGGGACGCACGTCCGTTCGATCGGGTCGAAGTCCTGCCCCTCGGGGCACTCGGCTTCCGGCGGGATCTTCGCTGCTGCCGCACCGGCGATCTTTTTGCGTCGCAGTGCCCGTTGTTGGAGGGATCGGGGTCTCCGATATTCGAGCCGAGATCGAGGCCCGCGCAATTCTCCACGTCCGGGCTGTCGGCGGGCATCTGTGGGACGCGGAGTTCCAAGTCGAGCGAAATCGTATCTCCCGGCCCGAGGGCAGCTTGGCCGAGCTGGCATTCTATGGCATCGCCGGCCTGTTCGCAGGACCAGGGCGGTGACGGGAATCCGCCAAACAGACCCCATCCGGCGGGCGCCGTATCGATGATCTTGAGCGGTCCGTCGTAGGGACCTGGACCACGGTTTGTGACTTTCACGCCGAAGGCGCAGCTGCCGGGCGAGGGGCATTCCTTCGGGCCTGATTCCTCGAGGGCGGAGATCCGCCTGCTTCGGTTCCAGCGTCGGAACCGATGAGCGAGTTTCTTCGGTCAGATCCGTTTTTTCTTCCTCGAGGGCATGGCTGTGCCGGTGTCGCGGCAAGCTTGGGCGTGATCTTGATATTCCAGCAGCTCTTATTGTTGCCTGGATTGAGATCTCCGGCGGCAGTGGCGAATCGTACCAAGCGCAATTCACGACGTCGGTCGGGTCCGCTCTCAGGAACATGAGCGTCGAGGATCGACGTTCCCGACCAATTTTCCTCGAGGCGGTGGTCGGGATGGGTACAGGTGACGCGATCGCCGGCTTGGGTGCACGGCATGAAGCCCGGTGGAATCATCTTCAGCCGGACGGCAGCTCGTCGGTGAACATATCGGGCCGGAAAGTCGCCGGTCCCTTATTGAGGAAGGTGAAGGAAAATCCGCAGGTGCCGCCCGGCGTGCATTCGAGGTTGCCGATTTTCTGGACCAAGGTCGTAGAGCTTGGCCACGGCGTGACGCCCTCCAGCGGCGCGCGTTCCGCCGCCAGGATCCGGGTCGTTACGCAGGTCAAAGCCGTCTCCTTGCTGGACCCGAGCTGCTCGATGTCGATCCCCTTGTAGGGCGGCACTTCCCACTCAAGAACGGCGCAGGCGGTCTTGCTCATCTCCGTCTGCGGCGGCTTTGTCGCGCCAGGCAGAAGCGTACCGTCGACCCTTATTGAAACCTGCTCGCCCGGGCTCATCGAACAGGCGCCATGCCGGCACAAATAGCCCTCACCGGTTCGCTGGCACAACCACCCCGCAGCCGGACAAGCCGAGCCTGACCCGGTGACGCGCAGCTTGGGGAAATCTTTATCGGCCGGCAGCAGGATGCGCATGCTTACTGGTCCAGAGTAGCGCATGTCTCCCGCAAGCGTGCCCGTGAACTCGAAAAACGAGCAGTAGGGCCAGACGCAGTAGGGGGCTTCGCCACTTCCGGCCAGGAGCCATGCCAATCCGCCCGATCCGAGTGGCCCGGCCGGTCCGGCGAAGCCGTTGCGCCAGGGCTTTTCCCAAATCCGTCTTTCCGGCGTCGTGCACCTCCGCCGGCGTCAGCGCGGTGACGCAGACCGGCCCGTCATTGAACGGATAGTCATCGCCAACCTCCGCTGCGGAGTCCGG
>CAVQBS010000028.1:0-4995 GCA_963710805.1 uncultured Alphaproteobacteria bacterium | reverse complement strand
TCGATCTTCGCCCCTGCTTGCGCATGATGATGCCTGCTGGGCCACCGACAGCGTGTTGTTCCAGGCCCAGTAGATCACCAGCCCGGCCGGGAAGCTGCCCAGCATGAAGGTGAAGACCACCGGCATCCAGTTGAAGATCATTGCCTGGGTCGGGTCGGGCGGCGCGGGTTCAGCTTCATCTGCACCCACATGGTCATGCCCATGATCAGCGGCCACGCGCCGATCATGCAGGAAGTGCGACCATCGGCACCGCGTCGGGTCCCAGTGAGCAGCCCGAACAGGTTGAAGACGTAGGTCGGGTCGGGCGCCGACAGGTCGTGGATCCAGCCGAAGAACGGCGCGTGCCGCATCTCGATGGTGACGAACAGCACCTTGTAGAGCGAGAAGAACACCGGGATCTGGATGACGATCGGCAGGCAGCCGGCCAGCGGATTGATCTTCTCCTTCTTGTAGAGCGCCATCATCTCCTGCTGCTGCTTCGCCTTGTCGTCGGGATACTGCTCGCGCAGGCGCTGCATCTGCGGCTGCACCGCCTTCATCTTGCGCCATCGAGGCGTAGGACTTGTTGGCGAGCGGGAAGAAGGCGGCCTTGATCAGCACGGTGACGAGCAGGATGGCGACGCCGAAATTGCCGACCAGCTTGTAGAATCAGTCGATCACGATGAACAGCGGCTTGGTGATGAAGTAGAACCAGCCCCAGTCGATCAATCGGTCAATCAAAAAGCTTCCGTATCATCTTGGAGGTCGAAACGGCCGTATCGCAATGCGAGTGTGGGAAGGACAAGCAGATTTAAGGCCATCGACGTTAACAATCCGCCGAGAATCACAATCGCCATCGGGCCTTCGATTTCCCGTCCCGGATCGCCCATGCCGATCGCGAGAGGTAGACCCCAAGAGCAGTGACGATGGAGGTCATCAAAATCGGAAGCAAGCGATCGCCCGCGCCCCGTATGGCCGTTGCGAGTCCCCAGTGTGCTCGTTCCTCTTGGACGAGATATTGATAGTGGGCAATCATGAGGATCGAGTTGCGTAGGGTGATGCCGAACAGCGTGATGAAGCCCACCATCGCGCCGAGCGAAAGCCGCCCTCCGCTTGCGTATATCGCAAGGACACCGCCGGCCAAGGCAAACGGCAAATTGACCAGCACCAGCACAAGCTGACGGCGGTTTCGAGTGACAATCGCGAGCAAAAGGACAATGCCAATGCTGGCGATCAGTGAATTGATGAGAAGGTCGCGCTGCGAACGCGCCTGCGCCTCGGCGGCACCGGTAATCAAGATAGATGCCGCTCGGCAATACACTTTGGCGGCAATTGCCGCCTTGGCGGCATTGACGAATGAAGCAACGTCGCCTCCGCTCACGTCGGCGGTGACGGTCTGCAGCCTCCGTGCCCCTTCGTGAGCTATTTGGTAACGTCCCGCTACCATGCGGCGATCATGATTGAGATGGACCTAAGTTCCGCGCGGACTGCGGAGAAGCAATTGCCCACTGCGGCTATATTGCGACGCGTGGCGTCATCCACAATGGCGATGACATCAAAAATCTGATTGCCTTGATAAGTCTGCCCGACAACATCGCCTTGATAAGCGGTACGGACAAATCGAGCACCGCGGCGGTACGAAGCCCCAGCGTTCGAGGTCGGCTTTGCGCAGGCTGATGGTGAGTTGCGGCAGACCCGGAGGCGATTGACCTGGACATCTCTGGCTTGCGGAACTTCGGAAAGAACCTTGGCGATTTCTTGGGCCTTTTGATCGAGCAGCTCGAGATTGTTGCCGAAGATGTCGACCGCTACGGGAGCGGTATAGCCCGACAGCGTCTCCTCGATGCGTTCGGCGAGAAACGTATTGATCGCAAAATTCATGCCGATGAACTCAGAAAGCGCTTTGCGAATGTCTTGCTGCGCCTTCTTCGTCTGGTCGCCGGACAGCCCGCGCTTCAGATCGACTTCGAATTCGCTGTAATGGGGTCCGGTCGTGTCGGTCGATTTCTCCGCGGCCGCCCGGCCCACTGAGCGACTGAGCGTACTTGCGGCAAACGGAGCAATGCGTGTGAAACCCGGTCGCCAATCTGCATCGACTGGTCGAGTGAAGTACCCGGCAGCGCCGACATATGGACGATGAAATGACCTTCTCGAAGCTCAGGAATGAAACTGCCGCCAAGCAGCGGCGACAGCGCGGTGCTGACGATCGTAAAGAGTGCGGCGCCGACTATAACCGTCTTGGGGTTTCGGGCGATGGTGCGGAGCAGCCGTTCGTAGCCCGCGCGCGCGCCAAACGGCCCAATGGCGGGTCTCGGGCCGGCACCTTGGAGGGCAAGAGCGCCATGCATAGCGCTGGCGTAACCGTCAGGGCGATGATCAGTGAGGCGAGCACGGCCAGTGTATAAGCGAGCGCCAGCGGCCCAAAAAGTCGGCCGGCAATGCCCGGAAGCGCCATAACGGGTAGCACCACGAGGACGACCGCAAACGTGGCATAGACAACGGAACTACGCACTTCCAAGCAGGCATCCAGCACAACGCGGGCGGCCGGCCGAGGATGCGGCGCGCGGCTATTCTCGCGCAGGCGTCGGACGACATTCTCGACACCGATCACGGCGTCATCGACCACCACGCCAATCGAGATTGTAAGACCGCCCAGCGTCATTGTGTTCAAAGTAGCGCCGAGATATTTGAGGATGAGCGTAGCAGCCAACAGAGAGAGCGGGATGGCTGCGCAGGAGATCGCGGCGGTGCGTAGGTCGAACAGAAATAAAAACAGAACGACGATGACCAGCGCGCCGCCGATGATCAGCGAGCCCCGCACATTATCGGTGGAGGTATTGACGAAATTTGCAGGTCGAAACAAATCGGGGTGCAGTGTGATTCGCTCCTTCCGCAAGCTCGGCGCCAGATTGCGTAATGCCGCCTCGACTGCCTTTGTCACCTTAATCGTATTGGAACCGTATTGGGCTTCGACGTAAAAGATCACGCCGGGCTCGCCATCGATCGCGGCCGCGCCGATTGGAGGCTCCGGCGCCTCGACAACGTTGGCGACATTCGCAAGCGTGACGCTGGAGGCGCCGGCGCTTACGAGCACGGTGCGCGCGATGTCCGCTGCCTGAAGGGATTGTCCTTCGGTCTGGAAGACGATCCTTTGGTTCCTGGTGTCGACGAAGCCGGCCCCGCGCACGCCCGTCGCCCGGCGCGCAGCGGCCAAGACATCGTTAAGCGTCAGGTTATAGCGGATCAGTTGATCGGGGTGGACTTTAATCTGGATTGAGCGTGTGTCACCGCCATAAATGACAACATCGGCGACGCCCGGTACCGCGAGCAGATCGGGGCGCAACGTCCAATCGGCCACGGTCCGTAGGTCCATAAGGGACCGGGTTTTTGAAGTGAGACCGGCAGCCAAGGCGGTGCTGGTCGATGACGTCAGCGGCGTCATCGAGGGGGCGGCGACACCCTGCGGCAACTGCTGGGCTGCCACGGCCAATTGCTCAGCGACGACCTGCCTGTCGCGATAGATGTCGCTCGATGCATCGAAATAAACCGTGACGACAGATAGCCCCTGAATCGATGTCGAGCGGAGCTTCTGGACTCCGGGGACTCCGTTGACGGCATTTTCGATCGGTCGGGTCACGAGGACTTCGACCTGCTCGGGCGTCAAGCCTACCGCTTCGGTCTGGATGCCGACCTGTGGCGGTGCGAACTCCGGAAAGACATCATAGCGCGCGTCCGTCAGTGCATAGATTCCGTAGCCGAGCAGCATACAGGCAAGCGCGATGACGATGCCGCGGAAGCGGACCGCAAAACCGATCATCGCGGCCTGCGGTCCCGAAGGCATGCCGCGGCTCACACCTAATCCTCGTCCGGCTTGGCTTGATTACGGAATTCCTCCGACAGCAACAGCTGCGGCCCGCGCGTAACGACCTCGACCGGCTTTGAGAGGCTGGCGACGATATAACCGCCGTTGGGCGCCGGCAGATCAGTGGCTATCGAAACGCGCACGAAGCTATCCAAGTCGATCTGGCGGTAAATCCACGCGCGGTCCTGCCACCAGACGACGGCAGCGGCGGGGACCCTTACGCCCATGATCGTCTTAGGCGACGGCAACAACCCCAGCACATTCATTCCGGGCAAGAGCCCGCTTGCCGCAGGCGCCCGATAGAAATAGCTGACTCCTTGTATTCTTGGGTCGGTCCGCGTAGCCGGCGATATGAAGGTAACTGCCGTATCAGCATGTTGTCCGATCTCGACGCTAGCATGGTTCGGCGGTTTTGGCATCGTGATGCCGGGGGGCAGGGTGATCTGCACCAAATAATCATCGCGTTCGATCAAGTGCGTCACCAGCGACAATTCGTCGATCAATGATTTTCCCAGGACGGAACCCCATTCCTGATACGCCGTGGCGGAGAGAGTGCGTACTTGAGATAGCGCTGCCGCGACGGCCGCCGTATCTACTCGGAACGTCAATTCAACCGTTTGGAATTGCGCCAGCGACATGACATGTTGGGTCTTGTAGAGCTGTTGAGCACGTTCGAATGCACTCTTTGAGGCCGCGAGTTTCGCCTGCGCCGTTTGCAGTTGTGACTTTGCATTGGCGTATTTGTTGCTGAGGTCGGTCAAATTCGCGAGGTCGAGGACCGTCCCATAAGCGCGAATTTGATCGCGATAGGGCCCCGGCGAAAGCCGAGTTGTTTCGATGCCGTTATGCTTCTGAACCGAGGGCTCGATCTTGATGACGTTGACGCCGCCCTCGGCAACGACCCGCCCCGCCGCTTGCACCGGCCGATCCCGATTACGTTTATCGACGGCCGCGCCGTGGCTCCGGACGAGGCCCACGCCAACGCCTGTGGCGACGGCAGCCAAAGCAAGAATAATCGCCAGCGTCCGCAAGCTGGTCGTGGCGCTAGACTGCCTAGACGGGTTCATCGCAGGGACCTGGTTAATCCCTCAAATGTCTCCAAAAAGAGACCGGCTGCGGCTACGCACTTACGAGTGCGTGCTATCTCGCCCTAC
>CAVQBS010000027.1:0-92950 GCA_963710805.1 uncultured Alphaproteobacteria bacterium | reverse complement strand
GCCGTTCTCCGGCTCGGTCCGCGGCTCGGCCGCTACGGCCGCGGCGCCCGAGCACCGGCTTTCCGCCGTCAAGCATTCCGTGGCTGGCGCTCGGCTCCTGGCTGCTTTGCGTCGGCTGGTTCGGCTTCAACGTGATGTCGCGCCCAATCGCTCGCAGGCATCTACCGGCCTGGTCGCGGTCAATTCGCTGATGGCGATGGTCGGCGGCATTCTCGCCGCCGTGATCATCGGCCGGGCCGACCCGGGCTTCGTCCACAATGGCGCGCTTGCCGGGCTGGTCGCGGTCTGCGCCGGATCCGACGTCATGCATCCCGCTCGGCAGCTTCGTGGTCGGCGCGATTGCCGGCGCGATCTTCGTCTAGGGCTTCGAGATCTGCCAGAACGCGGCTCGAGGATCGACGACGTGCTCGGCGTCTGGCCGCTGCACGGCCTCTGCGGCGCTCTGGGGCGGCCTTGCCGCCGGCATCTTCGGGCTGAAGGCGCTGGGCGGCCTCGGCGGCGTCAGCTTCCCGGCGCAGCTTGCCGGCTCGCTGCTCGGCGTGGCGTGGGCCTTTGCTGGCGGGCTGGCCGTCTATTCGCTGATCGGCGCCAGTTCTCGGCCTGAGGCTTTCCCCGGAAGCGGAGCGGCGCGGGGCCGACCTGTCGATTCACAAGATCGGCGCCAATCCGGAGGCCGAGATTATCGGTTGAGCCAGCGGGCGCGCGCACGCGCTCCAGATGGTGCACAAATCGTAGGCAATCCTCCATGTGCCCGGATGGCGCGGCACCCCCGCCATCCGGTCTAACACGTGCACACCCTGATCTGCGGCCGCCGGCAGGGAGGGTGGCACGCCGATTGCTACCTTCCGGGCGAGGCGGCCGCGGTCGCCCATTCGCTGTGCAACGACTGACACGTGGAAGGGTCCAATGTCACGATCAAAACAAGTTTTCGCGGCGGCCGCGATCTTCCTGTCGGGCATCACGCCGGTGCTCGCCCAGGATCAGCCAGCGCCGACCCTCGATTCCGGCGACACCGCCTGGATGCTCACCTCGACGGCGCTCGTCCTCATGATGACGATCCCGGGCCTCGCGCTCTTCTACGGCGGCATGGTGCGCAAGAAGAACGTTCTCGCCACCGCCATGCAGAGCTTCGCCATCACCTGCCTGGTCACCATCCTGTGGATGATCGCCGGCTACTCGCTCGCCTTCACCGACGGCGGCTCGCTCAACGCCTATGTCGGCGGCCTGTCGAACTTCTTCCTCGGCCGGCATGGGCGCGGACACGCGTCAGCGGCACGATCCCCGAAACGCGTCTTCATGACGTTCCAGATGACCTTCGCCATCATCACGCCGGCGCTGATCTGCGGCGCCTTCGCCGACCGCATGAAGTTCTCGGCGATGCTGCTGGTTCATGGGGCTGTGGCGATCATCGTCTACTCGCCGATCGCGCACTGGGTCTGGGGCGGCGGCTTCCTCGGCGAATGACGGCGTGCTCGATTTCGCCGGCGGCACGGTCGTGCACATCAATGCCGGCGTCGCCGGCCTCGTCTGCGCCCTCGTCCTCGGCAAGCGGCGTCGGCTACGGCACGCGAGAACATGGCGCCGCACAACCTCGTCCTACCCGTGATCGGCGCCTCGCTGCTGTGGGTCGGCTGGTTCGGCTTCAATGCCGGCTCGGCGGTCGCCGCCGACGGCCGCGCCGGCATGGCCATGGCCGTCACCCAGATCGCCACCGCCGCCGCGGCGCTCGCCTGGATGTTCGCCGAGTGGATCGGGCGCGGCAAGCCCAGCGTCCTCGGCATCATCTCCGGCGCGGTCGCCGGCCTGGTCGCCATCACCCCGGCCTCGGGCTTCGTCGGCCCGACTGGCGCCCTGGTCATCGGCATCGCCGCCGGCATCATCTGCTTCTGGGCGGTGGTGTGGCTCAAGCCGAAGCTCGGCTACGACGACTCGCTCGACGCCTTCGGCGTCCATGCCGTCGGCGGCATCGTCGGCGCCATCCTGACCGGCGTCTTCGCCGTCGAGGCGATCGGCGGCACCGCCCGGCCTGCTCGAGGGCAATCCCGGCCAGGTGTCGACCCAGCTCTACGGCATCGTCGCGACGATCGTCTGGATGCGCGGTCGCCTCCTTCGTCATCCTCAAGGTCGATCGACGTCATCGTCGGCCTGCGGGTCAGCAGCGAGGTCGAGGTCGAGGGTCTCGACATCAACCTCCACGGCGAAGTCCTCCAGTAGCCTTCGCTGACCAACAAGCCGGCCGGCGTCCCGAAAGGGGCGCCGGCCGACTTTTGGATGGTTAATGCCGGCTTTACCAAAGCCGGTCTACGGTCCCCCTGCTCCGGATACGCTTTGGACGACCTTTCACGGTGGTTTGCGGCCTTTCCGGCGCCCGGCCGGCGGTCGACGCCAGGGTCCCGGCCGCAATCAAATGCGTCGAGTCAGGGGCGGCCATGCGTTCGACCAGATCGGTCCCACTCTCCATCTCCGGCGACGGCGCGGTGCGTCGCATCGTCAAGCGAAATCTGAGTGCCCTGCTCGGGCTTGCCCTGCTTGCCCTCGTTGCAGCAATTGCGGCGAGCCTCGCAACCTGGACGGTCGACGATCCGAGCCTCAGCCACGCCACCGCCCGCGAAGCGCGCAACGCCCTCGGCCTGCCGGGCGCGGTCGTCGCCGATCTCGTCATGCAGTTCTTCGGACTGGCCGGCATCGTCCTGCTGCTGCCGCCGGTGGTCTGGTCGTGGCGGCTGGTATTCGGCGTGCCGAGCCGCTTCGGCTGGTGGCCCTGCGCAGCGTGGATCGCGTCGGTCCTCTCCGCCTCCCTGGCGCTTGCCACCCTCCCCGTGTTCGGCACGTGGCCGCTTCCGACCGGACTCGGCGGCGTGGTCGGCGATCTCCTTCTCAACCTGCCGGGCTTCCTCCTCGGCGCCCTGCCGCTTGGGTTGACCGCCGCCGTTCTCTTTGTCGGCTTCGTGATCCTCTCCGCCTTTCTCGTCGCCAGGGCCTGCGGCTTTTCGTACGAACGCCGAGTGCGCCGACCGAAGGCGCCTTCGGTCCGGCCCACTGCACGGGTTGTCATCGCGGAGGAAGAGGTCGTCCTCGACGAGGAGGACGACTGCCAGAGCGAGGAGGAAGACGAGGCGTTCGACTACGCCGAACAGGACGGCCGCGAGCCGGGACAACGCGGCGCCGTTCTTTTCGGCGCTCTGACCCATTCCGCCCTGAGGATCTGGAGCATGGTTCGTCGCCTGAGCCGCCGTCGCCTCCGTTACGGCGACGACGTGCGGGTGGTTCCGCGTCTTGCCCCCGACTACGACGACCTCCCCGGCGGAGACTGGGGCGACGACGCGCCGGCATGGCAGGAGCCGCAGTTCGTCGATGACGACGATGTCTGGGTCGAGCCGGTGGCTCCGGTCGCCGCCAGGCCTGCTCCGCAGTCAAAACGGCCCGGCCGGGTCACCGCTCCGGCGCCGAAGCCGAAACCCGGCCGCCGCGCCGCCCGCGAGACTCGGAAATCTCCCGCCGAGACCGAAGCGTTCGAGCTGCCTCCCCTCGACCTCCTCGCCCTCCCCAAGGCGTCCGAGCGGAAGTCCTCGGTCAATCTCGGCGCCCTTGAGCAGAACGCGCGGCTGCTCGAAGGCGTGCTCGAGGATTTCGGCGTCCGCGGCGAGATCATCAAGGTGCGTCCCGGCCCGGTGGTGACGCTTTACGAGCTCGAGCCGGCGCCCGGCATCAAGTCGGCGCGGGTCATCGGCCTCGCCGACGACATCGCCCGCTCGATGAGCGCCATCTCCTGCCGCGTGGCGGTCATGCCGGGCAAGAACGCCATCGGCATCGAGCTGCCCAACGCCCGGCGCGAGACGGTCTATCTGCGCGAGCTGCTCGCCTCCGAGGATTTCGAGACAATCCAAGGCCAGGCTCGGGCTGTGCCTCGGCAAGACCATCGGCGGCGAGCCGGTGATCGCCGACCTCGCCCGCATGCCGCATCTGCTGGTCGCCGGCACCACCGGCTCGGGCAAGTCGGTGTCGATCAACGCCATGATCCTGTCGCTGCTCTACCGGATGACGCCGGACCAGTGCCGGCTCATCATGATCGACCCGAAGATGCTCGAACTGTCGATCTATGACGGCATCCCGCATCTGCTGACCCCGGTGGTCACCGATCCCAAGAAGGCGGTCGTCGCGCTGAAGTGGACGGTGCGGGAGATGGAAGACCGCTACCGCAAGATGTCGAAGCTCGGCGTGCGCAACATCGACGGCTACAACGCCCGTCTCGCCCAGGCCGAAGCGAAGGGCGAGACGCTGACGCGCACGGTGCAGACCGGCTTCGACCGCGAGACCGGCGAGGCGATCTACGAGGAGGAGGAACTGTCCTTCGAGCCGATGCCCTACATCGTCGTCATCATCGACGAGATGGCCGACCTGATGATGGTCGCCGGCAAGGACATCGAGGGGGCGGTCCAGCGGCTCGCCCAGATGGCGCGTGCCGCCGGCATCCATGTCATCATGGCGACCCAGCGCCCGTCGGTCGACGTCATCACCGGCACGATCAAGGCCAACTTCCCGACCCGCATCTCCTTCCAGGTCACCTCGAAGATCGACAGCCGCACCATTCTCGGCGAGCAGGGCGCCGAGCAGCTTCTCGGCATGGGCGACATGCTGTTCATGGCCGGCGGCGGCCGCATCCAGCGCGTCCACGGTCCCTTCGTCAGCGACGAGGAGGTCGAGGACGTCGTCGCCCATCTCAAGACGCAAGGGGTGCCGGAGTATCTCGACGCGATCACCGCCGATGACGAGATCGACGCCTCCAACTACGATTCGATGGCCGGCGGCGATGACGAATCCAACGATCTGTTCGACCGCGCCGTCGCCATTGTCGCGCGCGACCGCAAGGCGTCGACCAGTTATATCCAGCGGCGCCTGTCGATCGGCTACAACCGCGCCGCCTCGATCATCGAACGGATGGAGAAGGAAGGCGTGGTGGGCCCCGCCAACCACGCCGGCAAGCGCGAGATCTTCGTCAACGAGGATGACGGCGACGGATTCCGCTAACCAGGCGACGCCCCCGAAGGGGACGCTGCAAGCCCACGCCCCTCGGCGCACCTCGGCGCAGGCCCTGTTTTGAGCGGCTCAGGCCTTGCTTTACGGTGTTCCCGCCGATTCGGATGGCGCTTGCGCCGCCAATTCGCCATATAGGTCCGTACGCTGCCTGCCGCGCCCGGAACCGGAACCGCCGGGCTCCCGTTGTCCGGGCGTATCGAGGGAGAAAGTTCTTGACCGCGGCCACCGTCGCCGAACGCATGAGGGCCGGCCTTCGACGCGCTCCGCTGCTTGCGGTTTGCGCAGGCATCGCGCTTCTGCTCGTCACGCAGCTTCATGCCGTGGCGGGGGGCGCGCCTGTCGATCCGGTGCCCGATCCGCGGTTGCGGCCAGGGAACGCGCCGGTTGCTACCGCCGCCGCGGCGCCGGCCAAGGTCGCTCCGACGGCGGTGCTTCGCCAGTCGTCGGCCGGCGGCAGCCCCTTGGCCAATATCAACAACTATTTCAACAGCTTCCGCACCATGGAAGGCAAGTTCATCCAGTTCGGTCCGCATGGCGAGCAGTCGGAAGGCAACTTCTACATCGAGCGACCGGGCAAAATCCGTTTCGACTATGCTCCCCCGGTCAAGCTCGACGTCATTTCCGACGGACGCAATGTCGCGGTCCGCGACGGGCGGACGGCGACCTCCGACTATTATCCGCTGGCGAAGACGCCACTCCGCTATCTGCTTGCCGACAACATCGACCTGACCTCCGGGATCGTCAACGAAGTGCGCCAGGAGCCGGATCTCATCGCCCTGATTATCAACGAGGACTCGCGGTTCGTGAAGGGCAAGCTGACGCTGATCTTCGACCGCGAGACATACCAGTTGAAGCAGTGGATCGTGACCGACGCCCAAGGGCTCAATACCTCCGTTGCCGTCTACAACACGACGACCGGCGCCCGTCTCGACCCCTCGTTATTTCACATCAACTATTACGAATAGTTCATTTTCAAAGGTCTTTGCACATATCACCTTGATATTGTTCATGTAACAGGCTCGAAGCAACTGAATCCCGCGGCTCTTGAAACGCCGAAATCCCGCACCATCTGATTCGAAGAGCGGGCCGTTCTGATATCGGTAGCGCCCCCCGTCTCGCCGAGGACGGCCCGCCGACGCCGGCGTTCTGTTCGGCGTCGCGCAAGTAATGCGCGAGGCGCCCAGTCTCCCCCGGGACTGGGCGCTTTTCTTTTGGCACGCCACGGTGTCTTCTTCCGGCCGCATGACGCTCGCCATCGCCACCTGGAACATCAACTCAGTGCGGCTGCGCATCCGGCAGGTCGGGATGTTTCTCGACCGCTTTGCGCCGGATGTGATCTGCCTACAGGAGACCAAGTGCCCGGACGACCGGTTCCCGCTGAAACCGTTCCGCAATCGCGGCTACGATCACGTGCTCCTCAACGGGCAGAAGGGCTATCACGGGGTCGCCATCGTCTCCCGCCTGCCATTCCTGGCGATCTCGAAGCGCGGCTTCTGCGAGAAGGGCGACGCCCGCCACGCCGCTGTGACGGTCGCCGACGGCGACGGCGAGATCGTCATCCACAACTTCTACATTCCGGCCGGCGGCGACGTGCCGGATCCGGCGCTGAACGACAAGTTCGCGCACAAACTCGGCTTTCTCGACGAGATGACCACGTGGCTGACCGGGCCGGAAACCGATCGCCGGGCGGTTCTCGTCGGCGACCTCAACGTCGCCCCGCTGGAAAACGACGTGTGGTCCCACAAGCAGCTTCTCAAAATCGTCAGCCACACGCCGGTCGAGATCGGGCGGCTCGAGGGCGTCCGCTCCGCAGGCCCCTGGGTCGACGCGGTTCGCCATTTCGTGCCGGCCGACACCAAGCTCTACACCTGGTGGAGCTATCGCGCACAGGACTGGCAGCGATCGGACCGCGGACGACGGCTCGACCACATCTGGGTGACACCGCGGCTGGTATCACGCCTGGAAAGTGCGGAAGTGATCCGCGCCGCCCGCGGCTGGAAGCGCCCGTCCGACCACGTTCCGGTGATCGTCCGGATCGGCTCAGGCTGAGTCCCGGCGCTTCAGCGGGCTGTCGTCGATGCTGTCGAGCATCCGCTCGATGCGGCCGAGGTCGGCGACCGTCGCCGTCAGCCGGTTGGCGAGCGTCGCCCTGAGCTTCAGCGCCACGTGCGGATATTCGTTGAGCATCCGCGTGATCAGCTTGCGGTCGATCTCCAGCACCTCGCACGAGACGATGGCCGTTGCCGTCGCCGGACGCCGCGTCTCGATAAACAGCGCCGTCTCGCCGATCAGGCTGCCCGCCTCGCAGGTGGTCAGGATATGGCGCTTGGCGCCATGGCCGTGCGACATCTCGATGCCGCCGAAGGAGACGACATAGCCGGACATTGCGGTCGCGCCCTCGCGGAACAGCACCTGTCCCGGCGACAGTTCCAGCCGTACCGCGCTGAAGGCGAGGAGCCGGAGCTGCTCGGTCGACAGCTCGCTGAACAGGGGGATGCGCGACAGAAGCGCTATATCGCGGTCAAGGCTCATGATTCAGCGTCCCGACCGCCGGGTCGATCCATCAGGGCACCAGCTTGTACCCGCCAACGTCGGTGACCAGGAGTTCCGCCTTTGACGGGTCGCGCTCGATCTTCTGACGCAGCCGGTAAATGTGGAGTCTCCAGCGTATGGGTGGTGACGCCGGAATTATAGCCCCAGACCTCGTGGAGAAGGACATCGCGGCTGATGACCTTCTCGCCGGCGCGATACAGAAACTTGAGGATTGCCGTCTCCTTCTCGGTCAGCCGCACCTTCTGGCCGCGCTCGTCGACCAGCATCTTGGCGCTCGGCCGGAAAGTGTAGCGGCCGATGGTAAAGACCGCGTCTTCGCTCTGCTCGTGCTGGCGGAGCTGGGCGCGAATGCGGGCGAGCAGCACGGCGAAACGGAACGGCTTGGTGACGTAGTCGTTGGCGCCCGCCTCGAGGCCGAGGATGGTGTCGGATTCGGAATCCTGACCGGTCAGCATGATGACCGGCGCCTTGAAGCCGCTCTTGCGCAGAAGCTTGACCGCCTCGCGGCCGTCCATGTCGGGCAGACCGACATCCATGATCACCAGATCGACGCGCCCCTGGCGGGCCGCCTGGACGCCGGTGGTGGCGTTTGCCGCCTGGTCGATGTCGAACTCCTCATAGAGTGAGAGCTGTTCAACAAGGCTTTCGCGGAGAACATCGTCGTCGTCGACGACCAGAATCTTGCGGGCAGGCATCTTCGCCTCTGCTTTTCTTGCCGGACGGTCAACAGGAAACCGGCGGAATACCAGCGGGACTCAGCTTAAGACGAGGTGTAGACCTCAACCCCCCGCCGGTGCAAGCAGGGGACCGGAGCGTGGAACATTCAAAGGGCGAAGGCATGGCGGCCAATTCGGCGATTGAGCGCCTGATCGTTTCCTCCACAGGAGCCACTCCCTGGCGGGGCACGCTCGTCGCGGCCCCGGGGACGATGGTTCGCTGCGCCCTTGGACGCGGCGGCATCCGGCAACGGAAGCGCGAGGGGGACGGCGTCACCCCGGCCGGCCGATTCGGCCTGGTCGCAGCTTTCTACCGGCCCGACCGGGTGCGTCGCCCGCAAACCGCCCTGCCGCTCGCCCCACTCCGGCCGGATTCCGGCTGGTGCGACGATCCGGCCGACCGACGCTACAATCGACCGGTGCGTCTGCCCTATCCTGCAAGCCACGAACACCTGTGGCGCGACGACCACCTCTATGACCTGCTCGTCGTCGTCGACTACAACCTTGTCCGGCCGCAGCGTGGGGTGGGAAGCGCGATCTTCCTCCACCTGGCGGCACCGGGCTTCGCGCCGACCGCCGGCTGCGTCGCCGTCACCGGGGACGCGATGCGGCGGCTCCTCTCACGGGCCGGACCAGGCACGGAGATCGACATCCGCTAGACCGGTGGCCGCGCACCGAAAATCGCGCTGCCGACCCGGACGTCGGTGGCTCCGAAGCGAATGGCGGTCTCGAAGTCGGCGCTCATGCCCATCGACAGCGAGCGAAGCCCCAAGCGCGCCGCGATCTTGGCGAGCAGCGCGAAATGCGGGGCCGACGCCTCGTCAAAAGGCGGGATGCACATCAGCCCGTCAATGGTGAGCCCGTGCACCGCCTGGCAGCGCTCGACGAAGGCGTCGGTCTCCTCGGGAAGCACACCGGCCTTCTGCGGCTCGGCGCCGGTGTTGACCTCGACGAGGAGCCGCGGGCTCCGGCCAAGCCGGGCCATCTCCTCGGCAACGGCGCCGGCGATCTTGTCGCGATCGATGGTGTGGATGGCATCGAACAGGGCGACGGCGTCACGGGCCTTGTTTGATTGCAGCGGCCCGATCAGGTGGAGCTCGATGTCCGCCGTCTCAGCCATGAGCGCCGGCCACTTGGCCTTCGCCTCCTGCACCCGGTTCTCGCCGAATACGCGCTGGCCCGCGGCGATCACCGGCCGGATGGCATCCGCCGCGAATGTCTTGGACACCGCGATCAGACGGACCGAGCCGGCCGCCCGTCCCGCCTCGCGCTCAGCGGCGGCGATCCTGTCCTGAACCTCGCTCAGGCCCTGATGGGTGGTCGTTCCGGTTTCCACGCGTCCTTCTTACTCGAACCAGGTGGTGCCGGGATACTGGTGCGCCCGGGCCACCGCCTCGTCGAGCTCGAGGCCGATCCCGGGTGCATCGTCGAGCGCGATGTGGCCGTCCTTGATGATGTCGGTCTTGCGGGTGGTGATCGTCGTCCAGTAGTCGCGGTGGAGCCAGTGGAACTCCAGCACCAGAAAGTTCGGCACCGTCGCGCAGACATGGGCCGAGGCCATGGTGCCGATCGGTGACGAGACGTTGTGGGGGGCGAAGGGGATGTAATAGATCTCCGCCATGTTGGCGATCTTGCGGCACTCCGAGAGCCCGCCGCACTTCGGGATGTCAGGCATGATGACATCGACCGCCTGGCTCTCGATAAGGTCGCGGAAACCCTGGCGGAGATAGAGGTTCTCGCCGGCGCAGATCGGCGTCGAAGTCGTCCGCTTGATCTCGCGCATGGCGGCGACGTTCTCCGGCGGCACCGGCTCCTCCAGCCACATCAGGTGCAAGCCTTCGAGGTCGCTGGCGAGGCGGATGGCGCTCGGCACGTCGAGGCGGGTGTGAAGGTCGCAGGCGACGTCAATGGTTTTGCCGGCAGCCCGCTTCACCATTTCGGCAAGCCGCACCATGCGGTCATGCTCCCACTCGCCGGCGGTATGGTTGAAGCGGTCCTTTACGAAATGCGCCACTTCGCTTTGGTACTTCCCGTAGGCGCCGATATCGAGGTCGATCTTCAGCGCCGTGAAGCCCTTCTCCAGCACCTCGTCGACGACCTTCTTGCACTCGTCGAAGTTCATGCCGGGCGTCACCTCGCAGTCGGCATAGACGCGGATCCGGTCGCGGAATCTGCCGCCGAGGAGTTCGTAGACCGGCGTCTTCAGCGCCTTTCCCTTGAGGTCCCACAGCGCGATCTCGATGCCGGTCAGCGCCGTGATCAGGGCGCCGGCAAAGCCGCCCTCGAAGACGAGGCCGCGACGCAGCCGCTCGAAGATCGCATCGACGGCGAAGGGATCGCTGCCGACCAGCTTTGGTGTCAGGTCATGGATCAGGGCAATCGCCGCATGACCGCCATGGACGCACTCGCCGAGCCCGGTGATACCGGCATCGGTCTCGATCCTCACCCACAGATGCATGCAGTGGCCGACGGTGGCGGCGGTCTTGACGGCTGTGATCTTCATGGAAACCGGTCTTCTGTTTGAACGTTAATCCGGCCGAAGCGTCAGCCCTGCGCCTTCTTCCAGGCCCGGTATTCCGCCGCCCCCTCCTCGCTCAGCGGATAATACTTGCGGATGCTGCCGCCCTCCGACAGCCGCATGCGGCTGAACTCCTCCCACTGCTCGTGGTCGAGGGTGTGCTCGAGCACCAGCGGCGCCATCTTGGCCGGCACTAGCACTGCGCCGTCGTCGTCGGCGATGATGATGTCGCCGGGGATGACGAGGACCCGGCTCATGGCGATCGGCACGTTGACCGCCCAGGGCAGGAGCGTGGTCTGCGAGGCGTAGTTGGGGGTGAAGCCGCAGGTCCACACCGGCGTGCCGATGGTCTGCACCCGTGGCCAGTCGCGGATGCAGCCGTCGACGACGATGCCGACGCCGCCGCGTCCCTTGAAGTAGGTGATGAGCATGTCGCCCATGCAGCCAGTATGGAGATCGCCGAAGGCCTGGACCGCGAGAATGTCGCCCGGCTGGACGGTCTCGAACACCGACCACAGCGCCGTCGCCTTTTCCAACTGCTCCTCGCCGGTGCCGGATGCAATGCCGGCGATGACGTCCTCGCGGCGCGGCATGAACTGGAGGGTCACCACCGGACCGACCACCTTGGCGCCGGGCGAGCGCGGCAACGGTCCCTGCATGAAAGTCTGGCGCACCCCCATGCGGTGCATCAGGGCCGCCGCGGTCGCCGTGCTCACGTCGTGAAGCCGACGGATCAGTTCGGGATCGGGTCGCTCGGGCGCCGGTCCCATGATCGGGAGGGTTCCGGCGATCGCGGGCGCGGGCAACTCCAGAGATTCGAACGACTCCATCGGGCTCCCCCTTCGCCGTGGCGGGTCTCCATAGCCCGATGAGGGGCGGACCTCAAGCTGAAGGCGCGGCGCGCAGTGGAATGTGGGCTCAATCGTGGGTATGGGGCGGGGGTTCCGCAGGATCGAGGCCGGCGCCAAGCTCGACCGGCTTGCCATGCGGCGTCCTGAGATACGCCCGTCGCCATGCTTCTATCCGCGCGGGATGCGCATCGCCGGTGGTGGGCGAGCGCTCGGCCACCAGCCTCTCCAGCGCGGTCAGCGCCGCGGCGTAGTAGGTCTCGTCGGTGTCCGGCTCGCCGCGCGCTTCCCCCTCACGGAGCGCCGCGCCGAGAGCCGTCGCCCAGTCGGAGGCGGAAAACAGCCCGGACACGCTGAGACCATGGGCAACGGCGAGGACCTGCGCGTGCCACGGCTCGGCGAAAACCGGGGCGTCCGGGTTCCCGTCGCGCGGCCGGATCCCTGCTGGCTCAGGCCGGCTCAAGGTAGCTTTCCCACAGGTCGAGGTAGACGCGATCCCGCGATGCTCTCGCCTCCGGCCACAGCTCGGTGGCCGCAAAAGCGACCGTGTAAAGCGGCTCCGCCCGCTCCTCGCCCAAGGCGCTGGCGTCGGGGAGGATATGGGCGCCGTGAAACCCGGTGACCGTGCCACGACAGCCGCGGGCGTACTGGGGCAGGCGCGTATGGCCCGGCGCGGCATGAACATGCGTCCGTACAAGGTCGCCGACGGCGAAACGCGACCGCGCCGTCGATTCGCGATCAAAACGGGCCATGTTCCCGGTCGCACCGGCGACTGCCGACGGTGGGGCCGGCGGAGGCAGATCGGCAATCGCCGCCGCCGACTTGCCGCTCGCCAGCTCATCGACCGTCGCCACCCCGGAATTGACCATCATGGCGGCATAGGTCTGGAGCCACTGGTCGTAGTAAGGCCGGGTCAGGTAGTCGACGGGGTCGATCAATTCACGCACATGGCGAAACCAGTCGATGCTCCACGGGGCAACGCGGCTCATTCCCCGCACGATGCCGAGCAGGCGCGCCTCCCAGGCCTCATGGAAAGGCTCCTCCTTCTCGCCGACGTCGATTGGCCCGAAGCCCTGTTTGCCGCCTAGGTCGTGGATGCCGTCCATCAGCCCGGCTCCTTCCGTGGCGTAAGGTCGCGGGCGGTGCCGATCATCGCGTTCCGCGTGACCAGACCGGCAAGCGTCGCCTCGTCCCACCCGTCGGTCCCGGCCGGCCGTTGCGGCAGCACCATGTAGCGAAGCTCGGAGGTCGAATCCCAGACCCGGACCTCGACCTCGGCCGGAAGCGTCTCGCCGAACTCGGCGAGCACACCGCGCGGATCACGGACGGCGCGGGCCCGATAAGCGGCCGTCTTGTACCAGTTGGGCGGGACGCCGAGGATCGAGATCGGATAGCAGGAGCACAGCGTGCAGACGACAAGGTTGTGGACCTCCTGCGTATTCTCCACAACCTTGAGGTGACCGCTTGCCCACCCCTCGAAACCAAGCTCGGTGATCGCCGCGGTCCCGTCGGCAAGGAGGCCTTCCTTGAAGGCCGGATCGGTCCATGCCTTGGCGACGACCGTTGCCCCACGCTTCGGGCCAATTTCTTCGGTGAACACTTCGATCCAGGCATCGACCGTCTGCGGATCGAGGAGGCCCTTCTCGACCAGCAGGCTTTCCAGCGCCTTGACCCGCAGCGCGGGTTCCGGCGGCAGGTGGCTGTGGAGCTCACGGTGGATCGCCTGGATCTTGTGCGAATTGTGGTCCTCGGCCATGGCGCCGCCTTTGGCTCTTCTGCAGCGGGGAGTTTACGCCGTTTGCCATCATCGCGGCAAACCGCCCGTTTTGCCTGCTTTCCGGTTGACCCCTGCCGCCGATTCTGGTGAAGGTCCGGCGCTTGGCGGGCGAAACCCGTCCCGCTCCAAGGCTCAGACCCTTTTTTTCTCCGATGGCGAGCGAACGATACAATCCGAGAGAGGCCGAGCCGCGCTGGCAGTCCATATGGGCTGAGCGCGGCATCTTCGAGACGAAGAACGACGATCCCCGGCCGAAATACTACGTGCTCGAGATGTTCCCCTATCCGTCGGGGCGCATCCACATGGGCCATGTCCGCAACTACACGATGGGCGACGTCGTCGCCCGCTACATGCGGGCCGCCGGCTACAACGTGCTGCACCCGATGGGCTGGGACGCCTTCGGCCTGCCGGCGGAAAACGCCGCCATGCAGAACCGCGTCGATCCACGCCAGTGGACCTACGACAACATCGCCACGATGCGCGGCCAGCTCAAGACGATGGGCCTGTCGCTCGACTGGAGCCGCGAGTTCGCCACCTGCGACGTCGACTACTACGCCCAACAGCAGAAGCTGTTCCTCGACCTCTACAAGGCCGGCCTCGCCTATCGCCGCAAGTCGCGGGTCAACTGGGACCCGGTCGACCAGACGGTGCTCGCCAACGAGCAGGTGATCGAGGGGCGCGGCTGGCGTTCCGGCGCGCTGGTCGAGCAGCGCGATCTCACCCAGTGGTTCTTCCGGATTACCGCCTTCACCGACGACCTGCTCGCCGCACTCGACACCCTCGACCGCTGGCCGGACAAGGTCCGCCTGATGCAGCGGAACTGGATCGGCCGCTCGGAAGGCATGCGCATCCGCTTTGCCTTCGACGACCGTCCGCCGGAGGGTTTCGACGACATCGAGGTGTTCACCACCCGGCATGACACGCTGTTCGGCGCCAGTTTCATCGCGCTGTCGCCTGGCTACCCGCTGGCACAGGCGCTGGCGGCCGACGATCCCGACCTCGCCGGCTTTATCGCCGAGTGCCAGCGCGCCGGCACCAGCGAAGAAGCGCTGGAAACCGCCGAGAAGCAAGGCTACGACACCGGGCTGAAGGTCAAGCATCCGTTCGTGCCGGACCTCGATCTGCCGGTCTATGTCGCCAATTTCGTCCTGATGGATTACGGCACCGGAGCGATCTTCGGCTGCCCGGCGCACGACCAGCGCGACTTCGACTTCGCGTCGAAATACCACCTGCCGATCAAGCCGGTGGTGGCTCCGCTCGAGGTGTTCGACAGCGGTGCCGACTATGCCCGCTGGATCGAGCAGTTCGAGACCGGACGAGGAGGCCTATGTCGGCGATGGCCGGCTGATCAATTCCGACTTCCTCGACGGACTGGAGGTGCCCGAGGCCAAGGAGGCGATGGCGCAACGCCTGGAGGGAATGACCCTCCACGACAGGCCGCAGGGCGTGCGCGAGGTCAACTACCGCCTGCGCGACTGGGGCATCTCGCGACAGCGCTACTGGGGCTGCCCGATCCCGGTGATCCATTGTCCGACGTGCGGTATCGTCCCGGTTCCCGAGGCCGACCTGCCGGTGGAACTGCCCGATGACGTCACTTTCGACCGGCCCGGCAACCCGCTCGACCACCATCCGACCTGGAAGCACGTCGCCTGCCCGAAATGCGGCGGCGCGGCGACCCGCGAAACCGACACGATGGACACCTTCGTCGATTCGTCCTGGTATTTCGTGCGCTTCACCGCACCGTGGTCGGAGGCGCCGACCGAGCCGGAGGTCGCCAATCACTGGCTGCCGGTCGACCAGTATATCGGCGGCATCGAGCACGCCATCCTCCACCTCCTCTACTCCCGCTTCTTCACGCGGGCGATGAAGGTGACGAAGCACCTCGACCTCGATGAGCCTTTCGCCGGCCTGTTTACGCAAGGCATGGTGGTCCACGAGACCTATCGGCTCGGCAGCGGCCAGAACGCGCGGTGGATCGCTCCGGCGGAAGTGAAGATCGAGGAGCACGACGGCAAGCGGCGCGCCACCATGCTGGCGTCGGGCGAAGAGGTCGAGATCGGCCCGATCGAGAAGATGTCCAAGTCGCGCCGCAACACGGTCGACCCGAGCGACATCATGGAGAGCTGGGGCGCCGATACCGCCCGCTGGTTCATGCTGTCCGATTCGCCGCCTGACCGCGACGTGATCTGGAGCGAGGAAGGAGTGGCCGGCGCGCACCGCTTCCTCCAGCGCATCTGGCGGCTGATCGCCGATTCGGCGCCGCGCCTGCCGGCACCCGATTCGCCGGTTCCGGCCGGCCAAAGCGCCGCCGCGGACACGCTGCGCAAGGCGGCGCACCGGGCGCTCGCCGCGGTTGGCGAGAACATCCGGGCGCTCCGCTTCAACGTCGCGGTCGCGCGGATCTACGAGTTGGTCAACGCGATCGGCAGCGCGGTGGCCACCCCGGCCGGAACCGATCAGGTGCTCGATGCGGCGCTCCGCGAGGCGCTGGAACTGCTCACCCGCATGATGGCGCCGATGATGCCGCATCTTGCCGAGGAATGCTGGGCGGCACTCGGCCATGAGAGGCTGGTGGCGACCAGCCCCTGGCCCGATTTCGACGGCTCGCTTCTGGTCGAAGACGTGATAGTCTTGCCGGTGCAGGTGAACGGGAAGAAACGGGGTGAATTGACAATTGCTGCGGACGCGTCACAAGCTGACGTGGAGCGGGCTACGTTGGCGCTCGACTTCGTCGTTCGGGCGCTTGGGGGGAATGATCCTAAAAAGATCGTCGTCGTACCGAAGAGGATCGTCAATGTTGTCGTCTGACCACGGCAGCCCGATATCGCGCCGCGCCGGCGTTCGGGGCTTCCTTTTCGTTATGGCGGCGTGGGCGCTTGCTGCCTGCACGGTCCAGCCTGTCTACGGGCCGGCCGCCGGCGGCGGCCGGGTCCAGACCGAGTTGACCAGGATCGCCGTCGATCCCGTCGACGACCGGGTATCCCAGCAGGTCCGCAACACGGTCATCTTCCAGATGACCGGCGGCAAGGCGATCACCGACCCGATCTATCGGATGAAGCTCACGGTCACCTACAGGGAAGTGAGCCTCGGCCTGACCAACATCGATGCATCGCCGTCCTACTCGGTTCAGGTTGCGGCCACTTACGAAGTCACCAGAATCGATACCGGTGCGCGGATTACGCGCGCCACGTCCCGGGCCTCGGCCTCCTACAACCGCAGCAAGCAGGCCTTCGCCAACAGCCGCGCGCAGATCGACGCCCAGAATTGGGCGGCCGCGACGGTCGGCAACGACATCGCCATTCGCGTTGCGACGGTGCTTGCCAGGGGGTCGTGAGTCCCCGGCGTGGCTGAGCTCAAACCGGCGGACATCGACCGGTTCCTCGCCCGGCCGGATCCGGCGATCCGGCTCATCCTGATCTTCGGCAACGACAGCGGCCTGGTCAGCGAGCGTGCATCTGCCCTCGTCACCGCACTGGCGGGCAAGGACGCCGACCCGCTCGGCCAGGTGCGACTTGAGCAGTCGGAACTCTCCGCCGATCCCCAGCGCCTCGCCGACGAGGCCTATGAGGTTCCCCTCTTCGGCGGCGCTCGCTGCATCACGGTCAGGACCGCCGGCAACGTATCGATCGCGCCGTTCGAGCCGCTCCTCGCTTCGCCGCCGCAGGACGCCTATGTCGTCGTCACCGCCGGCGAGCTCAGGAAGACTTCGCCTCTCCGCAAGCTGTTCGGCGGGGCCGGCAACGCGGTGGCGATCGCCTGCTACGCCGACGACGCCAAAGGGCTCGACCGGATCATCGATCAGGAGGTGGCCGCTGCCGGCCTCACCATTGCCGACGATGCCCGCGTTGCGCTGAAGGAACAGATCGGCGGCGACCGCCTGGCGAGCCGGTCGGAGGTCGCCAAGCTCTGCCTCTACGCCGCCGGCTCGGGAGAAATCACCCTCGACGACATCCGCGCGGTGGTCGGCGACGCCTCCGCCTTCGCCATCGACGAGGCAGTCGACGCGGCGGCGCTCGGCGATGCCTCGACCTTCTCGCGGCTCTATGGCCGGCTGCTTGCCGCCGGAACGGGTGACTACGCGGTCGCCGGCGCCGCACTCCGTCATTTCGACATGCTTCACCGCGCCCGGGCTGAGGTCGCCGCCGGCGCTCCGGCAGACCGCGCCCTCGGGCCAAAGATCTTCTTCCGCCGTCGCCCACTGGTCACCCGCCAGCTGTCGATCTGGTCAATCCCGCGCATCGAGCGGGCGCTCGACATTCTCAACCGTGCGATCGTCGACAGCCGGCTGAAGGGCGGCCTTTCCGCCGAGGTCATCGGTCAGGCGATGCTGCTCATCGCCGCGATCGCGGCGAGTGGACGCCGCAGGGCCGCCTGACTACCCGTTCCGCCCCACACCCATGCCGCCGTCGACCAGGATCGTCTGGCCGTGGATGTACGACGCCTCGTCCGAGGCGAGGAAGGCGATCACCGACGCGATCTCCTCAGGTTCGGCGATCCGTCCCGCCGGGATCATCCGGACAACGGCGTCCTCGGTCGCGGGGTCTTCCTCGAACTCCGCATTCATCGGCGTACGGGTGGCACCCGGTCCGACCGCGTTCACCCGGATGTTTTCGCGGGCGTAGCGCAGCGCCAGCGCCTTGATCATGCCGGTCATCCCCGACTTCGACATGATGTAGGCGATGGCGACCTCCTCGACCGGGAAATGCGCCTCGATCGACGAGGTCATGACGATTGCCCCCGGGTGGCCGGTGTCGAGGAAGTGCTGCACCGCCGCCTGGGCGGTGAGGAAGGCACCGCGCAAGTTGACGGCCATGACCCGGTCGTAGTCCTCCATCAGCACCTCGTGCGGCTGATGCACGGCTTTGATGCCGGCATTGCCGACCAGCACGTCAAGGCCGCCGAAGGCCTGCACCACGCCTGCGAACAGCGAATCGACGGCGTCCTCGTCGGAGATATCCGCCGGGGCGAGGAGATGCTCGCCTTCGGGAAAGAGTTCCGCCAACTCCTCGACCAGCGCTTCCGCCGGCTCGGAATCGCCGACATAGTTGACGGCGACGTTCGCCCCTTCCTCCGCGAAGCGGAGCGCCGCCGCCCGACCGATCCCGGTTGCGCCGCCCGTCACCAGCACCCTTTTTCCCGACAATCCGCGCATCGCCACCCCCCGTTATTGCCCGGCGAAATCTTGCGCCCGGCGGCCGGCGCGGACAAGCCCGGCGTCGATGGCTCGCCGGTGTGGCGATTACCGCCATGGCCCGCCCCGCCCCGAGCATCTATATGGAGAGCCATCCGACGCGCGAAGCGCGCCGAGCCACTCCAGCCAGGGACGGACGGAATTGACGGAAAGCCTGCTTCACGGCGCGACCTTTCTCGCCCTCGCCGCGGTGGTCATCGTGCTGGGGCTGGGGATCATCAACATGGTCCGCGGCAAATCCGGCAACCGTTCGCAGATGTTGATGCGGTGGCGGGTGATCCTGCAGTTCGTCGCGATCGTGGTTATGATGACGGCGCTCTACTTCTCCTCCAAGTAAGCGGGCAGGCGCCATGGTCATTCTCAACAAGATCTACACGCGAACCGGTGACGACGGCACCTCGGGTCTCGGCAGCGGCGAGCGCCGGTCGAAATCCGACCTCCGCTTCGAGGCGATCGGCACCATCGACGAGCTGAGCGCGGCGATCGGTCTTGCCCGGGTGGCTCCGCCCGGCTGCGGTGACCTCGATCCGATGCTCGCCCGCATCCAGAACGACCTCTTCGACCTTGGCGCCGACCTTGCCGTTCCGGATCGGACGGACAAGCGGGAACGCCTGCGGGTGGTCGAGGCGCAGGTGATCCGCCTCGAGCGGGAGATCGACGCCCTCAATGCCGGTCTCGCCCCTCTCACCTCGTTCATCCTGCCGGGCGGGACGCCGCCGGCCGCGGCGCTCCATTTCGCGCGCACCGTCGCGCGACGCGCGGAGCGGATCATGGTGGGCCTCAATGCGCGCGAGCCGCTCAATCCGGCGGCGCTCACCTTCGTCAACCGTCTGTCGGATTTTCTCTTCGTCGCGGCCCGCGTCGCCAACGACGGCGGCGCCAGCGACGTCTTATGGGTGCCGGGGGAGAACCGCTGAGCGGAGACCGCCGTGTCGATCTTCCCGATCTATGACGGCCGGCCGCTTCGCCACATCCGGCGGCCCTATGCGAGCTGGGCGCTGATCGGGCTGAACGTGCTCATCTACCTTGTTCTCGAGGGCGGCGGCTTCGGCTCGGTGAACGAGGCCTCGGTCCTTTCCTTCGGACTGATACCGGCGGTATTCAACGGCTATCTCACCTTGCCCCCGCCATTTGCCGTGGTGCCGGACTGGGCGACAATTCTCACCTATTCCTTCCTCCACGGCGACTTCTGGCACCTTCTCGGCAACATGGTCTTTCTGTGGGTCTTCGCCGACAATGTCGAGGACGCCTTCGGCCATGCCCGCTTTGTCCTCTTCTACGCGCTCTGCGCGATCGGCGCCGGCTACGCCTTCGTGCTCAGCGATCCGGCGAGCCAGTCGCCTGTGATCGGCGCCTCCGGCGCGATCGCCGGGGTGGTGGCCGCGTATCTGATCCTCCATCCGAGGCAGAAGATCTGGGTGCTGGCACTCGGCCGGATTCCGCTGAGGCTCGGCGCCTTCTGGGTGCTCGGCTTCTGGGTCGCTGTTCCAGTTCTATTCGATCCTCGTCGCGCAGCCCGGCGATCCGATCGCCTGGTGGGCGCATATCGGCGGCCTGCTGACGGGCGCCGTCCTCGTCCTCGTCATGCGCCGGCGCGGCGTGCCGCTTTTCGATCGCGAGCCCGTGCTCGCCCGCGCCGCCGCCGCTCGCCGACATTGACGATGGCGAGAGCCGCCGATAGGGTCCGCCGCCTTCCTCGGCTCAAGATTCCCGAAAGCTTCCCCGCAGCATGAAAATCCTCGTCCCCGTCAAGCGGGTGGTCGACTTCAACGTCAAGGTGCGCGTCAAGCCGGACGGCTCGGGCGTCGACCCCGCCAACGTCAAGATGTCGATGAACCCGTTCGACGAGATCGCCGTCGAGGAGGCGCTGCGCCTGAAGGAGGCCGGCGAGGCCGACGAGATCGTCGCCGTCTCGATCGGGCCGGCCGCAGCGGCAGGAGACCATCCGCACCGCGCTCGCCATGGGCGCCGACCGCGGCATCCTGGTCAAGACCGACGCAGCCGATCGAGCCGCTCGCCGTCGCCAAGCTGCTGAAGGCGATCGTCGTCGAAGGAGAAGCCGGGCCTCGTCATCCTCGGCAAGCAGGCGATCGACGACGACTGCAACCAGACCGGCCAGATGCTGGCCGCGCTGCTCGGCTGGCCGCAGGGCACCTTCGCCTCCAAGCTGATCGATCGACGGCGATGCGGTCGAGGTCACGCGCGAGGTCGACGGCGGCCTCGAGACGCTCAGGCTGAAGCTGCCGGCGGTCGTCACCACCGACCTCCGCCTCAACGAGCCGCGCTACGCCTCGCTGCCCAACATCATGAAGGCGAAGAAGAAGCCGATCGACGAGAAGACGCCGGCCGATCTCGGCGTCGACGTCGCGCCGCGGCTGAAGGTGCTCAAGGTCGACGGAGCCGCCGGCACGCCGGGGCGGCGTCAAGGTCGCCTCGGTCGCCGAGCTGGTCGACAAGCTGAAGAACGAGGCGGGGGTCCTGATGACCGACTCTGCTCGTCGCCGAACACGACAATGCCGGCACTCAAGCGAGCGACGGCCCGGGCCCTCGCCGCCGCGCTCGCAACTCGGCGGCGACGTCCACGTGCTGGTCGCCGGCAAGGACTGCGCACGCCGTCGCCGACGCAGCCGCCAAGCTCGCCGGCGTCGCCAAGGTGCTGCGCGCCGACGCCGACGCACCTCGCCCACCAGCTCGCCGAGCCGCTGGCGGCGCTGGTCGTCGTCGCTCGCCGGCGCCTACGACACGCTGATCGCGCCGGCCACGACCTTCGGCAAGAACGTCATGCCGCGCGTCGCCGCCCTGCTCGACGTCGCGCAGATCTCCGACATCATCGGGTCGTCGCGCCCGACACGTTCGAGCGGCCGATCTATGCCGGCAACGCCATCGAGACGGTTCAGACGACGCGACGCCGAAGAAGGTCATCACCGTGCGCGCGGCTCGGCCTTCAGGCCGGCGGCGAAGGCGGCTCAGGCCGCGCGCGTCGAGACGATCGACGTCGCGGCGCCGGCCGAGCCGCTGTCCGCCTTCGTTTCGGCCGGATTCCCGACCTCGAGCGCCCCGAACTGACCGCCGCGCGGATGATCGTCTCCGGCGGCCGCGCCTTCCAGTCGGCGGAGAACTTCCGCAAGTACCTCGAACCGGTGGCCGACAAGCTCGGCGCAGCCATCGGCGCGTCCCGCGCCGCGGTCGATGCCGGCTACGCCGCCAACGACCTCCAGGTGGGCCAGACCGGCAAGGTCGTTGCGCCGGACCTCTACATCGCCTGCGGCATTTCCGGCGCCATCCAGCATCTCGCCGGCATGAAGGACTCCAAGGTCATCGTCGCCATCAACAAGGACCCGGAGGCGCCGATCTTCCAGATCGCCGACTACGGTCTGGTCGGCGACGTCTTCGAGATCCTGCCGCAGCTGGAAAAGGCCCTCTGATCATGCGGCGGTCGAGGAAAACACCGGGCTCCGCGCGATTTTGCGCCACTGCGACCGCGAAATCCTTGACAAGTCTCGCCTTCATGCACGATTGCTGCATTGCGGCGTCTGTCACCAGCTAGGGCTCATGGCACACCAGATCAGGACGATTGGCATCATCGGCGCCGGACAGATGGGAAGCGGCATCGCCCATGTCTGCGCTCTCTCCGGTTTTGACGTGCTGGTCAACGACGTCATCCGAGGACCGCATCAAGTCGAGCCTTGCGACCATCAGCGGCAACATGGCGCGCCAGGTCGCTTCGGAGAAGATCACCGAGTCCGACCGCAAGGTGGCGATCGAACGCATCGCTCCGGCGACCGACATGGAAGCCCTGGCCGCCGCCGATCTGGTGATCGAGTCGGCCACCGAGGAAGAGCCGATCAAGCGCGAGATCTTCGCCAAGCTGAAGCCGATCCTGAGACCGGAGACCCTGCTCGCCAGCAACACCTCGTCGCTGTCGATCACGCGTCTTGCATCGGCGTCGGCGAACCCGGCCCATTTCATCGGTATCCATTTCATGAATCCGGTCCCGGTGATGGAACTGGTCGAGGTCATCCGCGGCATCGCCACCGACCAGGACACCTTCGACGCCGCGCGCGAATTTGTTGCCCGGCTCGGCAAGACCATCGTCGTCGCCGAGGACTTCCCGGGCTTCATCGTCAACCGCATTCTCCTGCCGATGATCAACGAGGCGATCTACACGCTGCACGAGGGTGTCGGCACGGTGGAGGCGATCGATACGGCGATGCGCCTCGGCGCCCATCACCCGATGGGACCGCTGCAGCTTGCCGACTTCATCGGGCTCGATACCTGCCTGTCGATCATGCAGGTGCTTTACGAGGGCCTCTCCGATTCCAAGTACCGGCCCTGTCCGCTCTTGGTGAAATATGTCGAGGCCGGCTGGGTCGGTCGAAAGGCAGGGCGGCGGATTCTACGACTATAGCGGAGACACGCCGGTCCCCACTCGCTAAGCCGTGCGGGACGTCATGGTTACCGGTTCCTTGCTCGAATCCCCCGAATTTTCGGTACAAACGCTAACACTCCGTGAGTAACCGGCTGCTAGTCTACGAGGCAGCAGGGCGCCAGGCGCCGTGTATCGCTGGTGCGGGCAAGAGAATGCATTTCGACCTCCCGACGTTGATGGCGGCCGGCAGTTTCGTTGCGGCGATGAGCGCCGTCTTCGTCTTTTTTGCCTGGACGCACATCCGCGACGGCAGGGAGATGCTGTGGTGGGCGCTCGGTTACGCCTTCTACGCCGTCGGCGTTGGCCTGCTGACGGTGGGGACGGTCGAAGGCCCTGAACTGGCAATCGCGCTCGGCGCCATCGTCTTCAATATCGCGCCTGCCCTCTTCTGGATGTCGTCACGATTGTTCAATCACCGCAGGGTACCGCTTGTCCCGCTGTTCGGAGGACTGGCGCTCGGGCTTGCTACCATGGCGTTTCCGCCGCCGGCCCTCAGCCCTCCGCTTCAGATGGCGCTCAGCCTTGCGATCTTCGCCGCCTACACCCTGGCGACCGCCTGGGAGTACTGGCGCGGACGCCGCGACGGGCTGAAGGCTCGCCAGCCTTTGATCGTGCTCAGCCTGCTGCAGGCGGCGTTGTTCAGCGCGGGGTCGGTTGAAGCCGCGACCGGTCGCATTTCGGCCGGCGACATCCCGCTCGCAAGCTGGTTCGGTCTCGTCCACTTCGTCTCGATCCTTTATCTGATCGGCACCGCAGTCTTCGTTGTCTCCCTGTCGCGCGAGCGTGCCGAGCGCCACCAAAAGGCGACCGCGGAAACGGATGCTCTGACCGGCGTCGCCAATCGCGGCGCCTTCATGGCCTATGCCGGAGAGGCTCTCCGCCGCAGCCTGCAGGGCGACCTGCCGCTGTCGATGATCATCTTCGACCTCGACCACTTCAAACGCATCAACGACAGTTTCGGACACGCGGTCGGCGACGGGGTGCTGCGACGGTTCGGCGAGACGGCCCGATCCGTGCTGCGGGAAGACGATCGCCTTGGACGGATCGGCGGCGAGGAGTTTGCCGTGATCCTGCCAGACACCAGCCTCGGCTCGGCGTTCGTCATTGCCGACCGCATCCGGTCGGCATTCCAGGACGACTGCCGTTTCCTCGACGGACAAGTCGTTAACGCCACCGTCAGCGCCGGCGTCACGACTGCCCATCCCGATTCCACGCTCAATTCGATCCTCGTCGCCGCCGACGAGGGCCTCTACCGCGCCAAGCAGAACGGGCGAAACCGCGTCGAGCGCCGAAGAGCGGGACGCGACGACGACGGTGGCCCTTTACTTGAGGTCGTCGCCTGAGAGCATTGAAGGGCGGCAGGCGGACTTTAAGAATCGGTTTCCCTGACCGCTCGGCTTTTGCAGATGCGCCTAACCGGACCTTCGGCTTTTTCGGCTATTCAAGCTGCCTGCGCCGGACGGACGGGTCTGAGATCCGGAGGCCGGTTGGCGAGACGGCCACGGGGGGAGCATGAGCGTCGACCTTCCAACCTTGATGCTGGCGGCAAGTTTCGTTGCAGCCATCAGCGGCGCATTCCTGATATTCGCATGGTGTCAGAACCGGGAGGCGAAGGCACCGCTGTGGTGGGCCGGCGCCAACCTGGCGCTGGCGACCGGCGTGTCGCTCATCTCCTCGCCGGGACGCGACCTTCGGCGGTCCCTCGGTCGTGCTTGGCATTGTCCTCCTCAACCTCAGTCCGGCCCTGGTGTGGGCGGCGGCCGTCAGCTCCAACGACCGCAAGCCGAAGCCGGCCCTCGTCGCCGCCGGCGCCGCCATCTGGCTGTTTGCCTTCGTCGCCATCTTCCGGCTCTCCAACGACGCGCAGATGGCGCTCAATCTCGGCGTTATCTCCATTTACCTTCTGGCCGCCGCTGCGGAATTCTGGCTTGGCAACACCCGCGGGCTGCAGACCCGCTGGCCGCTGATCGTCCTGCTCGTCCTGCACGGTTCCTTCTTCGCCGTGGGGGCTGTGCTTGCCGCGAACGGTCAGATTGCCTCGGCCCGTCCGGCGACGCTCGACAGCTGGTTCGGGATGATTCATTTCGAAACGCTCGCCTTTGTCGTTGGCACCGCCATCTTCGCCGTGGCGATGGTCAAGGAGCAGCGGGAGATGGAACAGAAGACCGCCGCGCGGGTCGATCCGCTGACCGGCGTCGCGAACCGCCGCGCGTTCCTCGAAAATGCCGAAGCGCTGCTCCAGCGCAGCCTCGCGTCAGGCGAGCCCCTGGCCTTGATCGTCTTTGATCTCGACCGCTTCAAGTCGATCAACGACAGCTATGGCCACGCCATGGGCGACAAGGTTCTGGAGCAGTTCGGCGAGGCGACCCGTCACGTGCTGCGGTCGTCCGATGCGGTTGGCCGTATGGGTGGCGAGGAATTCGCCGTCGTCCTGCCCGGATCCACCGTGACTGCTGGCGCAATCGTCGCCGAGCGCATCCGTCACGCCTTCATCGACGCCTGCTCCGCACTCGGCGTGAAGGACTTCCGGCCGACACTGAGCGGCGGCATCGCGCAAGCTGCTTCGGACGCCGGTGCGACCCTCGAACTCGATCTACGCAACCGCCGATGAAGCGCTCTACCGGGCGAAGAAAGAGGGCCGTGACCGCGTCGTCGTCGCGGCCGAAGTGTCCGATACGGTGCCGACCGACCCGGCCGGGCTTGCGGCGCACGCCGCCTGAACTGAGACCGTGGAATTCAGCTGCCGATGGCCGCGGTGATCAGCGCCTTGGCGTCGTCGGAGTCCCATTCGGCCGGTCCCTGGACCCCGCCGATCCGGCATCCGTTGCCGTCGACGAGGAACGTGGTCGGCAGACCGAGAACGAGGCCGCGCCTCTTGAGGTCGCGGAAAACCCCGGTGCTGGGGTCGGAGTAGAAGGTCAGGCTCTCGACCCCGACATCGTCGAAAAAGGCGCGGGCCCGCTTAGGGTTGTTGAGGTCGATATTGATCGGCACCACCTGGAAGCGGTCGCCGCCGAGGTCCGCCTGCAACCGGTCGAGCGCCGGCATTTCGGTACGGCAGGGCACGCACCAGGTCGCCCACAGATTGACCAGGCTGATCTTCTCGCCGAGGTCGGCGAGCGTCGTCTGCTTGCCGTCGGGACCCGCGAAGGTCAGACCGCCAAGGCGATCCGGATCCGGAGCGACGTGGAACGCGGCGACTTCACCCTTCGCGAAGGGGGCGGCACGCTTGCCGGCCGCCACCGCATTGTCGCAGTCGACCGCATCGCTGCTCGCCACTGCCACGTTGCCATCCCCGGACTGCATGACATATACCGCGATGGCTCCGGCGCCGATCCCGGCCAGGGCCGCCGCGGCGATCAAGATGGCGGCGCGTCGCCGGGGGGACTGATCAACCATACGTTTCTTCACTCCGGAGCGATCATGAACAGCCGCATGTGGGGCGGGCGTTTCAGCCAGGGTCCCGACGCCATCATGGAAGAGATCAACGCGTCGATCGATTTCGACCGTAAGCTCTTTGCCCAGGATATAATGGCTTCGAAGGCCCAAGCCCAAATGCTTGCTGCCTGTGGCATCATTGCGGCGGACGATGCCGAAAGGATCCTGACGGGTCTAGACACGATCCTGCGAGAATTCGAGGCGGGTGCCTTCACGTTTTCGCGCTCGCTCGAAGACGTCCATACCCATGTCGAAGCACGACTGATCGCGCTGATCGGCCCGGCCGGCGGCCGGCTGCATACAGCCCGGTCACGCAACGACCAGATCGCCACCGACCTCCGACTGTGGGTCCGCGATGCGATCGACGCAATCGACGTCGGGCTCTCGGCTCTCCAGCTCGCTCTGGCGGAAAAGGCACTCGACCATGCCGCCACGGTGATGCCGGGCTTCACCCATCTGCAGACCGCCCAGCCGGTCACCTTCGGTCATCACCTGCTCGCCTATGTGGAGATGATCGGCCGCGACCGCGGGCGCTTTGCCGACGCCCGCCGGCGGATGAACGAATCGCCGCTCGGCTCTGCGGCGCTTGCCGGCACGCCGTTTCCCATCGACCGCCGGATGACCGCGACCGAACTCGGATTCGACCGGCCGACCGCCAATTCGCTCGATGCGGTGTCGGATCGCGACTTCGTCGTCGAGGCCCTCGCCGCGGCGAGCCTGACCGCGGTCCATCTGTCGCGTTTCGCCGAGGAGATCGTCATCTGGTCCTCGGCCGGCTTCGGCTTGGTGCGGCTTTCCGACCGCTTCACCACCGGATCGTCGATCATGCCGCAGAAGCGCAACCCCGACGCCGCCGAGCTCGTGCGGGCGAAGACCGGCCGCATCGTCGGGGCGCTGAACACGCTGCTCATAGTCCTCAAGGGTCTGCCGCTCGCCTATCAGAAAGACATGCAGGAGGACAAGGAGCCGGTCTTCGACGCACTCGAGACGCTCAACCTGTCGATCGCCGCGACGACCGGCATGGTGCGCGACATGGAGCCCGACAAGGCGGCGATGCGGAAGGCAGCCGGCGCCGCCTACTCGACGGCGACCGACCTTGCCGACTGGCTGGTCCGCGAGCTCGGGATGCCGTTCCGCGAGGCGCACGAGGTCACCGGCCGGGCGGTATCCCTGGCCGAGGCGACGAAGCGTCCGCTCCATCGGCTGACCCTGGAAGAGCTGCAATCGATCGACCCGCGGATCACCGCCGATGTCTATTCGGTGCTCGGCGTCACCCAATCGGTGGCAAGCCGCACGAGCTTCGGCGGCACAGCGCCGGTTAACGTCCGCAAGCAGGCGCGGCGCTGGCTGACCCGGCTACGGAAGGAGGCGGGACGCAACGGCGTCGATCAGGCGACCATGTAGCCTCAAATATCGCGCTCGTCGGCGCTGTCGACGACGCCGGCTTCGACCCAGCTCGGGCGCTCCTGCATGCGCCGGTAGTAGGCGGCAACGTGCGGATTGGCGCCGTTCTGCCACCACCTGTCGTAGCCATGCATCCGAAACCGGGCGAGCGCCGCAGTGGCGAAGGTATCGGCCAGTGTATAGCTTTCACCGCTGACGAACGGGGAATCGGCCATCGCCTGGTCGAGACGGGAAACCAGCGCCTTTGCTTCCCCGACGTGCCGTTCCACCTCGGCCGGGTCGGCCAGCGCCTTTTGCAGGCGTTCGTTCCCGGCAATGCGGCGGTCGAGTGCTTCGGCACGTTCCGGATATTTCGCACGCTGCGCGCGGAGAAAGCGCCCACGATCGATGACCGTCTGCGATTTGCCGTTCTCGTCGAGCCGGCGCGCGTAGAGCAGGATTCCGTAATGCAGACCCATGATGTCGCGCATCGTCGCCTCCATCACCGCCGCATCTTCCGCGATAGGCGGCGTCAGCGCCGGGCCGTTGAACTCGGCGTCGATGCGGGGAACGATACGCAGCGTATCGGTAATGATCTCATCGCCGATGGCCAGCGTCGGCACGACCGCACGAGGGTTCAGGGCTGTGTACCACGGCTCAAACTGCTCGGCCTTGACCATGATGTCGACGGTCCGGCGCGCGTAGGCAACACCCTTCTCGACGAGCGCCAGCCGCGTCATCTGGCAACAGATCGACGTCGGGTAGTCGTAGAGAAGGACCTGTTGTGCGGCCACGACCGGAGAAATAGGGCAGTGGCTTCGCGGTTGTAAGCGCCGGGCCGATGTGATCCGCAACGCAACTTCAGGTGATGCATGCGCGGCGGATTTGTTTATGATAAAGCGGTTCCGGCGTGGAGAAGAGAGGCCGTTCGGGGCAATAGGGGGAATTTGACCGTGGCGCTCAGTGACCGTCGGATGGTGTTTCGGGCCGCTTTGGCCATCGTCTTGCTGTCGGCGACTGGCCTCTCGGCGTGCGGCCGCAAGGGCGCGCTGGAGCCACCGCCGAGCGCGCAGGTCACGCAGCCGGAAGACGGCAAGGCAAACCCGAAAGACCAGAAGCCCGACCGGCCGTTCGCCCTCGATTTCCTGCTCTAGCTCGCAAGCTGCCAGTGAACCATTTCGAATACCGCAGCGGCGTGCTCCACGCCGAGGACGTGCCCCTGCCCGACATCGCGGCGGCGGTCGGCACTCCGTTCTACTGTTATACGACGGCGACGCTGGTTCGCCACTATCGCGTGTTCAGCGAGGCGTTCGCTGGCCTCGACACGATGATCTGCTACGCGATGAAGGCAAACTCCAACCAGGCGGTGATCCGCACGCTCCTCGAGGAGGGCGCCGGCCTCGACGTCGTTTCCGAGGGCGAGCTCCGCCGGGCGCTCGCCGCGGGGGCAGCGCCGGACCGGATCGTGTTCGCCGGTGTCGGCAAGACGGCGCGCGAGATTGCCCTTGCCATCGATGCGGGCATCTATTGCTTCAACGTCGAATCGGAGCCGGAACTCGACCTGATTTCGGAGATCACCGCTGCAAAGGGAAGAACGGTGTCGATCGCCATCCGCGTCAACCCCGACGTCGACGCCAGGACCCATGCCAAGATCACCACCGGCAAGGCGGAGAACAAGTTCGGCATTCCCTATATGCGCGCCCGCGAGGTCTATGCCCACGCGGCCAAGCTGCCGGCGGTTCGCGTCGCCGGAGTCGACATGCACATCGGGAGCCAGATCACCGACCTCGAGCCGTTCGACACCGCCTACGGCCTCCTCGCCGATCTCGTCCTTGCCCTGCGCGAGGACGGTCACACGATCGACCACGTCGACGCCGGTGGCGGCCTCGGCATTCCCTACCGGCTCGACGACCCGCCGCCGCCTGAACCTATGGCCTATGGCGAGATCGTGCGGCGCCGGCTCGGCAATCTCGGTTGCCGCATCCTCTTCGAGCCGGGCCGGGTTTTCGTCGGCAATGCGGGAATCCTGGTCACCGAGGTGATCTACGTGAAGAAGGGCACGACCAAGACCTTCGTCGTCGTCGATGCGGCGATGAACGACCTCATTCGGCCGACCCTCTACGACGCCCACCACGATATCCGCCCGGTCCGGCAGGCACCGGCGGACGCACCGCGTATGGTGGCCGACGTCGTCGGCGGGGTGTGCGAAACCGGCGACTATCTCGCGCTCGACCGCTCGCTGCCACCTCTCCTGCCAGGCGACCTCATCGCACTGATGACCGTCGGCGCCTATGGCGCGGTCCAGGCTTCGACCTACAACACCAGGCCGCTCGTCCCCGAGGTTCTGGTGAGGGACGACGCCTTTGCGGTCGTCCGCCCCCGCCAGACCTACGAGGAGCTGATCGGCATGGACATACTGCCGCCCTGGCTCGCCAGCACGTGATGGCCAGGGGCCGGCACGGCCTCGATTTTGCTTAAGTCTGTGCTACCCTGTCGTCGGGGCGGCAGGAAAGGCGAAGGCGAATGGCGCAATCGGGCGGCATTGAATCCCGCGAGAACCCTGGCATCGAAGCCAGGATCCGAACCCGGATCGAGCGCGCCATCATGCGCGCCCGGCTGGTGTTGCTGTGGGAGTCGGTGTGGCCGGTGGTTGCGCCGATCCTGGTGCTGGCCGCCTTCTTCGCCGTGGTTTCCTGGTTTGGCCTCTGGCGGGTGGTGTCCGATCCTGTCCGTTTCGCCATCCTGGCCGCCTTTGCCGTCGCCGCGGTCTATTTCGCCGTTCATTTCTTCCGCGTCCGCCGCCCGGCCCGGGAAGCGGCGCTCGCCCGCGTTGAGGTTGCCACCGGCCTCCTGCATCGGCCGGCGACCGCGCTTACCGACCGGCTTGCCGTCGGCGCCGACGATCCGGCCGCCGAGGCGCTGTGGGCCGCCCATCGCGAACGGCTGCTCGGCACCCTCGACCGGCTCAAGGCCGGCATCCCCTCGCCGGGCCTTGCCCGGCGCGATCCGTGGGCGATCCGCTTCCTCGCCGTGCTCCTCTTCGTCGTCGCGTTTGTCTATGCGGGCCCCGACAGGATGGCGCGGCTCGGCGAGGCCTTCCGCGGTGGCGAGCCGGTTGCGGCGACGATTGCGCGGATCGACGCTTGGGTCACCCCGCCCGCCTATACCGACCGGGCGCCGATCTTCCTCACCGGCGAAGCGGCCAAGCCGTCCGGCAGCGAATATTCGGTGCCGGTCGGCAGCGTCGTCACGGTGCGGACCAGCGGCGCCAACGATCTCTCGGTGGTCGCGAGCAGCCACGTCGGCGAGGTGCCGGCGAAAGCCGTCGAGCCCGACGGAGCACCCGATACCGCGGCGAAGGACCAGCCGCTCGAACGTCGGCTCGAGCTTGACACGGCCAGCGAAGTGGTCGTGCGCAAGGGCGACCGCCCGGTGATGGCATGGCGCTTCAACGTCGAGCCCGACCACGCGCCCCAGATCAGCTTCGCCAAGGTGCCGGCGCCGACCCGCAGCGGCGCGCTCAGCCTCACCTATGCCCTCAAGGACGACTACGGGGTGGTCGAAGCCCACGCCGACATCGTGCCGCTCGATCCGCAGGCGGTGGGCCCCGAGGCGAGGCCGCTGTTCGAGGCGCCCAAGATTCCGCTGTCGCTGCCGCAGCTCAGAACCCGCGACGGCGTCGGCGAGACGATCCGCGACCTCACCGCTCATCCGTGGGCCGGCGCCCGGGTGAAGATGACGCTGGTTGCCCGCGACGAGGCCCAGCAGGAAGGCCAGAGCGATCCAGTCGAGGTGACGCTGCCCGCCCGCCAGTTCGTCGAGCCGCTCGCCCGCGCGGTGGTCGAGCAGCGCACCAAGCTCGCCATGGATGCCAACGCGGCCAATAAGGTCGCCGATGCCCTCGACGCCCTGACCATGGCGCCGGAGGACACCTACGACAATTTCGGCGAGTATCTGGCGCTCCGCACTGCCTACTATCAGCTCGTCCGCTCGCGCAACGACGAAGATCTCCGCGATGTCGTCGACTATCTGTGGACCATCGCACTCGGCATCGAGGACGGCGACCTGTCGCTGGCGGCCCGGCAACTGCGCGCTGCCCAAGAGGCGCTCCGCCAGGCGCTGGAGAACGGCGCGTCCGATAAGGAGATCGAGCGGCTCACCGCCGAGCTTCGTGACGCCATGCAGAAGTTCATGCAGGCGCTCGCCGAGCAAGCGCGGCGCAATCCGAACCTCGCCAACCTGCCGCCCAATGCCAACGTCCAAACGCTGCGCCAGCAGGACCTCGAGCGCATGCTCGACCAGATCGAGAACCTCGCCAAGAACGGCGCCCGCGACGCCGCCCGCCAGATGCTCAGCGAGCTGCAGAACATGCTGGAGAACCTCCAGACCGGCCGGCCGATGATGGGCAACCAGCAGCAGGGCGGCGAGATGATGCAGACCCTGAACCAGCTCGGCGACATGATCCGCCGGCAGCAGCAGCTGATGGACCAGACCAACCGCGCCGAGCAGGGCCTCGGCGAAAACGGCAAGCCGATGACCGAGGAGGAGATGCGGCAGGCTCTGCGCCGCCTGCAGCAGGAGCAGCAGGGTCTACAACAGTCGCTCTCTGACCTGATGAAGCAGCTCCAGGGCATGGGCATGCAGCCCGGCGACCAACTCGGCGAAGCCGGCAAGGCGATGGGTCGTGCGACCGGCGATCTCGGTCAGGGCAATCCCGGCAACGCCCTCGGCAACCAGGGACAGGCGCTCGAGGCGCTCCGCCAGGGCGCCCAGGGCATGGCCCAACAGCTCGCCAATCAAGGACAGGGCTTCCGGGGCAATGGCGGCGGCCACCAGATGCCGAACGAGGACCCGCTCGGCCGGCCGCAGCGTACCGTCGGGCCTGATCTCGGCACCACCGTCAAGGTTCCGGACGAGATCGACATCCAGCGCGCCCGCGAAATCCTCGACGCCATCCGCAAGCGCCTCGGCGAATCAGGCCGTCCGGTGATCGAGCGGGATTACCTCGAGCGGCTGCTCAACCAGTTCTGACCGGCGGGGCCGGCGCTATGCGGGCCTGTGGAAGAACCGGCGGATTCGCTCGGTGATCGCGCCCGCCTGGACGCCGGGCCGAAGCCAATGCAGAGGACCGTAGAGCCCGTCCAGCTCGGCCTTGCGCCGCTCGATCGTCTCGGCGAAGCGCTCGGCGAGATCCGGCGACGTGGCAAGCAGCGGCGCGATCGCTGGCTTGGCGATCTCAAGCGCCACCGTCGGCCTGAGCGCCGAGACTGTCGCCGTGCGTGGAGCCCCGGTGAGAAGCGACATCTCGCCGATGATGTCGCCGTCGCGGAGGGTCGCCACCCGTCGGTCCTGGCCGCCGTCATGGATCGAGACGGTAACGGCGCCGCTGACGATGACGAACATCGATTCGCCGGGATCGTTCTCACTGAGGATCGTCGCGCTGCGGTCGTATTCGACACACTTCGCACCCGCCGCCAAGGCATCGAGGGATCGATCGTCGAGCACTTCCGCGAAGAACGGAACCGCCCCCAGGACGTCGCGGTCTCTCATGTGCCCCTCCTCGCTTGATTGTCGGCGCGAGAGGAACCCGGGTCAAGGCTGTCTGAACGAGGACCGGCCGCCCGACGATCAGCGCGGCAGGCTTGCGCGGGCCGCCGCTCACCGGCCATGGCGGCAACGACGACTTTCGGCCCCGTCCGCCGGACGAAACCGGCGATGGATGACCGTCTCACGTGAACTCAGCCCTCAGATCGAGCGTCGCCCTGACGCCAATGTCGTTGAAATGCGCGCCGAGCCAGTCGCGCGCGGCGGCGCGGCCGGCCTCGTGCAACTCCTGGAAGAAGTGCCAGCTGGTGTCGAGTTTCGAGGCGGCGGTGTAGCGGGCAAGCGCCTCGCTGGCGTCGATCCGATGGAGCCGGGTACGGCGATAACGCCCAGGATCGAGGCGGTTCTCCTCGAGCAGCCGATTGACGAAGTCGATGGCGCGAAATTCCCTCAGCAGCGAGGAGTTGAAGGTGATCTCGCTCACCCGCTCGATGATCTCGGTCGCCGTCCGCGGCACCTCCTCGCGGTGCACCGGATTGACCTGGACGAGCAGGATGTCGGCGCTCTTCGTCTCGGTGAAGAACGGGAACAGCGCCGGGTTGCCCATGTAGCCGCCGTCCCAATAGGCCTCGCCGTCGATCTCGACGGCCTGGAACAGATAGGGCAGGCAGGCCGAGGCCATCACCGCGTCGGCGGTGATCTCGTCGCCGGTGAACACCTTGATCTTGCCGTTGCGCACATTGGTCGCCGAGATGAACAGTTTCAGGTCCGTGTTGGCCCGCACCCGGTCGAAGTCGACCAGCCGGCCGATCAGATCGCGCAGCGGATTGATGTTGAGCGGATTGATCCGATAGGGCGAGACCATCTGCGTGAATTGCTCGGAAAAGGGGAATGGCGATGAAGCGCGGCATGGTGCCAGAAGCCGAAGATCCGCTGGACGATCTCGTTGGTTGCGCCGACGCCAACCCCTTCGCGGCTGACCCGCCGCCAGAAGGCGGCCAGCCGCCGTCGTGCGCCTTCCGCGCCGTCGCGCATCAGTCCGTCGGCAAGCACCACCGCGTTCATCGCCCCGGCGCTGGTGCCCGAGATCGCCTCGAAATCGAGCCGCTCGTCCTCGAGCAGTTCGTCAAGCACGCCCCAGGTGAAGGCGCCGTGGGCGCCGCCGCCCTGCAGCGCGAGGTTGATCGTCCTATGTTGGAGAGCTGAGCGGGCGGGCGCCACCACATCCCGGACTTGCCGCACCACGCCCTTCAGACCGGTAAGCGTTTCGGGTTCGTCGCTCGATCTCGCCGCTTCCCCGAGGCTGTCGCACCAGTCGAGCCGGGTTTGCCGCTCGCCTCACCCGGTCAAGCCCTCACGCTGCGGTCCAGCCGCCATCGATCGGCAGCGTGGCCCCGGTGATGTTTCGTGCCGCGTCGGTGGTCAGGAACACCGCCAACGCCGCCACCTCCTCGATCGTGACGAACTCCTTGGTCGGCTGAGCGGACAGCATGACGTCGCGCTTCACCTCCTCCTCGGTCATGCCGCGCGCCTTCGCCGTGTCGGGGATCTGCCGTCTCGACCAGCGGCGTCCACACATAGCCGGGGCGATGGCGTTGACGGTGATGCCGTGCTGCGCCGCCTCCAGCGCCACCACCTTGGTCAGCCCGGCGATGCCGTGCTTGGCGGCGACATAGGCGGCCTTGAATGGCGAGGCGACCAGAGCGTGGGCCGACGCGGTCTGGATGATGCGGCCCCAGCCTTCCTCCGCATCGCCGGCAGCGCCGCCCGGATGGTGTGGAACGCCGACGACAGGTTGATGGCGATGATCGCGTCCCACTTGTCGACCGGAAACTCGTCGATCGGCGCGACGTGCTGGATGCCGGCATTGTTGCAGAGCACGTCGATCGCGCCGAATTCCTTCTCCGCCTCGGCGACCATCGCCGCGATCTCGTCCGGCCTTGGTCATGTCGGCCGGCGAATAGCGTACCTCGACCCCCATGGCGTTGGCCAGCTCGTGGCGGATGATCTCGATCTCATGCGCGTCGCCGAAGCCGTTGAGCACGATATTGGCGCCTTCCTGGGCCATCGCCCTGGCGATGCCGAGGCCGATGCCGCTGGTCGAGCCGGTGACCAGGGCGGTTTTGCCTTTCAGCATGGTCTTCTCCTCGATCGTGCCGGCTTTCGTGCCTATATCCTGGATGTCCACCCCATATATATTGCGGCGCAACATGTCCAACATCCGGCATCGCGCCGCAGGGTGTGGTAGAAGGTCCGCGGAACGAGGTGAAGCCGATGGCGAGCGTCAGCCCGGTACTGGAGCACAGGCACCACGATCACCGCCCGTGCGCGGCGGACGCCATTCGCCATGCGCAGGCGATCTGCACCGCGGAGGGCCTGCGTTTCACTGAGCAGCGGCAGGCCGTGCTCGCGGCACTTCTCGAGAGCCACGTGCCGGCCTCCGCCTACGACGTCATCGACCGGCTTGGTATCGGCGGGCACCGTCCCGCGCCTGTGTCGGTCTATCGCGCCCTCGACTTCCTCGTCGAGCATCGCTTCGCCCACCGCATCGAATCGCGGAATGCCTATGTCGCCTGCGACCGCGGCGCCGACTGCGACGACGAGGCAACGCTGTTTCTGCTGTGCGACAACTGCGGTGCCGCCGGCGAAGCCTCGTCAGCCGCCCTTCAGGACATCATCGGCAAAGTCACCGGCGCGGTCGGCTTCGTCCCGACGTCGCCGGTGGTGGAAATTCGCGGGCTTTGCGCCAATTGCCGGGCCGCGTGAGGCCCGTCATCGCGCCGGGGCAAACTCCGCGCTCACATCGAACGTCCCGCGGGCGCCGATATCCTCGTAATTCTCGCCGAGCCAGGCATCGGCCGCTGCGCGTCCCGCATCGCGGAGCTTGCAGAAGTTGGTCCAGCTGTCGTCGACCCAGCGCACATCGGGTTGGTCGAGCACTGACGGATCCGGATCGATCCGGTGGAGCCGGAACGCTTCGTAGTCGTGGCCGAAATAGTCCTTCTCCGCGACCAGCCGGTTGATGAAGTCGATGGCGCGTAGTTCCTGCATCAGCGCGTTGTCGAGCGTCACCTCGTTGATCCGGTTGAGGATCTTTGCCGGCTGCCTGGGGATATCGGGTCTGGTGGCCGGGAACAGGCGGACGAGGAGGATGTCCCGGGTCGCCTTGTCCTGGATGAATGGCCAGAGGGAGGGATTGCTGGAATAGCCCCCGTCCCAGTACGGCTCCCCGTCGATGTCCACGGCCGCGAAGAGATAGGGCAGGCAACCCGACGCAAGGATCGCTCTCGATGTGATCTCCTTGTCGGAGAAGATCCTGACCTTGCCGGTGCGGGCGTGGGTCGCCGAAACGAACAGCCGCGTCGAACGATGGCGGTGGAGTCTCTCGAAATCGACGAGCGATTCGAGAATGCCCTTCAAGGGGTTGGCCTCGAGGGCGTGAAGGCGTCCTCCGGCGTGTCGTTGAAGAAAGCGCCGAGCAGGCCCGCGTGCCCCAGGCCGCCGCCGAGCCAGCCCCGCTCCATCGCACGCAGGAACTCGTCGGCCGAATCCATCATCGCACCGCTCTGGCTCACCTGATACCAGAACGCCTCCAGGTTCGTTCTTGCCAGCTCCACCCCGCCCCGCTCCAGGGCGTCGACCATGACTACCGCGTTCATCGCGCCGCCGCTGGTGGCCGAGATGGCTTCGAACCTGAAACTCCCTGCTTCGAGGAACCGGTCGAGCACACCCCAGGTGAAGGCGCCGTGTCCGCCGCCGCCCTGGAGCGCAAGGTTGATCGGCTTCGTCTGCGCCCGGCCGGTCATGCGAATTCGGCCGTGAGGTCCACGGTGTCGCGTACGCCGAGGTCGTCGTAGGTCCGGTCGAGCCAGGCCAGCGCTGCCTCGCGGCCGGCATCGCGAAGCTCCTCGAAAAAGGCCAGGTTGACGTCCAGCGTGTTTTCGGCCTGGTCTGCCCGCAGCGTGGCATTGGCGTCGATGCGGTGGATGCGGCTCCTCGGCTTCTCGGAAGGATCGATCCGGTAGATTTCCGCCAGCTTGTGGGTGAGCTGCATCGCCCTGAGGTCGTGGATCAGCGGGTTGTTGAACGTCATGCCGCGAATGCGGTCGACGATCGCCTGCGGTGTCTTCGGCGCTTCCTTCTCGGCCATCGGATCGAGCTGGATCAGCACGATGTCCGAGCCGGGACGCTCGAAGAAGGGCCAGAGGGACGGATTGCCCGAATAACCGCCGTCCCAGTAGGCCTCGCCGTCCTTTTCAACCGCCTGGAACAGGTAGGGCAGGCAGGCGGAGGCCATGACCGCGGAGGCATCGATCTCGTCGCCCGTGAAGACGCGCGCCATGCCGGTCCGCACGTTCGTGGCCGAGATGAAGACCTTCATCGACGTGCCGCGCTGCACCCGCTCGAAATCGACCAGGCTTTCGACCAACTGGATCAACGGATTGTAGTTGAAGGGGTTGAAGTTGTAGGGCGAGGCGAGCGCGGCGAACTGCTTGATCGCCGCATAGGGCGAAAACCCGGGCAGCCCCCACGTCCGGTGAAGGATTTCGAGAAACTCTTCCGCGACGGACATCAGCGCGTTCTCGCCGCTGATCCCCTGCCAGAGCCGCGCGAGCTGCGCCCGCGCCTCCTCCGGCCCCCCGCGCTCCATTCCGTCGGCCAGCACCACCGCGTTCATCGCCCCGGCGCTCGTCCCAGAAACCGCATCGAACGAGAGCCGGCCGTCTTCCAGGAAGTAGTCCAGCACGCCCCAGGTGAATGCGCCGATCGCCCCGCCGCCCTGCAGCGCAAGGTTGACCGGCTTGGTTTTCGGCTTGCGCTTCGTCGCCATATCACCCATGTCCAGCCGGTCCCGCGGGCGGTTTCAGCCGAACCGTGCTAGTCTAGTCTCCGCCGGCTGGCTGATGTCGCCGAGCCCGCGCCGTTGCACCACCGGTCGAGTACCTTGGATATGCCGGACTACCTTACCGAACCGTTTCCCCGCCACCGGACCGTTGGCGTCGATGTCGGCGGTGTGACGGTTGGCGGCGACGCCCCGGTTGTCGTCCAGTCGATGACAAACACCGATACGGCCGATGTCGAGGCGACGGCAAAGCAGGTCGCCGCCCTTGCCCGCGCGGGCTCGGAACTGGTGCGGATCACCGTCGACCGGGCCGAGGCCGCCGCCGCCGTGCCCCATATCCGGGATCGCCTTGCCGCCATGGGCGTCGCCGTGCCGCTCATCGGCGATTTCCACTATATCGGCCACACGCTGCTTACCGAGCACCCGGCCTGCGCCGAAGCGCTCGACAAGTACCGCATCAATCCCGGCAATGTCGGTTTCGGCGAAAAGAAGGATCGCCAGTTCGCCACCCTGATCGAGATCGCCGCCAGGTACGGCAAGCCGGTCAGGATCGGAGTCAACTGGGGCTCGCTCGACCAAGTTCTGCTCACCCGCCTGATGGACGACAATGCGAAGAGCGCGGAGCCGCGGTCCGCACGGGACGTGATGCGTGAGGCGATCGTCCAGTCGGCACTCCTCTCGGCGGCCCGCGCCGAGGAACTGGGGCTCGGCCGCGACCGTATCATCCTGTCGGCCAAGGTCAGCCAGGTGCAGGACCTGGTCGCCGTCTATGCCGAGCTCGCCCAACGCACCGACCACGCTCTCCATCTCGGCCTGACCGAGGCGGGCATGGGCTCGAAGGGCATCGTCGCCTCGGCGGCGGCGCTGGCGATTCTCCTCCAGCAGGGGATCGGCGACACCATCCGCATCTCGCTGACGCCGGAGCCGGGCGGCGACCGGACGCGCGAGGTAGTGGTAGCGCAGGAGCTCCTGCAGACCATGGGCTTCCGCGCCTTCCTGCCGGTGGTCGCCGCCTGTCCCGGCTGCGGGCGCACCACCTCGACCGTGTTCCAGGAGCTGGCCCGCCGCATCGAGGACGACCTGCGCAAGAACATGCCAGTGTGGCGGGAGAAATATCAGGGCGTCGAGGCCCTGCAGGTTGCCGTCATGGGCTGCATCGTCAACGGACCCGGCGAATTCGAAGCACGCCGACATCGGCATCTCGCTGCCCGGCACTGGCGAGCAGCCGGCCGCGCCTGTCTTCATCGACGGCAAGAAGGCGGCGACGCTGCGCGGCCCGCATATTGCCGACGAGTTCCAGGCGATGGTCGAGGCCTATGTGGAACGACGATTCGGCACCACCAAGGCTGCTGCCGACGCTGCCGAATGAGAGTTCTCTTTCAGTTGAAGGCCGGCGAGTAAAGCCTTTGTGCCGGCCGTCCGGCCGTCCGGCGGATCGGCGGGATGGGGGCCGCGCCGATCTGCCGAACGGGGATTGGCCCCCGCTTCCGGTCAGGGGCCACTTTCGTTAACCGGCAACGGCGTGGGCGACGTTGACGCCCAGCCCGAAGACCAGCTCGCCGCCGAAATAGGCAGTCGCGACGACAAGACCGACGCCGAGCAACTCGACGACCGCCACGCCGCCTTCGGCGCTGCGGCTCGCCTGCCAGTTCCGCCACCAGGTGAAGCTGCGCACCAGCGCCCAGAGGATGAAAGCGGCTGCCGTCAAGGTGCCCAATCCCTCATGGACCTCGGCCACGTCGCTCTGGAAGCCGGCGGCCTCGGCATATGAGAGCGCCATGTCGCCAAAGAACCAGGCGGCGAGTGCCGACAGGCCGGCGAGCAGCGCAAGGCCGGTGGAGATGGTGCCGACCGCCGATCGGCCGGTGACATTGGCGCCGCGCCACACCGCGATCATGTCGAAGGCGGCGAGCGTCAGGAAGAACACAATGGGGAAGTGAACGAGCATCGGATGGATATGCTGGATCGGGATCATGGAGGTTCGGCCCTGTAGCGTTGTGGAATGGGAGGTTCCGGTCGCAGGCCACCGCTCCGCCGGCGCGGTCCCGTGGTCCGGACCGGCGATGCGTCGCCCGCTGGACGTGTCTTTTGCCACAGCGTCGCTGACAAGAAGCTGACGCGCGGCATCGCGTGCGATGCGACGAAAGGAGCGGAGCGTTTACTCGACTGTCCTCACTCCGCCACCAATCACGACCCACCGGAACCGCGGACGGGGGAACAAACGGAGGGACGCATGTGCGCACGGCTTTTGATCATGCAGCTCGGGCCGGGCATGCGCGACGCCGCGACGTCGATGGCCGACGAATTGTTCAAGCTGACGCGCACGCTGAATGGCTTCGTCTGGCAGTCGAAGGCTGACGCGGCCGCCGAGCGCTTGGCGCCGTGGCCTGAGCAGCACGCCGCGGGTAGGGTGAAGGCGCCCCCGGTGATCAGGAGCGCCGAGGTCTACCAGCCGGGCTGAGCCGCAACCGAAAGCCGCCCGACAGACGCCCGATTCAGTTAGCGGGTCCGGGCGAACGCGACTTCCGCCGGGCGGTCCGGTTTCTTGCTCACCATCCGCGCTGCCGCGAGGACGGCGGCAATACCGATCGGGCGGTAACGGCCGAGAAGATTGGGCCGCGGGGCAACGGGCTTGGCCTGTTTCGTTTTGGCATCCATGGCTTCGGCTCCCTCTGAGCTTGTCTCATGCGAGGCAATAGCCGGGCCAGTTTGTACCGCAGCGGAATGCGCCGTTTACCTACCGTTCAGGACAGCGCGACGTGTTTATGTGGCTCCAGCACCGCTATCGGCGAGGGGGAGTTCGGCCGCCTCGCGCGCGGCGGCGACGGCGCGGGCTCTATGTATAGCGGCCGTGCCGCTGCAGCATCTCGATCTTGTAGCCATCGGGATCCTGCACGAAGAAGAACCGCGCCATCAATGTGCCGTGCCGATGGAACTCCTTGATCGGGTTCGGCTTGAGCCCCAGGGACTCGAAGCGGGCGTGATCGGCGTCAAGGTCGTCGACCGCGAAGGCGACGTGGCCGTAGCCGTCGCCGTGCGTGTAGGGCTCGGTGCGATCCTTGTTGACCGTCAGTTCCACCTCGAAGTCGTTCTCAGGATTGCGGAGATAGACGAGCGTGAAGTCGTCGAAGTCGAAGCGGTCGGCGATCTGCAGCCCGAACGCCTTCTCGTAGAAGTCAACCGACTTCGCCTCGTCGAGCACCCGCACCATCATGTGGATCGCCTTGGCCATGGCAGCCCTCTCCGGAAAGCGCGGCGTCGGATGAACTCAGACCGGCGAATCCTTGTCCGCCCGCGGATTGAGGACGAAGGCGGCCGGCGCGATCTCCCGGTAGACGGTACCAAAGCCCTTAAGAATCTCGCGCGATTCCGCGTCGGGGTCGCCGAAGCAGCGGCACTCGATCGCCTCGCAGGCCTCGATCACCGCCTGTAGCGGCGCCTTGCCCTTCTCGTTGGCGAGGTGAGCGCGGAACGCCGCGTCGGTAGCGTAGATTTCCACCCACTCGCTCACCCGCTCGGAGGGGTAGTCGGCAAGATAGCAGATGACCCCGCGATGCTCGAGCATCACCTTGCAGAGCGCCTCCTGGTTGGCCTTGAAGTCGGCGACCTTGCCGTCAGCAATGTTCCACGTGATCTTGAGCATGAAGGCCATTCGTTCCTCCCTCCCTGACGGCACCCTAAGGCCGCACGTCGAAGTGTGACCGCTTCCCGCGACGTCGGCAAGGCTCCGCCTGTCGCCCCAGCATTGCGGACACGTTGCCCTGCTGGCTTCCCGCCAATGCCACCCTTTCGCCTAACCGAATCACAAGAAACGGCCGCTAAGCCCAAAACCGACGGTGGGGGAAATTCGCGTCGCGGTTGCGGCGCCAGCAGCTCCGAGCCCGGAAATTCCCCGGGGGTTGACCGGAGGAGGGAGAAGCCATGTCAAAGTCGATTGTCTGCCTCGGCCTCGTCGCCGCGGCACTCTTCGCCGCGAGCTCCGCGCTCGCCCACGAGCCCGACGTCACCCGCCTGCCGCTTGGCGACGACCGCCTCACCGATACGCCGAAAGCCGGCTACATCATGGAGTGTCACACCGACCCCGAGATGGGCGGTGCCTTCAAAGAGGGCGACTGGTTCAACGGCGACGGCACCTGGGACCTTTTGCAGAAGCCGGTTGTGGAGGGCGAGGTGCCCCACGCCGGCTGGTACTTCCACTACGGCGTGCAGGGCGACGAGCGCATGTTCGCCACCGCCGACATCCCCGACTACCCGACCGGCGAGTTCCCGATCCAGCCGGACGATCCCGCCTATCAGTTCGACCGCAATCCCAACACCATCACCGAGCAGGATTTCGTCTTCGGCATTCCGGCCGATCCTGCCGTACTCGCCGAGCCGAACTGCGTGCCCGGCGCCATCGGCATCCTCGTGTCAGGCGTCGTCCTGTTCAATGCGCTCGACGCGCCGGGCCGTGACGCGGTCGCCCACGAGATCCAGGATTCCTGCCAGGGCCATCCGCAATCGGCCGGCGTCTATCACAATCACAGCGTCAGCCAGTGCGTGCTGGACACATTCGATTCTGGCACCGGCCATTCGGCACTGGTCGGCTATATCGTCGACGGCTTCGGCATCTACGGACCGCGCGGCGAGGATGGCCAGGAGCTGTCGTCGGCGGACCTCGACGAATGCCACGGTCACACCCACAAGATCGAGTGGAACGGCAAGATGGTGAACATGTACCACTACCATGTCACCCTCGACTTTCCCTACACGGTCGGCTGCATGCGCGGCGCCTATTCCAACGACGACGTCATGATGATCTCGGGCCCGGTCCTCGAGATGCAGATGGGCGAAGGGCGATCAGGCGGACGGCCCAACCTTGAGCAAGCGGCCGCCACCCTGGGTGTCGCCGAGACCGTCCTTTACGATGCGCTGGGGAATCCGCCGCCGGACCTCGCCGCCGCAGCCAACAAGCTCGGCGTCAGCGAGCAGGAGCTCAACGACGCCCTCGGCCTGCCATAGGCGGCGCGTGACGCCTTGGTCGAGCGGCGTGGTGCCGGCGAAAACCGGAACCGCCCGCCCTACGCGGCCGACTCCCGTTGCCGCGCCGCGAGGTCGCGAGCGAAGGCGCCAAGCAGCCGGTCGAAAGATTTATCGAGATCGAGCCTGAGGCGGAAGCCGCCCGCGGCGTCCAGCGAGACGAAACCATGAATGATGGCGCGCAGTCCACGGGTGGCGTGGAGCGCGTCCTCGCCATCGATGCCGTAGCCGGCGAGCACCGCCAGCACGGTGCCGAGCATGGCGTCAGCGGCCGCGGCGACATCCTTCTCCCCAGCAGCGGGCGCCCGAAGCGACGCGGCATAGAGTCCCGGATGCTCCCTGGCGAACCGCCAGTAGGTGTGCGCAAGCGCGAACAGCGCCTCGTCGCGGGCCTTGCCGATCGTCGCCCGCTGCAGCCGGCTGCCGGCCTCGCGGAGGCCGCGCACGGCGAGTGCCCGGCGGACGGAATTGAGCCCGTCCACATGCTTGTAGAGTGACGGCGGACGGACGCCAAGCCGCTCGGCGAGGCGGGTGAGGGTTACCGCCTCCAGTCCCTCGGCGTCGGCCAGGGCGGCCGCGGCGGCGATCACCACCTCCGGGGTCAGTCCGGCCCGCGGCATGTCAGCGTCCGGTGCGCGCCGCGAGGAAGTCGAGGATCGGCGGCGACGCGACCTCCGGCATCTCGGCGTGAGGATAGTGGCCGGCCCCCTCGATCAGGGCGACCTCGCCATGCAGGAGGTCGGCGACAATCTCCGCCTCGCCCGCCGGGTTGGCGAAATCGGGATTCTTTGGTGCCCATGATGACCAGGGTCGGCGCCCGAACCCCGGCAAGGCGCGCCGCAACGTCGGCCTTCGACGCATTGATCATGCCCTTGAGAGCCGCCATGCGGCCGGGCTCTCCGAGATTGCGCACCAGCGCCGACCGATAGTCGTCGAGGTCGGCTGGCTTGCTCGTCGGATAGAGGGCATCGTAGTAACCGCCCCATACCCGCGCCGCCCACGGGCCAGCGAGCGCCACCTTGATCATCAGCAACTGGACGGCGCCCTTCAGCTTGCTCCACGGCGGAACATCGCGCACGAAGGGCCCGATCAGCACGAGGCCGGCCGTCTGCTCCGGCGCCTCAGCCGCCGCCCAGGCAACGACTCCCGCCCCCATCGATGTGCCGATGAGGATCGCCGGACCGGCATCGAGATGATCGACGAGGGCAACGATATCCTCGCCGAGGGCCGTGCAGGAGTAGTCCGGCCAGCCGGTGCTCGACTTGCCGTGGCCACGAAGGTCCATGGTGACGGCCCGGTAGCCGGCGTCTGCAAGCTTCGCGGCGAGGAAGCGATACTCGGCCCTCACGTCACCCAAACTCGGCACCATCACCACCGGCGGCCCGCTGCCGCGGTCGTCATAGGCGATCCGGCCGCTCGGCCGGTCGAGGAAGTGCGTATCCGGTGCCGATCGGTCTGCGGCGGCAAGATGGGCGGCGGTCGCCGGACGATGCATGGTTCTCGCCGAAGCGATGGTGGCTGTGGTCATGACGCGCTCTCCTAATATCATTAGCTTAAAAGCTAATATACATAGCTTTTGGCGCGCAGGCAACCCCATCCCTTCAGTTGAGCGCTTTTTTTGCGCGGCGGAGCCGACCGGAGGTGGGAAACCGTCCACGAACCCAATCCAGGGGTGCCATCGTGGCTGGCGCGCCCCACAAATGCGCCTATATCTCTGCCCACGACCAGAGGAATTCCGAGATGTCCGAGACCATTCTCAGCGAGACCGAGGCAAGAGCCCAGTTCGGCAAGCCGATCGACCCCGGCGTCCGCATCGGCCATGTGCATCTCAAGGTCGCGGATATCGAGCGCTCGCTCGGCTTCTATTGCGGGGTTCTCGGCTTCGAGCTGATGCAACGCTACGGCGACCAGGCCGCGTTCGTCTCGGCGGGCGGCTACCATCACCACATCGCCATCAACACTTGGGAGAGCCTGGGCGCCGCTCCGCCTCCCCGGCGGGCCACCGGCCTCTATCATCTGGCGATCCTCTACCCGTCGCGGGCCGCGCTGGCTGATGGGCTCCGCCGGCTGATCGCCGCCGGCATTCCGCTGGAAGGCGCGAGCGACCACGGGGTCAGCGAAGCGCTCTATCTCCGCGATCCCGACGACAACGGCGTCGAGCTCTACCGCGACCGGGCGCGCGAGGAATGGCCGCGCAATCCCGACGGAACGCTGCGGATGATCACCGAGCGGCTGGACCTCGAGGACCTGCTAACCGAGAAGTAGTCCCTCCACCTCGCCGGGCGACGATCGGCTGACAGACGGTGCCTCGCCCGTGTTGCTGCTCTCGCGAACCCGGCCGGACCAGTAGTCCGGCCGCCGGGTCCACTGCCGCGGGCGCCGGCTAGGGCGCAACGAGGAAGAAGAAGCTGGCGGTAAGGACCAAATGATTGTCGAGGTGCGCCCATTTCTGTTGGGCGTGCGCCCCATTGCCGTCGTCATCGAAATGGAGGTCGCCGTTCGGCTGACCGTAGATGATGCGCTGAGTGGCATTGACACGATTGCTTGCCCTGCGGATGCCGACGCGACAGGCTCAGGATCGGGAGATGATCGCGGCGTCACCATGCGGCAGAGTGACCTTCAGAACGCCCCCGAGTGCAGACCATTGCCGTAACTGGCGTTGCCTCCGCCGTGGCAAACTCGGCCGGACTCTCCTATATCGGTCGCGACCGTAACCCGGCCGGCCTTGACCCGCCTCGGAGTTCCTTGCCATGCCCGCCAACCAGATTCCCGTCACCGTCCTCACCGGCTATCTCGGCGCCGGCAAGACGACGCTGTTGAACCGCATCCTCTCGGAGAACCACGGCAAGAGATATGCGGTCGTGGTCAACGAGTTCGGGGAGATCAACATCGACAACGACCTCATCGTCGAGTCCGACGAGGAGGTCTACGAGATGAACAATGGCTGCGTTTGCTGCACGGTGCGCGGCGACCTGATCCGTGTCGTCGAGGGCCTGATGAAGCGGCCGGGCGGCTTCGACGGTATCCTCGTCGAGACCACCGGCATCGCCGATCCGGCGCCGGTCGCGCAGACCTTCTTCATGGATGACGAAGTGCGCGCCAAAGCGAGGCTCGACGCGGTGGTCACCGTTGCCGATGCCAAGCATCTGGTCGCTCGGCTTGCCGACAGCCCGGAAGCCGAGGAGCAGATCGGCTTCGCCGACGTGATCCTCCTCAACAAGACCGACCTGGTCTCGCCCGAGGAGCTCGCCGAGGTCGAGCGGCAGATCCGAGCGATCAACGCCCACGCGGTCGTCCACCGGACGGAACGCTGCGCTCTCCCCCTCGACACGGTGCTCGACCGCGGCGCCTTCGATCTCGATCGCATCCTGACGCTCGACCCACAATTTCTTGAGGGCGACGACCACGACCACGATCATCACGACCATGACCATGACCATGATCACGACCATCACCACGCGACCCATGATCCGACGGTGACCAGCTTGTCGCTGCGCGCCGGCGAGCTCGATCCCAAGCGGTTCTTCCCCTGGATCCAGCAGATCACCCAGGGCTTCGGCCCGGACATCCTGCGGCTGAAGGGCATCCTCGCCTTCAAGGACGATCCCGAGCGCTACGTCGTGCAGGGCGTTCACATGATCCTCGAGGGTGACCACCAACGCCGCTGGCGGGAAGACGAGATGCGCGAGAGCCGGCTGGTGTTCATCGGCCGCAAGCTTGAGACCGACCTGTTGACCGCCGGCTTTCAGGCCTGCGCGGCCTGACGCGACGTGCCGCCGTTCGGGGCCGCCGGCCCCGTCGTCAACACCCGGGGGTGGGACCGACGTGCCCGATATCCGCGAGTTTGAATTCGGCGCCTTTGTCGTCGAGGCGGCGTTCCTCGGCGACACTGCCGTGTTCGCGCTCGGCGACGGCACCGTCCGCCGCGTCGCTGGGGAGGCTGAAGACGTAACGCCGGTTCATGCCGGTGCCGTTCTTGCCGCGACGCCGACCCGCGACGGCAAGGCATTCATCACCGGGGGAGATGACGGCCTGGTCGCGATCACCGACGCCGCCGGCCGTACCGAGCCGGTCGCCAGCCGCAAGGGCAAATGGATCGACCAGCTGGCAAGCGGCCCGGACGGCGCGGTCGCCTACGCATCGGGCCGCAAGGTGGACCTGCGCCTTGGCGACGGGCGCGAGCGGAGCTTCGACCTGCCGCGCGCTGTCGGCGGCCTTGCATTCGCGCCCAAGGGCCTCCGCCTTGCCGTCGCGCGCTATGACGGCGTGACGCTGTGGTGGGCCGGCACCGAGGCGGAGCCGACCGCCCTCGAATGGAAGGGCGCCCATATCGCGGTTTCGTTTTCGCCGGACGGCAAATATCTCGTCACCGCCATGCAGGACAACGCACTGCATGGCTGGCGGCTTTCCGACGCCAAGGATATGCGGATGAGCGGCTATCCGGCCAAGCCGCGCTCGCTGTCGTGGTCGGCGAAAGGCCGCTTCCTCGCCACCTCCGGGGCGAACGCCGCGGTGCTCTGGCCGTTTCACTTCAAGGACGGACCACAGGGCAAGCCGCCGATGCAGCTCGGCGCCCGGGAGGTGACCGTCACCAGGGTCGCCTGCCACCCGGCCGAGGAGGTGGTGGCGATCGGCTACCAGGACGGCATGGTGCTGGCGGTGCGTTTTGCCGATGCGGAGGAGGCGCTGCTCCGCCGTCCCGGCAATGGTCCGGTGTCATCGCTCGCCTGGGATCAGGCTGGACGGCGCCTTGCCTTCGGCACCGAACACGGCGCGGGTGGCATCATCGCCATCACCTAGCGCGAGGTGGTGGTCAGTTCTGGCTGCTCGGTGCGGCAATCAGGATGTCGAGATCCTTGTCCGGCACGAAATCCGTGGCCGTCATCTCGAAGCGGGTCGGCGACACCTTGGTGACGCCGGTGCCGCAGAAGCTGACCAGCGCCTGCGGGTCGCCCTTGTCGACGGTCAGCCTGAACGTGCCGATCGGACCCGACCAGTTGTTGGCCGTAGTGAGGATGTAGCTGATCCGCTTTTCCTGAAGATAGGGGAAATCGGTGCCGGCGACCGCGGCGAGCTTCTTGCGTGCGGCCCGGTCGAAGGCGCCATCGATGCAATAGCTGGCCCTGTAGCCCGGATCGTCGAGGACATAGTCGCCGAAGAAGCCGAAACCGACGACCGGCTTGTAGCTGTGTTCGACGACGACCTCGCGGCCGGGCGGGAAGGTCTGCTCCCAGTAGAACGTGGTTTCGAGCTTCCAGGTTGCCTCCGCGCTATAGGGATCGATGGTGACGAGACCGAGCCGCTTCAACTCGGCCTTGTCATCGTCTGAAAGTTTCTGCAGCCGGTCATACAGCCCGTCGGCAATCGGGTTGAGCGGCAGGCCGAGGTCGCGAAGCACCGCGGTCTGGTCAATGCCAAGCGCCGTCACCCGCTCCTCGATGGATGGTGTCACCGCCGCCCCGTCGACGCTCACCGCGAAGTCGACGAAGTTAGGCGATCCGCTGTCGGGCAGGACGATGTTCATTTCCTCCGGCACAACCGCGTCGATCGGCGGCAGTGGAAAGGCGACGATGGTGGTGATCGGCGAATCCGCGGTGTTGATGAAGTGATAGGTGACGCGGACGTCGTCGGCCGACACGAAAAGGTCCTCGGATACAAGTTGGATCGCCTCCGTGCGCACCAGTTGCAGACCGCCGGCGCTGAGCTCGGCAGTCGAATTGTTGGCCAGCGCCATCCTCGACAGAAGGCAGGCGACCGCTATGGAGGAACAGGTCCTCGCGGCGAGATATCGTATGTTTGCAGTGAGGTTCATGGGTCGGAATTGCCTCTGGCCTTATCCTGCAACGGACAATCGGAACTGGGATCATACCCGGGATCGGCGGCCTCGGCATCGGCGATCCGAAGGGCGCGGTTCGCACTTGCTCCGTCTTTCGTATCCTTTCGGCAAATATTCCGGTGCCAGGCTGCTACCAGCAAACGAATTGTGTCGGCGCGATGCGACTTCGCTCCCCGGAACCGGGTTTGGGGCCGCCCGCCCCCCCACGAGGCGCTGATCGACCGGGCGCGCCGGCCGGCGAAAAAAAGCCCAACCTGAGCCGAACAACCTGGCTTCCTGATTCGGCGCGCGTTGGCTACACCGGACGCGGGGATGGCAATCGCTTTCGTCAGGGAAGGTGCGACCACCCATTCAGCGGGAAACGGCTTTGCCACCTGCTTTCAACGCGCCGGGAACGGACAGTCCTCCCAAGCGTTTCACGACAAAGAGGCACGGACGCTGGTCGAAACGCACAAAACCAACGTGGTGATCATTGGCGCCGGCTTTGGCGGTCTCGCGTGTGCGCGTGGCCTCGGGGGCGCGGCGGCCAGTGTTACGGTGGTCGATCGTCACAACTACCACCTGTTCGTGCCGCTGCTCTACCAGGTGGCGACCGCGGCGTTGTCTCCCGCTGACATCGCACGGCCCATCCGGCACATGCTTTCGCGCTACAAGAACATCGAGGTGATCCTCGACGAAGTGACCAGCGTCGACACGGGCGCCCAGCGTGTTGTTCTTTCTGAGGGCCCGGGGATTGCGTTCGACCGGCTGGTGGTCGCCGCCGGCTCCTCTTACAACTATTTCGGCCACGACGACTGGGCCGCGGCGGCTCCCGGACCGAGGACGCTTCGGGATGCCCGCGCCATCCGGGCGCGCCTGCTCTTGGCTTTCGAGCGGGCCGAGGTGTGCAACGATCCGGAGGAGCGGGCACGGCTCCTCACCACCATCGTCATCGGCGGTGGACCGACCGGGGTGGAGATGGCCGGCGCGGTCGCCGAGCTCGCGCCATTCGCTCGCCCGCGATTTCCGCCACATCGATCCGGCCTCGGCTCGCACAGTGCTGATCGAGGCCGGGCCGCGGCTGCTGGCGGCCTTCCCCAAATCGCTCTCAACCTATGCCGAGCGAACGCTGGCGCGGCTCGGCGTCACGGTCATCACCGGCAAGGCGGTCGACCACGCACCCACGGAAGGTGACGATGGAAGGCGAAGTCATGCGTGCGGGATCGGTCATCTGGGGGCGGGCGTGAAAGCAGCGCCGGCGGCATCATGGCTCGGCATCGAGCCGGATCGGCAGGGGCGCATCCCGGTCGAGCCGGACCTGTCGGTCACCGGCCTCAATGGCGTGTACGTCATCGGCGACTGTGCAGTCCTGAACGGACGCGACGGCAAGCCGTTACCCGCCCTGGCGCAGGTTGCCAATCAACAGGGGCACCATCTTGGACAGAGCCTCCGGCGCAACCTCGCCGACGGCACGCCGCTCGCACCGTTCCGGTTCCACGACCGCGGCAACACGGCGATCGTCGGCCGCAACGCCGCCGTCTTCGACTTCGGCTGGGCCAGGTTGAAGGGGCGCGTCGGCTGGACGCTCTGGGCGCTGGTCCACATCTACCTTCTGACCGGCTTCGAGAACCGCCTGCTCGTCACCGTGCACTGGTTGTGGCTCTACCTCACCTACGAACGGGGAGCCCGGCTGATCACAGGCGGCGAAGATACCGAGTTCTGATCGCCGCAACGGTGGCTTTCTCATTCCGTCCTGGTTGGCTACACAGGGTCAGCAACCTGACGGTATCGGCTTGGGGAGGAGCATCCATGACGCCAGCGGACGACGGTCGAAAGGACGAGGTCAAACGAATTATCGAGGAGGCCGAGGAAGGCTCTCACGGCACGATCGGTGATCCCGCCGCGCCACCCGAGACCGGACCGATCGAGGAAGGCCGGGTCGATGCCGGCCCGACCGGCCAGCGCGAAGACGGCTTCCGCCAGGCCGAATCGAGCAACCGCATCGCTGATCATCGCCGGGGTCGCGGTGGCGGTCATCATCCTGGTGGTCCTGATCGGCTGGGTCCTCTGAGCAGCTACCGCACCAGCACGTTCCTGAACTGCCACGGATCGCTTTCGTCGATGTCCTCGGGGAACAGCCCGGGCCGGTCGGTCGAGCGGCGTCCAGTCGGTGTAGTAGCCCTTGACCGGACCGAGATAGGGCAGCTGCACCTCGAGGCAGCGGCGGTAGTCCATCTCGTCGGTCTCGACGATGCCGGCCTCGGGATTCTCCAGCGCCCAGACCATGCCGGCGAGCACGGCCGAGGTCACCTGCAGGCCGGTGGCGTTCTGGTAGGGCGCGAGGTCGCGCGTCTCCTCGATCGAGAGCTGCGAGCCGTACCAGTAGGCGTTCTTGCGCGTGGCCGTAGAGCAGCACGCCGAGTTCGTCGATGCCGTCGACGATCTCGTTCTCGTCGAGGATGTGGTGCCTTCTGCTGCGCCTTGCCGGCCCGGCCGAACATCTCGTGCAGCGACAGCACCGCATCGTTCGCCGGGTGATAGGCGTAGTGGCAGGTCGGCCGGTAGACGACCTCGCCGCCCTCGCGTCACGGTGAAATAGTCGGCGATCGAGATCGACTCGTTGTGGGTGACGAGGAAGCCGTACTGCGGCCCCGGCGTCGGGCACCAGGTGCGGACCCGCGTGTCGGCGCCGGGCTGGAGCAGGTAGATCGCCGGCCTTCGCAGCCGATCGTCTGCCAGGCGCGCCGTTCTCCGGCATCCACTTCTCGTGCGTGCCCCAGCCCAGCTCGGCCGGCTGCATGCCCTCCGAGATGAAGCCTTCGACCGACCAGGTGTTGACGAAGACGTCCATCGGCTTCGGATTCGTCGAGCGCTGGGTGTCGCGCTCGGCGATGTGGACGCCCTTGACGCCGAGGTCGCGCATCAGCCGCGCCCAGCCCTCGCGGTCGTCCGGCCCGGGCTCGGTGAAGGCGTGGCCGAGTGTCGCCGGCGAGATTGACCAGCGCCTGCTTGACGAACCACGACACCATGCCGGGATTGGCGCCGCAGCAGGAGACCGCGGTCGTGCCGCCGGGGTTCCTCGCCTTCTCCTGCGCGCACGGTCTCGCGCAGCGCATTGTTGGTGCGCGCCTCGGCTGCCGGCCTTGCGGTCGAAGTAGAAGCCCGGCCACGGCTCGACCACCGTGTCGATGTAGAGCACGCCGAGCTTCGCGGCACAGCCTCATGATGTCGAGCGAGGAGGTGTCGACCGAAAGGTTGACGCAGAAGCCCTGGCCCTCGCCTTCGGTCAGCAGCGGCGTGAGGATGTCGCGGTAGTTGTCGGGCGTCAGCGCGTGCTGGACGAAGCGGATGCCGCGCTCGTCGAGCAGCTTGCGGCCGGAGTCGTCGGGATCGATGACCACCATGCGGCCCGCGTCGAAGGTGAAGTGGCGCTCGAGCAGCGGCAGCGTTCCCCGGCCGATCGAGCCGAAGCCGATCATCACGATCGGGCCATCGATCCTTCCATACATCGGCCAGCCGGGCATGCGCGGTCTCCTTGCAGTGGGTCAACGATGCCTGTTCATTGCGGGAACGCGGGATGAGGTCAACCGCGGCGCCGAGGGTTTCCGGTCGACAACCGGCGAAGGGGCGATATCTAGTAGCGCTCGGGCGGCTCCCACCGAGGAAGGCCTCGTCGCATGAAGACCCGTCGCACCGCCGCACTGCTCGTCGTGCTCCTGCCCCTATTCGCCTCGACGGCGTTGGCGGAGGTTCCTCAGTCGGGGAACGCCGTCTTCGACCGCGCGGTCGCGCTGGTCGAGGAGAATTTCTATGCGCCGCAGAAGCTCGACGGTTTCCGCGACGCAGTCGCAGTCGCGATGGCCAACCTGCCGGACCTTGCGACCACAAATCCCGCGGTGGTCAACGACGCCGTTGACTACGTGCTTGCCAGCCTCGACACCTCCCATACCGGCCGTTTCGTCCGCGATCAGCTCGACTACTACGAGCTCGTCGATGTCTTTCGCTATGGTCTCCGCGACCGGATGCGGCAGCTCTTCCCGCCTGAGGGCGATGTGACCTATGCGGGGATCGGCATCGCCAGTAGCTCCGTCGATGGCGAGACCTTCATCACTGACATCTATGACGGCGGCCCGGCCGACCGGGCGGGTCTCTTGCCCGGCGATGAAATCCTCTCCGTCGACGGCCAGGCCTTCGCCGAGATAGGGTCGTTCCGCGGTAAGGCCGGCCGGACAGCGACCGTGACGGTCCGCCGGCAGCCCGGCGGCGAGCCGATCGACATCGCGGTCGGCGTTGAGAAATTGTCGCCATCGCGGGATTTCGTATCGGCCATCACTGACAGCGCCGAGGTCATCGACCACAACGGCTACCGGATCGGCTATCTCCGCCTCTGGGAGTACACCGAGCGCGACGTGAGAGACACAATCGAACGCGCCCTGACCGGCCCACTGGCGGTGGTCGATGCCTTGGTCCTCGACCTTCGCAGCCGTTGGGGCGGCGCGCCTGCGAATGCCGCCGACACCTTTGTCGGCGGCGCGCCGGACATGACGATGGTGGAGCGGGACGGCGATACCAACCTTATCCACGCCCGCTGGCGGAAGCCGATGGTCGCCGTGATCGACAAAGGAACGCGAAGCGGCATGGAGATCCTCGCCTATGCCCTGAAATCGAATGGCGTCACCCTGATCGGCCAGCCGACAGCGGCCGATGTCGTCGCCGGACGCGGCTTCCTGCTTCCCGACAACAGCCTCCTGGAACTTGCTGTCGCCGACGTTTTCGTCGACGGCAAGCGCCTGGAAGGCGTCGGCGTCACGCCGGATATCCGGGTCCCCTTCGACATCCGCTATGCCGCCGGAGCCGACCCGCAGCTCGCCGCGGCCCTTGACGAGGTCACGCGGCAATTGGCGACAGGTCTTGGACCGCCCGGCACTCCCTGAAGAGCCCCGGAGGGCCTATATGGAGGCGACACGTCCGGAGGCCCCCCAAAATGACGATCGCGACCGACAATCCGCTGCTTGCCCCGTGGGATACGCCGTTCGGCGCCCCACCCTTCGACAAGGTTCGGCCCGAGCACTACCGGCCGGCCTTCGACGCGACGATGGCGACCCAGCGCATCGCCGTCGAGCAAATCGCCGCCGACCCCTCCGAACCGAGCTTCGACAATACCATCGTGGCACTGGAGAAATCCGGCATGCCGCTTGGCCGCGCGGCGCGGGTGTTCTTCGGCCTCACCAGCGCCAACACCAGCGAGGCCCTGCAGGCGATCGAACGAGACCTCGCGCCGGTGCTTTCCCGCCATGCCGACGATATCCACCTCAACGGGGCGCTCTTCGCCCGGATCGCGGCATTGTGGGCAAACCGCGATGCGCTTGGTCTGAACGAAGAGCAGCTCCGTCTGCTTGAGCGCTATCACACGATCTTCGAGCGCGCCGGCGCCAGCCTCGACGAGGCGGGAAAGCAGCGGCTCGCCAAAATCAACGAACGCCTCGCCACCCTTGGCACCCAGTTCAGCCAGAACGTGCTCGCCGACGAGGCGTCGTGGAAGCTCGTCCTCGACAGCGAGGCGGACCTTGCCGGCCTGCCCGACTGGGCGCGCGCCGCAGCGACACAGGCAGCCGAGGATCGCGATCTTCCCGGCAAATACGTGATCACCCTCGCCCGTTCGAGCGTCGAGACCTTCCTCCAGTTCTCGACCCGGCGCGACCTCCGCGAGAAGGCGTTCGAGGCATGGATCCGGCGCGGCGAGAGCGGCGGCGACACCGACAATCGCGGCCTGATTGCCGAAATGATCCGGCTCCGCCATGAGCGTGCTCGCCTCCTCGGACACCCAAGCTACGCCCACTTCAATCTCGCGGATGCGATGGCCAAGACGCCCGAGGCGGTGGCCGACCTCCTTCACACGGTCTGGGCGCCCGGCACGCGGCTCGCCGCACGGGAGACAGCCGAGCTTCAGGCACTGGTCGCCGAGGAAGGTGCCAACTTCAGGCTGACCGCGGCCGACTGGCGGCACTATGCGGATCGCCTGCGCAAGCGCCGCTACGATTTCGACGAGGGCGAGGTGAAGCCCTTCTTCGCGCTCGACAACATGATCGAGGCCGCCTTCTGGACGGCCCGTCAGCTGTTCGGCGTGACCTTCACGCCGGTCGCCGACGTTCCGGTCTATCACCCCGACGTCCGCGTCTGGCAGGCAGCCGACCGCGAGGGCCGGTTCCTCGGGCTGTTCATGGGCGACTATTTTGCGCGCGCGTCGAAGCGGAGCGGCGCGTGGATGGGTGGCTACCGCAGCCAGCACCGCCTTGACGGCAACGTCCGGCCGATCATCGTCAACGTCATGAACTTCTCCAAGCCGCCGGAGGGAAAACCGGCGCTGTTGTCCTTGGAAGATGCCCGAACGCTCTTTCACGAGTTCGGCCATGCGCTGCACGGCCTCCTGTCGAACGTCACCTATCCGCTTCTGTCGGGGACCAATGTCGCCACCGATTTCGTCGAGCTACCCTCGCAGCTCTTCGAGCACTGGCTGCAGGAGCCGGAGGTGCTGAGGCGCTTCGCCGTCCACCATGAGACCGGCCACCCGATTCCCGATGCGCTGCTCGAACGGGTGCTGTCGGCCCGCACCTTCAATCAGGGCTTCCAGACGGTCGAATACACCGCCTCGGCGCTGGTCGACCTCGACCTGCATCTTACCGCCAATGGCGAAGAGCTCGACGTCGCCGCTTTCGAACAGGCGACACTCGAGAAGATCGGCATGCCCGAGGCGATTGGCATGCGTCACCGCACGCCGCACTTCCTGCACATCTTCGCCGGCGACTACTATGCGGCCGGCTACTACAGCTACCTGTGGTCGGAGGTTCTGGACGCAGACGCCTTTGCCGCCTTCGAGGAGGCGGGCGACCCCTTCGATCCGGAGACGGCCCGGCGGCTCTACGAAAACGTCTATTCTGCGGGTAACCTTCGCGATCCGCGAGAAGCCTACATGCGCTTCCGCGGCCGCATGCCGACGGCAGAGGCACTGCTGAGGAAGCGGGGACTGGCCGAGGCCTGAGGCAGGGCCGACGGACACTGCCTTGTGGTCGCCGCCAGGCTGGCCGACTTCGACGGGGAACGGGGGACCGAATGTCACTGAGTGTTCTTTTCATTGGCGGGACCGGACAGATCTCGCTGCCGGCCGTCGAGCAGAGCGTCGCGGCCAGCCACAAGGTCACCCTCCTCAACCGCGGCCAGACCCACGTCGCTTTGCCTGGCGGCGTGACCACGCTCGTCGGCGAAGTCGGCGACACGGCCGGCTATGCGGCGCTTGGCGACAGCCGTTTCGACGTCGTCTGCCAGTTCCGGGTGTACACGCCGGAACAGATGCAACAGGACATCGCGACCTTCGCCGGCCGCGTCGGCCAGTACATCTTCATCTCCTCGGCCTCCGCTTACCAGAAGCCGGCGCGGCACTACATCATCACCGAGCGGACGCCGCTCGAAAATCCCTACTGGCAATATAGCCGCAACAAGGCCGCCTGCGAGAAGCTGCTTCGCGAGCAGAGCGGGCTGCCGTGGACGATCGTTCGGCCGAGCCATACCGTGCGGACGGGACTGCCGATCCAGATCGGCGACAAGAACGTGGCCGTCGAGCGCATCATGAAGGGGCAGCCGGTGGTCGTCGCCGGCGACGGCACGTCGCTGTGGACGCTGACCCGGTCGGTCGATTTCGCCCGGCCGTTCATCCGCCTCTTCGGAAATACCGCCGCACTCGGCGAGGACTTCCACATCACCTCCGACCGCAGCTTCACCTGGGACCAGATCACCACCGCCATTGCAAAAGGGCTCGGCAAGCCGGTCGACATCGTCCACGTGCCGACCGACACGCTCATCCGCTACAACAGTGCCTGGGAGGGACCGCTCCTCGGCGACAAGAGCTGGTCGGTGATCTTCGACAACACCAAGGTGAAGCAAGTCGCCGGCCCGTTCAGCTGCTCTGAGGACCTTGACGAAATCCTCGCGGAGCCCTTGGCCCACACCAAGGCGGGCCCGTCGGACGTGCCTCCGGAAGCGGCGGACGAGAATGCCCTGATGGATCGCATCGTCGCCGAGCAGTCGGCGCTTGGGCGATAGGCGCCGGGCCGGATCGTCCCGGCGTGTCGTTGCTGTGGCTACGCCGCCAGGCGGCTCGCCGTCTGCGCGCCGACAGCGATCACCCAGCCCTCGGCGCCATCGAGGGCACGCGGCGCCAGCTCCAGCCCGAGGAAGCGCCGCCGGTCCACCGGCCCCGGCATGTGGAGGTCGGTCGTCGGATCGGCCGCGAATCCGAACCGCGTGTAGTATTCCGGATCGCCGACCAGGATCACCGCCGCGTGACCAAGCAGCTCGGCGCGGTTCAGCGCCACCTGCATCAGCCCGACGCCGACGCCCTTGCCACGGCGGTGCTGTTCGACGGCCAGCGGGCCAAGGAGCAGCGCCGGCCGGTCGCCCGCGATCACGTGCCACAGGCGGACCGAGCCGCAGAGCGCGTCACCGTCGCGGACGACGAGCGACAGGCCGACGGCCGGCAGACGCCCCTCGCGCAAACGCTCGGAGGGCTTCGTCGTCCGATCCGGCATCACCCGGTCGAGCAGGGCTTGCCGGGCGCCGAAGTCGCCCGGCGCCTCGTCGTCTATGAAGATCATCGCCGCCCTTTCAGATCACGTAGGATTTGAGCGGCTCGAAGCCGTTGAAGGCGACGGCCGAGTAGGTCTGCGTGTACGCGCCGGCCCCCTCGATCAGCACCTCGTCGCCGATGGCAAGCGACACCGGCAGCTCGTAGGGCGTCTTCTCGTAGAGCACGTCGGCCGAATCGCAGGTCGGCCCGGCGATGACACACGGCTCGGTGCGGCCGCCGTCATGCGCCGTGCGGATCGGATAGCGGATCGCCTCGTCCATGGTCTCGGCGAGGCCGCCGAATTTGCCGATGTCGAGATAGACCCAGCGGACTGGGTCGTCGGTGGCCTTCTTCGAGATCAGCACGACCTCGGCCTTGATCATACCGGCGTCGCCCACCATGCCGCGGCCGGGCTCGATGATCGTCTCCGGAATGCGGTTGCCGAAATGCCGGCGGAGCGCCGAGAAGATCGCCTGGCCGTAGGTCTTCACCTTCGGCACGTCGCGGACGTATTTCGCCGGGAAGCCGCCACCGAGATTGACCATGCGAAGCTGGATGCCGCGCTCGGACAGAGTCCGGAAGATGCCGGAGGCCGCCTTGAGCGCGGTGTCCCACGCCTCCGGGTTTGGCTGCTGCGAGCCGACATGGAAGGAAACGCCGTAGGCCTCGAGGCCGGAGCGATGAGCATAGTCGAGAACGTCGACGGCGAGTTCCGGCACGCAGCCGAACTTCCGCGACAGCGGCCATTCGGCGCCATCGCAGTCGCTCAAGATGCGGCAGAACACCCGCGAGCCGGGGGCGGTGCGGACGACCTTGTCGACCTCCTCGCGGCAGTCGACAGCGAAGAGCCGGATACCGCGCTCGTAGGCAGCCGCTACGTCGCGCTCTTTCTTGATCGTGTTGCCGTAGGAGATGCGCTCCGGCGTCGCGCCGGCCTCGCGAGCCATATCGATTTCCGCCACGCTGGCGCAGTCGAAGGAGGAGCCGAGACCGGCCAGAAGCCTGAGGATCACCGGATCCGGATTGGCCTTGACGGCGTAGTAGACCCGGCTGTCCGGCAGCGCGCGCGCGAAGTTCAGATAGTTCTCGCGGACGACGTCGAGATCGACCACGAGGCAGGGCCCCTCCGGGCGTCGGAGGCGCAGGAAGTCGCGGATACGGTCAGTCATGGCGGGTCACTCCCACGCGAATCGTTGCAACCGCCGGCCGCTCGGTCCTCAGGTGATCGTTGTGGAGCCGATCATCCCGCGACTGTCGCGATCCGGTTTGCCGGCCCTTTGACCGGCTGGTTTGCGGGTGGCAGTCGCTTCAAGCGGACAGGGCTGTGCCGCTTGTCGCTGCCTTCGCTTGGAAAGGGAGTTTCCCGATCCGCACGCCCGGCAAGGAAGTAGTGCCTCTCTAGTGTCCCCGACTTTTGGACAGTCGGCAGAGACCAAAAAAGCCCGCTACGTCGTTGCTTTAAGCCGCGTCCTTCGAAGCAACCGGGGTGAGGCCCCGATCAAGTTCGCCCTCGGACAGTTGCGACCACAGGCACGTGCGAATTTGGGCAAGGGCGTAACTATGCCTGTCGCCCATCACAATCAAGGGGGTTGGCGGGCACAGATGAAAAAAACAAGGGCCGCGTCGGCCGGCCCATCCGGCAAACCCCGCTTGGAGCGCCCGGCAGACGTTAGGAGGACCGCCTCGCGATTGGCCCTGCCGAAGCCGCTGCTCGCTCGACAAGCATGGCGCGCTCACGCTCGTTGCGCGTCAGCGCGGCGGCGCGTTCAAACTCGGCGCGCGCCTCGTCGAGACGGCCAAGCTTCTGGAGAAGGTCGCCGCGGACGCTCGGCAGGAGATGGTAGTTCGTTAGCGACGGCTCGGAGGCGAGTGTGTCGGCGTGCGCCAGGCCCGCCGCCGGGCCGAAGGCAAAGGCGATGGCGACGGCCCGGTTCAGCTCCACGACCGGCGACGGCACCGCCGCAGCGAGCGCCTCGTAGAGCGCCGCGATACGGACCCAGTCGGTCGCATCCGCCGTGCCGGCCCGCGCATGGCAGGCGGCGATCGCCGCCTGCAGCTGGTACGGACCGGCCGGACCACCGAGCCGTTCGGCACGCTCAAGCGCAGCAAGACCGCGGCGGATCAGCAGGCGGTCCCAGCGGGCGCGATCCTGGTCGAGAAGCAGGATCGGCGTGCCGTCCGGCCTGGTCCGCGCGCCGAAGCGGGAGGCCTGGATCTCCATCAGCGCGACGAGCCCGTGGACTTCCGCTTCATCGCGCGCGAGTTCGGCGAGAATTCGGCCGAGCCGCAGCGCTTCCTCGCAAAGCTGCGGCCGCATCCAGTCATCGCCGGCGGTCGCCGCGTAGCCCTCGTTGAAGATCATGTAGATGACCTCCAGCACCGAGGCGAGGCGCTCGGCGAGCTCCGCGCCGCGCGGCGTCTCGAAGGGGATCTTTTTCTCGGCGAGCGTCCGCTTGGCGCGCACGATCCGCTGGGCGACGGTCGGCTCGGCCACGAGAAAAGCGCGGGCGATCTCCTCGGTGGTGAGGCCGCCGATCAGCCGCAGCGTCAGCGCGACCCGCGCCTCGGTGGAGAGCACCGGGTGGCAGGAGGTGAACATCAGGCGCAAGAGGTCGTCGCCGATGTCGTCGTCGAGGGCAGCGTCGAGGTCGGGCACGGCCTCCTGTTCAATCTCGAGGTCGCGGCCGATCTCCTCGTGCTTGCGGGCATGGAGCTTGCGTCGGCGAAGGTGGTCGATTGCCCGGTTCTTGGCCGTCGCCATCAGCCAGGCTCCGGGCTTGTCCGGGATTCCGGTTTTCGGCCAGCGCTCGAGCGCGGCGACCAGCGCCTCCTGCGCAAGGTCTTCGGCAAGCCCCACGTCGCGCACCATCCGGGCGAGGCCGGCGATCAGCCTGGCCGCCTCGATCCTCCAGATGGCGTCGATCGCGCGATGGATATCGGAAGCCGTCACGGCCGCCGATAGATCACCTCACCTGAGGCGAAGCAAGGCCGGCCTGGTCCACTCCGGCCGGACTGCTTTCCGGCAGGCTACGCCATCGGCCGGATCTCGACCTCGCCTTCCCATTCCGGCCAATGCTCCGTGTGGAGGTCGAGGAAGCGCTTCGTCCATTCGATCGCTTCCGCCATCGACGCCAGCTCGTAGGTGGTGAAGCCGCCGATCACCTCCTTGGCCTCGGTGAACGGCCCGTCGGTGACCGTGATCTTCCCGCCTGACAGGCGGGCGCGGGCAGCCTTCGCGGTCGGCAACAGGCCGCCCATTCCGACCATCACACCGGCCTTCGTCGCCTCCTCGCCGAGTGCCATGATCGCCGTTATCAGCTCCTGGGGCGGTTCTCCGAGTTCTTCCCCCTTGACGATCATCATGTAGCGCATGGTCCTGCTCCTTCCTTCATCGATGGCTTGCCGGGCGACCTTCAGCCCGGCTCGCTGACACGACGAACGCGGTGGTTCCGAATCGACATGGCGAAGAGAAAACGCGCCGGACGAGACTAATCGGGTTCGACAAAGCAGGGCCCGAGGCCGCGCACCTCGACGGTCGACCACTCGACGGCCGGGCACTGGTTGCCGATGGCGACCGCCTCCTCCATCGTGTCGCAGGACAGGAGGAAGAAGCCGCCGATGATCTCCTTGGCCTCGGCGAAAGGCCCGTCCACGGTTGCCACCTTGCCTCCGCGCTTGCGGATGCGCACGCCTTCGGACTGCGAGGACAGCGAGTCGGTGCGGATCAGGAGGCCGCGTTTCTTGAGGTCCTGGGCGAAATCCAGCATGCGGGCATAGCGCCGCTCGCCCTCCTCGAGGCCGGCCCGACGCCGTTCATCCGGCTGCTCGACGACCAGAAGCATGTACGCCATTCCTACCCTCCCGCGCGTTGGCAAGGCTCGCTCCGCCGTCCTAGACGCGACGCAGGAGGACGTAAAGCCCCGATGCAGCCCGTCCGGGGAGACGGGCGCACCGGGACCCGGAGCCTAGCCCGCCGGCTTGTCGCAGTTCACCATCCACGGCGTTCCGTACCGGTCGACGAGCATGCCGAACCGCGCCGCCCAAAAGGTCTCCTCGATCGCCATGCGGATGGTGCCCCCTTCGGCAAGCGCGTTGAATATCCGCTCGGCCTCCGCCGGATCGCTGTAGTGCAGCGAAACGTAGAAGCCCTTCATCGGCTCCTGGTATTGCGGCGGCGAGTCGGAAGCCATCAGGGCCTGGCCGCCGACCTCCAGCCGGGCGTGCATGATCTTGCTTCGCCATTCGGCCGGCACGTGCTCCTCGGCGGGCGTGCCCTCGTGGGGGAGCATCGCTACGATCTTGCCGCCAAGGGCCTTCGCGTAGAATTCGAACGCCTCCTTGCAGCGGCCGTCAAAGAACAGATAGGGATTGATGTGCATCGTCTTGCTCCTGTCGGAAAAGTGGACCATTTGGGCGGCGGAGACAGCCGTCGACAGCCGTTCAACCGGCGATCACTGCCGGCCGGGGTACCGCTGCTCGAGATTGCGATGGTGCTCGACCGCCGGGCTTTCGCCGAAATCCTCGGTCTCGAAGAGCTGGCGGATTTCTATCTCGCTGTCCCCGCTATGGGGATTCGGCGCGCGCTTGACCCATTCAATCGCCTCGTTCTTCGACTTCACCTGGAAGATCCAGTAGCCGGCGATCAGCTCCTTGCTCTCGGCAAAGGGTCCGTCGGTCACCGTGCGCTTGTCGCCGGAGAACCGGACCCGCGCACCCTTCGAGGTTGGCTGAAGCCCCGCCCCATCGAGCATCACGCCAGCTTTGACCAGCTCTTCGTTGTACTTCGCCATCGCCCCCAGGAGCTCTTCGGAGGGCATGACGCCGGCCTCGGAATCCTTGGTCGCCTTGACGATCACCATGAATCGCATCGCTTTTCTCCTGTCTGCCTGTCCGTTCGAAGCCGGGCTTTCCGGCGTTTTTCGCCGCAATCACCCGCGCTCTGTCAACACGACGAGCAAGGCCGGGCCAATTCGACAATCGCGGCGGATTTGTTTCTTGCCTTCGCTTGTCGCCGGCGCGCCCGGTCACTGCGGCGCGTTGGCAAGCCCGGTGGACAGAAGCGATTGAACCGGCGGCGCAGCAGGCATCAGCGCGCGGACATCTGCAAAAGGATAGACCGGATCGAAGCGGAAGGCCTCGGCGTAGCCCTCTGCCGCATTGCACTGGAGCGAGCGGAACCGGTTCCACGCCTCGCAGGCGACAACGAACCGCTGCGGCCGCTGCGAGGCATGGCAGCGGATCGCCTCGCACTTCCGATCGAAATATCGGGTCGTATCGACATAGATGGTCGGTTCAAAGCCGCTGCCCATCAGCGTGTCGGCATAAACCACCGGCACGCGGAACCGCGCCGCATCACGCACAAGGGTCGAGAGGGCGCGATGGTCGGGGTGATAATCGTTCGGCGCATGAGTCATGACGAGGTCCGGCGCGAGGCGCTCCATCGCCGATTCGACATGCGCTGCCGCGTCCGGGTCGGTGGCAAGGCCGCCATCCCCGCGATCGAGAAACACCGGCTCGACTCCGAGCAGCGCCGCGGCGGCTTGCGCCTCGCTCCGCCGGGTCCGTCGAAGATCATCGCCCGGCGCGTCACCGCCCCTGGCGCCGTCGGTGGCGATCGCCCAGCCGATTTCGGCTCCGGCAGCCTGCGCCGCCGCCAATGTCGCGAAAAAGAAGATTTCCACGTCGTCGGGATGAGCCCCGAAACCGATGATCCGCATCGCCTCTCTCCGTCTGACCGAGACGCCCCCGGCTCAGGCCTCTGTGTCCACGGCGAGAAGCTCCATCGCCATCGCCGCCGTCCAGGTGAAGTGGCGGCCGCCGAGAGCCGCGCCGTCGGTTGGATCGTAATACTCCGCAAAGCCGTTCCGGCGTATCAGCCCGAGACTGTCGGCAACGATCTCCGCCGCTGCGGCCGGCTCGCCGTTCCGCCTGAGGCCGTCGGCAAGCATGTAGTTGACGACCAGCCAGCACGGGCCCCGCCAATACCGTTTCGGCTCGAAGCGCGGATCGGCGGGGTCGTGCGACGGGACGCCGAAGGCCATCCGCTCCCGCCAGCGGCGGATGGTCGCCACCAGCCGGCTGGTGTCGCCAAGCCCGGCGAGAACGGGGATCAGGCCGCCGACCGAGCAGCTCTCGACGAGGCGGCCGGCCACGCGGTCGTAGCAGAGGAACTGGCCGGCGGCCTCGCTCCACAGGCCGACAAAAGCCGCCCGCGCCGGCGCGACGCGGCGCCGGGCGGCTTCGGCAATCTCCGCCAGTCCAAGCGTATCGGCGAGCTCGGCCAACGCCTCCTCGGAACGGACGAGGATGGCGTTGAAGCCGGGATCGACGACCTGGAAGGGGGAGGCGTCGTGAAGCTTCGTGTTGTCCCAGCCGAGCCGCCGAAACGCCTGCACCAGCCAGAGATAGCGGTCGTACTCGGCCTGGGTAGGCCGTTCGGCCGTGTTCACATGCCGGGTGTCCCGGCGCTGGTACGGCTCAATGCCCTCGGTCGGCACCCGCGCCAGCGCTTCGTCCCAGTCGATCGCATTGTCGCGACCCGACTCCCACGGGTGGAGGATGGCCACGAGCCCGGTGCCGGCGGGATCGCGGTTGGCGTAGAACCAGCGGTGCCAGGCGTCTGCTTTGGGCACGAGTGCAGCCGCTCGTTGGCGGGCCAGCGCCTTGTCGCGCGCTCTGGCGAAGAGCCGCTGGAGCACGAAGCCGAGCACCGGCGGCTGGGTGATGCCGGAGGTCGGCGTCGCCCGTCCCGTCGCCCACACCGACGGACCCGGAAAATATCCCTCGTCGGGGGCATGAAAGACGATGTGCGGCACCATGCCGTCCGGCCACTGATGGGTGAGCAGCGTCTCGATCTCGGTCCACGCCCGCGCCTCGTCGAAATGGCGCTGGCCGAGCGCCGTCAGGCAGGAATCCCAGTTCCACTGGAAGGGGTAGAGGCCCCGCGTCGGGATGGTGTAAGCGCCGCGGTCGTTGTCCCGCAGGATGCGTTCGGCTTCGGCGAAGAGGGCCGCGTCGCCCGGTTCGATGGACATGGGCTTGGTGCGTTTCTCACGCTCGCGCGGCCGTTGCCCGCCAAGGGGAGCGTTCCGCCTGACCCGTCACGACAACGGCGGGACCAGGAAGAACACGCTTGTCTCGCCCTTGCCCTTGAGGGTGATCGTGCCGCGCGATTCGAATTGGTAGCGATGGGCAAGCGCGTTCCGCACGTCCACCGAGACCTGGATGCGATCCGGCACGCCGTGCGATTCGAGCTCGGCTCGCGGTATTCACCGTGTCGCCCCAGACATCGTAGCTGAACTTGTGGCGGCCGATGACGCCAGCCACTACGGGCCCCGTGTGCAACCCGATGCGGACCCGCAGCGGCGCGTCGCCTTCGGTCTCGAAATCCCGCAGCATCTTGAGGATTTCGATGGCAAACGCGGCAATAGCCTCGACGTGGTCATGGCGCGGCTCGGGCAGGCCAGCCGCGGCCATGTAGGCATCGCCGATCGTCTTGATCTTCTCGACGCCAAGCCGCAGTGCCAGGGAATCGAACGCCGAGAACACCTGATCGAGCCGGTCGACCAGGTGGGCCGGCGCCATCGACGCGGCGGCCGGGGTGAATCCGACGATGTCGGCGAAGAGGATCGACACCTCGGGGAAGCCGTCGGCGATCACCGTCTCGCCGTCATTAAGGCGCAGCACCACCGGCTCCGGCAGGATGTTGCGGAGAAGCGTGTCGGATTTTGCCTTCTCCTCTTCAAGCTGCGCGAGATAGACGCGCTCGCGCTCCCGCCACCGGTTGCGCTCGAGGCAGGCATTGATGCGGGCGCGCAGGAGCACGACGTTGCAGGGCTTCGGCAGATAGTCCTCGGCGCCGACCTCGATGCATTTCAGCACCGCGTCGGTCTCCTGCAGGCCGGAGATCATGATCACCGGAATCCCGTGCCAGCGTTCCTCCGCCTTGAGCCGGGTCAGCACTTCGAGCCCGTTCATCACCGGCATCAAGAGGTCCAGGAGGATGAGATCGAAGCCTTGCTCTTCGAGGACGACGAAAGCGGCCGCGCCCGACTCGGCGGTGACCACCTCGTGTCCGTCGAGGACGAGCCGGCGCTCGAGGACGCCGCGATTGGATTCGTTATCGTCGACGATCAGGATGCGCCCCACCTCAGATGGTGCCGACAGGTCCTTTGGACGCAACGTTTGCAGGAGCCCTGCGACCACCGCCTGGACCGAGTTCGAGCTGCTCGATGTTCTCCGCCGAGCGCGGCGCAGGCTCGCCGCGGGTGAGGTTGACGATGGCGTCGATGCCGTCGAGGAGGCGCCGCGCTTCGTGGAGCAGCCGCTCCAGGTCGGGACGCAGAGCTTCGGCGCCGGGAAAGGCGTCGAGATCCTCGACCACCATCTCGCTGTAGCCGATGATGGCGTTGAGCGGCGTGCGGAGGTCGTGGCGAAGCCGCCCCTCGACACTGACAAGGTCGTCGCGCTCTGTCGCTTCATCGGAGTCGGGATCGCGGAGGCTGTTAACGAGGTCGTTCAGCGCGTGGGCCGCGATCAGTACCTTGTCGAGATACGGGAGCAGGTCGGCCATGCCCAACCGCCGCGCCTCGTCGACGATGATCTCCTGATAGCCGACAATCGCCCGCACCGGGTTGATCAGATCTTCCCAGATGACGGCAAGCCGGGCGCGCCGCTCGATATCGGCATGGGTCTTGGCGTCCATGGCAAGCCCCTCCCTGGGTCAGCCCGGTGAAGGCAACGTCCGCTCGAGAAGGCGCCCGATCTTCTCCAGGAGTCGCGGCAGGTCGATCGGCTTGGTGTCGTAATCGTCGCAGCCGGCGGCGAGCGCCTGTTCGCGGTCGCGCGGCGAGCGCATGGGCGGTCAGGGCAATGATCGGGATCGGCGCCGTCGCCTCGTCGGCCTTGAGGCGCCGCGTTGCCTCCCAGCCGTCGAGCACCGGCAGGCTCATGTCCATCAGCACGATATCGGGCCGTTGCTCGGACGCCATGGCGACGCCTGTCGGCGCCGTCGACGGCAATCAGCATTTCATGTCCCTGTCGCGCGAGACGGCGCGAGAGCATGTCCCGGTTCATCTCGTTGTCCTCGACCAGAAGAATTCTCGCCACTTTGGTAACCCCCGCCTTCCGTTAACCCGCGGCGGGACCGGCAGCCTCCACCGATCGCCGCGTTGCCTCAACCATCTTCCTCAGCGTCTCAACCAGCTTGGCGCGCTCATAGGCTCCCTTCTGGAATACCGTAAGCGCCTTGCCGGCGAACCAGTCCCGCTCCTCGCGCGTCAGATCCTTCGACGTCACGATCACCACCGGCAGGTCCCGCGTCGCCTCGTTCTGGCGAAGCGCCGTCAGCATCTCGAAGCCGTCCATCTGCGGCATCATCAGATCGAGCAGAACTACCGCGGGCCGCGAACGCGCCACCTCGTCGAGGCCAGCAGCGCCGTTCTCTGCCTGGCGCACGCTCCAGCCTTCCCGGGTCAGAACCCGCTTCAGCATCTCGCGCGTCGCCGGATCGTCATCGACGACCAGCACATCGGTGGCGTCGCTGGTGTTCGCGATACGGGTGAGCAGGCGCTTCAGCTCGGCACCGTCGATGGGCTTGGTGAGGTGCTCCGCCGCACCGAGCGCCAATCCCATCTCGCGATCGCCGAGCACGGTGGCGAGGACGACCGGAATCCTGCACAGTTCCGTATCCTGCTTGAGGGCGCTCAGCACCGTCCAGCCGTCGAGGTCGGGCATGATGATGTCGAGGATGATGGCGTCCGGCTGTTCCTCGCGGGCGAGCTTCAATCCCTCCTTGCCGCCGGCAGCGGTGATGACACGGTATCCTTCCGAGGCAAGCGAGCGGGCGAGCTCGTCGCGGATGGCCGACTCGTCGTCGACGATCAGGATGACCCCTGCGGTGCCGTCTCCGATATGCTGCTCGCGCGGCTCCGAAACGGCCTGCGGGCACATGCGCGGCAGGGTAATGGTAAAGGAGGAACCCTTGCCATATTCGCTCTCCGCCTCGATGTCCCCACCGAGCATGCGGCAGAACTGCTTGGTGATTGCCAGGCCCAGTCCCGTGCCGCCGTAGTGGCGGGAGGTCGATGCATCGGCCTGGGTAAAGGCCTGGAAGAGCCGCGCCTTCTGCTCCGGTGTCATGCCGATGCCGGTGTCTTTGATGCGGAACTCGATGCAATCGGTCCCCTCCGGCTCGGCGACCGGCCGCACGCTCAAGGTGATCGTGCCATTCTTGGTGAATTTCGACGCGTTGCTGAGAAGGTTGAACAGGCTCTGCCGGATCTTCGTCTCGTCCGACTCCATCCCCCCGAGATCGGTCTCCGCGACCACCTCCAGCGTGTTCCCGTTCTTGGCGATCAGCGGCGCGATGGTGCTCTCCACCTGCGAGACAAGGTCGCCGATCGCGAAGGGCTCGACCAGCACGTCCATCTTGCCGGCCTCGATCTTGGCGAAGTCGAGGATGTCGTTGATCAGACCCAGCAGGTGCTTGCCGGCGACGCGGATCTTCTGCAGGTCGGGAACGAAGCCTTCCAGGCTCAGGTCTTCCGCCTCCTCGATCAGCATCTCGCTGTAGCCGATGATCGCGTTGAGCGGCGTGCGCAGCTCGTGGCTCATATTGGCGAGGAACTGGCTCTTCGCCTTGTTGGCCGAATCCGCCTGCTCTTTGGCGGCCTCAAGCTCCGTCTGCCGCTCCTTCAGCTCGGTGATGTCGGCGAAGACGCCGACCGTGCCGTTGTCGGGCGTGCGGCGTTCGCTGACCCGCATCCACCGGCCGTCGCTGTATCGCTGCTCGAAGAAGCCCTCTGCCCGCCGATGTTGATCGAGGCGGGCGGCGATCCACTCCTCGGGCGGCAGGTCGTTAAGGTTGGCAATCCCGCTCTTGACGAGGACGTCGAGGATTTCCTCGAAGCTCCGGCCGGGCTCGACGACACCGGGATACATCGCCCCGTATCGCCGGTTGGCGATGATCAGCCTGTCGTCGGCGTCGAAGAGGACAAAGCCTTCCGAGATCGTCTCGATCGCCGTCTCCATCATCTGGCGCTGGCGTTGCGATTCCTTCTGAAGGCGTGCACGCTCGGCGATGCTGTCGCGGAACAGCGCAAGCGTGCGGGCCATCGTCCCGATCTCATCCTTGCCGACCGGCGGCAGGTCGACGTCGGTGCGCCCTTCGATCATCCCCGCCATTGCCTTGTCGAGACGGCGGAGCGGCATGACGATCGAGCGAAACACGGCGAGCGTCAGCAGGATGCCGACAAGCGCCACCGCGACCACGATGATGATGGATGTGCGGATGGCGGTCGTCGCGCTCGCCACTGCCGCGTCGCGCGCCGCCCACGCGTCGGCGCGGAGGTGGTCGGTGAGCTGCGCAAGCCGCGAGGCGACGACGTTGCTGTGCTCGCGGGCCTGGGCGAGCAGAGTGTTGCCGATCACCCGCCTGTCGTCGGTGTAGGCGTCGACCGCCTTCATTGCGGTCGTCATGTAGGCGTCGGTCTGCTGGCCGATTTCAGTGGTGAGAGTGGGATCGTAGCTCGCAAGCCGATCGAGATAGTCGGTCAGTCGCATGCGGGCTGCATCGGCGTTGCGCTCGGACAGCGTCAGCTGGCTGACGGCAAGATCGGTCAGCCAGTAGCGAATGTCGCCGAACGCCTGGTTGGCGCCATTCGCCGCCTCCAGCCGGTCGAATAGCTCGGTGGCGCCGACGATGCGCTCCGAGTTGCGATAGAGCTGCCGGATGACGATGGCGTTGGTGATGATCAAGGCACCGAGCAGCAGCGCCGACACCGCCGCCACGCGGATCGGAATCGAGCGCTGGCGAAGGAATTCCGGCACGAGGCTGAAAGCTGGCCTCTCCCCCGAGGCGGTCGCACGGTCCGGGTTGCCTGCAACGGTCATTTGAAGAGGGTGATGCTGATCGCCGCTCCGAGGTCTCCCTCCTTGCCACCTTCCTTCGGATAGCCGGTGATGTCCACCTCGCCCTTGGGCTCGCCGTGGCAGGAGAGACACGAGGATCCGTAGTACTCGGGCACCAAGATGCGGAAGGCGGATTTGCCGTCGACGTCAACCGTCTCGCTGAACGCCTTGCCCTTCGGCCAAGCCGGGGCGAGGAAGTCGGTGTCGATGACCTCGGTCTCCCACGCGTCGGGACGGGCCTTGCGATTCCGTACCAGATCCTCCGGCGCGGTCACCTTCACTTTCGCCTGATCGCCGACGGTGGCGCCGAAGTTTTCGTTAACCAGTCGCGCAAAAACCGCCGGGATGAAGCCCTTGAAACCGACCCCTGGCGCGTTGATCGTCGACTGGTGCTCATCCATCACCGTCCGGATGGCGTTCATCTGGGCCTGGAGGAGCTTTCCTTCCCGGCTCGCCGGGTCGATCGTCGCCGGGTCGGTCCCCGTCTGTTTCTTGTAGATGACGATCGCGTCGGCCAGCACCTTGTCGCTGGTGAGACCCTTGTCGCCGATATCGGGATTGTTAATCAGCGCCTGGTTGCTGGAAATGACCGAACGGGCCGCCCGCAGAAGGTTCGCGAGGCTCATCGCCACCTCCGTGTCGTCGTCGGCTGCCGCAAGCAGCCCCTGGGTTGGCACGAGAAGTGCCCATCCAATTGGCAGAAGGGCGAGGACGACAAGGAAGGGAGTACGGAGGAACCGGCGACGGCAGCCGGGGTGATCGATCCGCTTGGATGGCATGGTCTCGTTCTCCGGTGTGCACTGCGTCAATACTAACCGGGAATAGGGTGCGGCGGTTACCTTTCTGAGAACGTCAAACGGCAAAAGCGACAGTTTTTCGCCACACACGCGGCACGGCAAGGTCCGCCTCATCGTACTCGGAAGCGCATGTACGTCCGGCTCAAACCGGACGGGTCTGGGAAAGCGGCGCTGGTTCAGGCAGGCCCCTGCCTCACGTCTTGCCGATTGGATAGAGATCGTCGAGCAGCGTCGCGATTTCCCGCCGGGTGATGTCATCGACCGGCACGGTCGGGCTGCGAACGGTCGCTGAGCGGATGATCCCCTGGCGGACAAGGAGCTGCTTGTGGACGTGATAGAAGATATCAGCGCCTTGGGCGGCCAACCGGTTCACCGGCATGATGGTGCGGTCGAACAGCGCACGGGCGCGACGCTCGTCGCCTTGCCGGAACAGGTCCCAGACGCCGACGAAGGCGCTGGGCTGGCTGCAGAACGGCATGGTGCCTCGTGAGCCGCGCCGCAACTCCTCGATGAAATAGCCGCCGCCCGCCCCGCCGAACACCGTCAGCCGCTCCCCGACTGAACCCACCATATCGGCCACCTTGGCGGTGACCGGCAGCGTCTCCACCTTGATGTAGCGCACGTGCTCGCATTCCTCGGCGATCCGTAGCGCCAACCCAGGGGAAATGGGCGCGACCGGCGTGTCCTGCAGGAAGATCGGGATCGACACCGCCGCCGAGATCGTCCGGAAATAGTCGACCACCTCGGCCGGGCCGGCCGGCAGGAACGCCGGCGGCATGATCATCAGCGCGTCGGCGCCGGCCTCTTCCGCCGCCCTGCTGTAGTGGACGGCGAGGTCGGTGCCGCCCGCGCCGGTGTTGATCACCACCGGGACGCGCTTGCGCGCCGTCTCGACGACACGGCGGGTGACTGTCGCGCGCTCCGCCTCGGTGAACTTGAACATCTCGCTGCCGATGGCGACGCCGATGCCGTGGACGCCGGCGGCGAGATTGAACTCGATCAGCGCGACGAGGCTGTCTTCGTCGATCTGTCCCTTCTCGTCGAAAGGGGTGACCAGGATCGGGAAGACGCCCTGCATGCTCTCAGTCGCCATGTGTCGTCATGCCTCAACCGGCTTCCTCTCGCTTCTTTTCGCAGGCGACGGCTGTCCCCTCGGCGGAAACGCGCCGGCGAATCCGAGCCGCCGGCTGATATGGCCGCAGGCCTCGGTCAGCATCGCCACCAGCCGTTCCAGCGCCGGACCCGGCGTCTTCGCCGACGGCCCCGAAATGCTGAGCGCACCGACCGGCCGGCCCCTTCGGTCAAGAATCGGAATCCCGACACAATGGACGCCCATCACCACCTCTTCGTTGTCGAGCGAGTAGCCCCGCGCGCGGATGGTGGCGAGCTCCCGGCGTAGCACGTCCGGGTCAGTGATCGTGTTGGCCGTCAGTTCGTGTCCGCGGCGCGGCGAACACGCGCTGCTGCTCGGTCTCTGTCATCGCGGCGAGAATCGACTTGCCTGCTCCGCCGCAATAGAGCGGCCCGCGCGACCCGATCGGGGCATCGAGCTGCATTCCCTCGTTGCCCCTCACCTTGTCGATGCAAACGCCAGCCATGTCGCTCAGCGCCGTGACATTGACCGTTTCGCCGGTTGCCTCGGCAATGCGTTCGGCGAAAGGCCTCGCCAGTTGCGGCCACTGGATGCGCTCGAGGTGCCGCCCGGTGATCTCGAGGAGGCGGAACGACAGCTCCCACTCGCCGCTCGGCGTCCGCTCGACGATAGATTCTTCCGCCAGGTCGCCGAGGATGCGCTGCGTCGAGCCGAGCGGCAGCTGTAGCTGCTGCGCGATGGCGCGCACGCCGAAGGGCCCCTTGCGCGCCAGCAAATCCAGAACTTGCACGGACCGCCTGATACTCGACATTCAGGAAACGCCCTGCGGCTTGATGGTATTGTCCTCGATGTAGTCCCAGACGATGTCGTAGCCGAGCCCCGGCGCCGTCGGCAGATTGACGTAGCCGTCCGGATCGAGCTTGTCGCAGGTCTGGCGGAGATAGGGGTGCGGCGCGTCATAGTCGACGCCTGGCGCCAGCAGTCCCTTTTCGTAGTACTCGCTGGTGTCTTCCGAGGTCGCCCCGCAGACCTGCAGGTTGCCCCAGCCCGACATGTGGATCTCGCAGCGCAGCCCATAGGCCTCGCAGACGATCGCCGTCTTGCGTGCGCCGGTGATACCGCCGCGCACCACATCGACGCGGCTCATGTCCGAGGCACCGCGCAGGATCCAATCGGCGCGCGTGAACACCCCGCCGGCGGCGATCTCCGGCGACAGGACCGGGATCGACAGTTCCCGGCAGAGCCGTACGTAGCTTTCGACCCGGTATTCGGGCATCGGATGCTCGTACCAGTAGAAGTCGAGCGCCTCCAGCTCCCGCCCGACTTTGATCGCCTCCTCCATGGTGTGATAGGTGCCCCAGGGGTCGAACATCAGCACCATGTCGGAGCCTACCGCCTCGCGCACGAGGTGGCAGGTCTCGATATCCTCGGCGATGTTCGACGGCCGGCCGGGCGACGGCTTGCCCGTCTTGGGGTCCCAGAAATAGTGGGGGTGGATCTTGTAGGCGAGGTAGCCCTCGCGTTTGCAGGCGAGCGCGTGCTCGGCATAGACCTTGGGCTGGCCGAGGTTCGGATAGGTACTGGCGTAGGCCTTGACGCGGTCGCGGGCGCCGCCCATCAGCTTGTAGACCGGCAGGTTGGCAGCACGTCCGGCAAGATCCCACAGCATCATGTCGACGACGCTCGCGACATTCTCCGGGATGTTGGCGACCCACATCCATTTCCAGATCATCTCGCGGTCGAGGGGGTCCTGTCCGATGAGCAGTGAGCGAATGCGGCCGAGCAGCAGCGCCTGGTCGACGATGTTCAGCCCCTCCTGGTCGCCGTGCGCACCGCCGCCAAAATAATGGCCGGTGACGCCTTCGTCGGTCTCGACGCTGGCGACGGTCTGGACAAGCTCGGTGTTGGGCAGCAGCTTGCCATAGCCCCAGTCCCAGCGATCCGCATGGGTCCTGAAGGACGTGATCTTGATGTCGGTGATCTTCACGCTGCGAAATCTCCCTGGGGTTGAATGAAGCGGCCGGCGCTATTCATAGGAGTTGCCGCCGCGGAGACGATCGAGGAGCACCGCTGCAAGCAGCAGCAACCCGACAATGATGTTGACGTAGTAGGGGCTGATCGCGCTCAGATCGAGGATGTTGGCCGCCCCGGCGATGACCAGGAATCCGAGCGCGCCGCCGACCGGATTGCCGACCCCGCCGCGCAGGATGCTGTAGCCGCCGATCATCAGCGCCGCGTAGACCTGGAACTCGAGGCCGAAGCCCATGTTGCGGGAAACGCTGCCGAGCTGGCCGACGAAGAGAATGCCGCCGAGACCGGCACCGAAAGCGCTGATCAGGAGCGCCGCGGTGCGTATCCTGGCGACCGAGATGCCGGCTCGGCTTGCCGCTAGAGGATCGCCGCCGACGGCGCGCAGGTGACGCCCGATCCGTGTGCGGGTGACGACGATCGCGGCGATCGCGGTAACGACGAGCACCAGCAGGAAGATCAGCGGCAGCGACCACACCAGCGCGTTGGTGAAGGCGAACAGCGTCTCGTTGAAGGCGAACAGCGAGCCGGACTGGCCGTTGGCCTCGACGATGACGTAGGTGGCGCCGCGCAGGCCGGTCAGCATGCCGAGCGTCGCCGCGATCGGATCGGCGCCGAAGCCGACGATGGCGATCGCGTTGATGCCGCCGAAGGCGAGGCACGCCGCCAACGCGATGGCGGCAGCCGGCGCCAGGTCCCAGCCATTGAGCAGCAGCGCCCCGAAGATCGCCGCACTGACGCCCACCATCGACCCGATGCTGAGGTCGACAACGCCGGCCAAGAGGGCAAAACCGGCGCAGGCGCCGACCAACATCGGGATCGCCACGAACTGGCCAACGATGGTGACGTTGCTGGCGGAAAGAAAGCGCGGCCCGACTGCGGTCAGGCCGGTCACGATGACGATGATGAGTGTGATGCCGATACTCGCGACCGGACCGGTCATCATCTCGCGGAGCGGGCGATGCGGTAACGCGGCCGGCAGGTCGGCCCGGCTCGTAGCGATCTCGCTCATCGCGCCACGTTCCTCTCGCGATAGCCGTCCATCGCCACGGCAACGATCAGGATGAAGCCCTGGAAGATCGCCTGCCAGTCGGAGGAGAGGCCGAAGAAGACCAGCGAGGTGGGAACCGTCGACAGGAAGCCGACGCTGAGCAGGATCAGCCAGATGTTGCCCCGCCCGCCGGCAAGCGAGACCCCGGCAAGAATTGTCGCGGCGATCACCGGCAACAAGTAGACCGTGCCGCTCGCCGGCGTGAACGGGCCGCTCGAAGCGGCAAACAGCAGACCCGCCATGCCGGCCGAGGCGCCGGCGGCGGTGAAGATCGCAAAGCGGGTCTTGCGCAGCGAGATGCCCCGCGCCCGCGCCGCAAAGCGGCTGCCGCCAACGGCGATCGCGTGGCGGCCGTAACGCGTGCGCGGCAGGAAGAAGCCGACGATCAGCACCAGCGCCACCATCGGCCACCAGATATTGGGAAGGCCGAAGCTCGAACTGCGGCCGAATTCGCGGAAACCCGAATTGATCGGCGCCTCGGCGATCTGGAAAAGCAGGAAAAGGGCGGCGAGCCCGACGAAATTGGTCGCCAGGGTGACAATCACCGGGTTGAGTTTGCCGTAGACGATGATCAGCGCGTTGAGCAGCCCCCACGTGGCGCCGACCGCGATGGTGATCACCACGACGAAGATGACATCGATGTCGACGGCGAGCAGGCGCGCGGCGACCAGCGCCGTCAGGATCAGCGATGTCGGCTGGCTGAGGTCGAGGAACCCGCCGCTGATGCCGACCAGCGCCTGACCAACGGCGAGCACGCCGACGATTGACATGGTGAAGGTGACCGCCAGCACCGTCTGGTGCGAAAGGAAATCGGAACGGTTCAGGGCGGAAACCAAAACGAGCAGAATCCAGGCGAGGGCAACGACCACGGCCGTGCCCCAGCCATCCAGGCGGAGTTTCCCGCGCGGACGGCTGGGGGCGACCGAGCGACCAATCACCTGATCGGCCATGGCCTTTCGGGGCTTCTGCTTACTTGTTGGGGCAGAACAGTTCGTACTCGGTGGTGCCTGGAGGCGCCGCGAGCAGCTGCGTCACACGCTCCGGCATGTCGGGAACCTTGGCTGCCTCCTCGGCCGAGACCGGGCAGGGCTCGACCCGCGAGGCGGGATCGCCGGCGTCGTCCTTGACCGGCGGCGGGTTGCCGGCCGCGATCGGATCCATGACGTCGCGAAGCGCATACACCGCATAGCCCTCGAGGAAGTAGAAGACGCTGCCGGCGAGATGCGGGTTCACATTGTCGCCGGTAATGAAGGCGCCGTCCTGGCCCCAGCCGATGATCTCGTCGGCGCGGCCGAGCTGCTCGGCGGCGTTGATCGCGGCGAGCACCCCGCCGTCATTGAGGCCGACCACCGCCATCTTCTTCGCTTCCGGGTGGGCGGCGAGCAGGTCGCGGGCGGCAGGCAGCCCGGCGGTCGCCTGGCCCTGGCTCTCGAACGAGACCCATTTCTCCTCGGGAATGTCCGGGCACACCTTCTTGAGGCCGTCGCGCATGCCACCGGTCCGCCATGTGTTGACGATGCCGGCTGCGGCGCCTTCCGCCGAGATCACCAGATCCGGTTCGCAGTTCCATTTCTCCTTGATGATCTTGCCGAGTGCCTCGCCGCCGGCGTGGCCGGCCGCCAGGTTGTCGATGCCGACGAAGTAGAAGCCGGGCTGGGCGATGTCGTAGGTGACCACCGGGATGTTGGCCGACCCAAACCGCTGGGCGAGCGCCGGATTGGCCGACGGCTGGCCGTTGAACTGGATCACCGCGTCGACGCCTTCCTGGATGAAGATGCCGGCGTTCTTCAAAGCAGTGGCGGCGTCGTCGTTGTTGCTGAGCTCGACATAGTCCCAGCCGCGCTGTTCGGCTAAAGCCCGGGCGACGTCGCCCTGCGCCTTCATCCATTCGCAGCAGGGATTGCCACCCACCGCCATGCCCAACTTGAACTTCTTGTCCTGGGCGTCGCTCGCCGTGTGGCTCGCGGCGAGCACCAGCGCCGACACGGCCATCATTCCGAGGCCGCGAAGGGGCGTCGCGGATCCACCTGACCTGAACATGCTCTTCTCCTTGCCTGACATGAATGTCTCCTCCGTTTGAGCCCGCAGCAACGGGCGTTCTTCTTGCCTCGCCGGATCGTCCGCCGGCGATTCCCTATTCCTTGTCCGGATCGATCGCCCCGGTGATGAGGCCGACGATCTCGGAGACTTGGGTCTGCTTGACCTCGCGGGTCGCAATGGTGCGGCCGAGCCGCATCACCGTGATGCGGTCGGCGACTTCCATCAGCTGCTGCATGTTGTGGCTGACGACGATGACGCTGACATCGTGATTGCGAAGGTCGCGGATCACGTCGAGGACCTGTGCCGCCTCGCGGACGCCCAGCGCCGCCGTCGGCTCGTCGAGGATGACGATGCGCCGGCCCCACAGGATGGCGCGGGCGATGGCGAGGCATTGCCGCTGGCCGCCCGACATGCCTTTGACGGACACGTTGATCGAGGGGATCTTCACCGCCAGTGCGTCGAGCACCTCGCGCGAGCGCCGGCGCATCGCGCGATCGTCGACGAGATTCAGGACGCGCATCAGCCATGGCTTGGCGAGTTCCTCGCGCCCCAGATAGACGTTCTGGAACGCGCTCATCGTGTCGACCAGGGCAAGGTCCTGATAGACGGTCTCGATGCCCGCCTCCATCGCGTCATGGGCGCGGCGGATCTGAATCTCGCGACCTTCCAGGAAGATCTGGCCGCTGTCGGCGGTGAGGACGCCGGAGAGGATCTTGAGGAGCGTCGATTTGCCGGCGCCGTTGTCGCCGACGAGGCCGAGCACCTCGCGCGGCCTCAGCCCGAGCGACGCGTCGGCCAGGGCAATGACCGCACCAAAGGTGCGAGTGATCCGACGCGCTTCCAGAACCGGCGCATCCTCACGCATGACTGCCGGCCGCGCTTCAGCCGCCGCCGCTGGCTGTGGGTCCACCCGGCTTCCTCCCCAGAGTTCCATATATGGAACGGGCGTACCAACTATTAGCCCCGACGCTATAAAGGCGTCACATGCCTGTCAAGGCGCAGTGCAGCGGCGAAATCCCGGTGGGGCGCACACCTCAATGAGGGCGCCCCGCTGCCTGATCAGGCAGCGGGACGACCACGACGCTCAGCGTGCCGATCGTTCGCCGATGGCGGACGCCTCGCCCGCGTTGAAGGCGGCGGCGAGAGGAACCAGCTGCCAGAGGGCGGAAATGCCGACCAGGATGTAGACCAGTCGCGCGAGGAGCGACCCTGCGCCGAGGATCGTGGCGACCAGGTCGAAGTCGAACAGCCCGACCAGCCCCCAGTTCAAGCCGCCGACGATGACGAGAATGAGCGTTATCAGGTTCAAGGCTTTCATTTTGTTCTCCATTTGATGAGAACGCCGGGCCACCCCGATCGAGAGCGGCCCGGCGCGCATTGTTTAGCCGCTCGGGCGGCAGGATGACGGCGTCGATGACGTGAATGACGCCATTCGACGCTGCGATATCGGGCGTGACGACCTTGGCATCGTTGATCATCACATTGCTGCCGTCGACCTTCACCGTCACCATCTTGCCGTTCACGGTCTTGGCTTCGGTCAGCTTCACGACATCTGCCGCCATCACCGAACCCGGAACGACGTGATAGGTGAGGATCGCGATGAGCTGATCCTTGTTCTCGGGCTTCAGAAGGTTGTCGACCGTACCGGCCGGCAGCTTGGCGAAGGCGTCATCGGTCGGTGCGAACACCGTGAAGGGTCCGGCGCCCTTCAGTGTGTCGACCAGACCGGCCGCACCGAGCGCGGCGGCCAAAGTGTCGAACTGACCGGCGCTCACCGCGGTATCAACGATGTCCTTTTCCGCGGCTCTGGCGCTTGCGCTGCTGGTTGCCAGGCCGATGGCGGCCACGGCGGCGATGGCCATATTCGCGATCTCGAATTTCATGCTTCCTGCTCCTTTTGGTGTCGAAGGTGCAACCCGGTGGGCTGCTGAGTTTGCATATAGAGAAAACAATTTTTCTTAACACTCACATTATCGTGATGTGAATATATATTTTCTCTTGGATAAAATTAGAGCCTGTGGTTTGATCATGGAGAAAAGGAGGACCGCGCCATGCTCTCGGAGACGATCGCGGCCGGGCTTGAGCAGTACGGGATCGGCCCAAAGGTCCGCGCGCTTCGGCTGAAGAAGAAGCTGGGGCTGGTACAGCTCGGCGAGCACACCGGGCTGTCGCCGGCGATGCTGTCGAAGATCGAGCGCGGACAGCTGTTCCCGACGTTGCCGACCCTTCTGCGCATTGCGATGGTATTCGGGGTCGGCCTCGATCACTTCTTCGTCGAGGGCCGGGACCGGCCCTCAGTTGCCGTGGTCCGAAAGGAAGAGCGTATCCGCCTGCCGAACCGGCAAGGCGAAGAAAACCCGTCCTACTTCTTCGAGAGCCTCGATTTTCCGGTCACCGATCGCAAGATGGAGGCGTATTATGCGGAATTCCCGGTCCACTCGAAGCCGTCGGCGCCCCACCAGCACGATGGCGCGGAACTCATCTACGTCCTCAAGGGTCAACTCGTCGTCACCATCGACGGCGACGATACGGTTCTGGACGAGAGCGATGCGCTGTATTTCGACTCCAGCGCCCCCCACAGCTACCGGCAGCAGGGGCGGGCGGGCGCTTCGGCGATCGTCGTGGTGGCACCTTAACGCCCGCCGAGGTTGGATGGTGAACGGAGTGGCTACACGCTGGCGTCGAAACCGTCCGGGCGAATTTCGACTGCTGACCTAACTCGACAACCTTCCGGCTTCCGGCAGTGCAGTAGCGACGGGTTCTGCAGTCAGTCGAGGAGCGGCGCGATTCGCCGGGCGGTCGCGTGGCTGGTCCCGGTCCCGGCAAGCAGCGCCACGAGCTGGCTTTGCCGGCCCGTTCCGGTCTTCTCGAATACGGATTTGAGCTGCTTGCGGGCGGTGTGGACGCTGATGCCGCGGCGATCGGCATGGCTGCGCAAGGTCTCGCCCTCGCAAAGGGCGAGCGAAAGAGCAGCCTCCGCCGGGGTCAGGTCGAACCTGAGCGAAAGGCTGCCGGCATCGGGCGCATTCCTTGTGCCGCATCCCGCAAGACAGACGATTGCGGCCGGTCCATCGTTCTGGAACCAGCCCTGCATGTCGGAAGGGCCCTCCCAGCGCCACGGGACCGGCGCCACCGTCGCCTCGACGGTGGCGTATGACCGCGAGCCGCGCGCAGTGATGATCCCGGGGAGGTCCATGTAGTCGCTGTTCGCAATCGCGTGTAATCCTCGAGCGACGGCGTTGTCTGCCTCGGGATCGTTCAGGACGAGCCTCCCCTCCCGGTCATAGCCTAGGAAATCGTCCTCGCCACGGAGGCGCTCTGCTGCCGCGTTGGCATGGACGACCCGGCGTCGGGCGTCCAGGAGAAAGACCGCGGCCGGCAAGCCATCGAGAACGCCGACCAGGTCGGCGCCAAGATATTGACCGCGCAACTGCCGGGCCAATGCAAGCGATCGCCGCAGGTGCGGGGCGAGCATATCGAGAAGCGTGATCAGATCTTCCTGCACGCGCTCGGCGTCGCGATAGCGAAGGTTGGCGGACAGGCGCACGAAGCGCTGAGCATCCCGGTAGAGCGTGATGCCGGCGCCGGTGCCAATGTCTTCCTGGGGGCGTACCCATTCATTGTAGAATTGCGATCTGCGCAGCGCCCGCGGATCGACGAGCGCCTCCGAAGCTTGCGCCCGGCCGACCGCGGCCGCGCGAGCCGCCCGGCTCCACGGATTGAGTTCGAGCGTAATCCCGCCGGTACGTGGCGGCATAGTCGGGATAGTAGTGGTGAGACAGCAGTCCGACATTGATGTTGGCGACGTGATCGTGACAGTGAAGCGCGATCCACACACCACTCAGCGAATGCGAAAGCCGAACGAGAAACTGATCCCATTTCTTGGGGGCGAGGCCGGCCTCGTAGATGGAGTTGACGAGACCGCTATAGGCCGACAGCGATATCAGGTGCACGAGCGCTTCCCGACCGACCGGTCTTGGTTTGCGTCCAACCCATCGCCCCAAAGCTATCGCGCGTATAGCGGGAGAACAACCTAAAGAATCGGTCCCCTCATTGACAATCCGTCGACGCGTGAAGACCATCGTGAAAGTTGAGCGGGGATCCAGGAGCTTTGTCCAATTTTCCGGACCGCACCTATCCGATACAGACTTCACATGCGACGATTGTCGCGACTGATACCGGCGGGTGTGGACCGCCGGTGCTCTTGATTCACGGGAACTCGCTCTGCAAAGAGAGCTTCAACGAACAGTTGAATGCTTTCGGCGAGGCGCGAAGATTGATCGCCGTCGATCTCCCCGGGCATGGGGCTTCATCGAACGCATACGACCCGGCACGCACCTACTCCCTGGCGGGCTATGCCGACTGCCTCGGCGAAATGCTCGACGCGATCGGTGTCAAGCAGGCTGTCGTCGTCGGATGGTCGTTGGGAGGACACATCGGCTTCGAAATGACGGAACGCTTTCCAGGGCTTCTCGGACTGGTGGCGCTCGGCGCGCCGCCATTCGAAAGGCGTAACGACGGAGCGCTCGTCGGCTTCAAGCCGAATCCGAAACTTTCCCTTGCCGGCGCCGGCAAGCTCTCGGAGACCGAGATCGCGGAGTTTGCCAGGCTGATCACCGATTTCGAGACGCCGACCGAAATGTGGCTGACAGCCATCGGCAGAACCGATCCGCTGGCCAGGCAGACCATGTTTGCGTCACTGTCGAAGCAGTCGCCACGTCGTCAGAAAGAGCTGGCCGAATCCTGCCCGGTGCCGATCGCCCTCGTCAACGGCAGCAACGACCCGTTTGTCGACGTCGACTATATCGCGAGACTCGCGTACAAGAACCTCTGGTCAGGACGAACCTGGGTGCTCGAAGGATGCGGCCATGCTCCTCACCTTCATGCTCCGGCGGCGGTTGACGACATTCTCCGCCGATTTCTCGCCGATACGGCGCCACTCCGGGCGGATCAGGCACAGACGGCCACAGGGAAACGCTGACGTGCGGGCAATCTCCCCGGCGGCCATTACGCCCTTCCCTTCGACCGGCGACGTGACGCTGGGTGCCGTCCAAAGCCCGGAAAACAGCCAGTTCAAGGGAACTATCCCCGAACGTTCATCGTTGGTTGTGACGAAAGTCCGGCAGCGAGCAAGCCAGTGCCGCGCGCCGGAAAAACGGGATCGGACATCGTGCTCCTCCCCCTCTCTCTCATGTGGCTGGCCGTGGTCTCCTGGCTCGCTCTGCGGGCGTGGCGGCAGCGACGGGTGCTTCAGCCGCTGAAGATCGTCCCGCGGATGCGGCGCGATGAGACGCCGACCGTGTGCGTCATCGTCCCTGCCCGCGACGAGAGCGCCAACATCGCCACCTGTCTCCATTCCCTGCTTGCGCAAACGATAGCCGGGGATCGCCTGCGGATCATCGTCGTGGACGATGCCTCGGCAGACGACACAGCGAACATTGTCGCCGGGATCGCGATGACCAATCCCGCGGTTACGCTAATCCGCAGCACCGAATTGCCGCTCGGCTGGAAGGGCAAGGTCAACGCGTGCCGACTCGGTGCCGACGCGGCCGGAGAGCGCGACGAATGGCTCTGCTTCATCGATGCCGACATGCGGATGCACCCTGCTCTGCTCGACGAGCGCCCTTGCGTCCGCCGTCAACCGGGACATTGATCTGCTGTCACTGGCGCCCAGACACGATCTGGGGAGCTTCGCCGAGCGCCTGATGCTTCCCTGCGGTCACTACCTGCTCGCGATTCTCCCAGGATCTATCGGAGGCTCAGTCGCCCGATAGCGACGAGGCGGCGGCCACCGGCCAGTTCATGCTGTTTCGGCGGGAAGCCTACGAGGCCATCGGCGGGCATGCCGCCGTGCGCTCGGCCATTTGCGAGGACACCGCGCTCGCCCGCCTCGTCAAGCGTCACGGCCGCAAGGTCCGGCTTCAGGACGGCAGCAAGCTCCTTGCGACGCGCATGTATACCGGGTGGCGAAGCCTGTGGCCGGGCATCGCAAAGAACCTCAACGAGATGCTGGGCGGCCCGGCACGGACGGTGGCCATCGCATGCGCCGCCGTCGTGCTGGCGTCGGCGACGGTTCTCTTGCCGACCTTCAGCATCGCTGCCTGCACCGCCGGGACGGACGCGGCCTGCTGGGCGATCGCGCCGGCCGTGCTTGCATCCGCCGCCGCTTTCGCGTTCCATATCGCCGGGGCTGCCTACTTCGGCATTCCGCTTTTCTACGGGTTTCTGTTTCCGCTCGGATATTCGGCCGGCGCGTTGATTGCCTTGGACAGCCTGTGGTGGCGCTTGACCGGTCGGGTCCGCTGGAAGGGTCGGGTCTACTCGTGAACGATGTGCAAGACGCGCAGTCTGCCCCGCGCGACCCTGCACGCCCCCAGTCCCCTCGGCCACGCACGACGACGCTCGCGACCTTTGCGGTCATCGCCGGCATCGCTCTCTTCCTCTACCTGGTGCGCGACATCCTTCTGCCCTTCGTGCTGGGCGGAATCGTCGCCTATATCTGCACGCCGCTGATCGACTGGCTGAACCGGCGGACCGGCCTGCCGCGCTTCGCGATTGCGATGATCGTCCTTGTCGTCCTGATGACGGTCGCCGCGCTGTTCGGCTTCCTGGTCGGGCCATCTCTCGTCAGCCAGATCATGAACATCGTGGGAGACCTGCACGGTACCGTGACGAGACTCGCCCAGGCATTGATCGGCGATGGAAGCTTCACCCTGCTCGGTCAGTCCTTCGACGCGACACAGATCGCCGACGAGGTCGTCAATGGACTCCACCGCCGGCTTGCCCAGAACGGGACGCTTCTCACAGTCGCGGAACTCGCCATCGCCATCGTGTTCGGCTTCGTGCTCTCATGGGTCGTCCTTGGATACCTTCTCAATGACGCTCCGGCGGTCGGTAAGGGGATGATCTGGCTGGTGCCGCCCGACCACCGGGCGTTTGCCGGTCGCGTGTGGAGGGAGCTCGATCCGGTTCTCCGCCGGTATTTCATCGGCGTTGCGCTGGTCGTCCTCTATGCAACGACCGCCGCCTATGTCGGGCTGGGGCTGATCCTCGGCATCCACGACGCGCTGTTCCTGGCGCTTCTCACCGGTGTGCTCGAACTCATTCCGCTGGTTGGTCCGGTGGCCTCCGCGGTGATCGCCGGACTGGTGGCGGTCCAACAGTCCACCAACGTCGGCGGCATCGTGGAGTACGTTTTCTACGCCGCCGCCTTGCGCATTTCGATTGACGAATTCTTCGGCCCCATCGTGCTCGGCAGGGCGGCCTATGTGCGGCCGGTCCTTGTCATCTTCTGCTTTCTCACCGGGGGACTGCTTTTCGGAATCGTCGGTGTGGTCCTGGCGGTTCCGGTCGCGCTCGCTCTCAAGGCGACCCTGGCGACCCTTTACCGGGAGCAGGAGGCCCATTCGGATTGAGGCCGGCGCGCCCGGCTCTCCTCTGTTTGGAGAAGCAAAGCCATGTCATTCCGTCAGCGATTCCTCGCAAGCCTCAAAAGGTTCGGATCGTCGGACCCGGTGCCATTGCGAATCGTCTTTTGGGACGGAGAACTCCTTCGACTTCGGATCCGATCCAACCGTGACACTGACGATCCGGTCACCGGCGGTGGTGCGGTCCTTCGTCACCGGCCGTATCGACAAGCTCGGTGATGCCTATGCAGCCGGCGACCTGCTCGTCGACGGGACGGTCCAGGACATCCTGCAGATCGGAATTCTGCTCGCCGAGCGCTTCGGCCGCATCTCGCGCCTCGCCGCAATCGTGCGCCCGCTCCAGCGACTGCGCTTCCGCCATTCCAGAACGAACGACGCCGTAGCGATCACCCACCACTACGACGTCTCGAACGATTTCTACCGGCTGTGGCTCGACGAGAGCATGTCCTACTCCTGTGCGTATTTCGTGACCGGGACGGAGGACATCGACCATGCTCAGGAACAGAAGATCGACCACATCTGCCGCAAGCTGAATCTGCGGCCGGACGACACGATCCTCGACATCGGCTGTGGCTGGGGCGGCCTGGTCCGCCGAGCGGCAAGCCGCTACGGGGTCAAGGCGGTGGGCGTAACCAACAGCCCGACGCAATACCGGTTTGCGAGCGATCGCGTCGCCGCCGACGGTCTCGGCGATTCGGTAGAAATTCGGCTCGAGGATTATCGCGACATTCCGGGAGAAGCCGTCTTCGACAAGATCGTCTCCGTCGGCATGTACGAGCATGTCGGGCTGAGCAATCTGCCGGTCTACTTCGGGACGATCAAGCGTCTGCTCAAGCCGGGCGGCGCACTGCTCAACCACGGGATCATCGCAACCGATCCCGAGGGCCGCTCCCAGGGGCCGCCGGGCGGCGAATTCATCGACCGGCACGTCTTTCCGGGCGGCGAGCTGCCCAACCTTCCCCGCGTCTTCCGGGAAGTCATGCGGAGCGGCCTCGAGCCGGTCGATGTCGAAGACCTGCGGCCGCACTACGCGCGCACGCTGCTTCTCTGGGTGAGGCGCCTCGAGGCGAACGCGGAGCGGGCAGCCGAGGTCGCGGGCGCTGCGCGCTACCGGGTCTGGCGCATTTATCTTGCCGGAATGGCCCTCGCCTTCGATCGCGGTTGGCTCTCCGTGGCGCAGACCCTTGCCTACAAGCCTTGCGTCGATCACCCCGCACCGAGGCCGTGGACCCGCCGCTATCAATATGAAGCGGAGGACGAGACTCCCATGTCGGGGGGCGCTGGACTGGGGGGCCTGATCGCCTTGCCGCCCTGAGGAACCTTCTTGGGGTGGCGCGGGTTTCCCATTATTCTGGCCGGGAACGGAGCAGATGATTTGTCCGCGGGGCTGACAGAAAGACGCGGGTTAGCCGGCCGATGGCTTGGCGCGGCCGTCTTTGCTCTGGACAGCCGGCTGCGACGCGCACAGGGAGTATTCGAGTACAGCACAGAGCCCGGGTGCCTTTTTCGCATCCAGCGCGCGGTTGCCGATCAGTCGGTGGCGTTTCCGGACGGAACCCACCTCGAGACGGGCGACCCGATTCTGACGCTGCATATCTGGAACGAACACATCCCTCCCATCGGGCGGCAGGGGCCGACGCTCGCATGGGGCCGGGAGCTCGGCCAAGCCATCGACAGGTCCCTGAGAGCTCTGGCGGACTATCTGCGGCAGGAACCGGCCCTCGATCCTGTCAAGGCGATCCGCGCCGACATGAGCCTCCGCTCGGCGGAGCGCAACAAACCCGTGGCGAAGCTTGCCGGTCGCTATGGATTTCATTGGGTTCCGACTGGCGGCAGGCGGTCGCGGAGGCTCCATCGGCTGGGCGAAAATGTCCTGATGTTCCTCCTGGTCGTCGCATCGAATCCGTTTGCAGTACGGGCCGAGGTGCTGCAGCGCGATCCTGTCGTCGCCTACCTCTCAAGGCGCACCCTTGAACACCGCTATCCTGACGTTCCAGATTTTGCAGGAGAGAGGAAGCGATCCCATGCCGCCAGCTGACGATGTTCTGCGCTGGTTGGCGGAGGTGTTCCTCGCCATAGCCACGATCGGGTGCCTTTACCTGGCTACGACCATCGTGGTCGTGCTTCGCCACGGGTTGCGGACGTCGAAGAAGGCTCTTCTGCCCGAGCCGGTTACGGTCCTCGTTCCCCTCTGCGGACCCGAGCCGGGCCTGGACGCCAGGCTGCGTGGCCTTCGCCGGCAGGATTATGCCGCGCCGGTACAGATTGTCTGCGGCGTCCTCAGTCCGGAAGATCCGGCGGTGAAGATCGTTGAGAAGGTCGCCGCAGAGCCTTCGCCTCATGCGCTCGACTTGCACGTCGATACTGAGGTCAACGGCCGCAACCTCAAGATCTCGAACCTCATCAACATGGCGGCCCGCGCCCGGCACGACACGCTGGTGATGGTCGATAGCGACATCGAAGTCGAGCCCGACTATCTTGCGAACGTCGTCGCCGAATTGCAGAAGGCTGATGTCGGCGGCGTAACCTGCCTCTACGGAGGTGCCGCCAAAGGGGGCCTCTGGGCCCGCCTGGCCAGCATGGAAATCAACCTGCACTTCCTGCCGAGCGTAGTCTTTGCCCTTACCTTCGGACTCGCCCGCCCCTGTTTCGGGTCGACCATCGCAATGTCGCGCGAAACGCTCCGCCAGATCGGCGGCTTCCAGGCATTCGTCGAGCAGTTGTGGGACGATTACGCGATCGGCGAAGCCATTCGCGGCCTCGGCCGGCGGGTTGCGGTGCCGTCATTCGCTGTGGGTCACGTCTGCTCCGAGGCAACCGCGGGGGCGCTCTGGGCACGGCAACTACGCTTTGCCCGCACGATCAGAAGCATCGATCCGGTCGGCTACGCCGGCGGCGTCGTCACGCATCCGTTCCCGCTTGCCGTGATCGCCATGGTCTGCGGAGGCGGTCTGCAGGCGGTCGTCGTCGCGTTGCTCGCCGTGGCCTGCCGGATGGGCCTCGGTCGGGCCGTTGAAAAGCGGTTCGGGGGCGAACCGGCTTCCTATTGGCTTGTGCCCGTCCGCGAATGCATTTCGTTCGCCGTCTACGCGGCAAGCTTTTTTGGCACCAGCGTCTTATGGCGCGGCCGGCGATACCGGATCGCGTCCGACGGAACGCTCGTGCCGTACACCGATTGAGAAGGCCATCATGCGCACGCTCTTCCTTCAGGCCCCGAGCTATGACGGGTTCGACGGCGGCGCCGGCTCACGATATCAGGCGCGGCGCGAGATCCGGTCTTTCTGGTACCCGACCTGGCTTGCCCAGGCCGCCGCGCTGGTGCCCAACGGCAAGCTGATCGACGCGGTTCCCGACAACATCTCATTGCAGGAGATCACCGCCGAGGCCGGCAACTACGATCTGGCCGTGCTGCACAGCTCGACGCCATCCTTTGCCTCGGACGTCAGGGCAGCCGCGGCGCTCAAGGACGCCAACCCGAACCTCAAGGTCGGACTTGTCGGCGCCAATGTCGCGGTCAATCAGCGGGGCAGCCTCGAGAAAGGGCCGAGCCTTGATTTCGTCACCGGCAAGGAGTTCGACTTCACCATCAAGGAGATGGCCGAAGGCCACGACTGGCGGGACGTGGCGGGCCTGACCTATCGGGACCAGGACGGCGTGATCCGGGAAACCGGCGAACGGCCCATGATCGAGCGGATGGACGACCTTCCCTTCGTCACGCCGATCTACAAGCGCGACCTGACCATCGAGAACTACTTCATCGGCTATCTGAAGCACCCCTATGTCTCGTTCTACACGGGGCGCGGCTGCAAGTCGCGGTGCACCTTTTGCCTCTGGCCGCAGACCGTCGGCGGTCACCGCTACCGGACGCGAAGCGTGGAGAACGTCGTCGCCGAGGTCGCCTGGGCGCAGAAGGAACTCCCCCAGGTCAGGGAGTTCTTCTTCGACGACGACACCTTCACCGACGATCCGCAGCGCGCCGAGGCGATCGCGCGCGAGCTTGGCAAGCTTGGTGTGACGTGGTCATGCAACGCCAAGGCCAACGTGCGGCGCGAAACGCTGAAGGTCATGCGCGACAACGGGCTCCGGCTCCTGCTGGTCGGCTACGAGTTGGGCGATCAGCAGATCCTCCACAACATCAAGAAGGGTATGCTGATCGACGTCGCCCGGCGCTTCACCCGGGACTGCCACGACCTCGGCATCACTATCCACGGCACGTTCATCCTGGGTCTTCCCGGCGAAACCCGCGAGACCATCCAGAAGACCATCCAGTTCGCACGCGAGATCAATCCGCACACGCTGCAGGTATCGATCGCCGCCCCCTATCCGGGCACCTACCTGCACAAGCAGGCGATCGAGAACGGGTGGCTCGACGAAGGAAACGCCGAACTGGTCGACGCACACGGCGTTCAGCTGGCACCGCTTCACTATCCGCACCTCAGCCATGCGGAGATCCACCATTCGGTCGAGGAGTTCTACCGCCGCTTCTACTTCCGGGTGCCGAAGATCGCTGCGATCGTCTCCGAGATGGCGAGGAGCCCCGAAATGCTGAAGCGGCGGTTGCGCGAGGCCGTCGAGTTCTTCGCCTTCCTGCGCGAGAGACGGGGAGCGGAACGCTGAATGGGCTGGTCGTCACCGCCGACGACTTTGGCCTCGCCGAAGAGGTGAATGACGCCATCGAGGCGGCGCACCGCAAAGGCATCCTCAGCGCCGCCGATCTGATGGTCGCCGGTCCGGCGGCCGAACACGCGCTGGCGCTCGCCCGCCGCATGCCCAACCTCCGCCTCGGCCTGCATCTTGTTCTGGTCGAGGGCGAACCCATTCTGCCGGCCGACCAGATCAAGAATTCTGGTCGCCCGCGACGGGACGCTATCCGGCAACATGACCCTTACAGGCTTCGAACTGCTTCGCCCGAAGGTGCGCCGCCAGATGCAGAGCGAGATCACCGCGCAGTTCGAGGCGTTCCGCAAGACCGGGCGTGCCCTCGATCACGTCAGTGCGCACAAGCACTTCCATCTGCACCCCCTCGTCGCCGCCGATCTTCTGGCCATCGGCCGCCGCTTCGGCATGAAGGCGATCCGCGTGCCGGTCGAGCCGGTTCCGGTGCTCTTGCAGGCCGATCCGAACGGTTCGACACGGCGCCCGAACATCGCTTCGCCGTGGGCGCGGCTCCTGCGGGCACGCGCCAACGCCGCCGGCGTCAGGACCGCCGATGCGGTGTTCGGCCTGCGCTGGACCGGCAGGATGACTGCCGATCGTCTCCGCGGCCTCCTCGAGCACCTGCCGGACGGCCTCGTCGAAATCTACACTCACCCGGCGACGCGGAACGACTTCCCCGGCCACGCGGTTAACTACCGTTACGTCGACGAGCTCGCCGCGCTGACCGATCCGGGGGTCGCTGATGCGGCCAGGTTCTCCGGCCGACCGCCGGGGGGCTACGCCGACGCGCCTTGAGATGCGCCCGGGCCGCGCCCCGGGCTGCATCGGAAAGGATCATTCGTGACGGATCAACCATCCCGACGCTGGCCGATCACGGCCGAAATCGCTGGAACGACCGTTCTGGTCGCGACGGTGGTGACTGTCCTCGCCATGATCGTCGCGGTGATCTGGCTTGCCTCCACCGCGATCATCACCATCCTGGCCGGCGTCCTGCTTGCCGTTCTGTTCGACGCCGGCGCCCGCGGGCTGGCCTATGTCGTGCCTTGGGGCCGCCGGGTCCGTCTCACCGTAGTGTTCGCGGTCGCGACCATCCTCATCGTCCTCGCCCTCTTTTTTGGCGGCGCCATCCTCGTCGGGCAGGCGAACAACTTCGTCTCCGCGATGAAGAAGCTGTTCTCCGAGGCCAATCAGTTTCTCCAGAATGGAGGGCTCGGCCTGTTCCCGCCCGGGACCGACCTGAGGTCGCTGCTGCCCGGCGGGGCGGTGCTCTTCGGTGGGGCGACGGACATCGCCACGACCGCGATGGGCATCGTTGTCCTGCTCGCCGCAATCCTTTTCCTCGGCGCGTTCTTCGCCTGGGAGCCAGGCGTCTACAAGGCCGTGATCCTGAGCCTCCTGCCAAAGGACAGGCGGTCACGGGCAAGTGAGGTCCTCGATCTCTCCGCCCATGCCATGCGCGAATGGCTTATCGGCCAGAGCGTCAGCATGACCGTCATCTTCCTCGCCAGCATCACGTCCCTGATGCTGGTCGGCATGCCCTATCCGGCGCTGCTTGCCGTGCAGGCCGGCTTGCTCAGCTTCATACCGACGGTTGGACCGTTCGTGGCGGGCATCATCATCATCCTCGCCGGACTGTCGCAGAGCTTCGTCATGGCCCTTTACGGCCTCGGTACCTACCTCCTCATCCAGTTCCTCGAGACCCATCTTGTGACGCCTCTGGTTCAGGAGCGCACCGTTCGCCTGCCGCCGGCAACCACACTCGGCCTCCAGGTCATCGCGGGTACTCTGTTCGGCATCCTCGGTATCATCTTTGCCGTGCCGATCGCCGCGGCCGGCAAGACGCTGGTCGAGGAACTCTACGTCAAGGACTATCTGGGCGGCCCTTGGGAGATCCCGGGCGAGGACACCCACTCACGCATCTACCGCTGGATCCGCCCCATCCTCGGGGATCGGGGGAAATGACGGGGTTCGCCTCGGGCGCGATCGGAAGGGCCTACTGGCGCAGATAGCCGGCGCTCCGAAACCACCGGATGGCATCCCGGATCCCCTCGCCATAGGGCCGCGCATGAAAGCCCAGCTCACGCTCGGCCTTGGCGGCCGTGAAGAACATGCGCGCCTTGGACATGCGGAGGCCGTCACGCGTCACGAAGGGTTCGCGCCCCGTCCTGCGGGCAAGGACCTCCGCGGCGAGGGCAAACGGAACGACCGCCGCCCGTGGAATCTTCAGCCGCGGCGGCGGCCTGCCGGTCTCTTTCGCAACCGCGGCGAGGATATCGACGAGCATGACGTTCTGCCCGCCGAGGATGTAGCGCTCGCCGACACGGCCGCGCTCCAGCGCAGCGACGTGGCCGGCGGCAACATCGTCGACATGCACGACGTTGAGGCCGGTGTCGACGTAGCCGGGCATCCGGCCCGCCGCCGCATTGAGGATCAGCCGGCCGGTCGGCGTCGGCCGCACGTCGCGGGGACCGACCGGCGTCGATGGGTTGACGATGACGACCTCCAGGCCTCGCATCACCATTTCGTCGACCGACGCGCTCGGCAGCGATCTTGCTCTTCTTGTAGGCTCCGGTGGCAGCACTTTCGGCGAGGCACTGAGTTTCATCGGCCGGGCTGCCGTCCTCCCGCAATTGGAGCGTGGCGACGCTGCTTGTGTGGACAACGCGCTCGACGCCGGCGCGCAGCGCCTCCTCCATGACGGTCCGCGTCCCGACCACGTTAGTTGCCACGATTTCGGCCGGGTCCGGAGCCCACAGCCGGTAGTCTGCCGCCACGTGAAAGACCAGGCGCATGCCGCGCATGGCCGACCGGACCGACCCGGCATCGCGCACGTCGCCCTGCACATAATCAAGATCGAGACCGCGGAGATGGCCGGTCGGACTTGAGGGCCGCAGGAGCGCCCGTACCACATAACCCCGCTCCACCAGCGCGCCTGCCACCGCGGAGCCGACGAAACCGCTCGCCCCTGTGATGAGGACACCATCCTTGCCTGTCATGCACCCGACAATGCCGAGAATTGCCCGATATCCTCAAGGATTCTGTACGAAACGGTTCCTGAGCGGGAACTTTTTGGCCAATGACACGTTGCCGTGCATAATCGACGCCGAAAGGCGGCTTTCGGCGCGGCACAAATGTTTGAATTCATTGCCTGGATCGTTCTCGGCATGTGGCTCTATCTGATCGTTGGACGCGGCGGTTTCTGGATTGTCCGCCAAGATCGCTCTCGCGACGAGGCGCCACCGCGGGTTTGGCCGCGGGTCATCGCGGTGATCCCGGCCCGGAATGAAGCAGCGACGGTCGGCGCGACCGTCCGCTCCCTTCTCGCCCAGGACTACGCCGTCCCGATGGACGTGATCGTTGTCGATGACGACAGCGACGACAGCACGGCCGATGCCGCCCGCAGCCGCCGCCGCCGAGGCCGGTGCCGATCAGCGACTGACGGTCGTCGAAGGGCGTCCGCTGCCGTCCGGCTGGACCGGCAAGGTGTGGGCGCAGAAGCAGGGCATCGACCGCGCGGCGAGCCGCCGCCCCGACTATCTCCTGTTGACGGACGCCGACATAACCTACGCGCCCGACGTCGTGCGCCGCCTCGTGAGCCGGGCCGTTGCAGATGGCCTCGTGCTCACCTCGATCATGGCGAAGCTCCATTGCGAGAGCCTTGCTGAACGGTTCATCATCCCGGCCTTCATCTTCTTCTTCCGCATGCTTTACCCGTTTGCGTGGGTGAACCGGCCTTCCCGCCGGACGGCCGCGGCGGCCGGCGGCTGCATGCTTGTGCGCGCCGATGCGCTGGCCACCCGCGCGGAGGGCGGCGATATGAAGACCACAAATTGTCGCCCTGATGAGACGACATCGGACGCTGCTGGCAAGACGTCAGGATTAGGTGCGGCAGCATCCAATCCGGAACGCCGTAAGCCATCCGAGGACGCGATTGCCCGCGGCATCGAGCAGATGCTCGCGGACAAGTTCATTTACGATCACACGCGCGGCCAATGGCTCCGATGGAATGGCTCGACATGGCGTATCGACGAGACGGGACTTCATTGAAAGCGTACGCCATGAGGTGGCCGCCGTCGGAATGGAGACCAGGGCGTCTGTGGTCATGTTCCCCCATTGAGTTCCTCTGCCGATCCGCGCCAGCTTTTGCCGTCACGTATAAGAACCTGGAACAGCCACGCGTATTTGCTCTGCAAGCCAATGCCGCACGGCACCAGTAC
>CAVQBS010000026.1:0-93642 GCA_963710805.1 uncultured Alphaproteobacteria bacterium | reverse complement strand
GGTCCAGCGAGCAGAGGAATGCCCAAAGGCACGATCGCGGGATTGTGGTCCATTTCGGCGGGAATCTGCTGCAGCTGGCCGTCCGGGCGCAGCATGGAAATCCCGGTGAGAAGGATGATCAGTCCCCCGGCCACCCGGAACAGATCCGGCGTGATCGCGAAGAAATGGAGAATTTCCCGACCGAGGAGCGAGACGACCAACAGCGTGATCAACACAGTCACGCTGGCGACAATGGCCACATCTCGGCGGCCTTTCGCCGAATCGCGGACCGTCAAGGCAAGCATCACCGGGATCTTGCTGATCGGATTGAGCAGCGCAATCAGCGCCCCAACGTACTGGATGAACTCGTTGACACCGATGACGTTGGCCATGATCGGCGAGCAGACAGTCAGTCCGCTCGCAAATCAAGGGTCATCGCGGTCCGGACCGGGGAGGGCGCCCCAGCCGGCGGTCGCCGGGTCGATGACCGCCCTGAGCTCGGTGACGACATTGGCAGGGAAGCCGGAAAGCCGGGAATGCTCCCGGATCAGGGCTTCGTCCGCGGCGATGCAGACACAGAAGATCGTGCCGTTTGCCACGGCAGGATTCCTGCCATTGGACCCGCGGCGACACTCTGGCAAGTGCGTCATTGGAACCGGTGCGCGACGCCACGAAGCGTCACCCCGGTCAAAAAAAGCTTGCCATTCAGGGAAGCGGCCTCGTCCCGCTACGGCAGTGCCTTGAACCCCTCACCGAAGCCGGCGAGCGAAATCGGGATGCCGATCCCTTCTTCCGGCGTCTGGAAGATGATGAAGGTTGCCGTCTTGCCGGTCTCGAGCTGATTGAGGAGCTTGTCTTCGAGAATCACTTCAGCGACGCAGCCATTCGGCAGGCAGCGGACGAAGCCGGCCCGCCCGATATCGGTCTGGTCGATCTTCAGGCCGAGACCGGACGGCAGGAGCACCCCGAGCGGCGCCAGGATGCGCATCAGGCGCGCCTTGCCGTCGGCCGTCTTCAGCACGATCACCGTCAGGCCGACATTGTCGCGATCCTCGGCGGTGACGAACTGCATGAGAACACACTGCTCGTTCTTCGCCCCGGCCGGCGTGTCGCAGCGGACCTGCCAGTCGCCGTGCGACGAGCGGACCGGCGGCTCGCCCTGCGCCGGTGGCGCGATGGAGACCGCCGCGTCGCGCACGTCCGGTGCGGCAGCGGACGAGCCGCCGTCAGCCGGCGGCGGGACATCGCTGACATCGGGTGGCGGCGCCGTGGTGTCGGGCGTCAGATCAATCGGCGGCGCCTCGTTCGTGGCGACGCTGGTCGACGGGCCGGCGCTGCCGTCGAAGACGCCTGTCACGTACAGCACCACGACCGCCGCGATGGCGACGGCGAGCAGCGAGGCGACGACGGTCAGGATCGGAACGAGCCGGCTCCTTCGCGGCGGCGGCTCGTCGTAGCCGCCGGCATCCGCGAAGTCCTCGTAGCGTTCCTCGTAGCGCTCGTCATAGTGCGCGCGCTCGTCGTAATGCTCGCGACCGTCGTCCTGGTAGCGCACGGGCCGCCCTTCGACGTCCTCGTACCGTGGACGCTGGTCTTCGGCCTCGTCATACGGTCCGCGCCGGTCGTCTACGTCGTTGTGCATATCGCCATATCTCATCGGCGCCAGGGTTGCCGATCAACCGGCCGGCGCGACCAATTCCCGAATCGCTTGTCTTGCATCCTGCACCAATCCACCCGTCGTTGAAAATCCACGGTTTTGCGCCGGAAAAATGGCTGACAGGGGCGCGATTTGCCGCATCGTTGCCTGTGATCGTACGTTGCGGGGAAAATCGGCTTGTGGTTTGTGTCGTCCAGAACTCGGTTAACATCCGGATTGTCGTGGGGCCGGCGGTCGATTCTGCGTTACGATACCGGTGGATCGACCGGCGTGGACGGGCTCAAAGGAGAGAGACGTGAAGCAGGCAATTTCGTGGCTGGGCAGGAGTTTGGCACTTGCCGTCCCGGCGGTGCTGGGGCTGACGGCTCCGGCAGCCGCGACCCAGCCGCAGCCGTGGGAAGTCAACCTGCAGCCGGCCGGCTCCCCGATCATGGAAATGATCCACAGCTTCAACAACGGGCTGCTGATCGTCATCAGCGCGATTATGATCTTCGTGCTGGCACTTCTCGTCATCGTCATGGTCCGCTTCAATGCCCGGCGGAACCCGGTGCCATCAAAGACGAGCCACAATACCCTGATCGAGCTGATCTGGACGGTGGTCCCGATTCTGATCCTCGTCGGGATTGCGGTCCCCTCCTTCTCGCTGCTCATCGCCGAGCACGACCCGGCGCGGGCGGTTCCGAACTACAATCCCGACAATGCGCTGACGATCAAGGCGACCGGTAGCCAGTGGTACTGGAGTTACGAATATCCGGACAACGGCGACATTTCGTTCGATTCCTTGATTTTGACCGACGACCAGATCACCGATCCGGCAACCCAGCCGAGGCTGCTGGCGGTGGACAACAACATGGTGGTGCCGACCGGAACGGTCATCCACATGCAGGTGATCGGCGCCGACGTGATCCACTCGTTCACGGTGCCCTCGCTTGGTTTCAAGATCGACGCAATTCCCGGCCGGCTGAACGAGACGTGGTTCCTGGTCGAGAAGGAAGGCATGTATTACGGCCAGTGCTCCGAGCTTTGCGGCCGCAATCATGCTTTCATGCCGATCGCCGTCCAGGCGGTGTCGCCGGAGAAGTTCAAGGCATGGGCGGATGCCGCCAAGTCGGATCTCGGCGCAGCCTACAAGCTGCTCAACCAGCCGACGGCGGAGGCGGCGCCCGCCGACAAGCTGGCAAAGAACGGCGCCTGAAACTGGATTCACGGTTGAGCACGCCGGGAGCGCGCTCGCCGCTGCGGGGTTCTGAAGGAGACTGACAATGGCAATGAGCGCGGCCGAAGCAGCACACGACCACCATCCTACCGGATGGCGGCGCTGGCTGTATTCCACCAACCACAAGGACATCGGTACGATGTACCTGGTGTTCGGGATCGTTGGCGGAATCGTCGGCGGCCTTCTGTCGATCGGCATGCGGCTCGAGCTGATGCAGCCGGGCCTGCAGATCTTCGGCAACCCGGAAGTCTACAACGTCTTCACCACCGCCCACGGCCTGATCATGATCTTCTTCATGGTCATGCCGGCGATGATCGGCGGCTTCGGCAACTGGTTCGTGCCGATCATGATCGGCGCGCCCGACATGGCCTTCCCGCGGATGAACAACATCTCGTTCTGGCTGCTGCCGCCAGCCCTGACGCTCCTGGTCATCTCGCTGTTCATGCCGAGCGCGCCGGGGGCCACTGGCGTCGGCGGCGGCTGGACCATCTATCCGCCGCTCTCGACCTCGGGGCAGCCGGGGCCGGCGATGGACTTCGCGATCCTCGCGCTGCATCTCGCCGGCGCCTCGTCGATCCTCGGCGCGATCAACTTCATCACCACGATCTTCAACATGCGCGCACCGGGCATGACGCTGCACAAGATGCCGCTGTTCGTGTGGTCGATCCTGGTGACGGCGTTCCTGCTCCTGCTGGCGCTGCCGGTGCTCGCCGGCGCCATCACCATGCTGCTGACCGACCGCAATTTCGGCACGACCTTCTTCGAGCCCCAGGGCGGCGGCGATCCGGTGCTGTTCCAGCACCTGTTCTGGTTCTTCGGCCATCCGGAGGTCTACATCCTGATCCTGCCGGGCTTCGGCATCATCAGCCAGATCGTCTCGACCTTCTCGAAGAAGCCGATCTTCGGCTATCTCGGCATGGCCTATGCGATGGTCGCGATCGGCTTCATCGGCTTCGTCGTCTGGGCGCACCACATGTACACGGTCGGGCTGTCGCTGACGCACCCAGGCCTATTTCGTCGCCGCGACGATGGTGATCGCGGTGCCGACCGGCATCAAGATCTTCTCGTGGATCGCGACGATGTGGGGCGGCTCCATCGAGTTCAAGACGCCGATGCTGTGGGCGATCGGCTTCATCTTCCTGTTCACGGTCGGCGGCGTCACCGGCGTGCAGCTCGCCAATGCCGGGCTCGACTACGTGCTCCACGACACCTACTACGTGGTCGCCCACTTCCACTACGTGCTGTCGCTTGGCGCGGTCTTCGCCATCTTCGCCGGCTTGTACTACTGGTTCCCCAAGATGAGCGGCTACATGTACAACGAGCGGATCGGCAAGCTGCACTTCTGGGTGACGTTCATCGGCGTCAACCTCGTCTTCTTCCCGCAGCACTTCCTCGGCCTGTCGGGCATGCCGCGCCGCTACGCCGACTATCCGGACGCCTTCGCGCCATGGAACATGGTCTCGTCGATCGGCTCCTACATCTCCGGCCTCGGCGTGCTGATCTTCCTGTGGGGGCTGTGGGATGCCTTCGCCAAGAAGCGGCTGGCCGGGAACAACCCGTGGGGTGCCGGCGCCACGACGCTTGAGTGGCAGCTGTCATCGCCGCCGCCGTTCCATCAGTGGGAGGTGCTGCCGCGGATCAAGTAAGCGACCGGCGCTTCGGCGCCGGCCGGTCCTGATCCGGGAAGCCGACAACGCATGGCCTACGTCGACCAACGCAAGCTGGAAGCAACCGCCGACACGGACGATCTCGCGCCGGAGTCGGTCGGCGACTTCTTCGCGCTTCTCAAGCCGCGCGTGATGTCGCTGGTGGTCTTCACGGCGCTGACCGGCATGGTGCTCGCGCCGGACGGCATGAACCCGATCCTCGGCATGGCGGCGCTACTTGCCATCGCGGTGGGCGCCGGGGCCTCGGGCGCACTGAACATGTGGTACGACGCCGATATCGATCGCGTCATGCGCCGCACCCGTGGCCGGCCGGTCGCCGCCGGCCGTCTGACACCGGGCGATGCGCTCGCCTTCGGCGCGACGCTGGCTGTCGGATCGGTCGCCTTCCTCGGCCTTGTCGCCAACTGGCTGGCCGCCGGGCTGCTCGCCTTCACCGTCTTCTTCTACGTTGTCGTCTACACGATGTGGCTGAAGCGGACGACGCCGCAGAACATCGTCATCGGCGGGGCGGCCGGCGCTTTGCCGCCGGTGATCGGCTGGGCGGCAGTGACCGGCGGCGTCGGCATCGAAAGCCTGGTTCTCTTCGCCATCATCTTCCTGTGGACGCCGCCGCATTTCTGGGCGCTGTCGCTCTATCGGGCCGACGACTACCGGCGCGCCGGGGTGCCGATGCTGCCGGTGGTGGCCGGCCCCGCCGCGACGCGCCAGCAAATCCTGATCTATTCGGTCATCCTGGCGATCGCGGCGCTGGCGCCGTTCGCCCTCGGCTACGCGGGGCTGGTGTACCTGGCGGTGGCGACGCTGGCGGGCGCCGGCTTCGTCGGGTTTGCCGTCAGGGTCTACTACAGCGAGGCGAACGCCGCCGGCGAGCGGGCGGCGCGCGACCTCTTCGCCTATTCGGTCCTCTACCTGTTCCTGCTGTTCGCAGTGCTGCTCGGCGAGGCGATCGCCGGAGGCGCCGTATGAGCCGCCTAGCCGCTTCGCGCCTCGGCGGAGGTGCGCTCCGGGGCGGATTGCGGCGGCGCGGTCGCGACCAGCTCGCCGTCTTCCTCGCGGATGTCGACGGCGTAGCCGCGGCAGCGGCGGGTCATATCGCTGCGGATGGTGTCGGCGTCGTCACCGGTAGCGATGCTGACCCTGGCCGGCGACAGCTTGGCGGGAACCATGCGCAGGCTTGGCGTCATGCTCGGCCCGGCCTCGACGAGGAACAGAAACGAATAGTCGCTGCGAAAGCCCGGAACGACCGGAAGGTCGTCGATATAGTCGCCGGTGTCGTAGAGGATGACGCCTTTGCCGTGGAACTCGACCGCCTGCAAGATATGGGCGGAATGGCCGTGGACAATGTCCACGCCGAGATCGATGGCGTGCCGGGCGAATGCCTTGTGGCGCTGCGTCGGCCACCAACGGTAGTTGGGCCCCCAATGGACCGACAGGATGATGAGCTCGGCGCCTGCGTGGCGCAGGTCATAGATAAGGCCGGCGAGGCGACCGATGGTCTGCCGGTCGTTGCGGATTCTCCAGTAACTGGTGCCGGGGCGATCCGGCTTGGCGCGGAAGGCCGGGACGGTATTGGTGATCGAGATGAAGCCGATCCTGACCTGACCGGCGGTGAACAGGGCCGGCTTCGTCGCCTGATCCGGATCGGCGCCGGCGCCGGCAAAGGCGATGCCGGCGGCCTCGAGGTGCTTGCGGGTGTCGAACAACCCCTCGGCGCCATAGTCGATCATGTGATTGTTGGCGAGCGCCAGGCATTTGAAATTGCCGGCCTTCAGCGCATCGAGCGCCAGCGGATCGGCGCGGAAATAGAAGGTCTTCCAGCGGTCCCACTTGGTGGAATGGGTGGTGATCGGCCCTTCGAGATTGCCGATCATGGCGTCGGTTGCCAGCATGCGCGGCCTGAGGTCGCCCCACATCTCGGCGGGCGGCATGCCGCCGACGAGGGCCGCGTTGACCCGGCGGCCAAGGATCAGGTCGCCAACGAGACCGAGCTGAACGCTTCGTGGCATCTGCGGCTCTCCGGCCGTGTTGACAAGGTCGGGCATCCTTTCTTCATGGATCGGGCGTTCGATAATCGATGAGTTTGACGGTGACCGGAAGCCCCGAAATGGACGATCACCGTGACGAGCCGGTGAGACGGTCCGATGCGCTCCGCCGTCGGCGCCGGGCGCGTTCGATCGCCATCGCGCTCGTGCTCGCGGGTCTCGTCGTTCTGTTCTACGTGGTGACGATCGCCAAGATCGGCTCGAACATCGCGAGCAGGGCGCTATGACCCGCGCCATCCCGACCGGCGAGGCCGAGAGCGAGGCGCGGCGGAAGTCCCGGCTGGGACTGACGGCGGCGGCGTGCGCGGTGTTCGTCGCCGGCATGGTCGGAATGGCCTTTGCGGCGGTGCCCCTCTATCGGATCTTCTGCCAGGTGACCGGCTATGGCGGCACGACCCAGCGCGCGGCGAACGCGCCGCCGGCGATCGACCGGCCCGTCACCGTTCGTTTCGATGCCAACATCGTCAACGGTCTCGGCTGGAGCTTTCGGCCGCAGACGCGGCAGGTCCGGCTCAAGGCCGGCGAGGTGGGGCAGGCGGTCTTCGTCGCCGAGAACCGCACCGACCACCGGACGAGCGGGACGGCGGCCTTCAACGTTTCGCCTCTCGAGGCCGGTGTCTATTTCAACAAGATCGCCTGCTTCTGCTTCAGCGACCAGATGCTGGAGCCGGGCGAGTCGGCTGAGCTGCCGGTCACCTTCTTCGTCGACCCGGCCATCGCCGATGACAAGGAACTCGACAGCATCCATACCATCACGCTTTCCTACACCTTCTATCCCGCCGAACCCGCCAAGACCGCTGCGGTGGTCGGCAGAGACCGTGCATTCTGACGTCGGAGCATCTGGAAATGGCTGAGGCCCACGCAAAGACCCACCCATACCATCTCGTCAATCCGAGCCCGTGGCCGGTGCTCGGCGCGGTTTCCGCCTTTGCGCTGGCGATCGGCGCCATCTCGTTCATGCACGGCGCCTCCTTGTGGTGGATCTTCCCGGGCCTGCTCGGCGTGCTCTACACGATGCTGGTCTGGTGGCGGGACGTCGTCCACGAAGCGCAGGAGGGCGACCACACCCCTGTCGTCCAGCTTGGTCTTCGCTACGGGATGATCCTGTTCATCGCCTCGGAGGTGATGTTCTTCGTTGCCTGGTTCTGGGCATTCTTCGACGCGAGCCTCTTTCCCAATGCGCCGGAGCAGGTGCTGCGCGCCGAATTCACCGGCGGTCACTGGCCGCCGAAGGGAATCGAGGTCTTCGATCCCTGGCATTTCCCGCTGCTCAACACCCTGATCCTCCTGACGTCCGGCACGACGGTGACCTGGGCCCATCACGCCCTTCTCCACAACGACCGCAGGGGGCTGATCTGGGGCCTGGTCTGCACCGTCCTGCTCGGCATGACCTTCACCGGGGTCCAGATCTACGAATACGCCCACGCGGCATTTTCCTTCGGCGGCAGCATCTACGGCTCGACCTTCTTCATGGCGACCGGCTTCCACGGCTTCCACGTGATCATCGGCACCATCTTCCTGATCGTCTGTCTGATCCGGGCGGCGATCGGCCAGTTCACGCCGAAGCAGCATTTCGGCTTCGAGGCGGCCGCGTGGTACTGGCATTTCGTCGACGTCGTGTGGCTCTTCCTGTTCTTCTGCATCTATGTCTGGGGCGGCTGGGGCGCACCGATCCACATGATCGAATAGGCGGATGGTGACGAGCGAGGACAAGGCACTCTACCCCGACCTGCCGCCCACTCAGACCGGCATGCGCAACCGCTGTCCGCGCTGCGGCGAGGGGCGGCTGTTCAAGGGCTTCCTGTCGCTGGAGGACCACTGCCAGAACTGCGGGCTCGACTACAACTTCTCGGATTCCGGCGACGGTCCGGCGGTGTTCATCATCATGATCGTCGGCTTCATCGTCGTCGGGCTGGCGCTGGTGGTCGAGTTCACCTTCCACCCGCCCTACTGGCTCCAAATGGTCATCTGGATACCCGTAGTGCTCGGCCTGTCGATCGGCCTGTTGCGCCCGCTGAAAGGCTTGATGATCGCCCAGCAGTACCGCCACCGGGCGCAGGAAGGCCGCGTCGACACCCAGTGAGCAAGTCCGGCTACCGCCGCCTGACCGTCCAGGGCATCCTCGCCGCGGTCGGCTTCCTCATCCTCGTCTCGCTCGGCGTCTGGCAGGTCCAGCGGCTCCAGTGGAAGGAAGCGCTGATCGCCCGCGTCGAGAACCGGCTCAAGGCCGAACCGGTGGCGGCGCCGGGGCCGGGCGCATGGCCGACGCTCAACGTCGCCGCGGCCGAGTACGAGCCGGTGACCGTCACCGGCCACTATCTCAACGACAGGGAAGCGCACGTTGTCTTCTCACTGACCGAGCCGAAGGGTTCGGTCGGCGGCATCGGCTACATGGTGATGACGCCGTTCGAGACCGGCGACGGTTGGATCGTCTACGTCAATCGCGGCTTCGTGCCGCAGGACCGCAAGGATCCGGCGAGCCGCGCGGAGGGAATCGTCGACGGAACCACCACGGTTAGTGGTCTCCTGCGCGAATCGAGCCGAGCCGCCTGGTTCTCCCCGGCCGACAATCCTGCCCGGAACGAGTGGTTCTCGCGCGACCCCGCCGCGTTCGCCGCGGCGAGCGGATTGCCGGCGGAGAAGGTGGCGCCCTACATCATCGACGCGGCATTCGATCCCAACCTGCCAGGCGGCCTTCCGCAGGGCGGGGAGACGCTGGTGAGCTTCCCCAACAATCATCTGCAATACGCGCTGACCTGGTTCGGGCTGGCCATCGCGCTTGCGGCGATCTTCATCAGCTTTGCGCTCCGCCAGCGGAAGCGCTAAGGCCTCGGTCGGCGCGCCTCAGGCGTGTCCCGCGTCGCCCGACAGCCGGTGCAAGTCGATGCCGATCATGGCCAGCGCCTGATCGTATTTCGCATCGACGTCGGGATCGAAGATCAGCTCCGGCGTTGCCGGGCAGTTGAGCCAGCCATTCGCCTGGATCTCCGATTCGAGCTGGCCGGGCGCCCATCCGGCATAGCCGAGCGCCAGCATCGCGTTTCGCGGTCCCTTGCCGACGGCGATCGCCTTGAGGATCTCGAGCGTCGCCGTCAGGCAGACATGCTCGTCGATCGGCAGCGTCGAGTTCTCGATGAAATAGTCGGCGCTGTGCAGCACGAAGCCGCGGCCCGTCTCGACCGGCCCGCCGCGGTGGACCCGCATGGCATCGACCGGATCGGGCAGGCGGATCTCCGGTCCCTCGGGGATGATCCCGAGCTGGACCAGAAGATCGCGAAAGGTGATCTGCGGGGCCGGCTGGTTGATCATGATGCCCATGGCGCCGTCGGCGGAATGCGCGCAGATATAGACCACCGTCCGCGCAAACCGGCTGTCCTGCATGCCCGGCATGGCAATGAGGAATTGGCCGTCCAGGTAACCTCCCGTCGAGGAAGTCTTCTCTTTGTCCAACTTGGCCATGACAATGAGCCTAGCACGGCGAGGGCAAAAGGAAAGGCGGAGGCTCGACGGCCGCGGGTTAACGCGGAACTCACGAACAAATGAACCTTGCAGCCGCTCGCAAATCTCGTCGTCGGCACACGCCGACGTTATGGTCCCGGCCCATGAAGATCCTCCACCCGACAGCAATCGCGCTCGCCGCGCTTGGAGTTTTGACCGGTCTCGCTGGTCCCGCCGCTGCGGGGATCGGCGCGTGGGCGACGGGCGACAAGGCGCGCGTGCGTCTCATCTCGGCCGGCGTCGCCGCGAACGGCCGGCTCGAGGGCGGCATCGAGATCGAGCTGGTGCCGGGCTGGAAGACCTACTGGCGCTCGCCAGGCGCCGCCGGCATCGCCCCGCAGGTCGATTTCTCCGCCTCGACCAACGTCAAGGACGTGGCGATCAGCTATCCCGTCCCGCACCGTTACGACGACGGCTATGCGGTAACCAACGTCTATGAGGGCCGGACGATCCTGCCGCTCGCCATTGCCACCGGCGACGCGGCCGCGCCGGTCGACCTCCTCCTGTCGCTCGACATTGGCGTTTGCGAGGAAGTCTGCATCCCCGAGCATTTCGACGCGGAGCTGGCCGTTACCCCGGGCGATGATGACCCGGCCGCCGCCGCGGCGCTGGCCGAGGCGCGCCAGCAGCTGCCCGGTCCGCCGGAGCCGGGTGTCCTCGAGGTCGAGCGTTTTGCGCGGAGCGGCGGCAGCGACGAAAAGCCGGTCTTCGATTTCACACTCGCCGTTCCCGACGCCAAGGACGCCGAGATCTTCGTCGAAGGACCTGCCGACTGGTACGCCGGCGTGCCCGAACTGGTTTCCAGCGACAAGGCGCGCGCCACATATCAGGTCACCTTCGACCGGCTCGGCGCAGACACGCCCATCGAAGGGGCAAAGGTCACAGTGACCATCGTTGCGGCAGACCGCGCTGTCGAGCAGACGGTCGGTCTCGACTAGGTTTCCGGGCTGTCGTATTGGCCCGTAATGTGCGGTCGTCCGGCCGCGCCTTTTCATTTCAGGACTCATTTCAGGAGAGCATGATGATCAAGGTTGGCGATCGGCTGCCAGACGGTATGTTCAGGATCAAGGGTGAGGACGGCACCGTTTCGGGCGTCACCACGACCGAGTTGTTCGGTGGGCAGAAGGTTGTCCTCGTCGGCGTGCCCGGTGCCTTCACCACAACCTGTCACAATGCCCACATCCCGCAATTCGTGGCGAACGCCGAAGCGTTGAAGCAACGGGGCGTCGCGCGCATCGCGGTGATGTCGACCAACGACCATCACGTCATGAAGATCTGGTCGGAGGCGCTTGCCGCCGGGGGCAAGATCGACTTTCTCGCCGACGGCAACGGCGATTTCACCCGGGCGATCGGCCTCGAAGTCGACATGGCGGGAAGCGGGCTCGGCAAGCGCTGCCGGCAATTCTCGGCGCTGGTGGAGGACGGCGTCGTGAAAGTCCTGAACTTCGAGCCGGAGGGCGGCAAGGGCATCTCCGCCACCGGCGCCGCGGCGATGATCGACGCGCTGGGTTAGGAGGCGGGATCAGTCGGTCTGCTCGCGGCGCCGTTTCTTCTTCTTGAACGGCGCCATGCCGTCGCGGGCGAGCTGGTCGGCGCGTTCGTTGGCCTCGGTGCCGGCATGACCCTTCACCCAGTGCCAATGGACGTCGTGCTTTTCCCTGAGTGCGTCGAGTTGCTGCCAGAGATCGACGTTCTTCACGGGCTTGCGGCCAGCAGTCCGCCAGCCGTTCCTCTTCCAGCCGGTTATCCAGCCGGTGATGCCGCCGCGGAGATACTGCGAGTCGGTGTGGAGATCGACACGGGAGCGTCGCTTCAGGGCCGACAGCGCGGCGATCGCCGCCATCAGCTCCATGCGGTTGTTGGTGGTGAGCGGCTCGCCGCCCGACAGCTCCCTCTCGTGGCCGTTCCAGATGAGCACGGCGCCCCAGCCGCCGGGGCCGGGATTTCCCGAGCAGGCGCCGTCAGTCCACACCTCGACGCGTGGAGCGGCGGTCACAGGTCCAGCCCGTAGGCGCCGGCGTCGGCGACGCTGCGGTGGAACCGGAGCTTGCGGTAGAACTCGGCCGGGTCCTTGGGAACCACCAAGGCGCCGTCGGGCACGGTGAGCCAGTCGTAGAGGCGGGTGAGCAGGAAGCGGAGCGCGGCGCCGCGGGCGAGCACCGGCAGCGACCGGATCTCGGCATCGGTGAACGGGCGCACCGCGGCATAGCCGGAAAGCAGCGCCCGGGCCTTGGTAACGTTGAGCGAGCCGTCGGATTCGAAACACCAGGCGTTGAGGCAGACAGCGGCGTCGTAGGCGAGCATGTCGTTGCAGGCGAAATAGAAGTCGATCAGCCCGGACAGCGTGTCGCCGAGGAAGAACACGTTGTCGGGGAAGAGGTCGGCGTGGATGACACCGGCCGGCAGGTCGCCGGGCCAGTTGGCTTCGAGAAAATCGAGTTCGTTCTCGATCTCGCAGCCGAGGCCAGCCTGCACCTCGTCGGCGCGGCCGCCGCAGGTCTCGTAGAGCGGTCGCCAGCCGTCGACCGACAGGGCGTTGCGGCGGGTGAGCGCGAAACCGTCCGCCGCGCGATGCATGCCGGCCAGCGCCCGGCCGACGGCGGCGCAATGCTGGACGCGCGGCCGGCGGACCCAGATGCCGGCGAGAAAGGTGACGATTGCCGCGGGGCGGTTGGCGAGCCGGCCGAGCGCCTGCCCCTGCCGGTCGTGCACCGGGGTCGGGCAGTTGATGCCGCGCGAGGCGAGATGGTCCATCAGGCCGAGGAAGAAGGGGAGATCGCCCGGGTCGACGCGCCTCTCATAGAGGGTCAGGATGAACTGGCCCGCCTCGGTGACGAGCAGGTAATTGGAATTCTCCACGCCCTCGGCAATCCCCTTGAGCGACTGCACCGCGCCAAGGTCGTAGCCGTTAAGGAACTGCTGCAATTCCTCGTCGGAGAAGTCGGTATAGACGGCCAATCCCGCCTCACTCCGCTGCTTCGCGAAGCTGGCGCGGCAGGGCGAACGCCACATTTTCGGAGGCGGTGGTGACGACCTCGACCGTGACGTCATAGCGCGCGGCAAAGGCGCCTATGACTTCCTCGACCAGCACCTCGGGTGCCGAGGCGCCGGCCGTGATCCCGAGCCGGCTGATGCCGGCAAAGCGCGGCCAGTCGATGTCGGCGGCGCGCTGGACCAGCACCGAGAACGGACACCCTACCCGTTCCGCCACCTCGCGCAGACGCTGCGAGTTGGATGAATTGGGCGCCCCGACGACGATCATTGCGTCGACCTGGGCGCCGACCCGCTTCACCGCCTCCTGGCGGTTGGTGGTCGCGTAGCAGATGTCGTCCTTGTGCGGGGCGAGGATATTCGGAAAGCGCTCGGTGAGAATCTCCACGATCGCCGCCGTGTCGTCGACGGAAAGCGTCGTCTGGGTGATCCAGGCGAGCCTGTCCGGGTCCCTCGGCGAGTAGGTGCGCGCGTCATCCTCGGTCTCGATGAGGGTGACCGCTCCGGCCGGGAGCTGCCCCATCGTGCCCTCCACCTCCGGGTGGCCGGCGTGACCGATGAGCAGGATCTCGCGGTCTTTCTTACGGTGGAGGATTTCCGCCTCGCGATGGACCTTGGTGACCAGCGGACAGGTGGCGTCGAGGTGGAACAGGTTTCGAAGGCGTGCCGCTTCGGGAACCGCCTTCGACACGCCGTGGGCGGAGAAGATCACCGGCTGGCCGGTGTCGGGGATCTCGTCGAGCTCCTCGACAAACACCGCGCCTTTCGCCTTGAGGCTGTCGACGACGTAGCGGTTGTGGACGATCTCGTGGCGGACATAGACCGGAGCCCCGTAGCGCTCAAGCGCCAGCTCGACGATCTGGATCGCCCGGTCGACGCCGGCGCAGAAACCGCGCGGAGCGCAGAGCAGGACGCGGAGCGGCGGCTTGTCCGCCGCATCGAATCCGGGGGAGTCGGTATCACTCATGAGCTGAATAAGGGAAGAGGCGCCTTTCGTGTCAAGCCAAGATGCCCGGCGGGGTTTCCCTCTCTGTCCGCTTCACCACAAAAGCGTGAAGCAGGACCTGAACTCAGAGCCAAGAGGTTACGCCTTCTCGTATTCTTCCCCGACGTCGGTGCGGAAGAGCAGCTTGTTCGCCTCGGTGGCGGTCATCGGCTGGCCGTAGAGGAAGCCCTGCACGAACTCGCAGCCAAGCTCCTGAAGCTCGAAGGCATCGGCTTCCGATTCGGCACCCTCGGCGACCACGTCCATGCCGAGGTCGTGGGCGAGCGAGATGATCGAGCGGAGGATGATACGGCGGTCGCCGCCGCCGGTGCCGCGCACGAAGGTCTGGTCGATCTTGATGGTATCGAAGGGGAAGCGCTGGAGATAGGAGAGGGAGGAATAGCCGGTGCCGAAATCGTCCAGCGACAGGCCGGCGCCGAGCTCGCGGATGCGCACCAGCACCTGCGCGGCGTATTCCGGGTTCTCCATGACCAGGCTCTCGGTCACCTCCAGCTTGAGCGAACCGCGATTGATGCTCGAGCGGACGAGGACCGACTTGACGTCGTTGATGAGGTCGTGGCGAAGCAGCTGGCGGCTTGACACATTGACGCTGGTGAAGAGCGGCGTGTGGCGGCCGAGCGCCTCCTGCCAGTCGGCAAGCTGGCGGGCGGCGCGGTCGAGAACGAACAGGCCGAGGGGAATGATCAGCCCCGTCCGTTCCGCCATCGGGATGAAGTCGGTCGGTGGAATCCGGCCAAGCTTGGGATGATCCCATCGAACCAGCGCCTCGAAGCCGGCAATGGTCTTGTCGTCGAGGCGGACGATTGGCTGGTAGAGGACCTTGATCTCCTCGCGGCCGAGAGCGCGGCGGAGATCGGATTCAAGCGTGGCGAGATCGGTGCCGTGCTGTCGCAGGGCCGGCCGGAACGCCTCGATGCGGTCGCCGCCGAGGCGCTTGGCATGGTACATGCCGATCTCGGCCTCCTTGATCATCTCCTCCGCCTCGATCGGCTTGCTGGCGTCGTGCATCGAGATGCCGATGGAGGCGGTAAGGAAGACTTCCTTTTCGCCGAGGGTGATGGGCGCGCGGAGCGTGCGCCGAACCGATTCGGCGAAGGCCGCGATCCGCTCCGGCTCGTGCTCCGAGATCAGCAGGAAGGCGAACTGGTCGCCGTTCAGGCGCGCCAGCGTGTCCTGCGCCTTCATCAGCCGCGTCAACCGGCGGGCGATGGTGAGCAGGATCGAGTCGCCGATCGCCAGGCCAAACCCGTCGTTGACCTGCTTGAAGCGGTCGATGTCGAGCATGAAGACCGACGGCCGGGCGACTCCTTCCGCCTCGGTCCAGGCGATCGCGGCGCGGAGGCGATCGAGGAACAACTCACGGTTGGGTAGCCCGGTGAGGTTGTCGTGGACCGAATCGTGGAGGAGCCGTTCTTCGGCGGTGCGCTCCTCGGTGACATCGAGGAGGGTGCCGACAACGCGCAGCACCTCGCCGTCCTGGCCGAGCACCGGCCGGGCGCGAAGGTGGAACCAGCGGTAGTGGCCGTCCTCGGAGCGCAGGCGGAAATCCTGGGAAATGCGGCCGCGCCGCTGTTCGACAGCGGCATCGAGCAGGCTCTTGAACCGGTCGCGGTCGCCGGGGTGGAGGATCTCCAGCCAGTCGCGCGCCGGGCCCTCGAGGGTGCCGCGGCCGAGGCCGAGCAGGTCCTCCGCCTCCGGCCCCGCATAGATGCGGTCACGCTGGACATCCCAGTCCCACACGATGTCGCCGGCGCCGGTCAGCGCCAGCGCGCGCCGCTCGGTATCGCCGATCGGTCCCTGGGTGACGACGCCGCCGGCGAAGGCGTGCTGCATGACCGTGAAGCCGATGAGCAAGACGATCAGCACCAGGCCGCCGGCCAGCGCCGGCTGGACCACGTCGTTGACAAGGTTGCCGGTCACCGTCAGCCATGCGGCAAAAATCCAGACCAGGAGAAGAATCCAGGTCGGGATCAGCATGATCGCGCGGTCGAAGCCGTGGGTGGCGAGGTAGACGATCAGCGCGAAGCCAAGCACGCCGGTGAGGCCGATCGACAGCCGGGCGACTCCGGCGGCCACCGAAGGCTCGATGATCGAAATGCCGAACAGGAGCAGGAGGCACACCAGCCAGCCGATGGTGAGATGGCTGTAGCGCACGTGCCATCGGTTGAGGTGGAGGTAGGTGTAGGTGAAGATCACCAGCGAGGCGGCGAGGAACACCTCGGCCCCGGCCCGCCACATCTGGTCCTCGCCGGGCAACACGTCGATCACCCGGTTCCAGAAGCCGAAATCGATACAGAGATAGATCAGCACTGCCCAGGCCAGCGCCGCCGTCGCCGGGAACATGGCGGTGCCCTTGATCACGAAGACGATGGTGAGGAACAGGGCAAGCAAGCCGGAAATGCCGAGCACGATGCCGCGATAGAGCGAGTAGGAGTTGACTGCGTCTTTGTAGGCGTCGCCATCCCACAGATAGAGCTGCGGCAACTCGTCGGTCCTCAGCTCGGCGACGTAGGTGACGACGGCACCGGGGTCGAGAGTGATGCGGAAGACGTCAGCTTCCTGGCTTGGCCGGCGGTCCGGCGCGAAGCCTTGGCTTGGGGTGATGTTGGCGATCCGCGAGGCGCCGAGATCGGGCCAGAACAGGCCGGAGCCGGCCAGCCGGAAATGCGGCGAGACAAGCAGCCGGTCGATCTGCTCGTCGCCGTTATTGGCAAGGGCGAACACCGCCCAGGTCGAACTGCCGCCGCCTTCCTGCGAGCGCACCTCGATGCGTCTGACGATACCGTCCGGACCGGGCGCGGTGGACACCTGGACGCGGTCGTCCGGCTCGCGGAAGATCTGGACCTGGGTGGTGAGGTCGAGGGTGCGCCCGTCGAGCGGCACCGGAATCCCGTCGAGCGCCCGCGCGCCCGCCTGCGGCAGCACGGCCGCAACGATGGCTAGAGCCAGAAAGGCAAGCAGGCGGACAGGGGACAACCGACGCTCCACGGCCGGACTCAATCGCGACTTAGTATTTGTTTACACGGGCCGAAACAAGGCGGGCGGGGCGCCTTCACGTCCGCGGGTCCTCGCGCACCAGCCCATAGAGCAGGTGATCCTGCCAGCGGCCGTCGATGCACAAGAACCGGCGGGCGTAGCCCTCGCGCTGAAAACCGACGCGTTCGAGAAGCCGGATGGATGCGGCGTTGTGAGGAAGACAGGCCGCTTCGATCCGGTGAAGCTGCAGCGTATCGAAGGCGAAGCCGATGATGGCGCGCACCGCCGCGCTCATCAGGCCCTTGCCGGCGAAGGGCAGGCCCATCCAATAGCCGAGCACGGCCGACTGGGCGACGCCACGCTGGATCTGGGAGAGGGTGAGGCCGCCGAGCAGGGTCTCGCCGTCGGGTGAAAAGATGAACATCGGGTAGCCGGTGCCGTTTCGGATCTCCCGCTGATAGCGCCGGATTCGCCGGCGATAGGCAAGCCTGGTGAGATCGTCGGCCGGCCAGACCGGCTCCCACGGCGCGAGGAAGGAGCGGCTGTCCTCCCGCAGCTTCGCCCACTGCGGGAAATCGGCAAGCGTCGGCACCCGCAAGAGAACGCGCTCCGCCCGGATCATCGGATTGATGGTGACGGTCGAGATGGAGCGCAGGAATGCCATCGCTGTCCGCCCGACCTAGCCGCTGACCTGCACGCCCAGACGTTCGATGATGCGGTCGCGATCCATCGCCCCGTTGGAGGGGCCGACGGTCGCGAGGGTCAGCGCGCCGCCGCGGAAGATGCGGGCAGCAAGCCGGCGAAGATCGCTAACGGTGATCACCTCGATCCGCTCGACCAGCTCCTCGGGCGAGATCACACGGCCGAACAACAGGAGCTGCCGGGCCAGCTGGCCGGCGCGAGCGGCGGGGCTTTCAAGCGTCATCAGCAGTCCGGCGCGGAGCTGAGCGCGGGCCCGATTGAGCTCCTTCTCGCCGATATCGTCCACGGCACGCCCCAGTTCGTCGATGAGCACCGGCATCAGCTCTTCCACGTCGTCCGGCCCGGTTGCCGCGTGAACACCGAATACCCCGGTATCGGAAAAACTCCAATGAAAGGAATAGATGGAATAGCAGAGGCCGCGCTTCTCACGCACCTCCTGGAACAAGCGCGACGACATGCCGCCGCCGATGACGGCCGACAGGATCTGGGCCGCATAGAAGTCGTCCGATCCGTAGCGCAGCCCCTCGAAGCCGATCATGATCTGGGTTTCCATCAGATCGCGGGGCTCGCGTTGCTCGCCGCCGTGATAGGTGGCGGCGACCGGCATCGGACCTGCCTCGCCGGGAAGATCGACGAACGCCTCGCCGGCGAGCTCGACGAGCCTGTCGTGCTCGAGCGCGCCGGCGGCCGCGACTACCATCGCCGGGCCGCGATAGTGGCGGTCGAGATAGGCGCCGAGCATCGGCGAACCGGCGGCCCTGACGGTTTCGGCTGTGCCGAGGATGGTGCGTCCGATCGGCTGGCCGGGAAACGCCGCCTCGGCGAAACTGTCGTAGACGCGGTCCTCGGGCGTATCGAGGGCGGCGCCTATCTCCTGCAGGATGACGTGCTGCTCGCGGGCGAGTTCCTGCGGGTCGAATACAGAGTTCCGGAGAATATCGCTGAGGATGTCGAGGGCGAGCGGGACATCGTCCTTCAATACCCGGGCGTAGTAGGAGGTGGTTTCGACGCTGGTGGCGGCGTTGACCTCGCCGCCGACCGCCTCGATTTCCTCGGCGATGTCGGCGGCCGAGCGGGTCCGGGTGCCCTTGAAGGCCATGTGCTCGAGGAGGTGGGAAAGCCCGTGCTCCTCCTCCCTTTCGGAGCGTGAACCAGCGCCCACCCAGACGCCGAGGGCGGCGCTCTCCAGGTGACTCATCTCGATGCGTGACGATTCTGAGACCGGACTCCAGACTTGTTACGCGCACCGACATTGCGTCAAACCTCATCCCTGACGGCGCTGGCGTTGGCCAGCAGGAAATCCTCCACCACCGCCTGGTCGTTGGCAAGGACGACGAAATCCTCTTGTCGCGAACCGAGATTGTCAAAGCCGGCGGGAAGGGCGGGCACGGTCCCGGTCGCCGCCTCGACGGCGGCCGGGAACTTGGCCGGGTGAGCGGTGGCGAGGGTGACCATTGGCACGCTGGACGACACGAAGCGCGCAGCAACGGCGAGCCCCACGGCTGTGTGCGGGTCCGGCAGGAAACCGGTATCGCGCCAGGCGGTGGCGATCGTCGCGCGGCTCTCGTCCTCATCGGCGGTTCCGGCGTCGAAATCGGCACGGATCGCCGCCAGAGCCGCCGGATCGATGGTGAAGGCGCGCGACTGGGCGAGCGACGCCATCAGCCGCCCGACGACGTCCGCATCGCGCTCGTAGGCCTCGAACAGGAGCCGCTCGAAATTGGACGACACCTGGATGTCCATCGACGGCGATGTGGTCGCCTGCACGCCGTGCACCTCGTAGCGGCCGCTCGCCAGCGCGCGGGCAAGGATGTCGTTGACGTTGGTGGCAACGATCAGCCTGTCGACCGGCAGCCCCATGCGCTTTGCCGCGTAGCCGGCATAGATGTCGCCGAAATTGCCGGTGGGCACCGTGAAGGAGACAGGCCGGTGAGGGCCGCCGAGCGCCACGGTGGCGGTGAAGTAGTAGACGATCTGGGCGACGATGCGGGCCCAGTTGATCGAGTTGACGCCGGAGAGGGCCAACCGCTGGCGCAACCGGGGATTGCCGAAGGCGGCCTTCACGATCGCCTGGCAATCATCGAAATTTCCGCGGATCGCGACCGGATGGATGTTCGCCGCGCCGCTCGTCGTCATTTGCCTTTGCTGGAAGGGCGAGACGCGGTTCTCGGGGAAGAGCATGAAGAGATCGACATTGTCGCGTCCGCGAAACGCCTCGATCGCTGCACCGCCGGTGTCGCCGGAGGTGGCGCCGATGATGGTGATGCGCTCGCCGCGCCTGGCGAGGACGTGATCCATCAGCCGCGACAGGAGCTGCATCGCCACATCCTTGAAGGCGAGCGTCGGACCGTGAAACAACTCCAGCGCCCACGCGCCGGCGCCGAGCTGGACGAGCGGCGCAACGGCAGGATGGCGGAACGTGGCATAGGCCTCGCGGCACATCTGCCTTAAGTCCGCTTCGGCGATGTCGTCGGCGAACGGCTTGACGACCTCGAAGGCGACGTCGGCGTAGTCCCGGCCGGCGAAACCGGCAATCTGCCCAGGCGTCAGCCGCGGCCACGCCTCCGGTACGTACAGCCCTCCGTCGCCAGCGAGCCCGGCGAGCAGAACGTCAGAAAAGCCAAGCGCGGGCGCGAGGCCGCGCGTACTCACATATTTCACCGGCAATGCCTTCCCCGACCGGGCGCGCCGCCCGACCCTGCCCCCCTGAGCCTAGCCGCCGGGAAACCGCCCGGCAAGCACGGCAACCTCTCCCCGGCCGGGCGAGGCGACCGGTCGCGGTCGCAAAATTGCCTTTTGCTCTGCTATAGAAGCGGGCTCTTCAGGGGAGTGGACGTTCAATGCGATTCGCGTTCGGTCCGTTCGCAGTGGGTCGCCCGGCGGCGTTGATTATTGCCCTCGTCGGCCTCGCTGCCTGTTCGGCGTCTGGCGGCGGCCTTTTTTCGAGTGGCTCGGTGGCCGGCAAGAAGCAGTACACAATGCAGGACTTCGCCAAGTCGAGCTACTGCCCGCCGATCCAGATCCGCGGTGGAACCGAGGCGATGACCATCTACGAGCGCGGGCACGACAACGAACCCGCCTATGTGCGGCAGCAGGCCTCGATCGGCCGGACGGCGCGGCAATGCGCGATGACCGGCAACACGCTGTCCATCAAGGTCGGCATCGCCGGCCGGGTGGTTGCCGGGCCCAAGGGCGGCGCCGGCACCGTGACGCTGCCGCTCCGCGTCGCGATCGTCAAGCAGGTCGGCGGCAACGGCCCGCTCTACTCGAACCTTTTCAAGGTGCCGGTCACGGTCAGCGCGCCGGACTACAGCGCCAATTACGAGCAGGTGTTCCCGGTTTCGGTGGACATCGCGCCCGATGATCGCAACCTGATCGTCTATGTGGGCTTCGACGAGGGCAAGTGAGCGACGCCCGTCCGGGGTGATTCGACTCGACTCAAGCTGCCCCTATGCTGATGCGCGCCGGGACGTCGTCGCGTCCGGGCCGGTCGGTTGCCGAAAGCCAGCCGACCGCTCACGACCGCCGGGAGAGACCGGACCGTTCATCGGTCCGGCGCCGAAGGAGCAACCGCCCCGGAAACTCTCAGGCGAAAGGACCGGACGGTCGACGACGCTCTGGAAAGAAGCCGGCGGGTATCGCCGGCTCACCGAAGGAGTAACCGCGCGACGCGATCTTGAGCGCGGGAAATCTCTCAGGTCCTGGGACAGAGGGGGCGCGAACGGGTCGGGACGGGCCGTTTCGCGACGCAACCTTCATTGTCCGGGGACCGGCATGGCCGACAACGCATCGGAAGACCTGAAGGAGACGCCGCTCGCCGGTCTGCATCGCGAGCTCGGCGCGCGCATGGTGCCGTTCGCCGGCTATACCATGCCCGTGCAATACCCGACCGGGATCATCGCCGAGCACAACCAGGTGCGTACCGCGGCGGGCCTGTTCGATGTCTCGCATATGGGCCAGGCGTTTCTCGACGGGCCGGATCACGCGACGACGGCCGCCGCTCTCGAGGCGCTGACGCCGGGCGACTTCGCGGGACTGGGCCAAGGCCGTCAGCGCTACACGCTGCTTCTCACAGAGGACGGCGGCATCGTCGACGACCTGATGGTCACCCGATCGCCGTCGGTGGACGATGACGGCCGGTTGATGCTGGTGGTCAATGCGGCGCGAAAAGACGTCGATTACGCCGACTTCGAAGCACGCCTGCCCATGTCGGTTCGCCTCGAACGCGCCGACGATCGGGCGCTGCTTGCCCTCCAGGGGCCGGCGGCGGCCGCGGTCATCGCCCGCCACGCGCCTGATGCGGCCGACCTCGCCTTCATGGCGGCCGGCCCGGCTGCCTTCGACGACATGCCGTGCCACATTTCGCGCTCCGGCTACACCGGCGAGGACGGCTTCGAGATCTCCGATGCCGGCGTCCGACGCCGAAGCGTTCGCCAAGGCGCTGCTCGCCGAGCCCGAGGTCGCCCCGATCGGCCTTGGTGCCCGCGACTCACTCCGCCTCGAGGCAGGGCTTTGCCTCTACGGTCATGACATCGACGCCATGACGTCGCCGGTGGAGGCGGACCTCACCTTCGCTATCGCCAAACGACGGCGGGCGGAAGGCGGCTTTCCCGGTGCTCAGCGCATCCTGCGGGAGCTGGCGGATGGCCCGAAGAAGAAGCGCGTCGGGCTGACCCTGGAGGGGCGGGCTCCGGCGCGCGAAGGGGCGGCGATCTGGACCGACGGCCACCACATCGGCGACATCACGTCCGGCGGTTTTGGCCCGACCGTCGGCAAGCCGATCGCCATGGGTTATGTCGACGCTGCCTTTGCCGCCGACGGCACCGGCCTGTCGATCGAGGTCCGCGGCAAGGAGCTGCCGGCCACCGTCACCGCCATGCCGTTCGTCCCCCACCGCTATTTCCGCAAGCCCAAGCTCTGACGAGGACAATCGATGAGCACCCGCTATTCCCGCGATCATGAATGGGTCCGCCTCGACGGCGATGCCGCCGTCATCGGCATCACCGACCACGCCCAGGAGCAGCTCGGCGACGTCGTCTATGTGGAGCTTCCCGAGGTCGGCAGGAGCTTCGCCAAGGGGGCCGAGGCGGCCGTGGTGGAATCGGTCAAGGCGGCGAGCGAGGTGTTCGCGCCGATCGCTGGCGAGGTGGTCGCAGTCAACGATGCTCTCGCCGAAGAGCCGGCGCTGGTCAACCAGTCGCCGGAGGACGCCGGCTGGTTCTTCAAGGTGAAGCCCGACGACAAGAGTGAGATCGAGGGCCTGATGGATGCCGACGCCTACAAGGCGTTCCTCGAGACGATCTGAGGCTGCCGGTGGCTCATCTCTATCATGCGACCGTGACCTGGCGGCGCCAGGAGGGAGAGGACTTCGCCAAGGGCCGCTACTCGCGCCGCCATCTCTGGCACTTCGACGGCGGCATCGCGCTCGCCGCGTCGGCGTCGCCGCAGGTGGTGCCGAAGCCCTTTGCGCCGGAGGACGCCGTCGATCCCGAGGAGGCTTTCGTCGCCTCGCTGTCCGCCTGCCACATGCTGACCTTTCTCGACCTCGCCCGCCGCGCCGGCTTTGTCGTCGAGAGCTATTCCGACGAGGCGGAAGGCGAGATGGAGAAGAACGCCGAAGGCCGCTACTGGATCTCCCGCGTGACGTTGAGGCCGCGGATCTCCTACGGCGACCGCAAGCCGGACGCCGCCGAGTTGGCGAAGCTGCACCATGCGGCCCACGAGCACTGCTTCGTCGCCAACTCGGTGAAGACCGAGGTCAAGGTCGAGGGGGCGTGATGTGTAATGGACTGCCATCCGGCGGGCCGAGGGTGGTGTCACCGGGTTCCGCATTTGCCGTCCCGATTGGCGTTTGCCTCCCCCCTTGCGGGGGAGACGGGATTTCCCCGATTTGCCAGAGCAAATCGGCTTTGGAAATCCGGGCGGGGGGTCCTTGTTCACTCGATCTGATTATTCGCCGTCCGGAAACACCCCCCTCTAGCTCCGCTAACGCTCGCTGCGCGATCGAAGCGGAGCTGTCTCCCCCGCAAGGGGGGAGAGGGCGCTTGGGTCAACGCCTTGGCCTCTTTTCGTCCGCCGGCGGTCGGCTCGGGTGGACCACACGGCCATCAGCTCTTTGGTACCAAGCAAGGACCGCATTCTGATGCGCTATCTCCCCCACACCGAAGCAGACCGCGAGACGATGCTGGCGCGGATCGGCGTCGACGGGGTCGGCGACCTGTTTGCCGACATCCCGGCCGACAAGCGGCTCGACGAGCTGCTCGACCTGCCGCGGACCAGGAGCGAGATGGAGGTCGAGGCGGCGCTCGGGCGGATGGCCGCCCGCAACACCCCCGCCGGCTCGGTCCCCTTCTTTGTCGGCGCCGGCGCCTATCGCCACCATGTGCCGGCGAGCGTCGACCATCTGATCCAGCGGTCGGAGTTCCTCACATCGTACACGCCGTACCAGCCGGAGGTGAGCCAGGGCACGCTGCAATACCTCTTCGAGTTCCAGACCCAGGTGTCGAACCTCACCGCCATGGAGGTCGCCAACGCCTCGATGTATGACGGCTCCACTGCCACGGCCGAGGCGGTGCTGATGGCGCACCGGGTGACCAAGCGGCGGAAGGCGGTGCTTTCGGGCGGCCTCCACCCGCACTACCGGAGCGTCGTCGAGACCGTCTCGGGCATGGCCGAGGAGACGGTGGTGGCGCTGCCGCCTGATCCGACGGGGAGCGAGGCGATCCTCGACGCCATCGACGCGGAGACCTCGTGCGTCGTCGTCCAGTCGCCGTCGTTCTACGGCCAGCTGATCGACCTCGCGCCGATCGCCGAGAAGGCCCATGCGGCGGGCGCGCTGCTCGTCGCCGTCTTCACCGAGGTGGTGGCGCTCGGCGCCATCGAGCCGCCGGGCGCGCAAGGCGCCGACATCGTCGTCGGCGAAGGGCAGGGGATCGGCAACCCGCTCACCTTCGGCGGCCCCTATGTCGGCCTCTTTGCCACGCGCCAGAAGTTCGTCCGCCAGATGCCCGGGCGCCTCTGCGGCGAGACGGTCGACGCCGACGGCCGGCGCGGCTTCGTGCTGACGCTCTCGACCCGCGAGCAGCATATCCGCCGCGACAAGGCGACCTCGAACATCTGCACCAACTCCGGGCTCTGCTCTCTCGCCTTCACCATCCACATGACGCTGCTCGGCGAGACCGGGCTCCGGCAACTGGCGCTCGCCAATCATGCCGGCGCGGTGGTGTTAGCCGACTCACTTTCTCGAGATTCCCGGCGTAAGTGTCCTGAATGATTCGTTCTTCAACGAGTTCACCATCCGCGTGCCGGGCGACGCGGCCGAGGTGGTCGACGCGCTGACCCACGATGGCATCCTCGCCGGCGTGCCGGTATCGCGGCTCGAACCGGACCGGCCGGAGCTCGCCAACCTCATCGTCGTCGCCTGCACCGAAACCACCACCGACGCCGACCGCGCCGCTTTCGTCGCCGGCCTGAAGGAGGTGCTGTCGTGAACGAACAAGGCCGCCCCACTGCGCCAGCCGAGGCAGTTGCTCCTCGTGCTGAGCGTACCTTCACCGGCAATCGCGGGCTGGACATCGAGGAGCCGCTGATTTTCGAGATCGGCCGGAATGATGTCACCGGCGTGGATCTGCCGGAGGCGCGGGAAGAGGCGAGGAGCGCAGACGGCGCGACCGGGAGGGAAGGAAAGTCCCGCCTCGGCAAGCATGCGCGGAAGGCGCCGATCGACCTACCGAGCCTGTCAGAGCCGGAGACGGTGCGCCATTACGTCCGCCTCAGCCAGAAGAACTATGCCATCGACAGCGGGGTCTATCCGCTCGGCTCCTGCACGATGAAGCACAATCCGCGCCTCAACGAGAAGATGGCGCGGCTCGCCGGCTTCGGCGACATCCACCCGCTGCAACCGCTTTCCACGGTTGGCGGGGCGCTGGAGCTGATCGCCGAGCTTGGCCGCTGGCTCCTCGAAATGACCGGCATGGCGTCGGTCGCGATGAGCCCCAAGGCCGGGGCCCATGGCGAGCTCTGCGGAATGATGGCGATCAAGGCGGCGCTCATCGCCCGAGGCGACAAGCGTTCGACGGTGCTGGTGCCGGAATCGGCCCACGGCACCAACCCGGCGACGGCGGCGCTCCTCGGCTATTCGGTGGTCGATATCCCGGCCCGCGCCGACGGCACGGTGGACCCGCAGGCGGTCCGCGAGCGGCTCAACGACGACGTCGCCGCCATCATGCTCACCAACCCCAACACCTGCGGCCTGTTCGAGCGCGACGTGGTTGCCATCGCCGAGGCGGTCCACGCGGCGGGCGCCCTGTTCTACGCCGACGGCGCCAACTTCAATGCCATCGTCGGCAAGGTGAAGCCCGGCGATCTCGGCGTCGACGCGATGCACATCAACCTCCACAAGACCTTCTCGACGCCGCACGGCGGCGGCGGCCCGGGCGCCGGGCCGGTGGTGTTCTCGAAGATGCTGGCGCCGTTCGCGCCGGTGCCCTTCGTACGGCTGACGACCGACGGCGCCGAGTTCGTCGAGACGCGCGGCCAGGCGGGCGAGGGGGCCGCGCCCTTCGGCCGGATGACCGCTTTCCACGGCCAGATGGGCATGTTCGTCCGTGCCATGGCCTACATGCTGTCGCACGGTGCCGACGGCATGCGGCAGGCCTCGGAGGACGCTGTCCTCAACGCCAACTATATCCGCGCCGGCTTGCGCGACGTGATGAGCCAGCCGTTCGGCGACCGCGCCTGCATGCACGAGGTGCTGTTCGACGATTCCTTCCTCGACGGCACCGGGGTCACCACCCTCGACTTCGCCAAGGCGATGATAGACGAGGGCTTCCACCCGATGACCATGTATTTCCCGCTCGTCGTGCACGGCGCCATGCTGATCGAGCCGACCGAGTCGGAATCGAAGGCCTCGCTCGACCTCTTCGTCGCCACGCTGCGCGACCTGGTGATGCGGGCGAAGCGGGGGGAGGCGGAGCGTTTCCATCAGGCCCCCATGCTCGCGCCGCGCCGCCGCCTCGACGAGACCCGCGCCGCGCGCCAGCCGAAGCTGAGGTGGGAGCGGCCCGAGCCGTGGTCCGACGCGGCCGAGTAGGCCGCCTCATTCGCCTTCGCCGATGAGGTCGCGCCGCGCGTGGTCGAGCTCCTCGGCGTAGCGGCGGAGCGCGTGGGCCTCGGACAACAGGCCGATGACCACCCGGCTGGCGCCGCCCTTGACGACCGCCAGCGCCTCGCTTTCGGTCCGGTCGAACACCTTCATGGCGTCCTTGATGTTCATGGACGGCTCAAGCGCGTCCTGTGGGTAGTGCACGAACTCGCCGATGGCCCGCTGATCCGCCTCGCCGTTGAGGAGGGCCGCGTGGACCTCCGCCACGAGGGCGATGCCGGCATAAACTCCCGCATCGTCGACGACGATCACCCGCTGGGTCGAGCCAAGCGGGAAATCCCGCCGGAAGGTCGAGATGCGGGTGTCGCCTCGTACGGTCCGCACGTCGTGGCGCATCAGCCGGCCCACGGTCAGCGCGCGTATCCGGCCGACATCATGGGCGCTGCGGATCGTCTCGCCGCGAAGGTGGAGGCGCCAGGTGGCGAAGGAGTAGCCGAACAGCTCGCGCACGGTGACTGACGAGATGACTGCGGCGGCCAGCACCGCCAGCGTGATCGGGAGGTCGCCGGTCGTCTCGAGGGCGAGAAAGGACATGGTCAGCGGGCCGCCGACGATCGCCACCGCGGTGGCGCTCATCCCGATGATCGTCGCCGCCAGCGGGTCGGGCGCCAGACCTGGCGCGATCGCCATCGCCGCCAAGGCATAGACCTTCCCGGCCAGCGCGCCGATGAACAGCGATGCGAAGAACAGGCCGCCGCGGAAGCCGGAGCCGAGCGATATCGCCGACGCGGTCGCCTTGAGGACGAGGAGCAGTAAGATGGGTCCGAGCGCCACCGCGCCCTCGTCGAGCGTCAGCTTGAGGGCGCCATGCCCCGACGACAGGACGTGCGGGTTGATGAGGGCGAGGCCGCCGACGATGATGCCGCCGACTGCCGGCAAAACGGCGGCTGGCAAACGCAAGCGCCGAAAGGCGAGTTCGGCAAGGGTGACCCCGCGCATCAGCGCGATCCCGAGGCCGGCGCACAAGAGGGCGAGCAGCAGGAAATTCGGCAGGCCCTTGTTGGTTATTTCCGACAATGGCCCGACCGTGATCGAATAGGGCGTGCTGCCGATCGCCTTTGACACCAGGACGGCGACGATTGATGACGTCAGGACGGGAGGGAGCGAGGCTGCGGTATAGGAGCCGATGATCAGCTCGAAGGCGTAGAAGGCGCCGGTCAACGGCGCGCCGAACGCCGCCGCGATGGCGGCGGCGGCGCCGCTGCCGACCAGCACCCTGAGGTCGGCCCGCCGCAGGCGAAACGCAACGCCCAGGCGCGACGCGATGCCCGATACCAGCTGGGTGTAGCCTGCCTCGAGGCCGACCGAGGCGCCGAAGCCGTTCGAGATCAGCGTTTGCACGGCGACGATGACACTGTCCCAGGTCGACATCCTGCCGCCGTGGAGCGCGTTCGCCTCGATCGGGTCGACCATCCGGCGCGGATGGAAGCGGCGGATGACGATCCCGATGGCGCCCATCATGATTTCGCCGATGATCGGAACGAGAATGGTGGGCCACGGAAGCAGGGCGCCGGCGGCGCTCAACCGCTCTCCCGGATCAAGCCCGAACAGCATGCGATGGAGGGAATTGGCGACCAGAACTCATGGCGGCGACCGCCACGCCTCCGGCGACGCCGATGCCGGCCGCGAGCAGAATGATCCAGATTTCGCTGCCACGCACGAGGGCGCGAAGCCGGTCGGGCACGGTGAACCGGGCGCGCGTGAACGCCACCGCGGAAGCAGCCGCCGTTTTCAGCGTAGAAGGCATGAGGGCCGCCCGCGCAGGACATGCCGGTACGGCCGATCCGGTTGGAGGGGCCGCATCGTCAGTGGAGATATGTGTGTGTATGTAATGCCGGCGGGCGGCGGTTAAAGCACCGGAATGCGCCATTTTTGCCGATGCCACCCGGGTTCGTGGCGCAGCGCGGGCGCGAAGGCGGTCTCCAGACTACGCGACCGCCACGTCGCGGTGCTCCCGGTCCGAGACCTGCGCCGCGTCGAGCACCTTCTGGATCCCGGCGGCGCGGCGGAAGGACGGCTCCTGTGTCTTGCCCGCCCGCACGGCACTGACGAACCGCTGGTAGTTGGTCTCGACCGGATCGAACGGGATATCGCGCCAGGTGGCGGTATCGCGGTCGGCGCCGAGGCAGGCGCGAAGGCTCGATACGCCGGTGTCGTAAACGATCTCGATCGCGCCCTTCTCGCCATAGATGCGCAGCCGCAGCTGATCAAGCTGTCCCGCCGCGGTGCGGCTTGCCTGGATCGTCCCGATGGCGCCATTGGTGAAGTCGATGTTCATGGTGAAGGCGTCGTTGGCGTCGAGGGTGTACTCCCCGATCCTGCCGCCCGGTGCCTTGTCGAAGGTCTTCAGCCGGCTCGCCACATGGGCGACGTCGAGGCCGCTGCCATAGGTCGCGAAGTCGACGATATGGATGCCGATGTCGCCGAGGCAGCCGTTGGATCCGTGCTCCTTCGACAGGCGCCACAGCCATTTGCTCTCCGACGTCCAGTCGCCCCACGCCTTGCCGACCAGCCAGCTCTGCAGGTGCGAGGCCTCGACATGCCTGACGGCGCCGATCTCGCCGGCGAGCACCATTTGCCGGCCCTTCTGCAGCGCCGGGGAGTTGCGGTAGGTCAGGTTGACCATGCCGACCAGCCCCGCCGCCTCGATCGCCTCGGTCATTTCCATCGCCTTGGCGGCGTCGGTCGCCAGCGGCTTCTCGCAGAACACGTGGCAGCCGGCGGCGACGGCCTGCAGGGTGGTGGGATGGTGGACGCGATCGGGCGTGACGTTGGCGACCACATCGAACTCGCCCCAGACCAGCGCCTCCTCGAGGCTCGGGAACTGCCGGGCGATGTTGTGGGTGGCGCAGTAGGCGGCGAGCCGCTCGGGCAGGATGTCGACGCCGGCGACGACTCCGACGCCGTCGATGGCCGAGAAGCTGGCGGCGTGTTTGGCGGCCATGCCCCCGGTACCCAAAATCAGTAAGCGCACGTTGATCGGTCTCTCGATGATCAGGCAGAGGCTGCAGAACGGCCGGACTCTATCCGACCTCCGCGGATGCCGGAAGCAGCGACCAACAGACTCATCGGCTCGCAGAAGAGCTACGGGTCAAGCCCGCCGCGCCAATCTTCGCCAATGGCCTGTTGCGTTCGCCGGTTCAGGATGGAATGAGTGCGGGCGTCGGCGGGACGACGAAGGGGGATGACGCAGGATGACGACACTCCGCATCAAGGCCGGGCCGTTCGATTTCGAGGCGCGCATGGAGGAGGCGGCGGCGCCGAAGACCTGCGCCAAATTCAGGAGTCTGTTGCCCTATCGCGAGCGGATCATCCACGTCCGGTGGAGCGGCGAGGGCTGCTGGATTCCGCTCGGCGACCTCGATCTCGGCCTGCCGTTCGAGAACCACACCAGCTACCCGGCGCCGGGAGAATTCATCCTCTATCCCGGCGGCATCAGCGAGACCGAGATCCTGCTCGCCTATGGCGGCGTGCACTTCGCCAGCAAGGTCGGGCAACTCGCCGGCAATCATTTCCTGACCATCACCAAGGGGCGGGAGCACCTCGTCACCCTCGGCAAGCTCACGCTGTGGGAAGGCGCCCAGGACATCGTCTTCGAGCAGGCTTGACCCGCCACTGGACGCGGGCGGCGCTATTCCGCGATCGCAATGACGGCGTCCTTGGCGGCGATCTCCTTGCCGCCGCGAACCACCGAATAGCGGCCGCTGTAGGTGCCGGCCGGCCATGGCGCCTCATGGCGCTTCTTGCCGACGAAGGCGAAGTACTCGTCCTTGGGTCGGTCGAGCGGGGCCAGCTCGTTGGCGGCGAACACCTTGCCGTCCGGGCCAGTGAGCGTCAGGCGCTGGACGTCACCGGTCTCGAGGCCGATGGCGCGGCCGTAAAAGACGAGGGCTGGCGAGTCGGGCTTGAGCTGGATGTCCTCAAGTGTGCCGCTTTCCACCTGCTGCATGGTGACCACGGCGTTGGAGAAGCCGGCGTTGAGGACAAAGGCCGGCCGGTAGACAAGCGCCTTGCTCGCCTCCGGCGACCACAGGCCGGTCCGGTCGTCGCCGGCGAAGGCACAGGCCGCGGGACTTGCGAGTGGTTCGACAGCGAACGGGTCGACGGTCTTGTCGTCCTTGCGGACGGTGAAGTGAAGGTGGGGGAACTCGGTGTTGCCCGACAGGCCGACTTCGCCGAGCGGGGCGCCGGTCGCGACGTGGTCTCCTACCTTGACGTCGATGCTCCCCTTCTTCATGTGGCAATACTGGCTGACCCAGCCGTCGCCGTGGTCGACGACGACGCCATTCCCGCACTCGCGGCCGGCGATCGATGCCGGGTCGACGTCATTGACCGAAACGTCGGGCATGCCGTCGCGGAGCGCGGCGACGACGCCATCGGCTGCCGCAATCACCGCGACGCCGGAGGCCATGGCGCGCAGTGTCGGCACGCGGATGTCGATGCCGTCGTGCCCGTCATAGGTCTGATGGCCGCAACGGTAATCTGCGGCCTGAGGGCCCGGATCGCGGTCCACATAGTGCTGGACGATGCAGTTGGTGCCCGGCGTGCAGTCGAGCGGAAGCCGGAACTCGATCGCGACCGCCGGCAGGCTTGAGAAGCTGACCAGCGCGGCGGCGATGAGGCGGTGCATCAGTCGCCGATGCCGTCCCACACGGCGAACGCCTCGGCGACCTTCGGCACGTCCTCGAGCCGGTTGATCACGGTTTCCGCGCCGGCCTGGGTAAGGAGGTCGGCGAGGCCGGGCCAGGCGTGCGCGCCGCCGGTGAAGCCAACCACGCGCGCGCCGGCGTTGTGAGCGGCGGTCACGCCGAAGACGGAATCCTCGACGACGAGGGTGTCGCGCGGGTCGGCGCGGAACTGCTCGAGCGCGTACCGGTAGACGTTGGGGTCGGGTTTCGGCTTGCCGGTGCCGACCTCGACTGCCGACCAGATGTAGGGCGCGAAACGATCCCACAGGCCGGTACGCTGCATGGTGATCTGCAAGCGATCGGTGGAGGAATTGGAGCAGACGCAACGTGGCCCGTCCAGCACGTCGAGGAGGGCGAGCGCGCCGGGGACCGCCTCGACCTCTTCGGCGAGACGCCGGTTCAGCTCGGCCTGCTGCTGGTCGAGGAATTCCGGCGGCAGTGGCTTGCCGATCTCCGCCTCGACGATCTCGACGATATCGGCGCTGGTCAGCCCTGCGAAGCGGCGGATAACGTTTTCCGGTGTGATCGCGAAGCCGACCGCGGCCAGGTGCTCGGCGTCGACTCTGGCCGCGATGATTTCGGAATCGACCAGAACGCCGTCGCAATCGAAGATAATGAGCATAACCTGGAACCGTTCGCCGGCTGGACCTTGCCGTCCTCTTCCTGGATTCGCCCCTGTCTAGCGACGCAAGGAAGGAGAGGGAAGGGCAAACTCGCATGGCTGCCGCGCAGTCCGCGCGGGGAGCCGTGTCGTCGTGAGATGGGGCCCGCTACGCGCCGATCAAGGCGTCGAGCATGGCGGCGGTAAGCGCACCGCCGGCGACCGCGTCAAAACCCGCAAACATCGGGCCCGTGTTGACCTCCAGAAAGCAGAGGCCGCCGTTCGTCCGCGTCTTGAGGTCGAATGCGCAAAAGTCGATCCCGAGCGCGGCGGCGAGGTTGACAAGGCCGGCGCGCAGATCGGCGTCAAGGCGGTCGACATCGATCGGAACCACGTGAGAATTCCGGGCGGCGCGATAATCGAGGCTTTCCGCGTGGATCTCGAAGGCCAGCAAGCGGCGGCCGACCATGTAGACCCGATATTCTGGATAGACGAGCTTTTCCTGCGCGAAGGCGGGAAGCGGCGCATGTCCGTCATACCAGGCTGTCTCGCCCATCGCCTCGGCCAGGTCGACACAATACGCCCCGCCGGCCCCCGGCTTGACGATCGCCGGCGTTGAGGCGCTGAACCCTTCGAGCACCTCGCGTTCGTTCGAGACAATCGTCCTTGGAAATCGGCAGCCCGAGCGAGACGGCCAGCGCCAAAACGTAGCTTTTGTGGCTGGAGCGTTGGTCAAGACCGAGATTGAACTGGCGAGCTTGCGGGTGGCCGAGCAGCCAGCCGGTTACGGCAGAGTACCAGGCGAGCGAGCGGTCGAGCCGAGCAGGATCGGCATCCGGCCGCGCGGTGAAGACATCGTAGCGAACGAATGCAGCATCCGGCTTTATCGATCTCCCATCGAAGCGGAGGGCGCCGGTTTGCAGGTCCCAGGTGAATGCCGGCTCGCCGCCCGCCTCATGGAGAAGGGTGCGGACGTCAAGCTCGCGATTCGATGCCGCGGCGATGAGATACTGCAGGTTGGAATCCGCGCTCCCGCCGGCGACCAGAAGATCGCAGCGTTCTTCAGACAAGGCGGTCGATTACCGGCTGCCGAACGGGTTGCGGAAGCCTGCCGCCCACGGCCAGTCCGGGAACCCGGGATCTTCAAAGCCTGGACCGGTCTCCTGGACGAACGGACCTGTTTCTTCGCCGAGCGCTATGGTCTTCGGCCCCTCTTCACCGAATAGAAGGGTCTTGGGGAACGGGTTCTCCTCCCCAAGGGCGAAGGTTGTCGGAAAAGGATTCTCGGCGCCCGGGGCGAATGTGGTCGGGGAGGGATTCTCTTCGCCGATGGCGTCGGTCGTCAATCTCCCGGTAAAGGCACCGGCCGGCATGGTCTCCTCGCCGATGGCGGGCGTTGTCGGCTGTTGCGGGGCAGCCTGCCCGACCAATCGGGTGACCTCGTTGGTGCGGCTGTAGACTTTCACCCCGACAAGGCGGTCGACATCTTCCGTCCAGACCGCGTGGGCACTGACCGGCGTCACTACCTGGATCACGGGCCCTGTCGGCGGCTCGCCGACGAACTCAAGGTCGAGGATGCCGTCTGCCGACAGTTTCTTCTCAAGCGGATTGAGCTCGAGCCCGGTCCACCCAGGCGTGCCGACCATGCCGCCAGCGAAGACCGCAAGCTGTGGGGGGTTCGACTTTTCGATGTAAATCCGGACATCCGAGATCGATAGCGCACGCGTCTTCGCCATTGTCGCCTCCCACGAAAGTTCAGAATGCATCGAGAGGACAATTATAGATTGCGATATCACGATATGCACGCAAAAGCGTCTTCGGCTCGTTACGGACTGCTTAACCATGTCGCCTAACCCGGGCTTTACGTTAACCGGACCAAAATCCCGCCCGTGTTTGGTGCGTAGCGGGTGGCGTTCATGGGGCGTTTGCGGAAGGCGGAGACGGAGCCGGTTTGGCTCGACACGATCCTGAAGGGCGATTGCGTCACCGAACTGGAAAAGCTGCCGGCGGCGTCGGTCGACCTCGTCTTCGCCGATCCCCCCTACAATCTTCAGCTCGAGGGGCGCCTGACCCGGCCCGACCAGTCGGAAGTGGCCGCCGTCGACGACGCCTGGGACAAGTTCCAGAGCTTCGCCGCCTATGACGACTTCACCCGCGCCTGGCTGCTCGCCTGCCGGCGCGTGCTGAAGCCGGACGGCGCGCTGTGGGTGATCGGCTCCTACCACAACATCTTCCGGGTCGGCGCCATCCTCCAGGACCTCGGCTTCTGGATCCTCAACGACGTAGTATGGCGGAAGACCAATCCGATGCCGAATTTCCGCGGCCGCCGTTTCCAGAACGCCCACGAAACGCTGATCTGGGCGAGCCGCGACGCCGACGCCAAGGGCTACACGTTCAACTACGATGCCTTGAAGGCCGGCAACGACGATCTCCAGATGCGGTCCGACTGGCTGTTTCCGATCTGCACCGGAACCGAGCGCCTCAAGGATGGCGGCGGGCGGCAAGATCCACCCGACCCAGAAGCCCGAAGCGCTGCTCCATCGTATCCTCACCGCTTCGTCCAATCCCGGCGACGTGGTGCTCGACCCGTTCTTCGGGACCGGCACGACCGGCGCCGTCGCCAGACGGCTCGGCCGGCACTTCGTCGGGGTCGAGCGCGAGGCGGCCTATATCGAGGCGGCCGAGGCGCGGCTCGCCGCGGTGGAGCCCGCGCCGCTTTCCGCTCTGGCGATGACCACCGGCAAGCGGGCCCAGCCGCGCGTCCCGTTCAACACGCTGATCGAGACAGGGCTGATCGCGCCGGGCACCATCCTGACCGACGCCCGCGCCCGTCACGAGGCGGAAGTGCGCATCGACGGCTCGCTGAAGGCCGGCAGTCATGTCGGCTCGATCCACCGGGTCGGTGCGCTGGTGCAGGGGCTCGACGCCTGCAACGGCTGGACCTTCTGGCACTTCGAGCGGCGGGGCGCGCGGGCGCCGATCGACGAGCTCCGCGAGATCGTCCGCAACGAAATCGCGGCGGCGGGGGCGTGATCCGCGGTGCCGAGCATCAGCCGACTTGCACCGCCGGGAGGCCGATGTCGGTGCGAAGCTGACTTCAGGCGAGACGAATACCGTGCCGTGCCAGGTCGGAACGCAGCCCTTCGGGGCTCTCGAAACGCTCGGCATTCCAGCCGGCCCCCCGGGCGCCTTCGACATTGGCGAGGTTGTCATCGAAGAACAGCGTTGCCGCCGGATCGAGGCCGAAGGTCTCCGCATGGTGCCGGTAGATTGCCGCGTCCGGCTTCACGAGGCCGATGCGGGCGGACACGGTGATGCCGCGAAGCCGATCGAGGAAGGGATATCGCTGGCAAGCGATGTCGAAGGTGTCCGCCGCAAAGTTGGTGAGGCCCGTCACGTCGCGACCGCTTTCGATCAGCGCTTCGAGCACCACGACGCTCTCCTCGATGTGGCCCGGGATCATTTCCAGCCAGTGGGTGCGGAAGGCGCGGATCAGGCTCGCGTGCTCGGGGTGCTTCGCGATGAGGATGTCCTCAGCCTCCCGCCAGTCTCGGCCGCGATCCTGCTCGGCGTTCCACGCCGGCGAACAGACATCCGACAGGAAACGCGTCCGCTCGTCCGGGTCCGGGATGAGGCGGCGATAAGGCAGTTCCGGATCCCATTTGAGCAGGACATTGCCGATGTCGAAGACGAGATGGCGGATTTCGGTCATGCGGCAGCGCTCTTCCTCGGCGGTCCGGCCTTGGTAGCTCCGGGCATCGCCGCCTCGATCGCCTTTTTCATGACGCTCGGCAAGGCTTCGCCGGAAAGGGTGTCCGGCGGCGCCCACCAGCATCCCGGCGGCGGGGCTACGTCGGCGACAATCGCGTGATAGACGGTGAGCTCCAGCCGGAAGTGGGTGAAGACGTGGACGACCGGACCGGCCGACAGGCACCAGTCGGCTGAGAGCGGCGCCGCCCGGAGCGGCTCATCGGGCGGTGTGTCCTGCCACGCGGTGCCGGGGACCTCGCTCATGCCGCCGAGCAACCCCTTGTCGGGCCGTCGGCGCAGCAGAAGCGCACCGTCGCCCCGCGCCGCGACGAAAGCGGCGCCGACGCGCGTCGGCCGCTCGGCTTTTGCCGCCTTGACCGGAAAGCGCGCCTGCTCGCCGCGCGCCCTGGCGACGCAGGCGTCGCCGATCGCGCAGAGGACGCAGGCAGGGTCCCGCGGCGTGCAGATCGCAGCGCCGAGATCCATCATCGCCTGGGCGTAGTCGCCCGCCCTCCGAGCGGGTGTCAGCCCGGCCTGCCGATCGCGGATCGCCTTCTTCGCCGCCGGCAGCGGCGTGTCGATGGCGAACAGGCGGGCGATGACGCGCTCGATGTTGCCGTCGACCACGGGGGCGGGCTCGTCATAGGCGATGGCGGCGATCGCCGCCGCGGTATAGGCGCCGATGCCGGGAAGCGCCTTCAGTCCCGCCGCGGTCTCGGGGAAGCGCCCGCCGTGCTCGGCGACGACGATCCGGGCGCAGACATGGAGGTTGCGGGCGCGGCTGTAGTAGCCGAGCCCGGCCCATGCCTTCATCACCTCCTCGCGCGGTGCGGCCGCGAGCGCCGCCACCTCCGGCCAGGTCGCGACGAAGGCGTCGAAGTAGGGCTTCACCGCGGCGACGGTGGTTTGTTGCAGCATGATCTCGGAAAGCCACACGCGGTAGGGGTCGGGGCGGACGCCCCGCGCCCGGTCCTTCGGCCCGACCCGCCACGGCAGCTTGCGCGCGTGGCGGTCGTACCAGGTGAGCAGCGGAGCCGATATCGCGGGGAGGGCAGATTCGGTCATTCCCGGAGTTTGCTTTGGGAAGTTGCCGGCGCGCAAGCAGGTAGCCGGCTGTCAGCGGACCGGCAAGCCGAAGAACGAAATCGCGTTCTGACCAGCCACGGCATCCAGAAGTCGCACGTCTTCCGCGAAAGCCTCGGCCACGGTTACGAAAATATCCTTGGGACTGTCCTTGAAGAAGGGATGGTCGGTTCCGAACAGGAGCCTGTCCTTTCCGACGAGATCCGCCGCCGCGCGAAGCGCGCGGCGATGATAGACGACCGAGTCGAGCCAAACGCCGGACAGCGCTTCGCTTGGCGGGATGGTCAGACGCTTCTGCGCCTGGTCGTCGCCGCGCCAGCTGACGTCCAGCCGTGCCGCGAGATAGGGCAGGACGCCACCGCCGTGGGCGACGAGCAGCTTGATGCCCGAATGGCGCTGGAGGACGCCGGACAGGACGAGCCGGGCGACGGCGATCGATGTCTCGATAGGAAAGCCGATGCCGAGCGGCAGGATCGTGCCGAATCCGCCGAGCTGGTCGATCGCCACGGCATAGTGGGGATGGACGAAGATCGGCAGACCTGTTCGCGACAAGGCCGCCCAGACCGGTTCCAGCTCCGGGGTGTCGAATACTCGCCCGCAGATCCTGCAGCCGGTGATGGCGCCGTAGAGACTCTTGGTGCCGGCGATGTCGTGGATGACTTGCGCGGCAGCTTCGGGATCGGCGTTGGGCAGGACGCCGAGGCCGTGGATCCTGCCTCCGGTCCTGGCTTCAAACGACGCGAAGTCGGCATTGATGCGGTGTGCCCAGTCGATCGATTCCGGTCCCTCGACCGGGTCCAGCCACGGATTGCCCGGCGAGACGACCGACCGGTCGAAACCGCCGCGATCCATCGCCGCAAGTTTTTCATCGAGGCTCCACATCGGCGCCTCCATCAGCCGGCCGCCGGTGCGCTCCTCCTCCGGGAAGATGACGAAATAGGCGCAGCCGTCGCGCTCGTCGATGCGGGGCAGCGCAGTCCGTGACCGCAGCAGGTCCATGTACGACTGCGAGTAGAGGTGTGAGTGGGAATCGATGACCGGCGCCACGGGCACTCTCCAGCGGCTGGACTTGATGGTCGAACGAGCGTTTCAGCCTATCCCGCTTGGCTTGGGCCACAAGCCGAAACTTGCTGGACGGGGGGAGGAGAACGCCCTCTGTTCAAGGGTGCGGCAAGGCACCGGAAAGGATCGTTGCGGAAGCCCTCGCGGCGGGTTCGTTCGGTCGGCCGGCGACTAGGGCTCTATCCCGCCTCGCGGAACTGCTCGGCCGTTTCAAGGTCGACCGACACCAGCTGCGAGACGCCGCGCTCGGCCATGGTCACGCCGAACAGGCGGTTCATCCGCGCCATGGTGATCGGGTTGTGGGTGATCACCATGAAGCGCGTCTCGGTCTGCCGGGTCATCTCGTCGAGCAGGTTGCAGAAGCGCTCGACATTGGCGTCGTCGAGCGGCGCGTCGACCTCGTCGAGCACGCAGATCGGCGCCGGGTTGGTCAGGAACACCGCGAAGATCAGCGCCAGCGCGGTCAGCGCCTGCTCGCCGCCGGACAGCAGCGTCATGATCTGCGGCTTCTTGCCGGGCGGGCGGGCGACGATCTCGAGCCCGGCTTCGAGCGGGTCGTCGGATTCGGTCAGCTGCAGCTCGGCCGTCGCCGCCGCCGAACAGGTGGGTGAACAGCTGCTGGAAGTGGTCGTTGACGGTGTCGAAGGCGGCGAGCAGCCGCTCGCGGCCCTCGCGGTTGAGGCTGCCGATGCCTTGGCGGAGCCGGTGGATCGCGGCGACAAGGTCGTCGCGCTCGCCGATCAGCGTATCGCGCCGCTCGGCGACTTCCTGGGCCTCGGCCTCGGCGCGAAGATTGACGCCGCCGAGCCGCTCGCGCTCCTGGCGGTAGCGTTCGAGGCGCGTCTCGACATGGCCGAGATCGGGAAGCGGTGCCCCCGGCTTGAGCTCGGCGATGGCGAGAACCTCTTCCGGCTGGCAGTCGAGCGCCTCGTCGATGCGCAGCGCGACTTCCTCGAGGCGCTCGTTCGCGGCAACCACACGCTCCTCGGCGCGGCCGCGCTGTTCGCGGGCCTCCGCAAGCTGATCGAGCGCCGCCCGTGCCGCCCTGTTCGCCTCGGCAAGCGCGGTCTCGCCAGCGGCCAGGTGATCTGCGGCCTCCGACCGCGCCGCCTCGGCGGTCGCGATCTCGGACAGAAGCGCCCGCCGTTTCTTTTCAATCCGCGCCGGCTCCTCGGCGAGGCGGGCCTTCTCCTGTTCCGCTTCGTTGCGCCGGGCCGACAGCGTCTCGATCTGCGCTTCCGCATTGGCGGCGCGCTCGTGCCAGTTCTGCCGCTCGACCGCGATCGCGGCGAGCCGGCCCGAGCGCATCTCGGCCTCGCGCGCCAAGCTTTCCACGGCGGCGCGGGTTTCGGCAAGGACAGCGCGATCCTCGCCGACCTTGTCGCGGGCGGCGCCGAGCTCGTCGGCGAAACTGTCGGCGGTCGGCGTCTCGGCGAGGGCGGTCAGCCCCATGTCGCGGGAGGATTCGAGGTCGGCGATGCTGGCGGTCAGCCGGTTGCGCGCCTCTTCCAGCGCGCTGCGACGGGCCGCCTGCCTGCCGGCTTCGCGTTCCGCCTCGGTGAGATGACCGCGCGTTTCGTCGAGCGCCCGCTGGGCCAGCCGCCAGGCATCGCGGGTAGCGCGCTCGGCTTCCTCGGCGGCGCGCATCTCAGCGCCCGCCGTCTCCATCGCCTCACGCCGGTCCGCCAGCAGGCGCGAAGCCTCGGCGGCGCCCGTTTCGAGCTCGGCGAGGCGGTTTCGCGTGGCGAGTCGCTGCGCCGCGGCCGTCGGTGAGTCGGCGGTCGCGATATAGCCGTCCCATCGCCAGAGGTCCCCCTCGCGGCTGACCAGCCGCTGGCCGGGCTTCAGTCGGCCCTGCAGCCGCGGGCCGTTGTCGCGCTCGACGAGTCCGATCTGGGCCAGCCGACGGGCAAGCACCCCCGGCGCCTCGACATGGGCGGCGAGTGGCAAAACGCCTTCCGGCAGCGCAGGATCCCCACCGGTCGTGTCCATGGTCCGCCAGTAGGCCACGGCCTCGACATCGGCCGGCGAATCGAGATCGTCACCGAAGGCGGCGCCAAGCGCTGGCTCGTAGCCGGGCGCCACCTTGACAACATCGATCAGCGGCGTGCCGGCGTCCGACGAAACGGACTTCAACAGGGAGGCCAGGGTGGCCGCTTCGGTCTCGATGCGGCCGAGTTGCCGCTCCGCCTCGGTCAGCGGCGCCCGCGCGGTGGCGACCCGGTCGCGCGCGTGACCGGAACGCCGCTCGGCCTCAAGTGCCTGCTCATCGGCTGCCTGCGTCGCCGCCTCGGCGTGCTCTACCGCTTCGCGCCTTCCCAGGAGGGCCGCTTCGACGGCGGTGCTGTCGCCGAGCTGGTCGAGCTCGGCGGAAACAGTGGCAAGCTCGCGGCTCTGGCTGTCGAGACGGCGCTCGGCGTCGATCACCGTCCGTTCGTACTGGCCGCGCCGCGCGGTGATGTCGGCGATCCTGTCGGTCAGGACGGCAAGCCGCTGCTCGCTCTCGGCAAGCGCCGCCTCGCTGGTCCGCCGCCGCGACTGGGCCGTCGCCTGCCGCTCGGCCATGGCGGCGTTGGCCGCCTCCAGTTCTCTTTCCTCGGCGTCGAGGCGGACGAGGATCGCCTTGTTGTCGGCGATCATCCGCTCCTCACGGGCGATGTCGTCACCGAGCTGGGCGAGGCGGCGTGCAAGGTCGGCGAGACGCTCGTTGATGCGCGCCTCCTCGCTGTCAAGCTGGTCGCGCGCCACAATGATCCGCTGCAGCGCCGCCCCGGCGCGCGCCGCGGCGTCGCGAAGCTCGGGGAGGGCGGCGCCGGCTTCCGCCTGTGTCCGCGCCGCCTCTGCCTGGGTCTCGGCCCTGCCGTTGGCGACACGCGTCGCCTCCTGCAGGGCCGCCTCGGCGTCTCGCAGTCCGCCGGTGGCCGCCAGCCAGCGCAGATGGAGGACGGTCGCCTCGGCCTTGCGGATTTCGCCGGAGAGGTTGCGGTAGCGTACCGCCTGCCGGGCCTGCCGCTTCAGGGCGTCGAGCTGCGCCTCAATCTCGGCGATCACATCATCGAGGCGCGCGAGGTTCTGCTCGGCGCCGGAGAGCCTGAGCTCGGCCTCGTGGCGCCGGTTGTGGAGACCGGAGATGCCGGCCGCCTCCTCGAGCAGCGAGCGGCGATCCTTGGGCTTGGCGGCGATCAGCTCGCCGATCTTGCCCTGGCCGACCATGGCGGGGGAGTGCGCGCCGCTCGAAGCATCGGCAAAAAGCAGCTGCACATCGCGGGCCCGCACGTCGCGGCCATTGATCCGGTAGACCGACCCTGCCTCGCGCTCGATCCGCCGGCTGACCTCGAGCAGGTCGGAATCGTTGAGGGTCGCCGGCGCCGACCGGTCGGCATTGTCGATGACGAGGGTGACTTCGGCCGTGTTGCGCGCCGGACGGTTGAGGCTGCCGGAGAAGATCACGTCGTCCATGCCGGACGCGCGCATATTCTTGTAGGAGGCTTCGCCCATCACCCAGCGAAGCGCCTCGACCAGATTGGATTTGCCGCAGCCGTTAGGGCCGACGACGCCGGTCAGGCCAGGTTCGATCAGGAAGTCGATCGGCTCGACGAAAGACTTGAAGCCGAGAACCCGCAGCCGCGTGAACTTCACCTAGGCCCTCACCATGCGCCCCCGCCGACGCCGGGGACCGGCGTCGACCAAGTTCCGCCTAGGGCGATTCGGCCCTATTTTGCAAGGATTCCGTCGATCTGATCGAGGGTGATCTCGCCCGACATCTTCTCGCCATTGAAGAAGAAGGTCGGGGTCGAATTCGACGCCGAACTTGTCGGATGCCCGGCTGCGCACCCAGTCGACGCCATCGAGCACCTTCTGGTCCTTGAGGCAGGCGGTGAACGACTCCTGGGTGAAGCCGGCCTGGCGGACGATGTTCAACAGCGCCTCGGCCGGCTTGTCGACATAGGCCCAGTTTGCCTGCTGCTCGTAGAGCAGGTCGACCAGCGGAAAGAAGCGCTCTGCGGGCACGCAGTTGGTCAGCATGATCGCCGCTGTGTCGAGCGGGTTCAGCGGGAACTCCCGGAAGACGAAATAGACCTCGCCGGTGTCGATGTACTTCTTCTTGAAGGCGTCGAAAGTGTTCTCGCGGAAACGCTGGCAGTGCGGGCAGGTCAGCGAAGCATATTCGATCACCGTGTTCGGCGCGTTGGGATCGCCCATTGTCTTGTCGCCAAGCGGACCGGCCACCAGCAGTTCGTCCTTTGTCGCCGCCTGGGCGGGGGAGGCGAGCAGCGTGGCGTTCACGATGGCGGACGGCTTCGTCTGTCCGGCGAACTCGAATGCGCCCAACACGGCAACGACCGCCACCGCCGCAGCAACTATCAGGGTCTTCTTTGCTTTCATCACCTTCATCGCTTCCATTTCTGACGTCGGCTGCAGCCAGCCGATCGCAAAAGGCCCCGCACTCGATAAACCAAATGTGGCCTTTCTCCCAGCCCGACAACTCAACTATTCGCGACGGGTCCCGCGTACGCCACGCCCCAGCTTCTCGAGCGCGGCACGGAGGTCGTCGTCGTCGATGTCCGCGAGTTCCTCGGCAAGCGCGTGCTCGGCTTCGGGATCCAGTCTTGGCTGCTTCCTCACGGCCTCCGGCGTCGAAGGCGCCGCTACGGGACCCTGGACGATCCGCACCTGCCCGATGGCCCGGTAGCCGAAAAAGGCATTCAACCGCTCGATGATCTGCGGAAGGTCGTGTTGCACGCAGAACGGCGCGGGGGCCGTCGACCTTGAGAAAGAGCACGCCGGCCGGCGGGTCGTCCTCGCTGTCATGGCGCGGCCACGCAATTTTCTCCGGCATTGTGCAGGGGGCATGAAGGGGCCCCGCAATCTCGGGCCACGCCGCGACAAGGTCGGCCGTCGCAAACCCGCGCCGCGCGGTGACCGGGGCGATCGCCTCGCCGACCAACTGACCGATTGGGATGGCCCCCTTCCTGGGGGAGGGCGTGTTGCCTGACATGTTCTTTTGTTGCACAGGCGGCGTTTGCCGGAAAGGGCGGAAGGCCGCTCCGGTTGACCGGAGGGAATCACCGGTTTCCGCTGCGGCGCACCATCGCCGATCCGGATAAGCCATCAAAAGCAGAATAAATTCATACGCTTGAGGTATTCGTTCGTCTTCTTGACACCATAGGGTCCGAAACCTATGGTGCGGCCGGTTTTTCGGGGCGGGGCGGGAGTTTCAACGCGCCTGTTCGGCGCCGACAGGACGGCTGGATGAGCGAAGCGGAAGGCCCGGAAGACCCGAAACCGGACCGTTCGCGGCTCAATCCGGACGTCGAGCTTTCCCGAAAGCTGCGTGATCTCGACCGGCGGATCGATGCCAGCCGGCCGACGCGGGGAGAGCCGGCCAAGCAGGAGGCGCCACAAAGCCCCGGCTTCGGAATGGCGCTGCGGCTTGGCGGCGATTTCGTCGCAGGCGTCGTGGTCGGCGCCGCGCTCGGATGGGGTTTCGATCGCTTGGTCGGAACGTCGCCTTGGGGGTTGGCTGTGTTCCTCCTGTTGGGGTTCGCGGCCGGGGTGTTGAATGTGATGCGGTCGGCCGGCTTGATAGCCAAACGGCCCGGGATTGACGACGATCCGGCCGCCGGCCGGTTCAAGTGACGAGGGAAAAGGTGGCAACCGATCCGATTCACCAGTTCCAGATCGACAAGCTGATTCCGATCGAGGTCGGCGGAGTGGATTTCTCGTTCACCAATTCCTCGCTGTTCATGGTGCTGACCGTCGTCGTCGCCTCCGCTTTCCTGATCTTCTCGACCCGCGGTCGCGGGCTGGTTCCGGGCCGCTGGCAGTCGGCGGCCGAGATGACCTACGAGTTCGTAGCCCAGACATTACGAGAATCGGCCGGCAGCGAGGGGATGCGTTTCTTCCCCTTCGTCTTCACCCTGTTCATGTTCATTCTCCTGGCCAATCTGTGGGGCCTGGTGCCCTACTTCTTCACGGTCACCGCGCACATCATCATCACCGGGGTGATGGCGCTGACGGTGATCCTGATGGTCATCTTCTACGGTCTGAAGCGGCACAAGCTGGGCTTCTTCAAGCTGTTCGTGCCGACGGGCGTACCGGCGCGCGATCCTGCCCTTCATTGTCGTGATCGAGGTCATCTCCTTCCTGTCGAGGCCGCTCAGCCTGTCCATTCGTCTTTTCGCCAACATGCTCGCCGGGCACATTACGCTGGAAGTGTTTGCCGGTTTCGTCGTGGCGCTGGGCTCGGCCGGCATTGTCGGCGTCGTCGGCGCGATCATCCCGCTGGCCGCCACCGTCGCGCTGATCGCGCTTGAGGTCCTGGTGGCGGTGCTGCAGGCCTACGTCTTCGCTATTCTGACCTGCCTCTATCTTAACGACGCGCTGCATCCCAGCCACTGACGGGACGCGAGCGGAAGCACCCCTCTGATCAGCCAACGAACCTCTCAAAGGAGCAACGGAAGTCATGGATCCAGAAGCAGCGAAATTCATCGGCGCCGGCATCGCCTGTATCGGCATGGGCTGCGCGGGCATCGGCCTCGGCCACATCTTCGGCAACTATCTTGCCGGCGCGATCCGCAATCCGGCAGCCGCCGACGGCCAGTTCGGCCGCCTGATCTTCGGCTTCGCCATCACCGAGGCGCTCGGCATCTTCTCGCTGCTGATCGCCCTGATCCTGCTGTTCGGCTGAGCCTCGCGACTGAGCCAGCAAGTCGGAGAGCCTGATGGCCGTCACAGGACCGGTTGAATCCGGACCGACGCCGACCCAGACGGGCGTCGTTCAGGAGACCCCGCAGGAGCACGGGTCGTTCCCGCCCTTCGACGCGACGACGTTCGCGTCGCAGGTCCTGTGGTTGGTCATCACCTTCGTCGTCTTCTACTATCTGATGGCGCGGGTGGCGCTACCGCGGATCGCCGGCATCCTCGAAGGGCGCCGCGACCGCATCGCCGCCGACCTCGACCAGGCCGAAAGGCTGAAGGGCGAGTCGGAGGACGCCCAAGCGGCCTATGAAAAGGCACTCGGCGATGCCCGCGGGCGGGCCTCGGCGATTGCCGACACTGCGCGGGAAGCGGCGAAAAGCAAGGCCGATGCCCAGCGTGCGGAGGTCGAGGAAGAACTTGCCCGCAAGCTCGCCTCTGCCGAAGCCCGCATCGCCGAGATCAAGAACCAGGCGGTAGCGGAAGTCGGCACGATCGCCGCCGATGCTGCCGAGGCAGTGGTCGATAGGCTGATCGAGGCCAGGTTGACCGCTGCCGAAGTGAAGGACGCTGTCAGCGAGGCGCTTGCGGCGAGGAACGCCAATGCTTGAAGACTCCGCCTTCTGGGTGCTGATCGGCCTCTTTATCTTCATCGGCCTGATGATCTATCTGAAGGTGCCGGCAATGGTCACCGGCCAGCTCGACGAGCGCGCCGACACGATCACCACCGAACTCGAACAGGCGCGCAAGCTGCGGGAAGAGGCGCAGGCGCTTCTGGCCGAGTATCAGCGCAAGGCCCGCGAGGCCGAGTCGGAAGCCGAGGAAATCATCGACCAGGCGAAGCGCGAGGCGGAGGCGCTCGGCGCTGAGGCGCGCAAGCGGATGGATGACTATGTCACCAGCCGGACGCGCATCGCGGAAGACAAGATCGCCCAGGCCGAGGTTCAGGCCGTGCAGGAGGTGAGGGCGCTGTCGGCCGACGTCGCCATCGCTGCGGCCGCCAAGCTGCTGGCCGCCAAGGCGAAGGGGAAGGCCGCCGACAATCTGGTCGCCGCCGCCATCGACGACGTCAAGGCGAAGCTTCACTAAATGTAGTGTTCGGCCCGCGCCCGCGGACCGGCGAAGCATCGGCGCGGTCACCCACCGACAATTCTGAAGCAGGAGAGCTGGCAGGTCTGCCAGCCGCCAGCCCCTCCCGTCGAAGCCGTCACGGCGGCAGAGACTATGCCTGAGCTGGTCGGGGCGGAGGAAGGGGCTCGCGGCCCGGCCTACTCCGGCCGGGCCTCGCCCTCGGCAGGACGCAACGGCGCGCTCGGCGACGGTGGGCTGTCCTCATCGGTGCCGAACAGGTCGGCCTGAGTCGGCTCGAGCCCAAGCGCGATCCGGACCGGGGCGAAACTCTGGCGATGGTGGACGCAGGGGCCATGCCGCTCGATCGCCCGGAAATGGCCCGGTGTCGAGTAGCCCTTGTGGTCGCCGAAGCCGTAGTCCGGAAAGGCGCGTCCGACCGTCTCCATCAGCCGGTCGCGGGTGACCTTGGCGACGATGGAGGCGGCGGCGATCGAGACGGACAGAGCGTCGCCGCCGATCACCGCTTCCGCCGGGCAGGGGAGGCCGGGCGGCAGCATGTTGCCGTCGACCAGCACATAGTCCGGCTGGCGCGACAGGCCCGCCACCGCGCGGCTCATCCCCCATAGCGAAGCGCGCAGGATGTTCATGCGGTCGACGCGCGCCCGGCTGGCGACGACCACCGACACCGCGGCACGGTCGAGGATGAGGTCGTAGAGCGTCTCGCGCCGGGCGGCGGTGAGTTTCTTGAAGTCGTCGAGGCCCTTCGGCACCCGGCCCTCGAAGAGAACCGCCGCGACGACAACCGGACCGGCGAGCGGACCACGTCCGGCTTCGTCGACCCCGGCGATCAGCCTGGCGCCCCGCCGCCGCGCCCGCTTCTCGATGCGGTCGGTCGGCGGCGCCGGCAGGTCGATCAGCGAGGGCGATTCGCGATGGGCGCGCGGCATGCGGCATGGTGGCGTCGGAAGCCGGTTCCATCAATCGCAAAAAGACGGCCGCGGCGATATCACGCCGCGACCGTCTCGATTTCAGCCGCGTTCAGGCGGTTTTGGGGATGTCCACCGCAGCGCGCGCCTGCGCCACGATCAGGCCGGTGCTCACCACCAGAACAGCGGCCATTGCACCCAGGATGCCGATGTCGTCGGGTGTCGGCTTGAAGGCCATCACCGCTACCACCAGGAACAGGATGACGGCGTCGATGCGTCCGATGATGGCGAGCTGGCGACCCTTGGCCACCGCCTCGGCGCTGATGCCGCCGTCGCGCTGGATGATCGCCCCGATCTTTTCGCCGCGCGGCTTCAGCACGAAGAAGCCGATGGCGAAGGTGGTTGCGTATCCGGCGAGGCCAAGCGTGATCCACAGGTCGCTGAAGGCCCACGGACCTTCGATCACCATCAGCACGCCGAAGACGAGCGCCGTCAGCGAGGCGGGGACGAACAGCGTGTTGCCGAGCGCCCCCATGTCGTGAAGCACCTTCATCAGGCCGGCCGTGTCGTTGGCACGCTCGGCGCGGAGGGCGAGGACGTTGAGGAGGAAACCGGAGCCGACCCAGATGACGGCCGCGGTGATGTGAACGTACAGGAAGACGTCGTAGAGGAGCATTGTTGCACCATTGTTCTTCGGATTTGTTGTCCCCCAAGACCACGGAGCCTCCGGGCTTGGTGGCGCGGGAACCTAGCGATTTCCGGCCGCGTGTCTGTGACGCCGGTCACAGGAGGAACGGGCGCTTGGCAGAGAGCCGATGACGGGGTGTCAGGGTGAGCGCAGGCGGCCTTGCCGCCGCGGTTCAAAGCAGCGTCAGTTGCGCACCGTCGCCGACCGGCGGCCGGAAAAGGTCTGTCCGGAGCTGCCGGCGCTCGCGGTTGAGGCCAAGCCGGCGCGCGGCGAGCTCGAAGCGACGGCCGATCTGCCAGGCGTAGGGGCCGTCGCCCCGCATACGCGTGCCCCAGGTCGAATCGTAATCCTTGCCGCCGCGCATCGAGCGGATGACCGAGAGAACATGCTTCGCCCGGTCGGGATAGGCCCGCTCGAGAAAGTCCTTGAACACATCGCGGACCTCCAGCGGCAGGCGCAGCAGAACGTAGCCGGCCTCGCTGACCCTGGCTGCCGCCGCGGCGTCGAGAATGCGCTCGATTTCCGGCTCGTTGAGCGCCGGGATGATCGGCGCCACCATCACCGTCGTCGGAATGCCGGCTTCGGAGAGGAGGCGCAAGGCCGCGAGGCGCCGTTCGGGCGTCGCGGCGCGCGGCTCCATCGCGCGCGCGAGCTTGCGGTCGAGGGTGGTCACCGACAGGGCGACCTTGCACAGATTCTTTTCGGCCATGCGTGACAGAATGTCGATGTCACGAAGCACAAGCGCCGACTTGGTGACGATGCCAACCGGATGGCGTGCCGCCTCCAGCACCTCGAGGATCTCGCGCATGATGCGGTAGCGCTTCTCGATCGGCTGGTACGGGTCGGTGTTGGTGCCGATCGCCATCGTGCGTGGCTGGTAGCCGGGCCGCGCCAGCTCGCGCTCGAGAAGCTTCGCAGCGTTCGGCTTGGCGAAAAGCCGGGTCTCGAAGTCCAAGCCAGGCGACAGGCCCATATAGGCATGGGTCGGCCGCGCGAAGCAGTAGGCGCAGCCGTGCTCGCAGCCACGATAGGGGTTGATCGAGCGGTCGAACGAGATGTCCGGCGAGGTGTTGGTGGTGATGATCTTGCGCGGCCGCTCCTCCTGCACCTCGGTCTTCAGCGGCGGCAGGTCGTCGGAAGAGCCCCAGCCATCGTCGAAGGCGTGCCGTTCATGGGGCTCATAACGGCCGGACGGGTTGACGCCGGCGCCTCGACCCCGTCGCCGCTCGGGGTCGATCTGAACGCCAACAAAGTCCTCGACCGTCTGCGCGGGGGCGATGCGGCTGGCGGCGAATCGGTGGCGTAGCGAGGACATGAATAGATTCCTAGCACCGCCTACGAACAAATCAAGAACAAAAATGCAAGACGGCCGGAGTCATGGGGGCATGGGGGTCGAAATCGCAGGGAACCGGGTCTATGAAGCACAGATGATCAGCGCAATTTTCGTTACCCACGACAATGAGGTCGATCTCGCCTTCGCGCTGGCACCGCTGGTCTCGGCCGCGGTCGAGGGCGTGCTGCGCGAGGTGATCGTCGTCGACGACGGCTCCCGCGACGGGACGCTCGCCGTCGCCGACGCAGCCGGCTGCAAGATCGTAAGAGGGGCCGGCCGCGACGCTCGGATCGAAGCCGCCGAGGATGCGAAGTCGGACTGGCTTTTGTTCCTGTCGCCATTGTCGGTTCTCGACGCGGGCTGGCACGGCGAGGCCATGTCGTTCATCGACCGCGCGATTCTGTCCGGCAAGGGACGACAGGCGGCGGCGGTCTTCCGGCTCTCGCGTGCAGAGCCGGGCTTCAAGGCGCGCTTCGCCGAATGGACGGCAGCGTTCCGGTCCCGCTTCGTCGCCGCTCCCTATGAGGAGCAGGGCCTGCTGATTTCCCGGTCGCTCTACCGATCGGTCGGCGGTCACCGCGCGCTGCCGGCGATGGCCGACGTCGATCTCGCCCGGCGCATCGGCCGCCGTCGCCTGACGCTTCTGCGGTCCCACGCAACGGTGCGCGGCGTTGCGGACGGAAACGGTGGCGTCGGGCGCAGCCTGCGCAACGCCGCCTGCCTTGCCTTGTTCGTGCTCCGCCTGCCGCCGGGATTGATCGGACGCCTGGCCGCCTGACCCGGGCTTGTCCTACGCGTCGGTCTGGCGAAGCTTCGCCCGCTTCAGATGCTCGTCCAGCCGCGGCATGATCTCGACGAAGTTGCAGGGCGGGTGACGATAGTCGAACTGCTGGGCGAGGATGCCGTCCCAGGCGTCGCGACAGGCGCCGGGCGAGCCGGGCAGACAGAAGACGAAAGTCTCTTTGGCGATTCCCGCCGTCGCCCGCGACTGGATGGTCGAGGTGCCGATCGTCCCGTAGCTGATGATGTGGAAGACGGTCGAGAAGCCGTCCATTCGCTTGTCGAGGAGCGGCTCGATCGCCTCGATCGTCACATCGCGCCCGGTGAGCCCGGTTCCGCCCGTGGTGATGACGGCATCGATCGCCGGATCGCCGGTCCACTTGCGCACCACCGTCTGGATCTCGGGGATCTCGTCGCGGACAAGATCCCGGGCGGCGAGAACGTGTCCCGCCTTTTCGATCCGTTCGGCAAGGGTGGTCCCGGAACGATCGTCGGCGAGCGCCCGTGAGTCCGATACCGTCAGGACCGCGAAGCGGACGGGGACGAAGGCAGGTTCGGCATTGTCGGCCATCACGCTCCTCCAGAATTGCTATGAGCCGTCGGTCCTGGTCACGGCGACCCACCATTGCGGCTCGGCCGCGTGCAGTCGCGCCGCCGCCCGGTTGGCGGCCTCGTTCGACATGAAGATGCCGAAGACGGTGGCACCCGAGCCGGACATGCGGGCGAACATACAGCCCGGATCGGCGGCAAGCGCCCGGACCGCCTTCTCGATCAGCGGCGCCTCTTTGGAAGCCGGCATGTACAGGTCGTTCCGTGTCTTCCTCAGCCAGAAGACAAACTCCATGAGAGAGCCGGCCGGCTCCAGGATCTTTGGCAGCGGCAGCCGCTCGGTCTGTTCCAGGCGCCGGAAGACCCGGCGTGTCGAGACGGCGATGCCGGGATTGACCAGAACGACGGTCATGGCCGGGATCCCTGGACACCGGGGTGACGGTGTCGCCGATCCCCTGCACGCGAGCCGGTCGGGAGAGAAGGCAGACGGGAACGTCGGCGCCGAGCGAAAGCCCGAGATGGACGAGTTGCTCATGATTGAGGTCGAGGCGCCAGAGCCGGTTGAGCAGCCGTAGCGCCGCCGCGGCGTCCGCCGAGCCGCCGCCCAGGCCGGCCGCCACCGGCAGCTGCTTGCTGAGGTGCAGCCTGACCCCGCCTGCCGACGGGTCCGGATAGGCCTCCGCCAGACCCCGGGCGACTGCCAGAACCAGATTATCGTCCGGCGCGGTGTTGGCCTGGAGGTCCTCGGCGAAGGGGCCGTCGACGGCGAGGTCGATGAAGCCGTCGTGATCGCCAGAGACCGTCAGCGTGTCTGCGACCCGGGCAAACACCACCAGGCTGTCGAGGGCATGGTAGCCGTCGGCGCGCCGGTCGAGGACGTGCAGCGCGAGGTTGATCTTGGCTCTGGCGGACTTGACCTTCGATGCAGCCGCCGATATCAGCGCCGAAACCGGATCAGCCATCCTTTCCGGCATCGGTAAGACCGTTTTCGAGCTTCTTGACGATCTTGTCGAGATTCACCGGTTCGGGATCAAGGTCGCGGGCATGGTTCCACTGGAAGGTCGCTTCCAGTTTGCGCCCGACCTTCCAGTAGGCGTCGCCGAGATGATCGTTGATCACCGGGTCCTCCGGCTTCAACTCGACAGCGCGCTCGAGTTGCGCCACCGCCTCGTCGTAGCGCCCGAGGCGGTAATAGGCCCATCCCAGGCTGTCGACGATGTAGCCGTCGTTCGGCCGCTGGTCGACGGCCGACCGGATCATGTTGAGACCCTCATCGAGGTTGCGGCCCATGTCGACCCAGGAGTAGCCGAGATAGTTCAGGACCTGGGGCTGATCGGGATTGAGCTCCAGCGCCTTCTTGAGATCGGCCTCGGCCTGGTCCCAGTTCTTGCTGCGCTCGTTGGCGACGCCGCGGAAATAGAACAGCCGCCAGTCCGCCGCCGTCGGCTTGGCGATGGTGTCGATTCCCCGCGTATAGACCTGCGCCGCCTCGGCGAAGCGCTCCCGGCCGCGATAGATGTTGCCGAGCGCGATGACTGCATCGATATCGGCGGGGTTGGCGTCGATCAGCTTGGTCAGTGTCTTGATGGCCTCGTCGGTGCGGTCGAGCGAGTTGAGGCAGATGCTCGACTGAATGTCGGCGGTGCGGCGCAGGCTCGACGCCTCCGGGATACGGCCGTAGATATCGATCGCATCCGCGCATCGTCCCGCCGTCACAAGAACGTCGCCGAGCGCCATCAAGGCGAGGTTCGACTGTGGTGCGAGGTAAAGCGCAAGCTGCAGGTAGGCAGCCGGCAGCTCCATCCCGTCATTGGTGCCGATCGCAGCGCCCAGCCCGTAGAGCACCTCGGAGGCGCCGTCGATCGTCGAATTGACTGTCGGTCCCGGGTCCTCGCCGGCCTCCAGCGACTCGAGCAGCGGTCCGATCACCGGATTGTCGGGCTGCGCCTCGAGAAACTTCTTCATGGCGTCGATGGCCTCGTCCCGGTGACCCGCCCGGGTGAGGATTTGCCCATAGGCATCGACGATCCGGAGCGCCGCTCCGTCTGTTTCATAGGCGTCCCTGATAGCTGTGACGGCGGCGTCCTCGCGGCCGGCAAGATCGGCGATCAGGGCGGTGTGGTAGTTCTTGAAAATCCCGTACCAGGCTGGTCCTTCGAGGGCGTCGATCGTGGCGAGCGCATCATCCACCTTGCCATTGCCCTGCTCGGCCCAGGCCGACAGGAGGCCGCTGGTGAGCACCGCGAGCGGTGCCTGCGCCGATTCCGCCAGTCCCGTCTGAGCCTTGGCGAAGTCGCCCTGTTCGAGGTCGCGAACGCCAAGCAGCAGGCGGGCGACCGGATTTCTTTGGTCGAGATCGATCAGCCGGTCAGCGTAGCCGATCGCCGGTTTGATGTCCCCGTTAGCGATCCGCAAAAGCAGCACGCGCTCGAGAAGAATGGGATTTTCCGGGTCGTCGCTGAGCGCCGCCGTGAAATAGTCGGCGGCGGCGGCGAGATCGCTCGCGTTGTCGGCGCTGCGGCCGGCTAGATAGCTTCCGGCCAGCGAGATCGGCAACATGTCGGGATCATGCTGGAACCCGGTCTCTGCCTGGGCCGAGGAGATCAGGGCCGCCAGGCTGGCAGCCGCGACGGTGAGGCGAAATGCTGGAAAGGGGGACATGGCGACCGATTGCTGACGGAAATGGAAATTGGCCTGTAGTCCGACAAAATGGCGGTTTTGCAGCCGCTCGGCAAGGAATTGTCGCCGCTGCCGGCTAGTACGCCCGGCTGATGCAGAAATCGACGGCTTCGAGGAGCGCCGAGCGCCAGTCCGACTCCGGGAAAGGCGCTAGCGCGTCGCGCGCCACCGCGCCGAAATGCCGCGCGCGCTCGACCGTATCCTCGATCGCCCGGTTCTGGCGCATCAGATGGATGGCGGTCTCCAAGTCGCTGTCCTCAATGACACCGTCGACCATCACGCGGCCCCAGAACCGGCGGTCTGCGTCCGATCCCCGCCGGTAGGCGAGAACAACCGGCAGGGTGATCTTGCCCTCGCGGAAATCGTCACCGACGTGCTTGCCGAGCTCGGTTGAGTTGCCGCCATAGTCGAGGGCGTCGTCGATTAACTGGAAAGCCAGCCCGAGATTCGTGCCGTAGGAACGGAAAGCGGCCCGTTCGGCCCGGTCGCGCGCCGCAATAATCGGCCCCACTTCGGCGGCCGCGGAGAACAGGGCCGCTGTCTTGGCGGTCACGACGGCGAGGTATTCGTCCTCGGTCGTGGCGGTGTTCTTGGCGGCCGCCAGCTGCATCACCTCGCCTTCGGCGATGATCGCGGCCGCGTTGGAGAGGATGTCGAGCGCCTCAAGCGATCCGACCTCGACCATCATGCGGAACGCCTGTCCGAGCAGGAAATCGCCGACCAGCACGCTCGCCTGGTTGCCCCACAGAAGGCGCGCGGCGAGCTTGCCGCGGCGAAGGTCGCTCTCGTCGACCACATCGTCGTGGAGCAGAGTCGCGGTGTGCATGAACTCGATGGCGGCCGCGAGCTTGACATGGCCATGGCCGCTGAAGCCGCACATCTTGGCGGCGGCGATGGTGAGCATCGGCCGCAGCCGCTTGCCGCCCGAATCGATCAGGTGACGGGCGACTTCCGGAATGAGGCCGACGTCGGAGCCGGCACGATCGAGGATCAGATCGTTGACGTGGGCCATCGCTTCCGCGGTCAGCCCCACCAGAGGCTCGATGCTGGCGCCGGGCCCCTTCCTGCCGTCCTGGAGCGGAACAATAATCCCCACGCCAATCCCCTCTTTCTTCCGTTGCCAGCAAAACTAGGCGGGGCTGCTCAATCCCACAAGGTGGCCGCCGGCTCAAGCCGGCAAGTGCGACGGATTGTCGGACCCGCTTTCGCCACCTAATGTCCACGCGACCAGAAGCAACACAAAAAGCGCCGGAGAATGGAAGAACTCATCAGGACGAACGATCTTGTTCTTATCTCTTTTGTCGAAGCTCTGTTGCGCGACGCGGGCATCGAGGCGCTCGTCGTCGACCAGAATATGAGCGTCATCGAAGGCTCGCTCGGGGTGCTGCCGAGACGGGTGCTGGTGCCCGCGGACAGGGCGGCGGAAGCCCGGAAACTGCTGACGGACGCCGACATCGGCGGCGAGCTGGAAAGGCCAAAAGACAGGAAATGACGGCCGCCGGACGCCCCGCGACGGCAAAAGAACGGCCCCTGACGGCGCCCGGACACGCCGTCTCGGTGGACGCCTTCCTCGGCGGCAGGGTGGAGGCGGTGCAGCCCAAGGCCGGCCACCACCGGGCCGGGCTGGAGGCGGTGCTCCTCGCCGCCTCCCTCGACGCGCGAATCACCGGCACGGTGGTCGACCTCGGCGCCGGCGTCGGCGTGGCGGGGTTCTGTGCGGCGGCACGCTGCCCGCGGGCGAAGGTCGTGCTGGTCGAGCGGAACGCCGAGGCGGTCGCCTGCGCCCGGGCCGGGCTGGAGCGGCCGGCCAATGCCGCCTTCGCCGACCGGGTGCGGATCTCGGCCGCCGATATCAGCGCGCCCGAATCGGAACGGGCAGAGGCCGGCATCGGCCGCGACCTCGCCGACCACGTGCTCCTCAACCCGCCGTTCCACCTCCGCGGCGCCGGCACCGCGTCGCCCGCCACGGCGCGGGCGGAAGCCCATGTGCTCGACGCCGGCGGCCTCGATTCGTGGCTGAGGGCGGCGGCGTCGGTCTTGAAATTCCGCGGCGACGTGACGGTGATCTTCCGCGCCGACGGGCTGGGTCAGCTTCTCAACGCCCTCGGCCGCCGTTTCGGTGCGCCCGACATCCTGGCCGTCTACCCGCGCCCCGCCGAACCCGCCCACCGGGTGCTGGTCAGGGCGGTGAAGGGAAGCCGCAGGGCGTTGAGCATCCTGCCGCCGCTCGTCCTCCACGACGAGACCGGCAACGCCTTCACCCCCGGCGTCGACGAAATCCTGCGCAACGGAAAGGCGCTCGCCAGCGTTGCCCGGAGTTGGCACGGCGGCCGCGGACGCCCATCTTGAGCGCTGGCGCGGCGTGGCGCGGCACGGACCCGGAGCAGGCACGGCATGGAATTTTCGCTGAGAAGACTGATTTCCCGCGGTGGCCCGGTGGTGCCGCTCTTACGCCTTTCCGGCGCCATCGGCGTCGGCGGCGGGCTGCGGCCCCACCTCTCGGTCGCCGGCGTCGAGACGCTGCTGACCCGCGCCTTCGCCTACAAGGCGGCGCCGGCGGTGGCGATCGTCGTCAATTCGCCGGGCGGCGCCGCGGTGCAGTCGCACCTCATCCATAAGCGCATCCGGCAGCTCGCCGAGGAGAAGAAGAAGCGCGTCATCATCGGCGTCGAGGACGTTGCCGCCTCCGGCGGCTACATGATCGCGCTTGCCGGCGACGAGATCATCGTCGACCCGTCGTCGATCGTCGGCTCGATCGGCGTGCTCTATGCCGGCTTCGGCTTCGAGAAGCTGATCGGCAAGATCGGCGTCGAGCGGCGGCTGCACACCGCCGGCCGCAACAAGGCGATCCTCGACCCGTTCGGGCCGGAGAAGGCGGAGGACGTCGCCCGGCTGAAGGGCCTGCAGGAGGAGATCCACGACGCGTTCATCGACCTCGTCAAGGCGCGCCGCAAGGCGCTCGTCGACGACCCCGACCTCTTCACCGGCGCGTTCTGGACGGGCGAGCGCGCCGTCGGCCTCGGGCTCGCCGACCGCGTCGGCGAGATCCGCGACGTGTTGCGCGAGAAGTACGGCGAGAAGGTCGTGGTGAAGACGATTTAACCCGAGCGCGGGCTGTTGCGCCGGCGGCTGGGGCTCGGGGGACCGGGCGGCTTCGCCGCGGGGGTCGACGGGGCGCTTGCCGCCGTGGAAGAGCGGTTGCTTTGGGAGCGCTTCGGGCTTTAGATCGCCCTCATGGTGCCGCTTCTCACCGTTGTCGGGATTGGGATCGCCGTCGGCCTCGGCTGGCGGGCGCTCGGCCGCCGGCACGAGAAGGTGATGGACCAGCTCAAGCGCGCCCGCAGCAACCTCGACAAGCGCACTCCGGTGACCTTGGAGAAGGACCCGAAGACGGGAGTGTATAGGCCGAAGGGGAGCGGGGAGTAGGGGGCCTACCGAGACGCAGTTGGCTGCTGCCATAGTCGGCACCGACGGATATTAGCAGGCGTTAACCGGCATTGCCGGTTGTTGGTAGACGGCGGCAAGTAGAACGTCGCGGCTCGGGTGGACCTTCTGAACCTACACGTATTATCCAAATCTACGTGCAGTAGCTGTCTGCATCATTCGGTGACAGCGGTCGAGAAGTGCACTGCGCAGGGTTTGTTAGGTGCCGCCCGGACGATTTCAGAAGGTTGAATTACAGGCCACTGACCAGGCAACTTATTGCCGGTTGTTGCGTATTGCCTGCAGGAGAAGCTGCTACAATCGCGCCTTTTGTAGTTCAACGTTGCACCAATTTCCGGTAGATTTCCTTCCTGGCGAAAGAGCAGAAATACGATGGGTATCCTCGCCGGCGATCCGCTCACGCAGCTAGCCTTTTCGGTCTATGAGAATAGAGGCGTCTTTGCCGTCCTGTTGGGATCGGGCCTTTCGCGTGCCGCCGAAATTCCGACCGGCTGGGAAATCACCATCGACCTGATACGCCGCGTCGCCAGTGCGCAAGGCGTCGAAGACCAATCGGATTGGGCGGCCTGGTACCGCGAAAAGACCGGCGAGGAGCCAAACTATTCGAAGCTTCTCGCAGAACTCACCTCGTCTCCCGACGAACGCCGCTCGATTCTGCACAGCTATATCGAACCGACCGAACAGGACCGGGAGGAAGGGCGTAAAGTGCCGACGGCCGCCCACTACGCGATCGCCGAACTGGTTCGCGGGGGATTTATTCGGGTCATCGTCACCACGAACTTCGATCGGCTCATGGAGAACGCGCTGCGCGAGCGCGGGATCGAGCCGACTGTGATCGCTTCACCGGATGCGCTGGCGGGAGCCGAGCCCATCGCGCATAGTGCCTGCTACCTCCTCAAGCTTCATGGCGACTACAAAGACGCGCGTATCCTCAACACCGATGAGGAACTCGCTGCGTATCCGGCCAAGTACCGCCGTCTGCTTGATCGAATCTTCGATGAGTATGGGCTGATAATTTGCGGCTGGTCTGGTGAGTGGGACCATGCCCTTCGCGGCGCTCTCTTGCGGGCGCCCAACCGTCGCTACCCAGTCTACTGGGCAACGCGCAACGCGCTCAAAGACGCTGCCAAGGAAATCGCTGACCATCGCCACGCACGGCTCGTGACGATCACTGATGCTTTTCAGGCCTGAACCGCCGGGTCGAAACGCTTGAGCAAAGCCATCGGCAGAACCCGCTGAGCATCGATCTCCTCATTAGCAGCGCAAAGCGATTCCTGGCGAAGCCGGAATACCGCATTCAGCTTGACGAGCTTCTTACGGAGGAGACGAACCGCCTTCTGGAGCGGCTCGACGCGCCCGAATTTTCGGCGCAGGGCAACTGGGATGCAGAGGCATTCCGGGCGCGAGTGCAGAGATACGAAGCAGCTACAGAAGCGCTCGCGCGCGTGGCAGGCGTTCTCGGGCGCTGGGGCGACGACAGCGAGCTGACGCTCGTAACCGACATCATCCGCTCTCTTTACTCACACGCGGAAAAGGTCGGCGCGGGCCTCACGGTCTATCTTAACATGCGGTCTTATCCAGCCGCGCTGGTCTTCACCGCCTACGGCATTGGGCTCACGCGGGCAGCACGCTGGTCTGCCCTGCACCAATTCTTCTCGGCGACCGTCCACCGCGAATACAAAGAGCCCAAACGCGCCGTAGACCTGCTGCACCTGTTGGCGTGGAAAGGGGCAGATAACGATCTCTGGCGGAACCTGGAGGGGTTTGACCGGCGCAAGACCGCGCTGAGCGACCACCTGTTGGATGTCTTTACACAGTGGGCAAAGAGCTTTGCCGGCATCGCGCCCGATTTTGAACTTTTGTTCGAACGGTTCGAGTTTCTTGGATCGCTCGCTCACCTTGAAGGAAACGCAAAGGAAGACGTGCAGCAATCCCTATCCCGCGACGACCGGAATGCATGGACGTGGATGCCCATCGGCCGCGAAGGCTGGCATGAGAAAAACCGGAACGTCCTGATCGAAGAGATCCAAGCGGAACCGATGAAGACCGCGTTGCTCAAGGCAGGGTTCGCCCAGTCAGACCCGGAATTCCTCGACCTGTTCATTCAAAACTTCAGGCGCATCGCCGGCCGGATGAGGTGGTAACTGCCATGCCGGAGCTGATCACATTCGCCGATGCATTGGCCGCCTCCGAGCAGGGGAAACGCCATCTGCTGCTCGGCAACGGGTTCAGCATCGCGCTGTTCCCCGACCGCTTTCGCTATGGATCGCTCCTGGGATCGTGACGAAGACCGCACGCAGCGGAGCATCCTGGACGACACGGGAGGGAGGGTCTTCGCCGTGGACGATGGGGACCTCGCCCCCTTCACCATCGCTTCGCGATGGTCCCCCCCGATCAGGTCGGGGACAGGCTCTGCCCCGCGTTCCGCAGGGGAGGATATGCGGTGGCCGCGTTGCGCCCTTCCGGCTCCCTCCATGACCCCTTACCTGGCTTCGCTAAGCGCGGCTTCGCCGCGCAAGCTTCGCCGTCCCCCGATCGAGCCGGGGGCAGGCTCTCTCCCCATCCGGGAGAGGAGGCCGCACGGCGAGCGCGGTGCCATGCACCGAGCCGGGGGCAGGCTCCAATAAGAAAGGGGCTGGTGGCAGCACGCGGGAAACACGCCCCCGTCACCCCCGGCGCGGACCGTCAGGGCCGCGGGAAGGGGGGCCAGTAAACGATGGCGCGTCAGAATGAAGAGCGACGGCGGTTACTGGTTCCCCTTCCCTCGCGCCGGAGCCTGCCCTCGGGCGGGCCTTCGGCCCGACCCCGGGGGGCGCTCGCCGGGGATGACAGGGGAAGAAGCGGCGCTCGCCGGGAATGACAGCGGGACGAAACGGCGCTCGCCGGGGATGACAGCGGGACGAAGCGGCGCTCGCCGGGGATGACCGAGTTGCCTATCGCGCTCCGCGACCGGCTCTGATCCGGCGCTACCCGCCGGGCCCCCCCGCCTCGGGCGCCCGCGGCAGAGTGAAGCCGGAGTGCGCGCCGTGGGCGTGTTCCATGGCGCGCAGGGCCTCCTCCGCCGAAATCAGAACGGTCGTTTTCGTGGTCGGGACGGCGCCCGCCGCGACGATCGCCAGCGTGTTGGCCAGCGCGCTCTCGTTGTCCGGGTATTCGGCGATGACGACGCCGTCATATTCGCCGAAGCAGAAAAAGAAGTGATGGAGCTTGCCGCCCGCCGCCTCGATCGCCTTGCGGGCGGCCTTGGCCCGGTCCACCGGATGGTGGACCATCTCCCTGGTGGACGCCTGGTCGTAGCGCCATTGCACCATGTAGAAGGGCATGCCGGCCTCCTGTCGTTGTCCATGCGGGCACCCGTGTCGTCTCGCTGGCGCCTGCTGATGACAGGCTATCACCTTCTCCGGTCGATACCGTCATCAGCGCACCGCGCGTGCGGGAGAGACGGACAACGACCTGCCGCCGCCTTGACCGCCGCGCCGGCGCGTCTATAGCTTGCCGCGCCCGTTTGGCGTCTCCCACCTGCCGGAAGCCTAGACCGATGCCCGACACCGTCCCCGACCACATGCGCCCGGACCGCTCGTTCCAGGGGCTGATCCTGGCGCTTGAGCGCTACTGGGCGGACAATGGCTGCGTCATCCTCCAGCCCTACGATTCCGAGATGGGCGCCGCCACCTTCCACCCGGCGACCACCTTGCGCGCGCTCGGACCGCGGCCGTGGAAGGCGGCCTATGTGCAGCCGTCGCGGCGGCCGACCGACGGGCGCTACGGCGAGAACCCCAACCGGCTGCAGCACTACTACCAGTTCCAGGTGCTCATCAAACCGTCGCCGCCCGACCTCCAGGAGCTTTACCTCAGGTCGCTCAAGGCGATCGGCCTCGACATGGGCCTGCACGACGTGCGCTTCGTCGAGGACGACTGGGAGAGCCCGACGCTCGGCGCCTGGGGGCTCGGCTGGGAATGCTGGTGCGACGGCATGGAGGTGTCGCAGTTCACCTATTTCCAGCAGGTGGCGGGCTTCGCCTGCGAGCCGGTGTCGGGGGAACTGACCTACGGGCTGGAGCGGCTGGCGATGTACGTGCAAGGCGTCGACAACGTCTACGACCTCAACTTCAACGGCCGCGAGGGGGCCGACAGGGTGACCTATGGCGACGTCTTCCTGCAGGCGGAGCAGGAATATTCGCGGCACAATTTCGAGTTCGCCGACACGGCGATGATCAAGCGCCACTTCGACGACGCCGAGCGCGAGTGCCGGCAACTGCTCGAGGCGGGGCGGCCGGATGAGGCGTCGAACGATCAGCGGCACTTGCTGGCGCTGCCCGCCTACGACCAGTGCATCAAGGCGAGCCACGCCTTCAACCTTCTCGACGCCCGCGGCGTCATCGCGGTGACCGAGCGGCAGAGCTACATCCTGCGCGTCCGCGACCTTGCCAAGGCCTGCGGCGAGGCGTGGCTGGCGACCGAGGGCGGCGGGATCGCCGATGCAGCTTGACCCTTCCGCTTCGGCGACGTGCCCGGCACCGACCTCCGCCAGATCTTCGTCACCGGTCCCGAGGGCGTGACCCTCGCGCTGCAGTGCCCCGGCGACGGCGGGCGCTAGCCCGGGGTCGCCGCCTCCGCCGCCCGGGCGCTATCGAAGATCTCGAGGCACTCGTGCGCCTTGCCGTTCCGGAAGCGCCAGAGGTGGGCGATCGGCGTGGTCACCGTCTTGCCGGTCGTCTTGAAGGTCCAGCTGCAGGTGCCGAACATGGCAATCCGGTCGCCGTCGCCGAACAGCGCGTCGACGGTGTAGGATTCCATGCGCCAGGCGTCGGCGAGGATCTTGAAGTAGGTCTCCATCGCGACCGGCCCCGTGCGCTGTCCGGCGAATTCGAGGCCGGCCGGCTGCTCGGCCACCGATCGCATGACGAAGTCGTCGTCGACGAGATCCATCCATGCGTCGGTGCGGGCGCCCTTGCTGTCGGCCCAGACCTGGTAAGCGGCATTCAGCCTCTCGATTTCGGTTGCCATTTTTCGTCGCCTCCCATGCGAATGGTGACTTCGCAAAGGCGACTATCATCCGCAGATTGCAGGATGTCCACACCGCGCGCCCCCTACAGCTGACGGCGCGGGTCACGCTTCAGCCGGCCGGCAGGGCCTCCGCGAAGCCGGCGTCCGGCGCGATGACGACGCTCTGGCCGGCCGAGACGCTGGAGATCGTCCGCATGGCGCGGCGGATGCCGTGGAATTCGTGGGCGAAGGCCAGGTGCGCGACGAACAAGGCGGCGAGCGCGACGATCTGGATTGGGGCGGTTGCGGTCTTCATGGCGTTTTCGCTCGTCCATGCGAGGAGCCAGTGACCGGGATTGTTGCTGATCGCGGCTGAACCTGCCGTGGCTGGCGCCTTTAGCTTCCATTCATCCCGCCACCACCATCGAGACGAGTGACATCCGGCGGCCGAGTTGCTATGGCCCGCGGGCGAATCTGGACGAATGCCCTCGATGCCCGACCTTCTCCTCGAACTGTTCTCGGAAGAGATTCCCGCCCGCATGCAGCGAAAGGCGGCCGAAGACCTGCGCAGGCTCGTCACCGACGCGCTGGTCGAGGCGGGGCTGGTCTATGAAGGGGCCAAGGCGTTCGCCACGCCGCGGCGGCTGGCGCTGACCGTCCATGGCGTGCCGGCGCGCTCGCCCGACCGCCGGGAAGAGCGGAAGGGCCCGCGGGTCGGCGCGCCGGAAAAGGCGATCGCGGGATTTCTCAAGGCGGCGGGGCTTGCCTCGATCGAGGAAGCAACGATCCAGCCCGACAAGAAGGGCGACGTCTACGTCGCCGTCATCGAGAAACCGGGCCGTACCGCCGAGGAAGTGATCGCTGAAATCGTGCCGGCGGCGATCCGCAGCTTCCCCTGGCCGAAATCGATGCGCTGGGGAACGGCCTCCGCACAGCCGGGGAGCCTCAACTGGGTCCGCCCGCTGCACTCGATCCTCTGCCTCTTCGGGCCCGAGACGTCGGACACTGAGGTGATACCATTCGAGGTTGGCGGCATCCGCTCGGGCAACGTCACCTATGGGCACCGCTTCATGGCGCCCGAGCCGATCGTGGTGAAGCGCTTCGGCGACTATGCCCCCAAGCTCGAAAAGGCGAAGGTGGTGCTCGACGCCGACCGCCGGAAGGAGATCATCCGCGCCGACGCCCGCGACCGGGCGCTGGCGCTTGGCCTGGAACTGGTCGAGGACGAGGCGCTTCTGGAAGAGGTGGCCGGGCTGGTCGAGTGGCCGGTGGTGCTGGTCGGCTCGTTTGACGAGGCGTTTCTCGAGATCCCGCCGGAGGTGATCCGCGCCACCATCCGCGCCAACCAGAAGTGCTTCGTGCTGCGAGATGCGCACGCATCCGCTCGACCCTCGCTGTTGCGCGATCCAAAGCTGGGCTCCGGCGCGACCATCACTGTCAATGATCTTTCCAACCGGTTCATCATGGTCGCCAACATCGAGGCGCCAGACGGCGGCAAGGCGATCGTCGCCGGCAACGAGCGGGTGATCCGCGCCCGCCTCGCCGACGCGCGGCACTTCTGGCGGACCGATCTGGCCCCGCTCCCCGGCTACCGGGAGGCGAGCGACAAGCCGCTCGACCAGCGCCTCGCCAAGCTGAAGTCGCAGAACATTGTTTTTCACGAGGAGCTGGGGACGCAGGGCGAGAGGGTCGAGCGCACAGTGCTACTGGCGCGGGAGATTGCGCCGCTTGTCGGCGCCGATCCGGACAAGGCTGAGCGCGGCGCGCTGCTTGCCAAGGCCGATCTCGTCTCGGAGATGGTCGGTGAGTTTCCGGAGCTGCAGGGGCTGATGGGCCGCTACTATGCCGAAGCGCAGGGCGAGGACCCGTCGGTCGCTGGCGCGGTCGAGGATCACTATAAGCCGGTTGGCCCGTCCGACCGCGTGCCCGCCGATCCGGTCGCCATTGCCGTGGCGCTTGCCGACAAGCTCGACATGCTCTGTGGCTTCTGGGCGATCGACGAGAAGCCGACCGGCAGCAAGGACCCCTATGCGCTCCGGCGGGCCGCTCTCGGCGTCATCCGCATCGTGCTGGAGCGCCAGGCGAGGATCCGCCTGCAACCGATTCTGTTTGCAAGTCTTCTGGATGTTCTGACGCGGCAGGCGGCGGCCAATCCGCAATACACGGAATACCTGCGTCGCGCCTATGGGGATGGCGCGGCGGGCGACCTTGGATGGCTGATCGAGGCGGATGCCGGCTCGGTGGCGAACGACCTCCTCGCCTTCTTCCACGACCGTCTCAAGGTCCAGCTCCGCGACCAGGGGGCACGGCATGATCTCGTCGACGCGGTGCTGAGCCAGCAGGTCACCTTTCCCCGTGTTTGGGAGGTCGGCGCGAAGCGCCGGGAGGGGGGTGATATTCGTGGCGCCGCCTTACCCCCCTCCCTGACCCTCCCCCGCAAGGGGGGAGGGAACGCGGGGGAGACGTCGGGCCCCGGCGACGACGGTGCAGCAAGCGGGCAGGACGACCTTGTCCTCATCGTTCGCCGGGTCGAGGCACTGGGGCGGTTTCTCGACAGTGAAGACGGCCGGAACCTGCTCGCCGGATACAAACGGGCTGCGAACATCCTCCGCGAGGAGGAGAGGAAATCGGGCGAGACCTATGACGGTGAGGTCGACGCACACCGGCTCGTCGAGCCGGAGGAGCGGGCACTCTTCGAAGCCATCGGCGCCGCCGACGGCGAAGTTCGCGCCGCCGTCGAGGTGGAGGATTTCGACGACGCGATGCGGGCGCTGGCGAAACTCCGTCCGCCGGTCGATACCTTCTTCGACAAGGTGCTGGTCAACGACCCCGACCCCGATATCCGGGCGAACCGGCTCCGCCTGCTCAATCGTATTCGCGTGGCGACGCGCGCCGTTGCCGATTTCTCAAAGATCGAAGGCTGAAGCCAAATGTCGACCAGTCCCGCCGCCGTAAACCAGAGCCCTCTCACACGCGGCGCCGGGCGCTTCGCAATCGTCGTCGGCATCGCCCTGATCGCGATCTGGGCCTGGCTACTTGTCACCGGCGACGTGCCGGACCTCGACACGGACCCGCTCGCCATGTGGTTTCATATCGGGGGGGAGATCGTGACGGCGCTGGCGCTGATCGCCGCGGGCTGGGGGCTGCTGACCGGCGCGAGCTGGGCGCGCAAGCTCCACATCCTGGCGAGCGGCATGCTGCTCGTCGTGGTGATCCACGCCGTCGCCTGGTATGGCGACCGCGGCGACGTGTGGATGGTGGTGGCGTTTCTCGTGCTGGCGGTCCTCGCGGTCTTCTTCGCCATCCGCGCCGAGGAGTAGGGCGCCGGCCGTCCGGGTGGTGCTCCTGTTGCCACCGCACGGCGAAGACGCATCGATGGCGCATTTCGGCGACGGCTGGGGCATTATGGCGACGTGATTCGTCCGCGGGGCGAACCCAACCGAGGAGGCAGCCGCAATGAACTTCGACGTTGTCGCCAACATTACTCCGCTCGTCGCCTTGATCGCCGGTATTCTCATCCTGATTGTGCCGCGGATCCTCAACTTCGTCGTGGCGATCTACCTGATCTTCATCGGCATCGTCGGCCTGTGGCCGAACATCCTCCACGGCGGCGGCTGACGACGGACGCAAGTCAGCCGATCTCGACGACCAGCCGCCCGCGAACCTTGCCGGCAAGAATGTCGTGGGCGGCGTTGACGATGCCGCTGAACGGCAGTGTCGTCGTCATTTCGACCAGCTTGTCGCGGTCGAGATCGCCGGCGAGGCGCGCCCACGCCTCGATGCGCCGCTCTTTCGGCTGGTAGACCGAGTCGATCCCGAGCAGGGATACGCCGCGCAGGATGAAGGGGGCGACCGACGTCGGCAGCTCCATGCCGCCGACGTTGCCGCAGGCGGCGACCGCGCCGTGGCGCTGGGTCATCGACAGGACGTTGGCGAGGAAGTTGCCGCCGACCGCGTCGACGCCGCCCGCCCAGCGTTCCTTGCCGAGCAGCTTTGCCGGCTGGCTGAGTTCCGCCCGGTCGACGATCTCGCCGGCGCCGAGGCCGGCGAGATAATCGTGCTCGTTGGCGCGACCGGTGACCGCGACGACCTGGTAGCCGAGCCGTGACAGCAGCGACACCGCCATCGAGCCGACGCCGCCGGCGGCGCCGGTGACCACCACCGGTCCGCTGTCGAAGACGACGCCCTGGCGCTCCAGTGCCATCACCGCCAGCATCGCCGTGTAGCCGGCGGTGCCGATCGCCATCGCCTCGCGGGTGGAGAACTCCTTCGGCAGCGGGATCAGCCAGTCGCCACTCACCCGCGCCATCTGGCTGAAGGCGCCGTAGTGGGTCTCGCCGAGGCCCCAGCCGTTGAGGACGACCTTGTCGCCTTCCTTGATGTCCTTGCGGGCGGAGCGCGTCACGGTGCCGGCGAGGTCGACCCCCGGGATCATCGGGAAGCGGCGGACCACCGGCAGCTTGCCGGTGATGGCGAGGCCGTCCTTGTAGTTGATCGTCGAGTATTCCACCCGGACATCGACGTCGCCCTCCATCAGGTCGTCGGGGGTAAGCGTCGTCTCGGCGACCGACTGCTGCTTGGTGGCTTCGTCGCGGGTGATGAGAAGGGCTTTGAAGGATTCCATGCGGGCTCCATGAGCGGGCGGTTTCGCCGAGCGTGATTCAGATTAGGGCAGCGCCGCGTGCGGGGCGACAGTCTGCCGACGGCAAGCGGCGTGCGCTACTCCGCCGCCTGTGCGGTGTCGGTGTATCCGGCAAGCCTGCCTGCGATCACGTAGCGCAGGATCGCCACCACCTGCTCCGGCGTCTCGGCGACGGCGAGCGCCGCGGCGTCCACCTCCTTCAGGGCGTGGCTGTGCTCCGGCGGGTGGAGGACGATGATCGGCTTGCCGAGTGCCGCCGCATAGCCGGCGTCGAAGGCGGCGTTCCACTGCTTGTACTTGTCGCCGAAGCGGACGACGACGACGTCGGCGTCCTCGATCAGCGTGCGAGTGCGGATTGCGTTGAGCTGGGCACCCTTATGGTCGTGCCAGAACTTGTTCGGCTCCGGTCCGAGGATCGCCACGCCGCAATCGTCCGACGCGGCGTGGTCGGTGACCGGCGCTCCGAATGACACGTCGAGGCCGGCTGTCGCCGCGCCGTCAGCGATCTGCTCGCGCCAGTCGGTGTGGATCTCGCCGGAGAGGTAGATGCTCCAGGTCATCGGCCGGGTTCCTCATGCTGTTGAGGCTGAGCTGGCCCGACCTAGCACGCCCGAGGCCGCCGCGCCAAACCGTGAGCGATGCCGGCGCCCTACGACCGTGCTACGCCAGCGCCGGTCGCGCCACCTGCTTCTCGATGATGGGCAGGTGGACGACGGCGGCGAAGACGCCGACCGCCACCGAAAGCCACCAGACGATGTCGTAGCTGCCGGTCGCGTCGTAGAGCACGCCGCCGAGCCAGACGCCGAAGAACGACCCGACCTGATGGGAGAAGAAGACGAAGCCGAACAGCGTCGCCATGTAGCGCGTACCGAACATCACGTTCGCCAGCTGCTGCGTCGGTGGAACCGTCGACAGCCACAGGAAGCCCATCGTCGCGCGCGGTCCGAAGCTGATCGCGGCGATCGCGCAGCCGGCCACCAGAATGACGGGCACCGAGCGGACAAAAGGCCGCACCGTCGATTCTGTGTTTTCGATCGCCATCGCCCACATTCCTGGTGAACCGGGAAGACCGCATTTTACCCGGCCGACACGCCAGGCGATCATCAAAGTTACTGATACAAGCCATGCACATTTTGCATGCATCACAGTTGGATTTTTGCTCATACCGTGCTTATATCGAGGACCTGAAAGGGACTGTGACCGGCTTCGGCCGGTAATTTCGGCCCCTCTTTATGCTCAAAATGAGCATAAGATGGCGAAAGGGAGCGGGCAATGACAGAGGTACAGGTCAGAACCAGCAGGGAACGCCGCGACGCCGTGCGGCTGTCGGGCAGCGGCCGGTTTCCGCCTGTCGCTATGCCGTCGCTGGAATACACCGACGACGTCGCCCGCGAGACCGCCCATCTCTACGAGCGTGTCAAGGACGTGATCCCGGCGATCGAGTGGCCGGTGATGGCGCCCTACGTGAAGGCGATCAACGACCTCAAGACGGTGCGCAACGCCGTGATCCTGGCGCACAACTACCAGACGCCGGAGATTTACCACTGCGTTGCCGACATCGTCGGCGACTCGCTGCAGCTCGCCCAGGAAGCGGCGAAGGCCGACGCCGACATCATCGTCCAGTGCGGCGTCCACTTCATGGCCGAGACGTCGAAGCTGCTCAATCCGGACAAGCTGGTGCTGATCCCCGACCAGCGCGCCGGCTGCTCGCTGGCGTCGTCGATCACCGGCGCCGACGTGCGGCTCTTGCGCGAGCGCTATCCGGGCGTCCCGGTGGTGACCTACGTCAACACGTCGGCCGACGTGAAGGCGGAGAGCGACATCTGCTGCACGTCGTCGAATGCGGTCCAGGTGGTCGAGAGCTTCGGCAAGGACACCGTGCTCCTCATTCCCGACGAGTATCTCGCCAAGTATGTGGCGACCAAGACCGACGTGAAGATCCTCGCCTGGAAAGGCCACTGCGAGGTGCACGAGCGGTTCACCGCCGAGGAGCTGCTTGCCTACAAGGAGGCCAATCCCGGCCTCGAGATCATCGCCCACCCGGAATGCCCGCCGGAGGTGATCGAGGTGGCCGACTTCACCGGCTCGACGTCAGGCATGATCAAGTGGGTGAAGGACCGCAAGCCGGCCAAGGCGCTGCTCGTCACCGAATGCTCGATGGCGTCGAACATCGCGGCGGAAACGCCCGAGGTCGACTTCATCCGGCCGTGCAATCTCTGCCCGCACATGAAGCGGATCACGCTGCCGAAGATCCTCGACAGCCTGGTCGAGCTCAAGGACGAGGTGACGGTCGATCCGCTGGTCGCCGATCGCGCGCGGGCTGCGGTCGAGCGCATGGTCAACCTGAAGAGCTGAGGCGTCGACGGGGCACCATTGATGGCTCTGTGCTGCCGCCTCTCGAGTGGTGGCGGCGGCGCCAACGAAAAGGCCGAACCGGCCCCAAATCGGATCTTCCCCGCGTGATCGATGAGCGGGGAAAGCAGGCGCAGGGAGGCGCACCGGCCATGCTCAACCGAACACCACCGCTGCCCGGACCCGTCGACGACGTGATCATCGTCGGCGGCGGGCTGGCCGGCCTATTCTGTGCGCTGCGCATGGCACCGCGTCCGGTAAGCATTCTGGCGACTGCGCCGATCGGCGAGGGCGCCTCCTCGGCCTGGGCGCAGGGTGGCATTGCCGCGGCGATCTCGCCCGGCGACTCGATCGAGAAGCATCTCGCCGACACGATCGCCGCCGGGGCCGGCACGGTCGACGAAGAGATTGCCCGCACCATGGTCGCCGCTGCCGCCGCGCGGGTCCACGACCTGCTCGAATACGGCGTGCCGTTCGACCGCGACCTCGAAGGCGAGCTGATGATGTCGCGCGAGGCTGCCCACAGCGAGCGCCGCGTCGTTCACGTCAAGGGCGACATGGCAGGTGCTGCGATCATGGCGGCACTGGTCGATGCCGTGCGGCAGGCGCCGTCGATCAGGCTGATCGCGGGCCATGTCGGCGAGACCATCGTCGCTGAGGGCGGCCGCGCAACCGGCATCGTCGCCCGCCCGCGCGGAGGCGGCGGCGCGATATTCCTTCCGGCCCGCGCCATCGTGCTTGCCACCGGCGGCATCGGCCATCTCTACGCGGTCACCACCAACCCGCCGGAATCAGAAGGCGCCGGTCTCGCCATGGCGGTGCGGGCCGGGGCGGTGATCGGCGACCCGGAATTCGTCCAGTTCCACCCGACGGCGATCGCCGTCGGCCGCGATCCCGCGCCGCTCGCCACCGAAGCGCTGCGGGGAGAGGGGGCGACGCTGATCAATTCGGCCGGCGAGCGCTTCATGGTCGCGGTCCATCCGCTTGCCGAACTGGCGCCGCGCGACATCGTCGCCCGCGCCATCCATGCCGAGATTGTCGCCGGGCGGGGAGCCTTCCTCGATTGCCGCACGGCGATCGGCGAGGAGTTCGCCGAGAAGTTCCCGACCGTCTATCGCTACTGCCGCGACGCCGGCATCGACCCTGTCACCGAGCCCATCCCGGTGGCGCCGGCGGAACATTTCCACATGGGCGGCGTCTTGACCGACGTGCGGGGGCGCACCACGCTCGACGGCCTGTGGTCGTGCGGCGAGACCTCGTCGACCGGCGCCCACGGCGCCAACCGGCTGGCATCGAACTCATTGCTCGAGGCGGTCGTCTTCGCAGCCCGTGCCGCCGACGACATCATGGAGCGGTTTCCCGAGCCTGCGGTCATCGACTCCGGTCGCCTCTGCAGACGATGGCGGGACGGCGGCGCCGAGCGACGAAGCGGTTACGCGGCTCCGGCAAATCATGGCGCGGGACGTTGGCGTGGTGCGCGACCGCAGCGGACTCGTCCGCGCGCTACGGGCCATCGCCGCGCTCGAAGGGGAAAGCGGCTCGATCCGCCTCCGCAACATGCTGGTCGCCGCCAAGTGCATCGCAACCGCGGCGCTGGTGCGCGAAGAGAGCCGCGGCGGCCACTATCGCTCCGACTTCCCGGAACCGGACGAGGCATGGCGGCGGCGAACCTTCATCACCCTGGACGAGGTGGAAAAGATCGCGGCGGATGCCACCGATGCAGGCGCCTCAGCGAGCGAGCCGGAGACCAATCCCGCTCCCTCCGAGTGCGGCGCGTGAGCGATCTTCCCGCTCTGCCGTCCTTCCTCGTCACCGAGGCCGTGCGCGCTGCGCTGAAGGAGGATCTCGGCCGGGCAGGAGACATCACCTCGAATGCCACGATCCCCGCCGGGGCGCGGGCGACAGCCCAAATCGCCACGCGAAAACCCGGCGTTCTCGCCGGTCTGGGGCTGGCGGAGGGCGCATTCAGAGAAGTCGATCCGGCCGTCCGTTTCACCGCGATGCGGGCCGAGGGCGATGCACTGGCGCTAGGCGACGTGGCGGCAACGCTCGAAGGTCCGGCCCGCGCGATCCTTGCCGGCGAGCGCGTCGCGCTTAATTTCCTCTGCCACCTCTCGGGCGTCGCCACCGCCACCCGCGCCCTGGTCGACAGGATCGCCCATACCCGTGCCCGCATCTGCGACACGCGGAAGACCCTGCCGGGGTTACGCGCCTTCGAGAAATACGCGGTGCGGTGCGGTGGCGGCTCCAATCATCGCTTCGGGCTCTACGATGCGATCCTGATCAAGGACAACCACATCGCCGTCGCCGGGAGCGTCGCCGCGGCGGTCGCGGCGGCCCGCGCCTTCGCGGGGCATCTCGTCAAGATCGAGGTGGAGGTCGACACGCTCGATCAGCTCCGGGAAGCGATGGCTTCGGGTCCGGACGCCGTTCTCCTCGACAACATGCCGCCGGACCAGCTCCGCGAGGCGGTCGGCATCATCGGCGGTCGCGCGGTTGCCGAAGCGTCGGGCAATGTCACGCTCGAAACGGTGGCGGCCATCGCCGAGGCAGGGGTGGACGTGATTTCTTCAGGCTGGATTACCCATTCGGCGCCATCCCTCGATCTTGGGCTCGATATCACCATCAGATGAGCCGCGTTTTCGCGGACGATGGGGACTCGGCTCAAATCCCGAAATAGACGAGATAAACGATACCGAAGATGACGATGAGCACGCCGGTGCTGATGGCGAGAACGTAGCGCACACCCTGGTGCGTAGCGCCCTGGCGGGCGTTCGGCGTCGGCTCTTGCACTGTCGCTCCCTCGACTTCCGTTGGCCGATAGTCGGGGCTTGCGGGGCGCTGTGGTACAGCCATGAAGGAACCTCCAGTCGTCGTGGTGGTTCCAAGGGCAACGAATGTCACTGCCTATTGTTCCGACAGCGGTCGGCCTCAGCTCCAGCCGCCGTTCCGGGTGTTGTAGAAGATATGGCGGCCGATCTTGTCGGTCTCCGTCATCCGTCTTGCCCAGCGCGGATGCACGTAGGTGGCGTGGTAGTGGGTCGAGGAGCCCACGGCGCTGATGAAGGTGTCAGTCTGTTCCTCCACCGCGCGCTTGGCCAGTTCCTGTGCCGTTGCCCATGAGCGCGCGTCGGTGATGCGGTCGCTGCGTCCGTCGCAAGCGAACGAGAACTGACAGCGATGGCGCCGGTTCTTGTTCTGGTAGACGACGCCGCAGACGGTGTTGGGATAGGCCGGGTTTTTGAGCCGGTTGAGGACCACCTGAGCGACCGCAAGCTGGCCCTCTTGCGGCTCGCCGCGCGCCTCGAAGTAGATCGCGGTCGCGAGGCATTTGAGCTCGCTTGCGGTTCGGGTACTTGCCGGCAGCGGTTTGTTGACCCAGGCGTGGGTCGCCGGGGCGTTGGGCATGACCACGTTCGGGTCAAGCGACCCCTTCTTGATGACCGCGTCGAACGGCGCCTTGGTGGCCGGTTCGGCCGCCTCGGCATAGGCGACGATGACGCCGCCGCTGGTCTTATCCCCGACCTTGCCGACCGACCCTTCGGTCGGGCCTTCAGACTTGGCGGCGACGCCCTGGGCGGGCGCCTCGGCTTTGGCCACCGCGATCTTCGACTTGTCGGGCAGCACGAACGCCATTCTCGGCAGGGCCGGATCGGATTCGGCCGGATCGAACAGCGACACGGTCTTGATGTAGCCGGCGCTGATGTCCTGCTTGCGAACGATGAGGAAGTCGGCCTTTGGCGCGCGATTGACCCGCTGAGCCGAGGCGGGGACGAGGGCGAGCGATCCGGTCTGGATAAGGTCGAGGGCGGTGGCGGCGTTTCTGCCGCGAGGCCCGTCCGGCAGCCGGTTCGCCAACTCGTTCGTCGAAAAGGCCAGAGCCAGTCCCGCCACCAAAAAGCGGATGGTCATCGTCGGCTTTGACGGCCTTGGCCGCCTCGTCGATCGTACCATTGACGCGGTTACTCCACCCACGCAACCGTGCCGTCAGACTTGCACCGCAAACCGCGACGACACTCCCCAAGTCCTCTAGTGATGGGGGATTAACCTTGAAAACCGGTTAACGCGAAAAACCGGATTCGACGCAAAGGCCATGCGTTGTGGATGGGGAGCTGGGGAACGCCTATCCGTCGTCCGTATCGCCGCGGCTGCGAAGCGCCGCCTGCGCCGCCGCAAGGCGGGCGATCGGCACGCGGAAGGGCGAGCAGGAGACGTAGTCGAGCCCGATCTCCTCGCAGAAGGCGATGGTCGGCGGATCGCCGCCATGCTCGCCGCAGATGCCGAGCTTGATGTCGGGTCGCGCGTCGCGGCCGCGCTCGGCGGCGATCTGGACCAGTTCGCCGACACCGTCGCGATCGAGCGTGACGAACGGATCGGCCTCGAGGATGCCGGTCGCGGTGTAGGGCGCCAAGAGCGTCGAGGTGTCGTCGCGCGAGAAGCCGAAGGTGGTCTGGGTCAGGTCGTTGGTGCCGAACGAGAAGAACTCGGCGGCCTCGGCGATCGCATCGGCGCGCAGCGCGGCGCGCGGCAGCTCGATCATGGTGCCGACGATATAGGCGAGCGGCTTGCCGCGCTCCTCGCCGACGGCGTGAGCCGCCTTGTCGATGAGGCTGCGGACCCGCGTCAGCTCGGCGACGGTGGCCACCAGCGGCACCATGATCTCCGGCACCACCGTTTCGCCGGTCTCCGCCTCGACGTCGGCGGCCGCCTCGAAGATGGCGCGGGCCTGCATCTCGGCGATCTCGGGATAGGAGATGGCGAGCCGGCAGCCGCGGTGCCCGAGCATCGGGTTGAACTCGTGCAGCGCCAGCGCCCGCTCGCGGAGCATCTCCGGCTCGACCTTCATCGCCTTGGCGACCTCGGCGATCTCCTCGTCGGTCTTGGGCAGGAACTCGTGCAGCGGCGGGTCGAGCAGCCGGATGGTGACCGGCAGCCCCTTCATGATCTCGAACAGCTCGACGAAGTCCGCCCGCTGCATCGGCAGGAGCTTGGCGAGCGCCGTCCGGCGGCCGATCTCGTCATCGGCGAGGATCATCTCGCGCATGGCGACGATGCGCTCGTCCTCGAAGAACATGTGCTCGGTGCGGCAGAGCCCGATGCCCTCGGCGCCGAAGGAACGCGCCGCCTTGCGCGTCGGCCGGCGTCTCGGCATTGGCGCGCACCCGCATGCGCCGCGCCTTGTCGGCCCATTCCATCAGCTTGCCGAAATCGCCGGAAAGCTCCGGCTGCAGCATGGCGACGGCGCCGTCGAGCACCTGCCCGGTGCCGCCGTCGATGGTGATGATGTCGCCCTTCTTCAGGACCCGGCCGCCGGCCGACAGCGTCTCGTCCTGATAGTCGACCTGATGCGATCCGGCACCGGAGACGCAGGGCTTGCCCATGCCGCGGGCGACCACCGCGGCGTGGCTGGTCATGCCGCCGCGGGTGGTCAGGATCGCCTCGGCGGCGTGCATGCCGTGGATGTCTTCCGGGCTGGTCTCGACCCGCACCAGGATGACCTTCTTGCCCTGGCCGCTGGCGTTCTCGGCCTCGTCCGGCGAGAAGACGATCTCGCCGGACGCGGCCCCCGGCGAAGCGGGCAGGCCGGTGCCGATGAGCTCGCGCTTGGCGTCGGGATCGATGGTCGGATGCAGAAGCTGGTCGAGCGACGTCGGGTCGACCAGCAGCACCGCCTCTTCGGCGTGATCAGGCCTTCCTCGGCCATGTCGACGGCGATCTTGAGCGCGGCCGGCCGGTGCGCTTGCCGTTGCGGGTCTGCAGCATCCACAGCTTGCCGCGCTCGATGGTGAACTCGAGGTCCTGCATGTCGCGGTAGTGGCGCTCGAGGGTCTCGCAGATCGTGCGGAATTCCCCGAAGGCGTCGGGCATCGCCTTTTCGAGCGACGGCTGGTCGGAGCCCGAGGCGATGCGCGCCGCCTCGGTCAGATCGCGCGGCGTGCGGATGCCGGCGACGACGTCCTCGCCCTGCGCGTTGACCAGATACTCGCCGTAGAGCGCCTTCTCGCCGGTCGACGGATTGCGGGTGAAGGCGACGCCGGTGGCCGAGGTGTCGCCCATATTGCCGAACACCATGGCCTGGACGTTGACCGCCGTCCCCCAGCTCTCGGGGAAATTGTGCAGGCGCCGGTAGGTGACCGCGCGCGGGGTCATCCACGATTCGAACACCGCGCCGATCGCGCCCCACAGCTGGTCGTCGGGATCCTGCGGAAAGGTGCGCCGCGCTCGCGCTCGATGATCACCTTGTAGTCGCGCACCAGCTCGGCCCAGTCGTCGGCGGTCAGTTCGGTGTCGAGCGTGTACGCCGCGCTCGTCCTTGAAGTCCTCGAGCCGCTCCTCGAAATCGTGGACGTCGACGCCCAGGACGACGTCGGCATACATCTGGATGAAGCGGCGGTAGCAATCGTAGGCGAAGCGCTCGTCGGCGCCGGCGGCGAGCGCCTCGACCGTCTCGTCGTTGAGGCCGAGATTGAGGACCGTGTCCATCATGCCCGGCATCGAGATGCGGGCGCCGGAGCGCACCGAGACGAGGAGCGGCATCTTCTCGTCGCCGAACTTGCGGCCGGTGCGGCGCTCGGTCTCGCGCAGCGCGCTGGCGACCTGTTCGGTCAAGATCGTCGGGATAGGTGCGGTCGTTGGCGTAGAAGTGGGTGCAGACCTCGGTGGTGATGGTGAAGCCGGGCGGCACAGGCAGGCCGAGGCTCGCCATCTCGGCGAGGTTCGCGCCCTTGCCGCCCAAGAGGTTTCGCATTTCGGCGCTGCCTTCGGCCTCGCCATCGCCGAAGCTGTAAACCCATTTCGCCATTGGTCGCTCCCGCCGGGGCTTGCCGGCGCATTCCCTACCGGTGGACCCGCTGCAGTGCAATAGGGTCGCTTGCCGCAGCAGGCGGCGCGATCCACGTCCTCACGAGCGCGAGCCGACGCGGAGGCCGGGCGCGGGGCGTTCCTTGACCACCTCGCGCCGGAAGCGGAAGAGGGCGGCCGGCCGGCCTCGTCGCGGCCGGGTCTCGCCGCCGGTCGGCTCGACCAGGGTGGCCGCTTCGACCAGCCGCCGGAAGTTCTGCTTGTGGACGTGGCGGCCGGAGATGGCCTCGACCGTCAGCTGGAGGTCGGTCAGCGTGAATTCCGGCGCCATCAGCTCGAAGACCACTGGCCGGTATTTGAGCTTCGCCCTTAGCCGCGAGATGGCGGTGGCGAGGATGCGCCGATGGTCAAAGCGCATGGGCGCGCCGCGCACATGGGGAGCGAGCGTGTCACCCGGAGCGGCCGGCCGCCCGTCACGGACCGCTTCGTCGACGAGACCGGCTTCGTAGAGCAGCTCGTAACGGTCGAGCACCCGCTCCTCGTCCCATCCCTCGCCGTTCGACCCGAAGGCGAGGCGGACGCGTTCGCGCCGGCTGAGCGCCTTCGGCACCGGCTCGTTGGCGGACGGTGTCCGTGCCCATCGGCGAAGCGCCGGGAGGAGCCCCTTGTCGAGAAGGGCAGGGCGGCCGCCACGCCAGTCCTCCCATGGGAAGAACTCGTACCACCGCCGCCATCGCGCGCCGGCCCGGGCGAGCGCTTCGGAGGCCGCCGGGTCCGGTCGGGTCAGGGCGAGATAGCCGACCGACACCAGATGCGGGCCGCGATCGCCCGGCAGGGCGTGCCGGCCGCGGTCGCCGAATGTGTAGAGCTGCTCCACATAGCCGAGCTTCAGCGCCGTCTGCTCCTCGACCCAGGCGCGGAGCCCCATCTCAAGGGTGCGGTGGACGACCGGGTCGAAGGGCCCGAACGGAAGTCCCTCGGGGACTTCGCCGCTGCCGTCTGCCGAGACGACGAGGATGAGCGGTTGCTGATCCTCCACCGCAACGATGGCGGCGTTCAGGCCGATCTCAACGGAACGCCGCACGGCATCGGCCATGCGTCGCAGCCCTCAATCGTGGAGACCGAGGGCGAAGGGCACGCTCTCGAAGGCAAGTTCGCCGCGGCCCATCGCACTGACCGCTTCGACCATGCGCCCGTCCCGCCCGAGGATCTCGTCTCCGTAGGCGACGATCAGTGGATTAGGAAAAGCCCAGGGCGACGCCTCGCGCATCCGCCGCGCGATCACATGCTCGCTCGTCTCCGGCCTCACCGCGCAAACTGCGACATAGGCGGCCGCCGTCGACCGACTGATTCCCGCGTAGCAGTGGACCACCATCGGCTGTGTCCGGTCCCACGACTCGACGAAGGCGATGAGCTCGCGCACATGGCCCTGGTCGGGGAGAACCAGGCCCTCGGCCGGCTCGACGATATCGTTGATGCCGAGGAAAAGGTGGTTCTCCTTGGCGATCGTCGAGGGTCGGACGACGGGCGTGTCGTCGTTGATCAGGCTGACCAGGTGGCTGGCGCCGGAGGCGGCGACGGTGGCGGCGACCTGGGAGAGGGGGCAGACGTGGACGCGAGGCATTTGTCTTTCCATTAAGACTTCCTTGTCAGGGCATATTAGAGTGCTTCCAGCCTTTGGTCACCTGCCGACAGACTTGAGAGGGCGCCGAACCGCTTGAGGAACCGCCGCTCCGCGACGGCGGCCGGCCACGGCTCGAGGGGGAGTCCGGTAGGGATCGATCCCGCGGGGATCGCCCGAAGAACTTAGCGGCTTCCGCCTCGCCGAACCCGGCAAGCCGTGTGGCCTCAAAGTAGGCCGCCGTGCGATCGCCGGTCTTGATTTGCGCCTTGAGCCGAGCAGGGAGCGGCGTTCTTACGCCGAACCGGCGGTGAATTGCATCGAGCAGCCTTTGTTCGATTGCCCGGTACTCGCCGCCGAGAAGCGCCTTGAACGGCGAAATGAGGTCGCCGATCACGTACTCGGGCGCGTCGTGCAGCATGACGGCAAGCCGGCCTTCGCCGTCGAGGTCGGGCGCGGTCGTCTGCACGATCTGCTCGACCAAGAGGGTGTGCTGGGCGACCGAAAAGGCATGCGGGCCGATCGTCTGTCCGTTCCAGCGCGCGACACGCGCTAGGCCGTGGGCGATGTCCTCGATCTCGACATCGAGCGGCGAGGGATCGATCAGGTCGAGCCGGCGGCCGGAAAGCATCCTTTGCCAGGCGCGGGGTGGGGCCTTCGGTCGGTCGGGCATCGCCTCGTTCGCTGACACGTTTTCATTCATCGTCGCCGATCTCGGCGGCCCGTCCGCCACTGCAACGATTGGGTCCCCTCAGGAGCCGCTCTTCGGCGGAGCCACGAGCAAACGGTCGTTCAGGGGCTGAACGGGGCGCGCGCTCGTCACCGAGAGCGGTGGTGAGGCGTGCGATCTGTTCCTCCGAAGCTGTCGCCATCCCCCGCGGCACATACCAATTGACGCCTTCCGTGCAGGGCGGCGTCGTCAGCGAGCCCATGTAGCGATAGACGGTCATGTCCGAAGGCAGCAGACCGGACGGGTCGATGGTCACGTCCGGATAAGTCTGCGGATCAGACGGCTGTTCCGGCAGGCACGCGAGCAGCGTGGCAAGGACCGGATTGGCGGGCCCCTCGACAAAGGACACGGCCAGCACGGCCAGCCTGCCATCGTCGGCCTTGTGAACGAAGTGGGCGTCCAATGGCATCCGTCTCCAACGCACCGCGTGTTCGGCGGGCGTGTGGAAATGCACCCGGACGAGCTTGAACCCGGTGCCCTGACTGACGAGTTCGCCGGCGCCATTGCCATCGAACTGAACGGTATGGCCGTTGTTGAGAATGGTGAGAGTTCACGGGGCTGTAGTGCACCGAAACGACGATGGATCCTTCGGCGTTTGCTGCGCCGAGGTCGATCGGCGACTGCATGCGGCCAGTGGCGCAGGCTGCGAACGACTCGTCCAGTTCGCCCCAGTGCGCCGGGCCGCTGGGTCCCTCATAGCTCCAGCGGGGCAAGCCGTCGCCCGTCGGCGCGGCTGCGCCCACGGCCGATGTCGCGGCCGTGTCTGCCGCGGCGGCGAAGGCGATGGCGGCCAGACCTGCTATCAAACTGACGGTAGCGATGCGCAAAGTCACTTCCCATCATACTGGCGCGAAACGGTGCGGGAACCTTCGCAGCTTCGCAGGGGATCGCGGAGCTTGCACGGACAGACTTCCGCTGGGGTTAATCGTCCTCTGCCACCGTTGCAGGCCAGTCGAAGCCCGCCCAGGGCGGGATCGACAGGGAGATCGGTCGCCCCCCGGCAAGGATCGGAACATTGGCATCCATCGCGGCTTTCGCCCGGTCGAGACGGACGAGTGCGAGGCCGCGCCCGTCAGCGGAGGTCCCCATCGTGCCGAGGGGCCTGGCGTCCGCAGTGACCACCGTTCCGGAGGGGGGCAAGGCGTCGCCCGATGCCATGAGGATCCGCCGCCGCGCCGTTCCGCGATGCTTCATCCGGGAGACGACCTCCTGGCCGACGAAACAGCCCTTGTCGAAATCGACCCCGGCGAGCTGGTCCATGTCGACGTCGTGGGGGAAGACCTCGCCGAAGGCGAAATCGATGCCGCCTTCCGGCACGCCGAGCGCGATGCGGTGCGCGTCGTAATCCGCCTCGGTCGCCTCGTCGAAGTCGGGCGCCATGTCGGCGCCAGGCGGGACGATGGCGCGGAAGCCGAGCGCCGCCAGCCGCGGGTCGCGTGCGACCACGCCGTCGACGATCGGCGCGGTCTCAGTTCCCCAGGCCGCGACGACGAGCCGCTCATCCGACAGATCAGCCAAGTCCACCTTCGAGCGGAGGCGGTAAAGGGTCAGTCGTTTCAAGAAGCTATCCAATTCACTTCGCGCGATGTCGAAGAGGTAGCGGTCTCCGTCGCGGAAGATCAGGAAGTCGAAGAGGAGCTTGCCCTGCGGCGTCAGCAGGCCGGCGAACACCGCGCTGCCGGCGTCGGTCCCGAGGTTGGAGGTGATCAGGTCGTTGAGGAACTTCTGCGCATCGGGGCCGCCCACGGCGACAACGCCGCGTCGGGGAAGTTCGGCAATCGACGCCGTGGTCATCGCGCCTCGGCCCACCTTGCAACAGCTCGACGGGTTACGTAAGCGGAGGGGGTTTCCGAGGCAAGGACCGACATGGCCGAAACCTTCGACACCGTCTTTTCCGGCGGCACCGTGGTCAACCAGGACGGCGTCGGCGTCGCGCGACGTCGGCGTTCGCGACGGCCGGATCGCCGCGATCGGCGCGATCGACCCGGCCGCGGCCGGCGAGGTGGTCGATTGCACCGGGCTGCACATCCTCCCCGGCGTCATCGACACCCAGGTCCATTTCCGCGAGCCGGGCGCCGAGCACAAGGAAGACCTGGAGACCGGCTCGCGCGTCGGCGGTGATGGGCGGCGTCACCGCCGTCTTCGAGATGCCCAACACCAACCCGCTGACCGTCAGCGAAGCGGCGCTTGCCGACAAGGTGCGCGCGCGCCACCGGCCGCATGCACTGCGACTTCGCCTTCTTCGTCGGCGGCACGCACGGCAATGTCGACGACATCCCCGAACTGGAGCGGCTGCCCGGCGCCGCCGGGATCAAGATCTTCATGGGCTCGTCCACCGGCGACCTGCTGGTCGCCGACGACGAGGGGCTCGCCGCGATCCTGTCGCGGGCGCGGCGGCGCATCTCGGTCCATGCCGAGGACGAGCCGCGGCTGATCGAGCGCAAGGACCATCGCGGCGAGGACGATCCCGCGACCCATCCGGTCTGGCGCGACGAGACGGCGGCGCTCCGCGCCACCGAGCGGCTTGCGCGGATCGCCCGGCAGACCGGCGCGCGGGTCCATCTGCTGCACGTCTCGACCGCGGAGGAGATGGACTTCATCGGCGCGTACAAGGACAACGTCTCGGTCGAGCTGACGCCGCAGCACCTGACCTTCCACGCCGAACGACTATGGCGCGCTCGGCACGCGGCTGCAGATGAACCCGCCGATCCGCGACGCGCATCACCGCGGCGCGGCTGTGGCGGGGGCTGCGAGCAGGGCATCGCCGACGTCGCTCGGCTCCGACCATGCGCCCCATACGCTGGAGGAAAAGGCGAAGCCCTATCCCGCGTCGCCGTCGGGCATGCCGGGCGTGCAGACGCTGGTGCCGGTGATGCTCGACCACGTCGCTGCCGGCCGGCTGTCGCTGGAGCGCTTCGTCGACCTGACGTCGGCCGGTCCGGCGCGGATCTTCGGCATTGCCGGCAAGGGCCGGATCGCGCGTCGGCTACGACGCCGACCTCACCATCGTCGACCTCCGGCGGCGGCGAAACCATCACCGACGGCTGGATCGCTTCGCGCTGCGGCTGGACGCCCTATGACGGCATGACGGTGACCGGCTGGCCGGTCGGCACGGTCGTCCGCGGCCAGCAGCGTCATGTGGGAGGGCGAACTGGTCATGCCTTCGAGCGGACAAGCAGTCCGCTTCGGCGAAGCGCTGCCGCGAGTGGCGGCCGAGCAACTGCCGCGGTCAGAAGCCGCTCAGTCGCCGACGAGGAAATAGCGCCACGTTCCGTCGGGAGCGAGCCCGACGCGATAGGAGAGATAGGCGCCGTAGGTCTTCATGTCCTCGTAGTCGCCGGGATAGACGATCTCGAGCAATTCGACGATCTGCGGCCCGGTCAGCAACTGCACCGGGTAGTAGGCGAAATAGGGCCACACATACATCTCGTCCGGGGTGCCCACGCCGATGTGGACGTAGCCGGCCTTGAGCATGTCGATCAGGATCGCCAACATCTCCCGCCCTTCGGGGTCGGCCGACTGCGATTTCAGATACTCGATCGGATCATCGCCGGTGTCGTTGTAGCTGAAGGCCGGCGGTTCGCCGTTAGCGTCGATGATCGGGCGGAGTTTCTCCGGGTCGCCGGTGGCGGCCGCCTCGATGATCTGCTCGCGCAAGCGGCGCACCGCCGGGGGGAGCTTGGCCGGATCGTATTCGACCTCCGGCGCGACCACCGGCCCCGTGCCGTCGAATTTCTTGTCGGTGGCGCGATCCTCGGAGATCAAGGGATCGCCGGCCGGGATTTCCGGCATCACCCGTTCGTCCAACTCGCTCCGCAAGAAGTGGGACCCGTCGCCGCCGATGCCGCCTTCCGGAGCCGCGAGCGCCGGGCCGAGCGCCAACGCGGCCACGGCAAGACCGAACAACGGCCTGATTGCGAAAGCTGACATGGCTGGCCTCCCGCCGGCACAATCCCAGCCCGGGCTGGTCCCTCCGATCGTCAGTCTAGACCAAGCGCGGTCCAGAGCAACGAGAAGATGCGTCGGGGCCAGCTCTTACTGGACGACGCGATGGAGCGAGAACTCGAAAGCCTCGAATTCGCCGGGGGAGTGTCTTGGCGAGATCGGCAACCGCTTCCTCGCCGTAGGTTTCGATCAGGTCCGAAAAGGCCCTGAACAGCGCGGCATGGGCCAGGATCTCCAAGTCGACGCCCGCAGAGCTCGCTTCCTCCCACGCCTCCGTCAGGTAGGTCAGGGCCAGCCGCTTCTTCTCGGCTATCGTCCCCTCGTCCGATGCCGGCGGAGCTGTCTGCGCAGTCGTGGTTGCCATCAATCCACCTGTTCCCGTCCCGAGGAAGCAGAGTTAACGAGTCGGGAACCTAACACGTCGTTTTTTCGGCTTCAGCCCGATCGTGAAAAAAGGGTTAACGGCACCTTAAGCATTTCGAAGTATGGATTAACGGTTCGTTTACTCCTGGCGCCCGTAGCGCGCCACGATGTCGCGGGCAATTCGTTCTCCCTCTCCCATATAGTGGTCGATCGCCAGTGTCGCGGCCGGGGTGCAGGTTCGGTAGACCGCCTTGAAGCTGTCATAGCCGCGATTGAAGGCGTCGATGAAGCGGGCGCGGCGGAGATCGTCGGCCTGCTCGGCGTCGATCAGCCCCTCCATTTCCTGCCGCCACAGGCTGCCTTCGCCGCTGTTGCAGAGATCCCTCAGGTAGTGCATGGCGCCGAGGATCTCGGAGATCCGGAGCAGCCCGTCGTCGTAAGGCGGCGGCGCATTGGCCAAAGGGGCCGGCGCACTTTCTTGCGCAAAGGCGACGGTCGCCATCAGGGCGAAGAGGGTTGCGACCGCAGCCCCGAGAGCGGTCCCTGGCAGACGGTTCAGCACTCTCGAACTCCAACTTCTGACAGTTCCGCGGCAAGACGGCTCAGCGGAAACCAAGGCGGGCGAGGATTCGGGCCGTATCCGGCGTCGTCTCAACCGACTGCAACTCCCCGGCTCGAAACCATCGCGCTTCGCTCGCATCGTCCCCGGCATTCGGCTCGCCGCCGACATAGCGGCCGGCGAACACGATCAAGACGTAGTGATAAGCGGAAACGCCGGCCGTTTCATGGCCCTGGTGGATTTCGGCGCGGTCGATCTGTTCCTCGACGTTAACGTCCAGTCCCGCTTCCTCAAGAACCTCTCGCTTTGCCGCCCCCTTCAAGGACTCCCCGAATTCCACCTTGCCGCCCGGGAACGCCCAAACGTCCCGAAACGGTGGCTTGCCTCGTTTGACGAGCAGAACCGCATCCTCGCGACACACAACGGTGCTGACGCCGAGAACCGGACCGGGGCGGGATGCAGACGGCATGTGTCCAGAATATCTGCGGCCGGAAGCGATGGCAAAGGCCTCACGAATCCCGCTGCATGCGTTAGTTTCCCGGTCGCGACGTCGAAGGCGGAGACATGTGTGGACGCTTCATCCTGACCGCGACACCCGAGGAACTGGCGGCGCTGTTCGGCTACCTCGACGGCGACTGGTTTCCGCCTCGCTACAACATCGCGCCAAGCCAGCCGATCGCGGTGATTCGCCTTGCGCGCGGGGCGCGGCGCTTCGCCCTCGTCCGCTGGGGGCTGGTTCCGGCGTGGGTCGAGGACCCGGGGAAATTCTCACTGTTGATCAATGCCCGTGCCGAGGGGCTCGCCGCCAGGCCGGCGTTCAAGGCGGCGTTCCAGTACCGCCGGTGCCTGGTGCCGGCGACCGGCTTCTATGAATGGCGGCGCGGGGGAGGGCGACAGCGGCAGCCCTACCTCGTGCGCCGGCGCGACCGCCGGCCGATGGCGCTTGCCGGGTTGTGGGAGACATGGATGGGGCGCGACGGCAGCGAGATCGACAGCGCCTGCATCGTTACGACGGAGGCCAACCGCGTGGTGGCGGCAATCCACGACCGGATGCCGGTTATCCTCGATCCGGGCGACTGTGACCGCTGGCTCGACAGCGCGGCGCACCCGGCGGGTTCGGTTCGGGACCTTTTCCGCCCGGCTCCGGACGGCCTGCTCGACGCGGTGCCGGTCGACCCCCGGGTGAACAAGGCCGAGAACGACGACCCGGCCCTCCTGGAGCCGATCATCCCGCCGCTCCTTTAGGAGGAGCGGCACCAACGTCCGAGAAATCGGTCAGGCGGCCTTGGGGGCTTCGTCCTGCTTCACCTGTCCGAGCGCCGCGACGACCTCGGGAATGGCCACGCTGCGATACTGCGCCTCGAGGGCTTCCTCGCGCTCGCGCTCTGCCTTGGACCGGAACGGTCGGCGGTCGATCGGGCTCTTTGCTTGGGTCACTGTACGCGCTCTTGTGTCTCGACGTGGACGCCTCTCCGACATCCACAAACTGGTCATCTCATTCCGCCAGTTTGCGGCGGAATGATGAAGATAAAGTCACCGTCGGGACGGCCTTTATTACCAGGTCCAAGTCTTCGGGTCGGGGATCGGTTCCCGATGATTGATGGCAATCAGTCCCTTGACGGAGCGGACGATCCACCAGATCGCGGTCGCCAGCAGCCCGAGGAAGCCCACGAAGACGAGGACAAGAACGCCCGACACCGCCGCGAACAAGAGCCCCATCAGGGCTTGGCGAAACTGGAACTCGTAGTGGCTGCGTTCCAGCGGTTCGGCGTGCTCGCGATTAAGGAGCGCCATGACGAAGCCGATGACGATCGGCACGACGCCGAGCGCCGGGATCATGCCGACCAGGTAGAGGATGTAGATGAGGAGCACATTGTCGCGGCCCGGCGCGATGAAGGCGCCAATCTGGTCGCTGAGCGACGAGGGCGGCGGTTGGTCGCGAGAAGGCCCGTTCCGGTCGGTCATCGGGTGCTCCACATCTGCCTTCAGGGTGACGTAGGGATCGCGCCCCGCCGATGCAACTTGCGATGGATCAATGCGCATCGTGGCGGGTCGAGCAAGCAGTGCGAGCCATGACAGGCCAATCCGTCCATATCGCTGCCTACTCCTGGAGCGGCCACACACGCGATGCCGTGGAACCACTGACCAAGGCCCTTGGCGACGCGGCGACCCACGAGGAGATTCGGCCCAGCCAGCCGCCGAGCGGCTTCTTCGGCTATGTGCGCATGGGCTGGGGCGCGCTGAGCGGCGCGTCCTGGCCGATCGAAACGCCTCAGCCGCATCGCGAAGGGTGCGAGCTTCTGGTGATCGGCACGCCGATCTGGGCCGGACGCCTGCCGCCACCGGTGAAGGAGTACCTCCTGAAGGCGGGCCGGTCCTACCCGACAGTCGCTGCGCTGATCACCCATGGCGGCAGCAACCCGGCGCGGGTCGTGGCCATGATCGGCGAGGCGGCGGGCAAGGGCGTCGCGGCCAGCGTCGCGATCTCCGACGAGGATCGCAAACGTGATCAGGTCGGCGCCAAGATCGAGCAGTTTGCCGAGGCCTTGCGTCGCTTGCCCTGATCTGCGGCTTGCGCGTGTGCCGGTGAGCCGGTAGCTGACACTGCGATGGCCCCAACAGGAATCGAAGCGCGGATGTCGGCCCGACTGCGTGAGCGTTACTCTTCGCTGGCGGTATGGAGCTCCAGGCTCTCGATCGTTTCGATCCCGGTGCTTCTGATCGGAGCGATCGGCCACCGCAGCCAGACGATGACCGCGACCGAGGCCTATGCCGTCATGGCACTCGGCTTCTCGCTGGCCGGCCTCGGCGTCCTCGCGGCGGTCGGCGCGCTGGAGCGGATCTGGCGCGACGGACGCAAGGGCCTCGGACCGGCCCTCAGGGGGCTGTTCGTCGGCCTCCTCGTGCTGACGCTGCCGCTTGCCGGGGCCTGGAAGCTTGTCAACTATCCTGCGCCTCACCGACATCTCGACGGATGTCGACAATCCGCCCGCTTTCATCCTGGCGCTGGCCGACCGGCCGGCCGATGCGCGGCCGCTGACCGATCCGACCGATGACGACATCGAAACCCAGCGTGACGCCTATCCGGACATCGTGTCGCGGCACTACCCGGTGGGCACCGTGCGGGTCTTCGACGATGCGAAGAAGATTGTCGACCAGCGGGGCTGGCGGCTGCTTGGCGCCCACGCTCCGGAAGACCAGGACGCCACCGGGCGCATCGAGGCGGTGGCGACAACTCTGGTGTTCGGCTTCCGCCAGGATGTGGTGATCCGCATCCTGCCGGACGGAGAGGGCGCGCTGGTCGACATGCGGTCGGCGGCGCGCTACGGCGCCCACGATCTCGGCGCCGACGCGGAGCGCATCCGGGCCTTCTTCGTCGATCTTGACGGGTCGCTGCAGGGCATCAACGATGAATAGGCAGCCTCCTCGTCCGGGCTAAAGAGTGCGTCCACCACGCCCGAGGACGCCAGTCGACAACGAGGTGACACGAAGTTCAGCGGTACACTCGCGCTGCGCTCGGTGGTCAAGTCTGCACAAAATCGCCTAAGTCAGTTGATCTGCTTGTCCCCACGAGTCGCCAATCAGAGTTCCGACAATGCCTCTTCCACGTTCCTGTCGATAGAAGAATGAAGAAAAACGAAATGTACGGGGTCGAGAGGCTCATCAAGCAACGTGACGAGCTCGTCGCCCAGATGGAAGCGCTGAAACACAAAATCAGCGGGCTGGAAATGGCGATCAGACTGTTTGAGGAAAGTCCCGAGACGCAGCCCTCAGCCAGTCTGCAGACCATCAGGATCTCCAAGACTGACGCGATCCGCCGGCTGCTCAAGGAGGCGGGTGCTCAAGGCCTTGTCGCCCGCGATGTTCTTGAGCGGTCGACGGCACTCGGTGTTGAGTTGAAACTCGGTTCAGTCGCATCTGTCCTCAGTCGGATGAAACGCGAAGGCGAGGTCGTCTACGGCAACGGCCGCTACAAGCTGAAAGAATTCGAAAAAGACGGCAGGAGATTCGCCGCAGGGACCCACGTCACCTAGTGGTGCGAGGCTAACGTTTGATTCTCGTGAGAAGCGAGCGCTCCTGCCGAGCTCAGCGACCCAATCCGGTACTGAGCGTCAGAGTCGGACCACTAGGGTGTTAATGCCGCGAGGGAAGGCGACGACAACGACCCATCCGGAATTCCCCCGACATCGCGGCGATGCGAGCGGTGAAAGACTTTTCAAGAGCACTCATTGCGATAGGCGGACAGAGGTTGGCGCTGCCTTGAAGAGAGCGGCGTTGAACCGACGCTTCGTGCTCGGCGGCGCGAAGATCCAGAAACATGTCAGCAACGGAAGTGCGCCAAAGCCCTGATGGTGGCCATGAATTTGATATCCATCGGTTGAGCATCGCGTTCCTTCAGTTTTCAGGCGCGCCGCGGAAGCTCTCAATTTGACAAAAACAAGCGAGCAACTCTAAACGCGCCGGTCACCATCCCTTTCATATGCGATTGCCCAGCAGGACTGCGCCGGTGTCCAATGGTCGCCACAAAGCGTTGAACCCCCTTGTACGCATCAAGGGGCGGAACAGCGTGCGTTAGTCAAGAGTGCTGTGAGCGGGTAGCCGCGTGTCTCAAGTTTCGCTGGTGCAACGATCTGCAGGGCGCCCGTCAGAAGTCGATAAGCCCAAGATGGATCGCCTTGGCGACGGCGTGGGTCTTGTTCCCGGCACCAAGCTTGTCGATCGCATTCTTCGTGTACCATCGCACCGTTTCGGTCGATATCGACATGATTTCGGCGCTGTCTTCGGCGGTCTTGCCGCGGGCCGCCCAAGCGATGACTTCGCGTTCCTTGTCGGTGAGATGGACCTGGTGCATCTGCGCTCGCGCTTGTGCCATCTCGAACACGCCGCCACCGCGTCGCGCTCCCTCGCGCAGTTCGATGGAGCGCTGCATCCAGTAAATGAGAATCAGGTGAAGCGCCGGGCCGGCAAAAGACCGCACCGCGTAAAAATCATGCGGCTTCTCCCGCCACATGAGGACGCAGTTGCTCGAGTGCATGCGACCAAGCGGATCGACGTAGTGAAATGGAATATCAAGGCCTTCTTCAAATCCGTGGTCGGTGGCGGCCTCCATCACCTGCAGAGCGCCCGGCTTTCTTTTTCCGGTCCGCTCGGGAAGAGGAACATTCGTCCAACTGAAGGGGCGGTTCGTGCGGCGGGCGACCCTGATGCACTCGTCAACATGGACAAAGCCGTTGGACGCGTACTCGTTCTCCCACGCGGGTCCCGTCGTGCCGACGTAGAAGGGGACATCGACGTGGGCGTGACCAATGTCAAGAAAGCAATACGAGGCAAACCCATAGGTGCCTATGATGTCCTGCAGGGCCGCTTCCAGAGCTTGATGGGTGCCGCAGCCCTCGATGGCTGCAATGGCTTCCTCGATGTCCAACGCAAAACCCCCAAGAACTTGGGGATGCCTCCTCTCACGGTTTTCCGGCAATATCCCTTCGTACAGGAGATCGGCGGTGCCTGAGCCGAGGCTGTCGCGATCGAAGTTCGAGGCAGTCTTCGGCTCAGGGGTCGATCATCCTCAATTTGTATCAAATATTCTGGCGTTTCGAAAGCAGGTACTTGTGGATACGCTGGGTTGGAAACTTGCAGTCAAGGGTTGTGAAGAGCGTGATGAATTCGACACGTCGGATGCAATCTATTGCGGCATCTTTAGTGGCGATTCTCTAATTGCCTGCTTCAGGGCAATTCGGTGTGACCGTCCCTACCTTGGCTGCGTCAAATTTCCACAGTTGGCGACATCCCGCGATTACCCGCGACATCCCTTTGCGTGGGAGATCAGCCGGTTCGCGGTTGCCGCGACCTGTCGGCGGTTCGAAACATGCCTGTTGAACTACGCCGCGATGTTCCATTTCGCGAAACAGCAGTCAGCCGTTTCGCTCGTCGCCTTCTGCGACCTTTCCCATGAACGTCTCCTGGCCAGGATCGGGATCGTCACCGAGCGCTTCGGGGATCCCCTCGAGATTGGCACTGACGCACACGGCCGCCCGGTGAAGGTGGTGGCAGGCGAGATTCCGGTCGGGAGACAATCCGGCATGCGCTTCAAGAAGCTGATGTCGCTCGGCCAGACAATGGAGATCCACGATGCCGCTGCCGCTCTCGGACGTTCCCGCGTTCCAGCGTGATCCATTGCGGCTGGTTGCCGAGCGCGCTCAGGGGGCGCCCGTCGGCTTCGTGCCGCTCCACCTCGCCATGCGCCCCATCTGGCTGGCAACGGATCCCGCCATTGCGCGCTCAGTCCTGAAATGGCCAGAAGAGCAAGTGGACAAGGGGAAGCTTGTCCAGCGCCTTCGGCCGATCGTGGGCGAAAGCCTGTTGACGAATGTGGGTACCGACCACCACCGCACGAAGACCGCAATTCACCGCCACGTTCAGCGCGCGGCGGCTGCCAAGAACCTTGAGCTGATGATGGCCGCGATGAACTCCTGTGCAGCAAGAGTTGCGCAAGATGGTTTCTTCGACACGGCGACCGAGTTCGGCGCCTCTGGCCCTTCAGCTGGGGTGCATCGCTTTGTTTGGGCATGAAGTCATAACCCCGGCCGACCGGATGGCCCTGATCACCGCGGTTCGAACAGTTGAGGCCGAACTGGCGGCGGACATGTTCCGTATCCTGCCGCAGTCGCCATGGAAGGCACAGGAGCGCGAACGCCGGCTCAAGGATGCGCGAGAGATTGTCGACATGGTTGTCGCGCGGGCGCGGACAAAGAAGAAAAAATCTGCCATCATCCTTGCGTTTGAGTCGGCTGGTTTTTCTGATCAACAGATCAGCGCCGAAGTGTTGGGTTTGCTTATTGCTGGTCACCACACGACGGGCGCGACGATAACCTGGATTCTCTACCATCTCGCGCTGGATCCGATGATTGCCGAGATGATTGCGCTTGAAGCCGATGCGACGCTCCCGGACCTGGAACTGGGCAATGCCGCGGCATTGCGCCACGCGCCGTTGAGCGACGCCTATGTAAAGGAAATATTAAGGCTTTATCCGGCTGGTTGGTGGACGTCGCGGGAAGTCAAGCGCGCGACGACGATCGGCGGCAAGGCGTTCCGCAAGGGGGATGTGATCATGGTCAGCCCCTGGCAGCTCCATCGCGATTCGAGATTCTGGAGCGAGCCCGAGGCGCTGAGGTTGGATAGAGATTTCACGGAAGATGCCTATATGCCGTTTGGTATCGGTCCGCGCTCGTGCATCGGCCAGAGCATCGCCTGGTTCGAGCTGCAACTGGTCACCCTCCAGCTGGCTTCCGCATTCACCTTCGCTCTCGACGGCGAGCCGGCTGACGCAAAGCCGAGGCCGTCGGTGACGCTTCTGGCACCGGACATCAGACTGCGGGCCACGCCGAGGACCGAGACCGCGTTTCGGCAACACAGAGAAGTCGCGTAACGGAATGACCGCTCTCGCAGTGGCTGGTGGGCTCTGCGGGGCGGGGGGCAAAATGGAGACTGAGGAGGTCTGACTATGAAAGCCAATCCTGACGCTCGGATGCAGCGGGTCATCGAGCAAAGAGAAAATCTCATGGCGGAGATGGAGACCCTCCGCCATAAGATCGAAGGACTTGATATTGCGATCGGGCTGCTGAACCAGGCCGCGCCGGACGAGTCCGAGCAGCGCGCGCGGCAGGAACACGTCACCGACACGCTGATCGCGCTTCTTCGCGAAGTCGGCACGAAAGGACTGAACGCCAGGACGGTGGCCGACATCGCCGTTGACCGCGGCCTTCCCCTGAAAAGGCAGTCGGTTTCGTCGCTGTTGAGCCGCCTCAAGAAGGATGGCGCGGTTGTTTACGAAAACGGCCGGTACAAGCTTCCGAAATTCAGCGGCAACAACATTGCCGTGGTGACCGCCGAGGATAGTGTAAGGGCCGCGTAAACGCCGTTGATGGCGCGGTAACGAACCGGGCCCGACACGCTAGTAGTAAGCCGGGGGATCCGAGGAGGGGTGCGATGCGACGGCGGTCGCATCGTTGGTGTGGCGGCTTCGCCTCGCAATATGGCGAAGCCTCTGTCCTCCACGGAGTGGAGTCTTGACCGCCGGAGCGTTGCTGCGGGCGGTCACCGCTTCGGCCAGTAGGCGGGGATCATCGCCACGATCATGAGACCCATGCCGGCTTCGGATTCGAGGTTTGGCAGGAAGTCGGCGATCCAGCTCGGGGTCAGCGACGCCCAGTCGACGAGGGCGGCATGGCCGGTTGCCAAATACCCATAGAGCCAGACGGCCAGGCCGGCGGCCATCAATGTCCAGCCGGCGATGTTAACTCGCGACACGCGTGTTGACCGTAGAAAAACAATCCAAGAGTCCCGTCAATACAATCCGAAGTGTTGCAGTGTCAATTCAACACCGGAACGCAGCCGGGTTCTTCTGGGACACAGGCGGCCGGCAAGCCGAGTTGCGGCTCTGGACTTTCGCCGACATCAACCTTCTCTTCGCGCGGATTGATGATCGCGAGAAGGCGGCAACTCGTTCACACTTCGGCGGAGCCAAGCCGCTACTGCTGCGCCCAGGATCCCGGAGACCGCCCCGACGATCGCGTCGCTGACCCGGGGATGCCGCCCGGGCGACCAGAGTTGCAGGACCTCGAGAAGGCAGGCCAAGCCGATCAGGAAGCCTCCTGCGAGGAAGGGCCCCTTCTTGCCACTCATGGCCAGACCCAGGATGAGCCCGGTTCCCGAGTAGGCGAGAAAATGCTCGTACTTGCCGGGCAAGCCGGTGGACACCCGCTCGGCCTGCGGGATGAGGGAGAACACGACGATCGTCACGACGCAGGCGGCGGCTGCCGCCTTGATCCAGGGTGAGTGAACCGCGCCGGAAATCAGTGCACGAATTTGAGACATCCCGCCACGTTAGCAGGCGTCATCGGCTGTTGCACGCAAGGGATCAGACGATCAGGAAATCGTGCCAGCTCAGGTGGGGACCTTTCTCCAGCCTGGCAAACTCGATCTGCGATGCGCCGCCTTTGCCGTCCGGGTCGTAGTACAAGGCGCCGGTCGCTCGGTCGTAGATAATACGGTCGTCGCCGTCGTGCGCCTTGGCGCCGATGTGGAATGCGTCCTTCGCCAGGGCGCCCGGCGAGCCGAGGTCCGTGAACACGGTGTGGTCGAGAAGAATGGTGTCGATCTTCGACTTGAAGTCGAGGATGTCGTCGGCCTTTCCCTTGACCAGCGTGTCGCGAAACACGAAGGCATCCTTGCCATTGCCACCTACCAGCGTGTCGTGCCCGCGTCCGCCGTCCAGCGTGTCGGCACCGTTACCGCCTTTCAGGGTATCGGAGCCAGCGTCACCCGACAGTTTGTCGTTGCCTCCACTGCCCTTAAGCAGATCCTTGCCACGACCCCCGCTCAGTACGTCCTGGCCGTGGCCGGAAACCAGGGTGTCGTTGCCGCTTCCGCCTTTGATGATGTAGTCGACACTTTCAGCGACGGTACTCTTCGCGGTGAGTGTGGAATCGGACGTCGCGGCTTTTTTCAGGTTGATGTGATCGTTGCCGTGGGTGCCACTGACCTTCGTACCCGAGGCTTTTGCGAGGTCGATGTCAAAAGCAGTTGCACTGTATTCGCCGGAGGGGTCACTGGCGCGAACGACGATCGTGTGACTGCGCGAAATGGAGTAGTCGAGCAGGCTGGCATTTGCCACCGTCACCACGCCGGTGTGTGCGTCGATGGCAAAGCGACCGCCGGCATCGTCTTCCAGCGTGTAGGTGACAGCCCCTCCGTTCACATCGTGTGAAAGTGCGGTGACGCCGATCTCGGTTCCGGCTGGGGAGCCCTCCGAGACCTTGTTCTTGCTACTGTCCGCATCGGTCGGTGAATCCGGCGCAACATCGTCCACGCCGATGGTCAGGTCTTTTGCGTAGGTGTTGCCGGCGGAATCGGTAACCTGGACGGTGATCGTCTGGGACGGGGTCCGTCTCGTAGTCGACTGGCGTTCGCCAGAGTGAGGTTGCTGCCCGATATGGCAAAGTGGCCGCCGGCGTCATCGAGGAGGGCGAAGGCGAAGGTGTCGCCGCTGTCAGGGTCGACCGCCGCAAGGGTGCCGACGGTGTCACCGACGTGCGTATCCTCGGCGATCGCCGTGTTGGAAAGCGTGATGTCGGTGGGCGCCGCGTTGGTCTTGTCGGGGGGAGGCGGATCCGCTTCGACCGCGATGTCGAAGGCAGCACCGCTGTGCGCGCCAGAGGGGTCGCTGGCGCGCACCACGATGGTGTGGCTCGTCGCGACGTTGTAGTCGAGCAGGCTGCCGTCGGCGACGCTCACGACCCCGGTATTCGGGTCGATGGCGAAGCGGCCGCCGGCATCGTCCTCGAGCGAATAGGTAACGGTCCCGCCATTGATGTCGCTTGCGAAGGCGGTGATACCGACTTCCGTGCCGGCCGCCGCGCCTTCGACGACCCCGTTGGTGCCGTCGTTCGTATCTGCGGGGGCGTTTGGCGCGACATCGGTGACGTCGATGGTGAGGTCTTTTGCGTAGGTGTTGCCGGCGGAATCGGTGACCTGGACGGTGATCGTCTGGGACGGGGCCGTCTCGTAGTCGACTGCCTGCGCCAGCGTGAGGTTGTTGCCCGACAGGGCGAAGTGGCCGCCGGCATCATCGAGGAGGGCGTAGGCGAAGGTGTCGCCGCTGTCGGGGTCGACCGCGGCGAGGGTGCCGACCGTGTCGCCGACGTGCGCATCCTCGGCGATCGCCGTGTTGGAAAGCGTGATGTCGGTCGGCGCCGCGCTAGTCTTGTCGGGGGGAGGTGGATCCGCTTCAACCGCGATATCGAAAGCGGACGTGCTGTGCGCGCCAGAGGGGTCGCTGGCGCGCACCACGATGGTGTGGTTCGTCGCGACACTGTAGTCGAGAAGGCCGCCGTCAGCGACGCTCACGACCCCGGTATTCGGGTCGATGGCGAAGCGGCCGCCAGCATTGTCCTCGAGGGAATAGGTGACAGTCCCGCCATTGATGTCACTTGCGACGGCGGTGATGCCGACTTCAGTTCCGGTCGGCATGCCTTCGACGACCCCGTTCGCACCGTCATTCGTATCTGTGGGGGCGTTCGGCGCTACATCGGTAATGTCGATGGCGAGGTCTTTGGCGTAGGTGTTGCCGGCGGAATCGGTAACCTGGACGGTGATGGTCTGGGAGGGGGCCGTCTCGTAATCGACAACCTGCGCCAGCGTGAGGTTGTTGCCGGACAGGGCGAAGTGGCCAGCGGCATCATCGAGGAGGGCGTAGGTGAAGGTGTCGCCGCTGTCGAAGTCAACGGCCAAAAGGGTGCCGACGGTGTCGCCGACGTGCGTGTTCTCGGCGATCGCCGTGTTGGAAAGCGTGATGTCGGTCGGCGCCGTGTTGGTTTGGTCGGGGGGGGCTGGCG
>CAVQBS010000025.1:0-150240 GCA_963710805.1 uncultured Alphaproteobacteria bacterium | reverse complement strand
GCCGAACGCGTGCCCGCCAGCCAGGCCGGGCAGCGCAGACGGCTTGAGCAATCCGGACTTGGTCGGGCTCTCCGGCGGCATGTGGCTTGGAAAGACGCACACGGACCTGGGACAGGGGCCGCTGAATCAAACCGGATCGCCGACGGACCTCGCGCTCGAGGGCCCCGGCTTTCTGCTGGCGTCCAAAGACGGCGAGACGCTGCTGACGCGCGACGGCCGACTGGTCGTCGACGCTGAAGGCTTTCTGCGATCCGCCGCCGACGGCGCCTCCATCCTCAGCCCCGGCGGCACGCCGATCGAGGTGAACCCTTACGGCGGCGAGCTGGCGGTGGATGAGGACGGGCAGATCACGCAGGACGGTGCGATCGTCGCCGAGTTGGGCCTGACGGACGTCAAGAACTACGACGCGCTGAAGAAGGTTGAGGGCGGGCGATTTCAGTTTGATTCGAAGGACGCCGTCCCCGACCGCCGCCCGCGCCCGGTCGATGATCGCCTGTGCGATCTTTGGATTGCAGGCGATGGCATCGATGGTGACGAGGGCGCCGGCAAGCTTGTCGAGGAGTTGCGGGATTGTGTCCTGCTCGCCGGAGGCCTCGCCGACCGCCTCCTGTCCAAGCACGAGGCGCTCATGGGTGGCAAAGGCGGAGACCAGATGCAGTGCTTTGCGGCCCCGCCGACGGTCGTGGCTGCGTCGCGAGGTTTTGCCGTCGAGGGCAACAAGCGCCGGACGCCCGGCCGCCACTCGCGGGCCCAAGCGATGAAGCAGGCCTGGAACAGCTCCGGATCGATGCGGTTCATCAGCGTGCGCAGCCAATCGGCGCAGGGCAGACCGTGATGATAGGGGAGGAAACGGCGCAGGAACGACAGATGCGCCTCGCCCCAATCGACGATGTCGTCATAGTCGTCACAAGCGGCAATCGTGCCGCAAACCACCAGCAGCAGGACCTCAGGCAGCGGGTGCGCCACGCGCCACTTCTGGCGCGGGTCGCAGAGATGCGAGAAATGCTTCAGAAGGCTGGCGAGGCGCGGCTTCTCAACAACGGCGTCCATGGGCGGCGGGCTCCGAAATCAAATCGATAGCCCAAGACAATCACCCTCCGCGTCAATCGGGAATCCGCGTTAACCCGACTTCGCTGCCCTGACCGGCACCGACACCACATTGACCCGATAATAGAGATCCTCGCGGAAGCGGCCTTCACGCACCTGCCTCTCCAGATCGGCGTTCGTCGCGCAGACAATGCGGGCGCGGAAGGCAACCGGCTTCTCGCCGCCGACCCGGAAGAACTCCCGGTCTTCGACAAGACGCAGAAGCTTCGCCTGGAGCGAGGGCGGCAAGTCGCCGATCTCGTCGAGGAACAGGGTGCCTTCGCCGGCGCGCTCCGCCCAGCCGAGATGCCGGGCATGGGCGCCGGTGAAGGCGCCTCGCTCGTGCCCGAACAGCTCCGCCTCGAGGAGGTCTGCGGGGATCGCGGCGCAATTGACGGCCATGAATGGACCGGTTGGTCCGGTCAAGTCGGTCGCGGCATGCAGAAAGCGGGCACAGACTTCCTTGCCGACTCCCGTCTCCCCGGTGAGCAGAACGGTTGCGCGCACGCGCGCCACGCGCAGGAGCGTGTGCTCCACCGAACGCATCGCTTCCGAGACGCCGAGCACATGCTCCGTTTCGGATTGAGGCGGCGGAAGCAGTCCCAGCAGGCGGTCAAGAAAGGCGCGCATTTCGAAAGGCTTTGACAGATAGTCGCCGGCGCCGGCCCGGATGAGCCTGACTGCCTGATCGATGTCGCCGTATCCGGTTATGAACAGGAACGGCGGAGCTGCTTCATAACCGGCGACAGCACGGAACACGTCCTCACCGGACATGTCCGGCAACCGGATGTCGCAGACGACCGCATCGGGCTTCTCCCTCTCGATTTCGGCGATGGCTTCGCGCCCCGACATCCACCAGCGAACCACCGTCCCCTCGAGCGCAAGCCGCTGAACGAGCGACTCGCCCATGATGGGATCGTCTTCCAGAAGACCGACAACGCGCTGGTCAAGCGACATGGGCGAGCTCTCCCTGCTCGACCCGCAGCGGAACGTTCACCCGGAGTCGGGCGCCGCCGAAGGGAGACCGTTCGGCAGCCAACCCGCCACCTAAGTCCGCCGCCATCCGACGTGCAACCCATAGGCCCAAGCCTGTCTCGGCGCCGATCGGAGCCGGCGTGCCGCCTTCCGCAAGAAAAGCGACCATCTGGCCCGGGAGACCCGGGCCCGCGTCATCGATGACGATCTCCAGACGACCGGCATCAGCGTGCGCTGCAAGCGCCATCCGCCCGCCTTCGGGCGTTGCACGACTTGCATTGAGGAGAAGGTTGAGAACGACCTGTCGTACTGGAAACGCAGTCACAGATGACTGCGTCGGGAGACAGTTATCCCAGGCGAGATCGATTTGCTTCCGTCGCACCTCGGGACTGACAAGCAGACGGAGATCTTCGATGTCCGCCCATTGCAGATCGCGTCTTTCGCGGTCCGGGCGGTAGACGGCCAGCGCTGAACGAACGACGTCGCGAATGCCGCGCAGGCCTCTATCGAGCAGGTCGATTGCAGCGCCGCGAACCTGCGCCTTGTCGCCATGGACCTTGAGCGTGTCGAGAGCGTTGAACAGGCCGCCTAGCGGATTGTTGATCTCGTGCGCGACCCCCGAGGCAAGGCGGCCGAGGCTGGCAAGGCGCTCCTCGTCGGCGAGCCGGGTCATCAGCGCCTCGCGCTCGCCAACCGCGCGGGCGACGCGGTTGAAACTGCGAAACAGCCTGCCGGTTTCTGTGTTCGCTGTAGGAATGCGGTCTTCCGGGATTGGCACCACGGAACCATCTGACGCCGTTTCCAGGTGTTCGGCGAGCACCTTCATCGGGGCGACCATCCGGCGGACGGCGAACCAGCCGAGCACCGCCAGAAACAGCGTCAGCGCGGCGTTTGTCGTGATGAGCGTCCACAGCACCTCGCTCCGCTCGGCCAGCAGCGGCGAAATATCCAGCTCGGCGTGGAGCGTGCCGATTGGGCGCCCTTGGACCACGAGCTGTCGGTCGATAAACGCGCGTGCATCGGGCTTGCGAATGAGGACCTTGGAAAGGTGGTCCTCGCTTTCCGGAAAGTCGGCCGGCAAGCGCGTTCCGATCCCGGCACGCCGCGGGTTGGAACTCGCCAACACAACGCCGTCGGCGTCTGTGACGATCGTCTCGACGGGCTCGACCGCAGCGTAGTTCCGCTTCGCCTGGTCAAGGATGTCGAAGATTTCCCACGGGTCACCGCGCAGGATCGGCTCGACGAGCGGCGAGGCAAGGCCGTCCAGATAAGCGTTTGCCAGGTCGCCGAGTTGACGCTCTTGCGACGCGACGAGCCTGGAGAGGACGCGCTCCGAAACCGCCGCTCCGATCACAAGCATCAATACGACCACAACGATCGGCACCTTCACCGTGATGGGCATGTGAGCCGCGAATTCCGCCGAGCTTCGTCATGCGATCTTCCGGATGAGCGCCATGTTTGCCGCGACCGTGTCGAACAGCGATGGCGGTTCGTCGGCAAACGCGTCGAGCCTGAGAGCGTTCAGGAGGTCTCGGCCGGCCTCGTCCTCATGGGCCGCCAGGAGCGCGTGCCGCAAGCGGTCGCGGTTCTCGGTGCCGACCGCGGCCAGCGGGCCGGCGATGGGCGGGAAGCCGTACCAGGGCGATGGCCGAACGACGCGCGTCGCCTTGGTAAGCGCGGGGTCGACCTCCTTCAGGACCTCGTAGACGTACCCGTCGACGCTGCCGCTCTGCGCCAGGCCGGACGCCACCGCGCGAACCACGTTCTGATGGCCGTAGGTGAAGAAGATTTGCCGGAAGTAGCGCTCCGGCTTGACGCCCTTTGCTGCCAGTTCAGCCGCAGTCGCAACGTACCCCGAGTTGGAATCCGGATCCGAGAAGGCGTGGATGTCCCCTTTGAGATCGTCGATCGACGACGCCTGACGCTGGGCATCGGCGATCAGATAGGAGCGGTAGAGTGGCTTCCCGTTCCAGACAGGAACGGCCAGCAGTTCCAATTCCGCCTGGTAGGTCAGGAATGGCGGGCTGCAAATCCAGGCCCCATCCAGCTGGCTTGTGATGAGGAGTGCCGAGATCTCCTGGTAGGTCCGGCGGGTGACAAGCTCGACGGTCCGCCCGGTCGCCTTCTCGAGATAGGATTTGAGAAGATCGAGAAGATTGAGGTCCGAGGTGAGAAGAACGGGTGTCAGTCCGAAGCGGATGACATTAGGCTCTGCGGCAAGAGCAGCGCGGCGGCCAACCAAGGCCGCCCCCAAGGCCCCGGCGGACCGGCCCAAGAATCCCCGCCGAGTAAGCGGCAATCCCATAAATCTATCCTCCCACCCGACGCCCCTTCGCGAAGCGGGGGCGCTCCTTCTTGTCGAGGAATTCTAGTCCGACCGGGCGTCAGCGCAAAGTCAACCTATTTCATGCGCAGCGCACCGTGAGCACCAGGGTGCTGTAGGCGGGGGGCCTGGAGGCCGGCGCTGGTCACCGCCGAGAGGAAACAATCGACGCACTATACCGCCGGCCCCCCTGATCAGTAAGCCCGCCCTCTATGCCGAGAAATAGCAGCTCAGCCGGCAGGCAGTCTGCCGCCGTCTTGATCATCGCGGCGAGTTGAGCAGGCCGGACTTCCTCCCGCGTCACCGTCAGTGCCCTTTCGGTGTCCGCCCACGAGCCTTCGAGCGTTCGCAGGCCCTTTCCTCCGTCGCGATCGTGGCCCCCAAGCCGGCGATGGCGTCGGTTTTGCTCCGCCGTTGATAATCAACGTCCAAGGAGATGACGGTCAAGGCGATCGTGACCGGCAACCGTGACTGCGGCAAACCCGCCGCAATGCTGGACCCGCGCGCGGCGGCCGAACTATCGCTGGACGAGATATCGGATTTTGTCGACCGGTGACCTGCTTCGCGGCTTAGGAGGACTCAGCCGACGTTGATCCAGATCGTCTTGGTCTGGGTGTACTGGTCCATCGCCTCGACGCCGTTGTCGCGGGCGAGCGAACCGGAGCGCTTGTAGCCGCCGAACGGCGTCTTGACGTCGCCCTCGGAGAAGGCGTTGACCGAGACCGTGCCGCAGGGCAACGCGCGAGCGACCTTGAAGGCCTTGTCGATGTCGCGGGTGAAGACCGAGGCGTGGAGGCCGTACTGGGTATCGCGGGCGATGCGGATCGCCTCGTCGACGCTCGACACGGTGATCACGCCGAGCACCGGGCCGAAGATCTCCTCGCGGGCGATCACCATGTCCGGCCTTACCTCGTCGAATACGGTCGGGCCGACGAAAAAACCGGCCTTGCCTGACAGCCTCTCGCCGCCATAGGCGACCCGTGCGCCCTCCGCCTTGCCCTTGTCGATGTAGCCGAGGACCCGCGCCTGATGCTCCTCGCTGACCATCGGGCCGAGCTCGGTCGTCGGGTCGAGCGGATCGCCGAGCCGGATCGCTTTGACTCGCGCCAGCGACCTTGTCGAGGAAGGCGTCGCGCACGCGTGCGGTCGACGATCTGGCGCATGTTGGCGGAGCAGTTCTGCCCGCCGTTCCAGAAGGCCGGGTGACCGCGAAGTCGACCAGCGCATCATCGATGACGGCGTCGTCGAGGACGATGAAACGGGCTCTTGCCGCCCATCTCCAGGCCGATCGGCTTGAGGTTGCTCTCGCTCGAATATTTGAGGAAGTAGCCGCCGACCTCGGTCGAGCCGGTGAACGACACCGCATCGACATCCATGTGGCGACCGATCGCCTGGCCGGCGGTCTCGCCGAAGCCGGGAACGACGTTGAGGACGCCGGCCGGAAGACCGGCTTCCATCGCCAGTTCAGCCAGCCGAAGCGCCGTCAGCGGCGTCTGCTCGGCAGGTTTCAATATGGCCGAGCAGCCGGCGGCAAGGGCCGGGGCCAGCTTCCAGGCAGCCATCAGTAGCGGAAAGTTCCACGGCAGCACCAGGCCGACGACGCCGATCGGCTCCTTGACGATCATCGCCACCGTGGATTCGTCGGTCGGCGCGACCTTCCCGAAGGTCTTGTCGATGAGCTCGGCGTACCATTGGAAGAAGGTGGGGACCTCGTTACCGATCTCGTGCAGGCAGTCCTTGATGGTCTTGCCACTGTCGATGCTCTCGATGACGGCAAGCTCCTCCGTGTGCTCGCGCACCAGATCGGCGAGGCGTAGGAGCACCTCCTTGCGGGTCTCCGGGGCGGCACGAGACCAGGCCCCGTCGTCGAAGACGCGCCGCGCCGCCGCGGCGGCGGCATCGACGTCGGCGGCGTCGCAGGCGGCGACCTTGCCGATGATCTCGCCGGTGGCGGGATTGACGTTCTCGAAACTCCGCGCCGCGATGCCGCCGGCCGGAAGGCGCCGTCGATGAAGGCCTTGCCAGGAAGCTTCACCTGGCCGGCCCTGTTGCGATAGAAATCGGCAGTCTTCATCTCGGTCATGGATCGTGCTCCGCAGGATGTGTGGCCGGCGCCTCGCCGCCTGACAGGGCACCGGGAAGAGACAAGTCGAAACGGCGGGCAAGGCCGGCAAGAGAATCGGCAACTGTCGGATCGAGGACGAGGCCTTCGCGCTCCGACTGGCGCTTGCGCGCGATCGCAAGTTGGCCCGGCAGCCGCACCGGGGTAGTGGGGTCGCGCGCGGACGCCTTGCCCACGGCGGCGGCGAGCCAGCTGGTCTCGCGACGGAAGGCTGCCTCTCCGGCAAATCGCGCGGGCGCAAAAGCGAGCACCAGCACGCCTGCGCCCCAGTCGCTCGGTGCCTCGGCGCGCCCGTAGCCGGAGAGGCCCTGCGTCAGCGCCTCGACGACAAGTCCGAGGGCGAAGCCCTTGTGGCCATGATCGAGGCCGCCGATCGGGAGGATCGCGCCGCCCGTTTTCAGCGCCTTGGGATCGCTGGTCGGCTGGCCGTTCGCGTCGACCAGCCAGTCCCCCTTCAGTTTCTCGCCGGCCGCCGCTGTCTTCGCCACCATGCCGGCGGTGGTGATCGACATGCTGACGTCGACCAGGATCGGGTCGGGATCGGCGGGAATGCCAGCCGCTACCGGGTCAGGGGTGATCAGCGGCGCGAGGCCGCCGAACGGCGCGACATGCGCGTCGCTCGGGTCGGAGGAGAAGACCATCACGAGGTTGCCGGTCCGCGCCGGGGCCTCGAGGTAGGCGGCGAGGCAGGCGATGTGGTGGCTGCGGCGGATGGCGACCGCCCCGACCCCGTGCCGGGTGGCCCTGCTCACCGCATCCTCGACCGCGAGCATGGTCGTCCAGACGCCGGGGAGCCGCCGCGCGTCCCAGGTCGCCGCGGCGCCCGCGTCCGCAACCAACTGCGGCCGTCCCTCGGTCGTCATCGTGCCGGCGGTGATCTCCTCCACGTAGTCGGCGAGAAGCGCGAGCCCGTGGGTAGAATGGCCGTAAAGGTCGGCTTCGACGAGGCCACGTGCCACCGCCGCAGCGGGCTCCGGCGGCAGGCCCGCGCGCCCCAGCACCATCTCGGCAAAGTCGCGCCAGATCGCAGGATCGAGGGGAAGCGCCACGATCAGTCCCGCGTCAGGCCCGCCGCCGCACGGAGATGTGCCACGGGATCACCAGCCGCTCGGCGAGCGTAACGGCACCGAACAGGGCGAGGCCAAGGATCGTAAGCAGGAAGATTCCGGCAAAGGCAAGATCGGGGCGCATGTTGCCGGTGACGATCTGGATGTAGAAGCCGAGCCCCTGATCGCTGCCGATGAATTCGGCGATGGTGGCGCCGACGGTGGCGTTGATCGCCGCATATTTGAAGCCGACGAAGCATTGCGGCATCGCCGCCGGCAGGCGGATCTTGAAGAAGGCGCGGACCGGGCCCAGCGCCGGTCGAGCGGCAGAAGCGCTCGAGCTCCTCGCTGAGTGAGGTGAAGGCGAGGATGGCGTTGAGGACGACCGGGAAGAAGCAGACCAGGATGACGATGATGACCTTCGGCAGCATGCCGAAGCCGAGCCACGAGATGAACAGTGGCGCAAAGGCGATCTTCGGCGTCATCTCGAGGCTGACGAAGAACGGGTAGATCGTCCGCCGGAAGAACGAGGAGAAGGCGATGACGAGGCCCAGAGGCACCGCGAGAACGACGGCCAGCAGATAGCCGACCACCGCCTCGGTGCCTGTGACCCAGGTGTAGAAAAGGAGCCGGTCGACGTCGGCCCACGACTTGGTGACGATTTCCGACGGCTTCGGCAGGATGTAGCGGGGGATGCCGAAGAGGTCGATCGACAGCTCCCAGAAGACGAACAGCCCGACGAAGAAGACGATGAACAGCCACGACTTGGCGAGGCCGGCGAGAAGCCGGCTCAGCCATCGCGGACGCCCGCGCGGCCCCTCGCCGGTGTCGAGACTAGAGGACACCGTAGCCATGGAAGATGCTCTGGATTTCGCGGACATAGGCAACGAACTCGGGGGAGCTCTTCACGTCGAGGTCGCGCGGATAGGGTAGGTCGATGTCGATGATGCGGTCGATTCGCCCCGGCCGCGGTGTGATCACGCACACCTTGCTCGACAGCTGGACCGCCTCCTCGATGGAGTGGGTGACGAAGGCGACCGTCGGCCGCTTGGTCATCCACAGCTTCTGCAGATCGCTGCGGATGCTCTCCCGCGTCATCGCGTCGAGCTTGCCGAGCGGCTCGTCAAGGAGAAGGGTATCGGGATCGTGCACCATCGCCTGGACGAAGGCCGCCCGCTGCTGCATGCCGCCGGACAGCTCGTAGGGATGGCGGTCGGAGAAGCCGCTCAGATGCACCGAGGCAAGCAACGCCTCGATCCGCGGTCCGTACCGGGCGACATCGAGCCCGCGGAGCTCGAGTTGGAGCATGGCGTTTCCGCGCACCGTCCGCCACGGCACTAGCGTGTTGTCCTGGAACATGATGCCGATATCGGTGAGCGGTCCGGTAACCGGACTGCCGTCGACCGAGACCTCGCCCGATGTCGGGTCGAGCAGGCCGGCGATGATGAGCATCAGGGTCGACTTGCCGCAGCCGGAGGGGCCGAGCAGCGAGACGAACTCGCCAGCAGATATCGTGAGACTGGACGGGCCGAAGGCGTGCACCGCCTCCGGTCCGCTGCCGAAGACCTTGGTCAGGCCGTTGATGTCGATCGCTGCGCTCATGACGTCGCAAGGACTCGGGCGTTCCCGGCTCCTTTCGGAAGGAAGCCGGGGTCTGCCCCGGCTTCCTTCTGTGCCTACTGCGGAACGAAATCGTTCGTGTAGAACGCGCTCGCCGGCTGGTCGGTCTCGAGACCATTATACTCCTTCATCAGCGAGAGCATCGACTCCCAGTCGGCCGGAACGTTGTAGCCGAGGCGCTTGTCCTTGTTGTTGGGCGAATAGAGGATGCCGAGCGTGACGTCGAGGACCTCGCGCGCCTGGGCCTTGCCCTCGTCCTCGGCCATGGTGCCGCCGACGATGTCGGCCATGGCATTGATCGCGGCGTCGGGATCCTTCTCGGCGTCGGCGTAGGACTTCACCGTCGCGTCCATGAACCGCTTCACCAGATCGGGATTGTTCGCCACCTCATCCTTGGTAGTGACGATGCAATAGCCGACCTGATTGATGCCATATTCCGAGTAGGGGAAGGTGACCGGATCGTCACCGCCGTTCGCCTTGATCTCCGCCGGCTTGTCGTCGAGGCCGCCGAGTATGCCGACCGCGCCACCAGCGCCCTGCAGGTAGCTCGACACCAGCGCGCCCTCGGGAACGTTGGTGACGTGGACGTCGGATTCCGACAGGCCGGCATTCTTGAGGACCAGCGGGAAGAAGGTGTTCACGCCGGCATTAGCGGTGGTCAGGATCGTCTTGCCCTTGAGGTCCTGGATCGACTTGATGCCGGTGTCCGGGCGGACGATGATCGCCTCGGTGCCGGTGGCGTCGATGACGCCGACCGAGATGAGCGGCGCGCCTTGCGCGGCGAGGTTCAGCATGGCGGCGCAGGAGCCGTAGGAGAAATCGCTGTCGCCATTGGCAACCAGCCGGTGGGCGGAGCCCGAGCCGTTGCCGGAGCGGATGTCGAGATTGATTCCGTCATCCTTGAAGTAGCCCTTGTCTTTGCCAAGGGCGAACGGCGCATGCGAGCCGTACCACATCCAGTTCAGACGCAGGCGGACGTCGTCCTCGGCATGGGCCGCGGCGACGCCAGCGAAGCCGAGGGCGACGGCCCCCGCAATCAGTCGCGTTGCTCGTTTCATTTCTCTCTCCCTCATCTGACGCGCCGGCTTCCCGGCACGCGCTCAACGTGTCTCAGACCGGCAGGCAGGCCGGGCCGAGCGGTTCGTACGTCTTGTAGTTCAGGACGAATTCCTGATGACCGAGCGCCTCGGAGCGGGTCGGCAGGCCCGAGGCCACTTCGACGATCCGCGCCAGGATGCGGTCGCCGACCTGATCGATGGTCTCTGCTCCGTCGGCGATCGTTCCGGCGTTGACGTCCATGTCGTCGGCAAGCCGCTGGAAGACCCGGCTGTTCGACACGCATTTGATGACTGGCGCGATCGCCTGGCCGACGACAGAGCCGGCCCCGGTGGTGAAAATGATCATATGGGCACCGCTTGCCACCATTTCGGTAACAGTCTGATTGTCGTTGATGTTGGGGATGCCGTAGCGCACGCCGCCGTCGTTGACGGTGTCCATCAGGTAGAGCCCGGCGTGCGGCGGTCGCACGCCAGGCTTGAGCAGGCCCGCGATTGGCCGCGTGCCGCTCTTGGCGTAGGCGCCAAGGGACTTTTCCTCGATCGTCGACAGGCCGTACTTGATGTTGCCGCCTCCGAAGCTGCCATGGCCGAGGTCGCGGTAATAGGCGTCGGCCTTGCGGACAGCGGCGACGATCTCCGCGCCGAGCTCCGGCGTCACGGCGCGGCCGGCCATATGATCCTCGCAGCCGATCAGCTCGCAGGTTTCCTCGAACATCAGCGTCGCCCCTGCGTCGACCAGCCGGTCGAAGGCAGAGCCGACGGCCGGATTGGCGGTGATGCCGCTGAGGCCGTCGGAGCCGCCGCACTTGGTGCCGATGACGAGGTCGGACAGCGTCAGCGGAACCGTCGGCTGGCTTCCCGCTTCGGTGAGGCGGGCCTCGACCCAGGCGCGGCCCGCCTCGACGGTGGCGGTCGTGCCCCCTTCCTCCTGGATGACGAGAAGCTCGACCGGACGCCCGCTCTCCGCGATCGTCTCACGCAGCGCGCCGCGCCGGAACTCCTCGCAGCCGAGCGAGACGAGCAATACAGCGCCGACATTGGGATGGGTGCAGAGCGCCTCGAGGATGCGGTGCGCGTAGGCGCTCGGATAGCAACCGGGGAAGCCGATGAGCTGGACGCCCCTGTCCTCGAACGGCGCAGCGACCTTTCGCGCCACGTGATGGGCGCATTCGACCAGATAGACGACGACGACATAGCTGCGGATGCCCTTGCGGCCGTCGTGGCGGAGGAAGCCGCGCATCGCCGAAAGGTCGAGGCCGAGGTCGGCCACCGGACGCGCCGGAATGGACCAGGCTTCACTCATAGTGATCCTCGGCGTTGTCGAGATACTGGCTCTTCACGTTGTGGATGTGAACGAGATCGCCCATCGCGATGTCGGCGGTGGCGATACCGACAGGGACGGCGAAGCGGATGATCCGGCCCCCGGCGGCAATGGGGCGGAGAGCGATCTTGTGGCCGAGCGGGATCGCTTCCCGCGCCACGGTCGACTGGCCGCTGACGGACCTTGCCGTCTCGTTCATCTGCAGGTCGCGCACCGCGATCCCCACATTGTCAGTCTCCGCCAGCACCACGATGTTCGCGGTCTCCGCCATCCGCATCTCGTCCAATGTCACGCGCTACTTTCGGCCAACCTGCCGCGAGCGAGTTGACCAATCCTGCCGTGGTCTTTGCAGATTTCGTCATTTTCGCGGTGTCGGCTCCGACCGTGGGCCGATCCGCGAGACCGCGGGATCGAGGCCCGAACCAGCGACCGGGATGCGGCTAGCGCGAGACCAGGGCCGGACCGCGGGCCTGAACGCCAGGTTGCCGCCGCAACTCCGGGCGGAATCGCTCAAGGCGATCCGCAGAGAACTGGTGACGAAATTCCCGCGGGCTCACCCCGAAGTGGCCCTTGAACGCGCGCGACAGCACCGAGGGCGAGGAGAACCCGCAGGCGTGCGCAATCTCCTGGATCGGTAGGTCGCCGTAGAACAGATGATTACGGGCGGCCTGAAGCCTGAGCTTCAGGTAGTAGCGCGACGGCGTCTCGCCGAGAGTCTCCCGCATCAGCCGCTCGATCTGGCGCACGGAGATGCCGGCGCGTGCGGCGAGTTGGTCAGTCCTGAGCGGCGTTTCGAGATGCGCTTCCATCGTCTGGACGATCGAGGCGAGGCGGTGATTGATGACGCCAAGCGCCTCGTCCGCCGATTCTCGCTGTTTCTCGCCGTCGTGGCGGATGCGGCCGTGGACGAGGCCATTGGCGGTCACCTCGGCGAGCGAGCGCCCGTGACGGTTGGCGATCAGGTGGAGCATCATGTCGAGCGTCGCCATGCCGCCGGCGCAGGTGATGCGATTGCGGTCGATGGCGAACAGCGTCTCGCGGAGCTCGATCCGCGGATGGCGCTCCTTGAACAGCGACATCGCCTCCCAGTGCAGCGTCACCACGTAGCCGTCGAGAAGACCGGCCTCGGCCAGTGCGAACTGGCCGGTGTCGACGGCGCAGAGCAGGGCGCCATGCCGGTCCAGCCGCCGGAGCCAGGCGAGCAGCTTCCTGCTCACGTGATTTTCCGGGTGGTTGCAGGCGAAGACAATAACGGTCGGAAGGAAGGGGGCCTCGTCGATGGCGAGGTCGGGAACCACGTTCATGCCGTTGCCGGCGGCGACCGGGTTGCCGTCAACGGTGATCAGGTAGGAGGAGAACAGCCGCTCGCCGGCGTTCTGATTGGCGACCCGCAGCGCTTCCGTCGCCAGCACGAAGGCGTAGAGAGGAAACTCGGGGAGCAGCAGGAAGCCGATCCGCTCCGTGCGATCCCGCCCCTTGCCCTCTCCGCCATTTTGCGCTGCCATCCGAAAACATCCCGCCGCAACCGGCCCCGCATCGGGCCGATTACGCCAAGTTTACGTCGTGTGCTGACAAGCATACAAGCGCCGGCCTCCGGCATAGTCTGCCGCCGAAGCCGGCGAGGAAGGCGACGAGGGAGCGACGAAGGACAATGGAGCGGAACCGTGCAAAACAGCGATTGGAGGGATGCTACATCACTGTCCCGACGATGTTCCGGGATCCGGACCTCGAGGTCGATCTCGACGCCACACGACAAGCGGTCCGTTTTCTCATCGAGCGGGGAATCAACGCGAACAACGGGACGCTGCTTGCCGGCGGCGCGGCCGGCGACTTTTCGACCATGACCTTCGACGAGCGCGTGGCCGTCGCTGGAGCTGTCGTTGAGGAAGCGGCGGGGCGGGTGCCGGTGGCGATGGGCACCCAGACCACCTCGACCCGGGAGATCGTGCGCCTCGCGCGGGCAGCGGAGCGGGCCGGCGCTGAGTTCATCCAGGTGTCGTGCCCGTTCTATTTCCAGCACACCGAGGAGGACTTCTACGCCTATGTCTCGGATGCTGCCGCGGCGGCGCCCGACATCGGCATCGTCGTCTACAACACGTACTGGACGAGTGCCGCCGTCTCCTTCCGGCTCGTCGAGCGGCTGGTCGATATCCCCAACGTGGTCGGGCTCAAATGGGCCTGTCCGCGCACCGACGCGATGGAATTCGAGGACGTCGTCTCGACCTTCGCCGGCGAGCTGACGATCATCGACAACCATTTGATGTTCGCGCAAAGCGCCATGCTGGGCGCCACCGCCTTCGAAGTACATCTTTGCAACTACTGGCCCGAATGGGGAGTCGAGCTGATCACCAACGTGAAGGCGGAACGGTGGAGGGACATCCAGCTTTCCCTCGTCCGGCAGGCAATGCCGTTCTATAAACTGTGGGTCGAGGTCGAGAAGACCTTCACGAGCGGCGACGGCTATCTCGACAAGTTGTGCATGGAGCTGATCGGCCTGCCGTCGAGCCGTTGCCGGCCGCCCACGCGGGACATTCGCGACGGGTACCGCCAACGGTGCCGCCAGATGATGATCGCTACCGGCGTGCCCGGCGTCGTTCCGGCTTAGCTTTCTTCGTGCCGTTTCACGGGCCGCGACGGACCAGCGATCGTCTCTCGAGGAAGCCCATGGCGTGACCTTCGTGCGCGACACGGCCGTGCACGCGGTCGAGCCGCCGACCATTGAGACCGAGCACGGCACCGTCTCCGCCGAGATTGCGCTCGTCTGCCCGGGCGACGACCTGAGGACGCTGTTTGCCGACCGGCCTGCGCCTTATCGTCTGACCCGCTATGCGGAGCTGCCTCAGGCCGCGGCACTGCGCAGCCTCCTCGAAGCCGAGCAGGCCGAGTATCTTGCGAACAGGGTCCACCTGATCGTCGTTCGCGGTGCCGACGAGTCTTTGGTCGTTGGCGATTCCCACCACTGCGCGCCGACCCCGATCCTTTCGCACCGGTAGGCGTCTTGGCGCGCGCGAATTTGTGGGCGGGGATCTGGAGCAAAGAACGGGGAGGTTGATGGACAAGAAGAGCTGGGCGACAGCGAGGCCAACCTTAAGGGAACGCTGTTCACCGTCTCGGAAATAGGGGAACGATTACGGGATAAGAGGCGGCTTGATAGATAATGATACGCATATATTACAATAAGTTACAGTAATAGAGTGGTGCCCCTGGCCGGGTTCGAACCAGCACGCCCTTTCGGGCAACAGATTTTGAGTCTGCCGCGTCTGCCAATTCCGCCACAGGGGCTCAAGAAGGCGGCGATCATAGTGGCGCCGCCCGTGCGGTCAACCTGAACCGGTTTGTCGCTCAAACCTGTGCTATCAAGCGCCGCGGAAGGAATGCTCGCCGTGCTCCGACGCCTCTACGACTGGACCATGAGCCTCGCCGCCAGCCGGCACGCCGAAAAGGCGCTTGCCGGCGTGGCCTTTGTCGAGAGCTCGTTCTTCCCGATTCCGCCCGACGTGCTCCTTATCCCCATGGTTCTGGCCGAACGGCAGAAGGCATGGCGATACGCCCTCATCGCGACCGTCGGCTCCGTCGTCGGCGGGGTGTTCGGCTACCTGATCGGCGCATTCCTGTTCGAGCAGATAGCGGTGCCGATCCTCACTTTCTACGGCTACATGGCCGAATTCGACCGCTTCGCGGCCTGGTACAACGACTGGGGCGCCTGGATCGTTTTCGGCGCCGGGGTGACGCCGTTTCCCTACAAGGTCATCACCATTGCGAGCGGGGTGACCGGACTCAACTTCATCGTCTTCATGGTGGCGAGTGTCGTGTCTCGTGGGCTTCGCTTCGTCATCGTTGCCGCGCTGCTTTATTGGGTCGGCCCACCAATTCGTGATTTCATCGAGAGGCGGCTTGGGCTTGTTTTCACCGTTTTCATGGTGTTGCTGGTCGGCGGATTTGTTGCCGTGCGCTATCTGGTCTGAGGAATGGAAGTGATGGATGGTGTTCGCCGCCGGGAGATGCTGGCGCCAGGGCTTGTGTTCGCGGTGGGTCTCGCAACGATCGTCGCCGCCTGGGGCTTTCAGCTGATCGGCGGCTTCGTGCCATGCAAACTCTGCCTGGCGGAACGGGTGCCCTACTATGTCGGGCTGCCCTTCGCGCTGGTGGCCCTGCTGGCTGCCTTGGCCGGTGCCAAGCCGACCGTGGTTCGCATGTTTCTGATCGTGGCGGCGCTCATCTTCGCCTACGGGGTCTATCTCGGCAGCTATCATGCCGGCGCCGAATGGGGCTGGTGGGCGGGTCCGACCGACTGTGGCGGAACCAGCGGCCCTGTCAACCAGGTGGGCGATCTTCTCGATCAGCTCAACAACATCCGCATCGTCTCGTGCACCGAGGCGAGCTGGCGGTTTCTCGGCCTTTCCTTCGCCGGATGGAACGCGGTCGTTTCCATCATTCTGGTGGCGACCGCGCTATGGGGTGCGTTTCGCCCGGTGGCGGACGAGCCGGCGGCGATCGGCCCGCAGACTTCCGCCCAGGGCGGGGGCGCGTAACGCCCGGACGATCGACCCCCGGCGCGGTCGCAGCTGCCAGGCCTCTTAGAGATACGGCGCCAGCAGCGCCAAGTCGGCCTCCGAGAGCCGGTCGGTGGCGGTGAACGCCTGGTGCCAGTAGGGATAGATCAGGGGCAGCTTGCTGGCGTCGTCGAGGCGCCGGCGTTCCTCCGCGCTGAGTTTCAGGTCGGCGGCGCCGAGGCTGTCGCGGAACTGGTCCTCATTGCGGCCGCCGACGATGACCGACGCGACGCCGGGCCGGCCGAGCGTCCAGGCGAGTGCGACCTGGGCGCCGGAGACCTTGTGTGCCTTCGCAATGTCGACGATTACCTCGACAATGTCGTAGAGCCGCTCCCAGTCGCGGATCGGCGGCTCGCGCTGCTCCTTCTCATGCCGCGTGCCCGCCGGATGCTTCTTGCCGCGGCGGAACTTGCCGGTGAGCAGACCACCGGCCAGCGGGCTCCAGACGAGGATCCCCAGCCCCTCCGATACTGCGATCGGGACCAACTCGTACTCCGCCTCACGCGCTTCGATGGTGTAGTGAATCTGCTGGCTAATGAAGCGGGCACCGCCCATCCGCTCGGCGGCGGCGAGTCCCCGCATGATGTGCCAGCCGGACCAGTTGGAGCAGCCGATGTAGCGGACCATGCCGGAAGAGACGAGGTAATCGAGGGCCGCCATGATCTCCTCGATCGGGGTCTGCCCGTCCCATTGATGGACCTGGTAGAGGTCGATCCAGTCGGTCTGCAGGCGCTTCAGGCTCGCTTCGCACTGGTTGATGATGTGATGGCGCGACAGGCCGCGGTCGTTGGGGCCCGCTCCCATGCCGAACCGCACCTTGGTGGCGAGCAGAACCTGAGCGCGTTTGCCCTTCAACGCTACACCGGTCATCGCCTCGGAGCGGCCGGCTGAATAGACGTTGGCCGTGTCGATCAGGTTGACCCCGTGGTCGATGCAGAGGTCAATCTGCTTGCGTGCCTCTTTCAGGTTGGTAGAGCCGACGGCATCCTTGCCGCGCCCGAAGGTCATGGTCCCCATCGCGACGGTCGAGACTTTCAGGCCGGAGTGGCCGAGCAGGCGATATTCCATGGTGGTCCCCCCTATTGGTCGTCAAATGCGCGGGCAGGTGTCGAGAAAGCGCATAGCGGCTTCTCGTGCATGAGTCTCATCCGCCGGCCAATTTTCCGGCATTTTCCTTGCCGCATGCCCGTGGCGGTGGCCTCGCCTGCCGCCGTCGGGCAGGATGGCGCGCGAGATCCGAACCCACATGCGAGAGGAAGACATGGCGACAAGGATCACCTTCCGCGGTGGCGCCGGGACCGTCACCGGCTCCTGCTATCTGGTCGAGCATGATCATGGCCGCCTTCTCGTCGATTGCGGCATGTTCCAGGGCAACAGCACCGTCCGCGAGCTCAACTACGCGCCGTTTCCCTTCGACCCGGCGGGTATCGACTACCTGCTCCTGACCCACGCCCATATCGACCACAGCGGGCTGGTGCCGAAGCTTGCCCACCGCGGCTTCACCGGGCCGATCCACGCTACGGCGCCGACGCTCGATCTCCTCACCTTCATGCTGCCGGACAGCGGCAAGATCCAGGAGAGCGAGGTCGAGCGGAAGAACCGGACGCTGAGACGGCAGGGCAAGCCGCCCATCTCGCCGATCTATACAGAGGCCGACGCCGAGGCCTGCCTCGACAACGGTGTCGCGCATGGCCTGGAGGAATGGTTCGAGCCGGGACCGGGCGTCAAGGCGCGCTTCTGGAACGCCGGGCATATCCTCGGCGCGGTGTCGATCGAGCTTGCCATCGACGACGGCGGCTCGCGGCCGATCCGTATCCTCTTCTCCGGCGATCTCGGTCCTGACGAGAAGGTGTTCCATCCCGCCCCCGACGCGCCAGTCGGCTTCGACTATGTCCTGTGCGAGAGCACCTATGGCGATCGCGACCGCGCGGACATGACAGTGGTTGCACGGCGGGCGGCGCTCGAGCGCGAGCTGGTCGAGGGCTTGCATCGCGGCGGCAATGTCGTGATCCCGAGCTTTGCCGTCGAGCGCAGCCAGGAGCTCCTCCACGACATCGGCGTGCTGCTCGCCGAGGGGCGCATTCCCGACACAACGCAGGTGTTCCTCGATTCGCCGCTCGCCAGCCGCGTCACCAAGGTGTTCATCCGCTACGCCGACACCCTCGACGACATTGCCGTCGACGAGGCCGCCCTGTTCCGCCACCCGAACTTCCATATCACCGAGGACGTGGAGGAGAGCAAGGCGATCAACCGCATCAGCGGCGGCGCCATCATCATCTCGGCGAGCGGCATGTGCGAGGCAGGCCGCATCCGCCATCACCTTCGCAACAATCTGTGGCGGCGCGAGGCAACCGTGCTCTTCGTCGGCTACCAGGCGCCGGGCACCCTCGGCAGCATCATCCTCGGCGGCGCCGAGGAGGTGCGGATCCACGGGCGTGACATCAAGGTGCGCGCCGCCGTCCGCCAGCTCGGAAACTATTCGGCTCACGCCGACCAGGTCGAGCTGCTCGCCTGGATTCGCGAGCGCCTGCCGGTCTCCGGCGGCATCTTTCTGACCCACGGCGAGGACCATGCCCGGGAGGCGCTCCGCGACCTCATCATCGAGGCGGGCGTTCCGGCGGGACGCATCCATCTGCCCAGGCTCGACGACGCCTTCGTGCTGAAGGCGGGCAAGGAGCCGGTGCGCCGACCCGAGCCGGCGCGGATTTCAGACGACCAGATCGCGCGGGACTGGGCGAACGACTACGTCGCGTTCACGCTGGCGCTCGCCGGACGGCTCGACGCGATGACCGACGAGAAGAAGAAGCAGGCGCTGGTGAAGCGGCTTGCCGCCGTGCTCGAGGAGCGTCCGGCGGCGTAGGGGCGCGCCTTCGCGTTAATCGCTGGCGTCGGATGCACGCTCCAGCGGAAACGGCGTCGGCTCCCAGATGTCCCGCGCGTCGGCCAACGATTTCGGAGTGGCGGATAAGCTCGGCTGTCAGCCCTTGCCCGCCGGCAGGGTGGCGAGGAAGTCCTCGACGAAGCGGGTCAGCGCCTGCCAGTCGGTGTATTCGGTGTCGGCGTGCGTATCGACGTTCGCGTTCCGCTGCAGCGCGATCAGCCGCATCGCCCAGCGCTTGAAGAAATCGTATTGGGTGAAGAGCAGGGCCCCGGCCGCGTGATGGGTGGCCTGCGGCCGCCATCCGGTTTCGTGCAGCATCCGCTGGGCGATCTCGTCGATCTCCGACCGTTCGTGGGGGTCGTTGCTGGCCGCCGCCATCGACACCGACACGAAGGCCGACGGCATGGCATTCAGCGTCTCGTGCCACCGGGTGACGTGGTGGACGAGCGGCCGCTGGTAGCGGCCCATATGCACCGAACCGGCAAGAATCGCCGCTTGGCTGCGGGAGGCCTCCACCTCGCCAACCTCGGTGGCGTCGAACAGCGCCGCATCGTGCCCGTGCTTCCTGACGATGTCGGCGATGAATTCGGCGATCTTCCGCGTCTGCCCCTCGGTGGTGCCGTAGCAGATCAGGATGCGCATCGCGATCTCCCTGTCTCGCGCGTCGGATAGGTCGGACGTGCGGTTCGGCGGAGGGCTGAAGCTCAGCCGGCTCATGCATCATCGCAGGCGCTCGCCCGACCCGGATTGATTCGTGTCAATCGGCAGGGACGGCAAGCCCGTCCGTGCTCAGGTCCGTCGGTCCATGATAAGCATAGCCGGATCAAAGCAGAAGAGAATCGGCATGGGGGAGGCGAGCGAACCGGGGCGGATCGTCATTCTCAACGGTGCGCCGCGCTCGGGAAAGTCGAGCATCGTTGCCGCGATCCAGGAGACGTTCGACGGCATGTGGATCAATCTCGGCGTCGATGTCAGCGTCCTGGCCATGACACCGGAACGCTACCGCCCCGGGATCGGGCTCCGGCCGGGGGGCGAGCGGCCGGATCTCGAGCCGCTGGTGCCGGTGCTCTATGCGGCGCTCTACGACTCCATCGCCGCCCACAGCCGGCTGGGGCTGAATGTGGTTGCCGAGTTCGGCCATCATGACGGCTATACGCGGCCGCTCCGCATCCTTCCCGATTGCGCTCGCTGCCTTGCCGGCCTGCCGGTGCTCTTCGTCGGCGTGCGCTGCCCGCTGGAAACGATCATGGAGCGGATGCGGGCCGGTCAGGCGGGGCGGAGTTATTCGGCGGCAACGTCCGTCGAGGCGATCCCGGCAGCAGTCAGGCGCTACACCGAAGCGGTGCACGACCCCGGTCTCTACGATATGGAGGTCGACACTTCGGTGATGACCGCGGCGGAATGCGCCGAGGCGGTCCGCCGGCGTCTGGCTGTGGGGTTTCCCTCGCCCACGGCATTCGAGCGGCTCGCCAGAATGTAGTCTGCAGGCGCGGCGTGACCGCCGGCCCGGACAGAATCCTCCGGCCGGGCCGACCGGTCTTGGCAGCTTGCCGTAAAGATCCTGGCCTACGCGGCGACCGCCACCGGCGTGCCGGGGAAGACGAGGCCGAAGCGCTCGACAAGCCCGGGGACGCTGGCGATGTCCATGTCGAGGCCATAGCGGTCGCAAAGGCCGACGAAGGTCTGCGGCTCGATCTGCGTCACGCCGCCGAGGTCGACGACCTCCTTGAAGAAGTCCTCGAAGCCGGCCGGCGAGATGATCTCGAGGATCCGTGCCGGCTCGTCGCCGGCGTTCCAGAAGGTGTGCCACTGGTTGCGCGGCTTGGAGACGAAATCGCCGGCCTTGGCGATGACCACGTCATCGCCAAGCAGCGCGCCCATCTGGCCCTCCAGAACGAAGCTGTACTCGTCCTCGCGGGTGTGGCGGTGAAGCGGCGCGGCAAGCGCGTGCGGCGCCATCGGGTGCTCGACCAGCGAAAAGCGGTCGCCGGCGTCGACGCCGTCGAGCATGAACCGGACTCCGATCGTTCCGAGAAATCCCGCCTTGCCATCGCGGGGGCCGACAATCCGGGGTGCATTGGTCTGCATGGTGTGCTCCTTTAAGTGAACAGTAGTGATACACCAAGGTCCATACAGGCGAGCGCACCCAGTGTCAATATTGGATGAACATATACGATCAATGAATGTGACGTTGATCACGTCGCGAGCATGACCGAGAACCGATCAACAGCATCGGACGCGCTGGACGGACGCAAAACCGGCAGTCGTAGACGGCATGCCTTCGCGCCGGCGGCCAAGGCGACCCCGTTGGGGATCGTGAGAGGCAGGACCAAGGCAAGGATGGTCGGTGTGGCGCGAATCATGACAAGGCTCCCCGGCTCCAAGAACAACTGGCTCGACCCGGTCATCATGCGCACCGGGCTCCACTCAAACCGGCGACCGGCCCATGGTTTCGAAAGGCTTTTCGTCCGCCGCTAGACCGGCGCCGCGCGGATCGTCCGGATCTCGCGCGCCGGGTCTTCACGGAAGCACCCCCTTCACACTCACGTCACACACCATATAGAGTATGCGCCGCGCTCCGAGGCTAAGGGCTTCAAAGCGCCTGTGATTCGGGAGTTGAAGTGAACGTGCATGTCTCGCCGGGGTCCAATCCGGCGCTGGTCCTCAATGCCGACTACCGGCCGCTCAGCTACTATCCGTTGTCGCTGTGGTCGTGGCAGGACGCGATCAAGGCGGTCTTTCTCGATCGCGTGAACATCGTCTCCGAGTACGAGGTGGCGGTGCACAGTCCCTCTTTTGTCATGAACCTGCCGTCGGTGGTCTCGCTCAAGACCTACGTCAAACCCGCGCGGCATCCGGCCTTCACCCGGTTCAACGTGTTTCTCCGCGATCGCTTCCAGTGCCAGTATTGCGGAGTGAAGGACGACCTCACCTTCGACCATCTGATCCCGCGCTCGCGCGGCGGCCAGACGACGTGGGACAACGTCGTCACCGCCTGCTCGCCGTGCAACCTCAGGAAGGGCGGCAAGGACCCGCGGGCCGCCCGCATGTGGCCGGCGCAACTGCCCTACCAGCCAACGGTCGCCGACCTCCACAACAACGGCCGGCTTTTTCCGCCGAACTACCTGCACGAGTCCTGGCTCGACTATCTCTACTGGGACACCGAGCTGGAGCCGTAAGCGATGCGGTCGCCGCGGTTGCCGCGGCGGGTGATCAGCTCAGTTCACGGCGAAGCAGTAGAAATAGCCATTGCCACCGGTGCTGATCAGGCCTTCCTGGTTGCAGCCGCGGGATGGGTGCGAGGCGTTCCAGGATTTCGAGGGCGCGTCGTCGGCAAGACCCATGCGGTCATGGTGACCGACGATCGCCGAGCCTTCGCCGTTCATCGTCCAGTCGCCGCAGGTCATGCCCTCCGCATAGGTGCCATCCGGGTTGGAACCGGTGAGCATGTCGTGCTGGTTGGGGTTGTCGCCGCGGCCGTTGACCATTTCACCCTTTTCGGTCAGTGCGGTCTGCTTGCTGATATTGGGGTTGTCGTGGAGTTCCTCCAGGCTCGTGGCAATCAGGTCTCCCTTGGCGTTCTGCCAAGGCCCGCTGTCGATGCGGTCGCGGGCATTCTCATCGCTGCTCGAAAGGTAAGCGTGCCAGGTCTTGCCACCGGCGCCGACCGCCTCCGCCAGCGATGCACAGATTGAAATCGGCGCCGGCGAGGCCGCCGAGATTGGCGCCGTCGCCGGAGCCCGCGCTGGTGACGAAGAAGGTCATATCCGCCATGTCCTCGGCGTTGGCGACAGCTGTTGCGCCGACCAGCACGCACGCGGAAACCAGCGCGACCGATAGCTTGCTCATTGGTTTGTCCTCCCCATGCGTGATTGCCGATCAGAGGACATAGGACAATCGCGGCCCGCGGCCAGTGGTGGGGCGGGCCTGCTCGCGCGGGGTCAGACCTTGCCTTCGTCGCTGCGCTTTGGTGTCCGACCGACGATGCGGTCCATCGTCCGGGTCGGCAGCACGCGATCGAGAAACGCGCCGATATGGGCGGGAATGGTCACCGGGTAGCGCGGCCGTGGCTTCGGGCTTTCGAGGGCGTGGACCAGCTTGCTGAGCACCGCCTCGGGTCCGCGGCGGAACGGGTCTTTGGTATGGCCCTCCTTGCGGCCCGACAGATCGCGCCGGTAGGCATCGCCATGGACCGATCGATCGATGTCGATGGTCCGGTGGATGGTGTCGATGGCGTTGAGGCGGAAGTTGCTGGTAATCGGCCCCGGCTCGATCAGCACGACGGCGATGCCCGCGCCGTGCAGTTCCACCCGCAGCGTGTCGGCGTAGCCCTCGAGCGCATGTTTGGAGGCGACGTAGGCGCCGCGATAGCGGGCGGCGACTAGGCCGAGGATCGAGGAGCAGAACACGAGGCGGCCGCGCCCCTGTTGACGCATCGTCGGAATGACGCGGCGGGTGAGGTCGTGCCAGCCGAAGAAGTTCGCCTCGAACTGGGCGCGCAGGAGATCCGTGTCGAGGTCCTCGATGGCGCCGGGCTGGGCATAGCCGCCATTGTTGAACAGTGCGTCGAGACGACCGCCGGTCTCGCCGAGAACGCGCTCGACCGCGACGGCGATCGAGGCCTCGTCGGCGTAGTCGAGCTGTAACCGAATCCAGTCCCTCGCCGGCGAGCCGCGCGACGTCGGCTTCCTTGCGTGCGCTGGCGAAGACGCGCCAGCCGCGCTCGCTCAGCTCGTGGGCGGCGTGATGGCCGATTCCAGACGAGCAACCGGTGATCAGGATGGTGCGGGCTTTTTCGGTCAAGGATTCAATCGGCGGCCGTCAGGGTCTTTCTTCAGAAGAAGCAACGCCCGCGGGCGGGGCAGGCTTGCTTCGCAAATACCGGCGCGACGGTAGCACTTCGGTGATGAGCATGATACGCGGCGGGGAATGGCCGCAACATCGGTCCGGATGGCGGAGGCGACGGGTTGTTGTTCAGGCAGATTCGATCCGTGGTGTTCAACGCGGTCGTCCACCTCAGTGCCGACGACGGCTTCGCCATGGCGAGCCATGTTGCCCTGTCGGCGCTGATGGCGGTGTTTCCGTTCCTGATCTTCGTCGCCGCGATCGCCGGCTTCTTTGGCGAGGCCGGCCTGGCCGAAAGGGTCGCCACCATCCTGTTCGAGACCTGGCCGAAGGACGTTGCCGGACCGATTGCGGCCGACGTCCGTTCGGTCCTGACCCAGCAGCAGACGGGGCTCCTGACGATCTCGGCCCTGGTGATGATCTATCTTGCGTCGAACGGCGTCGAAGCCGTTCGCACGGCGCTGAACCGCGCTTACCGGGTGACCGACGCCCGCAATTTCTTCTTTCTCCGGCTTCAGAGCTTCCTCTTCGTGATCGTCGGCGCCGTCGCGAGCCTGGTCTTTGCTTTCCTCGGCGTCCTTGGGCCGCTTCTGTTCGACTGGGTGGCCTCCCATCTCCCGGCGATCCAGCCCTACGCGACCACGTTTGACCTTGTCCGCCTGGTCGTGACCGGGCTGATGCTGTCGGCAGTGCTGGTCGCGGCGCATCTCTGGCTCCCCGCCGGGCGGCCGCCTCTCGTTCGCCTGTGGCCGGGGATCGTGACGACGCTGGCGCTGTGGCTGATCGCCGCCTGGGCGTTTGGCTTCTATCTCCAGCGTTTCGCCAACTATGCGGCCTACTACGCCGGGCTCGCCAGCGTCGTCACCGCCATCTTCTTCATGTACCTGGTGGCGCTGATCATGATCTTCGGGGCCGAGCTCAATGCGACGCTGGCGCGCATGAATCGGGGCGACGGCTGAGGCTCATTTCGCGGCCGGCTTCAGCGACCAGCGCAGCCAGGCCCGCGGCGAAGCCGCACCCGCCACGCTGGCACGGGCAGCGCTGGTAGCGGCGATCGCCGCGTCGAGCCGCTCCAGCCAGTGGTTCCAGGACAGGATAACGAGTGCCTTGTCGACCCCTGCCTCGCCTTCGCTTGCCGAGGCGCGAAGGCAATCTTCCAGCGGTGCCGTTTGGTCCGCAGTTCGGGCCGGCGGCGGGCTTTCTCCGGCCGATTCGAGCTGGTCGGCGACAGCGGCAAGCTCGCTGCTGACGGCGGCCGCCTGTCGGTGCACGGTTTCCACCGCGGCATTGCATCCGGTGGGCTTTGTGGCAGGCAATGCCGGCATCAGTCCGCACAAAAGCGCGTGCGTCTCTGCCGGCGGCCTCGCCAGCGTGCTCCAGGCGGCCCCGTTGACATGCTCGCCATGCTCGCCGAGCGCCACGGTGAAGGCCCCATTCGCCCGCTCGACCGCCGCCTCGAGGCGGGCTGCAGCGCTTTGCCGGTCAGCGTCGGATCCGGCGATGCCGACCCCGATGCCCTCGGCGGCGACACGGTAGACCCTGGCAACCGAGCGCGCCAATGCGGCGCGGGCGCCGCGCGGCCACAGGAGGAGGCCGACGACGACAGCCGTGACCGCGCCGAGCGAGACCGCTTCCAGCCGCACCACAGCCGTCATGACCCCGTCCGGATCGAGGATGTTGAACAGAAAGACCACCAGAATGGTGAAGGCAAATTGGCCGGCAGCGATGCTGATGGCGCCCGGCGCGTAGCCGGCCAGGAAGGCCATTGGCGCCACCAGCCACCACAGGACCGTCGTGTCGCCCTTGAGGGCGAATGTGATCAAAGCGGCGACCAGGAAGCCGACGAGCGTTCCGCCGACAGCTTGCAGCGCCGTTACCGAGGTCGATGCGGCACTCGAGCGGAGGACCGAGAGAACGGCCAGGGCGACCCAGAAGCCGTGGCCGAGCGGCGCGACCTTGGCGAGCAGGATGCCCAGTGCCATGGCGACTGCGGAGCGGGTGGCGTTGCGCAGGATCACGCCGTCGGGGTCGAACTCGGCCCGGGCGATGCGTCGCAGGCGCAGGAAGGCGCTCGACGGTGCACCACCCTCGGCTGAAAGCTCCGGCGCCGAGGCGACCGGGTGGATGCGGGAGCCGGCTCCCATCGCCTCTGCCGCATCCGCTTCGAGCCAGAGCGCGACGTGCGACAACGCAAGGAGGGAAAACGACGCGCGCACCTGCTTGAGCGGATCCTTGTTCTTTTGCGTCGTCGGCGATTGCTGCCATCTCGCTCACGATCTGCTGCCGCCGCTCCAGGCGGCAGCGATCCAGCGGCTTGATCGCCTCGGCGATAGTTCCAGCCGGGCTGTTGCCCCGCAGGGTCGCTTCCGTCCTGTGAAGGGCGGCAATGACAAGCTCCGAAAGCTCCTTGTCCTCGGGTGTCGGCGCTGTGGCAAGCACCTCTCCGACTTCAGATCCGTGGCGTGGCCGAGGCCTTCGAAAAGGTTGAGGAGGCCGACGTCGCTGGAGGCGACGCCGCCTGGCCGCAGCGGTGATGCCGCGATGCCGCGAACGGCGGCAAGCGCGGCCGTCGCGCGTTGCAGTCCGGTCGAGCCGTCGTCGTCGGCTTGCCGGTCTGTCAGCGCTTCGGCGAGACCCCGGGCGGCGTCAGCCAGCGCCGCGTGCATCTTGGCGCGGGCGTTCACCGGCCAGAGGAGCAAGGCGCCGAGCGTGGCAATGATGCCGCCGATCGCCCAGCCGAGGACTCGCTGGTCGAGGCTGAGTGTGTCCAGCGGGACAAAAACCGCGAAGGCGTAGGCAAGTCCCACCGGGGCGACGAAGGCAGGCGTGTAGCCCCCGAAGACCGTGGCAAACGAGACCGTGAACATCAGCACTGCCGTTGCCAGAACCGCCGGGATGGTGGTGCTGGCGAGCAGGGATGCGACGATCACCGCGAGAGTGGTGAGGACAAGCGACAGGAGATAGATAGCCGCGCGGTGCAACATCGGCCCGCCGTAATCGGCGAAGACCAGCGCGACAAAGCTCGAGAGGAAGCCGAACACGCCAATGAGCGTCTCGTGGAAGACGAGGCTCGCTATGAAGAAGATCGCCGGAGGCAGCAACAGGGCGCGCCCGGCCTTGCGCAGATTGACATGGTCAGGATCGCTGATGCGCAGCCAGTGCAGCGTCACGGTTCGATCTCTTCCCGGCTTTTCATCACGAAAGAACGGCAACTGCCGTCGCGGCCATACGAACGGTGGGTAGTGCGCAGGGCGCCCCTTGGTAACCCTAGTGGGAAGCCGCCCCTTCGGCTACCCGGCCGAGCGAGTAATCGAGCGCTGCGTAGAGTTCGCGGGGGCTGTAGGGTTTGGTGACGGTTCGGGCGAACCCGACCGCATGGCCGCGCGCGCCGGATGCTGCCGATTCGGTGGCAGCCAGTGCGATGATCGGCATGGCGCCGCGGGTGCCGAGCGCGCGGATCAGCTGCGCCGCCACCATGGGATCCATGTCGTCAAGGGCAAAGTCGAGGAGAACGAGATCGACCATCCGGTCCCCTTTCAGCACCTTGAGCGCCGCTTCCGCTGACCGGGCGAGCAGCGCATGGCAATCGAATTGCTCAAGCAGCATGACCGCGATCGCTGCTGTTGCCGGATTGCCGTCGATCACCACGACGAGAGGCTGCCGACCGTCGGCGCGTGCGCAGTCCCGTTGTCCTCTCCTCCGGCATTTCCGCTCGCGTCCCTCGCCGAATCCGGGCAAGTATCCGCCGCTTTGCTTAAGAACCGGCTAATCATGCGCGTGCGCCCATGACGCAGATCATCGATATTGTCCTTCCCGTTTTCGGCCTCATCGCCATCGGGTATCTGGTGGCATGGTTCGGGCTCCTCGGCCGGGTGGCCGGCGAAGGGCTGGTTGATTTCGTCTTCGTTATTGCCATCCCGCTTCTCATCTTCCGTACGATTGCGACGGCTGATTTCGGTGGCGTGTCGCCATGGCGCATCTGGTTGCCGTTCTTCGCCGCGTTCGCCCTGAACTGGGCGATCGGCGACCTGCTGATCCGCCGCGTCTTCCGTCGTGACGCCCGCGCCGGTCTGGTCGCCGGCGTCTCCGCCGCCTATGGCAACACGGTGCTGGTCGGCATTCCGCTGGTCATCGCCGCCTATGGCGACCAAGGCGCGGCAGCGATCACGCTGATCATCGCGGTGCATCTGCCGGTGATGATGACTGCCGGCGCGGTGCTGATCGGCCGGGCCGAGCGGCAGGACGGCGTGAGCGAGGAGGCGGTAACCGCGGCCGCCGCTGCCCGGAATGTAGCCGCCAACCTGCTAAAGAACCCGATCATCATCGGGCTCCTGCTCGGCGTCGTCTGGCGGGTATTTGACCTGCCGCTGGGCGGGGTGCCGAAGGCGCTCGTCGACCGGCTGGCCGATGTTGCCGCGACGCTTGCATTGTTCGCCATGGGAATGGGGCTGCGCAAATACGGCATTCGACGCAACGTTCCGGCGGGTCTGGCGTTAAGCGCGTCTGAAGCTCGTCCTTATGCCGGCCGTAGTTCTGGTGCTGGCCCGCTATGTCGTGCCGATGCCGCCGGTCTGGGCCAAGGTGGTCGTGGTCGCAGCCGCCTGCCCGACCGGCGTCAATGCCTATCTGCTTGCGGCGCGATTCCGGACCGGCGAAGCGCTTGGCCTCCAACGCGATCACCATCTCCACTGGGCTTGCGGTGGTGAGCGCGACCCTGTGGCTTTCTCTGGTCCACTGGCTTTAGCCGCACTTGGTCAGCCTCCTTCAAGCCCGACCATGCGGCGAATGTCGGCCGGTGTCGCGCCCCCTTCGCGCAGCAACCGCAGGCTGGTGGCGCGATCCGACTTGGAAAGCTTTCTGCCTGCCGTGTCGGTGATCAGGCGATGGTGATGGTAGACCGGGGCCGGCAGGCCGAGCAGGGTCTGCAGGAGCACATGGGCCGCCGTCGCGTGAAAGAGATCGCGCCCGCGCACGACATGGGTGATGCCCTGCAAGGCGTCGTCGACGACGACGGCAAGATGATAACTGGTCGGCACGTCCCTCCGCGCGACGACGAAGTCGCCCCAGAACTCCGGCCGCGCAGTGACGAGCCCGGTCTCGCCGTGCGGGCCGGCGCCTTCCTCGGACCAGGTCAGTGGGCCGGCTCTTGCCACGGCGATATCGGTCTTTAGCCGCCAGGCGTGCGGCTCGCCCGCGGCGATGCGGGCTTCGCTGACGGAGGGATCGAGGTCGCGGTCGCTGCCCGGGTAGAGCGGCGCGCCGTCAGGGTCACGTGGCCAGCCCTCGACGGCGGTCGCTGCGGCGATGTCGCTGCGGCTCATGAAGCTCGGATAAACCAGGCCGGCGTTCCGAAGAGTGTCGAGCGCTTCGCGGTAAGCCGCCATATGCTCGGACTGGCGACGGACCGGCGTCTCCCACTCGATGCCGAGCCAGGCGAGGTCCCGGTAGATCGCCTCCTCGAATTCCGGGCGGCTTCGTGTCGCGTCAATGTCCTCGATCCTCAAGAGGAAGCGCCCGCCGGCCCGGTGGCAGAGGGCGTAGTCGAAGAGGGCCGAATAGGCATGGCCGAGATGGAGCTCGCCATTGGGGCTCGGCGCGAAGCGGAAAACGGGTTGCATAAACGGCCAGGGGCGACTTGAACGGCGCGGCTCCGTGCTTTAGCAGCAGGCGGCCCGGGGGACAAAGGTCGAGCGCCGATGCGCGTCATCGAGACCGACGCTGATATCGAGGAAGGCCTCGCCTGGCTCGCCCGCCGCGACCGCCGGCTGAGGAAGGTCATCAAGGTGGCGGGCCCCGTGCCGCTTCGCCGGCGCGCCGCGGGTTTTGTCGGCCTTTGCCATATCGTCGTCGCGCAGCAGCTTTCCGTCGCCAGCGCGGCAGCGATCTGGAGCCGGCTCGAGGCGGCCCTGCCCGACTTCGCTCCGGCGGCCCTTCTCGCCGCCGGCGACGATGATCTTCGCGCTGCGGGCTTGTCGGCGCCCAAGATCAGAACTTTGCGGGCGGTCGCGGCCGCCTGCCGCGATGGCCTCGACCTTGACCATCTGGCGACACTCCCGGGCGAGGAAGCGCATCGGCGGCTGACCGAGATCAAGGGGATCGGCCCGTGGACGGCCGACATTTACCTCCTCTTCTGCCTCGGCCACGCCGACATATTCCCGGCCGGCGATCTCGCGCTGCGCAATGCCGTCGCCGACGCACTCGAGTCGTGATGCTCCGGTGCCGGTCGACGAGCTTACCGCGATGGCGGAGCGGTGGTCGCCCTGGCGGGGCGTGGCCGCTCGGCTGTTCTGGGCCTACTATCGTGTCAGGCGCGCAAAGGATGGCGGTGCCGGTATGATGCTCGACGGACCTCGCATTCCGCCGGCCAATGGCGGTGCCGCCCGGCACCTGGTCGTCTTCCTTCACGGCTACGGCGCCGACGGCAACGACCTGATCGACATCGGCCGGTACTGGGCGCCTCTGCTTCCCGATACCGCGTTCGTGTCGCCGCACGCGCCGGAGCCCTGTGCCGAGGCGCCGGGCGGCCGGCAATGGTTTCCCCTGTCGCTGATAGACATGCATGCGATCGAGCAGGGCGTCCGCCACGCGGCGCCGGTGCTCGATACCTTCCTCGATGCCGAACTGGCGCGTGTCGGCCTCACCGACGCCGAGCTTGCCCTCGTCGGTTTCAGCCAGGGGACCATGATGGCGCTTCACGTCGGGCCGCGGCGGCCCCACCGGATCGCCGGCATCGTCGGCTATTCCGGCGTGCTGGTCGGACCGGAGCGGCTGGCGGACGAGGCGCGCAACAGGCCGCCGATCCTGCTCGTCCACGGCGAAGCCGATCCGCTGATCCCGGTGGTTGCGCTCCATGCGGCGGTCCCGGCGCTCGGCGCCGCCGGCTTCGCCGTCGAATGGCATGTCGCGCGCGGGATGGAGCACGGGATCGATGCCGACGGGCTGACCCTCGGAGCCGAATTCCTCCGTCGCATATTGACCTGACTTCCGACACGCCGTCCCCTTGCCGGTCGGCTGGTATCCGGACGCCGTCAACTTGGAGAATGCCCTGATGGCCGACAGGCAGGACGACCTCAGCCGGTATCGCGCCAACCTTCAGGGAGAGGTCGACAGCGTCGCCCTCTATACTGCGCTGTCGGACGCCGAGGCCGATCCCAGGATCGCCGAGGTCTATCGCCGGCTGGCAAACGTCGAGGGCAAGCATGCCGACGTCTGGCGGCAGGCGATTGCCAGGAAAGGCGCGTCGAGCGGCAAGCCCGGCCCGAGCGTGCGGGCCCGCGTCCTTGGCTGGCTGGCGAAGCGCCTTGGCGTCGGTGCAGTGCTGCCGGTGGTCGTTGCGGCGGAAGACCGCGATCACGCCACCTACAAGGATCAGCCGGAGGCGATCGCGGCGGGCCTGCCGGCCGACGAGGAATCGCACGCGCGCGTGATCCGCGCGGCGATGGCCGGTTCCGGCGGCCTCGCCGGTCCCGAAATCGCCCGGCTCGAGGGCCGGCATCGGGCCGGCTCCGGCAATGCGCTCCGGGCCGCCGTGCTCGGCGCCAACGACGGCCTCGTCTCCAACATGAGCCTGGTGATGGGCGTCGCCGGCGCCGCGGCGGCGGAGCAGACCATCCTGCTCGCGGGCCTCGCCGGGCTGATCGCCGGCGCCTGCTCGATGGCGATGGGCGAATGGCTGTCGGTCAACAGCGCGCGGGAGCTGGCGCAACGCCAGATCGCCTTGGAGGCGTCGGAGCTGAAGCAGTTCCCCGACGAGGAGCGCGAAGAACTCATTCTCATCTACCAGTCGAAAGGATTGAGCGAGAAAGAGGCGACCTCGGTTGCCGACCGTCTGCTGTCGCGGGATGGCGCAGCCGTCGACACGCTCGCTCGCGAGGAGCTTGGCATCGACCCGAAGGAGCTTGGTGGCTCGGCGTGGGTCGCAGGGCTTTCCTCTTTCATGCTGTTCGCCATCGGCGCGATCTTTCCGGTCGCGTCGTTCTTCTTCCTCACCGGTGCCATGGCAGTGATCGCCAGCCTCGCGCTGAGCGGTGTTGCCCTTGCGCTGATCGGCTTCGGCACGTCACTGTTCACCGGACGCGGCATCGCCTTCTCGGCACTCCGCCAGATGCTCATCGGCTATGCCGCGGCCGGCATCACCTACGGCGTCGGCGCGCTGGTCGGGGTGTCGCTCGGCTGACGCTGCCTGCCGGGACGATTGCGGCCGATGACCGAATGCCGTTAGCTTCAGGCCAAACCGGCTTGAGGGAGCGCCCATCGGATGATCGCGACACGCAAGCTGTCGGACGGCTTCGGGATGGTCATGGACGGGATCGACCTGTCGCGGCCGCTGACCGACGATGAGTTCAGTGCTGTGAAGCAGGCCTTCTTCGCCGGCCAGATCCTGGCAATCACGGGACAGGCGCTGGAGCCCGCCGCCTTCCTCGCCTTTGCACGCCGGTTCGGCCGGCCGGAACCGCATGTCATCGACCAGTTCCACTATCCGGGCTTTCCCGACATCCTGATCCTGTCCAACGGCAAGAAAGACGGCGAGCCGATCGGGCTCGCCGACGGCGGCACCTATTTCCATACCGACTATTCGTATCTGGCGGTGCCGGCGCGGGTGACCATCCTCTATTCGGTGGTCGTGCCGAAGAAGGGCGGCAACACGCTGTTCGCCAACATGTACGCCGCCTATGACGATCTGCCCGAGGCGACGAAGGCGCGGATCGACGACCTCGTCGTCCTCCATCATTACGGCAACCGCGACAACCTCGACGAGACGACGCGCACCGTCGCCTCGCCGCTCACCGAGGCGCAGAGGGGCAAGGTCGACTGGGTCCGCCACAAGCTGGTGCGCACCCACCCCGACACCGGACGAAAGGCGCTCTACGCGGTTTCCGGATCGTCGTTCGAAATCGAGGGGATGCCGCGCGATGAGGGCGTGGCGCTGCTCGACGAGTTGAAGAGCCATGCGCTGCAGGACAGGTATGTCACCAGCTACGCCTACGATGTCGGCGACGTGGTGCTGTGGGACGATCTCGCGACGCTGCATTCCGCAACATTGATGGACCCGGACGATCTCAGGACGCTGTGGCGGATCACCGTGCTCGAGGACCGCGGCTAGCCATGCGGGTGCTGATCTGCGGCGGCGGGGTGATCGGGGCTGCCACCGCCTATTTCCTCAGCCGGCGCGGCATCGATGTCACCGTCGTCGAGCGGACCGGGATCGCCTGCGCCGCATCGGGAAAATCCGGGGGATTTCTCGCATTTGACTGGTGCGACGGGAGTCCGCTGGCGCCGCTCGCCCGGCGAAGCTTCGAACTGCACGCGATGCTCGCCGAAGAGATCGGCGAGGATTACGGCTATCGCCGCATGACCACCTATGGCGGCGTCGCCAGCGCCGGGGAGCCCGTCCGCGCCCGTTCCGGTGATGTTTCATGGGTATCCGGCGAAGTGGCGCTCGGCCAGCGACTCGGAACGACCGAGACCACCGCGCAGGTGCATCCCGGCGCCTTCACGCAGGCGATGATGCGGGCGGCGGAAGGCCGGGGGACGGTGGTCAGACGGGGTACGGTCACCGGTTTGACGTTCGCGGACGGCGGCCGGACGGTGACGGGCGTTACCGTCTCGGGCGAGACGCTCGAAGCCGACGCGGTCGTGATCGCCATGGGGCCATGGTCGATTCTCGCCAGCGGCTGGGTGCCGCTCCCCGGTGTCTACGGACTGAAGGGTCACAGCCTGGTCTTCGCCACCGACCCGCCGCTCCCCGCCGACGCGCTGTTCGTCGAGTATCGGGAGGCCTCGGGCGACGTTGCCTCGCCCGAGGTCTTTCCGCGCACCGACGGCACCACCTATATCTGCGGCATCTCCAGCCAGAGCCCGCTTCCCGTCGATCCCGCCGCGGTCGCGCCCGACCCCGGCGCCATCGAACGGCTGGAGGCGATCTGCGCGGGAATGGCGCCGGCGCTCGACCCGGCGCGGATCGTGGCGCGCCAGTCGTGCTTTCGCCCGGTGACGGAGGATGGGCTGCCGCTGATCGGCGCGATCCCCGGCGTCGCTGGCGCCTATGTCGCAACCGGCCACAGCGTCTGGGGCATCCTCAACGCGCCGGCGACCGGTGAGGCGATGGCCGAGCTGATCGTCGACGGTGCTGCGACGACGGTCGATCTCGCCCCATTCGATCCCGGACGCCTGCGTCCGTTCGACGCGTCACGGCTGGAGACCCGGGCGCGTTAACCCTCCATACGGGGCTTTTGCATTTGACCTGGATTAAGGTAGCGTCACCTATCACCCCAAAGAATGCCCGGGTCATGGAAGCGGAGGCCGTATGAGCCTGATACCGAAGGACCTGACGCCGGTCCTGCAGGCGACGATGCAAAAAGGCGCCGGCGCGCGACGCTGGCAGCGGCCGGCATGGATCGACCACCTGCCGCCCTGCAACACCGCCTGCCCGGCCGGCGAGAACATTCAGGCGTGGCTGGCCTTCACCCGCGACGGCGACTTCGAATCCGCTTGGCGGACGCTGGTCGCTGACAACCCGCTGCCCGCCGTGCACGGCCGCGCCTGCTATCACCCCTGCGAGACGAGCTGCAATCGCAAGGACCTCGACGAGGCGGTGCTGATCCACGCGGTCGAGCGCTTCCTTGGCGACCGGGCAGCCGAGCAGGGCTGGACCGTTGCCACCGGCGCCGAGACCGGCAAGCGGGTGCTGATCGTCGGCGCGGGGCCGGCCGGTCTCTCCTGCGCCTGGCATCTCCGCCGCATGGGCCATGCGGTAGAGATCCGTGACGCCCTACCCGAGCCCGGCGGCATGCTTCACTACGGGATTCCCGCCTACCGCCTGCCGCGCGCCGAGCTGATGAAGGAGGTCGCCCGCATCGAGGCGATGGGCGTCACCTTCACCATGAACACCCGGGTCGAGGACCTCGAATCGATCCTCGATGGAGGAAGGGGTTCGACGCCTGCTTCGTGGCGATCGGCACCCAAGACGGCAATCACCTCGACATCCCGGCCGCCGACGGGCGCAAGATGGTCGACGCGATCCGGATGTTCGAGGACGTGGAGGCCGGACGCCAGCCGCTGCTCGGCCGGGTGGTCGGCGTGGTCGGCGGCGGCAACACGGCGATGGATGCCGCCCGTGTCGCCCGCCGTCTCGGCGCCGAGGAGGCGATCCTCATCTATCGCCGCGATCGCGAGCACATGCGGGCCGATCCCTATGAGGCGGACGAGGCATTCCTTGAAGGGGTCAAGGCGAAGTGGCTGACCACGCCGGTGAGCTTCGGTGCTGAAGGGGTGACGGTCGAACACGTCGAGCTCGGCCCGGACGGCTCGCTCCACCAGACCGGCGTCACCGAAACGCTTTCCGTCGACGCTTTGGTTCTGGCCCTCGGCCAGCACGCCGACACCGGCTTTCTCCGCAGGATCGACGGCATCGCCGTCGGCCGCGACGAGACGGTGGTGGTCGACGATCAGCTGATGACCGGGCGGCCCGGCATCTTCGCCGGCGGCGACGTCATCGGCGGTATCCGCACCATGACGGCGGCGACCGGCCACGGCAAGAAGGCGGCGCGGGCGATCGACCAATGGCTCCGTGGCGAGAAGCTGGAGCCGCGCGAGAAAGCACCGCCGGTCGATTTCGACATGCTCAACCTGCCGCATTTCCTCGACGCCGGCCGGTCGCAGATGAGCGAGCTGCCGGCCGAGGCGCGCAACAATTTCGCCGAGGTGGTGGCGGGGATCGATGCGCGCCAGGCGCGCTACGAGGCCGACCGTTGCCTCTCCTGCGGCAACTGCTTCGAATGCGACAACTGCTTCGCCGCCTGCCCCGAGCAGGCAGTCGTCAAGCTCGGCAAGGGCAACAAATATACGGTCGATCTCGACCTCTGCACCGGCTGTGCCGTCTGCTACGACCAGTGTCCCTGCCATGCCATTGAGATGGTGCCGGATGCGGCGCCGGCGACGCTTGCCAGCGAGGCGCGCCAGCCGCCGAAGTTCCGGGTGAGGCCATGACATTGCGGCTCGGACGAATAGTCGCCTCGAAGGGCGCGATGCGCCGATCCAAGCCGCTGCGCGTCGGCGCAATCGCAACGGCGCAACGGAAGGGCCTGTCATGAACGCGCCTGTCACCGACACGATGGACGGCAATGCGGCGGTCGCCCATGTCGCCTACCGGATCAACGAGGTCTGCGCGATCTACCCGATCACGCCATCCTCGCCGATGGCGGAGCATGCCGACGAATGGGTGTCGAAGGGTATCCCCAACGTCTGGGGCACGGTTCCGGTCGTGCAGGAAATGCAGGCGGAGGGCGGCGCGGCCGGCGCCGTGCACGGCTCGCTGCAGAGCGGCGCGCTGACCACCACCTTCACCGCGTCGCAGGGGCTGCTCCTGATGCTCCCCAACATGTTCAAGATCGCCGGCGAGCTGACGCCGGCCGTCTTTCATGTGGCGGCGCGCTCGATCGCCACCCAGGCGCTGTCGATCTTCGGCGACCACCAGGACGTGATGGCGGTGCGCTCGTCGGGCTTCGCCATGCTCGCCGCCGCCTCGGTGCAGGAGGCGCACGACCTCGCCCTCGTCGCCCAGGCGGCGACGCTCGAATCGCGCGTGCCGTTCGTCCATTTCATGGACGGCTTCCGCACCTCGCACGAGGTCAACAAGCTGGCGCTCATCCCCGACGACGTCATGCGGGCGATGATCGACGATGATCTGATCCGGGCGCATCGCGAGCGGGCGCTCAGCCCGGCGCACCCCGTGGTGCGCGGCACGGCGCACAACCCCGATACCTTCTTCCAGGCGCGTGAGACCGCCAACCCGTTCTATGCCGCGGTGCCCGGCATCGTGCAGAAGGCGATGGACAAGCTCGGCGGGCTTTGCGGCCGGCACTACCAGCTCTTCCGCTATGACGGCCACCCGGAAGCCGAGCGCGTCGTGGTGTCGATGGCGTCGGGAAGCGAGGTGGTGCGGGAGACCGCGCTGTGGCTCGCCGCCAAGGGCGAGAAGGTCGGTGCGCTGCAGGTGATTCTCTACCGGCCGTTCTCGGTGCGTGATTTCGTTGCGGCCCTGCCGAAGACAGTGCGCGCCGTTGCCGTGCTGGACCGCTGCAAGGAGCCGGGCGGCACCGGCGAACCGCTCTATCAGGACGTGGTCACCGCACTGGCCGAGGCCGTCGCCACCGGCGAGCGGCAAATCATGCCAAGGGTGATCGGCGGACGCTATGGCCTGTCGTCCAAGGATTTTCATCCCGGCATGGTCAAGGCGGTGTTCGACGAAGCGGCTCGTCCGCAGCCGCGGAACGGCTTCACCATCGGCATCGACGACGACGTGTCGGGCACCAGCCTCCCCTTCGAGCGCGAGCTCGACATCGAGCCGGCCAGCACTACCCGCGCCCTGTTCTTCGGCCTCGGCTCGGACGGCACCGTCGGCGCCAACAAGAACAGCGTCAAGATGCTGGCCGAGGAGCCGGACCGCTACGCGCAGGGTTATTTCGTCTACAACTCCCACAAGTCGGGCGCCGAGACGGTCTCGCATCTCCGCTTCGGCCACGAGCCGATCCACGCGCCCTATCTGATCCGCCACGCGGATTTCGTCGCCTGCCACCGCTTCGAGTTCCTGAAGAAGCGCGACGTGCTCGGCCCGGCCCGGCCGGGGGCGACGTTCCTGCTCAATGCGCCGTTCCCGCCGGAGACGGTATGGGACGCGCTGCCACGCCCGGTGCAGCGCCACATCATCGAGAAACGGCTCCGCTTCTTCGTCATCGACGCGACGCAGGTGGCGCAGGACCTCGGCCTCGGCCCGCGGGTCAACACCATCCTGCAGACCTGCTTCTTCGCCATCTCCGAGATCATGCCGCGCGATGACGCCATCGCCGCGATCAAGGCCTCGATCGAGAAGGCCTATGGGCGCAAGGGCGGCGCGATCATTGCCAAGAACTTCGACGCCGTCGACGCGGCGCTGGAACATCTCCACGAGGTGACGGTTCCGGCCGACCTCACCGGCGCCCCCAACCCGCCGCTGGTGCCCGACGATGCGCCGGCCTTCGTGCGCACCGTCACCGCCGCCATGATGGAAGGCCGCGGCGACGACATTCCGGTGAGCGCGCTGCCGGTCGACGGCACCTTCCCGCCGGGCACCACCGCCTACGAGAAGCGCAACATCGCGGTCGAGGTGCCGCTGTGGGACGCCGACCTCTGCATCCAGTGCGGCCAGTGCTCCATCGTCTGCCCGCACAGCGTCATCCGCGCCAAGGTCTACCCGGAAGAACTGGTGGACGGCGCGCCGGAGAGTTTCCGCTCGGCACCGGTCAATGCGCGGGGCTTCCCGGCGAGCCGCTTCTCGCTGCAGATCTATGTCGAGGACTGCACCGGCTGCGGCATCTGCGTCGAGAATTGTCCCGGCGATCAGCCCGACCGACCCCGACCACCGCGCCATCGACATGGTCGACAAGCGGCCGCTGATGGAGGCGGAGAAGGAGAACATCGCCTTCTTCGAGAAACTCCCGCAGCCCGACCGGGCGCGGGTCAACTTCGCCAATGTGCGCGGCGTCCAGTTCCTCGACCCGCTGTTCGAGTTCTCCGGCGCCTGCGCCGGCTGCGGCGAGACGCCCTATGTGAAGCTGATCAGCCAGCTCTTCGGCGACCGCCTGCAGATCGCCAATGCCACCGGCTGCTCGTCGATCTATGGCGGCAACCTGCCCGCCCATCCGTGGCGGGTCGGCGCGGACGGGCGCGGGCCGGCATGGAACAACTCGCTGTTCGAGGACAATGCCGAGTTCGGTCTCGGCTACCGTCTTGCCATCGACCAGCAGACGGAGATCGCGCGCGCGCTCCTGAAGAAGCTCGCCCCGGTGGTCGGCGAGGACCTGGCGAGCGCCATCCTCGACGGCGAAGCAGGTGACCGAGAGCGAGTTCGCCGCCCAGCGCAAACGCATCGCCGCGCTCCGTGACAAGCTCGCGGGCCGCACCGACCCCAACTCGCTGAACCTTCTCACCGTCGCCGACTTCCTGATGCGGCGGAGCGTGTGGATCGTCGGCGGCGACGGCTGGGCCTACGACATCGGCTATGGCGGCCTCGACCATGTGCTCGCCCAGAACCGCGACGTCAACGTCCTGGTGCTCGACACCGAGGTCTATTCGAACACCGGCGGCCAGTCGTCGAAGGCGACGCCGCTCGGCGCCTCGGCCAAGTTCGCCTCGGCCGGCAAGGAGGTGCCGCGCAAGGACCTCGCCATGCAGGCGATCGCCTATGGCTATGTCTATGTGGCGCAGATCGCTATGGGCGCCAATTCCGAGCAGACGGTCATCGCGCTGCGCGAGGCGGAGGCCTATCCCGGGCCGTCGCTGGTCCTCGCCTATTCGCACTGCATCGCCCACGGCTTCGACCTGCGCTTCGGCATGAAGCAGCAGGCGCGGGCGACGGCGGCGGGCTACTGGCCGCTGTTCCGCTACGACCCGACGCTGAGGCGCAGCGGCGAGAATCCCTTCCGCCTCGACAGCCCCAAGCCGCGCCTCAAGCTCGACGACTTCGCCTATCGAGAGCTGCGCTACAAGGTGCTGACCCAGGGCGACCGGGAGCGGGCGGCGCATCTGATGCGCCAGGCCCAGGCCGCCGTCGACGAACGCTATCGCACATATGAGGACCTGGCCGCGCGCGACGGGAGCCGGTTCCAGCCCAACTGGACGGAGGTGTGATCCGTGGTCGATCTTGCCACCACCTATCTCGGTCTGCCGCTTGCCCATCCGGTGATCGCTTCCGCCTCGCCGCTCGGCCGCGAGCTCGACGGCATCCGCCGGCTTGAGGACGCCGGCGCCGCCGCTGTCGTGCTCCCCTCCATCTACGAAGAGGAGATCGAGGCGGAGGACGCGGTCACGCTGGCGCTGGTCGAACAGGGGAGCTGGAGCCAGCCGGAGGCGGCGCGACTATTTCCCGTCACGCTTTCGGGAGGTCGGCGGGCTCGACGCGCGGCTGGAGACGATCAGCCGGGCGCGGGAGGCGTGCGCGATCCCGGTGATCGCCAGCCTCAACGGCTCGGCACCGATGGGCTGGGTCGAGCTTCGCCCGCGACGTGGAGGCGGCCGGCGCCTCGGCGATCGAGCTCAACCTCTACCGGGTCCCCGCCGCGCTCGACGAGAGCGGCGAGGCGGTGGAGGGGCGCTGGCTGGAGACGGTGGTCGCGGTGCGCGCCGCGGTGGCGCTGCCGCTCGCAGTCAAGCTCGGGCCGTGGCTCTCGCTCGCCCGGCCACTTCGCCGACGAGCCTGGTCAAGGCGGGGGCGGACGGGCTGGTGCTGTTCAACCGCTTCTATCGAGCCGGACATCGACCTGGCGACGCTGACGCCGCGGTCGGACCTACATCTGAGCTCCCCCTACGAAATCCGCCAGGCGCTTCTGTGGATCTCGCTGCTCGCCGGCCGCGTCGAGGCGTCGCTTGCCGCCACCACCGGCGTCGAGACCTATGCGGAGGTGGTGAAGTACCTGCTTGCCGGGGCGGACGTGGTGATGAGTGCCTCGTCGCTGCTTCGCCACGGGCCGGGCCACATCGGGGCGCTCCGCGACGGGCTGGCGGAGTGGATGGCGGGACGCGGCTTCGACTCGCTTGCTGCGATGCGCGGCCGGCTCGCCGCCGAGCGCATGGAGACCACCGAGCCGCTACTCCGCGCCCAGTACGCGGAGATGCTGCTCGGCTACGCGGGCGGGTCGCTGTAAGGGCAGGCGGCGCGGGCCTCGCTTTGTTGCGGCGGCGGCGCTAACATTTCGGGCCTCACTCCACCCGTAGGCCGGCAGCGCCGCGATGTCGTTCCAGTTCAACTTCCGCCAGCAGCAGATCGTCGACATCGCCAAGCAGAACGGCCGGGTCACCGTCGATGAGCTGGCGGCGCGCTTCGAGGTGACGCCGCAGACCATCCGCAAGGACCTCAACGACCTCTGCACCCAGCGGGTGCTGACCCGCACCCATGGCGGCGCCATCCTGTCGTCGGGGGTGGAGAACGTCGCCTACGACGCCCGCCGCATTCTGGCGCAGATCGAGAAGGAGCGGATCGGCCAGCACGCGGCGGCGCTGATCCCCAACAACTCGTCGCTGTTGATGAACATCGGCACCACGACCGAGGAGGTGGCGCGTCACCTGGTCCATCACGAGGGGCTGCTGGTGATCACCAACAATATCCACGTCGCCGCCATCCTGACGCCGTCGCCGCGCATCGACGTGATCATCGCCGGCGGCATGGTGCGGAAGTCCGATGGCGGCATCATCGGCGAGAGCGCCATCGAGTTCATCTCGCAGTTCAAGGTGGACCGCGCGGTGATCGGCGTCTCGGCGATCGACGACGACGGGGCGCTCCTCGACTTCGACTACCGCGAGGTGCTCGCCGCCCGCGCCATCATCAAGAACGCCCGCCACATCATCCTCGTCGCCGACGCCATGAAGTTCACCCGCACGGCGCCGGTGCGCATCGGCCACATCTCCCAAGTCGATTGCTTCGTCACCGACCGGCCGCCGCCGGAGACCATCACCGATATCTGCCTGCACAACGGCGTAGCGATCGAGGTGGTTCCGGGCTTCGACGCCGAGCCAGCCGACGACGACAAGAACGGCGACGCCTGACGTTCCTTCTCCCCAGCCGCGCGAAATGGAAAGCCGGAAGCCGTCGGTTTCCGTTCCATATTTTCACTTGCCTTTCGTTTAGTTTCGTTTACCCTCGCCGTTGGTTTCACTTGCTGCGTTTTGTTTCGCGTCGCGAAAGAACTTTGGGAGCTGAGTTCGCCAATCGCAGCAAATGAAAGTCCCGCGAAAGACGGGAAGGGGGAGAAATGGGGGCCGGCGGATCGTACGATCTCGCTGTCATCGGCGGCGGCATCAATGGCTGCGGCATCGCGCGCGACGCGCAGGGCCGGGGGCTCCGTGTCTTTCTCGCCGAGATGGCCGACCTCGCCTCGGCAACCTCTTCCGCGTCCACCAAGCTGATCCACGGCGGACTGCGCTACCTGGAGTACTACGAGTTCCGGCTGGTCCGCGAGGCGCTCGACGAGCGGGAGGTGCTGCTCGCTTCGGCGCCCCACATCATTTGGCCGTTGCGCTTCGTCCTCCCTTACCACGACGGCCTGAGGCCGTGGCCGGTCATCCGGCTCGGCCTCTTTCTCTACGACCACCTCGGCGGCCGGCGCATCCTGCCGCCGACGCGGAGCATCAACCTGCCCGCGACGAACTGGGCAAGGGCCTCAAGAGCACCTACCGGCGCGCCTTCGAATATTCCGACTGCTGGGTCGACGACGCCCGCCTCGTGGTCCTCAATGCGCGCGACGCGGCCGACCGCGGCGCCGACATCCGTACCCGCACCCGCTGCGTCGGCGGCGCGCCGCGACGGCGATCTGTGGCGGCTGCACCCTCGAGAACACCCGCGACGGTGCCCGCTTCGATATCTCGGCGCGCGGCGCTGGTCAATGCCGCCGGTCCCTGGGTCTCCGAGGTGCTGACCGGGGTCGCCGGCCTCAACGCTCCGGCCCGGGTCCGCCTGGTCAAGGGCAGCCACATCGTGGTCGACCGCCTCTTCGAGCACGACCGCGCCTACATCTTCCAGAACGCCGACGGGCGGATCTGCTTCGCCATTCCCTACGAGCAGCGACTTCACGCTGATCGGCACCACCGACGAGGACTTCGAGGGCGATCCCGCGACGGCGGAGATCACCGAGCCCGAGACCGACTATCTGCTCGCGGCGGTGAGCGAGTATTTCGAGAGCCCGGTTACCCGCGACATGATCCGTGTGGAGCTATGCCGGCGTCCGCCCGCTCTATGACGACGGCGCCAGCGAGCGCCCAGGAGGCCACCCGCGACTATGTGCTGATCCTCGATGCGCCGGCGGGCGCGGCGCCGCTGCTTTCCGTCTTCGGCGGCAAGATCACCACCTACCGCCGGCTCGCCGAACAGGCGCTGGCGCAGCTGTCGGGTGCGTTTCCGGAAATGCGGGCGCCGTGGACGCGGGCGGCGACCCTGCCCGGCGGCGACATTCCGGTGATCTCCTTCGACAGCTGGGCGGAGAATGCGAGCCGCCGCTACCCTTTTCTCGATCCCCAAGTGGTGCGGCGGCTTTGCCGCGCATACGGAACGCGGGTCGACGTGCTCCTCTCGGGGATCTCCGCGGCGAGCGATCTCGGCACCGATTTCGGCAGCGGACTGACCGAGCGCGAGGTGGACTACCTCAGGACCCGGGAGTGGGCGGAAACCGCCGAGGATATCCTGTGGCGGCGCTCGAAGCTCGGGCTCCACCTCGACGCGGCGCAGCGGGAAGCCGTCGCCGCCTATGTAGGCCAGGCCGTGGGGAACCCTATGCATGCCGCGAGGGCGCCATGACCCGCGCCTCTCACCTACTACGACGCACTCAAGGGACGCGGGCAGCGACCGCGCTTCGCGAAGTGCAAGATCAGTCCGGGACGGAGAGTGCGCGCCGTCACGGGCAGCGAAACCCATAGCGCGCACGTCTAGGAGGAAGCGAGATGTCGATACGGTACACCGCATCGGTAGCAGCGCTGCTGATCGGGATCGGTGCATCCCCCGCTTTCGCGGATATGGACGCCGCGAAGCGATGGATCGATACCGAATTCCAGCCTTCGACCCTGTCGAAGGAAGATCAGATGAAGGAGATGGAGTGGTTCATCAATGCCGCCAAGCCGTTCCAGGGCATGGAGATCAACGTCCTGTCGGAGGATATCCCGACGCACCACTACGAGGCCGAGGTTCTGGCCAAGGCCTTCGAGGAAATCACCGGCATCAAGGTCAACCACCAGATCCTCGGCGAGGGCGAGGTGGTGCAGGCGGTTCAGACGCAGATGCAGACGAACCGCAATCTCTATGACGGCTACATCAACGACTTCGACCTGATCGGCACCCATTCGCGCCTGCAGAGCGCCGTCAACCTGACCGACTGGATGGCGGGCGAGGGCAAGGACGTCACCGATCCCGATGCTCGACATCGACGACTTCATGGGCAAGTCGTTCACCACCGGGCCGGACGGCAAGCTCTGGCAGTTGCCCGACCAGCAGTTCGCCAACCTCTACTGGTTCCGCAAGGACTGGTTCGACCGCCCGGACCTCAAGGACCAAGTTCAAGGCCAAGTACGGCTACGATCTTGGCGTGCCGGTCAACTGGTCGGCCTATGAGGACATCGCCGACTTCTTCACCAACGACGTGAAGGAAATCGACGGCGTCCGGGTCTACGGCCACATGGACTACGGCAAGCGCGCTCCCGACCTCGGCTGGCGCATGACCGATGCCTGGCTGTCGATGGCCGGCGAAGCCGATGTCGGCATCCCCAACGGCCGTCCGGTGGACGAATGGGGCATCCGCATGGAGAAGGACTCGTGCAACCCGGTCGGCGCCTCGGTGTCCCGCGGCGGCGGCACCAACAGCCCGGCTGCGGTCTATGCCATCCGCAAGTGGGACGAGTGGCTGCGCAAGTACGCGCCTCCGGGCGCGGCCGACCTCGACTTCTACCAGTCGCTGCCGGCGCTCGCCCAGGGCAACGTCGCCCAGCAGATCTTCTGGTACACGGCCTTCACCGCCAACATGGTGGCGCCGAAGTCGGATGGCAACAACACCGTCGACGACGACGGCAAGCCGCTGTGGCGGATGGCGCCGTCGCCGCACGGCCCGTACTGGAAAGAAGGCTCGCAGCGCGGCTATCAGGATGTCGGTTCGTGGACGCTGTTCAACTCCACGCCGGTCGATCGTCGCAAGGCGGCGTGGCTCTATGCCCAGTTCGTCGTCTCGAAGACGGTCGACGTCAAGAAGAGCCATGTGGGCCTGACCTTCATCCGCGACAGCACGGTTCGCCATCCGTCGCTTCACGGACCGCGCGCCGAAGCTTGGCGGCCTGATCGAGTTCTACCGCTCGCCCGACCGCGTGGCGTGGACGCCGACCGGCATCAACGTGCCTGACTATCCGAAGCTCGCCCAGCTGTTCTGGGAGAACATCGGCGACGTCAACTCCGGCACCTTCACGCCGCAGCAGGCCATGGATCGCCTTGCCGAGCAGATGGACCAGGTGATGGCCCGCATGCAGGCGGTGGACGAGTTCGAACAACGTCTATCACGGCTGCGGTCCGCGGCTTGAACCCGGAGAGCGATCCGTCCAAGTGGCTCAGCGACGACCACGCCCCGTGGAAGAAGCTCGCCAACGAGAAGCCTCAAGGGCGAGACCATCGCCTATGACGAGCTGATCAAGCGCTGGACCGAAACACCAGTAATCGGCTCCCGCGCAGAAAGTCCTGCCGGGGCGCGCGCCAGCCGTGCGTCCCGGCCGGGATTTGTGAGAGACTGAGCCGCCCATGCACGGATTTGGCACGCGGACAATGTCATTCGAGCTGCAGAAACATCACCAAACGCGCCGGCGCCGACGTGCACATCCACGAGACCAACCTCGTGCTCGAGGAGGGCACTTCAACACGCTGCTCGGCCCGACGCTTTCCGGCAAGACCACCCTGATGCAGCTCATGGCCGGGCTCGACCGTCCGACCACCGGCGAGATCTGGTTCCGCGGCCAGAACGTCACCGGCGTTCCGGTGCAGAAGCGGAACGTCTCCATGGTCTACCAGCAGTTCATCAACTACCCGAATTTCACCGTCTACGAGAACATCGCCTCGCCGCTCACGGGTGGCCGGCCTGCCACGGCGGGAGACCGATGAGCGGGTCATGCGGGTCGGCGGAGCTTCTGCGCCTGACGCCCATGCTGAAGCGCCGGCCGAACGAGCTTTCGGGCGGCCAGCAGCAGCGCACCGCCACTCGCCCGCGCGCTGGTCAAGGACGCCGACCTGGTTCTGCTCGACGAGCCGCTCGCCAACCTCGACTACAAGCTGCGCGAGGAGCTGCGCGAGGAGCTGCCGCGCTTCTTCGCCGGCCGGAACTGCATCGTCGTCTACGCGACCACCGAGCCTACCGAGGCGCTGCTGCTTTGGCGGCAATACGGCCACCTTGCACGCCGGCCGCGTCACCCAGTTCGGCCAAACCGCCGACATCTACCGCCACCCGGCGGACCTCGTCAGCGCACGGGTGTTCTCCGACCCGCCGATCAATACCGCCGAAGTCGAAAAGCGTGGCGACGAGGTGCTCATCGGCGACCTCCGGCTGCCTGTCGGCGGCGCCGCGCGCAGGCATTCCGGACGGAACCTACATCATCGGCATCCGACCGCATCACATCACGCCGTCGAAGCCGAACGCCGAAGCCGCCGCCGATCGAAGGCACGGTGGTGATCGCCGAACTCTCCGGCTCGGAGAGCGTCGTCCACTTCGATCTCGACGGCCAGACCTGGGTCTCGCAGTCGCCGGGCATCCATCCCTTCGAGGTGGGTTCGCGTCGCGCAGGCTCTATGTCGACATGGACCACGCGCTGTTCTTCGACCTCGACGATCGGCGCGTGGAACGGGGGCGAATGATGGCCAGGATCACGCTCGAGGACCTCCGCCACAGCTACCTCGACGAACCCGCAGAGCGACGCGGACTGGGCGCTGCAAGCGCTGGCGATCGAACTGGGCGGACGGCGGCGCCTATGCCCTGCTCGGCCCGTCGGGCTGCGGCAAGACCACGCTCCTCAACATCATCTCCGGCCTGATCAGGCCGACCGAGGGGCGCATCCTGTTCGACGGCCGCGACGTCACCGACACCTGCGCCCGACGAGCGCAACATCGCGCAGGTGTTCCAGTTCCCGGTCATCTACGACACGATGACCGTCTACGACAATCTCGCCTTCCCGCTGCGCAATCGCGGCGTCGGCGCGCGGCGATGTCGAGCAGCCGGGTGCGCGAGATCGCCGGCGATGCTCGAGCTCGACACGCATGCTCAGGCAGCGCGCCGCGGGACTCACCGCCGACGGCAAGCAGAAGATCTCGCTGGGCCGCGGCCTGGTCCGCTCGGACGTCAACGTCATCATGTTCGACGAGCCGCTGACCGTCATCGACCCGCACCTGAAATGGGTGCTGCGCTCCAAGCTGAAGGAACTGCACCAGCGCATCCGGCGCCACGATGATCTACGTCACCCACGACCAGACCGAGGCGCTGACCTTCGCCGATCAGGTGGTGGTGATGAACGAAGGCGAGGTCGTGCAGATCGGCACGCCGGTCGAGCTGTTCGAGCGGCCGCAGCCACACCTTCGTCGGCCATTTCATCGGCTCGCCGGGCATGAACGTGCTGCCCTGCGAGGTCGCGGGCGGCAGGCGCCGTTTCGCCGGCCAGCCGGTCGAGACCGCCAACGCGGCCGCCTATCGCGGCCGATGGCGGCAACGACTCGAGCTCGGCGTCCGGCCGGAATTCGTCAGCTTCGCCGACGACGGCATCCCGGTCGACGATCGTCAAGGTGCTCGACGTCGGCCGCCATCGCATCGTCGAGACGCGCGCATGCGGGCACCATCATCAAGATGCTGGTGCCCGAGGACGCAACCGATCCCGGAGGGCGCGCGCATGTCCGCTTCGATGCCGGACCAGACCCGGCTCTACGCGGACGGCTGGATGGTGACGTGAGGGGAGCGGCGATGAACAAGACCGATCAACCAGCAAGGCGTGGTTCTTCGTCCTGCCGGTCGTGCTGCTGGTCGCCTTCAACGCCATCATCCCGCTGATGACGGTGGTCAACTACTCGGTCCAGGAGACGTTCGGCGACAACATCTTCTTCTGGTCGGGGGTCCGCTGGTTCGAGGAGGTGCTGCGCTCCGAGCGCTTCCACTGCCGCGCTCTGGCGCCAGATCCTCTTCACCGCCATCATCCTCGTCATCGAGGTGCCGCTCGGCCTCGCCATCGCGCTCGCCATGCCGCGGCGGGGCCCGTGGGTCTCGGTCTGCCTGGTGCTGATGGCGCTGCCGCTGCTGATCCCGTGGAACGTGGTCGGCGCCATGTGGAACATCATGGCGCTGCCCGATATCGGCCTGCTCGGCCGTGGCGCTCAACGCGCTCGGCTTCACCTACAACTACACGCGCCAGCCGGTCGCGGCATGGTTCACCGTGGTGCTGATGGACGTCTGGCACTGGACGTCGCTGGTGGTGCTGCTCTGCTATGCCGGGCTGGTCTCGATTCCCGACGCCTACTACCAGGCGGCCAAGATCGACGGCGCGCGGCCGTGGGCGGTGTTCCGCTACATCCAGCTGCCCAAGCTGAAATACGTGCTGACCATCGCCATCCTGCTGCGCTTCATGGACTCCTTCATGATCTATACCGAGGTGGTCGTGTTGACCGGCGGCGGCCCGGGCAACTCGACGACGTTCCTGTCCATCGATCTGGTCAAGACGGCGCTCGGCCAGTTCGACCTCGGTCCGGCGGCGGCGATGTCGCTGATCTACTTCCTGATCATCCTGCTGTTCAGCTGGCTGTTCTACACGCTGATGATGCGCAACGAGGCGAGGTGATCGATGCGCAGGCGATTCCTCGATCCCCGCTGGTCTACATCATCTTCCTGCTGCTGCCGATCTACTGGCTGCTGAACATGTCGTTCAAGACGACCAACGAGATCCTCGGCGGCTTCACGCTCTGGCCGCACAGCTTCACGCTCGACAACTACCGGACCATCTTCACCGATCCGACCTGGTACAACGGCTACATCGCCTCGATCGAGTATGTGGTCATCAACACGATCCTGTCGGTGGCGGTGGCGCTGCCGGCGGCCTATGCCTTCTCGCGCTATCGCTTCCTCGGCGACAAGCACCTGTTCTTCTGGCTGCTGACCAACCGCATGGCGCCGCCGGCGGTGTTCGCGCTGCCGTTCTATCAGCTCTATTCGGCGGTCGGCCTGTTCGACACGCCGCTGGGCGGTGGCGCTGGCCCACACGCTGTTCAACATCCCGCTGGCGGTGTGGATCCTCGAAGGCTTCATGTCGGGGGTGCCGAAGGAGCTCGACGAGACCGCCTATGTCGACGGCTATTCGTTCTGGCGCTTCTTCATCCGGATCTTCATGCCGACGATCGCCGCCGGCATCGGCGTCGCCTGCTTCTTCTGCTTCATGTTCTCCTGGGTCGAGCTGCTGCTCGCCAAGACGCTGACCTCGGTCGCGGCCAAGCCGATCGCGGCGCTGATGACCAAGACGGCCAGCACCTCGGGCTACCAGCTCGGCCTGCTGGCCGCGGCCGGCTCGCTGACCCTCATCCCCGGCGCCGTCGTCATCTATTTCGTGCGCAACTACATCGCCAAGGGCTTCGCGCTCGGCCGGGTCTAGGAGGAGGAACTCGCCATGGACATCGCACCGCTCGCCTGGATGGCCTGGACGTGGCCGACGGCCGCCTTCTTCGTCTTCATCTTCCTGCTGCCTGGTCGGCATGACGGTCTGGGAGATCTACGTCGCCCGGCGGCGCGCCGCGGCGCGGCATCCTCGGCCTCGACACCACCCGCGGCGACCGGCTGTTCATCTCGCTGCTTGGCAGCGCCTTCATCTTCCTCGCCTGGCTGGGGCTCGCCGGCACGCCGCTCTGGGCGCCGCTCGCCATTGCCATCGCCTACGCGATCGCCGTGTTCGTCTGGGTGTAGCTAGCGCGATGCCGGGCCACATCCTTGCCATCGACCAGGGCACCACCTCGTCGCGCGCCATCGTCTTCGACGCCAGGCTGAAGCCGGTCGGCGACGCCCAGAAGGAGTTCCGCCAGTTCTTTCCGAAGCCCGGCTGGGTCGAACACGACCCGGACGAGATCTTCGACAGCGTGGTGGCGACCTGCCGGAGCGCTCTTCGCAAGGCGAAGATCAAGGCGTCGGACCTCGCCGGCATCGGCATCACCAACCAGCGCGAGACGGTGGTGGTGTGGGACCGCAAGACCGGCAGGCCGATCCACCGCGCCATCGTCTGGCAGGACCGGCGCACCGCCGACGCCTGCGCGGCGCTGAGGCGCGACGGCCACGAGGCGGAGATCACTGCGCGCACCGGCCTGATCATCGACCCCTATTTCTCCGCCACCAAGATCGGCTGGCTGCTCGATCACGTTCGCGGTGCGCGGCTGCGGGCCGAGCGCGGCGATCTCTGCTTCGGCACCATCGACGCCTGGTTGATCTGGCGGCTGACCGGTGGCAGGCTCCACCTGACCGACGCCACCAACGCGGCGCGCACCTCGCTGTTCAACATCCATGACGGGGCGTGGGACGACGACGCTGCTCGGCATCTTCCGGGTGCCGCGCGCGATCTTGCCGGAAGTCAGGGACTGCGCGGCCGACTATGGCGTGACGGAGAAGGCGATCCTCGGCGCGGCCGTGCCGATCCTCGGCGTCGCCGGCGACCAGCAGGCGGCGACGGTGGGCCAGGCCTGCTTCCGGCCCGGCATGCTGAAGTCGACCTACGGCACCGGCTGCTTCGCGCTGCTCAACACCGGCGGCGAGGCAGTTCATTCGCGGAACCGCCTGCTGACCACCATCGCCTACCAGCTCGACGGCAAGCGAACCTATGCGCTGGAAGGCTCGATCTTTGTCGCTGGCGCGGCGGTGCAATGGCTCCGCGACGGGCTGAAGATCATCAAGCGCGCCGCCGACACGGCCTCCCTCGCCAGGAAGGCTGACGCCGACGATCCGATCTATTTCGTCCCGGCCCTCGTCGGTCTTGGCGCGCCTCATTGGGATGCCGATGCCCGCGGCGCCATTTACGGCATCACCCGCGGCACAACCCGCGCCGAGCTGGCGAGGGCGGCGCTGGAAGCGGTCTGCTACCAGACGCGCGACCTGCTCGAGGCGATGCGCGGCGACTGGGATGAGGCGAGCGGCGTCCGCACGGTGCTCAGGGTCGACGGCGGCATGGTTGCCTCCGACTGGACGATGCAGTTTCTCGCCGACATCCTCAACGCGCCGGTCGACCGGCCGCGGATTCTCGAAACCACCGCCCTCGGCGCCGCCTATCTCGCCGGGCTGCAGGCGGGCGTCTGTCCGGCGCCAGATGAATTCGCCAAAGGCTGGAAGCTTGACCGGCGCTTCACACCGAAGATGCGCGAGGCCGAACGCGCCACCCGCTACGCCGGGTGGCTCGATGCGGTGGAGCGCACGCTCACCGCCCGGACGCAGCGCCCCGCCAGCGGCGATCTGTGAGCGTCACCCAAGACCCGGCGTTTTCTGCTGCGTGTGTCGCGGGGTACATAGGTCCGGTGGCGCCGATTGCCGTCGCAGGTCGTCAGAGAGCCGACACCGAGAAATCGCTCAGAGCCCCCGGGAATTTTGGGCCAGCTCGCGAGCCGCACTTGCATACCGAGGGATCCGGCGTGTGCAGGACGGATTTTCGCGAGGCGATGGCCTCGCCGAGATGGTATCTGATTTGGCGACGCCAGCTTGCCACCATGTTACGTGCGGTCTTCAGGGCGGGATACTGGCGGGACGAGCCCGTGCACAAGCGCGAGGAGATCCGGCCGGCGGCGTGAGCGCGTTTTGGAGAGAATCCTTGATAGGTGCGTTTTCGTCGTGGTCTTTGCTATGCCCAATGTTCTCGCCGAGTTCAGCTACTGTGCCGCCTTGCACTAAGCATTCGAGCACACGCGCCTCCGTCGGGGTTAACCCGAACACGTCGGCAAGTGCCTCGAGGCTGCCGGTCGGTAGGGTGGTGTTCGACGCGATGAAGACGGCCGCCGCTGCGTTCGCCATGAGCTGCGGGCGACTGTGACCTTGTGCCAGCGGGAGAACATGTGCGGTCGTGCACGCGCGATCTGATCGATCAAGCGATAGACCGAGCCCCGCCGCGCCCATTTGAGCTTCCTCGCGAACGGCGAGGTGAATCGCGTGCCGCAGCTTTCGCGTTGCCCCCGCGTCAGTGGCCCGCAAGCGCCCGCCGACCGACAAGATCGGCGCGGCATCCCCGAACATGCGGCTCGCGGCACGGTTTGCGTGAACGATTGTCGCGTCCTCCGTAACCAAGACAATTCCGACGGAAAGGATGTCGAGAGTGTCGCAAAGCGTTCTCGCCTGAAGGCATTTGATATCGATCAGATCGGATATGACGACGGCGCGGCGCAGATGCGGCGCAATGAGGCGGGCCAAGCGAATTTCACGCTCGCCGATAGAGCCAAAGCCGTCGTGGCGCCCGAGCGCACACGACGCGACGCGGTTAGGACCGCGGATCAGGATGGTATCGATGACGTCGATGATCCCCTGCGGCTTGGCCCAATTCCGGTAATAGAGATTGGAGCGCCACTGTTCTTCCGCGATCTCGCGGCTGCAGACGAAAGGCTCGTCAAGTGGCCGGGTGGAGAAATCCGCGATCTCTGAATGCAACTCAGCGATGTCCGGCCCGTGGCGATCAAGCCTTTCCGCCCAATATGGCTTGATCCCCACCATCCTCTCCAACCGATAGTGGTTGCCTGGAATTTCTACGATGTAGAGAACTGCGTTGGCGCAATGGAACAAATCGCGCATTGCGTCCAGAGCGACCTCCCATTGCGCGGGATCGAGGGCGGAATTGTAGATGGCCTCGATCAGATGAGAGACCCGGTCTTCCTCGTCTTGCTTGCCGGAGGTGCGCATCGCTGCCGGAGACCTGCCCTCCTCAAATCAAGCGCCTTGTTTCGGATTTTACCAAGAATCGCTGATGTCGTCATCCCTTTGGATGACGACCACGTCGGCGCCGACTGCTGAAATCGCAAAACGGAAGCTTCGGTAAAACGCCCTTTGGTAGGTGAAGCATGAGATCTCTTCAAAGACTTGCGATATCGGTTGCCGTGGTTCTTGCCGGTATCGGCGCGGTGAGCGCGTCGGGAACGGTCGACACCAGCGCCCCTGCCGGAACACGTCCGCTCCTTGCGCCTTTCACCGCGGGTTCGGAGGACACACCAGTGATCCTGGCGCAGCAGCTGAAAGCGCCCGGCACCGTCGAGAGCCGTGTGCTCAAGCGACCGCCGCCGGGACTCACAGCCAAGCCAAGGGATCCGCAAGCCCTTCTGAAAGAAGATTGCACCTGGACCAATGGTGGAGTGGCCCACTGCTTGGTGTGGGACTGCGACAAGGACGGCGTCTGCGTCGAATACGGCGAATACTGCGTTGACGGCAATGCGCACACGATCCCCTGTTGAGACAAGCGCGGGATATGACCTCGGCTCGATCAGGAGAATCAAGAAATCAGATTGGTTACCCTGCGAAAGCGACCTTCCGGGGCCGTCAAGGATGCCGAGCTCAACCTCTTATGCAACAACAACTGGTTCCTAATGTATGAGCAGGATGAAAACGGAAATCCGGTGACAGGGACATGCATAACCGCCTGCGACGGCACTGACATCCAATACTGCTGATAAGCGCCGATCCGCATTGATGTGCCGCGGCACTTCCAGCAGGCGGTGGCGTCCTGTTGCGCGGCGGCATTACCGGGATCACCGAGACGGCCGTCATGAGCGCGGCGGCGGTATTGCCTCGACGCGAGCTGGGCTGGCAGCCCGTCTGCGATTCGCTGCTTCGCACCTTACGCTCGACGGGCACGATCCTGTGAATGACCTTCGGCGCGAGGTTCCTCGCTCGCGCCCATTCGACCACCGGCCCGGCCCCGATGTCGCCAACCGGTTCGTTGGGCGGAGCTGCCGAGATCCTGCATGCTGCGCCCGCCGCCTGTCTCGCCGGGCTGCAGGCCGGCATTTATCCAGCGCCGGCGGAATTCGCCAAAGGCTGGAAGCTTGACCGGCGCTTCGCACCGAAGATGCGCGAGGACGAACGCGCCACCCGCTACGCCGGGTGGCTCGATGCGGTGGAGCGCACGCTCACCGCCCGGACGCAGCGCCCCGCCAGCGGCGATCTGTGACGACTTGCGCTACCGCGGCTGTGGGCTGTTCACGGTTTCGTGTTGCCCAACGCGACGCATGTGCTAACGTCACCCCAAGTTGTACGACAAGTCGGCGGCAAATGGTCTACCGTGCCGCCCAACGATAAGCGAAAAGCGCCGGTCCGTCAGACCAAAGGGAGGAAAAGTCCATGAAGTTCAGAACGCTATTGGTTTCCGCCGCGATTGTGGTTATGGCGGCCGTACCGGCTGCCGCTCAGAAGACGCACCTGCGTATCCAGACCCACTACGCGCCGGAGACGATTTCCGGCAAGAACGCTGCGCAGTTTGTGGACGACGTCCAGACGATGTCGAATGGCGATATTACCATCGAGATGTTCTATTCCTCGTCGGTGGTCGCCTCGGTCGAGACATTCGATGCCGCGGCCAACGGCATCCTTGATTGCGACATGACCGGCGGCGCCTACCAGACCGGCAAGAATCCGGCCTTCCAGTTCGTCGGCGACATTATGGGCGGTTACGACACGCCGTTCCAGCAGCTCGGCTGGCTCTACACGGGCGGCGGCCTGGAGGAGGCCCAGAAGCTCTACAACAAATACGGCATGCAGCTGATCGGCTGGTGGGTCGTCGGGCAGGAATCACTGGCTTCGACCAAGCCGATCCGGGGTGTGGCCGACCTCAAGGACTGGAAGTTCCGCTCCCCGCCCGGGATGGAGACCAAGATCTTCGAGAAGCTCGGCGCCAAGCCTGTCGTGATGGATTTCACCGAGGTCTTCACCGCGCTGCAATCCGGGATCATCGACGGCGCCGACGCCTCGATTCTCGCCAACAACAAGGGCATGGGCCTCTACGACGTGGCCAACAACGCGACTTATCCGGGCTTCCACTCGATGCCGTCCGACCACCTCGCCTGCAACAAGGCGGTGTGGGACGCGATGCCCGAGTATCAGCAGCGGATCATGGAAGTTGCCATGGGGAATCTGGCGCTGCAGCAGGCGCTGACGTCGGCGAAGGCCAACGCCCAGGCGGCGCGTGACCTGGAGGCCGCTGGCGTGAAGATCTGGGACTGGTCGCCGGAGGACCGCGCGGCGTTCCGCAAGGCGGCAATCGAGACCTGGCCGGAATTCGCCACGACGCCGGAGGCCAAGGCGCTCGTCGCGAGCCACCAAGCCTATCTGAAGTCGATTGGCGTCCTGCCCGAATAACACCGATGCCGTTTTGCGCATAACAGATCCGGGCGGGCCCTGCGGGGCTCGCCCGGATCGTATCGGGAGGATGCGGTGGACGGGCAAAGCCTTTGGCTGGGACCGCTGCGGCGGCCCATGCGGTTGCTGATGATCGGGCTGTTGGCCGCGACGGGGCTCGTCTGGCTCTGGCTGGTGATCGGTATCCTGTTCCTCGGCAGTGACGTCAGCATGTCGACGATCCTGAGGCCGGGCGACCACACTGTCGTGCGCGTCTTCCTCTGGCTCCTGCTCGCCGCCGTCCTCGCTGCATGCCTTTATCTCTCCGACAGCCGCGGCGCTATCGAGGTGGAGCCGACGGGTCCCTTCGACATCCTGTCGCTGATCCTCGGCCGCCTTGCGATGATCGCCGTCGCGGTCGTGGTCGGCGTGATGTTCTACGAGGTCGTCGCCCGCTATGTCTTCTCCAAGCCGACGCTCTGGGCCAACGAGATGTCGCTGTGGATCGCCGGCTTCATCTTTCTGCTGGCCGGGCTCTACGCCATGCAGCAGCGCAGCCATATCCGCATCTATGTCATCTACGACCTGATGCCGCGCTGGGGCCAGAAGCTGTCCGATACGGTGACGGTGGTGCTGATCTGGGTATTCTTCGTCTCGCTTGTCTGGGGCGGCTACAACGAGGTGCTGGCGAAACTGATGCGGATGGAGACGTTCGGCACCGCGTGGGATCCGCCGCTCCCTTCGACAGTGAAGGCGGCGATACTGGTCGTCATCGGCCTCGTCGCGCTGCAGGCCACATCGAACCTGATTGCCGACTGGCACAAGGCGCCCGAGCACCATGGCGCCGACGAGGTGGACGAGCAGGAGATCGAGCAGATCCGCAAGGCGTTGGGGGCCGACGACAATGGTTGATATCGGCACGCTCAGCCTGATCCTTCTCATTTCCATGTTCGTGCTGCTGGCGATCGGCATGCCGCTCGGCTTCGCCTCGGCCGTCCTGGCTGTCGCCACGCTGGTGCTGAAGTTCGGTCCCGATCTGCTCTACGGCGATTTCGGTCGGGGGCCGCTGAACGTCCTCGGCCAGGCGATATACCGGCAGATGACGAACTACGTACTGATCTCGGTACCCTTGTTCATCTTCATGGCCGCGCTTCTGGAGCGATCCGGCATCGCGCGCGACATGTATTCCTCGCTGAACCTCTGGCTGTCCCGCACCCGGGGCGGGATCGCGCTGGTCACCTCGATCATGGCCGTCATCATGGCAGCGATGTCGGGGATCATCGGCGGCGAAGTCGTGCTGCTGGGTCTCATCGCGCTGCCGCAGATGCTGAGGCTTGGCTACAATCAGAAATTCGCCGTCGGCACGATCTGCGCCTCAGGCAGTCTCGGCACGATGATCCCGCCCTCGATCGTGCTGATCTTTTACGGGCTGATCACCGAGACCTCCATTCAGGCCCTCTTCACGGCGGCTTTCCTGCCGGGCTTCATGTTGGCCTCGTTCTACGTCATCTACATCTTGCTGCGCTCCAACCTGCGGCCCGACCAGGCCCCGCTGCCACCGCCGCAGCCGGACGATCCGACCGCCTCCGAGAAGCGGGCTCTGTTTCTGGCCTTCTTGGCGATCCTGGTGGTGATGGCCTCGGTGGTCCTCCTGGTGCGCAATCTCTTCTTCACCCTGACCGGCCAGAACGCAATCAACCCGGAGGTGGAGCCGATCGGACTCGGCATGGTCGCCGACCTGCCGTGGATCGCCGGCGCCCTGTTGGCGGCGCTGGCGGTTCTCGCCTTCTTCGGCCGCGAGCACACACGCCGGGCCTGGCAGATCGGCAAGGGGCTGGTGGCGCCCTTGATCGTGATCGGTGTGGTTCTCGGCTCGATCTATGGCGGCGTCACCGGGATCACCGAGGCTGCCGGCATGGGCGTGATCGCGGTTTTCGTGATCTCGCTGATCCGGCGCGAAATGACCTTCGAGATCGTCTGGGACAGCCTCATGCGCACGGCGAAGTCCACCGGGACGATCATCTGGGTGACGATCGGCGCCGCCGCGCTCGCGGCCTCCTACACTCTGGCCGGGGGACCGACCTATGTGGCGAACCTGATCATCGGCATGCAGCTGCCGGCGATGGGGATCATCCTGCTCATGATGGTGATCTTCCTGATCATGGGCATGTTCATGGACTGGGTCGGGATCGTGCTTCTGATCATGCCGGTCTTCCTGCCGATCGTCCTGAAGCTGCCCGCAGACCAGATCGGCTGGTTTGGCCATGTCACGCCGGAGCAGGTGGCGGTCTGGTTTGGCGTTACCTTCTGCATGAACATGCAGGTGAGCTTCCTGTCGCCACCCTTTGGCCCGGCCGCCTTCTACCTGAAATCGGTGGCACCCGAGAACATCACGCTGACCGCGATCTTTGCCGGCTTCCTGCCGTTCATCGCCATTCAGGTGGTCGCGCTGGCTGTGATGCTGTGCTGGCCGCCGATCGTGGCCATCCTCCTGTAGGTCCGGGCCGCGGTTGGCGATGGCGTCGCGTCTTCCATCTGAGGTCGGTGGCGCCGCCGCACATCTCGCCGCCCGACATCTTCCGCGGATTCCTGCCGTTCATCGGCATCCAGCTGGTCGTGCTCTTCGCGATCCTCTTGTTTGTCGAGTTCACGATGGTCTTTATGTGAGGGGGTGCCGGAAGGCCGACCGACTTGGAGACGACGATGAACGATACGACGCGACCGCGCGAATGCCTGACGGCCGAGCAGGTTGCCGCCTATGAACGCGACGGCTATCTCGTTCTGGAAGGCCGCGTACCGATGGAAGTCATCGCAGGCTGCCACGCCGAGATCGCCCGCTTCCGCGAGGAGGCGCGCGGGCTGACGGCCCACACCGACCGCTTCGATCTCGAGGACAGCCATAAGCCGGAGGCGCCGCGCATCCGGCGGGTCAAGCTACCCCACGCGCTCAGCCCGGTCTTCGCCGAGCTGATGCGGAGCGATGCCATCCTGGCGCCGGTGCGCGATCTCCTCGGGCCGAATCTCCGGCTCCACACCTCCAAGCTCAACATGAAGTCCGCCGGCTACGGAGCGCCGGTCGACTGGCACCAGGACTGGGCCTTCTATCCCCACACCAATGACGACATCCTCGCCGTCGGCGTCTTCCTCGACGACGTCGAGCCGGATAACGGGCCGTTGATGGTGCTGCCCGGCACCCACCGCGGGCCGGTCTTCGACCACCATGCGGGCGGCTTTTTCGCCGGCACCATGTCGCTCGCGGCCGCGGGCCTCGACGTGGGGAACGCCGTGCGGGCGATGGCGCCGGCCGGGTCGATCTCGCTCCATCATGTCCGCGTCGTGCATGGCTCCGACCTCAACCGCTCCGACCGCGATCGGGCGGTGCTCTTCTACGAGATCACCAGCGCCGACGCCTTTCCGATCGCCGGCTCGACATCGGCGTTCACCACGCTCGAGGAGTACGACAGCCGCCTGCTTTGCGGCACCGGCACGAACGAGCCGCGCCTGGCCGATGTCCCGGTCCGCATTCCGCAGCCGCAGCCGCCGACCCGCGGCTCGATCTATGAAGTCCAGAAGCAGAGCGCTGCGAAGGGCTTCGAGACCTACAAGGCCTGACTTTGACGGTCAGCTCCGGCGGCGGGCGAGATAGTCGCCGTTGACGAGATTCCGCAGAGCGCCCTCCCGCAGGTACATCAGCGCCGTTTCCACCGAGAGCCGCCGCGCGTCCGCCGCGCTTTCCGGGCTCGACCACGCCGAATGGGGTGTCAGGATGAGCCGGCCGGCAAGCCGCCCCGCCGCGATGTCCCGATAGGCGGCGACGATGGCGTCGTCCGGACGTGGCGGCTCGACGGGCAAGACGTCGATGCCGGCGCCGCCGATCTGGGCGGCCTCGAGCGCGGCGATCAGGGCGGGCACGTCGACGATGCCGCCGCGCGCCGTGTTGATGAGGAGCGCGTCGGGCTTCATCGCCGCGAGTTCCCGGGCGCCGATCATACCGCGCGTCTCGTCGGTGAGCGGGCAGTGCAGGCTGACCACGTCGCTTGTCGCCAGCAGTTCGTCGAGCGTGCGGAGCCGCCTCATGCCGGTGGCGATCTCGATGCCTGCCGGGGCATAGGGGTCGTAGGCGACGATCTCCATGCCAAAGGCCCTGGCGCGGAGGGCGGTGGCGATGCCGATCCGCCCAAGGCCGATGATGCCGAGGACGCGACCCCTGAGCCGGCGGACGAGCGGCGTGTGGGCCCGATCGAAGCGGGTGACGAAACGGCCGACCGGATCGCGCGACAGCTCCTCGTGATAGACGATCAGGGCGCGGCCGAGGGCGAGCATCAGCGCGATGGCGTGGTCGGCGACCTCGCTGGTGCCGTAGTCCGGCGTGTTGCAGACCGGAATGCCGGCCCGGCCGGTCGCCTCGAGATCGATGTGATCGAAGCCGACGCCGGCGCGGACGATGATCCGGCAGCGCGGAATGAGATCGACGAAGGCTTCGTCGATGGCCATCTCGTGCCAGATGACGATGCCGTCCGCCCTGGCGAGGGCGTCTTTGGGCAAGGCTCCCGCCGAACGCTCCCGGAAGATGTCGAAGACGACATCGTCGCCGGCGGTCTGGCGCTCGATGATCCCGTCATCCGGATATTGGGCGTCGGGCGTCAGCAGGCGAAGGGAATCGGTCACGTCGAAAACTCCGGCAGTCGGTTCAGTGGGGGCGGGAGGGGCGTTCGAGAGGCGCAGGACGACGGCGCCTGGCAAGAGCACGCGGCGCGGCCATGACGTTTACACGAAGGATCGTTGCATGCGTGTTGCGCACTGCGTGGGATTGAACTTGGCATAGCCTAGCACCGACCGTTTGTCGTGTAAGGCGCCGATGATAGGTGGCGGACAGTCGAATGCGCGTGCTGCTCATGCCGACGTTGACACGAGCCGATCTTTGATCAACTCACAGGCGCTTCGGTCCCGGTCCCGACGGGACAACGGGCACCAACGACGCACATCGGGCGGGGAGGACATGCAAATGGATCCATTTCAACGGCGCAAGCTCGGGCGCTCCGACGTCATGGTGCCGCAGTTCGGCTTCGGCGGCGCGCCGCTCGGCGACCTGTTCACGGCGGTCGGCGACACCGATGCGACGGCGACCCTCAATGCCGCCTGGGATGCGGGCGTACGCTACTACGATACCGCCCCATGGTATGGCCGCGGCCAGAGCGAGCACCGTATCGGACGCCTTCTCTACAACAAGCCGCGCCGCGAACTGGTCCTGTCGACCAAGGTCGGGCGCGTGCTGCAGGCGCCGCCCAATCCGGAGACCTTCGACCGCGGCATGTGGGCCGGCGGCCTCCCCTTCGACATCAAGTGGGACTACAGCTACGACGGCATCATGCGGTCCTACGAGGACAGCCTGCAGCGCCTCGGCATGACCCGCATCGACATCCTCATCATCCACGACCTCGACTGGTGGCACCATCGTACCGACGCCAAGGTGCACGCCTATCTCGCCCAGCTCGGCACCAGTGGCTTCCGGGCGCTGGAGGAACTGAAGGCGCACGGGCTGATCGGCGCCATCGGTGCCGGCGTCAACGAGCTCGGCACGATGCCGGTGTTCCTCGACATGGTCGATCTCGATTTCTTCATGCTGGCGCTGCGCTACACGCTCGGCGAACAGGAGACGCTCGACCGGGAGCTGCCGCTCTGCGCCGAGCGTGGGGTCGGCTTCATCGTCGCTGCCGTCTTCTCGTCGGGGCTGTTCGCCACCGGTGCGGTGCCCGGCGCCAAGTACAACTACGCCGACGCGACGCCGGAGCAGCTCGACCGGGCCCGCAAGATCGAAGCGGTGTGCAAGCGCCACGGCGTGCCGCTGGCCGCCGCCGCCCTGCAGTTCCCGCTGCATCACCCGCTGGCTGCGGCGGTGATTCCCGGCGGTTTCAAACCCGGGCACGTCACCAGCAACCTCGCGCTGTTCCGGCACGAGATCCCGGACGAGATGTGGGGCGAGCTGAAGAGCGAGGGGCTGATCCGGGCCGACGCCCCGACGCCGTGAGCGGCCGCACGAGGCCGGCGGGGCTTCGGCGGCATCCTACCTTCCTGCCCTCAATCCATATGGAAGACTTCGACGAGCGGCTTCTGTACCGGCGAGTTGTCCGGATGGGTGTCCATGATGTCGCTCATGAAGTCCCACCATTTGCGGACGATCGGATTGTTGGCTGCATCGGCGGGATCGCCGTCGTCGGGGACGTGGATGATGGCGAACAGGATGTCGGTCTCCGGATCGTGGAAGATCGTGTAGTCGCGGGCCCCGCTCGCGGCGATGACCTTGGCGAGCTCCGGCCAGATCTCGTCGTGCCGCTTCTTGTATTCGGCGGCGTGGCCGGGATGGAGCTTCATCTTGAAGCCGATTCGTTTCATGTGACCCCCATCGGTATCGATCTCGCTCACCATCGGCGCCGGGAGGCGGCCCATCGGTCCGCTCCTGCCAATCTGCCAGACAAACAATCGTTTGAGAACGTCGTGTCGCAAGGACAGAACTGGCGGTGAGCGTCCCGACAGGAGATGGTGCCGTCGAGCGGCGTCAGCTCGGTCCCCTTTCCATCCGACCCGGAGGAAATCGCATGCCCGACTTCCCGATCATCGACACCCACTTGCATCTGTGGGACCCGAAGCGGCTTTCCTATTCGTGGCTTGCCGGCAACGCGCTCCTCAACCGTCCCTATCTGGTGGAGGATTACCGCAAGGACTGCGGCACGGTCGACGTCGAGGCGATGGTGTTCCTCGAATGCTACGCGGATTTCGACGCCGAGCAGGGCCAGTACATCCAGGAGATCGAATTCGTCGAGGACGACGCGAAGCGCGATCCGCGGCTGATCGCCATCGTGCCGATGGCGCCGCTCGAGCGCGGCGCGGCGGTGGCGCCGATCCTGGAGGAGATGGTCACCCGTTTTCCCAGGGTTCGCGGCATCCGCCGTATCGTCGAGTTCGATGCCGACCCGCGCGCGCTGACGCTCAGCCCGAAATTCATCGAAGGGGTCAACACCCTCGAGCGCTTCGACATGCATTTCGAGATCAACGTCAATTACACGCAGATGGACTTCGTTCTGGAGTTCGTGAAGCAGATCCCGAATGTGCCGATGATCCTCGACCACTGCGGCAAGCCGGGAATCAGGGGCGGGCATATCGACCAGTTCCGGTCCGAGATGCGCGAGTTGGCGCGGCACCCGAACGTCGTCTGCAAGCTTTCCGATCTGCCGGTCGAGGCGGACCACCAGAACTGGAGCGAGGCCGACCTCAGGCCGTTCATCGATGCCACCCTCGACGCCTTCGGGGTCGACCGCGTCATCTATGCCGGCGACTGGCCGGTCTGCACGCAGGCAACGACCATCGAGCGCTGGGTCGAGGTGCTCGACCGGGCGCTGGCCGGGCTGTCGGAGGCGGAGCTCAGGAAGTTCTATCGCGACAACGCCAACCGCTTCTACCGGCTGGGGCTGTGAGGGGCGGCAGGCAGGGACGCTGCTTCTGCAGCAGCCAGAAGCGGGATGACTTGAAGGCCGGGCTTGTTTCGTCTTGTCCGGGCGGAGACCGCTCTTTCTCCGTCACCCCGGAGAAAGCCGGGGTCCATCGCAGTCCTCACCACAAACCGGCGTTTTGTAAGTTCGTCCGGCAGTGATGGATTCCGACTTTCGCCGGAATGACGTCGAGGATTCGTTCCGAATTACGAGCTGGTTTCCATTGGCGGTGGCGGCTCGTTTCTCGACATCCTGCTTTAACCCTTGCGCTCGACCAGCCCCCAGACGGCCGGCACTGTCAGCGCCGCGAGCACGATCTTCAACAGGTCGGCGAGCAGGAACGGGGCGACGCCGGCGGAGAACGCGGTCGCCACGCCGAGGCCTGCTGCGCCGTTGGACAGGGTGGCGAACCAGGCGAGCCAGACGAAGCCGAGGACAAAGACGACGATGTCGGCGATGATCATCGCGGCGAACAGCCTGGCGAACGAACGGCTCCGGCCGCGGTCGGCAGCGATGCCGACGATGAAGGCAAGGGCGACGAAGCCGATAAGGAACCCGCCGGTCGGCCCGAGGAAATAGGCCGGCCCGGCGATTGCCGGCGGAGTGTTGGTGAAGACCGGCAGGCCGATGAGGCCCTCGGCGAGATAGGCGACGACGGTGACCACCGCCAGACGGGAGCCGTAGGCGGCGGCAAGCGCCATGATCGCCAGTGTCTGCAGCGTCATCGGCACCGGCCAGAACGGCACCTTGATCTTGGCGGCAATGGCGAGAACGGCGGTGCCGGCGAGGACCAGCAGCACGGCGCCGATGGCGCGGGCAATCCCTTCCGGCAGGAGCGTTTCGGCAAGCGCGGCGCGGCTGGTGCCGTTCAATGGCATGGACATGTTCCAATCCCCGATCGTCTGATTTCTCCCGCCAGCTATAGGCGGAAATGGTGCGCCGCGACAAGCGGGCGGCGAGATTCCGCTTTGTCGTCCGTGACGGCTTCGCTACAGAGACCCTCCATGAACGATCGCGAAACAAATCTCCTGAGAATCCTCACCGCGGCGCCAGTTGTCCCCGTGCTCACCATCGAATCGACCGCGGTGGCGGTGCCGCTTGCGCGCGCCCTCGTCGCCGGCGGGCTCACCGCCATCGAGGTGACGCTGAGGACGCCTGCCGGGCTCGACTGCATCCGGGCAATCGCGGCGGAGGTCGAGGAGTGCGATGTCGGCGCGGGCACGGTGCTCGACGTTCGCCAGCTCGAGGACGCCGTCGAAGCCGGTGCGCGGTTTCTGGTCAGCCCCGGCGCGTCGCCCAATCTCGTTCGTGCCGCTGCGGACTCTCCGGTGCCGTTCCTGCCCGGCGTCGCGACGGTGGGCGAAGCCATGACGCTCGCCGAGCAGGGCTTGTCGATCCTCAAGTTCTTTCCGGCCGAGCCGGCCGGCGGCGTCGGCTATCTCAAGGCGCTCGCCGCGCCGCTTCCCGGCATTCGCTTCTGCCCGACCGGCGGCGTCGGACCGAAGAATGCGACCGACTATCTGGCGCTCCCCAACGTGATCTGCGTCGGCGGATCGTGGGTGGCGCCGAGCGATGCCGTCAGCCAGGGAAACTGGGTCCGGATCACAACGCTCTGCCGCGAGGCGGCGGCGTTAAGACTTAGCTAGAATTGAAAAAACCATTTCATGTCCGACATTTGTGCGGGACGGTGCTTTCGAAATGGTCTTGCGTTTGTCGCGTTTCGAGGTCATATGACTCGGGTTCGGGCGCTTTGAACCCGGAGACTGGAAAAACTGCGCGAGGACAAGAACCCCCTCGCTGATCCCGGGCCTAGCCCGGGGGGTCGCGATAAGACGCTTATTCCTTTCCCCGACACCAAGCTGCCTTTCACCAACGGGCGCGATCGTTGCGGCCGACACTAACGGGAAAAGGATCCCACAATGCGCCAGACTGGCACCGTGAAGTTCTTCAATTCGTCCAAAGGCTTCGGCTTCATCACGCCGGAGGGCGGCTCGAAGGACGTTTTCGTTCACGTGACTGCGCTCGAGTCTTCGGGCATCAGCCATCTCGCCGATGGCCAGCGCGTGACTTTCGAGGTCGAGCCGGACCGGATGGGCAAGGGCCCGAAGGCCGTCAAGCTCGAGCTCGCCTAAATCGTCGCTGGCGCGGGCCGACGCCCGCGCTTCAAGACGGATCACCTGCGCCGCCGGTTACCCCGGCGGCGTTTTTGTTGGCGGGGCTGCGTAGAGTCCCGGTGCGACGTCAGCCCGGTCGGTGTCGCCTGACGCGCAGAGCCTTTCCCTCGAAGAACTGATGGATCAGCGCCGGGACCAGCGAGTCGGCCAGCAGCTTCGGGTCGCCGCCGGCGCCCTTGTCGAACTGGCCGGCGAGCGTCAGATCGGCAAGTCCGTGCACCATCGACCAGATGCCGATGACCTCCGCAGCCAGACTCGGGTTCGACATCGGGTCGGCGGAGCCGCGGTAGGCGCCGACGCCACGGACGGGATAGGCGAAGGCGCGCTCGCCGGCGCTCTCGTAGCGCTTGTCGTCGCAGTCGAGGGCCGCCGACCGGAACAGAAGGTGGAAGGATGCCGGGTGGGCGATCGCGAAGGCGAGGTAGCCGCGGCCGACGGCATCGATATAGTCGAGCGTGCCGGGCTCGATGCCGGCGGCGTAGGCCTCCATGCTCGCCGACAAGCGGTCGAAAGCGATTGTCGCCATCTCGGTGAGCAACGCGCGGACATCCTTGAAATGATGAGCGGGGGCGGCGTGAGACACGCCGGCACGCCGGGCGCAGCCGCGCAATGTGAAGCCCTCGACGCCTTTCTCCGCGAGTTCCTCCTCGGCAGCGGCGAGAAGCGCGGCACGGAGGTCGCCGTGGTGATAATGGCGCGATTCCGACCGCTTGGGTGACCGCGCCGCCGCGCCGGGCGCGGAGCGGCCAGGGCCATGTCTGGCGGCCCCTGCCGGAGCGGCAGTCGTGCGCTTCACTCTGGCCATCGTTCCTCTCGTGTGCAGCCCGCCGCAGAAGCGGGCGGGCGCCTGACAACATAGCCGCCTGAACCGATCTTGACAACGTCAAGAAATATCTTGACGACGTCCAGATGGAGCGGCTATACACGATCTTGTCATTGTCAAGACGCGAGGAGGAAGGCCGTGTCCGTTTTCGAAACGATCTTCGCCATCGCCAATCCGGTCGCCCTGGTCGGCTGGGCCGGGCTGATCCTGTTTCCCGGCCGCAAGCTGGTGGTCGACGGCGTGAGCGGCCTGATCATCCCGGCGCTGCTCGGCGTCGCCTATGCGGGGCTGGTCGGCGCCTTCTTCGTCGGCGCCGAAGGGGGCTTCTCCAGCCTCGCCGACGTGCGGCTTCTCTTCCAGTCGGACGCACTGCTTCTCGCCGGCTGGCTGCACTATCTGGCGTTCGATCTCTTCGTCGGCGCCTTCGAAGTCCGGACTGCCCGCGCCGAGGGCATCCCCCATCTGCTCGTCATCCCCTGCCTGGTGCTGACCTTCCTGTTCGGTCCGCTCGGCTTCGTCCTCTTCCTCATCATCCGATTGGCTCGCGCACCCCGCGCCGCTCTGGAGGTTTGATGCCATGTCGCTGATCGCCCTGCCGCAACGCCACAGCGAACTGCCGGGAATATCGATCGCCGTGGAGATCGCCGCGGAGGGGGGGCGGCGGCAACCGCTTCTCTGGGGCTTTGCCGTGGTGCTCGCCGCGATGATGGTGCCGACCTTCGCGGCTGCCTTGCTCGACGACCGCCTGCTCAACGGCATCAGCGTCTGGTCGAAGCCGTTGAAGTTCGAACTGGCGATGTCGGCCTATTTCGCCACGCTCGCCTGGTTCTGGGGCTATCTGCCGGACATCAGGCGGGCCGGCCGGTTCATCAACGGATACGCCGTCGCGACGGTCGCGGCAGGGGTGTTTGAGATCACCTATATCATCCTGCAGGCGAGCCGCGGCGTCGCCTCGCATTTCAACAACAGCACGCTGGTCGAGAGCGCTGCCTATTCGCTGATGGGCGTCGGCGCGATCCTGATAACGGGGGTGTCGCTGGTGCTCGGCATCGCGCTGGCCCGGCACAGCCGCGGCGACCTTGCACCTGCGTTCCGGCTGTCGGTCGCGCTTGGGCTGGTGCTGACCTTCGTCCTCGGCACCGGGGCGGGGATAGCCATCGCCGTCAACAACGGTCACTGGGTTGCCGCCGCGCATACCGACGTGGGCGGATTTCCGATCTTCGGCTGGACGCGGACGGGCGGCGACCTCCGGGTCGGGCACTTCTTTGGCATTCATGCGATGCAGATCCTGCCGCCCCTCGGCCTCCTTGTCGGAGCCGGCCGGCGGCATGGGCGGGCGATCGTCTGGGGCGGGGCGGCCGTCTTCACCGTGTTCACGGTTGCCACCACGGTGCAGGCCTGGCTCGGCCAGCCGTTCCTCGCCTTCATCCACTAAGGTAAGGGAGTTCACCACAAACGACAGAAAGGCGCCGCCTGGGTCGCCCCAACCGACGCCTCCCTGTCAGGCCGGTCCGGTCTCACTGCGCAGCCAAGGGCGCGCTGCAAGCCCGGCCGGGCTGATTTGCGATCAGGCTTTTGCTTCCATCGCTGAAAGCGCCTTCCCTCTCGCCGCCGCCTCAGGCCTTTCGGCCCTGGCAACGCCCGTCGAACGGTTGTGCCGCCGTTCACGGGGAGCATCGGCCCACTCCCGATCATGCGCCGCATTGCTGCGATCCATGCTCAAAAGCAGCTCCGCGAGGCATTCCGGCTCTTCCCGGCTTTCGCCGAGCCGCCGGCGCGGTCCGCTTGACCCGGTCTCGATCGTTCGAACTTGCCTTCTTCGAACTCGACCGGCCCTTGCAGTGACTGGATGGTCGTCCAATCTGGCGTCGGAGGGAAGCGGACTCTCGCGCCAATGGGGAGATCGGGGATAATGGGGAATCCAAGCGCGCCGCTATGGCGCATGCGTCGATCACATGCCCACGACCGGGCGTGCGCTGATTTGCCGGGCGGCGTTTCGATGGGCCTGCGCGTCCTCTTCGGTGCCTTGGCGTGCGGCATCTTCGTGCTTGCGCAGGCGCTGCCTGCGTCGGCAGTACAAGGGCTGACGCACGACGCCGACATCGCCTACGGCGTCGCGACGCGGCAGACACTCGACATCTATCGATCCGAGAACGTCTCCGACGGAGCGCCGCTCTTCATCTTCTTCTACGGCGGTGGCTGGCAGGAGGGCTCGAAGGACAAGCCGGACATCCGCCGGACGGCCGAGGCGCTGGCCGCAACCGGGCTGATCGTCGTGGTGCCGGACTACCGGGTCTATCCGGACGTGACGTTCCCAGAATTCGTCAAAGATGCGGCAGCCGCCGTCGCATTGGTGTGGCGGCGCGAGCGGCAGAGCGACGGCAGCCCGCGGCCACTGATTCTCGCCGGACATTCGGCCGGCGCCCATATCGCTGCGATGCTGACCTTCGACGAGCGCTATCTCGCGGAAGCCGGACTGCCTGCGGGCAGCGTTGCCGGTTTCATCGGACTGTCTGGCCCGTACGACTTCCAGCCGATCTTTCTGCCCTTCGACCGGATCTTTCCGCGCGACACGAGAAGTCGGAGCATGCCCCTCCCCTTCGTCGACGGCAGCGAGCCGCCGGCGCTTCTCGTCACCGGCAATGCCGATGAGGTTGTCGACATGAGAAGCACCACGCGGCTTGCCGCGCAGATCGAGGCAAAGGGTGGCTCGGCGACCGTGCTCGTCGAGCCGGGCGGCGACCACCTTGAGCCCTATTTCGCCCTGAGCGAGGCAAACTCGCCGGTTCGCAAGGCGGTCATCGCCTTCATCGCCAAGCATGCGACGCCGGCCCGGTAGAGCGCCAGTGCCGTCGACCGTTCAGGCGAAGGCGGCGATGTCGGCAAAGTCGAGGCGCGGATTGCGCGGACAGAGCTTCGACTCGTCGCCGTAGCCGATGTTGATCAGGAAGTTCGACCTGTCGGTGGTGCCGGCGAAGAATCAGTTTGCCACCGGGCAGGACTGCCTGCCGGGGTAAAGGTGGGGCCCTTGAAGGTGACGCGCCTGGGTGAGGTGATGACAGGGGCCGCGTAGTCGACCCCGGCCGGCGCTCAGCGTTGGTCTGTCGGCCGGCAGCCGCTATCCTGGTCCCCGATCCAGCCTGAACGGCAAGGGGCAGGGGGTGACCCACAGACCATTGGTGCCGGAAGGCCGCGGCTTCCTCCGCCTTGCCGCCCGCCGTGCGGATTTCGCCGGCTGCCCGGCAAGCTCGCGCACCCTTCGTCCTGGCGGCGACGATCCTCGCCTCGGCGATGGCCTTCATCGACGGCTCGGTGGTCAACATCGCGCTGCCGGCGATCCAGCGCGGCCTCGGCGCCGATATCGCCGACCTGCAATGGGTGGTGAACGGCTACCTGTTGATGCTCGGCGCGCTGATTCTGGTCGGCGGCGGGCTCGGCGACCGGATCGGCCGCCGCCGCGTCTTCCTGATCGGCATCGTCGCTCTTCACGGCTAGCGTCGCTCGCCTGCGCGCTGGCGCCGACCATCGATCGTGCTGGTCGGCGGCGCGGGCGGTGCAGGGGATCGGCGCGGCGCTGCTGGTGCCGCAGAGCCTGGCGCTGATCACGGCCAACTTCCCCAAGGATATCCGCGGCCGCGCGATCGGCACCTGGGCGGCGGCCTCGGCGGTGACCACCGCGCTCGGCCCGCCGCTCGGCGGGTTCCTCATCGATACGCTGTCGTGGCGCGTGGCCTTCTGGATCAACGTGCCGATCGCGGTGATCGCCGTCTGGCTCACCTGGCGCCATGTGCCGGAGAGCCGCGACGAGACGGCGCGCGGCGGGATCGACTGGGCGGGCGCCCTCGCCGCCGCGGTCGGCTTCGGCGCCATCACCTTCGGGCTGATCGAGGCCGGGGAGGCGAGCGTCCGGCTGTGGCTAGCAGCATCGGCGCGATCGTCCTCGGCGTCGCGCGGTCGCCGCGTTCGTCGCCATCGAATGGCGGGCGGCCAATCCGGTGATGCCGCCGGTGCTGTTCCGAGCCGGGTCTTCACCGGCGGCAATATCGTCACGGTCCTCCTCTACGGCGCGCTCAGCGGACGCGTTCCTGCTGCCCTTCGAGCTTCTGGTCCGCCGCGGGCTGACGGCGGCGGAGGCGGGACTGACGATCCTTCCCTTCGGCATCATCATCGGCGTGATGTCGCGGGCGATGGGCGGACTCGCCGACAAGCATGGGCCGCGCCTGTTCATGACGGTCGGACCGCTGCTCGTCGCGGTCGGCTGCGCGGCGCTGGCGCTGGCCCTTTCCGATCTGTGGATCGGCGTTGTCGCCCCGGTCATCGTGCTTGCCATCGGCATGGGGATCGTCGTCTCGCCGCTCACCACCGCGGTGATGAACGCGGTGCCGGAGGCACGCTCCGGTGCGGCGTCGGGCGTCAACAACGCGGCGAGCCGGCTCGCCGGCGTCTTCGCCGTCGCCATCGTCGGGCTGGTGGCGCGGCTGATCTATGTCGCGGCCGCGCCGCAAGGAGCGCCGCGCTTCGGCGTGCTTCCCGCTCCCGATGCGCCGCTGCGGGCCGGCGCCGAGGCGGCGTTTCTCGGCGGCTATGGCACGGCGATGGGCATCGTGGCGGTGGCCGCGCTCTGTGCCGGAATGGCGGCATGGGTCACCATCCCCACGGGGAAGATCGGCGAGGGGCCGGCAATTGACGCCCGGCATTAGGAAGAAACCCGACGACGACGCGCATCTCGGACGAGACGCCCGAGATCGAGACCTGCCCGTGAGACGAACCGCCGCTAGTGGGCCAGGTAGCGCTCCTTGAGGTCCCTGGTGCGCTGGACGGTGTGCTCGTAGAGGCAGGAGCCGACCGCCATGTTGGCGCCGGAGCCGCCGTACCATTCATAGGCGACCGCGTCGCAGTCCTTTTCCTTGAAGGTGATCCATGCGCGCTGGGCGGCGAGGAGATCGTCCTTCCACGCCTTGACCGTGTCGGCCGGGATGTAGTCCTCCGGCTGGATCGACGCGATGACCTGCTTCCAGACGGTGTTCAACTCGGCATCGGCGCGCTTGTAGGCGTCCCAGACGCAAGCCGTGATCTCCACATTGCTGGAGGCGTTGGCGCAGTCGGGCATGTCCTGGGCGACGGCCGGGACGGCGAAAGCGAGAAGCAGTGGGACGGAGAGAAAAAGTCGGTGCATGGGTCAGCCTCCCTATGGTCCGGACTCATAACCAATAACTGACGGTTGCGGCGAGACAGACGGCGGCGCGGTCGCAGGCTGGGCGGCAGTCTGGCGACAGCGGTTTCCAACGGCACGCCACTGTCGATGACCGCATTCATCAATTCTTCGGGAACGACCGCGCCGGGCTCACGCAATGCGCGGTCAGGCACGCGCCGGCAGCGGGGCCGCGTGGCAGCCAGAGTGCCATCGTAGTCAAGAAGATAGATATTGAAGCCAAACATGCAGGCGTCGATCACGTCAGCCCGAACGGGTCCTTTGGTCGCAGCGTGCGACGTGCCGTTGTCGGAGTTGCGCTCAACGCTATGTCGCGTGTTCAGGAGCGACGACTGGGGAGCCTGCATCTCGAATGAGAGGAGGAAGACATGACATCGATGACCCGTTTCGCCCTCGCCGCCGGCGCTGCCGCCATATGCGCCCTCGGTGCTCAGTCAGCACTCGGCCGACAGCCTCACCAAGGCACCTTACGGGACGCTGCCCAACGGCACCGCCGTCGAGCAATACACCATGACGAATGCCAACGGCATGAGCGTCAAATTCATCACGCTCGGCGGCTGACATCACCGCGATAGACGCGCCCGACCGCACGGGCCACATGGCCAACGTCGTGCTCGGCTATCACGACCTTGCGGGCTACAACTCGAACAGCACCTATTTCGGCGCCATCATCGGCCGCTACGGCAACCGCATCGCCAAGGGCACCTTTACCCTGGACGGCCAGACCTACCATCTGCCGATCAACAACGGGGTGAATTCGCTGCATGGCGGCACCACCGGCTTCAATCTGCAGAACTGGAAGGTCACGCCGGTAGACCGTGAAGGACGGCGTTGCCGCCAAGCTCACCTACACCAGCCCCGATGGCCAGGACGGCTACCCGGGCACGATGCAGGTCGCCGTCACCTATACGCTCGACGATCCAGAACGCGCTCACCATCCACTACGAGGCGACCACCGACAAGCCGACGGTGTTGAACCTCACCAGCCATAGCTACTTCAATCTCGCCGGCAACGGCTCGGGCTCGGCTCTTGACCAGCTCGTCCAGATCAACGCCGACAAGTACACGCCGACCGACGCCACCCAGATTCCCACGGGCTCGATCGACCCGGTGGCCGGCACGCCGATGGACTTCCGCAATCTCACCGCGATCAATTCGCGCATCACGGATAACTTCCAGCAGCTGATCCTCGCGCACGGCTACGATCACAACTGGGTTCTGAACAAGTCGAAGCCCGGCGAGATGAGCTTTGCCGCCAAGGCCTACGATCCCATGAGCGGCCGCATCATGACCGTCGATACGACCGAGCCCGGGATCCAGTTCTATACCGGCAACTATCTCGACGGCACGGTCCTCGGCTCGTCGGACACGGTCTACCGCCAGGGCGCCGGTTACACCTTCGAGACCCAGCACTACCCGGATTCACCGAACCATCCCAACTTTCCTTCAACCGAGCTGAAGCCGGGTCAGACCTTCGCCTCGACGACGGTCTTCCACTTCTCGACGGACGGCAAATTGAGCTAAGCCCTCATGCCTCGCCGCCGGCCATGGGCCGGCGGCGAGAAGCGCGCCTGCGGCCCTAGGGCTATTCCAACGCCGCGGCGATCCTCGCCTGGAACAGCCTTACGGTCCGGATTCATAACCGAGACCTGGGCAGGACGACCGCCCGCCGATGCGAGTGCGTGGCAGATGTCGATCCAAACGCCCCTCGCGCTCCGGCGGACGAAGCGATTATGGAACGTCTTATGCGGACCATAGATATCCGGAGCATCGATCCGACGCCCACCCGACTTCAACACTTGGGTAATCCCGCTGATGACACGTCGATCATCTACTCGCGGCTTGCTTCGTGTGTCATTTGGCAGCAGCGGCTTCAGCCGAGCAAACTAACGCGTCGAGCCGTACCGGCTCGTGCATTCCGCGCGATCTTGTTGTCGAACGGCTCTGCGTCGAAAGCCTCAAACCAAGCTCGGAACCTGACAAGCTCGTCGGGCGACAAGCGGCTCACGGCCTTTTCGATGTCTTCCATCCGCGTCATGAGGGCAAATGACAGGGTTCGCAGCTGTTCCACCTGGGCTCCCGGACGGGACGGAGCGGATAAGCTCCGTCCCGTCGGGAACAGCGCCTATCGGCCGAGCGTGCAGCGGCCGGCGTCCATCGCCGCTTCGGTGCAACGGAAGTGCTGCACCTGACTGGTGCCGAAGTACCCGGTGACCGTGCCCCGGGACTGCAGATTGGTGCCGTCCACCGAGCTGTGGCCGAGCAGCTGCGCCATGGACGAGCCCGGAGGAATCGCTTGCGCCCCGGCCGGACCGGAGTCGGCGGCCGCAGCCCCGACACCAAGCAGCAGGACGGCACCGGCGAGAGTGGCAATGCGTGTCGCTTTCATTTTCGTTACTCCAAAGTTTGGTTTCGCTTGCCTTTTCGATGTGGGGTCTTGTTGCGCGGGCTGAATGAGCCAAATTCTGTCGGTCAGTCATCAGAATGGATGATAGGTGATGCTCGATCCGCTGACTCTCGATCAACTCCGCATACTCGTCGCCGTGGCTGAAACCGGCAGTTTCTCGGCGGCAGCGCGCAAGCTCGGTCGGGTCCAGTCGGCGATCAGCCAGTCGGTGAATGGGCTGGAGACCGCGCTTCGCACGGCGCTCTTCGAGCGGGACGGAAAGGTGCCGCGTCTCAACGACGCCGGGCGCATCCTGCTGGAGGATGCGCGAAAGCTGATCCGCGACGCCGACGCACTGAAGACGAGGGCCGACAGCATCGCCGACAATGTCGAGCCGGAACTTGCGCTGGCGGTCGACGCGCTGTTTCCCAACGAGGTGCTGGTGGCAAGCCTGCGGGCGCTCACCGCCGTTTATCCTTCCCTGCCGGTGACGGTCTTCACCGAGGGGGTCGGCGGTTCCGAGCAGCGGTTGCGCGAGGGCGCGGCCCGTTTGGGCATTCTCACGCCCTCGCAGGGACTCGCCGACAAATGGGCGACCGAGTTTCTGGTGCGGATTCCTCTGGTGCCGGTCGTCGCCTCCAGCCATCCGCTGGCGGCGGGGCCGGGGCCGCTGTCCTGCAAGGCGCTGGAGCCGTATGTCCAGCTCGTCCTCACCAATCGTGCAGGGCCTGCGGCCAACGGTCGCGCGAGCATCAGCCCCCGGACCTGGCGCTTTGCCGACCTCGGCACCAAGCTCGAGTTCCTGCTCGCCGGTTTCGGCTGGACCAGCATGCCGCTCCCGGTCGCCCGCCGCCATGTCGAGGCCGGCCGTCTCGCCATCCTCGACATACCGGAGATCGCGGACGCCGGTTCGGAGCTTTACATCGTCCACGAACGCGGCCGGCCGCCGGGCAAGGCTGGGCGCTGGCTGGTCGAGGACCTGCGCCAGCGGGTGCGGAAATGTGCCGGCAAGCACCAGCTACCGGCGCGGGACGCCGCCTGACGCACGACACGCCGCTGCCGGCTCACCTATCGGTCTTTGTGAGGGGTTCCGATCGGAATTTCCGCACTTGCGAAGAAGCCGGGACGGACACGTCGCGCCGCACTTTGCTGGCCGAGGCTGTTGACGGATGACGTCGATCCCGGGTGGTGACGGAACCCAAAACGGCTTCCGCCGCTTGCCCTTACGGGCGACAACCGATGACTAACGAGTGGAGGGACCATAATGCCGTTTCGGTCCATGACTTTCGCCACAGCGACGCTTGGCGCCCTCACCATGCTCGCTGCGGCCCCGCTGGCCGCAGCGTCCGGCGAGGACTGCAAGGTGGACGCCCGCGGCAAGGATCATCTCGTGACGTCGGACGATACGCCTCTCGACCCGACCGACGATCCGACGCTGAGCGAGACGCTTGACCCGTGTGACGGCGTGCTGAAGCCGGAGCCGGTCGGTGACCCGGAAATGACCGTGACACCGCCCGCGGGCGGCGTCACGCCGGTGATCGAGCCGGACGAACTGCCGCCACAGGCCCCGCAAGACGAGTAGAAGGAGTCTGCGTCGACGAACTACTCCGCCGCGGCGGTGTTGTGGTGCCGGGCGAGAAAATCGCCCATCCGCGCCATTGCCCGTTTGATGTTCTCGGCCGAGTTGGCGTAGGAGACGCGGATATAGCCCTCGCCGAGAACGCCGAAGTCGGGGCCACCGATGATGGCGACGCCTTCGTCCTCGAGCATGGTCGCGGCGAGCTGCTTTGCCTTGAAGCCGGTCTTCTTGACGTTGGGGAAGGCGTAGAAGGCGCCCTTCGGCGTGATGCAGGAAACGCCGGGGAGCTTGTTCAGCTCCTCGACCACGATTGTCCGACGGTTGTCGAACTCGGCGACCATCTGGCTGACCGAATCCTGCGGGCCGGTCAGCGCGGCGATGCCGGCATATTGCGTTGGAGCGTTGACGCAGGACCACGCGTTGACGGCGAGCTTGCGGATCTTGTCGTAGAGCGTGTCCGGCCAGATCGACCAGCCCATCCGCCAGCCGGTCATGGCGTAGGTCTTCGACCAGCCGTCGAGCAGGATCAGCCGGTCGCGGATCTCCGGATAGGTGAGCAGCGAGACGTGTTCCAGCCCGTCATAGGTCATCTGGCCGTAGATCTCGTCGGAGAGGATGGCGACGTCCGGCCAGCCGGCGAGGCCCTTGACCAGCCTGTCGACGTCCGCCTTCGGCGTGACGCCGCCGGTCGGGTTGGCCGGCGAGTTGACGATAATCAGCCGGGTCTTGGGCGTGATGAGGCTCAGCGTCTCCTCGGCCGAGAAGGCGAAGCCGTGCTCCTCGCGGATCGGGATCGGGATCGGCCGGGCGCCGGTGAACTCGATCATCGAGCGGTAGATCGGGAAACCGGGATCGGGATAGAGGATATCGGCGCCGGGCTCGCCGAACATCAGGATCGCGGCGAACATGGTGACCTTGCCGCCCGGCACGATCATCACCTGGTCAGGCGACACCTCGACGCCGAGCCGTCGGTGGGTGTCGGCGGCGACCGCCTCGCGGAGCGGCCGGATGCCGGTCGCCGGGGTGTAGCCGTGATGGCCGTCGCGGAGCGCCTTCACCGCCGCCTCGACGATGTGGTCGGGGGTGCGGAAATCGGGCTGGCCGATGCCGAGATTGATGATGTCGCGGCCTTGCGCCTGGAGCTCGGTCGCCCGCGCCAGCACCGTGAAGGCGTTCTCCTCGCCGATGCGGTCGAAGCCCGCGATGGTGTGCAGCATGAACACGATCCTCCCGACCGGTTGTCGTTGATTTGGCGTCAACTCTTGGCGCATAACCTTGCTGAAATCAAACGGCCCGGACGATCGGCTGGCCAACCGATCACAGCTGCCCGCCGCCGAGCGGGGGACGGGCTGAGTTGCCAGAGAATCGACCCCATAACAATTGCGGTGCCACCCGGCGCCGGATCGGAGGAGGACTCGATGCCCAGCACGACCGAAAAGCGACAGACCTTCCGCGCCCTCCACGAGAGCGGCTGCTTCGTCATTCCCAACCCGTTCGATGTCGGGTCAACCCGCTACCTGCAGTCGCTCGGCTTCAAGGCGCTGGCGACGACCAGCGCCGGCGCGGCGTGGGGATCGGGACTGCCCGATGACGCGGTCGGCAGGAGTGCCATGCTCGACCATATCCGGGCGGTCGTCGAAGCGACCGACCTGCCGGTCAACGCGGATTTCGGCAACGGCTTTGCCGACGATCCGGAGGGTGTCGCCGAAAGCGTCCGGCTGTGCGTCGCGACTGGCGTTGCGGGCCTGTCGATCGAGGACATGTCCGGCCACCCGGGCAAGCCCCTCTACGACATCGACCTCGCGGTCGAACGGGTGGCGGCAGCGCGCGCGGCGATCGATGCCGCCGGAGCTGACGTGATCCTCGTGGCGCGATCGGAGGCCCGTCGCGTCGGCCACCCCGAATCGGTGGTCGAGGCCATCAAACGCCTTGAGCGTTTCGCCGAAGCCGGCGCCGACTGCCTCTACGCACCGGCCGTTCACGCGCGCGAGGAGATCGCGGCGCTGGTCAAGGCGATGGCGCCGAAGCCGGTCAACGTGCTGATCGGCGGGCCGGTCGGCCTTTCGGTCGCCGATCTCGCCGACCTGGGGGTGCGGCGGGTCAGCGTCGGCGGAGCCCTGGCGCGGGCGGCCTGGGGCGGCTTCATGCAAGCGGCGCGGGAGATCGCCGAAACCGGCACGTTCGAGGCACTCGGCAATGCCGTGAGCTTCGCGGACCTCGACGGCTTCTTCGTCAGCGATGCCAAGCGGAGAGCCGCCGCATGACCTGGACACCGCGTCCCCTGCCGCCGCCCACCGTAATGGAGGGCCGCTATGCGCGGCTCGAGCCGTTTTCGCCCGATGCCCACGCTGCCGACCTCCACGCCGCTTTCGCCGAGGACACCGAGGGAGACCTCTGGCGCTATCGCGATGATGGCCCTTTCGCCGACGAGGCGGCGTTCCGGGGCTTCGCGGAGCGGACGATGACCGGCGAAGATCCGCTGTTCTTCGCGATCCTCGACCGGGCAACCGACATGGCGATCGGCTCCGCCTCCTTCATGCGGATCGTGCCGGTGCACGGCGTGATCGAGGTGGGCGCCATCACCTATTCGCCGCGCCTCAAGCGGACGCGCATCGCCACCGACGCCATGTATCTAATGGCGCGGCGCGTCTTCGAGGAGCTCGGCTATCGCCGCTACGAGTGGAAGTGCGACGCCCTGAACGAGCCGTCTAGACGGGCCGCGCGCCGGCTGGGGTTTACCTTCGAGGGCATCTTCCGGCAGCATATGATGATCCGCGGGCGGAACCGGGACACCGCATGGTTCGCCATGCTCGACAGTGAATGGCCACAGCGAAAGGCGGCCTTCGAGCGCTGGCTCGATCCGGCTAATTTCGACGCCGAAGGACGGCAGCGGATCAGCCTGTCCGCGTTGAACAAGGAGGATGGCCCCGCGTGAGGCGGTTGGCGCTCGTCATTGCATTGTCCGTTTCGCTCCCGGCGTTCGGCGCCGAGCCCTACCGGCTGGCGCCGTTCAAGGACGAGTTGTTCGCCTACCAAAACATCCTCGACAGCGCCGATGACGGCGCCTACCGCGAGGTCGAATACAATCGCCCGCGCGACCTCTACGCTCGCGACATGGTGCGCGGCGAGCGGGTCGACCCGAAGTATGTCTCGCTGATACCCGATGCCGCGCTCGCCGACCTGTCGGTCAAGCTCGGCCGCCGCACCATCCGCTACTATGCGGTCGGCAAGGTCGAGGGCGGCGCCAGGGCCATCGTCGTCTTCGTCCACGGATTCGGTACCGGCCGTGATACCGGCATCAACGACTGGATCCACGGGGGCAACTTCAACCGCATCATGAACCTGATGATGCGGAACGATGGCGTCTACCTGTCGCCGAGCTTCTCCAATTTCCGCAGCGAGGGGGCGGCCGAGATCCGCGACCTGGTCCTCTTCGCCGCTGCCCAGTCGCCGGACGCGCCAGTGTTCCTCGCCTGTGGTTCGATGGGTGCCAGAATCTGCTGGCGCCTGGCACGGGACAATGCGGTGCGGCCGCTCCTCGGCGGGCTCATCCTCTTGGATCCGGTGATGGATCGCGGCGACGTGCAGTTCGCTGCCGGCCTCGATGCGGCAGGTCGCATCCCGATCCTCATCACTGGCAGTCGCGAAGACACGGTGGTCGGCTGGAAGTCGCAGCGCGACCTGTTCATTGCCATGAAGAAGGCCGTGCCGGACTACCCGATCCACTACGTCCTGTTCAGCGCCGGCACCCACGGGCTGTCGTTTCGCATGATCGACTGGCGGGAAACCCTCAACTGGATGCTGGAGGTCAAGGGTCGGTGAGACGGTCCGTCCCCTTTCTGGGGTAGCTGTTTCAGTTGGGCGATGACTTCTCGCGTGTGAGCGTGCCAAACTGGTTGCGCTGGGGTGGTAATGCCGTTGCGCGGCCATGGTGCCGCGGGAAGTGCGATGCGGGTAGCCAGCCTTTCGATCGGCGCCGGCCGTCGGCGCGCCGAGCCAGCACAGAAGATCACCTGGACGTCGGGAAGCGGCGCGGATGTGCTGATTGTGCGCGCCGGACGAAGAAGGGAGCGTGGGAGGACGACAGGCCGATGAGGATCGCGGCGATCGCAGTCTCTGTCTTGCTGATGCCCGCCGTGGCGTTCGCCGAGGGCTTTCGCCTCGCGCCTTACAAGGATGACCTGTTCAAGTATCAGCGGATTCTCGGCGAACTCTACGGTGGCGGCTTCGTCGTCGTCGAGTTTGACGATGCGCGCGATGTCGGCGGCCGGGACGAGATCCGGCTGAAGAAGGCCTATGACAAGTTCGTCTCGCTCGACGTCAACGAATACAAGAAGGACCTGCTGATTCGCGAAGAGGAAGCCGTCCAGTATATCGGCGTCGGCAAGACCGACGGCGACGCCAAGATCGTCGTCATCTACCTGCACGGGCGGCATGGCGACAGGACGCTGGCACAAGAGGACCTGCGGTTCGGCGGCAACTTCAACCGCGTCAAGAACCTCATGGTCCTCAACGACGGCGTCTATCTCACGCCCGACTTCTCGGATTTCGGCAAGCGGGGGACGGACGAGGTCAAGACGCTGATGCGTCACTACGCCAAGAATTCGCCCGATGCCCCGATCATCGTCGCCTGCGCATCGACCGGCTGCATCATTGTCGACGAACTGCTTGCCGACCCGGAGGGCGTCAAGCTTCTGGACGGCGTCATCATGCACGGTGCGCTGCCCATTCCGTCGTCGCTCAAGCCCACTTTCTTCCAGCTGCCCGTCTTCAAGGATCCCGCGAAATACGTGCCGATCTATATCGGCCAGGGCAGCGCCGACCCCACCGTCCCGTGGGTCACCCAGGAGCTTTTTTTCAAGAACGTCAAGGCGGTAGCGCCCGACTACCCGATCCGGGTCGAGCTATTCAAAGGCGAGGACGCGGTGCACGGAACGCCGATCCGCATGATGGACTGGCGGCTGGTCTTGAACTGGATCCTGGAGATGAACGAGGCCGATGATTGATCGCGCGGGTTTCCGCCCCTGCCGATCCGGGCTATAGGCGCAGCATGGCGGTGACATCTCCATCCAGCGCAGCGGGCGACGACGCACCGGGCGGGTATCCGCCTCGCGCCGGGGCTCCGGTTGCCGCCAAGCGGCGGCGGGCTGTCCTCTTGCTTGCCGCCCTGGGCATCCTCCTCGCCGGATGCAACGTCGGGGAGTACAAGTTCACCAAGGTCGAGGGGCGCGGCGGCTGGCGGGCGGAGAAAGAGCGCGCCTGCATGGCGGCGCGGCAGCCTTCGCCGACGGTGACCGAAATCGGGCCGATCACCGAGGAAGGTACCTGCGGCATGGACTTCCCGCTCGAGGTCACCGCCCTTTCGGGCGGAACGGTGGCCATCAGCCCCCCTGCCAAGATGGGCTGCCCGCTCGCCGACGCCCTCGAGGCGTGGATCGCCGATTCGGTCCAGCCGGCCGCCATGGCCCACTTCGGCGTGCAGGTGGTAGAGATCAAGCAGATCTCGGCCTACGCCTGCCGAAACCGCAACAATTTCGGACGGGAGCTTTCGGAGCACGCCTTCGGCAATGCCCTCGATGTTTCCGGATTCAAGCTGGCCAACGGACGCGAGATCAGCGTGCAGTCCGGGTGGAAGGGGAGTGCCGACGAACGGGCTTTTCTGCGCCAGGCCTTCGGCGGCGCCTGCCGGCACTTCACCACCGTGCTCGGTCCCGGCAGCAACATCATGCACTACAATCACATCCACATGGATCTCGCCAAGCTCGCGCCGGACGGCTCTCCGAAGATGTGCAAGCCGCCCATCCACGAAGCGAGCGACGCGCCGCCGCTGGCGGCGGCAGATGAGCCCGCTGCTGCCGTCCCGGTCGCCGTGCAGGGGACTGCGGTCCCCGGTGCCGACTGAGGGGCCGATGGTGGCGAGGCCGGCAGCGCTGCTTCTCGCGGCCTGTTGCCTTATCGTGTCGCCGGCGACGGCCGAGCCCTACCGGCTGGCGCCGTTCAAGGACGACCTCTTCGCCTACAAGAAGATCCTCGACAGCGCCTATGACGGGGACATGCTGCTCGTCGAGTACAATCGCCGGCGCGACCTCATCCAGCGCGACGTCGTGGAGCGGCTCAGGGTCGACGCCAAATACGTGTCGCTGGAAACCGAGGCGGTCGAGGCCGACCTGAGCCTCGACGCCAATGGGCGGCGGGTCCGCTACGTCGCCGTCGGCAAGACCGACAGCGAGGTCAAGGCGATCGTCATTTTCCTGCACGGTAACGGGGCCGACCGCAAAGCCGGCGCCAGCGACTGGATCCATGGCGGAAACTTCAACCGCATCAAGAACCTGATGATGCGGAACGACGGGCTCTACATCTCGGCCGACTTCACCGATTTCGGACGTCGCGGCACCGAGGACGTCAAGGCCCTGCTGCTCCACTACGCCAACCAGTCGCCGGAGGCTGCAGTGTTTCTCGGCTGTGCCTCGTGGGGTGGCAGGATCTGCTGGCGCCTGCTTGACGACCCGGAAACCGCGCCGCGGATCACCGGTCTCGTGTTTCTCAACTCACAGATGGACGACGACTTCATCCGCAAGGCGCCGTCGCTCGCGCCCGCCGAGCGGCCGGCCATCCACATCAGCAACAACGCCGGGGACTGGATCGTCGGCCACAAGGCCCAGGTCGACTTCTTCAGGCGGCTGAAGGCGGCGGCGCCCGACTATCCGGCCCGCTTCATCCTGTTCAGCGGCGGCATCCACGGCATCTCGCTAAGGATGACCGACTGGCGCCAGGTGCTCAACTGGATGCTCGAGGTCAAGGGCCGGTGAGACGGTTCGCCCCTTGACCCGCGGCGGTCGGCTGCACCATGGTCCGCGCGACTTGGCAAGGCTCCAGGAACGGGGGGAACTTGATGGACCGACTGAAGGGCAAGCGCGCATTTCTGACCGCGGCGGGCGCCGGTATCGGCAGGTCGACGGCGATCGCCTTCGCCGCCGAGGGCGCCGAGGTGATTGCGACCGACATCAACCCGGATCTGATGCGCGACCTCGGCACGTTCGGCATCAAAGAGACGTCGGCCCTCGACGTTCGCGACACCGGGGCGATCAACGCGCTTGCCGCCAAGGTCGGGCCGGTCGACGTCCTGTTCAACTGCGCCGGCTTCGTCCACCACGGGACCGTGCTCACTACCAGCGACGAGGAGTGGGACTTCTCCTTCGACATCAACGTCAAGGCGATGCACCGCACCATCCGCGCCTTCCTGCCGGGGATGCTGGAAAAGGGCAAGGGGGCAATCGTCAACATCTCGTCGGGCGCGTCCTCGGTGCGCGGCATCCCGAACCGCTACGTCTACGGCGCCTCCAAGGCGGCGGTAATCGGGCTGACCAAGTCGGTGGCGGCTGACTTCATCCGCAAAGGGATCCGCGCCAACGCCATCTGCCCCGGCACCATCCAGTCGCCGTCTCTCGACGGCCGCATCGCCGAGCAGGCGCGGGTGACCGGCAAGCCGGTCGAGGAGATCCGTCAGGCGTTCATCGATCGGCAGCCGATGGGCCGGCTTGGCACGGCGGAGGAGATCGCGGCGCTCGCCGTCTATCTCGCCGCCGACGAGTCGGACTACACGACCGGCCAGATCTTTCTCGCCGACGGCGGCTTCGCGCTCTAGGAGCCCGCTGTCGCGCGGGCCGGCTCAGGGAAAGAGATCCTCGGTCAGCCGGACCCGTCGGCCGTCCATTCACGGCCCTCTGACGTCACCGTCACGCCTCGTTCCGGTAGCCCCGGATGACGCGCGGGGAGCCCTCGCGGTGACGAAGGTCGTGGCGTTGTGGGGCGGTCGCGGCGTGCTCGTTCCGGTCGTCCGAAACGATGGTCGCCATCGCGCTTCCTGATTCACCCGGCCGAAACCATCGGTAGGCTATCCCTGTTCCTGGACCCAGCGCCAGCCGACAGCCATGAACACGCTCACACCCGCCCTCGCCGTTCGCGGTCTGACCAAGTGCTACGAACGCCCGGCCGTCGACGACCTCGACCTGACGATCCGCGGCGGCGAGTTCTATTCGCTGCTCGGGCCGAACGGCGCGGGCAAGACGACAACCCTGCGGATGGTCGCCGGGCTCCTCAAGCCCGACGAGGGGTCGATCTCCATCTTCGGTGTCGACGCTCTGGCCCACCCGGTTGCCGCCAAGCGGATGACGGCATGGGTGTCGGACGATCCGATGATCTACGAGAAGCTGACGCCGCTCGAATATCTCGCTTTCGTTGCGGGTCTGTGGGGCATCGAGACAGCGACCGCGGAGGCCCGCTCACGGGAGCTTTGCGCCTGGCTCGGCCTGACGCCGCACATCGACGAGCGGTGCGAATCCTTCTCCAAGGGGATGCGCCAGAAGGTGACGCTCGCCGGCGCGCTGGTACACGATCCGCGGCTGATTATTCTCGACGAGCCGCTGACCGGACTCGACGCCCGCTCGGCACGCCTGGTGAAGGACGTCTTGGTCGAACGCGTGCGTGGCGGTGCCACCGTGATCATGACGACGCACATCCTCGAAGTGGCCGAGCGGATGGCGGAACGGATCGGCGTGATCGCCCGCGGCCGGCTGATCGCGGAAGGCACACTCGCCGAGTTGCGCCTCAAGGCCGGGCGTGGCGAATTCGAGCCTCGAGGACATCTTCCTCGAAATCACCGAGGAAGAGAGCGCCGCGGCATGAATCGACCCGGCACCGTCGTTTGGTTCGCCCGCCACGAGATGCGGCTCGCCTGGCGCGACTTCCTCGCCATGATCACCGCCGGCCGACGGCGACGGACCGCGTCGATCATCATTGGCTTCCTCGCTTTCGCGTCACTCATGCACGGCCTCGCCTACTTCGTGGTCGCCAAGTTTTCCGGGATCGGTGTCGCCCCGGACAAGGCGACGCTGGTCTACGCGACGGCGATCCTCATCCTCTCCTCGTCGCTGATGGTCTCACAGGCGCTCGAGGCGGTAACCCGCGCCTTCTACGCCCGCGCCGATCTCGACCTGATCCTGTCCTCGCCGGTGCGGAAGTCGCGGGTCTTTGCAGTCCGCGTGGCGGCCATCGCTCTCACGACGTTGGGGATGGCGCTCCTCCTTGCCGGTCCGTTCATCAACGTCCTGGCCATGCTCGGCGGCGCGCGCTGGCTGACCGCCTACGGGCTGGTTGCCGCCGCGGCCTGCACGGCGACGGCGCTGGCCGTCGGCATCGGCGTTGCCCTTTTCCGCACCATCGGCGCCCGACGGGCGCGCTTCGTCACCCAGGTGCTCGCCGCTTTGGTGGGCGCCAGCTTCGTGATCGGCCTCCAGGCCGCCGCCGTCCTCTCCTATGGGACCTACTCGCGCTTTGCCATCCTGCATTCCGAGCGGCTGACGGCGATCCTGCCGCCGCCGGAAAGCGCCGTCTGGCTGCCGGCGCGCGCGATGATGGGCGATGCGGCCGCCCTCGTGCCCGTGCTCGCGGCGGCCCTGGTGCTCGTCGCGGGGGCGATCGTCCTGTTCTCCACCCGGTTCAGCGACTACGCCGTCGCCGCGGCGGGCGCCATACAACCACGTTCCCGGTCGCGGTGGCGGCGGAGCGGCTTCCGCGCGCTTTCGGCCATGCAGGCGCTTCGGCGCAAGGAGTGGACCCTCCTCCTCCGCGATCCCTGGCTCATGTCGCAGACGTTGATGCAGCTTCTCTACCTCCTGCCCCCGGCGTTGCTCCTGTGGAGGAAATTCGGCGATCGTGGCGACGCGGTCGTGGTCATCGTGCCGGTGCTTGTGGTGGCCGCCGGTCAGCTTGCAGGCGGCCTCGCCTGGCTGGCAGTGTCGGGCGAGGACGCGCCCGATCTCATTGCCACCGCGCCGGTGCCAGCCCGGATGGTCATCCGCGCCAAGGTCGAGGCGGTGCTCGGCTCGATCGCGGTCGTGGCGACGCCTTTGGTTGTGGTACTGGCGCTGTCGGCGCCGTGGGCCGGGCTGGTGGCGGCCGTCGCTATCGTCGTTGCAGCTGTGGCGGCGACGGCCATCCAGCTGATCTTTCGCGGCCAGGCCAAGCGCAGCCAGTTCCGCCGACGGCAGACCTCGTCCCGCGTGGCGACGTTCGCCGAAGCGCTATCGTCGATGGCCTGGGCGGCAACGGCCGGGCTCGCGGCGGCCGGTACCTGGCTTGCCCTCGGCAGTGGCATCATGGCGCTGGCCGTTGTTCTCGTGGCATGGCTGATCCGCCCGCGACCGCCGGAAGCCCTTCCAAGCGGCGACCTAAGCCGTCAGGGATCACCGGACTAGGTTGACGTCGAACTGCCGGAACGCGCGCCCGCCCAGGCCTTCAGCTTGCCGGGATTCATCAGGCCGAGGGGGTCGGCAAGGCCCTTGAATTCCGCCTGCGGCGCGTCGGTCCGCTTCCAGCCGGCGTTGTCGAGGACGTAAGTGTGCGGGTCGGACACCGCGCCGCCCATCGCCTCGACCGTCGGCGACCACCTCGGCGAGGCGCTCGGGAGAGCGGAAGCGGAGGAGCGGCAGGCTGGAAACGAACACCCGGCCGAACCGGCGCTGGAATTCCAGATGGAGGAGAAGCTCGTCGCCGAAATGGCGCTCCATCGCCTCGACCAGCGCCAGCTCGCCGCCTTCCGGGAGGCGGATCTGCAGAAAGGTGATCGCCGGCTCGACCTTCAGCGCGTGAAGGGTCGTGTGGTTCCAGGTGTATTCGTAGAGCGGCGGTAGAGCGCCCTTGCCCTCGAAGGCGGCCGCTTCGGCGTCTTCGGCGCTGCGCTCGTAGACGATCGCGCCGCCATGCGTCGGCCGCCAGTTCGGCAAGCGCCGGACCCTGCGGCTCCGACACCATGACGATCGCCATGGCGTGGCCGTCCGGCACCAGCGGCGCGAGGCGCTTGAGCAGCGGCGGGATGCGCCGGTCGAAGACGCCGATCTCCTTCTTGGCGATGCCTTCGGCCGCCGTCAGCGCGAAGCCGAAGCGCGCCGCGTCGGCGAGCGCTCGGAAAAGCGACGACCCGCTCCGCCCACGGCTGCCACGGGGCAAGCGGCACCTCGACCTCGGTGATGATGCCGTTGACGCCGTAGGCGTGGAGCACCTTGAGGATGTCGCGGCCGTTGAGCTCGATCCGCCGCGGCGTCTCCTCCACCGTCACCACCTCGACCGCATGGACGGCGCCGGGATCGGCGATCTGGCCCCAGGTGCAGGAGCCGCAGCCGGCGGCGCCGCCGGCGATGAAGCCGCCGATGGTCGCCTGCTTGCGCGTCGAGGGGTGGAAGCGAAGCTCCCAGCGGCCGGAGGGCCCGGGCGTGTCGCGGAGCGCCCGGTCGATGTCGAGAAGGCGGGCGCCGGCCTCGAAGCGGCCCGGCGCCGGGCCGCGTCCACGACCACGCGGTCGAGCCCGGTCAGGTCGAGACAGGACGCCGCCTTCGAGCGGCACCGCCTGGCCGTAGTTGCCGGTGCCGCCGCCGCGCACCGTGAGCGGCACGCGGTGGCGCGCGCACGCCGCCGCGACCCGCATCACCTCGTCCCTGGTCTGCGGCATGCGCGACGAGTTCGGCGCGCTTGTCGTCGAGCAGCGGCTTGAGGATCGGCGAGAACCAGAAGAAATCGCGGCTCTTCAGTTTCAGCGTCGCATCGTCGTCGGCAAGCGCGATGCCGTCCAGCTCGGCGCGGAAGGCCGTGAGGCGTTCCATCGTCACGGCGTCCATAGCCGGTCCACGTCGAAGGCGTGGACGTCACGGCAGAGCGCGACGAAGGCGCTCGCCTGGTGGTCGACCACCGCCTTGCCCTTTTCAGCGCTGGCGACGGCGGCGTTGCCGACCGTGCCGTGCGGCGACAGGTCCTGCGCCTTCCAGCCGAACTGCACCGGCCCGTGGGCGCGCAGGTGCGTGAACTCGTCGATGAAATCGAGCTGCGCCGAGCGGAAGTCGATGGCCTTGTCCATGCGGACGAGATCGGGCCGGAAGTGCAGCATGATCGAGGTTTCGATATCGCCGCCATGAATGCCGTAGAGCGACTCCTCCGGCGCCGAGATGCCTTCGGGATGGCCGAAGCGCGACCAGGCGGTGGCGACGACCAGCATGTCGTGGCGGACGCGCAGCTCGCGGGCGACGATGTCGACCATCGGCACGTTGCCGCCGTGGGAATTGATGACGATCAGCTTCTCCACCCCGGCCCGGTGCACGCTGTCGCCGATGTCGAGCCAGAGCCTGGTCGTCGTCTCCCAGGTCGAGGTCAGCGTGCCGGGCGAGGAGATGTGCTCGTTCGACTTGCCGACCGCCTGCACCGGCAGGAAGGTCACCGGCAGGTCGTCGGGCAAGCAGCTCGATGGAGCGGCGCGATCATGCCCTCGGCGATGGCAGTGTCGGTGGCGACCGGCAGATGCGGCCCGTGCTGCTCGATGGCAGCGACCGGCAGCACGGCGATCCACGCTGCCGTGTCGCCGTCGGCGAAGTCGCGGGTGGTCATCTCCTGCCAGTGGCGTCTGGGAAGCATGAAGGGATGCCGTCGGGTGGACGTGTTGCAGGACCGCGCGATCATACAGGCCCGGCGCCAAATGTCAGGCGTCGCGCCGTCGCACTACGCGGCCGCGATTCCCCGGCCGCGTCTTGCCCCGAGCAGTTCCGCCGTCTGGTCGGCCGCCATTGGCTTTAGACGGCTTCGAGAAACCGTTTCGCCGCCGCACCATGCTCGTGGCGAAGCCGGGCGACGTCGATGCCGACCGGCTGCCCCGTCCTCGACCGTCCATTTGCCGGCATCATGACCCGGTCGGCCTTTTGCGCGCCGCACAGGACGAGGGCCGCGATCGGGTCGGCGGCGCCGGAAAAGCGCAGCTCGTCCAGTGTGAAGAAGGCGAGGTCGGCCTGCTTGCCCTCGGCGATCGTGCCGATGTCGGAGCGGCCGAGGCAGCGTGCCGAGCCTCGCTCGCCCAGCGCAGGACGTCGAGATGGGTGACGGCGGCGGCACCATATCTGAGCCGGTTCAGGAGCAGCGCCTGGCGGACGCCGTCGATCATGTTGGAATTACAGTTGGAGGCGGAGCCGTCGACGCCGAGGCCGAGGCTACGCCTGCCTCCTCCAGGTCCAGCGTGCGGCACTGGCCGGAGGCGAGGATCATGTTGGAGGCCGGGCAATGCGAGACGCCGACGCCGGCCTTGCCCAGCCGTTCGATCTCGCCGTCGTCGAAATGGACGCCGTGAGCGAGCCACGAGCCGGTCGTTCAGCCAGCCGGCTTCCTCCAGATAGTCGACCGGACGGCAGCCGAAGGTTTCCAGGCAAAAGGCGTCCTCGTCGTGTGTCTCGGCCAGATGCGTGTGGAGGCGGCAGCCGCATTTCGCCGCAATCGACCGCGTGTCGCGCATCAGCTCGCGCGTCACGGAGAATGGCGAGCACGGCGCGATTGCCACCTGGAGCATCGCGCCTTCGGAGGCGTCGTGATACTTGCCCGCGACCCGCTCGCAGTCGGCGAGGATCGTGTCGTGGTCCTGGACGACGCTGTCGGGCGGCAGGCCGCCGTCCTTCTGCGACAGGTTCATCGCGCCGCGGTTCAGCGTCATGCGCATGCCGAGCGCACAGCGCCTCCTCGGCCTGGATGTCGAGGGCGTCCTCGAGCCCTTTCGGGAAGACAGTACTGGTGGTCGGAACTGGTCGTGCAGCCCGACAGCATGAGTTCGACCAGCGCGGCGCGGGTCGCGAGGCGGAAACGCTTCCGGCGTGAGCCTGGCCCAGATCGGATAGAGCGCCTTCAGCCAGGGAAAGAGCTCCTTGTTGATGGCGTCCGGATGGGCGCGGGTGAGCGTCTGGTAGAAGTGGTGATGCGTATTGATGAGGCCCGGCAGGATCACGTGTCGGCCCGCGTCGAAGACGTCGTCCGCGTTCCGGTTATGGTCGCCGGCCGGAACGAGCGCGGCGATGCGGCCATCCTCGACGACAAGGCCGCGCTCCGCGCCGTGGGCGAGAACGGCAATCGGGTCCTTGATCCACAGGCGCATGGAAGGTCCTTCGTAAAGTCGCCGGCGCCCCTACCGGTCGATGGCGAGTTTGAGGCCGAAGCCGATGAACACCGTGCCGGCCGCTCTGAGCAGCCATTTCTGGAAGCGGGTGTAGGCCCGCATGATCGCACCGTGCGACCCCATCACCGCGCAGGTCGCGTACCAGGTTACCGACATCGCGACGATCATGGCGAAGGCGACGAGGAACAGCCCCGGTCCGACGGTCGGCGGCAGCGCCACTGCGAACAGCGAGGCGGCGAACGCGGCGGTCTTGGCGAGGTTGGTGAGAAGGCCGAAGCGGAAGGCTTTCGCGACGCTGGGCTCAGCGTCGCCATGGTGCGCCTTGTCGCTCGCTTGCCACATGGCGATCCCCATCCAGACCAGATAGCCCGCCCCTGCCAGTCTGGCGATGGGCGCTGCCACCGGGACGGTGGTGAAAAGGATCCGGATGCCGAGCAGCCCGGCCAGTGCCCAGAAGGCGAGGCCGACGCCGATGCCGGCGACGGTGGTCAGCGCGGCGCGTCGGCCGTAGCGGGCCGCCATATACATCGTGGCGAAGAAGTTCGGGCCCGGCGCGAAGACGCCGATCAGCCAGACGGCGGCGAGCGGGCCGAGGACGCTCGCATAGTCATGCATGGGCGTCTCCCGCGGCGACGACCTCCACCTCGACCAGAAACTCCGGCCGGGTGAAGCCACCGACGATCATCAGGGTCGAGGCGGGCGGCGGGTCACCGGTGTAGCGGTCGCGGACGGCCATGTAGCCTTTCATGTGCTCCCGGCCCGTCACATAGGCGTTGATGCGGACCACGTCGGCCATCGACAGGCCGGCTTCGCCGAGGATCGCCGCGATGTTGTCGAAGCAGCGCGCCGTCTGATCCTCGACCGAGGCGGGAATGGACTCGTCCGGGTCGATGCCGAGCTGTCCGGAACAGAACACCAGCCGGGCGCCGGCCGCCACCTCGATGGCGTGGCTGTAGCGGGCGAATGGCGGCCGGATCGCGGCAGGCTGAATTGGCTTTGGCACGGTCTCCCCCAACGGGCTTACGCTACGTCCGTCGCGGCTGTTGTGACAACATCTTGGGCAGGTGACAAATTCGCCAGTCCCGCCGCTTTCTTGTGCACCTTGCTTGCCCTAGATTACACCGGCCGCGCTCGGGTGGACACGTTCCGTAGCGCGTTTGCCGGCGTGCCGATCCGGGTCTGCTGGCATGTGAATTGCGAGTTGCGGCCGATGCCGAAACGCCGGCCGCCCGGCCGTCACGAGGTCTGGATGCGGTCGGCGAAACAGAGAAACGCGCGGCGCGACGAGGCCTTGCGCCGATCATCACAGGGAACGCGGAGAACCACGCTTATGATCACGTTGAAGACACTGACCCTCGGCCTCGTCGCCGGCGCAGCGAGCCTCGCCTTCGCCGGATCGGCGTTCGCCCTCGACGAGGTCTCCTTCGGCACCAACTGGCTGGCCGAAGCGGAGCATGGCGGCTTCTACCAGGCGGTCGCCGACGGCACCTACGAGAAATACGGGCTGAAGGTCACCATCGTGCAGGGTGGGCCGAACGCGGCCAACCAGGCCCTTTCTGATGGCCGACAAGATCCAGTTCTTCATGCAGGGCAACCTGATCGGCTCGTTCTCGGCCGTCGAGCAGGACATCCCGGTGATGGATGTCGCGGCCATCTTCCAGAAGGACCCGCAGGTGCTGATCGCTCATCCCGATTCGGGGGTCGAGACGTTCGCCGATCTCGCCAAGCTGCCGACCATCTTCATGGGCAAGGACCTGTTCACCACCGGCTTCCAGTGGATGAAGAAGGCCTATCCCGGCTTCAAGGACGAGCAGATCAAGCCCTATACCTTCAATCCGGCGCCCTTCCTCGCCGACAAGATGTCCGCCCAGCAGGGCTACATCACCTCCGAACCGTACGCGATCGAGGAACAAGGCGGCTTCAAGCCCAAGCTCTTCCTGCTGGCCGACGCCGGCTTCAACACGCATGGCGACGATGATCGAAGCCAAGGTGAAGTATGTCGAGACCAACCCCGACATCGTCCAGCGCTTCGTCGATGCCTCGATCATCGGCTGGTACAACTACCTCTACGGCGACAACACGGCCGCCAACGACCTGATCAAGAAGGACAATCCCGAGATGACCGACGGTCAGCTCGCCTTCTCGATCCAAAAGATGAAGGAGTTCGGGCTGGTCAACTCCGGGAGCCGCCGAGGACGGTGGCATCGGCTGCCTGTCGCTCGATCAGGTGAAGAGCTTCTACGACAAGATGGTTGACGCCGGTGTGGTCAAGGCCGACATCGACTACCAGAAGGTCGTCACCGACAAGTTCGTCTGCAAGAAGGTCGGCATGGACCTCAAGAAGTAGACCAGCGATCCGGCGCGGCGATCCCGGGCAGGTTCGGGGCTGCGCCGCCAGCGCCTTTCGCGGCGGGGTTTTTCGCCCCGCCAACATCCCGACGGGCGCACGCAGAACGCCGGCTTCCTGGCGAAAAACGGAGCGAATACCAAGGAATGGACACCACTGCCGCAGCCATTGCACCGAGCCCGCGGTCGGGGATGCATGCGCCGCTCGTTTCGCTCCGCAACGTGTCGAAGGTGTTCTCCAACGGCACGGTGGCGCTCAAGGACATGTCGCTCGACGTCGGCGAGGGCGAGTTCGTCAGCCTGCTCGGGCCTTCCGGCTGCGGCAAATCGACGGCCCTTCGCATCATCGCCGGCCTTGGCGACACCAGCGGCGGCACGCTCGACTGGCCGAACGCCACCTACGACGCCGCGGGCAGGCCGGACCGCGAGATCGGCTTTGTGTTCCAGGAGCCGACCTTGATGCCGTGGGCGACGGTGTTCTCCAATGTCTGGCTGCCCTTGCGGCTCAAGGGGATTTCCCGTCCGGCCGCCCGCGACAAGGTGATGGAAGCCCTGCACATGGTCGGGCTCGAAAAGTTCGCCAACTCCTATCCGCGCGAGCTGTCGGGCGGCATGAAGATGCGGGTCTCCATCGCCCGCGCCCTCATCACCCGGCCGAAGCTCCTGCTCATGGACGAGCCGTTTGCCGCCCTTGACGAGATCACCCGCTTCAAGCTCAACAACGATCTTCTCCATCTGTGGGAGACGTTCGGCTGGACCGTCATCTTCGTCACCCATTCGGTCTTCGAGTCCGTCTACCTGTCGAGCCGGATCGTGGTGATGGCGGCGCGGCCAGGCCGGGTGGTCGACGAATTGTCGATCGATGCGCCCTACCCCCGCGAGGAGGAGTTCCGGACCTCCAGTGTCTACAACGAATATTGCCGCAAGACCTCGGGCGCCCTGCACGCGGCGATGGAGCACAGCGGCCACGTATGACCACGCTCGATCTCGACAAACAGGACCGGCAAGCCGCCGTCGCCACTGCCGACGAAGTCGCCGAGACGGAGGAGGCGCCGCGGCCGCCGGAGAAGGCGACGCGGGCCGCCCGCATCGCGCGGATCGCCGTGCCGGTCGGCATGCTCGTCCTGCTCCTCGTCGTCTGGCAGACCTACGTGACGGTCTACGACGTGCCGCATTACATCCTGCCGAGCCCGGTCAGGGTCGCACAGGCGCTGGTGACCGACTGGCCGATTCTGCTTGCCGCCCTCTGGGTCACCGTCAAGATCACCTTCACGGCGCTGTTCATCGCGCTGGTCGGCGGCGTGGCGCTGGCCATCCTGATGGCCCAGTCGCGGTGGATCGAACGGGCGCTCTATCCCTATGCGGTCATTCTCCAGGTGACGCCGATCGTGGCGATCGCGCCGCTCATCCTGATCTATGCGCCGACCACCCAGAGCGCGATCCTGATCTGCGCCTGGATCGTCGCCTTCTTCCCGGTGCTGTCGAACACGACCCAGGGGCTGAAAAGCACTGACCACAATCTCCTCAACCTCTTCGAGCTCTACGGCGCCGGCCGCTGGCGGACGCTGATCTTCCTGCAACTGCCAAGCGCACTCCCCTATTTCCTCGCCGGGCTGAGGATCGCTGGCGGGCTGGCGCTGATCGCTGCCGTTGTCGCCGAATTTGCCGCCGGCACCGCCGGGGCCGGTTCGGGCCTCGCCTTTCGCCTGCTCGAATCGCAGTACCGGCTGAACATCCCGCGCCTGTTCGCGGCGCTCGTGCTTCTGTCGCTGACCGGCGTGCTGATCTTCGCCTGTACCAGCCTCGTCTCTTATCTTCTCCTCAGGAAATGGCACGAGAGCGCCGTCCGGCGGGAGAATTGAGGCGATGAGCCAGGGCTTCGCCGTCCTTCCTCAATCGCCGCGCTACATTCTCGCCAACGCGACGGTCCCGGGCATCTTCCTCGACGACCTGCCCGAGCCGCCGGATCCCGATGGTCTCGTCGCCGCCGATATCGTCGTCAGCGAAGGCATGGTCGAGCGGGTCGCGCCGGCCGGAAGCGAAACAGATTATCCGCAGTTCGATCTCGATCGCGGCATGGTGTGGCCGACCTTCGTCGACATGCACACTCATATCGACAAGGGGCACATCTGGCCGCGCCGGCCGAATCCCGACGGCACCTTCGAATCGGCGCTGGCCGAAGTCGCCGCCGACCGCGATGCCGCATGGACGGCGGCGGACGTTTCCCGGCGCATGGATTTCAGCCTGCGCACGGCCTACGCCCACGGCACGTCGCTCCTGCGCACCCACATCGACTCGCTGCCGCCGCAGCACCGCATCTCGTGGCCTGTGTTCGCCGAGATGCGCGAGCGCTGGGCCGGCCGCATCGACCTCCAGGCGGTGTCGCTCTTGCCGATCGACCAGTTCCTCGATGCGGATTTCGCCGCCGAGATCGCCGCCCTCGTCGCCGAGCATGGCGGCGTGCTCGGGGCCGTGACCTTCATGGCTCCGGAACTCGACCGGGCGCTCGACACGGTCATGCGGCTGGCGGCGGAGCGCAACCTCGACCTCGACTTCCATGTCGACGAGACCGGCGATCCCGCCGTCCGCTCGCTCCGTCCCATCGCCGAGGCGGCGATCCGCAATAGCTTCAAGGGTCGGATCGTCGCCGGCCATTGCTGCTCGCTGGCACGGCAGCCGCCGGAAGAGGCAGACGCGACGATGGAGCGGGTCGCCGAAGCCGGCATCGCCGTCGTCTCGCTGCCGATGTGCAACATGTACCTGCAGGACCGGATCGCCGGGCGGACGCCGCGCTGGCGCGGCGTCACTCTCCTCCACGAACTGATGGCCCGCGACGTCCCGGTCGCCGTCGCCTCCGACAACACCCGCGACCCGTTCTACGCCTATGGCGACCTCGACATGCTAGAGGTCTTCCGCGAAGCGGTGAGAATCCTCCACCTCGACCATCCGATCGGCGCCTGGGCGGGGCTTGCCGGTCGGGCGCCCGCCGCCATCATCGGCCGCGACGATCACGGCATGGTCGGCGCCGGCCGACGGGCGGACCTCGTCCTGTTCCGCGCCCGGACATGGACGGAGCTCCTCGCCCGTCCCCAGGCGGACCGGACGGTGCTACGCTCCGGCGCGGCGATCGACCGGACGCCGCCGGACTACCGTGAGCTGGACGATCTGATGAGGCAATCGACATGAGCGACATCGCAGCGCTGAAGACCGCGCTGGACGGCATCCGGATCGAGGACAACCCGGCGATCGTGAAGCAGAAGAGCCGCGACTTCTTCTGGTATTCGCCGGTCCTCAAGCGCGAGCTCGACCATGTCACCGGCGATCTCGTCGTCTCGCCCACCAACGAGGCCGAGGTCATCCGCGTTCTCAAGGCCTGCTATGCGGCGGGTGTCCCGGTGACGCCGCGCGGCTCGGGAACCGGCAATTACGGCCAGGCGATGCCGTTGTCGGGCGGCGTGGTGCTGAGCCTCGCCGAGATGAACGCGGTCAAGGCGATCGGGCGCGGGCGCGTCGTCGCCGAGCCGGGCGCCGTGCTTGCCCACATCGACCGCGAGACGCGCAAGTCCGGGCAGGAGCTTCGCCTCCATCCCTCGACCTGCAACACCGCCTCGCTTGCCGGTTTCGTCGCCGGCGGCTCGGGCGGCATCGGCTCGATCAACTGGGGGGGCCTCCGCGACGTCGGCAACGTGCTGAGACTGAGGGTCGTCACCATGGAGGAAGAGCCGCGCGTCCTTGATTTGACCGGTTGGGACCTCCACAAGGTGATGCACGCCTACGGCACCAACGGCATCGTCACCGAGGTCGAGGTGCCGCTCGATGCCGCCTATGACTGGGTCGACGTCATCGTCGGCTTCGACGACTACCTGCGGGCGGTGCGCTTCGCCAACCTCCTCGCCAACCAGGACGGTCTTCTGTTCAAGGAGATCGCTGCCGTCGCCGCCCCCGTGCCGCACGATTATTTCCTCCGCCACCAGAAATTTCTCAAGCCCACCATTCGGTGGTGCTCCTGATGGTGGCGCCGCATGCCATGGACCCCTTCCTGGCGCTCGCCCGGCGGGAGAAGGCGGAAATCCGCTTCCGCTCGGACACCGCGACGGATGCCGAGAAGAAGGGGCTGCCGCCGGTCTTCGAGCTGACCTGGAACCACACCACGCTGCGCGGGCTGAGAGTCGACCCGACGATCACCTATCTGCAGGTGCTCTACCCCTTCCCCACCCACGTGGAGAGCGTCGCGCGGATGACCGGCATCTTCGGCGACGAGGTGCCCGGCCATCTCGAGTTCATCCGCTTCGACGGAAACGTTGCCTGCACCGGGCTGCCGATCGTCCGCTACACCACCGACGAACGCCTCGACGAGATCATGGCGATCCACGAGGACAACGGCTGTCCGATCTTCAATCCCCACCGCTACACGCTTGAGGAAGGCGGCATGAAGCGGACCGACGAGGTCCAGCTAGCCTTCAAGCGCGAGGCCGATCCGCGGGGCCTGCTCAATCCTGGCAAGATGGTGGCCTGGGAAAATCCGGATTTCGACTGGAAATCCGAAAAGGTGTTTCTGTTCCCCGGCCTGCGCACGGCGGCGGAATGAGCCAGGCTCTGCGGAGGTAGCTTCATGCGCGTTCTCGTCGTCTTCGCGCATCCGGTCGAAGGAAGCTTCGGCGACTCCCTGCACAAGGCGGTGGTCAAGAACCTCGAGCAGGCCGGACACCAGGTCGACGACTGCGATCTCTACGCCGAGCGGTTCACGCCGGCGATGACCCAGGAGGAGCGCCGCGGCTACGAGGACGTGCCGGCCAACCGGCAGCACGTCGACAGCTACGTGCAGAGGCTCCTCGCCGCCGAAGGGCTGGTCTTCGTACACCCGGTGTGGAATTTCGGCTATCCGGCCATTCTCAAGGGCTTCCTTGATCGCGTGTTTCTGCCGGGCGTGTCGTTCGTCCTGAAGGACGGCAAGGCGCGGCCCTGCCTCCACAACATCCGCAAATACGCGTCGGTGGTCACCTATGGCGGAACCCGCTTCCGGGCGATGCTGATGGGCGATCCGCCACGCCGGCTCGCCAAGCGTCACATGCGCGTGACGATACGGCCGCACTCGCCGGTGATCTACCTGGCGCATTACGACATGAACCGCTCGACCGACCACAGCCGGGCGGCCTTTCTCCACAAGGTCTCCGCGACGATGCAGCGGTTCTGAAGCGCGGAATTCCGGCAGCTTAACCGTCATCAGACCGACATGGTTTTCACTTAGACGCATAATTATGGGCTTCGATCATCGCCGCACTGTGACCTTCAGGCTGGCGCAGGCCGCGCACATCTACCGGGTGCGCGCCGGCAGCCGGCTATCCCGCATCGACCTGCATTCGGGCCAGGAGAACCTGCTCAAGGCGCTCGAGGAGAAGGACGGCCAGTCGATGAGCGACCTCGCCGGCACGCTCGGCGTCCAGCCGCCGACGGTCACCAAGATGATCAGCCGGCTTGCCGCCCAGGACTATGTCGAGCGAAAGGCCTCGAAAGGCGACGGCCGGCAGGCGCTGGTGTTCCTGACCGACCGCGGCCGCCAGGTCATCGCCTCGATCGACAAGCTGTGGAAGCGCATCGAGAAGGACGCGCTGTCGGGGATCGACGACAAGGACCGCAAGCGGCTGAGGAAGCTGCTGCGGCAGGTCGAGCGCAATCTCGGCGCCGCCCCCAACGGCGACGACAGCGAATTTGCCGGCGACGAGGATTCGCCCGCCGAAGCGACGCGCTAGCTCGAAGAAAACGACCGCGATTCGCCGGTTGAGGTTGCCGTCGGTCGAAGCGAACGACTAGGATCGCCCGCAGCACGAAGCAAAAAAACAGGGCGCTCCGTTCCATGACCAATACATACGATTTCTCGAACCGTTCCGCCGTCGTCACCGGCGGCGCCCAGGGCATCGGCCGCGCCGTGGTGGAGCGCCTGCTTTCCGGCGGCGCGGGGATCGCCATTTGGGACCGCGACGAGGCGCTCGCCAGGAAAACCGCGGAGGAGCTCGCCGGGCGGGGAAAGGTCGTCGCCATCGGCGTCGATGTCACCGACTATGCCTCGGTCGAAAAGGCCCGCGACGCCACCAACGCCGCTTTCGGCAAGATCGATATTCTGGTCAACAGCGCCGGGATCGCCGGCGATCCGGTCAAGTTGTGGGAATATACTCCGGAGCACTGGGCCCGCGTGCTCGAGGTCAACCTGACCGGCCCGTTCAACTGCTGCAAGGCGGTGGTGCCGGGGATGATCGAGCGGGACTACGGGCGGATCGCCAACATCGCCTCGATCGCCGGCAAGGAAGGCAATCCCAACGCCTCGGCTTATTCGGCATCAAAAGCCGGTCTCATCGGCATGACCAAGTCGCTCGCCAAGGAGACGGCCACCCACAACATCTCGGTGAACGCCATCGCGCCGGCCGTCGCCAGGACGAGGATCCTCGATCAGGTGAGCCAGGAGCACATCGACTATATGGTGGCGAAGATACCGCGCGGCCGGCTGGTGCTGGTCGAAGAGATCGCTGCCACCATCGCATTCATGGTATCGGAAGACTGCTCGTTCACCACCGGCTTCACGTTCGACATCTCCGGCGGACGCGCCACCTACTGAGGCATCTCGGTTTTTGCCAGTTCCCCTGCACGATGCCGCCGAGGCGGCCGCACGGCTGCGTGGCATCGCGCTGTTCTGCGGGGCGATGGTGCTTTTCACCCTGCTCGACAGCGCGGCGAAATACGCCAGTGCGTATCTCCCCGCCTTGGAGATCGCCTGGGTCCGGTTCCTCGTGCACGGGCTTGTCGCCTTCTTGATCTTCCGACCGTGGCGCGACTGGCGGCCTTACCGGACGCGCCGCCCCATCGCCCAGGTGATTCGGGCGGTGTTTCTCTTCATGTCGACGGTTTTCAATTTCCTCGCCTTGCGAACGCTTCGCCTCGACCAGACCACCACCATCATGTTCTCCGCCGCCTTCGTGATCACCGCGCTGTCCGGTCCGATCCTCGGCGAATGGGTCGGCCCGCGTCGGTGGGCGGCGATCGTGGTCGGCTTCATCGGCGTGCTGATCGTCATCCGCCCGGGCACTTCGGCCTTCCAGCCGGCGATGCTCTATTCGGTTGTCGCGATGCTGAGCTACGCCGGCTATCTGCTCTACACCCGCCATCTCACCGGTACCGACTCGGTCCAGGGGATGGTCCTGGTATCCGGGGTGATTCCTAGTGTGCTGCTTGCCCCGGTCGCGCTGCCGGTGCTGGAGTGGCCGCCTATGCTCCCGGTAGCGGGGGCGCTTGTGGTGACCGGCCTGGCGGGCGCATTCGGCCATTGGCTGCTGATCCACGCCCAGCGCCTTGCCCCGACGCCGGTGCTGTCGCCTTTCCTCTACACCCAGCTGATCTGGATGACCGTTGCCGGCTACCTGTTCTTCGACCAGCTTCCGGATCGGCTGACGCTGGTCGGTGCGGCCGTCATCGTCGGCAGCGCGCTCTATATTCTCTACCGCCAGCAGGTCCACGGCGACCGTTGAGGCGAGACATTTCCTGCCGCGGTCGGTATCGTGCCGCCCGCATGCCGGACCGGATCGGGGGGATCATGGCCAAAATCGATGTCTTGGCGGCAGGGGCGTTGCGCCCGAACGCGCTCGAAACGCTGTCGCGGCTGTTCAATTGCCATCGCGTCGCGGGGCCTGAGGATCTGAACCCGATCCTGTCGCAGTGCGGCGACGCCGTTCGCGGGATCGCCCGTGGCGGCCATTTCGCCGCCCCGCGCGACCTTCTGCAGCGGCTGCCGAAGCTCGAGATCATCGCCAATTTCGGCGTCGGCTATGACGGGATCGACCTCGACTACTGCGCCGGCGAGGGAATTGTCGTCACCAACACGCCGGACGTGCTGACCGAGGAGGTCGCGGACACGGCACTTGGCCTTCTGCTCAACACCGTCCGCGAGTTTTCGGCGGCCGAGCGGTATCTGCGCGCCGGGAGATGGGAAACAGAGGGTGCCTACCCGCTGACCCGGGCGACGCTCCGCAATCGCACGGTCGGCGTTCTCGGGCTCGGGCGGATCGGTCTCGCCATCGCCCGCCGTCTCGAGGCGATGCAGGTGCCCGTCGTCTATCACAGCCGCCACCGGCGGGCGGACGTCGCCTACCGCTACTACCCCGACCTCAAATCGATGGCCGAGGCGATCGACACCCTGATGATCGTCCTTCCCGGCACCGATGCCACCGCCAATGTCGTCGACGCCGCCATCCTCAAGGCGCTGGGGCCGGATGGCATCATCGTCAACATCGGCCGCGGCTCGGTGATCGACGAGCCGGCGCTGATCGAGGCACTCGCTTCGCGCACCATCTACGCTGCCGGGCTCGACGTCTTCGCCAACGAGCCGCACGTTCCGGAGGCGCTGCTCGAGCTCGACAACGCGGTCCTCTTTCCGCACCTCGGCTCGGCATCGGTCTATACCCGCGATGCCATGGGTCAGCTGATGATCGACAACCTCACCGGCTGGTTCGAGACGCGCACGCCGCTGACGCCGGTGCCGGAGACGCCGGTACCGCAGGCGGGCTGAGATCCGGTCGGGTCAGGCGACGAATTCGCCGCCCATTTCCTCCTCGATGTGAATCTTGATGATGTCCTCGAAGCTCGATTCGGCATGGAAGCCGAGGGCCAGCGCCCGCTCCGGCGCAAAGTTGCGCGGCCAGCCCTCGACGATGCGCATGATCGTCTCGTCAGGCTCGCGGCGGATGCGGCTCGCCACCTTGTCGCCGGCGACCTTGCGCAGCGCCGCGATCTGCTCGCCGACCGTCACCGAAAGGCCGGGCATGGTGAGGTTGCGCCGCGGTCCCACCTTCTTGCCCTCGATGGTGGCGGCGTGGATGAGGAAGTTCACGGCCGAGCGCGGGCTCGAGTGCCAGTGACGGACGTCTTCCGATACCGGCAGCACCGCTTCCTTGCCGGCGAGCGGTTCGCGGATAATGTTGGAGAAGAAGCCGGACGCTGCCTTGTTCGGCTTGCCGGGCCGCACGCAGATGGTCGGCAGGCGGATGCCGATGCCGTCCATGAAGCCGCGCCTTGTGTAGTCCGAAAGGAGGAGCTCGCCGATCGCCTTCTGGGTGCCGTAGGAGGTGAGCGGCGTGTGATGGAAATCGTCGGGGATCGCATCGGGAAACGGGGCGCCGAACACCGCGATCGACGAGGTGAAGACGACCCGGGGCATGTAGTGGTCGCTGAATGCCTGGACGGCGTCGAACAGCCGGCGGGTGCCCTCGAGATTGACCCGGTAGCCTTTTTCGAAGTCGGCCTCCGCCTCGCCGGAGACGATGGCGGCAAGGTGGAAGATCACGTCGGGCCGCGCGGGGATCAAAGAGGCGGCGACCCCGGTGGCGGACAGGTCGGCGGCAAGCGTTTCCACCTCGAAGGGGGCGTTGTCGGGCTCGGGCGGCGCGGCCACGTCGGCGAGCGTCACCTTGTCGATGGGCGTCCCGCCAAGCGTGCCGTCCTTGGCCAGCCGTTTGGTGAGCTTGGAGCCGATCATCCCCGCGGCCCCGGTGATCAGAATGTGCATTGGACTGTCCCCCCGTGCAGTATTCTAGCGCCGCGGGCATCCTTGACACCCGGGTCATGGCCACCCGTTATACAGCCGGTTTCGGTTGGGGCCATCCGCAAACACGATAAAGCTGGGACGTGGGGGGAGCGACGATGACGAAGACGATTGTGATTACCGGCGGGGCGCGCGGCATCGGCGCGGCGACGGCGCGGGTGGCGGGGAAACGGGGCTGGTCGGTTGCGTTCAGCTATCTGAGCAACGACGAGGCGGCGAACGCCACGGCGGCCGCGGTGGAGGCGGCCGGCGGCAGGGCGCTCGCCGTCCGGGGCGATGTCGGCGAGGAGAGCGAGGTGGTCGCCCTGTTCGACCAGGCGGTCGAAGCCTTCGGCCCGGTCGACGGGGTGGTCAACAACGCCGGCATCATCGCCCAGGCGATGCCGTTCGCCGACATGACCGCCGAGCGGATCCACAGGATCGTCGAGGTCAACGTCTACGGGGCGCTGCTCGCCGTCCGCGAAGGTGTGCGGCGGATGGCGAAGAGCCACGGCGGCCAGGGCGGCGCCATCGTCAACCTCTCCTCCGCCGCGGTGAAGCTCGGCGCGGCGAACGAGTTCGTCGACTATGCCGCCGCCAAGGGGGCGATGGAGCCGCTCACCATCGGGCTTTCCAAGGAGCTCGGCCCGGAGGGCATCCGGGTCAACGCCGTCCGCCCCGGCCTGATCGAGACCGACATCCACGCCGCCGGCGGCTCGCCCGACCGGGCCCAGCGCCTCGGCGTCAACGTGCCGCTCGGCCGGCCGGGGACTGCCGACGAGGTGGGTGCCGCGATCGTCTGGCTCCTCTCCGACGACGCCTCCTATGTGAGCGGCGCCGTCCTCGACGTCACCGGCGGCCGCTGACGGCGGAGAGCGGCGAAGGGAAGCGGCCACGGGCTTTTGACTTGCAATGGCTGACCCGAGCCGTTGGACTCCCCTCTCTTCCGCGCAACGCGGGGAACCCGAGACTGACGAGGCGGCGAACCGGAAAGAAGAGGCTCGACGACTGCACCCATGACCTTCCCCCTGAAACGCCCGGCTCTCGCATTGGCCGCAACCCTGTTCGCCGCGGGGTTTGGCGCGACCGCTGATGCCAGCACGCTGGTCTACTGCTCGGACGGCAACCCGGAGGGCTTCGACCCGGCGCCGTTTACGCTCGCCGCCACCTTCGACGCCTCCTCGCAGGCGATCTACGACCGCCTGGTCCGCTTCAAGCCCGGCACCACCGAGGTCGAGCCGGCGCTGGCGACCGGCTGGGACGTGTCGTCCGACGGCCTCGAATACACCTTCCACCTCCGTCCTGGCGTCAGGTTTCAGACGACCGCCGACTTCACCCCCACTCGCGACCTCAACGCCGACGACGTCGTCTTCTCCTTCGAGCGGCAGTGGAAGGAGGACAACCCCTACTACGACTACAATGGCGGCATCTGGCCCTACTTCGCCGGCATGTCGATGCCGTCGATCCTCAAGGCGGTGCGGAAGGTCGACGACCAGACGGTGGTCTTCGTCCTCAACCGGCCGGAGTCGCCGCTCTTGGCCGACCTCGCCATGGATTTCGCCTCGATCGTGTCGAAGGAATACGCCGACCAGCTGCTGGCCGACAAACACCGCGAGCGCCTCAATACCGCGCCGGTCGGCACCGGTCCGTTCAGGCTCACCGGCTACGACGAGGGGAACAGCGTCCGCTTCGCCGCCAATCCCGACTACTGGGACGGCGCGCCGAAGGTCGACGACCTCACCTTCGACATCACCCCCGACGCTTCGGTGCGGATGGCCAAGCTGAAGGCCGGCGAGTGCGACATCGCCAAGGCCCCCGATCCGGCCGAGGTCGCCGCGCTTCCCGCCGATTCGCCGATCAAGGTGCTCGCCGTCCCCGGCGCCAACGTCACCTACCTCGCCTACAACACCACCCAGCCGCCGTTCGACAAGCCGGAGGTCCGCAAGGCGCTCAACCTGGCGATCGACCGCGAGCCGATCGTCAAGGCGGTGTTCGGCGGCGACGCCGTGGTGGCGACCTCGCCGATCCCGCCGAGCGTGTGGGGCCATGACGACCTGCCGGCCCCGGCCGCCGACCCGGCGGCGGCGAAAAAGATGCTCGCCGACGCCGGCGTCCGCAACCTTTCGATGAAGATCTGGGCGCTCCCCTCGCCGCGCCCCTACAATCCCGACGCCGGGAAGACGGCGGAGATGATCCAGGCCGATCTCGCCGCGGCCGGCGTCAAGGCCGAGATCGTCAGCCAGGACCTCGCCGAGTTCCTCAAGCGCACCGCCGATCCCAAGCGCGACGGCGCCGTCGTCTTCGGCTGGACCAGCGACAACGGCGACCCCGACAACTTCCTCTCCTATCTGCTCGGCTGCGACGCGGTCGGCATCTCCAACCGCGCCGAGTGGTGCGACGCCGACTTCGACAAGCTCATCAACGAGGCCAAGGCCACCACCATGCAGGACCAGCGGACGGAGGACTACAAACGAGCGCAGGCGCTCTTCGCCGATCAGGCGCCGTGGCTGCCGATCGCCCACGCCATGGTCACGGCGGCGGTCGCCGACGGCGTCACCGGCTTCGTCGTCGATCCGCTCGGCCACTTCCGCTTCGACCAGGTCAGCGTCGCCGGGGACTGAGGGTGGGGCCTGCTTCGGGCCACCTCTCAGTCATCCCCGGCGCGCGCCGCGCTTCCTCCCTGTCATCCCCGGCGAGCGCCGTCCTCCTCCCTGTCATCTCCGGCGAGCGCCGAAGGCGCGAGGGAAGGGGATCCAGTAGTCGCCGTCGATGCAGAACCGCGGCGTCGCCATACCCACTGTCGTCCTCCTCCCCGATCGGGTCGGGAGGAGGACGACAGGGCGTGCAATGTCGACCGGGCTTCCTGTCTTATGCCGCCCCCCTACCCCTCCTCCAGATATCCCCGCGCCACCGACTCGTCGATCAGCCGCTCCACCAGCCGGTGGAGCGCCGGCGAGCCGTCGGCGATGATCCGCATGCGGGTCCTGACCGCCTCCGCCGTCACCCCGTGCCGGCGCCAGCCGATGCCGTCGGTGAAGACGTTGTGGAGGAAGGGTTGCAGCCGGTCCATGGTGCGGGCGAAGCGGGCGTCGGCGCTCTCGTGCGCCTCGAACTCCGCCCACAGCGCGCGGAGCGCCGCGCCCTGTTCCGCCGGCAGCAGGCCGAACAGCCGGTCGGCCGCCGCCTCTTCGCGCGCCGCCTGCGCCGCCCGCGCCGCCGCGTCGACGTAGAGGAAGGTGTCGCCGGCGTCGATCTCGACGATGTCGTGGATGAGGATCATGCGGATCGCCCGCGTCACGTCGACCGCCGGGTCGGCGAACTCGGCGAGGATCACCGCCATGGTGGCGAGGTGCCAGGTGTGCTCGGCGTCGGTCTCGTTGCGCGAGCCGTCGATCAGCGGCGTCTGGCGGACGATCCCCTTCAACCGGTCGATCTCCAGCACGAAGCGAAGCTGGGAGGCCAAGCGCCGGTCGGCGGTCTCGGCGATCAGGGCATAGAGGGAGTCGTGGGCGGCGGGCATGGGCCTTCTGCACCACGCCCGCGGCCGATGCGCAAGGGCGGGCTACGCTTCCTGTTCCGTGTGCAGGGTCGCCGGTGCCGGTGTCGCGCCATGCCCAAAACACCCACCACCCGTCATGGCCGGGCCTGACCCGGCCATCCACGTCTTTTTGGGCTGCGTCAGTGTTCGCGTGGATGCCCGGGACAAGCCCGGGCATGACGCCTGAGTGAGGTGCGCCGGAGCGGATGCAGCACGCATTCGGCACTGACCGTGGAGGGTGGGCAGGTCATTGCCTCCCCCTCGGGGATCAGACCCGGCCATCCATGCCATGACGCTGCCACTACGCGATCGTTGCCAGCCGAGTGCCATGGTGGCGAGGTGCCAGGTCTGCTCGGCGTCGGTCTCGTTGCGCGGGCCGTCGATCAGCGGCGTCCACCTGACGATCCCCTTCAGCCGGTCGATCTCCAGCACGAAGCGGAGCTGGTCAGGGAGCCGCCCCGACGGCATAGAGGGAGTCGTAACGGTGTGGCATGTGCTGAGTGTTTAACTGTTACTCAATGTTCGGCAGACGGACCGGCGTCTCAACCTCTCTCAGCTGACGATACAGCTCTTTGGCCTTCGCGATTCCCCCGCCCGCCGCTTTCTCTGGCTTCAGTCTTTCTGTTTCTTTCCAAGGGTCGTTGTTTCCATCTTTGTGCAAGAAAAGCGCGGTCGCTGCCAATTCCAAGACAACTGGATTCGATCGCGCGCCAATTACTGCTATAGCCCGACGTGACGCCTGCACATTTCCAGAAGACAATCTTGTTGTGAATATCGAATACGACCCTCCCCAAGAAGCCGGCCGCTCTTCCTCCTTTATTTTACGTGTTAACACAGCATCCTGGCACGCGATAGCAAGGCGTTCCGAATAGGGACCATAGTGCCGATATTCAAACGGGAATCCCCCGCCAACGCCCGACGCCTCCAAAAGATATGCGATCTTCTGGATCCGGGTGCGACCAACGACTCGGCCACCCGCGCAAGAGACAATCTCGACAACCTTGTCCGCATCGCGTTTATTGTCAGCTTTTTTCTGCATCTCCGACCTCATCCCCGATTGTCTTCTTTATGAATTTCCGATTTGTATGATCGTCTTTGTCGATATATAGACGAAACAATTTAAAAGTCCGAATTGAGCGAACGACCGGCGAACAATCTACTAAATCTATCAGGCCGCCGCTCTGCCGAATCATTATTTGATTAAGAGGTCCTTTTGATTCCTCCATGTCCTTATACGGTCGACGTTGCTCTTGATCTAATAGTATAGTTGGATAAGATTGCCTGGCTACCTTGCGGCGGATCTTTTCGCCTATGCCCTCGCATGCAACGTCGATCCGCGTTTCGATTCTCAACTCTGCTACGTCGCTTCTCAAGGTCGTTGGATTCGGATCGATCATCTTGCGCACCTCCTCTCGGACATCGATCGCTTTGAAAAGCCTCCGTTCAAGTAAACGCGCCGAGAAATCGCAGACCAGCGGGTCCCTAGATCGGGCGAGCCTCTGAAGCGACCCCCAAACGACCGCGTCATCAAGGGCTAAGACGTTCTCGAGTTTATTTGGATCCTTGGCAAACTTAGCGATAGGATGTTTTGCAGAAAGGCCCACCCTTCGGATAGACCCATCTTGGATCAAACGGATCACCCTCACCAGCAATTCGGTGAAAATCTTTTCGGCGGCCCGTGTCGTTTTGTGGAAATAGACCGAAGGGTATAGCTGAAACAGACCTAAGACATATGCCTCTGCTGCATAGATCGCCTTCGGGCCTAAGACGAAGGTTTCGAGGGAGCCGACGGCTGCCTCGTCTACTCCGTAGGCGACTTCACCGACTTCTAAATTAGCAATGAGCCAATCGAAATCGATCTGTGCTAATTTTGTCCCCGTCATCATTCGGTCGCGGCGGATGTAGTCCAAGCGATCGGCATCGAATTGGCTTGAGACAACGGCACTGTAAAGATTGCTTGGAGTTTTCCGCTTAATTATATCTGCGACGTCATTGGCAAAACCACTTCCAAGAGTTGTGAGGGATTTGCTACTTCGCTGTCCCTAATGATGACATCGCTGACATTTTCATGTGCGGCCATCCGAATGCCAAGCCGTCGACCTACGTCCTCGAACGCATGGCTGAAGGGTCCATGACCCAAATCGTGCACCAAAGCGGCCGCCAGGGCGAGTTGTGCGTGGCTTGCGACGAATCGCGTCTCGGTCAGATGACGGCGAACGATCTGCATCAGCAAACGGGCCGTGTGGAAGACACCGATGCTATGTGCGAAACGCGAGTGAGTTCGCACCCGGATATACGAAATCCGAAAATCCTTGCTGCTTGACGCGCCGAAGTCGCTGAAAGACAGGAGTTCTGAATGACATCCCACAACGCATTCTCGAACTCGTCCGCCCTGAACTCGATCAGATTGTGGACGGGGTCCCGGATGCGCTGCGGTTGAAACATAAAATGTTCTTATTTTGTTCCGAATCGCTAGTCAATCGGATTTGATAGGTACCTGATTCGGAGGATGTCTTGCATGACCCAATGATGCTTGGGCCAAGCAAAGCTCCTTCAACAGGGCACCTTTGTCTTTCTTCCAGAGTGGTGGCCGAACGATGGGGGCGGCAGGTTGCTTGCCTCACGCCTTCCCCCACCCCGTCCCGCTCCCTACCTTAGCCTGAGCCACCACCACGACAGGGAGCGGACCGATGTCGCGACCCAAGCTGACCGCCCTCCTCGCCGGCCTTGCCGCCGCGCTTCTCCTCGCGGCCGGCCCGGCCGCCGCCCAGGACCTCCTCGACCGCGCCCGCAACGCCGTGCAGGAGGCGGGCAAGAGCGTCGAGCAGGCGGCGAAAGACGCCGGCCGCAACGTCTCCGACTATCTGGTCGACCATCCCGAGCTCAACCGCGACCTCGTCGATCTCGGCAAGGAGCTCGGCCTGCCGGGCTTCGACCAGGCGAAGCCGGCGCTCGGGCCCGCGCTGATCGCCATGCCGTCGCCGACGGCGTCGGCGGCACCGTCCCGCTCAATGCCGCGGGGCTCCCCGGCACCGCGGCGGTCACCATCGGCGCCGGGCCGTCGGTCAAGGACGCGACGCAAATCGCCACCGCCACCACCAGCGACCGCGGCACGCTCACGACCGACGTCACGGTACCGGAGACCGCCACCCCCGGCGCGCCGCTCCTCTTCGTGGTCGAGACCGCCGACCAGCGCATGCGGCTGGTGTCGGAGCCGATCGCGGTGGTCGAGGCGGCCGACATCGTCACCGTCACCGGCACACTGTCGAACGAGGGCGTCGAGTGCCCGGCGCTCCGCGGCGACGACGGCGTCCTCTACACGTTGACCCCGGCCGACCTTGGCACGTTCGGCCCCGGCGACCGGGTGACGGTGAAGGGCACCGTCGCCGAGATGTCGATCTGCAACCAGGGCACCACCCTCTCGGTCATCTCGCTCACCGCCGCGCAGTAGGCCTCGTCCATCCCACTGTCGTCCTCCTCCCCGACCCGATCGGGGATTGACCGGAGGACCGCCGCCTCTCCCTCCCCCCTTGCGGGGGAGGGCGGAATTCCCCGATTTGCCTGAGCAAATCGGCCGGGAATTCCGGGAGAGGGGTGTTGCGGGGCGACAACCGTCTGAGCGCCAATTCGAGCAAACACCCCCCTCTCGTTTCGCTAACGCTCGCTCCGCGACCGAAGCGAAACTGTCTCCCCCGCAAGGGGGGAGAGGGGCGTTCCGTTACCGGCCATATCGACTTCGGCACCCGGTCCTCCGGTCAAGCCGGGTCAAGCCGGAGGACGACAGGGTGCGGGGTTGAGGGATGCCACGCAGGCATGACGGGTCGCGCGAAACGAGTCGCTTATCCCTCCCCGTGAAACGGGGAGGGGCGACCGTCGCGAAGCGATGGTGGGTGGGGCGTCCCGGCCGGGCTTATCGCACACCCGATGCCCTCCCCACTGCCGTCAAGCCCGGGCATGACGGTGGTGTTTCCGGTTTGTCGCGCCGCCGCGAACCGGACCCGCCGCCCTCACGCCTGCCGCGTTGCCATGAAGCGGGCGGCCTCGCGGAGCCCGTCCGCCTTGCCGCCGAAGGGCGCCAGCGCCGCCTCCGCCTCGGCCACCGTTGCGGCGAGCCGCCGCCGCGCCTCGTCGACGCCGAACAGCGCCACCAGCGTCCGCTTGCCCCGCTCGGCGTCCTTGGCTGTCGCCTTCCCCGCCGTCGCCGGGTCGCCGGTCGCGTCGATCAGGTCGTCGGCGATCTGGAAGGCCTGGCCGAGCCGCGCGCCGTACTCGGCAAGCCGCGCCCGGTCCTCGGGCTTCGCTCCGCCGATGATCGCCCCCGCCTCGACCGCGAAGCGGATCAGCGCGCCGGTCTTCATCGCCTGCATGGTGAGCACGGCGTCCGCGTCGGCCGGGGCCTCGGCGTCGATGTCGAGCGCCTGGCCGCCGACCATGCCGCCGATGCCCGGCGGCGTGGGCGAGCCCCGCCATCAGCGCCACCCGGGTGGTGGCCGGCGCCGCGAGCCCGGCGAGGGCGTCGAAGGCGAGCGTCAGCAGCCCGTCGCCGGCGAGGATCGCGGTCGCCTCGTCGAAGGCCTTGTGCACCGTCGGCCGGCCGCGGCGGAGGTCGTCGTCGTCCATCGCCGGCAGGTCGTCGTGGACGAGGCTGTAGGCGTGGACGCATTCGAGCGCCGCGGCGGCGGTGGCGACCGCCGTCGCCGGTCGGCATCGAACAGCCCGGCGGTCTCGATGACGAGGAAGGGGCGGAGGCGCTTGCCGCGGTCCGAGCGCGGCGTAGCGCATGGCTTCGAGCAGCCGCGGCGGCCGGTCGACCTCGCCGGGGAGCGTCTCGGCCGCAAGCAGCCGTCCGAGCGCCGTCTCGGTGGCGTCCGCCGCCTCTTTCAGGCCCGTCGCGAATCTGTCCGTTGCCGTCTCCACGCTGTCCGCATGGGCCGAAACCGGGCGCGGGTCAAGCATTGCACGCGTCCGCCCCGGCCGCTATCGGTGCGTCATGAGTCCCGCCAAATCCCCGAAATCAAAGGCGAAAGCCGGGCCGAAGCCGGCCCCGAAGGCGAAGAAGACGCCGCGGCCGCGCTGGGGGCGCATTCTGCGGGTGGTGGTGATCGCGGCCGCCGCCCTCGCGCTCCTGCCCGTCCTGCTTATCCCCTTGTATATCTTCGTGAATCCGCTCGGGACCAACATCGTCTATACGCGCATCGTCGACGGGCCGCTGGACCGGCAATGGGTGCCGTTCGACGATGTCGCCAAGGTGCTGGTCGAGTCGGTGATGATGTCGGAAGACGCCCGTTTCTGCGGCCATCACGGCGTCGACTGGGGCGAACTCAGCGACGTCCTCGACAATCCCGACGGGCCCAACCGCGGCGCCTCGACCATCGCCATGCAGACCGTGCGGAACCTCTTTCTGTGGATGTCGCGGAGCTATGTGCGGAAGGGCATCGAAATCCCGCTCGCCCTTTATGCCGATACCGTCTGGGGCAAGCGCCGGGAGATGGAAATCTACCTCAACATCGCCCAGTGGGGGCCGACCCTGTTCGGCATCGAGGCGGCGGCGCAGCACTATTTCAAACGCTCCGCCGGGGATCTGACCGCCAGCCAGGCGGCGCTCCTCGCCGTCACCCTGCCCAATCCGATCAAGCGCAATCCCGCTCGGCCATCGGCGGTGATGCGGTCGCTGGCGCGGCGGGTCGAGGGGCTTGCCCGCAAATCGGGCCCCTATATCGTTTGCCTCTATCCGTGAGCTTGCGTATAAGCCTGCCCAAACCCGACAGCATCCAAGGACGACGAGATGGCAGTCCCGAAAAGAAAGACCTCGCGCATGAAGCGCGGATTCCGCCGGTCGGCCGACGCGCTGAAGAAGCCGACCTACGTGGAAGACAAGGATTCCGGCGAGCTTCGCCGGCCGCACCATATCGACCTCAAGTCCGGCATGTATCGCGGCCGCCAGGTTCTCGAGCCCAAGAACGAGGCCTGATCGCGGCGAAAGTCCCGCGAACGCGAAGGCCGGCGTCGAGCCGGCCTTTTTTGTCGGGCCGGTCGGCAGTAACATCGACCGACACTGCGGCGCCCCGGTCACCTGAAAGGTGGGACCATGATCATCGCCATTCCCCTGACGATCATTCCCCTGATCCTGTTCAACATCGTCGGTTTTGCCGATGGCGGGGCGACCGCAACCTGGTCCACCGAAATTGTCAGCCTCACTATGGTGTCCGGCGCCCCCTGGGTGCTTAAGCTCGGCGACCTGATGATCACCCTCGGCATCGTCCTCCTCTTCCTGGAAGTCCTGAAGTCGGGGCGGACATCGACGCCGACGATCACCAACCATATCCTGTCGACGGTGGTGTTGATCATCTATGTCATCGAGTTCGTGCTCGTCGATTTCTGCGCGAACTCGGTGTTCTTCGTGCTGACGCTGATCGCGCTGTTCGACGTGGTCGCCGGCTTCACCATCACCATCCGCACCGCCTCGCGCGATGTCACCTTCGGCCAAGCGTTCGACGGCGGGCACTGAAGCGCCGACGCATTGTCGTCGCGTCGGCTATGTGACCGCTTATGCACGAACCGGATTTCGCTTGCATTGGCAGTTCCTTAACGCCGTTCTGCCACTCTCGTCGCCGAAGGTTGACCGATCGCGATGCCGCAGCGCCCCGAACAGGCCACCATCGTCTCCCCCGCACCCGCGGTGCGGGCGCGGGACATTCTGACCGCCGTCGGCGAGGTCATCTACGAATGGTCGATCCCCGACGACATGATCCGCTGGGGCGACAATGCGCTGGACGTCCTCGGCGTCGCCCCGCTCGACCGCATCTCCACGGGCCGCGACTTCGCCGCGCTGCTCGAGCCGAGCAACCTGACCAGCCGGCACGACGCGGTGCTCAACGGCGCGACCGCCGACGAAGGCGAGGGCGTCGCCTATCAGGTTCAGTATTCGCTCCTGCCCGACGGGCCGGGCACGTCGCGGCGGCTGTGGATCGAGGACATCGGCCGCTGGTATGCGGACCCGAGCGGCCGGCCGGGTCTCGCGCATGGCGTGCTCCGCGTCATCAATGAGCGCTATGAGCGCGAGCAGCGGCTCGCTTTTCTTTCGCGCTACGACGAGTTGACCGGCTACTTCAACCGGCCTCATCTGCTCGCGACCCTCGGTGAGGCCATAGCGCACGCCCGGCGCTTCCGCACGTCGCTCGCGTTCCTCATCGTTGCGGTCGACAATTTCCGCGCGATCAATGAGGCCTACGGCTTCGAGGTCGCCGACCAGGTTTTCGCGGCGGTGGCCCGGCGGATCAAGGCGACGCTTCGCAGCGAGGATGCCATCGGCCGCTTTTCCGGAACCAAGCTCGGCCTCGTCCTGATGAATTGCGACGACGCCGATGTGCAAATTGCCGCCGAGCGGTTTCATGCCGCGGTTCGCAACGAGGTGATCGACACCGAGGCGGGGGCGGTCGCTGCGACAGTCTCGATCGGCAGCGTGACGCTGCCGCGCTATGGGCGGACGCCGGCGGAAGCCGTCGCCCACAGCCGCGAGGCGCTCTCCGCGGCGCGGCTTCGCGGCAACGGCCATTTCGTTGCCTACGCCCATTCGGCAGGCGACCTCGCCCGGCGCCGCCAGAACGCCGCGCAGTCGCGCGAGTTGTTGGCGGCGCTCAACGAGCACCGGATCAGGCTCGCCTTCCAGCCGGTCGTCGACATCGTCAGCCGCGAGCCGGTCTTCCACGAGGCGCTGGCGCGGGTCGAGCAGCGCGGCGGCACTCTGGTCGGCCCCGGCGATTTCGTCGCCCTTGCCGAGCGGCTTGGCCTCGTCCGGCTGGTGGACCAGAAGGTTCTGGAGATGGTTCTCGATGTCCTGGCGGAGGGCTGGGCCGGCTCCCTGTCGATCAATGTCTCGGCCGAGACCATTGGCGACAGCCAGTGGATCGGCCATCTGTCAAGCCGGCTCGCCGACCACCCCGAACTCGCCAGGCGGCTGATCATCGAGATCACCGAAACCGCAACGATCCATAATCTCGAGGAGGCCGAGCGGTTCGTCGACACGCTGCATGCGCTTGGCTGCCGGGTGGCGATTGACGATTTCGGCGCCGGCTTCTCGTCCTTCCGGAACCTGCGCGTGCTCCAGGTTGATTTCTTCAAGATCGATGGCTCGTTCATCGAGAACCTGCCGCGCAGCCGCGACGATCAGATCTTCGTCAAGACGCTGGCCGAGCTGGCACGAAGCTTCCGCGTCCCGGTCGTGGCGGAATGGGTTCAGGACGAGGAGACGGCCGCGCTGCTGGCGGGGTGGGGTATCAAGTGCATCCAGGGAAACCTCACCGGCATGGTGGCGGACGACCCCGGCAAGACACCGGTGGCGTCCGCCGGGTGACGGTCTCTCAGCTCTTGTCGGAGAGCTTGTCGAGGCGCTTTTGGACCTCGTCGAGCTGGTGACGAAGCGTCTCGATGTCGGTCTTTCCCTTGATCTCCCCTTCGCCTTCGGGACGGCTTGCCGGCGCGCCCGGCTCCCGACCGGCGCCGAACGGCAGGAACATGCGCATCGCCTGCTCGAACATCTCGGTGTTGCGCCGCACCTGGTCGCCGATGACGTCGAATGCGCTGGGGCCGAAGGCGTTGGCCATCTGGCTGCGCATCTTCTCCTGCTCGCGCACGAAGGAGTCGATCGAGAAGTCGAGATAGGTCGGAATGAGGTTCTGGATCGAATCCCCGTAGAAGCGGATCAACTGCCGAAGGAAGGCGATCGGCAAAAGGTTCTGACCCTTGTTCTCCTGCTCGAAGATGATCTGGGTGAGCACCGAGCGGGTGATGTCCTCGCCGGTCTTGGCGTCGAAGACGACGAAGTCCTCGCCTTCCTTTACCATGTCGGCCAGGTCCTCGAGCGTCACATAGGTCGAGGTGCCGGTATTGTAGAGGCGCCGGTTGGCGTATTTCTTGATCGTTGTGGGCTCTTTTTCCGTTGCCATTTCCGACGCCACTCACATGTCGAGTCCAGGGGCCGACGTTGCCGGGCGCCCTGACACGCGCCCCTCGCGCCGCCTGATGACCAACGATAGAAGCTTTTTCGCAGGGTCGCCAATTATTTGTGCGATGCCATATTGAAGGCAGCAGACGGCGGGCGCATTGACAGGTCAAGGGGGCGCGCGCTGTAGTCGCTACAAGCAGCGGCGCCATGGAACTGGCGGCACAGAGGAGAGATTTTCGAAATGCAAACGAGTGATATCGTCATCGCCAGCGCCGTGCGGACCGCCGTCGGATCCTTCAACGGCTCATTCGCCAATACGCCGGCTCACGAACTCGGGGCGGCCGCCGTCAAGGAAGCGCTGAACCGGGCCAAGACCGAGCCGGACGAGGTTGACGAGGTGATCCTCGGCCAGATCCTGACCGCCGGGCAGGGGCAGAACCCGGCCCGCCAGGCCTCGATTGCCGCCGGCGTTCCGGCGGAGAGGACGGCGTGGGGGCTGAACCAGCTCTGCGGCTCGGGGCTGAGGTCCGTCGCGGTCGGCATGCAGCAGATCGTCACAGGCGACGCCAATATCATCGTCGCTGGCGGGCAGGAGTCGATGTCGATGGCGCCGCACTGCGCGCACTTGAGAGCCGGCGTGAAGATGGGCGACTTCGCCATGGTCGACACCATGATCAAGGACGGCCTGTGGGACGCCTTCAACGGCTATCACATGGGCAATACGGCCGAGAACGTGGCGCGGGAGTTCCAGATTACCCGCGACGAGCAGGACACCTTCGCAGTGAAGTCGCAGAACAAGGCGGAAGCGGCCCAGCAGGGCGGGCGGTTTGCTGACGAGATCGTTCCCTTCACCGTCAAGACGCGCAAGGGCGACATCGTCGTCGACAAGGACGAGCATCCGCGGGCGGGAACGACGATCGAGGCGGTGGCGAAGCTCAGGCCTGCTTTCGCCAAGGACGGCACGGTGACCGCCGGCAATGCGTCGGGCATCAATGACGGCGCGGCGGCGGTTGTGCTGATGACGGCGGATGAGGCAGCGAAACGCGGCGTCGAGCCGATGGCACGGATCGTCTCATGGGCGACGGCCGGGGTCGATCCCGCACTGATGGGCACCGGGCCGATTCCCTCCTCGCGCCGGGCGCTGGAGAAGGCGGGCTGGAAGGTCGACGATCTCGACCTGATCGAGGCCAACGAGGCTTTTGCCGCCCAGGCCTGCGCGGTGAACAAGGACCTCGGCTGGGATCCGGATGTTGTCAACGTCAACGGCGGGGCGATCGCCCTCGGCCATCCGATCGGCGCATCGGGAGGGCGTGTGCTCGTGACGCTGCTCTACGAGATGAAGCGTCGCGGCGCCAAGCGCGGCCTGGCCACGCTCTGCATCGGCGGCGGCATGGGCATCGCCATGTGCGTCGAGCGATAAGACAAGAACGTCGATGCCCAACCACAAAAAGCACAGGGGAGGATTCGCATGGCTGTGGCCATTGTCACGGGAGGGACGCGCGGCATAGGCGCCGCCATGTCGCGGGCGCTCGCCGAGAGCGGGGCAACGGTCGCGGCCATCTATCACGGTAACGATGAGGTGGCGGCGAAGTTCAAGTCGGAGACCGGCGTCGCCGTCTATAAGTGGGACGTCGGCGACCCGCAGGCCTCGGCCGCCGGTGTCGCCAAGGTCGAGGGCGACCTCGGGCCGGTCGACATCCTGGTCAACAATGCCGGCATCACCCGTGACGGCATGTTCCACAAGATGACCTACGAGAACTGGTCGGCGGTCATCCACACCAACCTCAATTCGATGTTCTCGATGACGAGCCCGGTGATCGGCGGCATGCGCGACCGCGGCCACGGGCGAATCATCAATATCTCGTCGATCAACGGCCAGAAGGGTCAGATGGGCCAGGCCAACTACTCGGCCGCAAAGGCTGGCGTCATCGGCTTCACCAAGGCGCTTGCTCTGGAGAACGCCCGCAAGGGCGTCACCGTCAACTGCATCTGCCCCGGCTACATCGATACCGAGATGGTCGCGGCGGTGCCGGAGAAGGTGCTGGAGGGGATCATCGCCCAGATTCCGGTCGGGCGGCTCGGCAAGGCCGAGGAAATCGGCGCGCTCGTCATGTATCTGACGTCGGATGCTGCAGCCTTTATGACGGGCGCCGTGCTCACCATCAACGGCGCGCAGTATCTCGCCAACGGCTGAGAATCCGGCTCGGAAGAAGAGGCGTCGCTCGGCCGCGGGCGTTCAGCTCTGCTGCCGGGCGCGGCTGTAGGAGGCGATGATCCGCTGGATTTCGTCGCCGATGTCGTCGCCTTCCTCGCCGTCGCTCTGCTCCGCCTCCGGGGCGGATTCCGAGAATTCGTCCTGTTCCTCGGCGACCTCCGGCTCGGCCTCTTCGAGGAATGCCTCCTCGTCACCCTCCGGCGCCTCCGCTTCCGCTTCCGTGGGCGCTGCGTCGTTGCCGCCGTCCTCGACCAGAACGTCCACGGCTTGGGCAATCGCGGCGAGAATCGAGCTTTCAAGGGCGTCGTTGCCCGGCTCGCCAGCCGCCGCGGCCGACCCTTCGTCGGGCTGCTGCTTCGCGGCCGGCTTGTCGGCGGCCTTGGTGGTGGTGGTGCGGGGCGCCGCCGCCGCTGGTTTGGTGTTCGGGGTCGAGCGGCTGGACGACAGGATCGACGGCTTGGCGCCGGTCGTCGATGATTTCGCCAGGGCGGCGAGACGAGCCGCGCTGCTTGCCTTGAGGTCGGCAATCCGCCGTAAGGTCGAGGCGCGAACGCCCGAATCCGGCTTCTTGTCAGGCGCCGATGCGGCGGGGGCCGGGGTTGAGGGAGCGGCCGGCTTCGCTGCCTTGGCCGGCGGCTCGCTCCTGCTCGGCGCTGGCGCTTCTTCGGCTTCGGGCTCGCTTTCTTCCGCCTCGTCCTTGGTCGCGCGCACCGGACGCGCAGGTCGCCGACGCAAGACTGGCTTCCTCGAGGCTCGGTCTTCCGCGGCCTTGGGCGGCGTCGCGGTGGGACCCGTTGCGGACTTGGGCGCGCGGCCGACGATCCACGACGGCAGCAGCGCCTTTTGCTCGTCGCTCAACTCCAGTCCGGCGCTGTCGACGAGGTAGAGCACCTGGTCGCGAAAGACCTCGGCCAGCCGCTCAGGGGTGTCGGTGGTCGAGAAGACGTGCCCCTTCAGCGCCAGGCCCTTGACGACGAAGAGCACTTGCCGGCGATTGACGTTGCGGCCGGCCTCGGTCAGCCGGGCCGTGACGTTTTCGGCCGTCTTCTGGAAATGGTAGCCCTCTTCGGCAATCTCCTGGGCGAGCGCCCGGAACAGGTCGGCGAAGGTGCGCGGCGAGAACATCGGCACGTTGGTGGCCGTGTGGACCTTGCGCGCCAAGGTTTCCAGTGCGCCGCGATCGCTGGCAGGCGCCGCGGCGTCCGGTTCCGCCTCCTCCTCCTCCGCCGGCTCCTTGCCGGCAAGCAGCGCCATGAAGGCGTCCTGGTCGATCATCGCGTCGGCGATCGCCTTGTAGTTTGCCGCCGTCACGTCATTCGCGAAGATCATTGTCGTGCGGTCGTGGGCCCTCAGCCGCAGGAGCATTGGCGTGAGGTCCGCGTCCGCCGACAGCAGGATGAACTCCTCGTAGCCGGTGGGGTGGTCGAGCGCATCGACGGTATCGAGGACCATGTGGAGTTCGGCGGAATTCCGCTCGCGACCTTCCAGCGGCGGACAGTCGATAACCTCGAAGCCGCTGGAGATCAGCGCCTGCCGGTTGCCGGCGAGAAGCGCCGGGTCGGCATAGCAGCGGCGGACAAGCGCACGGCGGCGGGCACCGTCCTTGGCGCGCGGCGTTACCAGCTGGCCGCTCTCGATCGCCGCAACCCATGCCGCAGACCGTTGCGCCACAAGCTCGGCGATGTCGTCCCTGGCGGCTTTGAGGCTGCGGTGAAAACTGTCGTAGTCTACGAAAAGCGCACTCTTGATCGGATTCGCCATCATTCTCCTCGAGCGCGTTCCCTCGCTCGGGTACCGTGATTCTAGCCCGCCAGCCACATTATGCTTAGCTTTTTCGCGGGCGTCTGTCTCGCCTGTTTTCGTGGGTCTCCCGATTTTCATGATCTATGGTTGTCCTCCGTGTCGGTGACTACCTCAGGGCGCGCCATGGCCGTTAGCCGGCAATTCGCCACGCTCGTGGGCTTCACCGCGGTCCTCATGTGGTCGCTGCTCGCCCTGTTCACGGCGGCGTCGGGTTCGGTGCCGCCGTTCCAGCTCACGGCAATGGCCTTCCTCGTCAGCGGGATGCTCGGCGTGGTGTGGATCGCGGTTCGGCGGGGGTGGCGGGACCTGGCGCAGTCCGGCCGGGCGTGGCTCCTCGGGGTCGGCGGGCTTTTCGGCTTCCACTTCTTCTATTTCACCGCGCTGCGCGGTGCTCCACCGGTCGAGGCAAGCCTGATCGCCTATCTCTGGCCGCTGCTCATCGTCGTTTTCTCGGCCCTGCTTCCCGGCGAGCGTCTCCGTTGGTTCCATCTCGTCGGAGCTTTGCTCGGGCTTGCCGGAACCGTCGTGGTGGTCTCCGGCGGGCGGCGATTGGCGATCGATCCGGCGTTCGTCGCGGGCTACGGGGCGGCCTTCCTGGCGGCGCTTACCTGGTCGGCCTATTCGGTGCTGTCGCGACGATTAGCCGGCGTACCGACGGGTGCGGTCGCGGGTTTTTGCTTGGCCACTTCGGCCTTGAGCGCCGTCGCCCATCTCGCCCTGGAGGAAACCGTGTGGCCGTCCGGTCCCGGCGAGTGGCTGGCGGTGGCCGGCCTCGGCCTGATGCCGGTCGGCGGTGCGTTCTATGTCTGGGACTACGGCGTCAAGCACGGCGACATTCAGGTGCTCGGGGCGAGCGCCTATGCGGCGCCCTTGATCTCGACCGCGCTCCTGATCCTTGCCGGCTATGCCGCGCCGACCTGGGCGATCGCCGTCGCCACGGTGTTGATCGCCGGCGGCGCGATGCTCGCCTCGAAGGACGTGTTCAGGCGAGGTTGAAGCCGGCCGGTGCCATTTCGAAGCCGGCGAAGTCGAAGCCGGGCGCCACCGTGCAGCCGCACAGCGTCCACGCACCGAGGCTCTCGGCCGTCTGCCACCAGTCCCGCGGTACGACCAGCTGGTGGCGCTCGCCAGCAGAGATGTCCGGCCCGAGCCGATGGATCTCCGCCGTCCTGCCGTCCTCCGACAGTTTCATCTCAAGCGGGGCTCCGGCGTAGTGGTGCCACATCTCGACCGCGTCGACGCGGTGCCAGGCCGAGCGATCGCCGGCCCCAAGCAGATAATAGATCGCGGTCGAGTGGCTGCGCCCGTCGCGATGCGCCTCGTCGCGAAAGGTCTCGCGGAAATAGCCGCCCTCGGGATGCGGCGACAGGTCGAGGAGGGTGACGATCTACGCCACCGACCGCCCGTCGAGACTCATCAGAAATTGTCCTTGCGCTTCCTGATCTCGCCGAACACCTCGGCCGGCGAGGCGTTCTCCATGCCGAGCCGCTTGCGGATGCCGGGCTCGTTGACCCGCAGGAAGGGATTGGTCGCCTTCTCCAGCGCCATGGTGGTCGGCAGGGTCGGCTTGCCCTCGGCCCGCAGGCGGTCGATCTCGGCGGCGCGGGCGACGAGTTCGGCATTGTCCGGCTCGATGGTGAGGGCGAACCGGGCATTCGCCTGGGTATATTCGTGCCCGCAATAAATCGTGGTGTCGTCCGGCAGCGCGATCAGCTTCTCGAGCGAGGCCCACATCATCTCGGGCGTGCCCTCGAACACCCGCCCGCAGCCGAGGGCGAACAGCGTGTCGGCGACGAACGCCACCCTGGCGGCCGGCAGGTAATAGCTGAGATGGTCGAGCGTGTGGCCGGGGTGTCGAGGACGCGGACCTCGTAGCCGCCGAAGGTGAAGCTGTCGCCCTCTTTCACCTTGCGGTCGATGCCGGGGATCTGGTCGCGGGCCGGGCCGATGATCGTGCAGAGGTAGGCGCTCTTGAGGGTCAGGTTGGCCTCGACATGGTCGGCGTGATGGTGGGTGGTGAGGATGTCGTCGAGGTTCCAGCCGCGCTCGGACAGGTGGTCGACGATGGGCTGGAACTCCGGCGCATCGATCGACGCCGTCACGTTGGCGTCGGTGTCGTGGATGAGGATGCCGAAATTGTCCGAGCGACAGGTGAACTGGTCGATCGTCAGGGCCATTTTGTCTTCCGCTCCGCGTGCAAGGTTGGGTTCGCGCCCTGCCTAGCACCTGCCGGCGCTCTTTGACCACCCGCTCCGGCACCCCCACATCAGCGAATGGATGGTTTAGGATGCCGCCATGTATCTCGACGTCGTCGACCTCAGGGCCTTCTACGCCGAACGGCTCGGCGCGATCGCCAGACGGCTGATCGGCGCCCGCCTCAAGAAGCACTGGCCGTCGCTCGCCGGCGAGCAACTGCTCGGCATCGGCTACGCCACCCCCTATCTCGCCGGCCTCGCCGACGGCGCGGTCAGGACCATCGCCTTCATGCCGGCGGTGCAGGGGGTGGTCAACTGGCCGCCGGAAGGGCCGAACGCAGCGGCCCTGGTCGCCGCCGACGCGCTGCCGCTTCCCAATGCCTGCATCGACCGGGTGCTCGTCGTTCATAGCCTGGAAGTGGCGGAGAACGCCCGCGACCAGCTCCGCGAGATCTGGCGCGTGCTGGCACCCGGTGGCCGGGTCATCCTCGTCGTCCCCAATCGCCGGGGCATCTGGACCTGGGCGGAAAGGACGCCGTTCGGCCATGGCCGGCCGTTCACCCGCAGCCAGCTCACGGTGCTCCTCCGCGAAGCCATGTTCTCGCCGCTCGACTGGTCGGAAGCGCTGGCCGCGCCGCCGATCGCGCGGCGTCCGTGGCTGAGGAGCGGCGCCACATGGGAAAGGATCGGGGTGACGCTCTGGCCCGCCCTTGCGGGTGTCATCATCGTCGAGGCGACCAAGCAGCTCTATCAGGGCATCCCGACGCGCGCTTCGCGGCGCCTCAAGCCGGTGCTCAGGCCCGCTTTGATCCCGCCACCGGCGGCGTCGGCGTCACAGAGTCCGGCCTGGCCCATGCGGCCGGCGGGCAGCTAGCCGCCCTCCACAACGCCAACATAGGGCAGTTCGCGGAAGGCGTGGGCGACGTCCATGCCGTAGCCGACGACGAAGAGGTCGGGACAGGTGAAGCCGACGTGGTCGGCCTTCAGCGGCTGCGCCAGCTTGCCGGGTTTCTCGAGAAGCACCGCCACGCCGACCCGATGGGCGCCGCGCGAGGCCATCAGGCCCTTGGCATAGGCAAGGGTGCGACCCAATTCGAGAATGTCGTCGATGAGCAGCACGTCGCGGCCGGCGACGTCCGTCTCGATGTCGCGCAGCACCGTCACCTCGCCCGACGATTCGGTTCCCGTCCGGTAGCTGGAGAGCGACAGGAACTCCACCTCGGGCGCAAGGCCGGCCGTATGGAGGGCGCGAATCAGGTCGGCGGCGAAGATGAAGCTGCCCTTGAGGATCGATACCACCAAAAGGTCGACATAGCCGGCTGTGGCGATCTCCCGCGCCATTTCGATGTTGCGCGCCGCGATCGCCGGCACGTCGAAAAGGACACGGACATTGCGGCCGCGGATACGTGGCATCAGCGGGCCGCCTCCGGCGGGTTGCCGCGGCCGGCCAGGCTGAGCGCGACCTGGGTCGCGCCGGGGCGCGGGCTCGCCATTGCGGAGCGGAAGCCCACCTTGTCGCCGGCGGCGACCCGCAGCACGGTCGGCTCGAGCAGCCAGCTATAGACTTCCGAGCCGTCCTGCTTCAGCGCGATGCGCACCGCCGGGACGTCCATCTCGCGGCCCGTCCGGTTGACGATCTCGCCCTCGACAAGGATGGCGTCGGTGCCGCGCAGCTTCACCGTCCGGCTCGACACGCCCTGGAGGGCGACCCCTTCCATGCCCGACAGCATGGCGGAGAGCCGCGGCAGCGGCGAAAGCGCCGGAGTGAGGAGGATGACGGCGACCAGCATCAGGATGAGCGCGGTCGCCCCGACCGCAACGCGATAGCGGCTCGCCAGCGCGGCTGCCGCGGCGATGCCTGTCGCGCCGGGCGAAGCAGTGGTAAAGCGCACCGGGGGGATCACCTCGGCGTCGATGATCACAGGTTCGCGGCGCACCATCGGTTCCGGGACCGGGCTTTTCCGGCCTCCGTAGCTGTCGTCGGCGAAGTGACGCGCAAGCCATGTGGTTTTACAGGCCGGGCACCGCACCAGACGACCGACCTTGCCGACCTCGCTGGCGGAGAGCAGGCTGGGCGTCCTACATTTCGGGCAACGTATGGTCATGTCCCGATACCCCCGTTTGATCTGTCTGGAGCATAGACCGGAGAAAGTTAACGTCTTGGAAACCATGATTGGAGAAAGCCGGTGGGGGATCGGGAGGCTCAGGCCCTTGCGGCGCCTTGATCGCGTGGCCTGATCGTTAACAAAGGCTTAATCGGGAGCCTGCGAAATTGGAGTCTGACAGGGTGGGCGAGGCGAGGCTGGCGAACAGGTGATCCGCTTCGAGAATGTTGGCCTCCGCTACGGGATGGGGCCGGAGATCCTGCGCGATCTGTCGTTTCAGATCGCGCCGAAGTCGTTCCAGTTCCTGACCGGTCCCTCCGGGGCCGGCAAGACGACCCTCATTCGCCTCATTTTCATGTCCTTGAAGCCGACGCGGGGGTTGATCACCCTGTTCAACCGTGATGCCGCCTCGATCTCGAAGAGCGACCTGCCGGCGCTGCGCCGCCGGATCGGCGTCGTTTTCCAGGATTTTCGCTTGCTCGATCATCTGACGACCTTCGAAAACGTTGCGCTGCCGCTCCGCGTCCTCGGCAGGGAGGAATCGAGCTACCGCGCCGATGTCGTCGAGCTCTTGCGCTGGGTCGGCCTCGGCGACCGCATGCACGCATTCCCGGCCGTCATGTCGGGCGGCGAGAAGCAGCGGGCCGCCATCGCCAGGGCCCTGATCGGCAAGCCTGAAATCCTCATCGCCGACGAGCCGACCGGCAACGTCGATCCGCCGCTCGCCCGTCGTCTGATGCGCCTGTTTGTCGAACTCAACCGGCTCGGCACGTCCGTCGTAATCGCCACCCATGACATCAACCTGATGAACCAGTTCAATGCACGGCGTCTCGTCATCGAGGAAGGCCGGCTCACAGTCTACGACTGACGCCGACCTCTCTCACAAGCTCCAGCTTGCGGCCTATCGCCGGCACTCCCGCCTGGCGATGCGCAAGACGAGCCAGCTCGTGCCCGAGAACACGGTGGCCGGCAACGCGCTCACCATCGTCGTCGCCATCATGTGCTTTCTCGCCTGTCTCACACTCGGCGCGGTGACCCTGGTGCGCGACGCCTCGCGCGACTGGCAGTCCGACATCCTGCGCGAGGTCACCATCCAGGTGCGGCCGATCGAAGGGGTCGATACCGACGCCGAGGCGGCCAAAGCCGCCACCGTGGCGCGGCTCTTCCGCGGCGTCGCCAGCGCCGAGGTGATCTCGCAGCAGCAGAGCGACGCGCTGCTCGAGCCGTGGCTCGGCACGGGCCTCGATCTGAGCGAACTGCCCATCCCGCGGCTGATCGTCGTGCGCCTCGCCGATCCCTCGGTGGTCGACCTCAGCGCGCTCGCCAAGCGCCTCGCCGCCCAGGTCCGCGGGGCGAGCCTCGACGACCATCGCGGCTGGACGGCCCGGCTTCAGACCATGGCGCAAGTCACCGTCATCGTTGGCATCTCGATTCTTGCTCTGGTCTTCGTCGCCACCGTGCTCAGCGTCGTGTTTGCCACCCGCGGTGCCATGGCCGGCAATCGCGACGTGGTCTCGGTCCTCCATTTCGTCGGCGCCGAGGATGGTTTCATCGCCCGCGAATTCCAGCGTCATTTCCTCCTGCTCGGACTGAAGGGCGGGCTCGCCGGCGCGGCGGCGGCGGCGGCGCTGTTCGCAATCCTGAGCTTCGTGCTGGCGCCGTCGATGGGCGCGGCGGAGGCGGACCAGGTCTCGGCGCTGTTCGGCCGCTTCGCGGTCGGCCCGATCGGCTATTTCGGGGCGCTCGCCATCGCCTTCATGATCGCCCTGATGACGGCGGTGACCTCGCGGCTCACCGTCTATCGCTACCTTGCCGACACCGAGTGAGCGCGACGATCATGCTTGCCCGATGCGTGACTTTTTTTGCTACGATATGTCCGCCATGAGCGGGATAGTGGGAGACCAATCCGACCTTGGCCGGCCGGTAGAGGGACAAGAGATGGCGACGCGCCGGAGAAAACCGGTTCGTTTCGTCGTCACCGCCGGTTTGGCGGCGATGGTGGTCGGCGTCGCGGCGGGTTTCGTCGGCTTTGCCCGGTCGGTGAGCGAAGCGGTGCCCCCTGCCGATCCGCGCGCCGAAGGGATCGTGGTGCTCACCGGCGGCACCGCCCGCATCGACGGCGCGCTCACGCTGCTTGCCGAAGGCCGCGCCGCGCGGCTCCTGATTTCCGGCGTCAATCCCGCGGTGACCCGGGACAAGCTGGCCGAGATCGTCGACGAGCAGGTGCGGCCGGTCCTTTGGTGCTGTGTCGATATCGACTACGCGCGCGACACGATCGAAAACGCCCGCTCGACACATCACTGGGTCAAGGAACAGGGTTTCCGCTCGCTGATCGTCGTCACCAGCGACTATCACATGCCGCGCAGCATGGCGGAGCTTAAAAGCGCGATGCCCGATGTCCGCCTGATCTCGTTTCCGGTGAGCAATCCCGATCTCCACCTCGGCGACTGGTGGCGGGATTCCGCGGTCTTCGGCCTGTTGGTGCGCGAATACGGGAAGTTCCTGGTCGCCGAAGCCCGCCAGCTGCTGCCGACTGGCCGCCCTGTGCATGCCGCCGGTCTTTGACCGCGCTGCCCGGACCGTCCCGGTTGCTCCTCATCCTCCGATCGCTGCTTTCCAGCGTGGTGTTCTACCTGACGACGGTGGTCCTGCTCGTCTTCGGCGCCATCCCGTTCCTTTTCATGGGGCAGCGGGCGGGAATGGCCTACGCGCGGGCGTGGGCCCGGCTCTCGGTGTTTCTCACCCGCACCATTTGCGGCATCCGGCTCGAGCTGCGGGGGCTGGAGCAGCTGCCGGACGGTGGCGTGATCATCGCTGCCAAGCATCAGTCGGCCTATGAGACGTTCGCGCTCCTGGTGCCGCTCGCCTTCCCCACCTTCGTCATCAAGGAGGAGCTTAAGTGGCTCCCGCTGTTCGGCCTCTACACCATCACCAGCGGCATGATCCATGTCCGGCGCGGTGGCGGCTCGGCGACGCTGAAGGCGCTGGTCCAGCGCTCGCGGGAGGAGGCCGCCAAGGGTCGCCAGATCATCATCTTTCCGGAAGGAACGCGCCGGCCGCCCGCTGCGCCGCCCGAGTATCACTATGGCGTCACGCGCCTCTACAGGGCGCTCGACATTCCCGTGGTGCCGGTGGCGCTCAATTCCGGCCTGTTCTGGCCGCGCCGCAGGTTTCTCCGCTATCCCGGCACCGTCGTCATCGAGTTCCTGCCGCCGATCGCGCCGGAACTCGACGCCAAGACGTTTGCGGTGCGCCTGCAGGATACCGTCGAGGCGGCATCCGACCGTCTGCTCGCCGAGGCCGCCGCGGCCGCTCATCCGCCGCCACTGTCGGCCAATGCGCGCGATCGCCTCGCCGGCCTTAAGGCGCGCTAGCCTTTGTCCCGCCGGAATTGTCGGCTCTTTGAGGGAGGCGTTCAGCCTTCGGCGAGGGCCGCGGCGGTGCGCTCGAGCACCGCATCCCTCAGGCCCAGTCCACGCAAATGCGCCACCGTGTTGAGGATATAGTCCCGGTTCGCTCCGGCTCCGCCCCGGGCCTCGCGCACATGGGCAAGGATGGTCTCCGCCGACAGCCGCCCGGCATATTGCTCGTGGTCCCGGTCGACCACATAGGTAAGGGCCTTAACCTGCGGCCGCCCCTCGCGGTGGAGCCGGATGGGCCGCCAGACTTCGCGATAGACGAAGGTGACGAGCTCCCGCTCGCGAAGATAGTCGATGACCGCGTCGCGATTTTCACCGGCGACACGGAAGGCGACGCCACGGCACGAGCCGCCGCGGTCGAGTTCGAGCACGAGGCCCGGATGCTGGCGGGTTCCGCGGTGGACCCAGGAATAGACGCAGAGCGCGCGATGGGCGCCCGGAAGATCGGCGATCACCGACTCGAGGAAATCGAAGCCCGGCCGCCACATCAGCGATCCGTAGCCAAAAACCCAGAAATCGGACATGAGAGGCTGATTCCGGCGGCAGGTCTGGCGGGGAAACCCGCTGGCCCGGCGCGCGTCCTCGCCAGGCCGGGCGGGCGTCGGCGTATCAGGTCGAAACAGGGCGCGCAACCGGGCAGGTGATGAGGAAACCGACACGCCGGCGCTTGGGCTGGACGAAGCTCGTCGTCATCTTCATCGCCGTCGTTCTGGTGCTTTGGTGCGGGTACTGGTTCGCGACCAATCGGATGGCGGCGGCCGCGGCGGAGAAGCTCGTCGCGGTGTTGGCGGCCAACGGCCGCGCCTTGACCTGCACCGAGAACACCACCGGCGGGTTCCCGCTCAGTCTCGATCTCCACTGTGGCGAGGCGCGATACGACGACAAGACCGCCGGCATGTCGGTGGCGTTGTCGAAGGTGAGCGCCACGGCTCCGCTCTACCGGCCGGGGAGTGCCAGCGCGGCGGTCGCCGGGCCGATGGCGTTCGATGCGCCCGCCGAGGGCGTCTCCTTCGACGCCACATGGACCGCTGCGGTGGCGCGGGTCGATGCCGGTCTCTCCGGCCTCGAAGGTGCGAGACTCGACCTCGACGGGCTCAGCGTCCAGCCGAAGGCCTCCGGGTCGACGGTTCCGTTCGCGCGACTCGACGCCGGCCATGCCGAGATGTTCGCCGAGCCAGCCGGAAACAACGCCTATCGCTTCGTGCTCAGGGCCGACGACGTCCTCGTCAAGCCGCAAAAGGGCAGCGACATGCCGAAGGTCGGGACGGCGCTGGATCTCACCGCGTCCGACTTCGGCGACTCGCTTGGCTCCGACCCGGTGCGCGCCGTCAAGGCTTGGCTCGTCCGCGGCGGCACGGTCGATGTCACGCGGATCGCCCTGTCGCTCGGCAACGTGGCGGCGGAGGGGAGCGGGCAATTGCAGCTCTCCCCGAAAGGCCTGCTGTCCGGCAGCCTGACCATCCGGCTCACCGGTTTGAACAAGCTGCCCAGCGCCGTCGACAAGGTGAGGCCCGGCGCCAAGGACAAGGTGGCGCAACTCGTCGGCGCGGCCGGCGTCTTCACCAAGCCGGTCAAGGGCGAGAAGAACGTGCGCGAGGCGCCGATCGTCATCCGCGACGGCGTGGTCACCGTCGGGGTGATCCCGGTTGCCACCATCCCGCCGCTGAGGTTCTAGGACGGGGCCGAGCCGGTCTCGGGAGTTGGTCAGTCGAGCGGCGCTACATCGAGCCGGCGAAGGCGTTCGTGGGGCGGCGACCATATCGATGGCGACCACCCGTCCGTTCACGATCGTGAAGCCGAAGGCGACCTGCTCGGTCTACAGCCCGAAATGCGACGGCTGGACGTATTTCTCGGCCGCCGCCTGCCCGATCTCGTAGGCAAGCGGTACCGCGGCGCTGTTGTCCAGCCTGGCGAGCCCGGCGACGGCCTCGTCGCTGAGCTTCATCCCCAGCTCGTCGCGGAGCCAGTCGCGGTCGAGTCGCGCGTCGTAGCGCTGGAAGGTGAACAACGGCTCGCTTGTCAGGAGAAAGCCGCCGAGGTCGCCGATCTCCGAATTGATGACCCAGGGTGCATCGCTCCGGCCAAGCACCTGCATCACCGTCAGCACCTGGTTGCTCGAAATCGGTCACCATGCTGGTGAGCGCATGGATCGCCAGCCCGGCGGCGGGCATCCGCCGGGCGGCCGACGCTGACATGCGGTCCCGCCGGGCGCCGGTGCCGACCGAGATGACGCGGAGCTGGTCGGCGCCCGTCGGCCAGCCGAAGCCATAGGCCGGGATGGTGGCGAGCATCAGCAGCGCCAGGGCGGGATTGTTGTGGGGGGTGATGCCGCCGTCAATGAACAGGCCCGGCGGCGCGCCTTCGGCAATCTGGATGAACTGCGGCTTGAAGTAGTACGGCGCTGCGGTCGAGGCGCGCACCAGGTCGGCGAGCAGGTAGTTGCGGTTGCCGATGAACGACCCGTCCTCCGGGTCCTCCCAGAATTTGCCGCCCGGATTGTTCGAGACCAGCCAGGCGCCGCCGGTGTCCATGCGCTTGGTGATGACGGCAAGCGCCGTGCGCAGAATCCGGCGTGTCGAGCCGCCGGTCCCCCACCACCTTGAAGATCTCCTCGCGGAGCGCCGCCTCGTCGAACAGCGTCTGGATGAAGGCGAGGCGGGTGCGGCTCCGGCGGAAGACCCGCGGGGCGAGCTCGAAGTAAAGCGTCTTGATGTCCGCGGTGGCGAGGCCGAGCGCCAGCGCCGTGGCGATGATGGCGCCGGTCGAGGTGCCGCCGATCAGGTCGAAGCGCTCGGAGAGCGTCATCTCGGCGCCGAGGCGCTCGCGGTGCAGCTGTTCGATCTTCTCCAGAATGGCGACGGAGATGACGCCTCTGATGCCGCCGCCGTCGAGGGCAAGGATCGCCTTCCCCGGTTGCGCCTTGCGGGATTTGCCGTTCTCGGCCGCCATGGAAGTCCCCCATCACTCCGGCGTGGCGCAAGTCTAGCTGCTCACCGCCGCATGTGAAGGTCCCGGTGCCACTTCCAATGCACTGCGCGACAGTCCCCAAAACGGGGCCGTCACGCCCGGCGGCTGATCCGGAAGCCGTTGACGTCCTTCACCAGCTCGAAGTCCCGACCACCGGTCGAAGTCGTGCAGGATCACCAGCCGCGAGATGTCGCCGGCGATCTCGCGGTTGATCCGGTCCATGGTTTTGAGCTGCTCCCAGATGCTGCCGACCCCGAAGCCGAGCGGCACGTACACCCCGTTATTGTCGTTGCCGCAGATGTTGCGGGCGCCGTAGACGCAGTCGCCGGAAACCACGACCCGCCCCTGGCCCGTCTCCACGATGATGAACTGCTGGCCCATGGTGTGGCCCTTGCCGGAGCGCACATGGATGCCGGGCAGCACGTCGTCGACGTCGCCGTCGAGCAGCGTCAGCCGGTGTTCGATCGAGGCGGTGAACAGGGCCCGGATGTCGTCCGGATTGATCGGTTGGGTGAGGAAGCCGAACTGCGGCGGCAGCGCCAGCGCCTCGAACCACGACAGGTATTCCTCTTTCTGGATGAACAGGCGCGCATTGGGGAACTTGGCGATGCTGCCCATGTGGTCGAAGTGGGCGTGCGACAAGACGATGTCGGTCACCGCGTCGGCGACGACACCGAGCTCGCCGAGGAGGTCGAGCGGCGACATCCAGGTCGGAATGACGAAGCGGGTGGCCATCTCGGCGCCGATCCCCTCGTTCATGAAGCCGGTGTCGATCAGCACGACGCGGTGGCCGTTCCGCGCCAGGACGAAGGAGAAGGGCAGGTCGATGCCGCCTTCCTTGAACGTGCCGTAGATCAGGCTGGCGATCGCCTGGTCCTTGCTGCGCGCATATTCGAGAACGTAGAGCTCCCAGGTTTCGTTGGCTGATTTGGTCACGGACTGCAATTCCTTATTGCTGTTCGATCGAAGTGCGGCAAGTCATGGGCGCCAATCCCTCCCCGGGTCGGAGAGGGATCGATGTGGCTGGCCAGGCGTTGCGGATTGCCGCGATGCGCGGGCTGGCAACGATTGGGCGAACACATTCACTTGATCGCCAGCGCGTTGGCCGTGGAGCCGGCGCCGCCCAGCTTGTTGATCGGCGCCGCGGTGAAGAGGCCGGTGTAGCGGCGGTCGGCGGCGCAATCGTCGGCAAGCGCATCGAGCACGAACATCTCGCCGACCGCCAGCCCGAGCAGCGGAATGATGCGGAAGTGGAGGTAGTGCTTCGACGCCTCCTCCGGATCGGGCGCGTTCCACGGGCCGGAGGGCAGCACCTCGAGCGCCGGCACGTCGCAGCCGATCGCCGCGATGTGCATGTCCCACAGCCATTCGGCCATTTCCTCCTCGCCGGAGAGGCCGGGGGTCGCCAAATCCTGGCCGGCTTCGGCGAGTCCGTGGCGCGCCTCGGCCGACAGCGTCTCATACCATACGACCCATCCCATGCGGACGAGCAGGATGTCGCCTTCCTCGGGCCACACGTCCTGCCGGCGGAGCGTGCCGGCGAGGTCGTCGACGGTCACCGGGTCGGCGGCGTCGGGGCGGAGCGGTCGCCCTTCCGCCGCGCGATGGCGGACCACGTCGGCAAGCACAAAGCGGCCGGCGATGCCAAGCTTTGCCCAGTGCTCGATGCCGTTCCGGCTGCCCGGCCGGCCGGTGATGTCGGCTTGGGTGCGGCCGTTGTAGTAGCCATGCTTCGGGTGCGGCATGTGGCAGAGCGCGTCCCATTGGCTCGAGGCCTGCGGATAGAAGTTGTCGTAGTAGTCGTCGGCGCCCGGCTTCAGGTCGATGATGTGGTGATGCATCGCCTTGCGGCCGAGGATCGGCGGATCGGGCAGCTCCTGGTTCCAGTTGAGCGAGAACACCTTGCCGTCGTGCACCCCGGCGGCGGCCTTCTGCACCTTCTCCGGCGTCAACAGGTTGATGGTGCCGACCTCGTCGTCGTCGCCGAATAGTCCCCAGGCGGAGCGGTCGGGCGGCGTCCGATCGGTGGGAAGGTCGCGATAGCGGGGAAGCTTCATGTCAGCGCTCGGCGAGGACCCGGCCGAGGCTCGACAGGCCGACGGCGAGGATCAGGATCGCCCCCTGGAAGAGGAACTGGGAGTAGGTCGGCGCCCCGAAAATGGCAAGGCCGTTGAAGCCGACGGCGATGATCAGCACGCCGACGAAGGTTCCGAAAACGTGGAACTCGCCGTCGCGGAGCGTCGCCGATCCGAGGAAGACGGCGGCGAAGGCGGTGAGCAGGTAACTGTCGGCGGCGCTGGTGGTGCCGCTGCCGAGGCGCGAGGCGAGCAGGATGCCGGTCAGCGCCGCGCAGACGCCCGAAGTGATGAAGCCGAGGATCTTGATCGCGTCGACATTGATGCCGGAAAGCCGCGCCGCTGCCGGGTTGCCGCCGACCGCCTGGATCGCCTGCCCGATCGAGGTGCGCTCGACCAGGATCCACAGGAAGATCAGCACCACCGCCATGATGATGACGTTGTGGGGGACGCCGTGGAAGCGGCCGAGCGAGATCTCGAGAAAGGCCTCCGGCACGCCGGAGACGATGGGCACGCCGCTCGAATAGGCGAAGTTGACCCCGACCAGGATGGTCCCCATGCCGAGCGTGGCGATCACCGAATTGACCCGCACCTTGGTGACGATCAGCCCGTTGATCAGCCCGATGAAGGCGCCGACGCCGAGCACGACGACGATCGCCAGCCAGATCGGCAGGCCGTTGTGGACGATCAGCCCGGTGACCAGCACGCCTTCCATGCTGGCGGCGAAGCCGATCGACAGGTCGAGCTCGCCGACGATCACGGCGATGGTCAGCCCGCCGGCGATGATCATGGCGAGCGAGGCCTGGTTGAGAACGTTGACGAAGTTCGACACGGTCGGGAAGGCGACCGGCGACAGGAACGAGAAGACGGCGATCATCAGCGCGAAGCCGACCAGCGTCCCGTAGCGCGCCAGAAAGCCAAGGGCGAGCTTGTAGCGGGCCGTCGGCGTCGCCGTGGCGAGATTCACGCCTGGTTCGACTTCGGTCATTGCATCGTCATCGGCGGTGCCGCCTGCCCCTCATCCACATAGCTTGCCTGGACGATCGCGTGGCGGCTGATCGCCGCGCCCGTCAGTTCCCTGGCGATCCGGCCCTCGACCATGACCAGCACCCGGTCGCACAGCTCCGGCAGCTCCTCGGCCTCCGACGAAATGACGATGACCGAAACGCCGTTGCTGGCGAGGTTGCGGATCAGGCGATGGATCTCGCTGCGCGCGCCAATGTCGACGCCGCGGGTCGGTTCGTCGAGCACCAGGATGCCGGGATTGCGCGCCAGCCACTTGCCGATCACCACCTTCTGCTGGTTGCCGCCGGAGAGGCTGCCCACCGCCGTCTCGACGCCGGGCGTCTTCACCTGGAGCTGCTTGACGATGTCGCGGGCAAGCCCGGCCCGCCGCCGCATGTTGAGGAAAGGCATGCCCGGCCCGGCAATTACCTTGTCGAGATTGGTGAGCCCGATGTTGAAGGCGACGCTCTTGTTGAGTACCAGCCCCTCCGAACGGCGCTCTTCCGGCACTAGGCCGACGCCGGCCTTCATCGCGGCGCCCGGTGAGTGAGGCGCGTAGGGTTTGCCGTAGAGCTCCATCGCGCCGGAATCGGCCCGGTAGGCGCCGAAGATGATCTGCACCAGCTCGCTCCGTCCGGCCCCGACCAGTCCGCCGAGGCCGAGAACCTCGCCGCGATGAAGGGCAAGATCAACGCCGCGCAGGCGCGGCTCGCGATGGAGGTCGCTGATCTTCAGCACGACCTCGGCGCTTCTCGGTTTCTCGGGATGCGGGGCCTCCTCGGGGATCGTGCCGCCGACGATCGCCTCGATCAGGCCCTTGCGGGTAAGGTCCGCGCGGCGGACATGCATCACCGAGCGGCCGTCGCGGAAGACGGTGACGCCGTGGCAGAGCTCGAGGATCTCGTCGAGGCGATGGGAGACGTAAAGAACAGCGACGTCCGATGCGGACAGGTCGCGGACGATGGTGAACAGCCGGTCGGTCTCGTGCGCCGACAACGAGGCGGTTGGCTCGTCCATGACGATCACCCGGCTCTGGCGGACCAGTGCCCGGCAGATCGACACCAGCCAGCAATCGGCGGTGGAGAGGGTCGAGATCGGCGCGGTGAGTGGAAAGGTGATGCCGACCCGCTCGGCGAGCGGCCGGACGTCGTCGGCGACGCGCTTCCAGTCGACCATGCCGAGCCGGCTGTGCTTCGGGGCGCCGAGCATGATGTTCTCGATGACGTTCATGCGCGGCACCAGGGCGAGCTCCTGGTGGATGAAGGAGAGGCCGAGGCGGGTCGCAACATGAGGGGTCTCGATCGACACAGTCTCGCCGTCGATGCGGATCTCGCCGCCGTCGGGACGTTCCAGGCCGGCGAGGATGCGGATCAGCGTCGACTTGCCGGCGCCGTTGGCGCCGACCAGACCATGCACCTCGCCGGCGGCGAGATCGAGGCTGACGCCCTTCAGCGCGTGTACCCCGCCGAAGGACTTGAACATCCTCGTCGCGGTGAGGAAGGGGGCGCTCGCCTCCGCCCCGTTCGATGGTGCTTCACTGGCCATGGAAAGCCGTCCCGTCCCTCGGACCGTAGCCTGACACGTTCGCGCCCGGGCGCAAAGGGCGCGGCGTTTCGCGAGACAGGCCGGGACGTCACCGTCCCGGCCCGTTTCAATGGCGTCTCAGTGCGTCAAGCAGCGCCGTCCGCCTACTGTCCAATGGCGTCCGGATGGTCGGCGAGGAACTGCGCGACGTTGTCCTTGGTCACCACGACGGCGGGGACTTCCACCGCCTTAGGCTGCCAGGCGTCGCCGGCCTTGATCGCTTCCGCGATGATTCCCAGCATGTCGTGGCCTTCGGTGAAGGAGTCCTGCCAGGCGGTGGCGGTCATGAAGCCCTTCTGGATGTTTTCCAGCGCCTGGGCGTTGCCGTTGATGCCGTAGACCAGCACGTCATCCCGCCCCTGCTGGCGCAGCGCCGAGATGGCACCGATCGAGGGATCGTCCCAGCAGCCCCAGATGGCGAGCGGCCCGCTGCCGGCCGGATGGAGCGCCAGCCAGGCCGTGGCGTATTGGGCGCCGTCCTCGAAATAGCCGGGGATGCGGACCTCGTTCTTGGTCACCTTGATGTCGGGGTGATCGGCGAGGATCTGGTCCATGACGACCTCGCGGTTCCGGCAGACTTCGCCGGTGTGGTAGGTGAGCGCCAGCACGTCGCCCTTGCCGCCCAGGTCGTCGACCATCATGTTGACGATCGGCACGGCCATCGGACCGCCCGAGCCGTTGGTGGCGATGACGCTGCCGCCGAGGCCGCCGCCCCAGGTCACCACCGGAATGCCGGCTTCGTCGGCGGCCGCCAAGCCGGCGCCGATCGAGGAAACCGGGAACACCATGTCGACGATGGCGGCGGCGCCGCGCTGAACGAAGTTCTGGATGCCGGAGTTGGCCTTGTCGGCGCTGCCGTCGGCGTCGATCACCGAGACGTCCCAGCCCAGTTCCTCGGCAGCCTTCTCGGCGCCCTTGATATAGCGGGCGTTGTTGGCCTCGGTCGCGGAGATCGAGACGATGCCGAGAAGGGGCTTGTCCTGCGCCATGGCGGACGAGACGGCGAAACTTGCTGCTGCTGCGGCGAGCGCCGGCAGCAGGCATTTGGTCCACTTCATTGAAGTCCTCCCTTTCGGTTCCAAGCGCTGTCCCGACGTTCGAGAGACTTTGGCCAGCGCGATCAGTCGGCCGCTTTGCCGCGGCCCAATTAACGTTCATCCTAACGTATCGATTAGCCATCCAATGCACAACAGCGAAGGCGCGGCAACAGATCTTTGCGGAAATCTGCGCTAGACAAGCAGCCAGAGGATGGGCGATGCTGGCTAATCGTTTAGCCCAAGGGTTCCATGGTCACCATAAAGGACGTTGCCGCCTGCGCGCGCGTCTCCACCGCCACCGTATCTGCGGCGATCAACAACACCGCTTACGTCAGCCCCGAATTGCGGGCACGCGTTTCGGCTGCCGTCGAGAGCCTCGGCTACACGCCGTCGGCCTTGGCGCGGGGATTGAAGAAGGGCAACACCAAGCTCATCGGGCTGGTGGTGGCCGATGCCAGCAACCCGTTCTTCAGTGAGCTCATTCATGCCGTCGAAGCCGCCACCAACGAGCGCGGCTACGCCCTCATGCTGTGCAACAGCGACGAGAGCTTTGACAAGGAGCGTGTCCACCTCGCCCGCGTGCGGTCCCAGGGATGCGCGGGCCTGATCCTCGCGCCGACCGGCGATCCGGAGGCCTATCGCGCGTTCGATAAAGGCTCGCCCCGGATTCCGACGGTTTTGGTTGATCGCGCGATCGACGGCTGGCCGGTCAACTCGATCACCCTCGACAATATCTCTGCGGCACTACAGGCGACGAGCTACGTCCTCGACCTCGGTCACCGGCGGATCGCCACCATCACCGGCCCCCAGCACGTCTCCACCGGCGTCGAACGCCTTTCGGGATTTCTGCAGGCGCTCGCCGCCCACGGTGTATCCCCCGACCCCGAGCTGATCCGCAGCGGCGATTTCCGCGAAGACGTGGCGTTTTCGGCGACGCAGGAGCTGTTGCGCCGGTCGGAGCCACCAACGGCCATCTACGTCGCCAACAACGTCATGCTGATCGGCGTGATGCGGGCCATTGCCTATGCCGAGCTCTCCTGCCCGGGCGACATCTCGGTGGTGGCAACCGACGATTTCTCATGGGCCAACGCTTTCCGCCCCCGGCTCACCACCGTGCGCCAGCCCGTCCGCGAGATGGCTTCGGAGGCGGTCCGGCTCCTGGTCGAGCGCCTTTCGCGGTCACCCGACGGAGCACCAAAGCCGCTTGTTCTGCCGCCAAACCTGATCGTCCGCGAGTCGTGCGCGCCTCTGCGTGGCTGAGGCGTTGGTCGACAAGCTTCGTTCAGCGGTTTGCCATCTGGGTTTCCTTGAGGATTGTCAGGGACTTGGCCAGCACCTCGTTCTGGAGGGTCTGGTTCTCGTCAATGTTGAGGTGACCGATGTCCTTGCGCGCGGTCAGGTCAACATTGGTGATCGTGCCGGTGAACCGCTTGTTTCCGGTCACTTCCTGTCCGTAGCCGTGAGGCTTGTAGAAGTTGATCACCTCCTGGATGCCGCCTTCCAGCGGGTGCGTGTCCGCTACTGCGTCGAAGACGACAATCAGGCGTACCGGAACGCCGTTCTGCACCATCCAGTTCGACATGACGAGTGCCGCATCGCCACCGAGCGAGTGCCCGATGATGATGATCGGCGTGATGTCCTTGTTCTTCTTGTAGTCCGCAATGGCATCGTTCGCGATCTTCTGCCAGCGCACATGGTTGTCGAGGATGATCGACGACGACGGCACCCCTTGGGCCTCGAACTTCTTGGCAAGCTGGTCCATGCCCCGCGACCAAATGTTCTGCAGGCCGCGCAGGATGATGACCCGGCCCCGCTTGTAGCCGCCCGGCGGCGGTTTTGGCACGGCCATGCTCATATTGGCGCTCGTCACGACCTCTTCCGATCCCTTCGGAGCGTAGCTCGGGCGCGGCGGCGGCAGCGGGAGCTTATCCTTGGCGTTCAAGGGGGCGAGTGGGGCAGACAGTCCGGGGATGAAACCGGCGAGCGCCGCCAGAACCGCTCGTCTCGATATCATCGCGACCTCCATGTGCGCGGGCGAAGCGCCATTGTTCCGAAAAACATGGCCGGCTGGTGGCAACGGGTCAATAGATCATTGGAACGACGCGCTTGGTCCGGCGCATATAGTCGCGGTAGTCGTCCCCGAAGGTCTCGATCATCAGCCGCTCCTCCCGGCCGACCCGAAGGAAGAAGAGAATACCCCAGCCGACGATACCGGAGAAACCCGCAATCCAGTTGGCGAGAAGGCAGGCCTGAGCGAGGGCGAGCAGCCAGAATGCCGAATACATCGGGTGGCGGACATGGGCGTAGAGGCCGGTATCGACAAGCGAGTGCTTCTTGCGTGTGTCGAGGGTCACCGACCAGTTGCGGCCGAGCTGGCGGTGGGTCTCGTAGAAGAGCGCCAGCGCCGCCAGCATCAAGACCACGCCGATCCAGCCCAACAGCGGATGGAAGGCGTAGTCGGCGAAGCGCGGCTGTCCGGTCAGGAAGTAGAACAGGGGAATGATCGCGAGACCGGTTAGCGACGACGCCAGCAACAGTTGGTCATGGCGACCGCCCACCGAGCGGGCCACCTTGATCTTGCGGGCGCGACGCTGGTGGGGAAAGCGGATGGCGAACCACAACGCCCCGCCGACCAGCCATATCCATTCCGCGACAAGCCTGCTCATGATCCCCCGACGGTGACCGCGGTCCGGCGTTTCCCCGCACGTCGCTTCCTGCGATAGCTGCCATCCCCGGCAAAGGCCGAGGCCGCCTTGGTCCCCAGCGCCACACGCTCGGAGAGCCGCATCGGCCCGAAGCTGATTTGATAGAAGTCGTAGAAGTAGCGCTTGGCATTCGGCATCACGAACTGCCGGTGAAGGTGGAGCGAGCTGCGCTGGGCGTGGCGATAGCCGTCCTCGCTCATCATGTCGCGAATGCGCACCATCGTGACCACGGGGCTGCCGGTCGGCGCATGGCCGAGGTCGCCGACGGGATCGGTCTTGTAGAAGTTGATCGGATCGACCTTGGCCTGGTACTCGGCCCAAAACAGCGAGGGCTCGGCGCCGATCCGCTGGACGTCGCGCCGCAGTTCCTTCGCCGCGGGGTGAAGCCCGATCTTCAGGATCGAGGAGCCGACGGTCAGGAAGGCGGCGCGGCCGGCTTTGGCCGCGAGGTCCGGGGTTCTGGCATAGGCGCGTGCCAGCGCCTCGACCATCATGACGGCGCCGAGGCTGACGCCGGAAAGCAGTACCTCGTCGGCGTCGGGGTCGTGCATCGCCTCGATCACCGCTCCGGCAAACTGCTGAAGAATGTCTTCCAGCCCGTCGACGTTGCGGCGGGCGAGGTCGGCGGCGAAGGCCCAGTCGGCCAGCGCGAAATCGAGGTAGAAGAAATTGCCGAGAAACCGCATCAAAAGCACGAAGGCGACGATCGCGACAAGGGGGGCGGTTACACCCGGATAGGGAACGCCCAGCCAGGCCGCCAGCAGGCCGGCGACGATCCCGAGGATGAGGAATCCGGCAAGGGTGAGCAGCGGATAGATGAAGAACAGGCCGTAGCGGACATTGGCCCGGAAGTAGCGCGTGAGTGTGCCGGTCCAGACGAACTCGAACAGCGCCTTGTAGCCGTGGATCATCCGCCCAAGCCAGGACCGGCCCACATAGGGCGCCATCAGCTCGTCCCAGCGCAGAACCGTGTAGTGGCAGCGGGTGGTCCAGTCGGGCCCGCGGGTCTCGACCTGCCAGCTCACCGAACGCCCGTCGCTTGCGACCTCGATCGGCGAGGCGGCGGCCGTTGCGCCCCAGACCGGGGCAAATCGTCGAAGGCCGCTGTTCATGCGCCGGTCGAGGACCTCCGGCGAAATCGGCTCGAAGCCACTGATGTGGACGACGCGGCGACTCGCGACGAGACTAAGTTCGATCGGTTTCTTCGACGGCAAGAAGCGGCTCCGGATGCCTTCAGGCTAGGCCCACGCGAGCCATTTAGCCGAAGCCGTGAATGTATGCCAGCGTCCTGGCGAAGCCGTCCACGGGCGCCTTTCGCGTCCGCCGAAGAGGCGCTCCCGCTCCAAGCGGGCGGGAGCGCCGGATTGTGGCGGCCGCTAGACGAGCCCGTTGTTGCTCAGGAAGTCGTGCGGCAACGTCCTCGATCGACTTCTTGTCGACGTCGACTTCGGCGTTGAGCTGCTGCATGACCGCATCGGTCAGCTTCGCCGACAGGGCGTTGAGCGGGCCTGGCAAGCCCGGGTTGGCCTCCAGCGTGTCGGTGCGCACCACCGGGACGATGGCGTAGTTCGGGAAGAACTCCTTGTCGTCCTTGAGCACGCGGAAGTCGAAGGCCTTGATGCGCCCGTCGGTGGCGAACACCAGCGCGATGTCGACCTGGCCGTCCTTCAGCGCCTGATAGGTCAGCCCGGAATCCATCGCCTTGAGGTCGGCGCGGGTGGTCTTGAAGCCATAGGCCTTTTCCAGGCCGGGCAGTCCGTCCGGCCGCTTGGGGAACTCGGCGTTCACCGCCATCACCAGGCCCTTGTCGTCGTTATAGGCCGCGGCGAGGTCGGAGAGCGTCTTCAGCGAGTCGGTCTTCGGGTTCGACTGCCTGCACGGCCAGCGCATAGGTGTCGTTGGCCGCGGACGGGTTCAGCCAGGTGAGCCCGATCTTGGCGTCGAGTTCCTTGACCTTGTCGTAGGTCTCCTTGGCGTTCATCCGCTTGTCGATCTTGTTGTAGGTGACGAGCGAGGTGCCGGTGTACTCCCAGTAGACGTCGACCTGGCCGTTGACCTGCGCGTCGCGGACCACCTGCGAGCCCATGCCGTCGCGCTTCTCGACGTCGAAGCCGTTGGCCTCGAGGAGCTGGGCGGTCATCTCCGCCAGCAGCAGCTGCTCGGTGAAGTTCTTGCCGCCGACGACGATCGTCGTCGGCCTGGGCCGAAGTTCCGGCGAATGCAGCGATGAAGGCTGCCGCCAGTATCTTTGTCAGGGATCTCATCCGTTCGTTCTCCTCTTCTGGTTTCGGTTCAAAGTTGCCGCGAAGCCTCTTCTTGCCCGCGGCTCAGCGGAGCGGATTGACGCCGCGCGGGATCGTCCACAGCTGCAACTGGCCCATCAGGAAGTCGACGAGGATCGCCAGCAGCGCGGTCGGGATCGCGCCGGCGAGCATCATGCCGAATTCGTTGAGGGCGATGCCGCTGAAGATCAGCTCGCCGAGACCGCCGCCGCCGATCAGGAAGGCGAGCGGCACGGTGCCGACATTGATGGCAAGCGCGGTCCGGATACCGGCATAGATGACGAACATCGCGTTCGGCAGCTCGACCTTCCACAGAATCTGGCCGGGGCTCATGCCCATGCCGTGCGCCGCCTCGATCAGGTAGGGCGGCACGGCGCGAATGCCGGCAAGCGTGTTCGAGACGATCGGCAGCAGCGTCACGACGAACAGGCCGAAGATCGCCGGCCTGTCGCCGATGCCGAGCACGCTCATCGACAGCGCGAGCACGGCCAGCGTCGGGATCGTCGCGCCGACATTGAGGACCTGCAGGACGATATCGCCGTAGCGGCGCAACCTTTGCCGGGTGAGCGGCGACGCCAAGCGGAATGCCGACCAGGATGGCGAGGCCACCGGAGATCGCCACCAGCATGATGTGCTGCGCGGCCGAGGAAGACGATGTCGTCCCACAGGTCGAACATGGTCGGCAGGAGCCCGCTCGCCCACGCCCAGGCGCCGAGCGCGAAGATCAGCACCAGCAGCCCGTTCCGCCACAGGCGATAGAAGCCGGCCGATGGCGATCTGCGTCAGCCATCGCGATGCGCCTCGCCGAGCAGGTGGGTGATGCCGCGCAGCGTCACGTAGCCCTTGAAGATGCGCGTCGTCGTCGACGCAGGCGAGCCAGGTGACGTCGTGGCGGAACATGGTCGAGACGGCGGTGCGCAGATCCTCGGTGACGTGATCGTCGTCGGCAGGGTCTCGTGGTTCTCGCCGACCTTGCCCTTGGCGCCTTGCGCAGTCTTCGAGGTCGACGATAGCCGCGGACCCGGCCGGCGGCCCGACCATGACGATCGACGAGTGTGGCCGTTCTCCTCCATCAGCGCGGCGGCCTGCGCCAGGGTGTCCTCGGCCCGCACGCTCGGCGGGTCGTGCATCATTGCGTCGGTGACCTTCAGCAGCTGCAGCCGCTTCAGCGTGCGGTCGGCACCGACGAAATCGGAGACGAAGCGGTTCTTGGGATGGGCGAGGATGTTGTCGGGAGTGTCGTACTGGACGAGCCGGCCCTCGCGGAAGATGGCGATGCGGTCGCCCATCTTCACCGCCTCGTCGATGTCGTGGCTGACGAACATGATCGTCTTCTTCATGCTTCGCCTGCATCTTCAGGAACTCGTCCTGGATGATCGCGCGGTTGATCGGGTCGATGGCGCCGAACGGCTCGTCCATCAGCAGCACCGGCGGATCGGCGGCGATCGCCCGGATCACGCCGACGCGCTGCTGCTGGCCGCCGGAGAGCTCCTTGGGGTAGCGCTTCAGGAAGATCTTCGGGTCGAGCGCGACCAGCTCGAGCAGCTCGGCCGCCCGCGCCCGCGACTTCGTCCGGTCCCAGCCGAGGATGTCGGGGACGATGCAGATGTTGTCCTCGATGGTCTTGTTGGGGAACAGGCCGATCTGCTGGATGACGTAGCCGAGCGTGCGGCGCAGCTGCACCGGGTTCGTAGTCGGCGGTGTCCTTGTCCGTCGATGTAGATCTTGCCCGAGGTCGGCTCGATCAGCCGGTTGACCATCTTCATGCGTCGTGGTCTTGCCGCAGCCCGACGGGCCGAGCAGGATGCAGATCTCGCCTTCCGGCACCTCCATGGCTGACGCGGTCGACCGCCGGGCTGTGGCGGCGCCGGGAAAGACCTTGGTGACGTTCTCGAGGCGGATCATGCGGCGGCTCTCGCCGGTGTCACGCAGGCCCGGCTGAGGTGAGCAGGCGCTGCAGTCCGAGCAAGCGCGAAGTCGGCGACGACGGCGAGCACGCTGACCGCCAGCGCGCCGGTGACGAGCTGGCGCGGATCGGTCTGGCTGATGCCGCGCGAAATGAACACGCCGAGGCCGCCGGCGCCGATATAGGCGGCGATGGCGGTAACGCCGATGTTCATCACCACGGCGATGCGGACGCCGGCCATGATGACCGGCACGGCGATCGGGATCTCGACCTCGCGAAGCCGCTGCAGTCGGGTCATGCCCATGCCGCGGGCAGCCTCGCGCAGCGCCGGATCGACGTTGGTGATGGCGGTGTAGGTGTTGCGGATGATCGGCAGCTGCGAATAGAGCAGGACGGCGATGACCGCCGGCACCTAGCCGATGCCGTGGCCGATCAGCGAAAGGATCGGGATCATCATGCCGAACAGCGCGATCGACGGGATGGTGATGATGATCGAGGCGACGTAGAGCACCGCGTCGGCGGCCCGCCTGTTCTGGCTGATGGCGATGCCGATCGGCACACCGGTCAGGATCGCCAGCCCCACCGCCACCCCGACGATCGAGATGTGTTGGCCGGTGCGAATGACAATGAGGTCCCAGTTCGCCGCGATGTAGTGCAGGATTTCCATGATTTGCCGACAATTTTTGGCCTGTCGCCGAAGGAAATGCAACAGTAGGGGAACAATTGGCGGCTTCGGCGTGCCCGCACTTTTATTTTCAAGAATTTTTTCGCGCTGCACCTTGTGTGGCATGTATAATTCGCTAGATTACTTGATCTACGAGTTATGCTTATGAGAAAACGGGCGAATACTTGGCTTGTCACTTGATAACCGATGCCGACTTGTGCGGAGCACCCCGGGGACGTTTCCGCCCGAAATTCGCCGGCTTCGGTCGAACGGAAGGCTCGAATGTTCGCGCTGCATCATCGAAGTCAAACGCTTTCCCATGGAAGCAATTCGCTCAACGCGCCTCTCTGCGGAAGCAGGTTGCGGCGCCCTCACCCGGTTCAACGGATCGGCCCTCCGACATCTCGACGGCGGAACATTGCCCTTTGCTGCTCGGACAACCCTTTTGACATTCGCCGTCGCCCCGCTATGTTTTCCGGGCGGCCGGCGGAGCGGCTGCTTCTCCTGCGGGACTTGGCAATTTGCTGGCGGTGAAGGTCGGTGAGGCATCGCGGGGGTTAGCCAAAGGCTCCTGACATCCCATGACGGTCGGCTGTGCTAACGGGGACACCCCCAGAGACGACGGGCCGGCAGGGCAATTCCACAACAGGCGACGGGAGGACCGCGTTCCACCGGGGTTCAGCACAAAGAATTGGCGGACTCCTCGGCTTTCTCGCCCGTTACCCCATATCTCGACGAACGTTACCGAAGCGCCGGCGACCGGCCAGCCAGACAAAACGAAATCACGTGCACACAGGAGGACTTCCGATGTTTCGCCATTCCCTTGCTCTTGCGGTCGGCGTTCTCGTGGCCGGGCCGGCGCTTGCTCAGGACGCCGGCATGGCCAAATGCGACATCGATCGCCCGGTCGTCTTTGCCGACTTGAACTACGGCTCCGCCCAGTTCCATACGGCCGTGGCCAGCCGCATCATCAAGGACGGCTACGGCTGCAAGGTGGACAGCATTCCCGGCGACACGATCCCGCTGATCAACGGCGTGGCGCGGGGCGATGCCGACATCATCATGGAGATCTGGACCGCCAATCCGGCGCAGGCCTGGGTCGATGCGGAAAAGGCCGGACAGACGGTCGCGCTCGGCACCACCTATCCCGATGCCACCGAAGGCTGGTTCGTGCCGACCTCGATCGTCTCCGGGCCGGACGCAGTGGCGCCCGACCTGAAGGCGGTGTCCGACCTGCCGAACTACACGAAGCTGTTTGCCGACCCGGAGGAGCCGGGCAAGGGCCGCTTCTACAATTGCCCGGCCGGCTGGCAGTGCGAGGTGGTGAACTCGAAGAAGCTCATCGCCTATGGCCTCGACGACAAATACACGAACTTCCGCCCGGGCACCGGCGAAGCGCTCGCCGCCGCCGCGGAAGCGGGAGCACTCCGCAACAAGCCGGTGCTGTTCTACTACTGGGGACCGACGTGGCTCCTCGGCAAGTACGACTTCACCAGGCTGGAGGAGCCGCCCTTCGACAAGACAGTGTGGGACGCGATGATGGCCTCCGACCATCCGACCCAGGCGACCGCCTACCCGGTCAGCAAGGTAATCATCGGCGCCAACAAGGAGTTCGCAGACTCGGCTCCGACGCTGACGACGTTCCTCAAGGCGTACTCCTCGACCAACGCCGCCACGTCGGCGGCGCTCGCCTACATGCGCGACAAAGACGCCACCCCCGATGAAGCCGCCGTCAACTTCCTCAAAAACACCCAGGACTGGACCAAATGGGTGCCGGCGGATGTCGCCGGGCGCGTCAAGGCCGGGCTCGGCGGCTGATCCGACTTGCGCTATTGAGATGGGCCGGCGTCTGATGCGCCGACCCATGTGCGCGTGAGGGTGTCAGCATGTTCATCGACATCGGCAAGCCGATCGCCGACGCGACCAACGCGTTCATCCAGTGGCTGATCGTCAACTACGGCGACGTCTTCGAATCCATCGCCAACGCGCTGCTCACCGTCCTCGTCTTCATCGAGCAGCTTCTGCGCGGTGCGCCGCCGTGGCTCATCCTCGTCATCGTCGCGCTGATCGCCTATGCGGCCAGCCGCCGCGTGCTTCTGGCGATCGGCCTGACGGCGCTCGCCTGGCTGCTTGGAAGCCTCGGCCTCTGGGAGCAGGCGATGCAGACGATCGCCATCGTGCTGGTCTCTGTCGCGATCGCCATCATCATCGGCATCCCGCTCGGGGTGGCGACGGCGCGGAGCGACATCACGCGCGCCGTCCTGAATCCGCTCCTCGATCTGATGCAGACGATCCCGAGCTTCGTCTATCTGATCCCGGCGGCGATGCTGTTCGGCCTCGGTAAGGTCCCCGCTATCCTGGCGACGGTGATCTACGCGACGCCGCCGCTGATCCGGCTCACCGACCTCGGCATCCGCCAGGTCGACCGCGAGGTGATCGAGGCCAGCCGCGCCTTCGGCGCCACTCGCTGGCAGATGCTGAAGGGGGTGCAGATCCCGCTCGCGCTCCCCTCGATCATGCAGGGCATCAACCAGACGACGATGATGGCGTTGGCCATGGTGGTCATCGCCTCGATGATCGGCGCGCGCGGTATCGGCGAGACGGTTCTGCTCGGCCTCCAGCGTAACGATCCCGGCAAGGGCCTGATCGGCGGCATCGGCATCGTGATCCTGGCCATCGTCTTTGATCGCATCAGCCAGGCCTTCGGGCGGCGGCTGCAGGCCTATCGCGCGGTGAGGAGCTGAAGCCTTGGCGCTGATCGAGGCGAGGCACCTGACCAAGATCTTCGGCGTCTGACCCGAAAAAGGCGCTGGCGCGGCTGAAGGCGGGGGCGACCAAGGAGCAGCTCCTCACTGAGACGGGCGACACGATCGGCCTTCACGACGTCTCCATCTCGGTGGAGCGCGGGCGAGATCTTCGTCGTGATGGGCCTCTCCGGCTCCGGCAAGTCGACGCTGATCCGCCATCTCAACCGGCTGATCGACCCGACCGAGGGCGAGATCGTCATCGACGGCGTCGACATCCTGGGGCTGTCGATCCGCGAACTGGAGATGTTCAGACGACAGAAGACCGGTATGGTCTTCCAGCGCTTCGGCCTTTTCCCGCATCGGACGGTGATCGAGAATGTCGCCTACGGGCTCGAGGTCCGCGGCGAGGCGCGGTCGGCGCGGCGCGCGAAGGCCGCCGAATGGGTCGCGACCGTTGGCCTTGGCGGCTATGAGGACCAGTACCCCTCGCAGCTTTCCGGCGGCATGCAGCAGCGGGTCGGTTTGGCGCGGGCGCTTTGCACCGACCCGGAAATCCTGCTCATGGACGAGGCGTTTTCCGCTCTCGACCCGCTGATCCGCAGCCAGATGCAGGACCAGCTGATGGAATTGCAGGCGCGGCTCCGCAAGACCATCGTCTTCATCACCCATGATCTCGACGAGGCGCTCCGCCTCGGCGACCGGATCGCCATACTCAAGGACGGCACCCTGTCGCAGATCGGCACGCCGGCCGAGATCCTGCTCAACCCGGCCGACGCCTACGTCCGTGCCTTCGTCAAGGACGTCAACCGGGCCCGGGTGCTGACCGTCGACGTGGTGATGAAGCCGCCGCCGCTCCGGTTGACCGACGAAACGCTGGAGCAGGCGCTCGCGGAGATGCAGCAGCGGGGCGCCGAGATCGGCTATGTCGTCAATGCGCGCGGCTATCGCGGCGTTGTCACCCGCGATGCGGTCAGTGCCGCGATCGCCGACCACCGGGCGCCGACAATAGACGCCATTGCCGTCGGGGCGCCGTCGATCGCGCCCGGCGCCTCCATTGCGGAGGCACTGCCGGCAACGCTCTCCAGCGCCTTCCCGGTTGCGGTGATCAGCGCCGACGGGGCGCTGCAGGGCATCCTTTCGGCGGACCGGGTCGGCGAGATTCTGAGGCCGCAGCCGGAAACCGAACCGCTGCAAAAGGAGGCGGCGGAGTAGCCGTCCAGAACGTGGGGTGTCGCCCGCTGCGCCCGGTCATGTTAGCAAACGCTTGGCACTAGCCGAGTTCGGGCCCATGCATCCGCGCCTTCCCGTCCTAGCCGTCCTGTTCGCCATGCTTCTGCCGGCCGTCGCGGCATGGTCGCAGGCGACGCAGGAGCAGGCCGCGCTGAACGGCTGGTCGGTGACGCTGTCGCAGGCCGAGGCGGCGCTCGGCCGCGCCGATCTCTCCAACTCCGACCTCAACGCGCTCTTCACCACGGTCGAGGCCGTGCAGGAAGACGCCCGGGCGTTCAATGACGGACTCGACCCGCGGATCGTCGAGGTGCGGGACCGGCTCGCCTCCATCGCCCCACCCGAGGGCGTCGAAGTCGCCGAGCCGCCGGCCCTTGCCGCGGCGCGGAAGCAGTTGCAGGCCGAGCTCGACACGCTTGTCGGCTACAGCCAGCAGGCGGACCTCATCGCCCTCCACGCCCGCCAGCTTCTCGACAAGATGCGCGAGCGCCGCGATACGCAGTTCACGGCGACACTGTTTGCACATGAGCGGAGCGCCCTTAGTCCGAGCCTGCTTGCCGAGCTCGCCGTGGAGACCGGGCCGATCATCGTCGGCACCGGCCGCGTCATCGGCGATTGGCTCCGGCTGGTTGCCGCCGGTTCCGACGCCGTCACGCTCCTTCTCGTCGTCGCCGCCATCCTGATCGTCGTGGTGGTGCTGTTCGCCAGACGGGTCTTCCTCAAATGGGCGCAAGGTCCGGGATCGAGGGGCGAGCCGACACGCGCGCAGAAGGTCGTCATGGCGGTCGCCATCGTGGCGGTTGATATCGGGGTGCCGCTCCTGATCCTGCTCGGCCTCCGGGTGGTTCTCGCCGAACTCCGTCTGCTGCCGCGAAGCATCGGCGAGATTCTCACGGGACTGACCGCCGCGGTGGCGATCTTCACCGTCATCACCGGCCTCGCGCGAGCGCTGGCCGCGCCCAACCGCCCCCCCTGGCGGATCGCCGGAATTGCCGACCAGACGGCGCGGCAGACCTACAGCGTCGTGGCGGTCGCCGCGGCGATCCTCGCGCTCTATGCGTTTATCGACCGGCTGACCGTGGTCACCGCCGCGTCGAGCTTCTATTCGACCGCGCTGGGCGGGGTTCTGGCCATCCCGGCAGCGATTCTGGCACTGGTGGCGACGCGGATGCTGGTCCGCGGCCGCGAGGCGCTCAGCACCGAGGAGCGGCTGCGGAGCGCCCGGTGGCGCATCCTGACCCCGGTGGCCGGGCTGGCGGCGCTGGTCACCATCGGCGCGGCGGTTCTCGGCTACCTGGCGTTCGCCGGCTTCATGGTGCAGCAGATCGCCTGGGTCTGGGTGGTGGTCGGTGCCTTCGTGCTTGCCGGCGGCCTTGCCGATCTCGTTCTCAACGCGACGCTCTCCGCCGACCAGCCGATGGGCCATCGGCTGGCCCTCAATCTTGGCATGACCGATCGCGCGTTGAACCAGTCGGGCGTGGTGATCACCGGTCTTGCCAAGCTGGCGCTGATGTTCGTTGCCGGGCTCCTGATCGCCGCGCCGTGGGGTTTCGATTCCTCGACCATCACCTCGCGACTGCAGGGCCTCTATTACGGCATCCACATCGGCTCGATCCGCATCACCTTCTCGACCATTCTCACCGCCGCCATCATCCTGGCGGTGGTGGTCTTCCTGACACGAATCTTTCAGCGATGGCTCGACAACCGCTTCCTGCCGACGACGGCCATCGATCCTGGCCTCAAGAACTCGATCCGCATTGCCGCCGGATATCTCGGCCTGGTGCTCGCCGTGATCCTCGCGGCGACCTATGCCGGCCTCGACCTTGCCAGCGTCGCAATCGTCGCGGGCGCGCTGTCGGTCGGCATCGGCTTCGGGCTGCAGAGCATCGTCAACAACTTCGTCTCCGGACTGATCCTGCTCGCCGAACGGCCGATCCGCGCCGGCGACTGGATCGAGGTCGGCGAGGATCGCGGCACGGTGCGGCGGATCAGCGTACGGGCCACCGAAATCGAGACCTTCGACCGAGCCTCGGTCATCGTCCCCAATTCGAACCTGATCTCCGGCGTGGTGACCAACCGCTATCTCAGGGGCAATGTCGGTCGCGTCACCATTCCCGTTGGCGTCAGCTACGGGTCGGATCCGGAAAAGGTGCGGGCGATCCTGCTCGATTGCGCCGACAAGCACGAGAAGGTCCTGAAGGACCCGGCATCGTTCGTGCTGTTCATGGATTTCGGCGCGAGCTCGCTCGACTTTGAGCTGAGATGCTACCTCACCGACATCTCAAACGGCTTGACGGTGCGGTCCGATTTGCGCTTTGCCATTCTTGCTGCACTGCGGGAAGCCGGGATCGAGATCCCGTTTCCGCAGCGCGACATGCATTTGCGCGACCTGCCGGAGATCGAGAGCATCATTGCGCGAGCCGCGGGCGCGAAGTCGGACGCCGGCCCTCAGACCGGCCAATGATTCCTATGGACCCCATGCAAGCGACCGTTTCTCTTCCCCGCCGTGTCTTTCGCACCGGGATACTCTGCCTCCTTCTGGCGCTGCCGCTTTCCGGCTGTATCTCGCTGTTCAGCAAACCGGAGGACCTGATCCACGGCGCGCAGGCCGTCCCTGCCTCCGTCGATCCCGCCACAGCCGCCCGCGAAATTTCCGCCTATCGTCAGTCGCGCGGGCTTTCGCCAGTGACCCTCGATTCGAAACTGATGGCAATCGCCAGCCGCCACTCCCAGGCCATGGCGCGCGCGAACAAGATGAGCCACGTGGTGCGCGGTGAGGGGAGCTTCCAGCGGCGGCTCAGTGCCGGCGGCTACGACGCGGCGGTCGCGGCCGAGAATGTTGCCGCCGGCCATCGCAATTTCAACGAGGCGCTGGCCGGATGGAAGAAATCGCCCGGTCACAACGCCAATCTCCTGAAACCCGGCGTGACTCAGATGGGCATTGCCGTCGCGTTCTCGCCGAACAGCAAGTACGGCAACTTCTGGACGGTGGTGCTGGCGACGCCCGATACACGGCGGGCGGCGTATGCCCCCGAGACGGGGTCCGTCGTCGCGGCCCCGCGCTGACCATGCTGCCGCGGGCCAACAGCTACGAGGCGCTGGTCGAGGCGTTCCGCTGGTCGATGCCGGAACGGTTCAATATCGCCACGGCCTGCTGCGAGCGCTGGGCCGCGGCGGTTCCCGACCGCGTCGCGCTTGTCGGGCGGGATGTGAAGGGCGGCGAGAGTACCGTGACTTTCGCCGAATTGAAGCACCGGTCCGACCGCCTGGCGCATGCCTTCGACGCCCGCGGCGTGACCGCCGGCGACCGGGTCGCGCTGCTTCTGCCTCAGTCGAGCGAGGCGGTGGTCGGCCATTTCGCCGCCTACAAGCTCGGCGCGATCGTCGTGCCGCTTGCCGTCCTGTTCGGCCCGGATGCGCTTCGCTATCGCCTCCGCGATTCCGGCGCTAAGGCCATCCTTACCGACGGCGCCGGGGTGGCGAAGCTGGCCGAGATCAGCGGCGACATCCCCGAACTCGAAACCGTGCTGTGCGTCGACGGTCCGACGTCGGGGGCGGAAGGCTACGCCGAGGCGACCGAGCCGTTCGATGCGCCGTTTCCGACGATCGAACTCGACGCCGGACGATCCGGCGATGATGATATACACCTCGGGCACCACGGGCCCGCCCAAGGGCGCGCTGCATGGGCACCGGGTGCTGCTCGGCCACCTGCCCGGCATCTCGCTTACCCACGAATTCGCGCCGCAGCCGGACGACCGGGTTTGGACGCCGTCCGACTGGGCCTGGGCCGGCGGTCTGCTCAATGCGCTCCTCCCGGCGCTCTATTTCGGTATGCCGGTGGTGTTCGGGCCGTTCCGGCCGCTTCGACCCGGCACAAGCTTTCGCGCTGATGGCGGAGGCCAGGGTCCGCAACGCCTTCCTGCCGCCCACCGCCATCAAGCTGATGGAGGGCGTCGAGCGTCCGCTGGAGCGGTTCGACCTCAGGCTGAGGACCATCGCTTCCGCCGGCGAGAGCCTCGGTCGTGGCCCGTTCGAACGGGCGAAGAGCATCTTCGGCCGTTCCGATCAACGAGTTCTACGGCCAGACCGAATGCAACTACGTGCTGGGGTCCTGCGCGGCGCTCCGGCGTCAGTCGCGCCGGCGCCATCGGCAAGTCCGTGCCGGGTCACACGGTGGCGGTCATCGGACCGGACGGCGTTGTGCTGCCGCCTGGCGAGACCGGGGAAATCGCTGTGCACCGGCCCGATCCCTCGATGTTCCTCGAATACTGGGGCCAGCCGGAGGCCACCCGCGACAAGTTCGTCGGCGACTGGATGCTGACCGGCGACCAGGCGGTGCAGGACGAGGACGGCTATGTCAACTTCATCGGCCGCAACGACGACGTGATCATTTCGTCGGGTTACCGGCATCGGCCCCGGCGAAGTGGAGGACTGCCTTGCCTCCCATCCGGCGGTGGCCCTGGCAGCGGTGGTCGGCAAGCCCGACCCGGTCCGCACCGAGATCGTCGAGGCTTTTGTCATGCTGAAGCCGGGTCATCCGCCGTCGGCGGCACTGGCGGAGGAGATCCGCCTCTTCGTGCGTGCCAGGCTGTCGGCGGCCGAGTATCCGCGCCAGGTCGTCTTCGTCGAAGAAATCCCGCTCACCACGTCGGGCAAGGTGATACGCCGTGGCTTCCGCGAACGCATACGGCGGGAGGCGGAAGCCGCGGAGATGGGCTAGCCGGTTTCAGGCGTTGCCTTCGCCACCGTAGTAATAGTTGGCGCGGCGGCCGAACAGCGCGCGGCGGAGCCAGCGGCGCATGCCTTCGCTCCTCCGCAAAGGGTTGATCATGGCCTGGGCGGCGGCGAAGGCGGCGACCTTCATCCCGTCGAGCATCGGGAAGCGCCCGGGGACTGGTTGCGGCCAGCCGGCCTTCCTCAGCACCGCATTGGCGAAGTAGAGCCGGTTCATGCGGATATCGCGTGGCGATTTCCAGGTGATCGCCATCGAGATCGTCCAGTCGTCGCCGGTCTCGACCCAGTGCGGCCAGGTGTAGGGCAGGAACAGCCCGTCGCCCGGTTGGAAGCGGAACACTGTCGCCCGGTCCTCGAATTTCTCCAGGTAGGAGAGATTGCGGTGCTTGCCCGGATAGGTCTCGAGATCGGCCTCGCTCACTAGCGAGCGGTCGCGATTGTCGAAGACGTGCATGGACTTCGCGCCATGGAGATGGACGAAGACGTTTTCCTCATAGTCCACATGGAACGGCGTCACCCCGTTCGCCGAGGAGACGAAGATGAAGCCCTGGAAGTCGGTCATGCCGGCGTCGGCCTCGCCGATGCCGAGGGCGTTCCGGGCATCGGCGAGGGCCGAGCGGATGAGCGCCGCGTATTCAGGGATCGTCTCGACGTTCTTGAGCACCATCCAGGCGCCGCAGGTCTCGATCTGCCGCACGACGTCCTCCGGTGCAAGGTCGATCCCCGGCACCTCGTCGGGGCGCTGGTCGGGTTTGGAGCTTTGCCGGAGTTGTACTCGACCCGGTCGCGGTCGAGGCGTCCGGCGAGAGCAGCGAGCGCGTCGAGGGTGAGAAGCGGATGGCCGACGAGCTGGTGGCGGA
>CAVQBS010000024.1:0-21745 GCA_963710805.1 uncultured Alphaproteobacteria bacterium | reverse complement strand
ATATTCAATAACTGGCGGAGCGCTTAACGCGGCATGCCAATGATCGGAGAACGCGGCCCAAGTGTCGGCGCGATGGAGATAACCCGCCATGAAGAGCCGACGATCCCCGGTTTGAGCTGCCTAATTATCGGTGAATGCCCTAAGGAAAGCCAAGCCCGCTTTTTCCCTGATGTCGGGCGCGTAGCCACTGACATGCGCCCATATCGGCGCGCTCGCCCAAGACCAATCGACGCGCTTCGCTTCGCCCAAGGTAGCCCTTGGGTCCGCGAAGTACGATATTAGGAAAAAAATCCTAATTATGCACTTGACATAGCGGCAGCGATTCCCTATCTATGTCAATAGAGAAAGGGCATGCCATGACTGCATGACCATCGATCTCACCAATCCGATCTTCCATGACGAGGACGCCGCTAGGGCGCATCTGGAAGCGATCCGCTGGCCAGATGGTCCGGTCTGCCCGCATTGCGGCAATGCCGACAGCGAGCAAGATCACGCGGCTTCAGGGCAAGTCTCACCGGCCGGGCCTGTACCAGTGCAACGAATGCCGCGAGCATTTCACCGTCACGGTCGGCGGCGTCATGGAGCGGTCGCATATCCCGCTGCACAAATGGGTTCTCGGCTTCCATCTGATGGCGGCGAGCAAGAAGGGCATTACCGCCCACCAGCTCTATCGGATGCTCGGCTTCGGCTCCTACCGCACCGCTTGGTTCATGGCGCATCGCATCCGCGAAGCCATGAAGATCGACGACGAGCGCCAATCCGATTGGCGGCGAGGGCAAGATTGTCGAGGCCGACGAAACCTATTTCGGTCGCGCCGAGAACCCGCGCCGTCGTCCGCACCGCGTCGCAAGGCCGCCCCTACATGAAGCGCAAGAAAGCACGCCTTGGGATAAGCGCGCCGTTGTCGCCCTTGTCGAGCGTGGCGGCGAGGTTCGCTCCTTCCATGTCCAGAACGCCACCAAGGCGGAAATCCGCGACATTCTGGTTCGCAACGTCTGACCGCAAGTCGGCGCTCCATACCGACGAAAGCCGCCTCTACACCGAGACCGGCACCGAATTCGCCGACACCGCACGTCAAGCATTCCGCTGGCGAATATGTCCGCTATGAGAGCGACACGCATCATTCATTCGAACACGGTCGAGAACGTGTTCTCCGTGTTCAAGCGCGGCATGACTGGCGTCTATCAGTTCTGCGGCGAGGCGCACCTGCACCGCTACCTGGCCGAATTCGATTTCCGCTACAATCGCCGCACGGCGCTCGGCTGGACCGATACCGAACGCGCTACCGATGCCATGCGCGGTGCCGAAGGCAAGCGCCTTATGTACGCCCAACCTCGTTGAGCCGCTCACGATCAAACAGAAGGCGCGTCACTTCTTGCGCTGGCGGTCCCGGCGTGGTTGAGAGCGTACGGGACTTCTGCTTGCCATCTTTGGTAGCATGAGGCTTGGGTGGCGTACTGAGCGCCCGGCGCAAGGCATTGTCTCGTCGCTGAGCGATCTCATCGTCGCTCGTTCGTTGGGCCTTACTTTGCTTCGCACTCATCATGATCACCAAGGTCGGCGAGAAGGACCATTTCGGGTACGACGATAGTGGCAGGCCGGTCGCCGCGCAAATAGCACCGGGCGTCGTCGCGTTCGGCTACAATTTCTGCGACCGCCTGCGCAAGGGATTATCCATAGGTTTCGAGGTTTCGCACCGCCTCTATGCGGATGGCGGGGCTATCCTCGCGATTTACAGTCCGGCTGCGAATGCCGCGGAAGTCTGGCAGTGTCGGTGGAAGATCGATAAAGGTCGCTATAACCTCATCGAGCCTGCATACGTTGGGATAGCTAAGCACAAGTTCACAACTATAGACGCGCTTAATAGTCTTTTGGCATCGGATTTGCGAATTGAACTGGTTCCTGGATATTTAAACCTTGAAGAAGACAAGCAAGACAAGCTCGCTCCACCGTCATTCGTGATAGCCGATCAGCAATTCTCTATGCTACTTCAATCGGCACCGAACCCATTCAACGAAGTCCGGTCCAACAGGGGTATCATCACTGATACCTACAGCGATCAGTGACTTTGAACAAATATTACATAATCTTTATCTTTATCCTTTCCGAATCTATGTGTGCGCCATGTTGAATATGTATAGCGATACTCTGCATTTTTCGAGTCTCCGCAGTTTATTCCGCCAAACCCACGTAAGATGATGGTTTTAACCGAATGGAAACAAATAGCAGCACGCGATGTGGCATTCAGTGTTTTTCATTTCAGCAAGACTATAAAGATTTTGCGTGAACAGTTCCTTTCGACGCCATGCGGACTTGCGTCAGCATGTCGATATGGCAACGCTTAGAATTGCATGGAGGCTTTTTACATCATGGTTTGATGAAACAATTGTAGTACGCAACGCGGTTGGCCACACAGCCGAGTTCTATTGAGATCGAACGTGGAGAAGATATCACGCTGGGCGAGATGATATTTTCGTGGAAAGCATAATGGTGAATGATCGTCTATCAGTCAGTGCTCACGGCGGTTTTGTAACGGTCGAATCATCTAGAGATACGGCATCAAAGCTCAAGAGGATAAGGGAATTAATCTTACAAGCGATCGACAGTATCATCGAGACGACGCCAGCAACTTCTCAGCAATCCAAAGAAGATTGAATTCGCCACGAATTTCAGTGCGGCCCATCCGATCCAAGTCGTCCTCGTCAAAGAAATCCGGATTGTTTAGGTCATCCAAGGGCCACTTCTCTGCGACTGGGGGGAACTCACCCAGCAACGCCTTCTTGTCGTCCTCTTTGAGAGCGCCATAAAGCACAGCAGCCAGCTTCCTGGCTTCGTCGGAATAATTCCTGCTCACGGCAGGCTCCCTTCAATCAGGAGCCCAATTATGCCCTTGGTAGTAGTTAAGCTACCGGCCTGTCGCGCGGTATCTGGATACCGCTAACCGATTTGCTATGTCAAGTACAATATTAGGAAAAAAATCCTGTACGGGGAGTGGCAACAGGAATGAACAACTGCGAGTTCGAGTATCGTGCGGAAATCGAATCCGAGCCCGGCGACGCGGCGACGGGCCAGTCCGGATCCACCGCTGTGTTTTTGGGCGCGATCGTTGCGGCGGCCTTCGGACTTCGTCCCGAAGCCCTTGAGGCCGGTGGTCGCGGACCGGCCGATGTCGCGTTTGCGCGGCAGGTGGCGATGTATCTCGCCTACACCCGGCTCCGCATCACCTATGTCGCGGCGGGTAGGATGTTCGGCAGGGACCGGACAACGGCGCGCCATGCCTGCCGGAAGGTCGAGGACAAGCGCGAGGATCCGCGCATTGATTCGATCCTCGACTATCTGGAACGCGCCATCGACCTTCGGCCGCGGCCGGCTGAATTCCGTGAGGCGCGCTCGTGAGCCGGCCGTCACGCAAACGCGATGTCGGCCGGTTGCTGAGACGCCTGGCTGCCGGGGAACCGATCGCTGGCAGTATTGAACCGGACCTTGCCGAGAGCCTGCTCGCCCGCGGCCTGATTTGCCATGATGGTCAGGACCTGTGCCTGACCACCGAAGGCCGCGCCTGGCTTCGACGAAGCCTCGGCGGCGAGGACCGGTATGCCAATCAGCACCGGACGCTCGCGATGGCGATCATCGACGATGACGCACTCGGCCGGCAGACGGTGACGGTGAATACCGATGAAAGCCCGTTGGCGCGGCTCCGGCGAACAAAGGGACCCGGCGGCAAGCCGTTCATCGATGACAGCGAATTCGCCGCCGGCGAGCGATTGCGGAATGACTATACGCGCGCCCGGCTGACCCCGCGGGTCACCGCCAACTGGTCCACGGCAGTGGCCGCCGGGCGGCGTGACGGCGGCGGAATGGCGGACGTGACGGACGCGGCGATCGCAGCCCGGCAGCGCGTCAACAAAGCGTTTGGCGCCGTCGGTCCCGATTTTGCCGGCGTGCTTCTCGACTTCTGCTGCTTCCTGAAGGGCATCGAGGAGATCGAGAAGGAACGGCGCTGGCCGGTCCGCTCCGCCAAGCTGGTCATCCGCCTGGCTCTTGCCAGCCTCGCTCGGCACTATGGCCTGTCGAGGAGGGCAGAGGGCCCGGCGACGGCCCATGGCTTGCGCCACTGGGGCACCGACGATTATCGGCCGGCGATCGATCCGGAGGAGGGGTTTAGCTAGGTTTCCGCCGCCGCGCGACGGGCGTCGGCCTTGATGCGGTCGACGAGTGCTCTCAGGCCATTCGAGCGCTGGGCGGTCAGATGGGCCCGAAGGTCCAGTCGATCGAACAGCGCTTCCGCATCTGTCGCCGCGATGTCGTCGGCGGTCTTCCCGCTGAAGAGGGCGATCGCGATCGCGACGAGGCCACGCACGATCATCGCATCGCTGTCCCCGACGAAGTGAAGCCGGGGGGCTGCGCCCGTCTCGTCGACGCGGGTCCACAGCCAGACCTGGCTGGCGCAGCCGCGCACCTTGTTGGCCGGCGTCCGCTCCGCTTCGGGCAAGGGCTCGAGACCGCGACCGAGCTCGATGACGTAGCGATACCGGTCTTCCCATTCATCGAGAAGCTCGAAATCGGCGACGATGTCGTCGATCGACGGAAGGTTGGCCGCGACTTGATCCATGTCCGCCATATATGCGGGCTGCAGCGGCACTGCAAATCGGGATGGCGATGCGGGTGCAGGCTGCAAGCCAGCGATTGCAGTTACGGGATCAGGCCGGCCCTTCCGGAGCGGGACCCCGCCACGGCAGGGCGACATCGTCCTCGGTGAGGGTGCCCCGGCCGTTCGCGGCGTCGGGCTTCTTCGGCTCGTTCAGATAGTCGTAGAGCATGCGGACGCCGTTCTCGGCCTTTTGCGCGAAGAGATCGAACGCCGCGCTGCCGGTGACGCAAACATCGGGATTGCGATCGCAAAACCCGGAGAGGTCGCCGATCGTCACCTTGGCCGCGAGAAGGGCGTTGACCACCGTGACCCGCGGCGCCTCGCCGGTCTGCGGATTGGCGGGAATGAAGAGGATGGCGACCGAAAGCCAGAATGCTGCCCTGATCAGAAACATGCGCCTGCCCTCGTAAAAGCGTCTTGTTGTTTCGGCCGATCAGCACCCTAGCAAACCCGGCTGAAGGCCCGGTTCAGGACGCGTCCGCAATTTGTTTCAAATTTTATCGATTTCCGCGGATCGTTCCCTGCAGCTCTGCCGCCCGATTTTTATCGTTCCTTAAGCATAACTTGCCACCATCTTTGCCGCGGATCGAGGCCTTTGTGCATCATCAGTGGGATCGTGGACTTGGCAGCAAGAACGAGTAGTCGCCGCACGGAGCAAGCCGACCCGGCCTTCGAGGAGGAGGTCGCCGGCGATGGCTTGGTGTCGCGCCTTGTCGACCGCGTAATCGACAACCCGGCAATGTCCGGTGGGCTGGTGGTGATGGCGTTGACCGCGGCTGCCGTCGTCTCGAACGCCGTGTTCCTCCAAAAGGCGCGGCATCCGGAGCCTTGGTTCATGACGCGCCCTGCGGCCATCAATGCCTCGAGCTCCGACGCGACACCGGTCGAGGTGCCCACACCACGGCCGCGCGCCGAGGCGCCCGTTTCGCAGTCCGCTCCGCCTCCGGTGGAGGTGGCGATCCCGGTTCCGGAGCCAGCCCCAGCCGCGCACCAGCCGGTGCCGGAGAAATCCGTCATAACGGCACTTCAAAAGGAGCTGGCCGGAAGGGGGTTTTACGCGGGCAAGATCGACGGCATCTCCGGATCACGCACGCGCGCCGCGATTGTCGCCTTCGAGAAATCAGAGGGCCTTCCGGTCACCGGCGAGCCGAGCACCGAGGTGCTCGACCAGATCAAGACCGCCTCCATCCCTCCCGCCGACCCCGCTCCCGCCTCGAAACCGGCCGCAGCAGGTCCGGCGCCGCAGGCGGTCGAGCGCCTGGCTCCCCAGCCGGTGAAGGCAGTCGCCTCTCGGCCTCTGGACGACGAGCCGGCCGCAGTTGCCGATCCGGTCGCCTCGGAGATCGAGATCGCGACCCGGAACCGGTATCTCGCAGTCCAGCACGCGCTCAATCAGATCGGCTACGGGCCGGTGGCCGAGGATGGGCTGAAGAGCGACGATGTCGAAAACGCCATTCGCCGGTTTGAACTCGACAACGGTCTGCCAATCACCGGGACCCCCGATGATGCGGTCGTCGATCGCCTGGTCAGCATCGGCGCCATGGAGGCGACGTAACCGTCGGTGCGGGTAACCTCGGCACTGTGGGTGGGAGCCTACGTCCGGCGCTGCTACGCCGAGGGAGCTTTCGCCGCGGTTCTGCGCAAGGGGGCGGAGGAAGCCGGCGCCATCATGGTCGTCGTCGATCGCCTCGACGGCACCTCGGATCTCTACGCGCCAGCGCCGCAGAGCTTTTTCGATGAGGCTCGGCCGGCCGATCGGCTGTTCCAGCGGGTTCTCGACCGGGCAACGTCGGAGGCGGTGAGGGAGAGCATCGACCGGGAAACCCGTTTCGATCCGGATGTCTGGGTCGTCGCGGTCGAGGACCGCGCCGGCCGCGCGTTTCTCGACCTGATCGCAACCTAGCCGCGGCCGTCCGTCCGCCGCTCGGCCGGTGCCCGGTTGGTACTGACGGCGTCGATTTCGTCACGAGTCCGGTCGCGCGTATCGGCGAAGGGCTGATGGCGCGGTGGGGCGGACGTCGCCCCCGTCTGCCAGGCTGCGGTCAGGGTCTCCGCCACCGCCGGCTCCATGCCTGCGAACAGATCGCAAAGCTTGAAGAAGCGTGTCGCGTCGCGGCCGACCGGCGAAGCAAGCATCATCACCTGCTGGGCCTGGACGCTGTCGAGCGACAGCGCCTTGAGCAGAACGGCGAGCGGCTCCCCGCCCGGATCGTCGAGGCTGGCGACCACATCGTCCGGCGCCATCCCGAGGCCTTCGCTGATGGTCTGGATCAAGGGGAGGCGACGGCCCGCTCGCGCGTGGCTGACGATCTGGGCAGCATCGAGAATCGAACGAAAAGCGCGGTCGAGCCGTCTCGCGGTGCCTAGCGTCGCGTCGGCCGGGGGGCGGCTGGCGATCTCGCCCATCAGCCTGAGGCGCGCCTGTCGATCGAGCGACAGGAAGTGCCGAAGATCGATGCGGCGCTCCATGAGCGGACCTCTCGTTCCGGATCCCGGCACGTTCGGCCGTGATGCGTCCCCGGCGGTGGCGTTCGGGCCGTCCTCGCGATTTGTTCCCGACGCCGCAGCGTTGGAGGACGCCGAGGGCCTCACTCCGTTTTGTTTGTCGAGGCTCCGGATGACGACGGGGTCGGCGGCGATGCGCAGTGCCCGCTCGACGTCTTCGGCGATTCCGGGTCGTTCCGCGATCAGCCGGTGGTGTTCCGGTCCGGTCGCCGCAATGACGGAGAGGAGATCGAGGGGACTGAGCACCGGCGAGCGGCGCAGCACCGGCTCCGCCACCTGCAGGATGTCGCGGGCGAGCATGCGCATCACCGAAGGCGGCGCGTCGATCCGAATGGCCAGCCTTTCGGCGGCGAAGATGCGGTCCGCCGGCGCCACCCGTGGGATCAAGTGGGTCGCCAGTTCCTCGAAGCGGCGAATCTCGTCCCGGTCGTGCGCAACCTCCTCGACGAACAGCTCGGTCGACGCTCTGAGCAGCGTGGCGTCGTGGGTATGGCGGCTCGAAAACCTGGCAAAGCCATCGGAGTTCGACTGATCGCGCATGGCTGGCAGTCCCCTGATCCCTGGCCGCCATCTTGCGAAACAGTCGTTAGCGGACTGTTAACCTTGCCGGCAGCTTAATCGGGGCGAGTAGACGAGTGCGTTCGCCGCGCGGCCGGGGGCGACAGGATCCGGCCGATCCGATCCTCGGAGAGGTCGCATGGGCACGATTCTCCACTTCAGAGCCCCCCACCATGCGGACGACGCCGTCGCCGGTCGCAGGCGCCATGATCGACCATGTGATGTCATCATCTTTCCAGGCGTGCGCATCGAGCGGCAGGGTGTCGACCTCAGCTATCGACTGCGCGACACCGCCGGTCGCGGCGCATTCGACGATATCGCCGGCACCCAGCTTCCTCGCAAGACGTCCTGAGCGAGGCGGCCTTGCTCACAAAGTCCCGGCGCAGTCGGCCGTCTCAAGATCGGCCCGCGCCCTGGACAGCAGGGTATCGTCGGCGACGAACACCCTGATCAGCGCGAAGGCCGAATCCAGCGGCAGCTCGACGACGATGGCAGTCTCAAGCGCCGCCGGCGGATCCTGGCGAAGCTGAGCCATCTGGACCGGCGTCAGCACCGCGAGATCGAGTTCCGACCTTTCCGCCGACCGGTCGTTGACGCTGAAGACATTGCGGCCCCGGCGGTCGAAGATCGCGACCGACCAGAAATTGTTCGGCAGCGAGGCAGTTATGCGGACCGGGCCGTCGCTCAGCGAGAAGCGGCAAGCCGCATAGAGCATCTTCGGATCCAGGTTGGCCAGCGGTTCGGCGCCCGCTTCCGCGCGGGGCAGGATGTGGAACACGTCGGCCCGGCCGAACTGACGCATCAGCGTCGAGGCGTCATCCGTCGCGAAATACGGGACCATGATCACGGTCGCGATGTGGATGATGCCGGCCAGCAGCAGGCCGCCCAGCACGAAAACCAGGGTCCGTCTCATCGGCATTGCTCGCGGCGGATCTCGGGCATTGTCGAACCGCCGAAGATGCCGCCGGCCGTGAGGGGGGTATCGTACAGGCGAAGCACGAGCTCGAAATAGTCGACCCGGGAGATCGGCAGCCAGTTGCCCGGCTGCACGTCGGCTGCCACCATGATCTCGAAGCTGCCGTCGCTGCGCCTCAGGATCTCCTGCGAGTGGAAGGCCTCCCGCTGGGCCGCGTTGGGCATCAGGTGGCCTTCGCTGTCATAGGCCGTGAGGGTCCAGAGCCGTGCGGCGGGCGTCTGGCCGATCACCCGATAGGCGCAATTGCCGGCGAGAGGCTCGCCGCCATGGTCCGCCTGGGCAGTGAACGCGATGCCCTCGCCGGCTCCGAGCGGCACTTCGCCGCTCCTCGCCAGCCAGGCGAGCGAGTAGGGGTCGGCGTCGGGCGTGCCGGCCCTCGGCCATGCCGTCCAGTCGCCGATCGACACCGAGCCGAGCATGTAGCCGCGGTCGACCGCCAGCCATGCGGTCGACAGACCGACCACGGCGGCGATGGCAACGGCTATTGCGATGTCGAGAAGGGGTCGCAATCAGAAAGTCCCATGTCGCGGTCGCGCAGGTAGAGGGCGATGCTCCGACGTGCCACAAAGGGTCAGGGCGTGCTAGCGGGTCTCGGGCTGCACCGGCAGGTTGGCGGAGGGTTCGGCCACGGCAACGCCGATCTTGCCGATCGGCTCGCGAGCGTCGAGAGATGCTACCGGCTGCACCCTCGGCGCCGATCGCATGGTCTTTTCAAGCCGGATCAGCCAGTTGGTCGTCGCGGTCGACAGGCTGGTCGGCGTGGTTGCGGCTTCGGCGCCGGCCTCGCCGTCGGTTGCCTCGGCGACCGCGGCTCCCTCACTCTTCTCGCCGGAATCCTCGACGTAGGGGATCGGCTTCAACTTGATGCCATCGTGGGCGTAGGTCATGACGCGATGCCATATCTCGGCCGGCAGGCTGCCGCCGGTGAGGCGCCGGGTCGGCTGGTAGCTGTCATTGCCCATCCATACCGTCGCCACGTAGTTGCCGGTGAAACCGGAGAACCATGCGTCGCGGTATGCCGAGGTGGTGCCGGTCTTGCCGGCGGTGCGGATGCCGTCGAGCTTGGCGCGCCGGCCCGTGCCCCATTCCGGCACCTGCACGAGGATGCCGTTCATGTCGGCGACAGCACTCTCGGGAAGGACGCGCTCCCTCGACGGGGCGTCCTTGCGGCGGTCGTAGATGACTTCGCCGCTGCTGTTGAGGATCTGGGTGAAGGCGTAGGGCGTTGCCTTGTAGCCGCCATTGGCGAAGACCGAATAGGCGCCCGCCATGTCGACCACCTTCACCTCCGAAGCGCCGAGCGGCAGCGAGCGGGTGATGCGCAACTCGCTGGTGATTCCCATCTTCTTCGCCGTTTCGACGATCTTGTCGCGGCCGATTGCCTGGGCGAGCCGGACCGGAATGATGTTGATCGACTTGACGAGACCGGTGGTCAGCGAGACCGGGCCGGAATAGCCGCCGGAATAGTTATGCGGGCACCAGTTCCCGATGCAGATCGGCGCGTCGCGGACGATGCTCTTCGGCGTGAAGCCGTTCATCATCGCGGTGACATAGACGAACGGCTTGAATGAAGAGCCGGGCTGGCGGAGCGCATCGGTGGCGCGATTGAACTGGCTTTCGCCGTAGTCACGCCCGCCGACCATCGCCCGCACCGCCCCGTCCGGTTCGGCGACGACCATGGCCGCCTGGCGCACGCGGTAGGCGTCGCCCTTTTCGCGCAGGACGGATTCCACCGCCTCGTCGGCCGCCTTCTGGATGCCGAGGTCGACGGTGGTGCGCACCGTGAGGGTGCGATCGCCCCTCAGATTCATCCCCTTCACCTGGTCGAAGGCCCAGTCCATGAAGTAGTTGGGCGAGCCGGCGATCTCGGTATGCTCGATGACGTCGGCCGGGTGGCGGCGGGCGCCGATCACCTGGCCTTCGGTCAGGAAGCCGGCCTGCACCATGTTGGTCAGCACTTCGTTGGCGCGGGCGCGGGCCGCCGGCAGGTTGACATGCGGCGCGTAACGGGCCGGCGCCTTGAACAGGCCGGCAAGCAGTGCCGACTCGGCGAGGTTCACGTCCTTCACCGATTTGCCGAAATAGTATTCCGACGCTGCCTCGACGCCGAAGTTGCCGCCGCCCATATAGGCGCGGTCGAGATAGAGCTTGAGGATCTGGTCCTTCGACAGGTTGGCCTCCAGCCACAGCGCCAGGAAGGCCTCCTTGATCTTGCGCGAGAGCGTGCGCTCGTTGGAAAGGAAGAGGTTCTTGGCGAGCTGCTGGGTGATCGACGAGCCGCCCTGGACGACGGCGTCGGCCCTCAGGTTCTCGCCGAGCGCCCGGAGTGTGCCCATCACGTCGATGCCGAAATGGTTGTAGAAGCGCCGGTCCTCGGTGGCGAGCACCGCCTTGATCAGATGGTCCGGCATCTGGTCGAGCGGCACGTTCTCCTTGCGCTTGACGCCGCGCTTGCCGATCTCGTTGCCGTTGCGGTCGAGGAAGGTGATCGAATAGTCGCCCTGCGCCCGCCAGTCGGTTCGGGTTGCCTGAAAGGCCGGCAGCGCCAGGGCAAGCATCAGGATCGCACCACCGGCGCCAAGCGTCAGCACGTCGCCGACGACCTCGGAGGCGGCACGGTAGAACCCGGTCACCCGGAATCGCCGCATGAAGACCGAGAACGCCTCCGCCTCGGCGGCGATGAAGCGGCCGACGCGGAACAGGCTGGTGTCGACCCAGGAATCGATGTCGATCAGGCGGATATTGCGCCGTTTGCGGCTTGAGGACTGGAATGGATCGCGCAAAGGACCTGACCCGGGGCTGGCGGCGGGAACTCGCGCCGCATCTGTCGCCGATCGATCAAGGATAAGCAAGTGGGCGAAGTTAAGGAAGAGTGGTGAAGAGGCGGGGCAGGTAGGGCGCGCGCCGTGGAGCCTGCCCTGTTGTCACAGCTCTTTCTCGGCGAGCTCGCGGAATCCGTCGGGAACGGAGCGCGACGCCCCCAGCACCACCGACGCGTAACCCACCGCCTCCCAGCCGAAACGATCGCGGATCGAATCGACAGCGCGATCGGCCAACCAACGGGCCGCACCTCTTCTGGTGCCGGGGCGGCGCTCGTCATGGGCGAGATCGAGGGGAAGTTCCAGCTGCAGCGCCGCGTGCTTCTCGAGATGGGAGACCGAGATCGCCAGCAACGAGATCGTCTTCTCGCCGGGGTGGTCCGCCAGCGCGGCGCGCACCAGATCCTCGGCCACCTCGGCAAGGATCGCGGTCGCCGAAATCGGCGCGGGCAGGGTCACGGCGCGCGTGACCGAGCGGAGGTCGGCGAACCGCACTCGCACCGTGACCGTCCGGCCGGACCGGGATTTCGCCCGGAGCCTTGAACTGACCCGGTCGGCGAGATGGCGGAGCGTCGGCCGGAAGACGTCTTCCGAGACGGGCTTCTTGCCGATCGCCGACTGCGCACCGGCCGACCGCGCCCGACGATGGGTGGCAATCTCCCGCGGGTCGCGATTCCAGGCGAGCGCCCTGAGCTTGTTGCTGGCCGCGTGGCCGAGCAGCAGCCCCAGGGAGCGCCCCGGCATCGCGGCCAGCTGCCCGATGGTGCGCACCCCGATCTCGGCCAGCCGCGCCCCGGTGACCGGGCCCACGCCCCACATCAGATCGACCGGCAGATCGTGAAGGAATGCGAGCTCGGTCCCGGGATCGACGACGACCAGCCCGTCGGGCTTGGCGACCTGCGAGGCGATTTTCGCCAGGTGCTTGGTCCGCGCCACGCCGACCGAGATCGGCAGTCCCAGTTCCGTTCGCACCCGGTGCCGTATCGCTTTGGCGATCTCCGCCGGCGGGCCGAAGAGATGCGTGCAGCCCGCGACATCGGCGAACGCCTCGTCGATGGAGATCCGCTCGACGAGGGGGGTGAAGTCGCCCACCACCTTGATGGCGGCGTCGCCGAGTCGCTGGTATTCCTTGAAATGACCGCCGACGAAGGCGAGGTGCGGGCAGAGTTCGCGCGCCCGCCGTCCCGGCATCCCGCCGCGCACTCCGAAGGCCTTCGCTTCGTAGGAGGCGGCAAGAACGACGCCGCCACCGACGGCGATGGGCTTGCCGCGCAAGGACGGGTCGAGCAGTTGCTCCACCGAGGCGTAGAAGGCATCGAGGTCGGCATGGAGGATGGTGGCCAGCGCATCCATCCGGGCACCTCGACCGCACAGCCGCTGGGGACGCTTCGACGAGAACACAAAGAGAACATTCGTCGTCGGCTGTCAAGCCATGCCGGCAAGCTGTTTGCCCGCTGGAATCTGGAGAGGAAGGCCCGGCGCGGCTTCCGTGTCGGGCTGGACGTGCGCTTCCCTGCTCAGCCGGCCAGCGGCCTTAGCCAGGCCTCGAGGGTGCGGGCGTCCATGGCGCCGGCGCGGCGGGCGACCTCCTGCCCCTTGCGGAACACGATTGTCGTCGGGATGCCGCGGATCTGGTAGCGGGCGGCAAGCGCCGGCTCCGCTTCGGTGTCGAGCTTGAGGAAGCGCATCCCCGGCTCCAGTTCGGCGGCCGCCTTTTCGAAATGGGGCGCCATCATCTTGCAGGGGCCGCACCACGCCGCCCAGAAGTCGACCACCACCGGCACATCGCTGCGGGCGACCTGTTTCTCGAAACCCGTCGCGCGCACCCCTGCCGGGTGGCCGTCGAAGAGTGGCTTATGGCAGTGGCCGCATTTCGCCTCCGCCGGGTTCTTGCCGGCGGGTACGCGATTGACGCTGTCGCAATGGGGGCAAACGATATGGCGGGCGGTGTCGGTCATGGCCGGTGGATCTCGCGGGCGGGAGGCTCTTTTGCACAGATGGTGACCCGGCCCATGGCCCGTCAAGTTCCCGGCCCGGTCCATCCACCGGAATCGCGAATGCCGGCCCCCGGATCGGGGGCCGGCACGGTCGCTTGGGCGTGAATGCGCTACTCGCCGGCGAGGTTGACGATCTGGACGCGGCGGTTGACGCCGGAGGCCGGGTGGTACCAGTCCTTCAACTGCTCCTCGCCGTAGCCGACCGCGATCAGCGCCTGCGGGTCGAGGTGGAAGGTCTCGACCAGGAAGGCCTTGACCGACCAGGCCCGGTGCTCGGAGAGCACCTGATTGTAGGCGTCGCCGCCGGTGGCGTCGGTGTGCCCGGCGATCAGGAAGGTCTGGCCGCGGAGCCGCGGGTCGGACAGGGCCTGGCCGAGGGTGTAGAGGCTGCCGGCGGCATTCTGGCCGATGGCGGCGGAATCGTAGGCGAAATAGACCTCCATATCGACGCTCGGGAGGTGGTTCTCTTCGACCGCCGTGGCGAGCTGGCGACGCTCGGCGGCGAGGAGGTTGCGGGTCGCCATGCTGCGCAGTTGCGTGGCCGAGAACGGCGGGGGCGAGGCGACCGGCGGCGCGACGACGATCGGCTGCTCCTTGGCGATCTTGTAGGCCGGGGCGAGCATGGTGGCCGGCGTCGGCGGCCGGGCGATGAGGGCGCGGACCAGCTGTTCGCTGGACTGGGCGGCGGCGGGAAGGACGGAGAGCGAGGCGGCGCCCACCGTCACGGTGACGGCGATTGCGATGGCGAGGCGGGGCTTCATGGCTGCGTTTCCTTCTGTTCTGGTTCGGATCGTGCGGATGGGATAACGATGACGGGCTGAACTCGCCCTGAATGCTGACGTTGGCTGGCGTTCAGCTTGGTGAGACAAGGACAGGCATGACTAAACGCAGCGCGAAACGCCCGCCGGTTCCGCCGTCCGCAAACGGCGGCGAGACGCCGTTCTGGCGGCGGCTGACGCTCGACGAAATGTCGCCGGACGAGTGGGAATCGCTCTGCGACGGCTGCGCGCGCTGCTGTCTCAACAAACTCGAGGACTGGGACACCGGCGAGATCTTCTGGACCGAGATCGCCTGCCGTCTGCTCGACGACGAGAGCTGCCGCTGCACCGACTATCCGCACCGCACGACGCGGGTGCCGGACTGCCAGATCCTGACGCCGGAGACCGTGCCGACCCTCGCCTGGCTGCCGCCGACCTGCGCCTACAAGCTGGTCGCCGACGGCCGCGACCTCTACTGGTGGCACCCCCTGGTCTCCGGCGACCCCGACACGGTGCACTATGCCGGCATCTCGGTCCGCGGGCGCACGCTGTCGGAGGACGACGTGCCGCTGGAGCAGTACGAGGCCCATGTCGTCGACTGGCCGGGCGAGGACCCGGCCGAGCGGATCGAGGTGGCCGAGCGGCGGCGACCAGGGAAGGCGGAGAAGAAGAGGGGCAAATGACCGACGCAAGGAGAGGGCGGGGAGGACAGGTGGTGGCCGCCGCGGCGATCGCGCACACGACGCTGGCCACCCCTAGGCGCTGCTGCCGTGATCGGTGATCAAGGGCGACGTCCTCTCCGCCTCGACCTTCCGGTGCGGCAAGCTGTTGAACGACCGGGCGGCCCGGTGGATGGCCTACTCGACCGACGGTGCAGCGACCTTCGCCGCCAGCGCCAAGGAGTACGCCGGGACGCTGCGAGCGCTCGCGGGGCTCGCCGCGATGGGCCGGTCGACCTCCGGCGCGTGCTCGCGCTCAGAACCGCGAGCAACTACGCGATGCAATACGAGGGGACCAGCGCCGCCGCAAGCCTGGCGCGGGAGGCGGTGACCTTCTCCGCCTTCGAGCCGTCGGTCGATGCCGGCCTACACGGTTGGCCGGGTCGCGGTCGACGCGCTGGTGAACGGCTGGGACACCGGCGCGGAGTAAACTGGTTAAGGTGCCGAGCGTTAGTCAGAGCGCTCGATTAGCCAGTCAAACAGCCCGTTCTTCACTGCCGCGTCGGCAAGCCGCTCGCCCTCGAAAAGATGCAACCGGAGCTCCGAAGGCAGGCTCAGCGTTCCCTGTGCCGAGTGGCAGACGAAGAAGAAGCGATCATATCCGGTGCGCCGAAAGCGTGCCAGATAGTCCTCGAGCACGCTCTGACCAGCTTTGGATTTCACCTGAACGAACGCCGTTTCACCCGTGGTTGGCTGTTCCATCACTATGTCGATGTCGGCCAGCGTTTCGCCCACGCGCGTGGAGCGCTGCCAGCCGGAGCGGGCGAAAATCAGGTCGGTAAGCGTCTCGAAGTCCTTCCAGTGGAGGCCCTGAATCATATCCACCGCAACGGTAATCATGGTCTGCCGCGCGTCTTTTGCGCGTGTCACGACAGGCTCCTCGATGCCGTTCATGCGACGGAGCAGATAACCCTTCTCTGCAACTTTACAAATGGTCGCGCGGTAGTTGCCGGTTTGGGTCAGCTTTGAGCTGAGATTGGCGGTTCGGAGCTGGTTGCCGTAGATGTCAGTGTTGCGCCAGCCGCCGATCGTCTGGCGGATACGAGAGGGCCCGTCGCTTTGGCCGTCCCACACCCATTTTACATCGGGGGAAGAGAACGCCCACCATAGATAACCGTCGGCGAAGGTAATCCAGAGGCAGTCTTCGCCCATTTCGTAGAAAGTCCTGACCTCCGTCACGCCGGCCGTCTGCGCGCCGTGCGACCTGCGATCGGAGAGGAGATTCCAGACCTCATCCCAGTTCCTTCCCGCACACCTGGCACAAACCTCGTCCGGGATGGAATGATACCCGAAAGCGAGATAGCCATTATCGATCGCCTTTCGCGCCCAGCGGCCTCCATCACCCAGCTTGATGTACCTCACCTGCTTCGGCGATATCCGGTCTGGCAGCGACTGCTCTTCGTGCGGGTCTGACTGCATTCGGGCTCCGATCGTTTTCTTATCGTAGCAGATTGGCCAGTTGGTCGTCTGCGTTAGCTGAAGGCATGCCTTGGGCGATCGACGCCGAGAAACGATTGTTGCTCTCGATCAATTGCGGGGCGACTTGCTGAACGAGCGTACCGTGCCGCCGTCGGCGATCGATATGCTCGCCGCCCGTTCCAATGCGGCGTGACCCGCGCCCGACGGTCCTTGCCGGTTTTCCTTTCCTCCGAAGCTTGCTAAGCCGCACCCGCCGATTTGTGTGAAGGCGGCCGGGGAGAGGGAGGACGACATGGATGTTGCGGGGAAGAAGGCGCTGGTGTTCGGCGGCACGTCGGGGATCGGCCTGGCGACGGCGAAGCGGCTGGCGGCGCTCGGGGCGAGCGTCGTCGCGATCAGCCGCGATCCGGACCGGGCCGGCGAGGTTCCCGCCGGGATCACGTTCAAGGCCTGCGACGTCCGGGACGGCAAGGCGGTGGCGGCGCTTTGCGCGGCGGAGGCGCCCTACGACATCCTGGTGAGCGCGGCGACCGGCGGCTCCCGCGCCGCCGGACCGTTCCTCGAGATGGATATGGACGGCTACAAGGGCTCGTTCGACAAGCTGTGGGGCTACGCCAACTGCGTCCGCTTCGGCACCGAACATCTCGCCAGGGACGGCTGCATCGTGCTGGTCAGTGGCGCCCCGGCGCGCAACATGAAGCCGGGGCAGATCGCGCTTTCCTCGGTGGGCGGCGCGGTCGAGGCCTTCGTCCGCGGCGTCGCGCCGGAGATCGCGCCGCGCCGCATCAACGTGATCTCGCCCGGCATCATCGACACGCCGATGTTGGGCCCCGACAGCCCCGAGCGTACCGCCGCCGCCGACAAGCGCTGCGCCGGCCACCTGATCCCGCGAGCCGGCACCGCCGACGAGGTGGCGCACGGCATCCTGTTCCTGATCGAGAACGACTTCGTCACCGGCACCACGGTGGACGTCGACGGCGGCTGGCTGTTGAGCTGAGGCGCGGGGCACGGAACGCACGCCGCGCGATTGCCGTTCGTTTCAAGATCGCGTTGCTGTATGCTGCCCGGCGGCCGGCAATCCGGGCCGGCGAAAGGATCGGGAGCAGGCCGATGGCACGTCGCGCGCTTGGAGCCCTGACGGTCTTCGCGGTGGTCGCCGTCGCGGCGGCGCCGGCCCTGGCCGGCCATCACACCTACCACGTCCACAAGGGCAGGACCAAAGGACCGCTCACCATCACCAACCCGCCTTACAACAAGGTCGTCAACAACGGGAAGATCACCAACAAGGGCCAGAACGGCGTTCCGGCGCTCACGGCCACCGGCGTGACGACGGTGATCAACAACGGGGTGATCTCGGCGACCGTCACCAGCCATGGCTCTGCCAAGGCCGTCGGCGTGCATCAGGGCAACTGAGCGGAGAGACGTGATCGCCGGCGAGGCCGCTGCGCAGCCGCCTCAGGCACGGCAACCGGCGGCTGAATGACGCGCGGTCGCGGCGAGCGTAGACTTGCCCGGCCCGCCCAGGGAGGCGGGGCTGGCGAGGAGGGAGGAAAACCATGACGGCATACAACGTGGTCCGCTTCAGGGTGAAGCCCGGGCAGGAGGAAGCGTTCCTCGAGGTTGTCAAGACATCGGCGCAACCGCCGGGCTCCCGCCGCTTGGCGATGATCAAGACCGGCGAGCGCAGCTACTGCCTGATCGGCGAATGGAACGGCATGGACGACCTCGTCGCCGCCCGGCCGGCGATGATCGCCGACCTCGACAAGATGCGCGACATGCTCGAGGACCTTGGCGGCGGGCTCGGCGTCACCGACCCGGTGTCGGGGGACGTGGTGCTGGAGCTGAAGTGAGGCGTTGACGACAGGGGCGGCGCACGGCGGGCGCCCCTTCGCCGGCCGCTACGGTCCGCTCCCGCGGAGCAGGTGGATAAGGCGGCCGGCCCGTCGGTGGCCGCGCAGGCTTCGGCTCGGATACACCCACTGTCGTCATGCCCGGGCTTGTCCCGGGCATCCACGCGAACACCAGGGCTGCCAAAAAAGACGTGGATGGCCGGGACAGGCCCGGCCATGACGGGGGAGGTTGCGGGGCGCGCAGCAACAGCCGGCGGGCGAGTTAGCCGAAAGCGTAACCCGCCGGGCGTGGGCTGGGCGGAGAAAGCGGAATACGCTCCGCTATTCCGCCGCCTTGCTCGCTGCCGGCCGCCGAACGGAGCAGGTCACACGCTCGATCTCCGAGACCGGGGCGCAGCCGCAAATATCGGACCCTACAGTGATATGTCTGTTCTGTTCTCATAGTCCGGGAAGTTTTCACGAAACTCAGAAAAATTCTGGATGACCGCCGGAAGATTGTTCACTATTTTCTTCGTTTCGGGGTTCTTATATTCTAAGTATGTGACGTCCGTATCGAGCACAATGTCTTTCAATGCATTTGCAACTGAACGTGCATCCATTGAAGCAAGTTCCTCATAATATATTGTCATCTTCTTGCGCATATTAGACAACAAATAATCCACATATCGGACCTCCTTCCTGTAAATATCTACGGAGTGTCGTATTTTTTCTATATCTAGCTAGACTGACCCTTTTTGATTTGTTCGCGGCGCTCGACCGACTAACGTAAACTCCTGTTGACGCGGACATTTGCGCCGAAACCGCCCTCAGCGTGGCATTTTTTCGAACAAGATGGATAAACTTGAACTGTCTCTTTGACAAAGCCTTAAACAATAAGGGGGTTCGAAGATATTTACCCAGCTGGGAGAGTAGGACAGCATTGAATTATATTTAATGTCCAGCATCGGCGGTGAAAAATTATCGTTTAGAAAATCTAGATACTCTTCAAGTATTTTTTCCACCTCGATTTTTGTTCTTATGTGAGAGCTCGGGAATTTTCCGTTTATCCATCTATAGAAATTCGGCTTGGCATTCAGCGTTCTTGTATGAAATATTTCGCCACAGTTCCGTGCCGTGGTCGATCGTCTCAGTGTATCCCGTAGAAAATTTGTACCGGTTCTTTGCTTGCCGACAATCACAAGGCCCTGCTTAGTGGCTTTCTTGTTTGTAGGCATTATCCAAATAATCCTGCCAGGGTGCACAATTTTTGTCGGTCGGCGTCTTCATCGGAACCTCCGCCCGAGCACCGACAGTTGCGCCCCTGTGCCCTTCCCAATATTGAGTTGGATTCCACCGGATTACGGCATCGGTGAACGCGCATTGCTGCCAAGGGCGGGCTTCAGCAAATTCGGACGATACCAATTTCTTCTATGCCGAGACAGGCGAGAAACAAAAAATACTTGCGCTAGCACGGCAGTCAGGATTTCTACTCAAAGTCGCGCGAGGATAGAGCGCGGAGCGACGGCGGGAACAATCTTTGCGTGATGAGAGAGATTTGGTAGAGCGCGTTAGCCGGAGGCGTAACCCGCCGGGTTGCGGGTTGGACGGAGATGGCGGAATACGCCGCTATTCCGCCCTGCGCGCTACTTAAGGACCCCGGCGGCGGGCTCCAGCCAGCGGGCGCGTTGCTTTGGCTGCGCCCGACGTTGCCGGAAAAGACGTGGATGGCCGGGACAAGCCCGGCCATGACGGGGGTGGTTGCGGGGCGCGGGGCGGCAGCAGGGACTTGTCGCGGAGTTCGCGTGTAGGGAGTTGATAGGGCGGGGTGGCCGAAGGCGTGACCCGCCACACGCCGGATGGTGGTTGGACCGAGTCGGCGGAATACGCTCCGCTGGTCTGGCCTACGTGGTGGAGGGTTTTCGCGATTATGCCTTGTAGGGTGGGCAAAGCGGCGAACCCGCGTGCCCACGCGGATGGTTGCGTCAGACCCGCGTGGGCACGGCGCGTTGCGGCGCCTTTGCCCACCCTACGTGTGCTGATCCCGCCATCGTCTTGCCCGGGCTTGTCCCGGGCATCCGCGCGAACACCCGCGTTGCACGGAAAAGACGTGGATGGCCGGGACAAGCCCGGCCATGACGGGGAGGTTGCGGGGCGCGGGGCGGCAGCAGGGACTCGTCGCGGAGTCGCGTGTAGGGAGTCGATGACGCGGGCTGGCCGAAGGCGTAACCCGCCGGGTGGTAATGCGGGAAAAGGCGGAATACGCTCCGCTATTCCGCCCTACGGGCCTCCGACTCAATGGTTGCTACATGCTACTCTTGCGTGACTGTGTCCCCGATATCGCCCGTAGCATCGGCGGGCATCAAACCGTCACACTTTGGCTGCCGAGATTTCTTCCACAATCCTCGGGTGGAAAAGCCTAGTCTTAGTCTAGGAGCAAGGATAAGTCGTCGCCAAAATCGAATAGACGACGTTAGCGGCGTTGGCCCCTCGCATCGAAGGAATGTTGGTCAGTTGGCGCACAACAAGGTCAACAATCGTGGCCCGTGACAGCCCCTTGGGTACGCAAATGTCCTCGCCTGGATACTGAACGCCGTCATAGACGGCTTGAACATAGCCGTGACAGAATCCGATCCATTCTGGGTCTGGTCTGGTGCAGGCCTCAGAGCCTGACTGAAAAAGAGTTGAGTGATTCCAGTTGGTTATGATTCCGTCGGATTTGCGAAGATTCGATGGAGATCACGATGCCTTGGACTGAAATCACTCGACCGCAGTATCGGCGCGAAGGCCTGCGCTACGCAAGTGACCTGACCGATGCGGAATGGACATTGATCGAGCCATTCATGCCAGCGCCGTCGTCAATCGGGCGTCCACGCACGACGGATCTTCGCTCGGTCATGAATGCGATCCTCTACATCGCCTCGACCGGCTGTCAGTGGCGGCAGTTGCCGAAGGACTTCCCGCCCTATTCGACCGTGCAGGGCTATTTCTATGAATGGTCGCGCGGTGGTCGGTTCTTCACGATCAACCACGCCTTGGTCATGACCGCCCGTGAGAAGGCGGGACGCGAAGCCAGCCCGTCGGCCGGCGTGATCGACAGCCAGTCGGTGAAAACCACGGAAAGCGGCGGTCCGCGCGGCTATGATGCGGGCAAGAAGATCAAGGGACGCAAGCGCCACATCGTCACCGACACCGAGGGTCATCTCGTCGGCTTGCAGGTCCATGCTGCCGACATCCAGGATCGCGATGGCGCCGTCAGCGTTCTCGCCTCGATCCGTTCGCTTTATCCCTGGCTGCGTCACCTCTTCGCCGATGGCGGCTACGCCGGCGACAAACTCCGCGATGCGCTGACCGCATTCGGGCGATGGACCATCGAGATCATCAAGCGCTCCGATCCCGCCGCCGGCTTCGTCGTGCTTCCCCGCAGATGGGTGGTTGAACGGACCTTCGCCTGGCTCGGCCGATGCCGCAGACTTGCCAAGGACTTCGAAGCGACAATCCCGAGCGCCCTCGCCTG
>CAVQBS010000023.1:0-15510 GCA_963710805.1 uncultured Alphaproteobacteria bacterium | reverse complement strand
TTTTTCGTCATTTGCTCTGCTGCCTATACTTGCTTCGACGTATTGCTCCGTTCGCAGGCACGCACCGCCGATCCGCTGTCGGGCGGCGACAATATCGGCAGGCGTGATCGACACGACAGACGCCGGGCGGCCCTCAATCCGGAAGCGGCAGCATCGGCAATCGGCCGTAGCCGGAGATCGGCCGGTCGACGCCGGCGAGGCGGAGGCACATCCACGCCGAGGCCTGGTTCGAGGTCACCACCGGGCGACCGGCGAGTGCCTCGATCACCGCCGCCACCTCCACCGATCGGAGCGCCGTGCAGGAGATGAACAGCGCGTCCAACTCCTCGTGCAGCGCTTCGCGGCTCGCCTCGATGATCGACCGCGTCGCGACCCGGGCGATGGTGCGATCGTCGTCGATGCCGAGGTTGGTGAGCCGGTCCACCGTGAAATCCTGATCGCGGAAATAGGCGGCGACCGGCGCGGCGGTCTCTTCGAGATAGGGGGTGAGGATGCTGATGCGCTTCGCCGCGAGCGCGGCAAGCCCCTTCCGCGCCGCCAGCGGTGGGGTCACCGCCGGCACGCCCGGTTTGCCCCGTCCGAGGGCGGCGAGCACCGCGTCGTCGCCGAGCACCGCCGAGGCGGCGGTGCAGGCGTAGCAGATCGCGTCGAGCGGCTCGTCCGGCAGGATCAGGGCGGCGCCGACGATGAGCTCCGGCTCCATCGCCCGCAAATTCTCCGGGGTGGTCGGATTGCGGAAGGCGATGCGGTTGCAATAGACGCCCACTTCGTCGCCGGGCACGATACGGGCGAAGTCGCGCTCGGTCGTATGATCGGTCGACAACAGCACCAGACCGATCCGGCGGGCGACCGGCCGGTCGTCGAGCTGGATGCGTTGCTGCAACGCCGTTGGTTAATTCATGGCTTTCAGCGCTCGCCTTCGATCCGGCCGAAACGTCGCTCGATCCAGCGCAGCACGACCACTGACGGAATGCTGACCGCCAGGAAGAAGACGCCGACCAACGTCATCGGCTCGAGGTAGCGGTAATTGTAGTTGGCGACGCTGCGCGCTTCGTTCATCAGGTCGAGCACGGTGATCGCCGACAAGCAGCGGCGTCTCCTTGAACATGGCGATGAAGTAGTTGGCCAGCGCCGGGATCATCGGCGGCAGCGCCTGCGGCAGGATGATGTAGCGCCAGGTCTGCGAAGCGGTGAGATTGGCAGGGTGTAACCGGCGACAAGCTCCCACACGGCGCGCGATTCGCGAAAGAGCAATCATCAAGGCCTCGCACGTCCCATCACCGGCCCGCCACGGCGAACACGCGACCGTCACGGCAATGCGATCCCAACGGACCGCCGGCGAAGTGTGGCACGACTTTGCCGCCGCGTTCCAGTCGATCCCTCCAATCTGGTTTGACGGAACAGCCATTCCTCCTGCGGGGGGATAAAAAAGAGAGGTATCTTCCCTCAACTCCCGCGAAATTGTCCGCAACGCTGCGAATATCGCAATTCGGCTTTGGCGAGGGCATCCAGGGGAAATATTCGTTTCAGTCCAGGGAGCGCGCTTCGAGCCGTCAGACCATGTCCTCGAAATGTCGACGATCGCGGCCGACACCTCGACCATCAATGCCTCATGTAACGATGGCTCTAGCGAGAAGGACACGAACATGGACATATCCTCAAAGCGTTCTCCCACAGGCTTGCGCTGGATGACGACCGGCGCTGTGACGGCGCTGGTCGCTCTCGCGGCGACGACCGTGATGTCGGCGACGGCCGGCGCGGTCACCCTGCAGGAAATCAAGGACCGCGGCTATATCCGCATCGCGGTCGCCAACGAAATCCCCTACGGCTATGTCGATCCCGAACGGCGAACGCCAAGGGCGCAGGCCCGGACGTCGCCAAGGCGGTCGTCGAGCAGCTCGGCATCGACCCCGAGAATATCCAGTGGGTCGTGACCAACTTCTCCTCGCTCATCCCCGGCCTGCAGGCCAACCGCTTCGACATGACCGCGGCCGAGATGGCCATCCGGCCGGAGCGCTGCCAGAAGGTCATCTATTCGGAGCCCAACACCTCCTATGGCGAAGGCCTCCTGGTCGCTGCAGGCGACCCGAAGAAGATCCACACCTATGCCGACTTCGCCAAAGGCAACATGAAGGTCGCCGTCATGGCCGGCGCCGACCAGCTCAATATGATGCAGGAGCTCGGCGTGCCGGAAGACAACATCGTCACCATCGCCGCCAATGCCGATGCCATCTCGACGGTGGCGACGGGTCGCGCCGACGCCTATGCCGCGACCGGGTCTCACCGCCAGCGAGCTTGCCGGCAAGAGCGACAAGGTCGAGCTCGCGCCCGACTTCACCGACCCGGTGATCGACGGCAAGGCGCATGCGGAGCTGGGGCGGCTTCAACTTCAACAGTGGCTCGACCGACCTGCGCGACGCCTTCAACACCAAGCTGGTCGCGTTCAAGAAGACCGACGACTGGAAGAAAATCCTGTCCGGCTACGGCTTCACGCCGGCCGACATCGCCGGCTCGTCGGCCAAGACGACCGAAGCAACTCTGCGGCATGTAGACTGACGGCCGGGCCCCACACGCAGCCCGGCCGAAACCTTTCGGCCGGCGGCGGTCCGACAGCGACCCCGCGGGCCGCGCCGCCTAGCGACGTGCGCCGAGCTCGTCAGGGTCAGAGGCCCCGCAGCGGGAATCGTCTCGGACGAGGTGGCATGCTGCCGTGGAATGGACTATCTCAGACCGCTTCTGCAGGGCGCCTGGGTCACGGTCCAGCTTACCGTCTATTCGACCATCCTCGGCGCGCTGCGCCGTTTCGCCGTTCGGCATCGGCAAGCTGTCGCTCAAACTGGGCGATCAAGGGCTTTCGCATCGTCTATATCGAGGTGTTCCGCGGCACCTCGCTGCTGGTGCAGCTTTTCTGGCTCTATTTCGCCCTGCCGATCGCCGGCGACTGATCGGTGTCAACCTGCGCCTGCCGCCGGTCGCGGCCGGCGTCCTTGCGCTCGGCCTCAATATCGGCTCCTACGGCGCCGAGGTGGTGCGCGGCGCCATCCAGGCCGTCAGCGCACCGCCAGTACGAAGCGGCAAGGGCGCTGAATTTCACGCCGCGCCAGGCGCTCTGGCGCATCGCCCTGCCGCAGGCGATCCCGGAAATGATGCCGTCGTTCGGCAATCTGGCCGTTCAGAACCTGAAGGACACGGCGCTGGCCTCGCTGATCAGCCTCGGCGACCTCGCCTTCCGAGCCGAGCAGCTCCGCAACTTCACCCAGGACAGCACGACTGTCTACACGATGATCCTGTTCATGTATTTCGGCATGGCCCTGGTCCTGACAGCCATCATGCGGCTGTTGGAGCGCTCTGTCGGCACGCTGGCGCGGCGCGAGGCACTGATCCGATGCTGTTCGGCTATCATTGGGATACCGGCCACGGCGAGCTCGTCTTCGCCTGGTCGATCCTGCCGATGCTGCTCGTCGGACTGCTCGTCACCATCGAGGCGACGATCGTCGGCTTCTTCGTCGCCCTGGTGCTCGGACTGGTCCTGGCGGTGCTGAACAGTGCCCGCTGCCAAAATCATCGCCTACCCTGCGCGCTTCGTGACGGAGTTCTTCCGCGACACGCCGCTATTGGTGCAGCTCTTCTTCCTCTACTACGTCCTCGCCGAATACGGCGTCATCCTGCCCGCTTTCCTCACCGGCGTGCTGGCGCTCGGCGTGCAGTACAGCGCCTATGCGGCAGAGGTCTATCGCGCCGGCATCGAGGCGGTGCCGGGCGGACAGCGCGAAGCGGCGAAGGCGCTCGACTTCACCAGCCGCCACACCTTCACCCACATCATCCTGCCCCAGGCCGTGCCCCGCATCGTACCGGCCCTCGGCAATTATCTCGTCTCGATCATGAAGGACGTACCGGTTCTTTCGGTCGTCACCGTGCTCGAGATGCTCAATGTGGCGAAGATCATCGGCGACCAGACCTTCGACTATATGGTGCCGCTGTCGATGGTCGGCGGGCTCTATCTCATACTGACGCTGATTGCCTCGGCCGCCGTCCGCTTTGTCGATGTCAGCTTGCCGAAGACGGGTGTGCCGCTGAGATGACCGAGCCGATCATCCTCTTCGACAAGGTCGTCAAGAGCTACGGCGCGCATGTCGTGCTCGACGAATTCGACTTCACGGTCTCGCCCGGCGAGAAGGTTACCATCATCGGCCCATCGGGCTCGGGCAAGTCGACGGTCCTGCGCATTCTGATGACGCTCGAAAAGATCAACGGCGGGGTCATCCATGTCGGCGACCGATTTGCTCTGGCACGAGCGCAGGAACGGCGACCTCGTTCCCGCTTCGGAGGCGCATCTCAGGGAAATGCGCAAGACCTTCGGCATGGTCTTTCAGCAGTTCAACCTGTTTCCCCACATGACGGTGCTGCGCAACATCACCGAGGCGCCGGTGCGCGTGCTCGGCCTGTCGAAGAAGGATGCGCGCGACCGGGCCGAGGGGCTGCTCGAGATGGTCGGCCTCACCGAGCATGCCCAGAAGTTTCCGGCGCAATTGTCCGGCGGTCAGCAGCAGCGGGTGGGCATCGCCCGGGCGCTCGCGATGCGGCCGAAGATCATGCTCTTTGACGAGCCGACCTCGGCACTCGATCCGGAATTGGTCGGCGAAGTTCTCAATGTCATCCGGCAACTCGCCGAGGAACATGACCTGACCATGCTGCTCGTCACCCATGAAATGCGTTTCGCCCGCGAGATCTCCGATCGGGTCTGTTTCGTCGATCACGGCAAGATCCGGGAACAGGGCACGCCGGAGGAATTGTTCACCGCTCCCAAGGAAGAGCGCACGCGCGGCTTCCTCAAGGCCGTTCTCGAAGGTTGAGCCGCAGAAATGCCCTCGCCGGCGCCCCTTCGGACCTCGCGGTTTTGGCCGCCGCAGGTCGGCGTACGGGAACAGCTAGACGCCGGAGCCGGAGCCGATCTAATCTTCGCCCGTCCACCGACGAGGCGAAATGCTGGCGTGAGCGCTGCCAAGACCGAGAGACCGAGACTTGATTCGCGGGACATCAGGATCCTCAGCATCCTGCAACGCGAAGGCCGGATTTCGAAGACTGCGCTGGCGGAGCGGGTGAACCTGTCTCCGACGCCATGCTGGGCACGGTTGCGCCGGCTGGAAGACGCCGGCATCATCGAAAGCTACGGCGCGCAGATTTCGCTGAAGGTATTCGGACCGACGACGATCGTCTTCGTCGAGATCGAAATCGAAAGCCACCGCAGCGAGGATTTTCTCAGATTCGAGCATGCCATCACCGATATTCCACAAGTCGTCGAATGCTGGGCGGTCGGCGGCGGCATTGATTACCTGTGCAAGGTCGTCGTTCCGCACCTCGAAGATTATCAGACCCTGGTCGAATCGCTTCTAAAACAGCAGGTCGGCATCAAGCGCTATTATTCGTACGTGGTGACGGCACCGGTCAAGAACGAACCGGTTCCGGTGGAGCTGCTGGCGAAGACCACGCCATAGACAATTTTGCCGCCATATCCGCCGGTTGGCAGGTTATCCTTCCGATTTCGCGCTCGTATTTGGACGATGCCTCGGTCCGGCGCTCGCTATCGTGACATTGCCCGATGATGGCATCAGTGCGTGTTAGCGGTTGTTCTCGTCGCGCTTGCCGATCATGCCGACATCCCGCTCGGCATCAACCTCGTCGCCGGTCATGCCCCTGCCCAAACTGGACGCTGTCGACGTGCGCATCCTCGCCGAGGTCCAGCGCGAGGGCCGCATCACCAAGCTGGCACTCGCCGAGCGCGTCGGCCTGTCGCCGACCCCGTGCTGGAACCGCCTGAAGCGACTGGAGGACGCCGGCCTGATCGCCGGCTACCACGCCCGGCTCGAGCCGAAGGCGTTTGGCGCCATCGCCGTCGTCTTCATGGAGGTGACCCTCGCCAACCACCGCCAGATCGACTTCGACCGCTTCGAGAAGGCGGTCCGCGCGGTCCCCGAGATCGTCGGCTGCTGGTCGCTCGGCGGCGGCATCGACTATCTGGTCAAGGTGGTCGCCCGCGACATCGACGCCTACCAGCGCCTCGTCGACCGCCTGCTCGAGCGCAACATCGGCATCGACCGCTATTTCACCTACATCGTCACCAGGTCAGTCAAGGACGGCGCCGACCTCCCCGTCGAGCGGCTGCTCGAGCCGGAGTGACGGCCGAGCACCTGGCGCAGAAGGCAACGGGCGCCACCGGCGATTATTCGACGCCGGCCGGATGTGACCTATATTCAGTCCGCAGGTGGTCGCGGCTGGAGCCGGCTACCATTCAGCTCAGGTTCCACCGTCCCGCGGCCGAGGGCCGATCGGTTCGGGAGGAACGGACATGGCCGCATACATCAGAAATCCTGTCGAGTGGGCCACGGACCAGCTGAAGACGGTGGGCCACGCGGTCGAAGAGACGGCGCGGCGCGTCGGCACCGTCGAACGGACCGAGGAGGCTCCTCCGGCCGTTCGCCGGATCGGCGTCGCCGATTTGCGCGATGTTCTCGCCAGCGGCGTTAGCGACTTCGCCGCCTGCCGCACCGACGTCGTTCTGATCTGCCTGATCTATCCGGTTCTCGGTCTGGTTCTCGCCCGCCTGGTCTTCGGCTACGACATGCTGCCCCTGCTTTTCCCGCTTGCCTCGGGCTTCGCCCTTCTCGGGCCGGTCGCCGCGGTGGGCATGTACGAGATGAGTTCGGCGACGCGAACAGGGGTTGCCGGTCAGCCTGGCGAACTGGGGCGACGTGCTCGCCTCGCCCCGATTCGGTGCGATCTTCCTTCTCGGCCTGCTCCTGATCGCGATCTTCCTGGTCTGGTTGGTCGCGGCGCAGGCGATCTACGCCGTCACCCTCGGCCCGGAGCCGCCGGCCTCTCTCCAGGCGTTCGTTCGCGACGTGCTGACGACGAGCGCGGGGTGGACGATGATCGCCGTCGGCATCGGTGTCGGTTTTCTGTTCGCGCTCTTGGTGCTGGCGATCAGCGTCGTGTCGTTCCCGCTTCTCCTTGATCGCGACGTCGGGCTGCCGATGGCGATTGTCACGTCGGTGCGCGCCGTCATCGCAAACCCGGGTCCGATGGCGGTATGGGGACTGATCGTCGCCGCCGGCCTGGTGATCGGGACGATCCCGCTGTTCTTCGGCCTTGCCGTCGTCGTCCCCATTCTCGGGCACGCGACCTGGCACCTCTATCGCAAGACGGTGGCCCCGGGCTGACCGCACCGTCGCGGAGGCGCAACCGCGAACAAGAGAGTTTGTCTCCCGGCCGACGGGCCAGGAGAGACTTTCTCTCCGCCGACCGTTGCCTTTAGCCGGAAGCTCTTCGCCGCCCGCCCTAAATTCATGGTCGACCCATCCCTCACGCGAGGAGGACTGCGATCATGAACATCCATGTCACCGAGCCGCGGCGGCCCGACACCCTGACCCGCCTCGCCGACCGGCGGCTGTTCCGCGAACTCGCTTATCTGAACGGCAAGTGGACGGCTGCTCCGGCGGGCGAGAGCTTCCCGGTTACCGACCCCGCGACCGGTGAGATCATTGCCAATGTCGCCGCGCTCGGAGCCCGCGAGGCCGAAGCGGCAGTCGATGCCGCCTGGCTGAGCTTCCCCGCCTGGCGGCGGCTCCTGCCCGACGAGCGCGCCCGCATGCTGCGCCGCTGGCATGCGGAGATCGTCGCGGCCCGCACCGACCTCGCCATCCTGATGGTCCGCGAGCAGGGCAAGCCGCTCGCCGAGGCCCTCGGCGAGATCGACTATGCCGCCTCGTTTGTCGAATGGTTCGCCGAGGAGGCCAGGCGCCTCAACACCGAGTCGGTCACCAGCCATCTCCCCGGCGCTCAGATGTCGGTCAGCCGCGAGCCGATCGGCGTCGTCGCCGTCGTCACGCCGTGGAATTTCCCGTCGGCGATGCTCACCCGCAAGGTCGCCGCGGCGCTTGCCGCCGGCTGCACGGTCGTTGCCCACCCTGCTTCCGACACGCCGCTCTCGGCCCTCGCCCTTGCCGAGCTCGCCGATCGCGCCGGCGTCCCGCCCGGCGTCTTCAACGTCGTCACCGGCCATGCGCCCGGGATCGTCGGCGCCTTCATCGCCGATGCACGCGTCCGTGCCGTCTCCTTCACCGGCTCGACCGGGATCGGCCGGCTGGTCGCCACGCAGGCGGCCGCTACGGTGAAGCGCCTCGTCCTCGAGCTCGGCGGTCTGGCGCCATTCATCGTCTTCGACGATGCCGACCTCGGCAAGGCGGTGGACCTCGCGGTCAAGGCGAAGTTTGCCACTTCCGGCCAGGACTGCCTCGCCGCCAATCGCATCTACGTCCAGCGCAGCATCTACGAGCGCTTCGTCCAGGCTTTCGCCGCGCGCGTCGCTGGGTTGAAAGTCGGCCCCGGCTTCGACGACGGCGTCGACATCGGCCCGCTGATGCACACGCGGGCGGTCGCCAAAGTCGCGGCCCATGTTGCGGATGCCCTCGACGGCGGCGCACGGCTCCTGACCGGCGGCGAGCGCCACCCCGCCGGAGAGCTGTTCTACCGGCCGACCGTGCTTGCCGATGTCGGCGATGACGCCCTGATCATGAACGAGGAAACCTTCGGGCCGGTTGCCGCGGTTGCCGCGTTCGACACCGAAGAGGAAGTGGTCGCGCTCGCCAACGCCACCGAATACGGGCTCGTTGCCTATCTGGTCACTGACGACTACCGGCGCATCGCGTTGCTCAGCCGCGATCTCGAATACGGCATGGTGGCGGTGAACCGGGTCAAGATCACCGGCGCACCGATTCCGTTTGGCGGCGTCAAGCAGTCCGGCATCGGCCGCGAGGGCTCGCGCCACGGTATTGAGGCGTTCACCGAGCTCAAATATGTCTGTCTCGACGTGGCGTGAGGTGGATGTCCAGTCTCGATCGAGATCGAGGCCTTGCGTCCTTCGAGGCTCCGCTTCGCGGAGCACCTCATGATGGCTTGGTTCGGTACGCTGCAGACCGATCATGGACGCCAGCAAACCTTCGCCATGCTGAGGTGCGAGCCGGTATGAAGGCGAGCCTCGAAGCATGCAATAACGCGCCACGCCATCGCCTGAAACGGAGCCGCAACCATGCTTACCCGCAACGACCAGCTCGACGAATGGGATCGGGCGAACTTCTTCCATCCCTCGACGCACCTTGCCCAGCACGCCCGCGGCGAGGCGCCCAACCGCATCGTCACCGGCGGCGAGGGGGTTTACATCGTCGACCGCGACGGCAAGAAGAGCCTCGACGCCTTCGCCGGGCTCTACTGCGTCAATGTCGGCTACGGCCGGCCCGAGATCGCCGACGCCATCGCCGAGCAGGCGAAGAAGCTCGCCTACTATCACGCCTATGTCGGCCACGGCTCGGAGGCCTCGATCACCCTGGCCCACATGATCGCCGAGCGCGCCCCGGAGCATCTCAACCACATCTATTTCGGCCTCGTCCGGCTCCGACGCCAACGAGACCAACATCAAGCTCGTCTGGTACTACAACAACATCCTCGGCCGGCCGGAGAAGAAGAAGATCATCTCGCGCTGGCGCGGCTATCACGGCTCCGGCCTGATGACCGGCTCGCTTACCGGCCTGGCGCTCTTCCACAAGGCCTTCGACCTGCCGCTGGCGCCGGTCAAGCACACCGAAGCGCCCTATTTCTTCCGCCGCCCCGACCGCGCGATGGACGAGGAGGCCTTCTCCCAATATTGCGCCGACCGGCTTGAGGCGATGATCGTGGCGGAAGGGCCCGAGACCGTCGCCGCCTTCATCGGCGAGCCGGTGCTCGGCACCGGCGGCATCGTCCCGCCGCCGGCCGGTTACTGGGACAAGATCCAGGCCGTCCTTGCCCGCCACGACGTGCTGCTCATCGCCGACGAGGTGGTGACCGGCTTTGGCCGCCTCGGCTCGATGTTCGGCTCCGACCACTACGGCATCAAGCCCGACATCATCACCATCGCCAAGGGCCTGACCTCCGCCTATGCGCCGCTCTCCGGCTCGATCGTCTCCGACAAGGTGTGGGCCGTTCTCGAAGAGGGCACCGACAAGATGGGAGCGATCGGCCACGGCTGGACCTACTCGGCCCATCCGCTGTCCGCCGCCGCCGGCGTCGCCAACCTCGAGCTGGTCGACAGCCTCGGCCTGGTCGACAATGCCCGCGACGTCGGCGGCTATTTCCGCACCGCCCTCAGCGACGCGGTCGCCGACCATCGCCACGTCGGCGACGTGCGCGGCGAGGGCCTGCTCGCCGCCGTCGAGTTCGTCGCCGACAGGGACGACCAGGTCTTCTTCGACCCGGCGCTGAAGGTCGGCGCGCAGATGGCGGCAGCACTTTTGAAGCGCGGCGTCATCGCCCGCGCCATGCCCGAGGGCGACATCCTCGGCTTCGCCCCGCCGCTCTGTCTGACCCGTGCCGAGGCCGACATCATCGTCACGGCAACGGCGGAGGCGGTCGACGAAGTGACGGCGACGCTCCCCGGCTGAACACGCCCTGCACCCGCGCGCCAATCGCTGCGCTCATCACCAGCGGCGGAATGACAGCCTGACTGCGCCCTTAACTCTCCGTTACCGGTTGGCGTGGCATTTGATGGATCAGATCGGAAACCATCCGGCGGTCAGACCGAGGCGTGTCCAACCGAGCCTGCACTCTACTTGCTGCGGCGCTGCTGATCGGCGCACTGTCGGGCAACGCTGTCGCTTCCAGTTCGCACAGCTCGGCCGACCACTGCTACGCGCGAAGCGGGGTGATGGCTGCCGACACCGCGCAGCCGGTGACTCCCACCTTCCTCAAGAAGATGCGCGAGGTCGGCGTTCACACGATCATCCGCTACTTCGACCACAAGAACGAGACGATCCCAGGCAAGACGCTGACCTTCGGCGAGCGCATGGAGATCGCAGCCTCTGGTTTCAATATCCTTGTCGTCTTCCAGCACTGGGGGCAGCGGATCTCGACCTTCCGCGATCGCAAACGCGGTAGTTCAGACGCACTCCGTGCCTTGGCACTGGCTCACGAGGTTGGCCAGCCGGTCGGCAGCGCTATCTATTTCGCCGTCGACGGCCCTTGGTCGAGTTCCCAGGACATGGCCGACATCATCCGCTATTTCACCGACGTCCGTCGTACCGTCGCGACGAACGGCAATCTGTACCGCGTCGGCGTCTATGGCAGCGGTCAGGTGTGCAGCATCATCCTCGATCGCGGCCTTGCCGACTACTGCTGGCTCGCCAATGCCAGGTCCTGGCCGGGTTACGACGCACACCTTGCCTCGGGACGCTGGCAGCTCCGCCAGCTCATGCCAGGCAAGTGCGGAGACCGTGAGGTCGACTTCAACGTCTTGCCGCCGCAGGAAGCCTATTTCGGGCAGTTCCGGTAGGCGAACGCTTTCGAAGATTGGCAAGTTCTGGCCTCGTGGCCGCCGCCATGCATGTGATCGTCATCCGGCCCGAAATTTGAACTTCCGGGCTCCCGCCCTTAAGTTGGAACCGAAGCCCAAGGAGACTCATTACGAAAGTCCCTGCTCCCGCCGCTCGACGCTGCGGGAACGGGGGTGTGTTGACGAGTAGGACGAGCCACGAAGGAGATGAGCCGGTTTGTGCGGATTTGCAGGTGAAGTGAGGTTCGATAACGAAACCGCCGATGTCGCCGCGGTGACACGGATGACGGAGCGCATCGAGCCGCGCGGGCCGGACGGCGTCGGCATCGTCGCTCACGACCGGGTCGCCTTCGGCCACCGCCGTCTGAAGATCATCGACCTGTCCAACGCCTCCCGCCAGCCGATGGTCGATCCGGCGCTCGGCCTCGACCGTCGTCTTCAACGGCTGCATCTACAACTACAAGGAACTGCGCGCCGAGCTGGAGGCGAGCGGTTACCGCTTCTTCTCCCACGGCGACACCGAGGTCATGCTCAAGGCCTATCACGCCTGGGGCCCGGACTTCGTCTCGCGCCTCCACGGCATGTTCGCCTTCGCCATCCACGAGCGCGACAGTCGGCCGTGTGATGCTCGGCCGCGACCGCTTCGGCATCAAGCCGCTCTACTACGCGCCGGCGAAGCGGCCGCCTGCGCTTTGCCTCGTCGCTTGCCGGCGCTGCTCGCCGGCGGCGATGTCGACACCGCGATCGACCGCGTCGCGCTCGACAACTACATGACCTTCCATGCCGTCGTGCCGCCGCCGCGCACGATCCTCGAGGGCGTGCGCAAGCTGCCGCCGGCGACGGTGCGCATCGTCGAGACGGACGGCCGCACCAAGGACATCCTCTACTGGACGGCGAGCTACGAGCGCGACGCAGGCCGACATCGCCACCACGCCGCGAGGAATGGCGCGACCGCGTGCTCGACGCGCTGCGCCTGTCGGTCAAGCGGCGCATGGTCGCCGACGTGCCGGTCGGCGTGCTGCTGTCCGGCGGCGTCGATTCCAGCGTCGTCGTCGGGCTCCTCGCCGAATCCGGCCAGAACGGGCTGATGACCTTCTCCATCGGCTTCGAGGAGGCCAACAACGAGAAGGGCGACGAGTTCGTCTATTCCGACCTGATCGCCGAGCGCTTCCAGCACCGACCATCACAAGATATTCGATCGAGTCCGCGCCGCCTTCTCGATGCGCTGCCGGGCACCATCGCCGCCATGTCCGAGCCGATGGTCTCCTACGACAATGTCGGCTTCTACCTGCTCAGCCAGGAGGTGGCGAAGCACATGAAGGTGGTGCAGTCGGGACAGGGCGCCGACGAGGTGTTCGGCGGCTATCACTGGTATCCGCCGCTGGCCGCCTCCAACGACATCCGTCGGCGACTATGCGCGGGTCTTCTTCGACCGTTCGCATGAGCGCATGCGCGAGCACCTTGCCGACGAGTGGCTTGCCGAGGGCGATCCGAGCCGCGACTTCGTCGCCGCCCACTTCGCCGAGCCGGGCGCGCGACGCGCCGGTCGACAAGGCGCTTCGCCTCGACACCAATGTCATGCTGGTCGACGACCCGGTGAAGCGCGTCGACAACATGACCATGGCGTGGGGGCTGGAAGCGCGCGTGCCGTTCCTCGACCACGAACTGGTCGAACTCGCCGCCCGCATTCCGGCCGAACCCAAGCTCGCCGACGGCGGCAAGGGCGTGCTCAAGGATGCCGCCCGGCTGGTCGTCCCGCAGCGAGGTGATCGACCGCAAGAAGGGCTATTTCCCGGTACCGGCGCTGAAATATCTCGACGGACCCTATCTCGAGATGGTGCGGGACGCGCTTGGCGTCGCAGCGGCGCGGGAGCGCGGCCTGTTCCGCCAGAATTATCTCGACGACTGTTCGCCGCGGCCGGAGGAGCACATCACGCCACTCACGGCTCCGAACTGTGGCAGGTGGGCCTGCTGGAAATGTGGCTTCAGACGAACGGGATTTGAAGCGACATGGCAAGACAGGAGGCGACGGCGCGGCCGGGACGCGTCGGCGAACCGGCGACTGAAGCGCAAGCACGATCTACGGCCTGATCCGCCGCCCGAGCCGACCGACAACGGCACGCGGCGGCCATGAAGCGGGACTTCGCGCTCGACTGCGGCTGGGGCCGGCTGCTCTTCGCCCAGACCTTCGACGATACCAAGGCGCTGGCCGCCGCCACCCGCGCCGAAGGGCCCGACCGGCGCGACATCGTGCTTCTATGTCCGCGACCCGCATGTCGTGCTCGCCGCCGCGCCGCAGGAGCTTTTCCTCGATCCGTCCCACACCTACCGGCTGGACCTTTCGACCTACCGGCCCGGCGACGGACCCGGCGCGCGGCTTCTCCGTCCGCCGGCTGACCTCGCTCGAGGATGCCGAGGCGATCAACCGCATCTACCAGACGCGCAGCATGGTTCCGGTGCCGCCCGACTTCTTCTGGGCCAAGCGCGACGCGCGGGCGATCACCTATTTCGTCGCCGAGGACGAGGCGACCGGCGCGGTCATCGGCACGGTCACCGGCGTCGACCATTTCCGCGCCTTCGGCGATCCCGAGCGCGGCTCCTCGCTGTGGTGCCTGGCCGTCGATCCGCAGGCGGCGCAGCCCGGCATCGGCGAGGCGCTGGTCCGCCGGCTGGCCGAGCATTTCAAGGCGCGCGGCGTCGGCCTATCTCGACCTCTCGGTGCTCCACGACAACGAGCAGGCGATCGCGCTTTACGAGAAGCTCGGCTTCGTGCGCGTGCCGATGTTCGCGCTGAAGCGCCGCAACCCGATCAACGAGAAGCTGTTCGCCGGGCCGGCGGTCGCCGAGAAGCTCAATCCCTATGCGACGATCATCGTCAACGAGGCGCGCCGGCGCGGCATCGCCGTCGAGGTGACCGACGCCGAGGGCGGCTTCTTCCGCCTGACCTATGGCGGACGCTCGGTCCATTGCCGCGAGAGCCTGTCCGAGTTCACCTCCGGCGTCGCCATGTCGATCTGCGACGACAAGGCGGTGACGCGGCGCGTGGTCGAGCGCCGCCGGCGTCGGCGTGCCGGAGCAGATCGAGGCCGACGACGGCGACGTCGAGGCGTTCCTCGAAGAAGCACGGCTCGGTCGTGGTCAAGCCGGCGCGCGGCGAGCAGGGCCGCGGCGTCGCCGTCGGCCTCGAGCACCATCGAAGCAGGTCGAAGCGGCGATCGCCGACGCGCGCAGGCATCTCCGACCGCGTGCTGATCGAGCAATGCGTCCAGGGCGAAGACCTGCGCCTGGTGGTCATCGACAAGCGGGTCGTCGCGGCGGCGATTCGTCGGCCGGCGCAGGTCGATCGGCGACGGCAAGTCGACGGTCGCAGCGCTGATCGAGAGGCAGAGCCGCCGGCGGGCGCGCGCCACCGGCGGCGAATCGCGCATTCCGCTCGACGCCGAGACCGAGCGCTGCGTCAGGCCGGCCGGCTTCGACATGGAGTCGGTGCTGCCCGAAGGCAAGCACGCTCGACCGTGCGCAAGGCCGCCAACCTGCATACCGGCGGCACGATCCACGACGTGACCGGCGAGGTGCACGGGCGGCTGGTGGACGCGGCGATCATCGCGGCGCGGGCGATCGACATCCCGGTCGTCGGCATCGACCTGATCGTGCCCTCGCCGCGCACGCCGGATTACGTCTTCATCGAGGCCAACGAGCGGCCGGGCCTCGCCAACCACGATCCGCAGCCGACGGCGGAGCGTTTCATCGACTTCCTTTTTCCGCTATCCATTCCGACGGCGGTGCGCAGCGCGGTCGCCTGAACGCGGAGGGACGACCATGCCGCGGCTTGCCATCGACTCGGACTACCTCGTCGAACCGGCTGGTCGCAGCTTCTCGAGATCCCGAGCCCGACCGGCTACACCGACACGATCGTGCGCGAATGCTGCAGCGAGCTCGAACCGGCTCGGCATCGACCTTCGAGGTCACCCGCCGCGGCGGCATCCGGGCCTTCCTGCCGGGCAAGAAGGCAAGCCGGCGCGCGCCATCGTTTCGCACCTCGATACGCTCGGCGCCCAGGTCAAGCGGGTCAAGGAGAACGGCCGGCTGGAGCTGGTGCCGATCGGCCACTGGTCGGCGCGCTTTGCCGAAGGCGCGCGGGTGACGATCTT
>CAVQBS010000022.1:0-22783 GCA_963710805.1 uncultured Alphaproteobacteria bacterium | reverse complement strand
ACATCGCACCCTATTGCGCCTCGAAGTTCGCCGTGGTCTCGCTCACCCAGTCGGGGGCAAGGGCGCTCGCCGGCGAGAACATCACCGTCAACGGCTTCGCTCCGGGTGTCGTCGAGACGCCGCTGTGGGCACAGCTCGACAAGGACCTGATGGAGCTCGGAGCAAGCGAGCGGCCCGGCCAGGCCATCGCCGAGTTCTCCGCCGGAATCCTCCGCGGGCGCGCGGCCAAGGAGTCCGACATCGTCGGCACCACGACGTTCCTGGCGGCGCCGGATTCCGACTACATGACCGGCCAGATCATCATGATCGACGGCGGCATGGTGCTGGTCTGAACCGGAAACGGCCGGGACGCACTGCTCGAGCTCGCGATCCTCCTGATTGCAGGGTGACACCGGACGCTGCGGCTCCGGTATCCCGCAAGGGAAACGACCCTGCCAATGGCGGCTCCGCCGTCCGTCCCGGCCGCCCCCGTCCGTTCCCTCGCCAGGCGAACGGTCCGGCAAGGAGTCCGCGGCGAGCCCCGCCGCCTCGGGTCAACTTCCGATCCGCGGTATCGGCCCGGCATGACAGCATCTCACCGTGTGAACCGCGTCTGTCGCGAATTCATGCCACGTGATCGCAACCGGTCTGCTAGCATCCGGCAGAAAGCCGTGTCACGGGAGGACGGCGCCTTCGATTGCCGAGGGTCCCTGACCTTTGCCGGCGCTCCGTTCGTCCCGCATCCCTGAAACAAGGAGCGTCGTCCATGAAATTCGGTGCCTCGTCGTGGCCTTTTCAATGGGAGCCACCCTATGAGGACTGCATTCGGCGGATCAGCAGCCTCGGCTTCAAGGCGATCGAGCTGATCGCGTGGAATACCGACTACCTAAACGCCTACTGGACGAAGGCCAAGGTCGCCGACATCAAGAAGGAGCTCGCGAGCTCAGGCATCGCCCTCTCGCAGTTCGTCCACACGCCGCACGACCTGTCGAGCGACGACAGGGCCAGGCGGGACGACGCCGTTGCCAACTGGAGGAAGGCGGTTGAGATCGGGGCCGAGCTCGGCGCGCCGATCATCAACATGGTGGCCTCGCATCCCTTCGCCATGCGCGATACCGTCGAGATCCCACGCATCACCACCAAGCCGCTGGTCCAGAAATACGCCACGCGCGATGTGCCACGCGGCGTCGACTGGGACCAGAATTTCAGGGACTATGTCGAGGCGCTGCGGCGGTGCGCGGAGGCGTGCGCGGCAGCCGGCGTCAGGATGAGCGTCGAGCCGCATCCCGGCCGCTACCTCGCCAATCACGACGGCGCGCTGCGACTGCTGGAGCACGTCGACCATCCGGCGATGGGTATCAACTTCGATCCGAGCCACACCTTCCCGATCGGCGACTTCCCCAACATCTCCGTCTACCGGCTGGGCAAGCACATCATCCACATCCACGCCTCGGACAATGACGGCGTGACCAACGTCCACTGGCGGCCGGGCATGGGCAAGATCGACTGGAAGGCGATGTTCCAGGCGCTGAAGGACATCGGCTATGACGGCGTCGTCTCGATCGAGCTCGAGGACGTTCCGGGCGTGTCGCGCGGGGCGAACACGAATGCCCCGGGCGTCTATCGCAACGTCACCGCCACGGACGAATTTGTCGCCGAGGCGGTGGCCGGCATGAACTACCTCAAGGCCATCGGCAGGGAAGTCGGCATCAACGTCGAAGAGTGAGCCGCGCTACTCTCCATTCCCTTCGGCGTCGACGATGTGATTGAAGGGGCGTGCCCCCGTCGCCGGAAAGGAAGAAAAACATGGCAACGCAGGATTTGGTCTATGTGGGCACCTACAGCGAGCCGATCCTGTTCGGCACGGGTGAGGTCGTTCAGGGCCAGGGCAAGGGCATCTACCGCTTTCGTCTCGACGCGGATGCTGGCGCGCTGGCGCTCGACGGGATTACCGAGGGCGTTCGCAACTCCTCCTATCTCGCCTTCGATCCGCAACGGCGCTTCCTCTACTGCGTCAACGAATTCAAGGAGTTCGAGGGGAAGGCGAGCGGCGCGGTCAGCGCCTTCGCGATCGATCCCGACAGCGGCGACCTCACCTTCCTTAACATGAAGGCGAGCCACGGCACCGACCCCTGTCATCTGACGGTCGACGCGACGGGCCGCTTCCTGCTCGTCGCCAATTTCGCCAGCGGCAGCGTCTGCGTCCTGCCGATCAACGACGACGGGTCGCTGCAGGAGGCGAGCCAGGTGATCCAGCACGAGGGATCGAGCGTCGATCCGAAACGCCAGACCGGGCCGCACGCTCATGCGGTCACCCTCGACAACGCCAACCGCTATCCTGTTCGTGCCCGACCTCGGCATGGACAAGGTGATGATCTATGCCTTCGATGCGGCGACCGGCCGTCTCACGCCCGAATGCGGCCCAGCCCTTCTATCGCGACGAAGCCAGGGGCCGGCCCCGCGCCAGATCGCCATGCATCCCGGCGGCGAGCTTCGCCTATCTCGTCAACGAGCTCGATTCGACGATGACCGCCTGCCGCTACGCTGCGCGCGACACCGGCGGCCTGAGCGGCTCGCAGACGCTCTCCACCCTGCCGGACGGCTTCAACGGCGACAGCACGTGCGCCGAGATCCAGATCGCGCCCTCCGGAAGGTTCCTCTACGGCTCCAACCGCGGCCACAACTCGATCGCCATCTTCGCCATCGACGCGGCGAAGGGCACCCTGACGCTGGTTGGCCACGAGAGCACGCGCGGCAAAACTCCGCGGAACTTCGCGGTGAGCCCGACCGGGGCGTTCCTCGCCGCCGCCAACCAGGACAGCGACAACGTTGTCATGTTCCGCGTCGACCCGGAGACCGGCAAGCTGACGGCAACGGGGAACGTCGTTGAAGCGGGTACCCCTATCTGCGTCCGGTTCATGTAATCTCCCTCGCCGGAATCACCGCCGAAGGGACGGAGGGAGAAGAATGCCCGAGACAAGAAAGGTCGCCATGGTCACCGGCGCCGGCAGCGGCATCGGCAAGGCCGCCGCTCTGGCGCTTGCCCGTGCGAGGCTATGCCTGCGTGCTGGCCGGCCGCCGGAAGGAGCCGATCGAGGCCGTGGCCGAGGAGATCGCCAAGGGCGGCGGCGAGGCCATCGCGGTGCCGACCGATGTCGGCGAGCCGGAATCGGTCGATGCGCTGTTCAAGACGGTGAAGGACCGCTTCGGCCGTCTCGACGTCATCTTCAACAATGCCGGCATCAATGCGCCCGGCCATGCCGCTCGAGGATCTGCCCTTCGACCAGTGGCAGCGCGGTGGTCGCCGCCAACCTCACCGGCGTCTTCCTCTGCGCCCAGGGCGCCTTCAGGATGATGAAGGAGCAGGACCCCGCAGGGCGGCCGCATCATCAACAACGGCTCGATCTCGGCCCACACGCCGCGGCCGCATGCCATCGCCTACAACGCGACCAAGCACGGCGTCAGCGGCATCACCAAATCGGTGGCGCTCGAAGGCCGGCCCTACAACATCGCCTGCGGCCAGATCGACATCGGCAACGCCGCCACCGACATGACCGCACAAGATGACCGGCGGCGTGCTGCAGGCGAACGGCACGCTCGCCACGGAGCCGCGTATGGACGTCAAGGCGCGTCGCCGACGCCATCGTCTACATGGCCGGCCTGCCGCTCGACGCCAACGTCCTCACCATGACCGTCATGGCGACGACCATGCCCTATGTCGGCCGCGGCTGAGGGTGTGAGCCGGAGGGAACGGAGCGGCTGACTTTTCGGGCTTCGCCCCGTCCCATCGGGAGCGATCGGAACAGGCTTCTGTTAAAGAACTCTTTCCTTTGTCCGATTTTCCGGCTTTTATTGCGCAGCGGATCGGGGGGCGGTGTGGTTGCGCCGCATTGTCGCCCGATTTCTTAATCTAACTCGCTGTCTCAGTGATTTGCCGGCGCTGCCGGCGGTGCTTTGAAGTCCGGGGGTCGGGGGGTAATGCATCAGCGAAGGCCGACACGCGCCGAGCGTCCGACCGTTCTGCTCAGTCTCTTGCTTGCGACAGTGATTGTCGCCTTCTCTCCCAGCCGATGGGCCTTTTCGGAACGGGTCCAGCCGGCCACGCGGTCTATCGGCGATCTCGTCCTTAATCAGGGTATCACCCGGGCCATGAAGGCCGACCTGGGAGCCTTTTCGCACGGTTCCGCCTTTGACCGCATGTGGGCGTCAGCGAAGCCCGATGTTCCGACTGCCCCGCCGAGGCTCGCCCGGGCCGAGCCACTGGCGAGGCCGGCTGGCGACGCGGAGGCGGTGCCGGTCGTGTTCTTTGCCTCCGCCGACCCGATGCCGCCGTCGCCTGCGCCTTTCGACGCGGTGCTGGCGGATCCGGCCGGCGCCAAGCTCATTCTGCGGGGCGACCTCAACGACAACCCCGTGACCAACGACCCGGCCGCCCTGGCCGCCAACTCGCCCGGCGAACAGAAATGCCTCGCCGATGCCATCTACTTCGAGGCGCGCGGCGAAAGCCGGGAGGGACAGATGGCGGTGGCCCAGGTCGTGATCAACCGCGTCAAGAGCAGCATCTACCCCAATACGATCTGTGGCGTCGTCTATCAGAACAAGAACGAGCATAACCGCTGCCAGTTCTCGTTCGCCTGCGACGGCATCAGCGAACGCGTTACCGACCGGCTGGCGTGGCGGCGCGCGGAGGATATTGCCCGTCAGGTCCTCCGTGGCAGCGACGGGGCGGTCCGCGCCGAAATTGGCAATGCCACGCACTATCATGCGACATCCGTATCGCCGCTCTGGGCGCGTTACATGCGCAGGGTCGACACAATCGGCCACCACGTCTTCTACGTGGCGACCCGGCGCAGCTGACCGACCTTTCCCGCCCTGAGGGCCGTGATCCGGAAACTGCGGGGTCGCTCCGCAGCAGCCTGTGGGTCGCTCCACTGCCTCAATTTGCTTGATGTCCATCAATGCCGGGCGCTGGCCGGTCTGCGAAGGTCGTCCGGTCACAGTCAATCAGGGAACGACAATGAATCACCGTCACCGCAAGGTGCTCCATGCCCTCTTCGCCCATCCGGTGAGCGGCAATATCGATTTCAAGGATGTCGAGCATCTGCTCACCGAGCTTGGCGCGGAGATCGAAAACCGCTCCGGCGCCCGGGTCGGGGTGAAGCTCGACGGGCACACGATCGCCGTTCACCACGCCCAGAAGAGCCTGCCGCTGGAAGAAGTGCAGCAGATCAGGAAGTTCCTGGAGACCTGCGGCGTCGATCCCGCCGACTACCCGCTGTGACCTCGGGAGAGGGTTTGAGGCGCTGACGGCCATGAGAGACGCGCAAAAGAAAGGCCGGCTGCCAGTCCGCAGCATCGCTAGGCCGTTTCGTCGGGCGAGCATGGCTTTGCACCTCGCGCCGGAGTCTGCTGACGCGACGGCGGCGGCGGCTCCGTCGACCGATATCGTCGCGGCCACGTGGCCGAGGTTCTTGCCTTGGGCGGCGAGCATCGAAATAGCGTTGAGTATCACCCCGGCATGCGATGCGGCGCCGAGGAACAGAGCACGCGCGCACTGACCGCCGGGGTGTGGCGTCGACTATCCGGGGACCGGCTGGCCGGTTCACCCTGACCTGTAGGCGTGACGGCCGCCGCAATAGTCCTCGATCGTCAGGCCGCCATCGGATTCCGAAGCATGGCTCGGCCCGAGCGGGACCTTCCCGTATCCGCCCGGAATATCCAGCACATAGGTCGGCTGGCAGAGACCGGAGACCCGGCCGCGCAGTGCCCGCATTAACGCCTGGCCCTCGCCGACGGTGGTTCGGAAACGGCTGGTTCCAGGTGCGAGGTCGCCGTGGTGGAGGTAGTGGGGCTTCACCCGGTTCGCGACGAAGGCGCGCATCAGCCCGATCATCGTTTCGGGGTCGTCATTGACGCCGGCGAGCAGCACCGTCTGGCTGACCAGCGGAATCCCGGCGTCGGCGAGACGGGCGAGGGCGGCGCGGGCTCGGCCCGTGAATTCGCGCGAATGGTTGGCGTGGACCGCTACCCAGGTCGTAATGCCCGGCGCGGTCAGCGCGTCGATCAGAGGCTCGGTGACCCGGTCGGGGGCGACGATCGGCACGCGGGTATGGAAGCGGACGATCCTGACGTGGTCGATCGCCGCAAGCGCTTGAACCAGCATCCGAATCCGCCGTGGCGAGGCGACCAGCGGGTCGCCGCCGGACACCACCACCTCCCAGATTGCGGGGTGGTCGCGAATATACGAAAGCGCGGATTCCAGGGCTTCCGGCGTTAGATGAGGCACATGCGGGCCGACCGTTTCGCGGCGGAAACAGAAGCGACAGTAGACCGCGCAGACATGGACGAATTTCAAGAGGACCCGGTCGGGGTAGCGGTGGATAAGTCCTTTCTCCACCTCATGAATTTGGTCGCCGATCGGGTCCGCATTCTCATCCGGCGTGGTTTCCAGCTCGGCCGCGTCCGGCACGAACTGCCGGGCGACCGGGTCGGCAGGATCGGCCGGGTCGATGAGTTCGGCCATTTCCGGTGTGATCGCAACGGCATAGCGCGCTGCAACTTCTTCGACCGCTGCCAGCCGCTCCGGCGGAATCAGGCCGGATTCCAGGAGTTCGGCGGGGTGGCGGAGGGTCCTGTCCCGAGCGGGAGCGGCCATGGTTTTAGTGATCGTGTTCATGTCGGGTCCTCGCCGGTATCCACCGGATTCCATTGGACAAATTCGATGTGCGGCGCGCCGGTGGCGAGCATCGCCAGCCGGTCGAGCCCGAGCGCAACGCCGGAGGCCGGCGGCATCACGGCAAGGGCGGCCAGGAAGTCCTCGTCCACCGGGTAACGCTCTGAATAGACGCGCATTTTCTCGTCCATTTCGGAACGAAACGGCGGCGCTGATCGGCCGGATCAGTGAGTTCGCCGAAGCCGTTGGCGAGCTCGACCCCGCACGCATAGAGCTCGAAGCGCTCCGCGAGACGCGGTTCTGACGGCTGCGGACGGGCGAGCGCCGCCTCCGATACGGGGTAGGAATGGAGAACGGACGGCCGCGCGACGCCGAGACAGGGCTCGATCCGCTCGACCAGCACCCGGCTGAAGATGTCCGACCACGAATCGTCGTCCGCGACCCGGATGCCGTGGGCGGTCGCCGCGGCTGCGAGCGCGTCGCGGTCGTCGAAGGTCGCCATCAGGTCGATCCCGGCGAACCGGCCGAAGGCCTCGGCCACGCTGACCCGCTCCGCCGCGGCGAAAGGGTCCGCCTCGCGACCGCGCCAGGTGAGCACGGAGCCCTCCGCCGCCCGCGCCGCTTCGGCGACCAGCGCCAGGCAGTCGTCGATCACCGCCTCGTAGGGCGCGCCCGCGCGGTACCACTCGACCATGGTGAACTCCGGCGCGTGCAGCGGCCCACGCTCGCGGTTCCTGAAGACGCGGGCGAAGGCAACGATCTTCTCCTCGCCGGCGGCGAGGAGCTTCTTGCAGGCGAACTCCGGCGAGGTGTGGAGGTAGCGCGGCCGGCGCTCGCCGCCGGGCGCGATCAGCTCGGTGGCGAAGGCGTGGAGGTGCGCCTCGTTGCCGGGCGACACCTGCAGCGCCGACGGCTCCACCTCGACGAAGCCCTCGTGGACGAACCATTGCCGGAGCGCCGCGGTGATCCGGTTCCGCGCGATGAGGAACGGCCGGCGGTCCCGGTGGCGGTCTCTTGACCAGAAGGGGGATGGTGTGGTCATGCGGGGGCGCGACGCCGATTGTGAAAGCCAAGCAAGCGCGGAAAGCGCTGGCGGTCGCCGGCAAACTCGCTAAATTGCGCGCCAATTGGAAGGGGCCGCCGCCGGCTCCGGCAGAAACCCGAGGAAAATCCGTCTTGAAAGTCATCGCCAGCCAGATCCGCAAGGGCAACGTCGTCGAGGTCGACGGCCAGCTCTACGTCGTCCTCACCGCCGAGAACTTCCACCCCGGCAAGGGCACGCCGACCACCCAGATCGACATGCGGCGGATTTCCGACGGCACCAAGGTCTCGCAGCGCTACAAGACCACCGAACAGGTGGAGCGCGCCTTCATCGAGGACCAGGACTTTCAGTATCTCTACGAGGACGCCGACGGCTACACCTTCATGAACGGCGAGACCTTCGACCAGGTGGTGGTGCCGAAGGACGTGGTGGGCGACCAGGCGGTGTACCTGCAGGAGAACATGACGGTGCGGCTCAGCCTCTACGACGGCGTGCCGGTGTCGATCGAGCTGCCGCAGCGGGTGACGCTGGAGGTGGTCGACACCGAGCCGGCGATGAAGGGCCAGACCGCCGCCTCCTCCTACAAGCCGGCGGTGCTGTCGAACGGGGTCAAGACGATGGTGCCGCCCCACATCGCGCCGGGCACCCGCATCGTGGTGATGACCGCCGACGGCGCCTACGCCGAGCGGGCGAAGGATTGACCGCCGCTTTTTAGCGGCAGGAAGGCCCTGGCCTCCGCCGTTGTTGCCGACGACGCGCAGCGCGAGGGAAAGGGCTTCCCTCCCCCCTTGCGGGGGAGGGTCAGGGAGGGGGGTGATGGCACCGCCTGAACCAGCCGCCCGAAGAAGACGTACCCCCCTCTTAGCTTCGCCAAGGGTCGGCTTCGCCAACCTGGGCTCCGCTATCTCCCCCCGCAAGGGGGGAGATAGCGGTCGGTCGCCCGGCACCGGCATCGTGGCGATGCCGCCCTCCGGCTCATATGCCGCGGGCTGCAAGGATTGGAACGATCCAGAGAATCGTCTAACAGGGGAGGAAGAGGGAAGAACGAACATCCGTCATGGTCAAACTGGTCGACGTCGCGCGGGTTGCCGGTGTATCGCGTGGCACCGCCTCGAACGTGTTCACCCACCCGGAACTGGTCAGCGACGCTCTCCGGGAGCGGGTTCTGGCCGCGGCGGCCGAACTCGGCTACGGCGGGCCGAACCCCAGCGGCCGCCTGCTGCGGCTCGGCAAGGTCAACGCCATCGGCGTCACCCCTCCGGGGTCTTTCGGCGTCTCCGTTGCGTTCACCAATTCCTACTTTCGCGCGTTTCTCAGCGGTGTCGGCGCGGTGTGCGACGAGCGAGGCGCGAGCCTCACGATGATATCCGGCATCGGGCCGGACAAAATGTGGGGAATCAAGAACGCGCTCGTCGATGGATTTATTCTTCATCAAATAGAGGACGCCGCTCTCATCGAGGCGCGCAAGCGACGACTGCCCTTCGTCGTGGTCGACCTTGCGACCGACGCCGAGTTCCAGCTTCGTCCGCATTGACGACCGCGCGGGCGGACGGCTGGCCGCGGCCCATCTGACGGCTCTCGGTCATCGCCGCTTTGCGATCCTGTCTGTTTTGCGACAGGATCCCACGGACGCACCGGCGCCGAGCCTTGAACCCGTCTTCCACGGTCCCGACGAGACCCGGCACAGGCTGCTGCGCGGCTTCTCGATCGACGATGACCGGCTCGCCGGCTACGCCGATGCACTGGCCGAGGTCGGGCTGTCGATCGACGAGATCCCCATCGTCGAATGCGGGGCGGATTCGGTCGCCAACGCGATCAAGGGAGCCCGCCTGCTTTTCGACAAGGCACCCGACGTGACGGCGATCCTGGCCATGACCGACGTGCAGGCACTCGGACTGCTTGAAGAGGCGCGGCGGCGGGGCATCGCGGTTCCCGGCGATCTTTCGATTGTCGGTTTTGACGACATTCCGGAAGCACGGCTGGCCACACCGGCGCTGACGACGGTCGTCCACCCGATTGTCGAAAAGGGGCGGACCGCCACACGCGTGCTTTTCGAGGGCGGACCGCCACAGCACGTCACCTTGCCGGTGACCCTGGCTGTTCGGGCCTCGACCGCGCCGCCGCGCAAGACCTGAACCAGAACGCGCTTGCCGCACGTGCGGGACGGTGCGGGCGCTAGCCGGCGCTCGCTTGTCCTTCAGCGAGGCTCACCCACCGTTTCTCGGCGCTTGACCGAAGCGCCGCATCGACGACTTGCTGGACGCGCACGCCGACGTCGAAGCCGGGCACGGCGGCCGTGTCAGTGAGGATGGCGTCGACAAAGGCGCGCGGCCCCGCCGACTGCTTGATGTAAGGGTCGAAGAGCTCTCGCGGGTCGACACCGCCTTCAAGGAAGGCAGCCGGCACCTCGAGATTGGCGAAGGACGATTTGCCCGCCCGAACGGCGCGGATCGACACGCCGGCGTCGACGCCGAAAAAGGTGTGGCGGCTCTCGATGGTGCCGTCCGAGCCGTGCAGCGCAACGACGATACAGACGTCTTCGTCGCCGCGCCGGCTGACCGCCGAGGCAGTGATCTGGGCGCGCGCTCCGCTGGCGAATTCGAAGCGTCAGTAGCCCGGCGTCGTTAGCCGGGGCCGGCGGAGGAGTTGCCGTCTCCGACTGGTCGATGAAGGTGGAGAGATCCGCCGTGACCTCGGTGACGGCACCGAGATACCAGCACGCGAAGTCTATCATGTGGGAGCCGAGATCGCCGGTGATTCCGTTGGCGCGCGCGCCGTCGAAGCGCCACTTGTATCCGGCGTCGAGGGCGAAGCCGCCGAGGAACTGGAACTCGGCGTGGTGGCAGCGGCCGATGAAGCCGCCGTCTACAAGATGCTTCAGATAGCGCCAGTGGGGCTGCCATCGCCAGGTGAAGAGCACCATGTGCTTCAGCCCGGCCGCCTCGGCCCGCTCGTGCATCTGCCGGGCGTCGGCGGCGTTGCAGGCCAGCGGCTTTTCGCAGAGCACGTGCAGGCCGGCATCGATCGCCGCCATGGTCATCTCGTGGTGAAGATCGTCGGGCGAAGCCACGATAATGGCATCGAGCCGGCCCGAATTGATAAGCTGCCGGTGGTCGGTGAAGACCTCGGCGCGGCCGAACTTGTGTGCGACCTCGCCCGTCCGCGTCGCGTTCCGGCCGCAGACCCCCACCACATGGGCAGAGGGATGGCTCATCAGGCTCGGAACATACATGAGATCGACCCACCAGCTGGTGCCGATGAGGCCAATGTGCACCTTCTTGCTCATGCCTCCCGCCTCCGCAAGATGGATGCCGCGTGCGCCGGACGTGCCCCTTGGGCGAGGTGTCCGTCTATTCAGGCATCACCCGTGCGCAGGCTGCGCACGAGGACGACGCCTCTGCTCGCCGGAGGATAACGCTGGATCCCCGCGACGGCTCAGAAAATTGAACCTGTGTGGAATTGTGTTGATCGCCCGCTTTCGCAGCGCGCCCGAGCAACACCTCGGGACCAAAGGAGACCGCCAGGCAATAGAGAGCGACTGCGGCTCCGGTGACACCCAGCGCTTGATAGGATGAAGCCATGTCTCCACTCCGAGTATGGAACGATCCAAGTCAATGGAACGATCCATATCGCCTATTTGGCTCGTTGTCAATAGATAATGGAACGATCCAAAATACAAATCAAAGGACGGGAATGTTCGCGTGGTGGGTCTATGACAACATTTCGCAACGGCTGACGGAGAAGCGATCCACTCCCCGAGGTTTGACTTCCCCTCCCCCCGGAAGCCATACGGCCCGGCGGGAAGGCAAAGACGGGCGGAGACGATGATGGCCCCATCAAGCCGGTTCTGGGACCGGATCGCCGAGCGCTACGCGCGCCGTCCGGTCGCCGACGAGGCGTCGTACCAGCGGAAGCTCGCCATCACCCGCGGCTATCTCCGGCCCGACATGGAGGTATTCGAGTTCGGCTGCGGCACAGGCTCGACGGCCATCGCCCATGCGCCGCATGTCAGGCACATCCAGGCGATCGACGTCTCCGCGAAGATGCTCGCCATCGCCCGCGCCAAGGCGGAGGCCGCCGGCGTCGCCAACGTCACCTTCGAGCAGGCCGCCATCGACGACCTCGCCGTACCGGACGGCACCTACGATGCCGTCCTCGGGCTCAGCATCCTGCACCTCCTCGAAGACAAGGAAGCGGCGATCGCCAGGGTCCACGCAATGCTCAAGCCCGGCGGCGTGTTCGTCACCAGCACGGCATGCCTGGGCGACAGCATGAAGTACCTGAAGCTCGTGGCGCCGATCGGACGCGCCCTCGGGCTCATGCCGCTGGTCAGGATCTTCACCATGAAGGAGCTGGAGAAAAGCCTGAGCGACGCCGGCTTTGCCATCGACCATCGCTGGCAGCCGGGCAAGGGCAAGGCCGTGTTCATCGTGGCGAAGAAGGCCGCGTAGCCTCTGCCCCAGGCCGTCCCTCAGGGGAAGACCGGCGCGAGGTCATCCGCTTCGCGGTGACGGCCGCAGTCTCCGCTGCCTGATCTTCGCTGCCCGCCCCCGAAAGCGGCGATTGACAGATCAACAGGAAACAGCGCTCCTTGGCTCGCACAGACGGGTCGCGGAATTTGGTGCGGTCATTTCGGCCGCCGGCGCCGCCAAAGGGAGAACGCCCATGCCAACGATCATCGGACACCACAAGATCACGAAAGGTGCCGACCACTGGCTCAAGTCGCCGAAGCGCAAAGAGCTTTTCGGTCCGCTCGGGGTGACCAACATCCGGACATTCGTCGATCCGCAAGACCCGACGAAGGTGGCCGTGCTGATGGACGTTCCCGATCTGGATGCCTTCGCAAAGGCGATGCAGAGCCAGGCGGCCGCCGATGCAATGGCCCACGATGGCGTGGTGCCGGAATCCCTGGTGATCATGGTGGAATCCTGACGGGAGTCCGCTGACCCCGGCCTGCCGACGGTCGAGGCCCGGCGATCCCTTTCCGCAGCCGGCCCTCCTTTCGGGTTAGGTGCGGCGCCTCCAGCGCATTCGACCCGGGAACTGCGTGACGCAGTTCCCGGTCGCCGATGGTGCTTGCGACCGGAACGCTTCCCAGTCGTAGAGGTGGAAGAAGTGCTCTCGGCCGGAGAACAGGCGGCCGTCCTTGACCTCGAAGACGATGCAGGGGGCGGCGAGCGCCACCCATGAAATCCTCGCCGGTCTGAAGGCCGTCGGCGTCATCGGTCGATAATCGCGTCGTGCTTTCAGACGGCGTGCGACGGCGGGTCTCATGCTGGCAACGGTATACCGAACACCGTTGACGGGGCCGCAGGTCGGACATAGCCTTCTTCCTCTCACGACGCGATATCTTCATCGCGATCGGCCGTGACTTGCCTCGCACCATGGACGAGACACCATCGACAATCGCCGGCTGTGCCGAGAGGGCCTCTTTGACAGTCCCGACTTTTCCCCGCGTCGTGAGAGACGCCGGCCATGACAGCGCACATGGCGGCGGGATCATCCCGGCCGGGCGTCGCAAGCGGCCTGTCGGCAAAGCCGCGACACCCGCCTTGAAGACCGGGTGGCGGCAGTTCGACGGGACGGGGTGAGCCGAAGGCAAGCCGGGGCTCGAATACAAAAAGGGGGGCATCACCATGGACGGATCCGCACCCGCCGCACAGACGGCGACCATCACCCACAACGGCACCTGCACGAACCGGTGCTCGGTCTTCGAGGACATCCGCATCGCCAAGGAGGCCGGGTTCGACGCGATCGAGATCATCGGCCCGAAGCTCGATAACGCGTTCCGGCTCGGCTACGCGATGGATCTCGTCCGGCGGGAGCTCGACGGGTTCCCGGTGGTGGCCGTCTCGTTCATCCCCGACATCGACCGGCAGGAGCCGGACGACTTCAAGGCGCTGATGGGCGAGGCGAAGATTCGCTTCGACCAAGCCCGCGAACTGGGCGCCGGCTATGTGGAGGTGGTGGTCGGCCCGGTCGGCCCCGGCCTCGGCGGGATCGGCGGCTATGAGGGGCTGGTCGGCCGGCCGATCGACGAGGTGATCGAGCTCACCGCCAGGAACCTCCGCGCCCTTGCCGATCTCGCCGGCGAGAATGGCCTGAAACTCTACCTCGAGCCGCTGGCCTGGGCGCCGCTGTCACGCCTTGGCGACCTTTTGAAGACGGTCGAAGCGACCGAGCGCGAGAACGTCGGCCTCGTCATCGACTTCTGGCATCTGTGGGTGATCGGCACGCCGGTTGCGGAGGTCGCCCGCCTCGATCCGCGGACCATCTTCGGCGTGCATTTTTGCGATTTGCTGCCGCCCCCGCCCAAAGGCCAGCCCATCCTCCACAACCTCCGCGAGGTGTGGACCGGCGGCGGACATGTGCCGCTGCAGGAATGGGTCGATGCGATCGTCTCGACCGGCTATTCCGGCTGGTGGTCAACGGAGATGTTCGCCCCGCAATTCTCCGAACGGAACCCGCTCAGGGTGGCGAGGCTCCTGCAGGAGACGTTGCGGCTGCTTATCGAGGCCGCCGTTCCCTTCGGCACGCGGCCGGTGCCGGGCACGGGAACGGGGCAATAGCCTCTCCGGTCGGCCGGGCCCGCGTCCTGGAACGGGCGGATGGCGGGCGAGGGTGCTCCCGGTCAGGCGGCATTGCCCCCGTCGATCGGGTAGACGCCGCCGTTGCAGTAACTGGCCTCGTCGCTGGCGAGAAAGGCGATCATGCTGGCGACCTCATCCGGGCGGGCATATCTTTGCATCAGGCTCGCATCGACGATCCGCCGCTTCGCATCCGCCGACGCATAACCCTCTTCGATCGAGCGCATCATGCGGGTGTCCACCGGGCGGGGATTCACGGCGTTGACGCGAATGTTGTCTCGGGCGCACTCGATCGCCACGCTGCGCATGATGCCGACCACCGCATGCTTGCTGGCCGAATATGCCGACATCCTGGGCACGCCCTTGACGCCGGCGATCGACGAGGTGATCACGATGCTGCCGCCGCCGCGAGCGCGCAGTGCCGGCACCGCGTACTTGATGCTGAGCCAGACTCCGCGCACGTTGATCGCCATTACCTGGTCGAACTGCTCAACCGGGTAGTCGACGATTTCCGCCACCGCCCCCTCGATGCCGGCGTTGGCGACAAGAATATCCAGACCGCCGTGGCGCGCCACCACGGTTTCCATCAGTCGCTCGATCTGTTCGGCCTGCGTCACGTCGACGACGGCGTGGTCGGCCCGCTCGCCCAGCCGGGCGGCGGCCTCCGCCAGCGAGTCCCGGTGAAGGTCGGCGAGCACCACGGTGGCGCCTTCGTCGACGAACTTGCGTGCGGTGGCAAGCCCGATGCCGCCGGTCCCTCCGGTAATGACGGCCACTTTGCCGGCGAGTTTCAACCGCTCCTCGCTTCCGCGCGAATGCGTGTCGGCAGACACCGTCAGGCTGAAGCCAAGCCTTGTGGAGCCGCCGACCGGGTCAGGTCATCGAAGATATCGTAACCAGCGTGTCACCGTGAGCAAACGCGCGTCGCGCTTATTCCCGCCAGACGGACCGGGAGCCGTCGTTTGACGCCGCTCCCGGTCGGCCGGTGGCGCTACGACCAGAACGCGTCCCAGGCGTAGAGGTCGAAGAAGTGCTCCCGGCCGGAGAGCATGCGGTCGTCCTTGACCTCGAAGACGATGCAGCAGAGAACGTCGAGCGTCTTGCCGTTCCGCTCGCCGGCGTTGCGATGGAGGCCGACGACGCCGCCGTCCTCGCTCTCGTACACGTCGAGGAGATTGGCGCGGAAGGTGCCCGCCGTCTCGCCGCCGTAGCGACCGAACTGGCCAAACACCGCGTCCTTGCCCTTGCGGCTGCCGCCGATCGAGGTCCGCCCCGGCGTGTGCCAGGTGATGTCATCGTCCATGATCCTGGTCAGGGTATCGATATCGGCCGCGTTGAAGGCGGCGTAGCCGCGGCGGACGACATCGGCGTTGCTCCAGGCCTCGGTGCGGACGGCGGTCATCTGAGAAGCGTTCATGATCCTGATCCTCTTTGCTGCCGCGCCTCCATGGCCCGGCTCACGTTCAAAGGATGCCGCGAGGCCACGGCACACACATCGGGAGGATTCCCCATGCCGGGAAATTCGCTCGCCGACCGACCGCGGTGCGGCCGGCAGGTAGGCCCTGCCGGAGCCCCTGTTGGCACGAGAGAGGACAGATCAACCGGCGCTCGCGAACCGCGGGCGCCGGAAGGGTAGAGTTCCGCTTGATGTCGCGTCCTGGGGCGGAGCGACATTTCCAGGCCGCGGAGGCGCCGTCAGCCGACGGCGCTCATCCGCCTAGACGCAACGGCGCCGGGGACGACCGCCTCGTCCGGATCGATCGCCCCGAGGCTCCTCGCGATCTCGAAGCGGCCGTTCTTCGCCTGGGCGATGTACATGTTCATGCGAACGTGGTGCTGGCCGGGCACCATTTCCGCCGGACCGCCCGGCCCCTCGGCGATCCGCGCGTGGTCGAGCGCCGCGATGACCTCCTCCTGGCGAAGCGAGCCGGCCTCCTTCACGGCGGCCGCCCAGAGCCTCATTCCCCGGTAGAGGCCGGAGCACGCGCTGCCGCCGGTGAACTGCGCCTGACCGGGATACAGCGCGTTGTAGCGGTCGAGCAGCTTCCGGCTGAAGGGATCGCCGACGTTCTGGTAGTAGTCGAGGCAGCCGTAGAGGCCCTCCACGTGCGCCGCCGGCAAGAGGCCGAGGAGGTTCTCGTCGAAATACGTGCAGACGAGCTGTCCGCCGCGCTTCTGGAAGCCGGCGTCGTGGAGCTGCTGGAAGAACGGCACGACGCCCGGGCGGAACGATCGTGTTGAAGACCACCTCCGCACCGCTCGACATGATCTTCTCGACCGTCTTGCCGTACTCCATGTGATCGAGCGGGTAGTACTCCTCTCCGACGATGGTGCCGCCGTTGGCCGTGACGAGCTGGCGGACCTTCTTGTTCATCACCTGCGGCCAGATGTAGTCGGCGGACGGCAGGTAGAATTTCCTCGCGCCGGTCTTCTGCATCAGCCACGGAATGAGCGGATCGAGCTGCTGCGCCGGCACCGGGCCGGTGCAGAAGATGAGCGGGTCGCATTCCTGCCCCTCGTATTGCTCGGGGTAGATGTAGAGCGTCTTGCCCTTCGACCACGGCGGGACCTTTGATCGCCTGCCGCGTGGAGCTGTAGATCCCGCCGAAGATCACGTCGACCTTGTCCTCCTCGACGAGCTTCGTCGCCGCGGCTGCGGCGACGCTGTCCGTCGTGGCGCCGTCCTCGAGGACAAGATCGATCTGGCGCCCGAGCAGCCCGCCCTCAGCGTTGAGGTCATCGATCACCATCCTCGCCACATTGGCGTTGGCGAGGCCCATGAACGAAAGGGCGCCGGTCTGCTCGGCGATGACGCCCACCTTGATGGATGACTTCTTTCATGATGCTCTCCTGTCCTGCGCCGGGCCCCGATGGCCCGCCTCACGTGAGCAGGATGCGGGGCGCGTCCGGCCCGCACATCGGGAGGATTCCCCATGCCCGGGAGATTCCCTGTTCGGCCGGCGCATGATTCGGCGCAGATGCGGACCCGGCGCGAGTCGGGACGCCGATCGTCCATGGAGGTTCTGGCTGGGGTGGTCGGTTTGGGTAGGCGCTTTGGTCCGCACCCGTGCCGGCGCAACGGCCGGCTCGCTGCCGGCGGCGGCGGCCGGCGGCAGCGAGCATCTCATTGACGGCTTCGGACCGGGCCGCCCGCCCGACCTGCGAGAAGCGTCAGGCGTCGTAATTCCCGACGAATGTCGGCGCCTCCGGCGTGCCCTTGTGCCCGGCTTCCCGAATGATCGCCGGGACCTCGGGGTCGGAGAGGAAGTTCTTGAAGCCCTCCTCGTCCCAGTCGAAGATCGCCCACACCCGGTCGCTCTCGTTGGGATCGCTGAAGACGGTCGCCCCCCTTGAACCGTGCTGCTTGCGCTTCTCGGCGCCCTTGGTCGAGAAGATTTCGAGGAAGCGGTCGAGATCCTCGACCTTTGTCGTTGCGAGCATCATGTCTCTATCTCCTTTGTGCATCCGGCGGCCCTGTGGCCCGGCTGACACGAGGAGGATGCCGGCAGGTCCCGGCCCGCACATCGGGAGGATTCCCTATGCCGGGGAAATTCCCTGCTCCACCAGCCCGCGCTCCAGCGCGTAGAGGGCAGCGCCGGCCCGGGTCGAGACGCCGATCTTGGAATAGAGGTTCTGGATGTGGTGGTCGGCGGTCTTGGGCGAGATGTTAAGCTGGCGCGCGGCTTCCTTCGCCGTGTGGCCGGCCGCGATCAGGCGGAGCACCTCGATCTCGCGCGGCGTCAGCCCCGCCGGGCGCTCCATCGCTGCGCGGCGGGCGGGCTGACCGGCGACTGCGAGCACCGCTTCCGTCCCGTCGGGGCAGAGCCTTCCCTCGCGGACCATGGTGCGAAGCTTGGCGGCGGCCGCGGTATCGCTGAGCGCCGCCCGGTGGGGGCGCGCCTCGCGGGCGGTCTGGAAGGCTTCGGCGGCGGCGAGGATGCGAGCGGCGGGCGACAGGTCCGGCCCCTTGACGCCGCGATGGTAGCCGCTGCCGTCGAGGCACTCGTGGTGGCGAAGCACCAGGGCACCGAGCGCCTTGCCCTCGCCGCTCAGCGCCGCGAGCGCGCGCTCGCCGTGATAGGGGTGGAGCCGCGCCGCGTCGGCTTCGCGTGTCGTGAGCGGACCGGGCTTCAGCCAGGTCGAGACTGGCACCGACAATTCGCCGATATCATGGGTGTAGCCCGCCCAGCGGACCTCGCGGATGTCCGAGGCGGGAAGGCCCATGTGCCGGCCGGCCGCATCGGCAAGGGCGGCCACGGCGCGCGAATGGCCGAAGGTGAACGGCATCCGCATGTCGATCATGTCGGCGATCGCCAGGCACGCCTCCTCCGAAGCCGCCTCGTCGAGCACCGCATGGGGCTCAGGCTCGAGAGCCAGGATGGTGTCGCGGGTGATCTCGCCGTCGAGGCCCTCCATCAGGCGCTCCGAATCGGCGAGCAGGAGATCGGCCAGGGCGGCCTCGTAAGCCCCATCGCGGCGCTCGGCGATCATCCCGGTCATGGCCTCGTGTCCGTAGAGCCGGTCGAGGACGACGGCATCCTGGGCCAGTGCCACAAGCCGAACGGCAAGCTTCACCGCGTCGCCCTTCAGACCGTGCGGGAGTCCATGCCCGTCCCAGCGCTCGTAGATCTGTCCGAGATTCTCGCAAAGCTCCTCGGAAAGACCGAGGCGCGCGCCGATCCGCTTCGCCACCTCGCAATGGCCCGCAAGGATCGGGATGCTGACGTTCAGCGCGTCGGCGAGACCCCGCTCGACGAAGCCGGCGAGGTCCCCCGAGGGCGCATCCGCGAAAGCGCGGTTGAGCGCCCTGACGAAAGTCTCGACCAGCTCCTTGTGGTTGCCAAGGTCGATGCGGGCGAGGTCCCGGCGCATGGCGATCTCGTCGCCGAAGGCCGCCGCGAGCAGGTGGGTATCGGCATTGCAGCCGACATAGCGTAAGAGCGCCTGGTGGTAGACATTGCGGCGCCCCTCCTCGTCGAGGCCGGCCGCCTCGGCAAGCCGCATCGCGAGCACGCAGCCCTGCAGCGCAAAGTCCCGCGACGCGCCGGTGGCGAGATCGGTCGCGTAGGCCAGCGCCATCAGAAAGTCGGCGCGTCGAACTCCCGGTGTCTCCATTTCGTTCGTTCCCCTGACGACGAGCGGCGAGCGGCGAGCGTATCCTCAATTCGGCGCTTGCGGGCGGACAATATTCGCAACGTGCGGTCAGGGGCCGCCGCGCAACAGGCCGGGCCGGTCCTGGCCGAGGAAGCCGATCGGCTGGCGGGTGGCGCCGTCGAGCGTCAGTTCCGCCAGCACTTCTCCGAGCACGCTGGCGAACTTGAAGCCGTGGCCCGACAGTCCGGCGACGAAGGCGACGTTGGCGTGCTCGGGATGGCGGTCGACGACGAAGTGCTCGTCGGGGGTCATGGTGTAATAGCAGACCTCGTGGCGCGTCGGCGTCGTCGAGACCCCCGGCAGATAGTCGCGAATGAAGGCTTCCACCCGGACGCGGTCCTGCGGCTCGACCGTCTTGTCGTCGGTCAGCGGGTCGGCGATGCCGGCGCCGCCGGTGTGCTCGGCAACCTTGACCCCGCCGCCGTTCACCTCGGGGAAGCCGTAGAAGAGGCCGGCCGCCGTCTCGTAGAAGAAGCACGGGCAGCCGTTGTCGGCGCTGTAGCGCCGATCAACTGTCGCATACCAATGAAGATGCTTGCGGCGGGGCACGAGGGAGACGCCGAGGTCGGCGAGCAGGCGCGGCGCCCACGCTCCGGCGGTGATCACCAGCTTGTTCGCCGTGTATCGCTGCGAAGCGGTCTCGACCGCGATGCCGTCGGCGCTTGCGGTCCACGACAGCACCGGATCGGTGACAAGCTCCGTCCCGGCGTTGGCGGCAAGACGCAGATGCGCCAACACGCAGCGCTCGACGAGCAAGAATCCGGCGTCCTGTCTCGAAGACGGCGTCCTCGCCGGGATGCAGCGCGAAGGGAAAACGCCCGCCGAGGCCGCCGCCGGATAGATCCTCGAGCGGAAGGCCGTGCCGGCGAGCGGACTTCGCGGATGCCGCTGAGCAGGCGGCCGTCCGGCGGGCCGGCTTCGACCAGCCCGACCCGGTGGAACAGGGACTCGCCGCTCAGGGCCTCCACCTCGTCCCACAGGACGTAGGCGCGCTCCAGGAGCGGCACATAGTCGGCGTGCTCGAAATAGGCCTTGCGGATGATGCGCGTCTCGCCGTGGGAGCTGCCGTTGGCGTGCCCGCCGGGAAAGCGGTCGAGACCCAGCACGCGCGCACCTCGCCGCGCCAGGTGGAAGGCAGCCGCGCTGCCGATGCCGCCGGTGCCGATCACGATGACGTCGTAGGAATTCACAGGCTCAGGAACCGGCGCTGTCGAGGTCGCCTGCACCATAGCGCAAATAGCCTGGAGCGCGCTGCCGCACGACGGCGATCGTCGTCCTGGTCCATCTGTACCCCCTCTACCGCCTTCGGCGGTCCCCGGAGACCATCGCGAAGCGATGGCGGAGGGGTGTCAGAACCCGGCTTTCGCAGGAAGTCGGAACGTGGCACGGTTCGGTTCGTGCAAGTCTGGAGCGAGATCCGCTCCACCCGCAAGGAGACGATGCCATGTCGATGTCACTGGAAGCCGCCGCCGAGGTCATGCGCGAGGCTATGCGCGAGACGGTCAGGCGGCATTCGCTCTGGTACCTGATCCAGGGCGGGCTGATGGTGATCGGCGGCGTGCTGGCGCTGCTCTACCCGGTCATCAGCTCGGTGGCGGTGGTGGCGCTCCTCGGCTGGGTATTGATCATCAGCGGCATCGCGCAGGGGATCAGCATCATCGGGGCGCGGAGCGTCCCCCATTTCTGGCTGCAGATGATCTCGGCGGCGCTGTCGATCATCGTCGGCCTCCTCTTCCTCTCCAATCCGGGCGACGGCCTCCTGACGATCACCTTCCTGCTCATCGTCTTCTTCATGGTGGAGGGCATCTCGAAGGTGATCTTCGCCCTCACCATCCGGCCGTTCCCCAATTGGGGCTGGGTGCTCGGCGCCGGCGTCGTCGGCATCGTGATCGCTCTGATCCTGTGGGCGAGCATGCCAGTGACGGCGATCTGGCTGCTCGGCGTGCTGCTCGGCATCCAGCTTATCGTCGAGGGCGCGGCGCTCGGCTACCTCGCCTGGCAGGTCCGCACCGGCGGCAGGGTGCCGAAGGCGGCTCCGGCTGCCTCCGCTCCGGCGGCTCAGCCGATGCCGCCTCCCGCGGCCCCGACCCCGGCGGCACCCTCAACCCCGCCGCCTGCGGCGCCTTCAGCCGGAGGCACGCCGGAGACGTAGGGGAAACGCCGGGCACCATCCAAGCGCGGCACCTCACAATTCGGCGCCTCGCTTTACAAATGCCGGCAAGACCGCGAAAACCCACACCGCGGCGCGGATCGTGCGTGTCGAACGAGAGGATGACGCCCGAGCGATGAAATACAAACCCCTTGGCAATACCGGCGTTCAGGTATCGGAGCTCTGCTTCGGCACCATGTCGTTCGGCGGCGATGCCGACGAAGAGGAATTGGCACGCATGTACGCCGCCTGCCGCGATGCCGGCATCAACTTCTTCGACTGCGCCGACATCTATTCCAAGGGCCGCGCCGAGGAGATCCTCGGCGGGCTGATCGCTGGCGAGCGCGACCAGCTGGTCATCACCTCGAAATGCTTCAACGCCCTGAGCGACGACGTCAACGACCGGGGCACCAGCCGCCGCCATATCGCGCTGGCCGTGGAGGCGAGCCTCAAGCGCCTCAAGACCGACCGGCTGGACGTGCTGTTCATGCACCAGTGGGACGCGACGACGCCGCTGGAGGAGACGCTGCGCGGGCTGGAGGACGTGGTGCGCGCCGGCAAGGTCCTCTATCTCGGCGCCAGCAACTATGCCGCCTGGCAGGTCGCCACAGGCCTCGGCATCTCGGCGCGGCGCGGCTGGTCGCGCTTCGACGTCATCCAGCCGATGTACAACCTGGTCAAGCGCCAGGCCGAAGTGGAGATCCTGCCGCTGGCGCGCGGCCGAGGAACTGGGCGTCATCTCCTACGGCCCGCTGCGGCGGCGGCCTGTTCAGCGGCAAGTATCGCTGGCGACGGAAAGCACGCCGAGGGCGGCCGCATGGCCAACAAGCCGATACGATGCCCGCTACCGCCAGCAATGGGCCCACGAGACCGCCGCCGCTTTGCCGCCTTCGCCAAGCGAGCGCGGCCTCCACCCGGTGAGCCTGGCGGTCGCCTGGGTGGCGGCCATCCGGCCATCACCTGCCCGATCATCGGCGCGCGCAACGTCGAGCAGCTTGCAGCCTCGCTCAAGGCGGCGGAATCGACATGACGCCGGAACTGCGCGCGAGATCTCCGCCCTGTCGCCACGCCCGCCGCCGGCCACCGACCGGCTCGACGAGCAGGAGGCGGAAGGTTAGGCGCCTCTTCCCACGCCGTGCGGCTTTGCTAATTTCGCCGAAACGAGACCGGACGGGGGAAACGTGGCGAGGGACAACGAG
>CAVQBS010000021.1:0-24338 GCA_963710805.1 uncultured Alphaproteobacteria bacterium | reverse complement strand
GTGGCGGCGGCAGAGCCGGCTGCGGAACCGGAGCCTTCCAAGAAGCCTGAGCCGAAGGTTGTGGTGACCGCTGTCGAGCTGAGCCCACCGGTGCGCTCTACATCGCCGGCACGGCGACGACGCCCCAGAACGTCCGCGTCTACATGGATGACAAGCTGCTCGGCGAAGCCAAGCCGTCGCCCTCGGGAACCTGGCTGCTTATGGTCCAGCGCGACCTGCCGGCGGGCGCCTACACGGTCCGTGCCGATCAGGTGGAGGGCGCGTCGGGCAATGTCCTCGCCCGCGCCGAGGTGCCGTTCGAGCGCGAGGTCGAGGTGGCGACGCTGAAGCCGGTCGGCGAAGCCGGCGGTGCGGCCGGCGCGTCGGTCTCCGGCTCGGTCGGCGATCCGCAGACGATCATCATCAAGCGCCGTGACAACCTGTGGCGCATTTCGCGCGAGCTCTACGGCAAAGGCATTCGCTGGTCGACGATCTATCAGGCCAACAAGGACCAGATCCGCAGCCCGCACTGGATCTATCCGGGCCAGGTCTTCGTGCTGCCCGAGGGCAACGCCGCCTGGCAGGACGACGCGAAAAACTAGGCGACGCGGGTTGATTTAGCCGCAGATTGGCTTAAGTGGGGCTTTCATCGCAAAATTACGATGAAAGCCCCGTGGCCTTCGACCAGCACGACGTCATTCTCGCATCACGGATCAGGGCGCTTGGACACCCGGCGCGGCTGGCCATCGTCCGCGCCCTTGTGAGGGCCGGCAACGGCCGCTGTTGCTGCGGCGACATCGTGCGCGGCCTGCCGCTCGCCCAGTCGACCGTGTCGCAGCACCTGAAAGTACTGCGCGATGCCGGCATTATCCGCGGCGAAATCGAGGGCCCGCGATCCTGTTACTGGGTGGACCGGTCGGCGCTTGCCGCGATTGCCGAGGCGGTGGGGCGCTTCGACGGACCGAACGACATTGAGCCGCGGGCCATGGGGGCGGAGTGAATGGCAGCCATTGCTGAGGCCGGCAAGCAGCCGAGGGTAAAGGCCGAAATCGACCTTCGCCACGATCCGCAATCTCTGGCCCTATATGTGGCCGGCCGACCGGCCCGACCTCAAGCGCCGGGTAGCGCTGGCGCTGGCGGTGCTGGTGGCGGCGAAGATCGTCACCGTGCTGGTCCCCTACACCTACAAATGGGCGACCGACGCCCTGGTCCACCCGTCCGGCGCCGGCGGCGACGCGGGCTGGCCGCGATCATCACCGTGCCGATCATGCTCGTCGTCGCCTACGGCGTCGGCCGCATCATGATGAACGTCTTCAACAACCTGCGCGACGCGCTGTTCGCCAAGGTCGGCCAGCACGCCGTCCGCCAGCTCGCCTACAAGACCTTCGTCCACATGCACGAGCTGTCGCTCCGCTATCACCTGCAGCGGCGCACCGGCGGCCTGTCGCGGATCATCGAGCGCGGCGTCAACGGCATCGAGACCATCGTCCGCTTCACCATCCTCAACACGGTGCCGACGCTGATCGAGTTCCTGCTCGCCGCCGTGATCATCACCTACCAGTTCGACTGGGAATACCTTGTGGTCATCGCCGTCACGGTCTGCCTCTATGTCTGGTTCACGGTGAAGGCCTCCAACTGGCGCATCGGCATCCGCCGGGCGATGAACGAGTCCGACAACGACGCCAACTCGAAGGCGGTCGACTCGCTGCTCAACTTCGAGACGGTCAAATACTTCGGCAACGAGACGATGGAGGCGCGCCGCTTCGACCGCTCGATGGAGCGCTACGAAGCCTCGGCCATCCGCATCTGGACCTCGCTTGCCTGGCTCAATATCGGCCAGATCGTCATCTTCACCGCCGGCATGACCATCTGCATGGCGATGTCCGGAGCGGCCGTCCTGCGCGGCGAACAGACCATCGGCGACTTCGTGCTGATCAACGCGCTTCTGATGCAGCTCTCGATTCCGCTGAATTTCATCGGCTTCGTCTATCGCGAGATGAAACAGGGGCTGATCGACATCGAGCAGATGTTCGCGCTGCTCGACGTCGCGCCGGAGATCGTCGACAAGCCCGACGCCAAGGCGCTCGCGGTCGACGGCGGCACCGTGCGCTTCGAGGACGTCACCTTCCACTACGACGCCAACCGGCCGATCCTCAAGGGGATCAGCTTCGAGGTGCCGGCCGGCCGCACCATCGCCATCGTCGGCCCGTCCGGCGCCGGCAAGTCGACCATTTCGCGGCTGCTGTTCCGCTTCTACGACGTGACCGGCGGCCGCATCACCGATCGACGGACAGGACGTCCGCGACGTGACGCAGGAATCGCTGCGCGCGGCGATCGGCATGGTGCCGCAGGATACGGTGCTGTTCAACGACACCATCGCCTACAACATCCGCTATGGCCGGCCCGAGGCCAGCGACGAGGAGATCCGCGAGGCGGCGCAGACGGCGCAGATCGCCGATTTCATCGAGAGCCTGCCCGACGGCTACGACACGCGAGGTCGGCGAGCGCGGGCTGAAGCTCTCCGGCGGCGAGAAGCAGCGCGTGGCGATCGCCCGCACCATGCTCAAGGCGCCGCCGATCCTCATTCTCGACGAGGCGACCTCGGCGCTCGACACCCATACCGAGCGGGAGATCCAGGCGGCGCTCGACCGGGTGTCGTCGGACCGCACCACGCTGGTCATCGCCCATCGCCTGTCGACGGTGGTCCATGCCGACGAGATCATCGTCCTCGATGGCGGGCGGATCGTCGAGCGCGGCACGCCACGAGGAGCTGCTGGCATGCGGCGGGCTCTATGCCGGCATGTGGAACCGCCAGCGCGAGGCGGCCGAGGCGGAGGAGCGGCTGCGCGAGTTCGAGGAAAGCGACACCGAAGGCTATGTCCACCGCACCCCGGCGCCGCAGCCGGAGGCAGCCGAGTAGACGGCTTCACTTCGGCCGGCATCCATGCTCTTTACGGGCCAACGGAGGCGGGGTCGAAGAGGTTTTGTATGGAGTCCGTGCTCGAACTCGATCCGCTCGGTGCTGGTGCCGATCCGCCGGGAGGGCTGGCCGTTCATCGCGGGACTGATCTTCCTGGCGCTGTTCGTCGGCTGGTTCTGGCAGCCGGTGCTGTGGATCGGGCTTATCCTTGCCTCGTGGTGCACCTACTTCTTCCGCGACCCGCCGCGCGTGATCCCGGTCGCCGACGATCTGGTGGTGAGCCCGGCGGACGGGCGTATTTCGTCGATCACCCAGGTCGTGGCGCCGAGCGAGCTCGGCTTGGGCGAACTGACCAAACAGCGCCTCTCGATCTTCATGAACGTGTTCAACTGCCATGTGAACCGCGCCCCGGTCGCCGGCACGCTGACCAAGATCGTCTACAGCCCCGGCAAGTTCGTCAATGCCGAGCTCGACAAGGCGAGCGAGGACAATGAGCGGAACGGACTGGTTCTCGACACCGTCAACGGACCGGTCGGCGTCGTGCAGATCGCCGGTTTGGTGGCGCGGCGGATCGCCTGCTGGGTCAAGGAGGGCGATGCGTTGGCGACCGGCGAACGGATCGGCATGATCCGCTTCGGATCACGGCTCGACGTCTACCTGCCGCTCGGCGTCAACGTGCTGGTCGCCGAAGGCCAGCAGGCGATCGCCGGAGAGACGGTTCTGGCCCGCTTCGGCGACCCGACCGAGACGCGTGAGGTACGCATCGATTGACCGACCCGATGTCGATCTTCCAGCCCTTCGATCCCGACGACGAGCCGAAATGGCGACGGCTGCGCCAGTTCCGCGCCGTGCCGATTCGCGTCGTCCTGCCCAGCCTGGTCACGCTGCTGGCGCTCTGCGCCGGACTGACCTCGATCCGCATGAGCATCGAGCATCGCTTCGACTGGGCGATCGCGGCGGTGGCGATCGCCGCCTTCCTCGACGGCATCGACGGACGGGTGGCGCGTTTCCTGAAGTCGACGACCCGCTTCGGTGCCGAGCTCAATTCGTTGACCGATTTCGTCAACTTCGGCGTGGCGCCGGCGATCCTGCTTTTTGTCTGGGCGCTCGGTGACGCGGGCTCGGTGGGATGGACTGTGGCGCTGATTTTCGCCATCTGCGCGGCATTGCGGCTGGCGCGGTTCAACAGTGCGCTGCAGGGACCGAAAAAACCGGAGTGGCATTCGAACTTCTTCGTTGGGGTGCCGGCGCCGGCCGGCGCGATGATCGTCCTCTTGCCGGTCTATCTCGAATTCATCGGCACGCCGCACGGCTTTCTCACAGCGCCGCTGGTGATGGTCTACACCCTTGTCGTCGCGCTGCTGATGGTGAGCCGGGTGCCGACCTGGTCGGCGAAGCTCATCGGCCACCAGATCCCGCGCGACCTGGTGCTGCCGCTCTTCGTCCTCGTGGTGATCGTCGTGGCGCTTCTCGTCAGCCTGCCGTTCGAGACGATGACCGTGCTGACACTCGCCTATCTGGGTTCGCTGCCCTTGAGCTGGCGCTCGTTCCAGCGCCACCTTGCGGGCGACCGGGGAGAGCCCGCCACCGAACTGAAGGCCGACGACAGCGACGGGTGAGGCGGGTCTGTTGTCGTTGCGGTGCTTTTGCGTTGTCGCAGGCTGCCGGCTCAGTATGTCGCCTGAGGATCCCGGCCCCTCTGCGTATTATGCCAAAGAGGGGGCTTCAGATCACCATGAAGTCGGTGTGGTCGAGATGGGTGCCGGGGGTGACGGTGGCGAACAGCACCAGGCCGCCCAGTGCGTTGCCGTTCTCGTCATAGAAGAGGTCGCCGCTCTGCTCGTTGTAGATGATCAGCGCGTCGGGATGGGAGAGGTGGAGGCCGGTATCGAAGATGCTGGTGTCGAACAGCGCATCCGCCAGTTCCCCCTTCGGCCCGATCCCCTGAAACACCGAGGCGTCGAGCCAGATGGCGTCGCCGCCGCCGAAGTCGGCGATGGTGTCGACGTTGTGCGGCCCGAGTTCGGTCGAGAAGACGAAGGCGTTGTGCCCCTTGCCGCCCTTCAGCAGGTCGTCGCCCTTGCCGCCGTCCAGCACATCGCTGCCGCTCCCGCCGCGGAGGTTGTCATCACCCCCTCCGCCATCCAGGCTGTCGCCGCCGTTGTCACCCTTCAGCAGGTCGTTGCCGCTGCCGCCACGGAGGTCGTCGCCACCGCCGCCGCCGTGCAGGATGTCGCTGCCCTTGGCGCCCTTGATGGTGTCGGCGCCGGCAAGGCCGGAGAGGTCGTCGTCGCCCCCCTTGCCCTTGATCAGGTCATCACCGTCGGTGGGCAACGGCTGGCCGGCGACCGTGTGCGAGGCATCCACCAGGTCGGCGCCGCCGGTGCCGATGATGACGGCCCCCTGCGCTGTCAGCACCACGTCGTTGTCGTGGCTGCCGCCGTGATAGGTGATGGTGAAGATGCGGCCGTCGATGAGGAAGTCTGCCCCTTCGGCAAGGCCCTGGAAGGTTCCGATCACCGCATCGCTACCGTTATTGACGACGATCTTGAAGTGGTCGCCGACCGACGGATTGAAGCCGTCGATGAGCGAGGTGTCGAGGATGGCGCCGTCGAGGTCGACGGTGCCCTTGACCGCCACCCGGTCATAGCCGCCGACGCCGGGCGTGGTGCCGCCGATCTCGACCGCTAAGGTGCTGGCGGCGGCGAGGGTGAGGTCGCCGGTGTGGAGGAGACCGGCGCTGGCGCCGGGAGACAGCGTGCCGCCCTTGTCGACCTGGGTGACCCCGACCTTGCCGTTACCGCCGAGGGTGGCGCCGGTCTCGACGGTGGTGGTTGCCTTGCGGATGTTGCCGTCGACCTGGAGGAGGCCGGCGTCGACGGTGGCGTCGCCGTTGAAGTTGAGATTATCGCCGCCGATGACCAGGGTGCCGTCGCCGTCCTTGACGAGGGCGCCGTTGCCGGCGAGGGCGTCGTCGTCGCCGATCGTCTGGGTGTTGCCGTCGGAGATGGCGAGGGTGGTGGTCGCCGCGTGGCCTTGCAGGAAGATGACCTTGCCCTGGGCCTGGCCGTCCCCGGCGCCGCCGGTGTTATCACCGCCGGCGCCGCCGGTTACCGCATAGGTCCCCATGAAGCCGCCGTCGTTGATGATCAGGGTGCCGCCATTGCGGACGAAGACGGCGCCGCCAAGCGCCGCGCCGCCGCCGCCATCGGCGATGCTGTTATCAGCGATGTCGACGCCGCTGCCGCCGCTGCCGCCGAAGCCGTCACTGCTGCCGCCGGTCTCGCCGCCGCCGCCGCCGCCGCCGAAGCCACCGTCGCCGCCGCTGTTGCCGGAAGTGAATGACAAAGGCGCGCCGGTACCGCCGCCGCCGCCGAAATCGCCGCCGTTTCCGCCGTCCTGACCGCTGGCGCCGCCGCCGCCGCCGCCGAGGCCGCCGGCACCGCCCGGGCCTGACGAGAGGCTTCCCGTGCCGCCGCCGCCACCGGAGGCGAGGCCGTCGCCGCCGCCGCCACCGCTGGTGCCGGCTGCGCCGCCGCCGCCACCGCCGAGCGGCAAGTAGGCCGAGTCACCGGAGAGCCCAGCACCGGTATTCGTATCGACGTCTCCTCCTTTCCCACCCTAGGAACCGCCGCCTGCGCCACCCGTCAGGACAATCTCACCGGGGTCACCATTGGCGGTCTCCCCACCGCCGCCGCCGCCGCCGCCAGGGCCGCCGCCGCCGTCGCCCCGCTGTCCGCCACCACCACCGCCGCCAAGGAAGCCGTCGCCGCCCGCGCCGAACTCGCCACCACCGCCGCCGCCGCCGCCTACGAAGCCGCCGCCGCTCCCTTCGTAGCCACCACCACCACCGCCGGCGCCGGCGCCGAGGCCAACGGCGGCGGCGAAGCCGGCGCCGTCGCCGCCAAGGCCGCCGCCGCCGCCGCCGCTATCGTTCAGGGAAAAAAGGGAATCTTTGAAGCCGCCATTGCCGCCGTCACCGCCAACGGCAGCCGCATCGGCAATCGAAACGCCCGACAGCGTGACGGTGGCCCCCTCGTTGACGAACACCGCCGCTCCGGCACCGAGGCCGCCGCCGCCGCCGCCGCCGCCGCCGACGCCCCCAAACGCCCCCGCCGGGGACCCGCCGTCGCCGCCCTGGGCCATGGCGTTCTCGATCGTCACGTCGTTGATCGCCACCGTGCCGCTTGCGACGAAGAACACCCGGCCGCTGTCCTGCGCGTCGATGGTGACGCCGCTGCCGCCGTCGATCGTGACGTCGGTGGTGATCATCGGCAGCGACTGGGTCAGCTCGATCGGGTTGGTGAGGGCGTCGCCGGCGAAGGTAATCGTCGTGCCGGGATGTGCGTTGGCGTAGAGGATCGCCGAGCGGAGCGTGTTGGCGCCGCTGTCGGCAGTCGACGTCACGACATTCGAGGGAGCAACCACAGTCGTCCGCCTCCATGCACTCGCTAACGCCAGCGGCAAAGCACGAGCCGCCGACAGTGAAATCGTCGCCTACCCGCAGTGAACCGGCACGGCCGGCCCGATTCAACCGGTGTTCTTGTGTGTTTCGTTTGTTCATAATTCGGGTTGCCGGCGGGCCCGGCGGCGGTAAAAATGCATCCGCGCCAAGGCCTGCGGCGGGCCGCACGCGCGTCGTGGAGGAGGCAATGGCTGGGACGCCGTCACCGAGTCGCGTCGAATGGCTGGTCCGGGAGGGCGACGTCGACGCGACGATCACCGGGTCGGAACGCATCGAGCTCGACGACGACTACTGGCGCGCCACAATCGAGCGGACCGACGTCAGTCCGGGAATCCGCCTCCACCTGACCCAGGCGGAAATCCGCCGGCCGCTAACGCTCGAGCCGCATCAGCAGGAAGAGGAGCCGTGGCTTCTGACTCATATGGCTCTCAGGGGGCGGACGGTCATCAGCCTGTCCGACGACCAGTCGGCTGCGATCGGCCCCGATCGCGCCATCCTGTTCCGACCCAGCGACCGGCGGGCCAGGTTCATACCGGCGGTGGGACAAAGCCTGCGCCTCGTCGGCTACATGATCCGCGAGGACCGCGTCCGGCACATCTTCGGCGATGCGATACCGGAGATGCTGAAGCCTCTTCTCGGCGCCGATCCGCAGGTCGGTCGACTCATTCCGGTCCCCGCGGGAACGCCGCTCCGGCGGCTGGCATCCACGCTCTTTACCAGTCCGCTCCGCGGTCCGTTGCGGATGATCTTCATGGAGGGGGTGGTGCTGCAACTCCTGGCCATGAAGACGGCGCGGGCGGCTACGCTGGCGCGGCCCGATGCCCTGCCGGTGCGGGAGCGCGGGCGGCTCCGGGAGGCGCGCGAGCGGCTGGTCTCAGACATGCGGAATCCGCCCAGGGTGAGCGCGCTCGCGGCAGCAGCGGGCATGAGCGAAAGCGCCCTCAATGCCGGCTTCCGGGCGCTTTTTGGTGGCTCGGTCTACGAGGTGCTGCGCGACGAGCGGCTGGAGCATGCCCGGATAGCGCTTGAGACGACCGACGTTCCGATCAAGCAGATCGCCTTCCGGGTCGGCTACGGTCATGTCAGCAACTTCACCCATGCGTTCACCAAGAAATACGGCGAGCCGCCAAAGCGTTACGCGCGAGCCCGGGCGAGCCGGAAGCCGCAAGCGGTGGATGAGGACGCGGCATAACGGGCGTGAGGCTTTCATTCGTCACGCCTTGCATTTCCCTAACGGGGCGAACGTCGCCTTACTGCGTTTGTCAAAAACGCCCGTGAGTGGCGCCGGGAGGTCGGATTACCCGGCGAGATTGCGCACGGTTTCTGTGAGGCCCGGTCAGCTGTGTCGCGTCGAAAGCGCCTGCATGCGTTCGCGAAGCGGAATGTCGGGGAATCGCTCGCGGAGCATTCTCAGACGGTCGGCGGTGGTCGACGGATTTATCGCGGCGAGCAGCTGCCGCATCTCGGCAATGCGCAGGTCGAGAGTGTCATCGTGATGCGACAGCGTTGTCGTGCGAAGCTTCTCCGCCATGTGCCTGCATCCGTCGCGAGCCGAATCACGTCAGTCGAAATAATCCATTGACGAAGTTTAACGCCAGGTAACTGTTTTGGTTCCGGCCGCGGCCCGTAGGGAGCGGGCCGCCATTCTCCGGCCCGCGGGGTTTGGCTTGCCAAACGGCACGGCGCCTGCATGAGTGAGGGGCATGTTCACAAAGCCGGATCGCCTGACATGAACGAAGACTATCCCCGCGACATGATTGGCTACGGCCGGACGCCGCCCGACCCGAAATGGCCGGACGAGGCCCGCGTCGCGGTGCAGTTCGTCGTCAACTACGAGGAGGGCGGCGAGAACAACATCCTGCACGGCGACCAGGCATCCGAGGCGTTCCTGTCGGAGATCGTCGGGGCCGCGCCGTGGCCCGGCATGCGACACATGAACATGGAATCGATCTACGAATACGGCTCGCGCGCCGGCTTCTGGCGGCTGTGGCGGATGTTCACCGCCCGCAACATTCCGGTCACCGTCTACGGCGTCGCGACGGCGCTTGCCCGCAATCCGCAAGCGGTGGCGGCGATGAAGGAGGCCCACTGGGAGATCGCCAGCCACGGCCTCAAGTGGATCGAATACCGCGACTACGACGAGGACGACGAGCGCGAGCACATGCGCCAGGCGATCGCCATCCACACGGAAGTGACGGGCGAGCGGCCGCTCGGCTGGTACACCGGCCGGTCATCGATGCACTCGATCCGGCTTGCGGCAGAGGAGGGCGGCCTCCTCTATTCGGCCGATGCCTATGCCGACGATCTGCCCTACTGGATCGACGGGCCGAACGGGCCGTTCCTGATCATCCCCTATACGCTCGACGCTAACGACATGCGCTTCGCCACGCCGCAGGGCTTCAACTCCGGCGACCAGTTCTTCACCTACCTCAAGGATTCCTTCGACACACTCTATGCCGAGGGCGAAGCGGGTTCGCCGAAGATGATGTCGGTCGGGCTCCACTGCCGGCTCGCCGGACGGCCGGGAAGGGCGGCGGCGCTTGCCCGCTTCCTCGACTATGTGGCGGCAAAGGACCGGGTCTGGCTGCCGCGGCGGATCGACATCGCCTGGCACTGGCACGCCCACCACCAGCCGGCGTAGCTCGTGGTGAGCGTGCCGCCACGCCGCTCACCGCCTTTCGCCGATGGTCACCAAGTACTCGCGCCTGACCTTGAGCCCTGCCTCCACTTTGTAGTGATCGTGATAGGCGTCGACGTCCCGCTTCAGGGCGCGGCGGCCGGCCTCGTCGAGACTGTCGTACAGGGTGCGGAGCGGGCCGAAGCCGCGCAGGTACCAGTCCCAGATGGCGTCGGTGCTCTCATGGTAGGCATTGGCAAACGCCCGCTCGAAGGTGAGGATGAACGCATCGCCGAACAGGCTCTCCAGATAGTCGGGATCGCCCCACGACAGCGGCGATGAGGGTGGTGGCGGCGCCTTGCTGTACGAGCCCATCAGCGCGAAGAAGGCGGCAACCGCGCCGTCGGGCGCCCAGGTGGCGAGGCAAAGCCGGCCACCCTTGCAGCAGACTCGCGCCAATTCACGCGCGGCCCGCTGGTGGTCAGTGGCGAACATGACGCCGAATGTCGAGATCGCCCTGTCGAAGCGACCATCGGCGAAGGGGAGGTTCTCGGCATCGGCGACCCGGAAGTCGATCCGCGGATCGACATGGGCGGAAAGGTCCGCCGCAGCCCGGATCAGGCCGGGAGAGATGTCGACAGCGGTAACCCGGGCGCCCATGCGGGCTGCGTTGCGGGCGCTCCAGCCGGTTCCGGTCGCCACGTCGAGGACCTCGTCGCCGGCTTTCGGGGCGAGCCGTTGCGCGGCGTGGGCCAGGGCATCCGAAATCGCGAAGCTGACCTCGTCATAGGCGCTGCCGCCCGCGCCCCACATGGCCGCGGCCGGACGGTTGTGATCGAGGACATCGTCGATCGCGTGGTTGAGCATCTTGACCTCCTTTTCCTCGTTTTTCGGTAGGAGGATCGAACGACAACAGAAGGGCGCCGGCTACTCCACGATCTGTAGTGGAGCTCTTTTCACCAGGGGTTAGGATCGGCCGATGGCGAAGGAGGTGACCGAGGTGAGGAGCTACAATCAGTTCTGTCCGATCGCGAAAGCCGCGGAGATCTTCTGCGAGCGGTGGACCGCGCTCATCCTCCGGGACTTGGCGGTTGGCGCGACCCGTTTCTCCGAGCTCCAGCGCGGCGTCCCGCTGGCCTCGCCGACACTGCTATCCCAGCGACTGAAGCAGCTGGAGGCGGAAGGGATCATCGTCCGGCGCCCGTCAGACGACGGGCGAAGCTGGACCTACCATCTGAGCCGGGCAGGCGAGGAATTCGTCCCCGTCGTCATGGCACTCGGCGCATGGGGGCAGCGATGGTCCCGCCGCGCGCTCGCCGAGCACGAGATCGATCTCGGCCTGCTTCTGTGGGCACTCGAGAAGGGAGCGCATCCGGAATGCTTCGGCGACGAGAGGACCATCATCGAGTTCGACTTCGCGGACCAGCCGGAGCACAAGCGGCGCTGGTGGTTCCTCAACGAGAACGGCCGCTGCGAACTCTGTCTGAAGCAGCCGGACAAGGACGCCCAGCTCTATGTGAGCGTCTCGTTGGCCGACATCATCCGGGTTTGGCGGGGCGACCTGTCGCTCTCGGCGGCCATCAGGGCGGATCGTGTCCAGATGCACGGCAGCACCCGCGCACGCAAGGCGTTCCGGCACTGGCTCGGCATCAGCACCTTGGCGCACATCAGGCCGGCGCGGCGGGAATCGCCGCGCGAGCTGGAACCGACGGGAGCGACCCGCGTGAGCTGAGCCGGTGAAACGCTACGCCGGCACGCTCTCGAGCAGGCGGACGATCGCCGGATCGGCCAAGAGCTCGGTGCGGGCCTGTTCGCGGATCGGCAGGAGCGGCGGGCGGACGGCAAGCCAGGCCGGGTCGCGGTAGCGCTCTGCCAGAACCGCCTTCAGCGACGGAATCATGCCCCGGCTTTCGACGGCCTTGCGGACCGCATTGAGCTCGGCCTGGCGCTCTTCGGCGTCGGCGTCCTTCCAGTGATCGAACAGCCGGCGGATGCCGCTTGCATTGATATTTGCGCTGGCCGAAATGCAGCCCGCGGCGCCGGCCTCCAGCGCCCTCCGCAGATAGACCTCGGCGCCCGGGAAGACGGCAAAATGCGGGAACGCGTCGATAAGGGCGAGGGTGTGGTCGGGGTTGCCGGCCGAATCCTTGATGCCGGCGATGATGCCGGGGAAGCCCGCCCGGAGCCGGCCGATCAATTCGATCGACCAGCCGAGGCTTGCCATCTGCGGGATGTGGTAGAGCATGATCCGCGGCACCTTGTCGCCGATCCGCTCGATCAGCGTCGACACGAAGGCGTAGAGCCCGTCGTCGGTGGCGTTCTTGTAGTAGAACGGCGGCAGGAGGAGCACCGCGGCTGCTCCCACCTCGCCGGCGTGGCGGGTGAGCGCGACGGCATCCTCGATAGAGCAGGCGCCGGTGCCGGGCATCAGCCGGGCCGGCTCGATGCCCGCCGCGACGTGGGCGTCGATCACCCGGCGGCGCTCGTCGAGGCTGAGCGAATTGGCCTCGCTGGTGGTGCCGAGAACGGCAAGCCCGTGGGCGCCATCCTCGAGCAGGCGGTGGCTGTGGCGGACGAGGCGCGCCTCGTCGACATGTCCGTCGCGGCCGAAGGGCGTTGCGACCGGCGGCCACAGGCCGGCAAGGGCTGGCATCATGCTGGTTCTCGCTCGCTGGGACGATGGTGAGGCTCGTTTGAAGCAATAGCACCTTTTTCACGGATTGCGAGAACCGCGCGAGGCCGGCCACCGGCCAAAGCTCGGTCGACTCATAGCGGCAAGACAGTCAGCCCGTTCAGGCTTCACTCCCGAGGGGCCGGTCGCCGGCTTGGCTGTGGATAACTCCTGGTGACCCGCCACGGTCACCGAACCGTCATGGAAGCGAAATCGTCCTGTCGCGCGCCGCCGCTAATCGGCTCCTGCACGAACGGGACCCTTATGTCAGTCGGATGAGAGATCGGCCACCGGTTCCGCGCACGGCCGCTCTCCCATCGGGCGTCGCCCCAGCCGCCGCAGGGAGGCGCCATTCGGGACTGCTCGGGCCAGAAGACAGGGCTGGGGTGTACCAGGTTTCGATCAGTCCCTGATCAATCCCCCGGGAAAGACGTGCGGCGCCGACAGCCCCCTCGGCGCCGCACGTGATTCCGACCCTCATACCGGTTCGTCGGGCTACCGGACGTCTGGCCCCCGCGCCGAGACGATGCTACCCAATAGCCAGTCCGTCAGGTGCGGCGTCGGACGGCGGCGACGTGTTGTCGGCGCCGGGGTAGCGGTCTTGCGAGGAGGGTGAAGTGCAAGCGAAATGGATATGCGTTCTGTCGGTTTCCTGTCCAATCATGCTGGCCGGCACCGGCCTGGCATCAGCCCAGTCCTACGAGCTCATCCAGGCAGCCAAGGAGGAGGGAACCGTCACCACCATAGCCCTTCCCCATGAGTGGTGCGGCTACGGCGACGTGATCCAGGGCTTCACGCACAAATACGGCATCGCCGTTCACGAAACCAAGCCGGATGCGACGTCCGCCGAGCAGCTCGACGCGATCCGCGCGAGTGCCGACAACGCCGGTCCGGATGCGCCCGACGTCATCGACATCGGCATGTCCTTCGCACCCGTTGCCCAGAAGGAAGGGCTGCTGCAGCCGTTCAGGGTGGGAACCTGGGACTCGATTCCGGCCGCCGTGAAGGATCCGGACGGCAACTGGTACGGCGACTACTTCGGCGTCATCGCCTTCGAGGTGAACACCGATGTGGTCAAGACGCTCCCGGAGGACTGGTCCGATCTGCTCGGCGACGACTACAAGGGCGCGGTCGCGCTTTCCGGCGACCCGCGCGCCTCGGCCCAGGCGGCGCAGAGCGTCTACGCCGCCGGCCTGGGCGCCGGCGCCGAAGGCGGCGCGGCCATCGCCAAGGCCGGTGTCGGCTTCTTCGGCGATCTCAACGCCGCCGGCAACTTCGTCCCGGACGCCGGCAACCTCGCCTCGCTGACCGAGGGCAAGACGCCGATCGTCATCGGCTGGGACTACGTCGGCATCGCCGATCGGGACAGCGTCGAGAAGCCGAAGATCGAGGTGATCGTGCCGCAAAGCGGCGTCGTTGCCCGCCCCTACGTGCAGGCGATCAGCGCCCATGCGCCGCACCCCAACGCGGCCAAGCTGTGGATGGAGTACCTCTACTCCGACGACGGCCAGCTTGCCTGGCTGAAGGGCAACTGCCACCCCATCCGCTTCCAGGAACTGGAGGAGGAAGGAAAGATCCCGGTGGACGTGGCTGACCGGCTGCCGCCCGCGGATGCCTATGCCGATGTGGTGTTCCCGTCCCTGGAGGATCAGGGCGCCGCCAACGCCGTCATCACCGAGGAGTGGGACAAGACGGTCGGCGCCGGCGTGAACTGAGGCGATCGCCGCCGGTCGACAACCGGCGGCCGCTTTCGGCCGATCGGGCTCAGTTCGTCGGCACGATGTTCGGCGCCTCGGGACGGACATCCGTCACCGGCAGCATGACGTCGTCGCCCGTGACGTCGATGCCGGCCATGGCCTTCAGGGCGCTATGCCAGACCGGATCGTTGCGCAACCCCTCACGCCCGGCAGCAATGGCAAGGTCGACCTGGGCGAGCGGAAGCGCGAGACGTGTCGGGATCTTGTTGAAGGCAGCCCGTTTGGCGGCGTCGAGATCGGCGGAACTCACAACGAAGACGAAGCCCTTGAGATTGCGGCAATCCCATCCGACCAGCGACCTGCGATACTTCAAGACTTCCGCATCGCTGAGACTGCAGCGGTACGCCACCAGGTCGTTCAGCCATCGGTGCATGGTTGTGCGAAATACGTCGTAGCCTTCACGAACCGAATTATCGATGGCGGTGTCGGTGAGCGCCGTCACCAAGCCGAGCAACGCCGGCCCCTTCACCGTCGCCGTCCATTTCGACGTCTCGAACTGGGCCGCGTCGGCCACGATATAGATCACGCGATCGAGCCGGACGGCCTGCTCGACGCTGAAGGGGCCATAAGGCGTCTGCGACTGGGCACGGGCCAAAGTGAGCCCGGTGACGCCGAAATTGTCTGTAACGCCGCCATCGACGAGCTTGACGTATTTGAGCTTGTTCGGGTCGCGATAGCTCTCAAGCGCCTCGGCGTGGGCGGCCAGCACCGCCGGGGCGTTCGGATCGGCAATGGCGGTCTTCAGCCACGCTGGCAGCTTGTAGGGGCAGGTCCGCCCGAATGCCTGGAGGACGGTCGGCGCGAACACAACCGGCACCGCTGCCGATGCAGCGACGGCCTGGGCGATCGGGAGGTCGGCAAGATCGCTGCACAGTGCCTGGAAGGTCTCCTCGTTGAAGAGGAACGGCACGTGATTGTAGATGTCGGTGGCGTTGATCCAGACCACCGGCCGCCCCGGCTTCCACATGTCGGCGAAGCGCGCACCTTTGAAAACGTTGGCGTCGAGCCAGGCGGCAAACGTGCCGTCGTTGTTGACCCCACCCTTGACGGCCCGGACGAAGTTGCCCAGGCTGACGCTGGTTCGCATCGTGGCTTCGCCGTTCTGGATCAGGAACTTCTCGCGGAAGTCGCCATAACCCTCTGGACCCTTCAGCCCATAATAGGTGGCGGCGATCGTTCCACCCGAGACGCCGGAGACGAAGCGGACCAGATGAAGCATCGAACGGCCGCGCTCACCGGGGATCGGTGTCGCCTCAAGCTGCTTGAGCATGCCGTAGGCAAAGGCGGCGGCCCGCGTCCCGCCGCCCGAAAAGCCAAGACCGATAATGGTGGCGTCTTCGTCGGTCGGGTAGTCCGGCAGCGACGCCCCTGGTAGCTGGCTTACGGCATCGAACTGGTTGACGGGCTCATTGAAGATCGCCACGCAGCCGGACAAGATGCCGGCCGCCAGCGCAACGACATATGCAGGGCGCAAGCGCGAGAACATCGGCCGATCTTGGTGGGACTCCGCGGGTGTGTCCACCGGGAATGGGATTGCCGTCGTCGCCACTGATCGGATAGTGAACGAAAGATCATGCGGGGGAGGCGCATTTGCAGGCGGGCGGCACGAGCAGTCAGCGGCCGGCCGGGGCCAGCGGGAGGCTCGGCATCGGCATCATCGGCCTCGGCATGGCGGTGGCGCCGCACGCCCGGTCACTGCGGGACCTCGGCGACCGCGTGACGGTCAAGGGCGTCTTCGCGCGCAGTCGCGACCGGCGCGAGGCGATCGGGGGCGAGTTCGGGTTTCCGGCCGCTGAGTTCGGCCGACGCCATCATCGACGATCCCGACATCGCCGCGGTGCTGCTCCTCACACCGCCGAACGCGCGGACCGAACTCGCCGAAAGACTCGCCGCCGCCGGCAAGCACATCCTGATGGAAAAGCCGGTGGAGCGGACCACCGCGGCGGCGGAGGCGATCGTCGAGACGTGCGACCAGGCGGGCGTCACCCTCGGCATCGTCTTCCAGCACCGGTTCCGGCCGAACTCCCTCAAGCTGAAGGACCTGCTCGCCGGCGGCGCCCTCGGCCCGATCGCGGCGGTGCGCCTGTCGGTCCCGTGGTGGCGGCCGCAGGCGGGCTATTACGACCAGCCGGGCCGCGGCACATTGGAACGCGACGGTGGCGGGGTGCTGATCAGCCAGGCGATCCATCCCCTCGACCTGATGCTGTCCCTGACCGCGCCGGTGCGCGAGGTGCAGGCGGTCGCCGGCGCCACCCGCATCCATCAGATGGAGACCGAGGATTTCGTCGGTGCGGGCCTGCGTTTCGCCGACGGCGCGCTCGGCTCGCTGTCAGCGACGACGGCGGCCTATCCCGGCGCCAGCGAGCAACTGGCGCTCGACTGCGAGGAGGGGGGTGCGGTGCTGCAGGCCGGCGACCTCGCCATCCACTGGCGCGACGGGCGGAGCGAGCGTTTCACCGAAGACAGCGGTTTCGGCGGCGGCGCCGACCCGATGGCCTTCCCCCACGACTGGCATCGCTCCCTGATCATCGACTTCCTCGACGCGATCGAGGCCGGCCGTCCGCCGATCGTCACCGGACGGGAGGCCCTCAGGGTGCACCGGCTGATCGATGCGCTGCTTGCCTCGTCGCGGGAGGGGCGGGTCGTGGCAGTCGCTCAGGGCTCAACGTAGCCCTCGACCTTCAGGCGCAAGATGATGGACTGACGGGTCGGCGGTAAGTCAGGCGCCAACTCGCGGGTGACCGGAAGCGGGTTGCCGGAACCCGGAAAAACGAGGAACATTCCGCCCGGCCGGGACAGCAATGCGGGGAAGACAACAAGGATGTACACCAAGCAGGTACTGCGTGCGCTCGGCGTCTCCGACCTTTCTCCGGAACAGAAGCGGGATCTCGACGAGGTCGGTTTCATCATCGTCGAGGACGTGATCACCAAAGAGCAGGCCAAGGCCATGGCCGAGGAATTCGAGCGCCTGCACGCAACCGAAAAGGACACCGGTGGCAAGGAGGTTCACGTCGAGCCGGGGGCGCGACGCCTCTCCAACATCTTCAACAAGACGACGGTTTTCGATGCGCTGCTTGAGATCGGTCCGGCGCTTGCCGCCTCCCACCACCTGCTCGGGGAAATCAAGGTGCATGGCGCCAATATCCGCGACCCGGTCAAGGGCTACGGCCAGCAGCAGATCCATGTCGACGTGCCGAAGAAATTCGACGACGACTGGTGGCTGGTGAACGCCATGATCCTGTTCGACGACATGACGCTCGACAACGGGCCGACGCGGGTAATTCCGGGCTCGCATCGCTGGGCGCCGATCAACGTGCCGGTGGTCAATCAGGGCGACTGGGAACCCTCGCCGCTGTCGGCTGAGGAGCAGGCCCGCGTTCCGGAGGACCTCGAGGCGCCGTATCCCGGCGAGATCCTGGTGACGGCGCCGGCCGGTGCCGCTGTGATCCTCAATTCCTCCGGCTGGCACAGCGGGACGCGGAAGAACAGCGATGCGCCGCGGCGCCTGATCCATCTCTCTTATACCCGCCGGGACCTGCCGCAGCAGCTCGTCCAGCTCGATCACCTGACGCAACGGCTGTACGACCGGATGAGTCCCGAACAGCGGTACCTTCTGGAGATCGAGCCACCGCGGGAAGGCGCGGGCATTTTGCGCCACCCCAACCGTGCCCAGAAGGGCTGGTGGAACTGACAGGACCGATGCGCACGAGCGTGCGGGGGTCGGGTGCACTCGAGCGGGTTCGTTCAACCAGGGGCAGGCGGCATCGGGCCGCCTCGACAGGCCGCATTGGCCAAGGCTACAGTCGCGCGCTCAAGAACAACTACGCGTTCCGGGGGAGGACGACATGACCGAGACTGTGAAATATCTGCTCGACGAGAGCCGCATTCCCAAGACCTGGTACAACCTCAACGCCGACCTGCCGTCGCCCTTGCCGCCACCGCTTCATCCCGGCACCAAGCAGCCGGTCGGACCGGACGACCTGGCGCCGCTCTTCCCGATGGCCCTGATCGGCCAGGAGGTCTCGGCCGAGCGCGAGATCGAGATTCCCGAGCCGGTGCGCGAGGTCTATCGCCAGTGGCGCCCGTCGCCGCTGTTTCGCGCCCGCCGCCTGGAGAAGGTGCTGCAGACGCCGGCCAAGATCTACTACAAGTACGAGGGCGTCTCGCCGGCCGGCAGCCACAAGCCGAATACCGCCGTGGCGCAGGCCTTCTACAACAAGGAGGCCGGCATCACGAAGATCGCCACTGAGACCGGCGCCGGCCAGTGGGGCTCGGCGCTCGCGTTTGCCGGGGCGCTGTTCGGCATCGACGTCCAGGTCTTCATGGTTCGTGTCTCCTACGACCAGAAGCCCTACCGCCGGGCGCTGATGGAGACCTACGGCGCCCGGTGCATCCCGTCGCCCTCGGGCGAGACCAATACGGGCCGTGCCATCCTCGCCGAGAAGGCCGATCACATGGGCTCGCTCGGCGTGGCGATCTCCGAGGCGGTCGAGGTGGCCGCCACCAACGACGACACCAAATACGCGCTGGGATCGGTGCTCAACCACGTTCTCCTTCACCAGACCGTGGTCGGCCAGGAGGCGATGGCCCAACTCGAAATGGCGGGCGACTATCCCGACGTCATCGTCGGCTGCACGGGCGGCGGCTCGAACTTCGCCGGCATCGTCTTTCCGTTCCTCGGTGCGCAGCTCCGTGGCGGTCAGAAGGTGCGGATCGTCGCCATCGAGCCGGCTGCCTGCCCCAGCCTGACGCGCGGCAAGTACGCTTACGATTTCGGCGACACCGGCCACCTGACGCCGCTGGTGAAGATGCACACCCTCGGCTCGACCTTCATTCCGCCCGGCTTCCATGCCGGCGGGCTGCGCTATCACGGCATGGCGCCGATGGTGAGCCACATCATGGAGCTCGGCCTGATCGAGGCGAAAGCCTACCACCAGACCAAGGTGTTCGACGCCGGCGTCCTGTTCGCCCGCGCCGAGGGCATCTTGCCGGCGCCGGAGGCCAACCACGCCGTCAAGGGCGCCATCGACGAGGCGATCCGCTGTCGCGAGGAGGGAAAGTCGGAGACCATCCTCTTCAACCTGTGCGGCCACGGCCATTTCGACATGCAGGCCTACATGGACTACTTCGCCGGCAGCCTGAAAGACCTCGACTATGACGAGGCGGATCTGGCGATGGCGCTTGCCGGCCTGCCGACCGAGGCGGCGGCGTAGCGCGGAGAGAGGTTCCCGGTAGTTTCAATGCGCACTTCGCAAGGGAGGAAAGAATGCCGTTCGTCAACATCCGCCTCGTCAAGGAGGGTATCGCCAGCGACCCGGAAGGGAAGAAGGCCGCCATCACCAAGGACGTGGTGAAGGCGATCACCCAGGCGACCGGCCTCACCGACGACGATGTGTGGGTGGTCTTCGAGGAGGTGGAAGCGCGCGACTGGTACGTTGGCCTGACCAGCGTCGAGACGCGCCGGAAAGGGACATGAGCGCCGAGGTCCGGGACGACCTGTTCCACCAGGTCGTCGGGGGCGAGGTCGTCGTCGAGCGCCTGGCCACCGGGTTCGACTTCACCGAGGGCCCGATCTGGCACCCCTACGAGAAGCATCTGACCTTCAGCGACATGCCGGGCAACCACATGCGCCGGTGGACGGCGGCCGGGGGTGTCACGACGTTCCGCAAGCCCTCCAACATGGCGAACGGCAACACCTATGACGCGGCTGGGCGTATGCTCACCTGCGAGCATGCGACGAGCCGCGTGACCCGCACCGAGGCCGACGGCACCATCACCGTGCTCGCCACCCACTATCAGGGCAAACAGCTCAACAGTCCCAACGACATCGTCGTCAAGAGCGACGGCCGGATCTACTTCACCGATCCCACCTATGGACGCATGCCCTACTACGGCGTCGAGCGCGAGACGGAGCTCGACTTCCGTGGCGTCTACCGGGTCGAGGAGGACGGATCGGAACTGACGCTGCTCGCCGACGATTTCACCCAGCCCAACGGTCTCTGCTTCTCGCGCGACGAGACGCGCCTGTTCGTCAACGACACCGACGGCGGCCATATCCGCGTCTTCGATGTCGGCGCCGACGGCCTGCTGTCAGGCGGCGAGGTATGGGCAGACGTGGTCGGCACCGGAGAGGGCGCCCCCGACGGCCTGAAGATCGACCGCGACGGCAACCTCTATTGCTGCGGACCGGGGGGCCTGCACGTCTTCTCGCCCGACGCGCGGGCGCTCGGTGTCATCACCGTGCCGGAGGTCTGTGCCAATTTCACCTGGGGCGACGACGACCTGATGAGCATCTTCTTCACCGCGTCCACGTCGCTCTACCGGGCGCGGACGAAGACCCCCGGCGTGGCGCTCTTCTGAGCTGTCGAGGCGGGTTGCCGAAGGTCAAGCGGCGGCCTGCCGTTGGAAGGTAAGATGAGCGAGCGCTTTCCGGTCACCGGTGGGGCCGGGTTCATCGGTTCGGCGCTGGTGAGGCCTTTTATTGCGTCGAGCAACGCCGGCGTGCTCTCATCGACAAGCTGACCTATGCCGGCAATTTCGGTTCGCTCGCCAGCGTCGGAGCGTCTCAGGTCCGACGCCTGTCGCGGCGAGCGGCTAGGGGCCGGGATCTGACGCACGCCGTCACGCGGTAACCGACACGGGCTCTTGCGTGTCGCAGGCGCTCGCCATTTGATGTGCGACCAGCGCGACGCGGAGGCAACAGCGCATGCGATGAAGCTTCTCTATTGCGAGGACTGTGGTGACATCGTCAGGCCGCTTGGCAGCGGAGGCGCACCGCGCTCGTGTCTCTGCGGTCGGCACGCAGTTTGGCTGGACGGTAGGAAGGGCACGCGATTCTGGGTGTGCGATCGCCGTGGCGACGCGGATGCCCGGGGGCGCCCCAGGCAGCCTCGCGCCTTCGTACTGGCGATCGCCAATGAACTGTTTCGACAGCGATCGGAGTTCACGACGAGGGATCTCACCGAGCAGACGGTGGGAAGATTCCCATCAAATACACCCTTGGGCGTCGCCCGATCGCTGGTCGCGAAATATCGGCCGGGGATGACCCCGGAAACAGGTTGGGCCAGCAACCTGCCATCCGATCCGTCGCTCGGTCGGAAGGCTGTCGGGTCATAGGTCTGCCACGTCTCGATGCCAGGCAACCCGCACCGTCGTCGACTTCGAAGCCGCTCCCTGAAATCGACCAGCCGGCTTACGGATCGGCCAGTTTCTCGCAGAGGACGACGTTTTGGTTGACCGGCGTGATCCGATAGCGCCCGCAACTGAAGATCATTGGCAGGATCCGGTTTGGTCCACCGAGATACTCTGGCTTCCCGGCGATCCTGACGCCGATGTCGTCCATGGCGATGATCCCTGCCTTGCGCATCAGGCGGTCGGCATTGATGAAGTCAAGGAGTGCCGTCGGGTAGACGTGTCCGCCATCGATCAGAATGAAGTCGAACCTTTTGCCTTCATCGATCATCTGCGGCATGACTTCGTTGGAATTGGCACCGATGAAGGTCACGAATTCGTCCAGACCGCTGTCGCGTATGAAGGCCTCGGCGACCTCGTGGATATTCACGATCTCGGCCTGATCGATCCAGACCCGCGTTTCTTGCTGAAGATCAATCGTCGTGACGCGACCGCCGGTCTTGCTGGCGGCTTCCGCCAAGTACAATGTCGACTGGCCGTAAAGAGTGCCGATTTCAAGAATGTCCTTGAAGCCGCGCTCGACTATTAGGTCGTAATATTTCTCACAAATGACAAAAGGCGTTGCGCGGCCGACCGGATATGACCGGCCGCGATGCTCGAAGGATCTCGTTCGCTTCAGGCGATCAATAATCGGGTTCGCAACATTCATCGGCCGTCTGGCGCCCCTTTCGCGGCAACCGGGCATGGGTCGCGCCAAATAGCATATATCTGCGATGGGCGGTGTGTAAGCCCTCCGATGTGCCTGTTAACGCCGCCGATTCGAGATGGCGTGGTAGGTGGCCCACAGTCCGGGCCCGCGCCATGGCCTCGGGTTCTACTGCGCCCGCGTCAGCTGCAGCTTGCAGTCGGGCCGGTTCAGCTGCTGCTGCACGCAAAGCGAATGAGTCAGGACCAGCGTGTTGTGGTTCGGCATCTCATAGGACCAGAGCTCGCCCGCGGGCAGCGGGCCGTTGCTGCCGGTGGAGGTCGAATAGTGCTGCAGCACCTCGAGCCGCAGCCACCGGTCCTGGGTGAACCAGCGGCCGGCGATCCAGTCGTAGCCGCCCGAGGAGCCGACCTGCATGGCGAAGGACTTCTGGAACTCGCCGGTAGGCATGAAGCTGTATTCCACGCGGATGAACGTGCCGGTCGCGGGGTCGGTGCCCTGGCCGACCCAGGCGCCGACCATCGGGCCGGGTTGTGCCCGGGCGGTCGCGCTGACCAGGACGAAGATCAGGGCGCCCGCGATCATGACGAGCCTGCGAACGAGCATGGGTTCCCTTCCTGCCTGCCGCCGGCACCCGGCGTGCGCTCCGGGTCCCTCCTCTTCCGCGCCTCATGCCGGCGTCGGAGGCACCTCCGTATTGCCAACGATGCCGGGTTGCAGGGATTGGTTTCCATGACGTGGATCAATCGTTCCACGGTGGTTACGCCCACCCGAGACCATGCAGCACCTGATGGGCCACTCGTCTATGACGATGACGATGGATACCTACGGGCACCTGTTCCCGGCCAGCGACGACGGGAAGGCTTTGGCCGAGGCGGAGACGGCACTGTCGCGGGCATCGGCAGCCAGATGACTGCTCAACGGCACCACTACCTGCCACAATGCCTGTGCCCCCCGCGCGATGACCGAAGGTGCGTGTAACAAGATTGTGACACCTTCGGTTGAAACAGTGTATTCTGTTTGAACGTTAGGGCCAGAGGCGGGGGATGGTGACAATGATGCCAAAGATGCCCGAGCAATTGACGAGCGACGTGATCGCGCTTCAGAAAAGTATCGAATCTCTAGAGATCACTTCAAAACGCGGGCTCGATGCGGCGGAGGCAGCCTTGAACGCGGCGCAAACGGCTTTGAACGCCGCGGGCGCTAAGCCGGGCTGGGGCGGGTTCATCGGTACCGCCGTCGGAGGGGCGCTTGCAGCCGGAGGGTTGGTCATAGCGGCCAATCTTGTTTCGATCAACTTTGCCCAAAGTTGGGTCGAGCAGAAGTTTAACAACGCTGCGCTGGAGACGCAAAAAACGATCGACGACCAAACCCACCAGCTCTCGGGCCAGATTGCCGATTTGGGTAGCAAGGTGGACAACAACGGGGCAACGCTAACCACCATTCGATCGGATATTCGTTCACTTGGCCAGCAGCAGGATGGCACGTCTGGCGCCCTAGGGAAATTGGGCCAAGATGTCGCGAGTATTGTTGGTAGCCTTCAGTTCCAGTCACAAGTCTTGGCAGCCGTCGGAAGACAGGGGCTGTCTGCGCAGGTGGTAGCTGCCGACAAATTTTTCGTTTCAGACGAGTCTATAATTGTATCGGCGTGGTCGCAAGAATTTGCTGGCGATGCCGAAAACGGCGTCGCCCCGCAATTTAAATCATCAGAATGGAAGTCTAATACAGCAGGTTACATTGAAGAAGCTACAAAGAAGCTTTCAGACGCGCTTGAAGGGACGGCGTTTGTAGTACGGACGACGTCCGACAATGCGCCGAACGTTTGGGGAAGTGACGTTCCTCCTAATGGCGTGCTGATTTTCCGATAATAAATACTTCGGAGGGTTCGCGACCCGAAAAAGACTGTCGTGGGCTTCTCACAAGAAAGAGCCCCGTCCGGGCGTCGATGGCGCGACACAAATGCGACATAGCGCCTAGCTAGAGACGCCGGCTAACTTCTAAGTCTTTGAAAAGCTTTGGCTGGCCTTCTTGGATACAGTTCGAACCTGCTGTTTCGACCAGGTTCTAGCGGTGCGTAGGGAGCTCGCGCGAT
>CAVQBS010000020.1:0-41157 GCA_963710805.1 uncultured Alphaproteobacteria bacterium | reverse complement strand
GGCCGAGGGCCTCCACGAGGAGGCGATGGCCCCCGCGTGCCGGTGTCGCTCGCCACGGTCTACAACACGCTTCACCAGTTCACCGGGGCGGGTCTGTTGCGGGAAGTCGCGGTCGACGGGTCGAAGACCTACTTCGACACCAACACCGGCCGATCATTATCACTTCTTTGTCGAGGACGACAATCGGTGTTCGACATTCCCGACGGGCAGATGGGCGTTGGGCGCGTGCCGGAGCCGCCGCCCGGCTACGAGATCACGCGGGTCGACGTGGTGGTGCGGCTGCGCCGCATCCAGGACGCCTGAGGCCGCCTCAGTTCACTTCCTCGTCCGGGTAGACACCCCATAGCTGGTCGCGGCTGATCCAGCCCGCGAAGCCTTTGCCGGCGAGGCGGCACCAGCCGCCGTCGCAGCGTTCGACGTCGGCCAGACGCCGGGCTCGAGATAGGCCATCGATCGCGCGTCTGCCCTGGCGGTGGCACGAATCGGACTCGGGTCGCTACCCGCCCACGGGGCAACGACCGCGGTCCGCTTGCCGGACAGGAAGCTTCTGGAAAACCCAGCCCATGCTGCCGTCGGAATCGCGGATACGGCGCCAGTTGTCGTACTCCTGCACCACTTCAAGCGGCAGTCCCGGCTTCACGAAGACCCAGGCCACCTTGTAGTCCGCGCCCGGACCGACGCGGACGTTCACCCGGCTCGCCTTGAGGCTGACGAAGCGCGGCACGGGCAAGCCGCTCGGCCCGACCCCCACGCCGGCCGGCGAAGCCGGGGCCGACGTCGACGTCGCCAGGGGATGAGCGAGGAGGATCAGCCAGGCGCATGCTGCCAACGCCCTCATCCCGTTATGTTTTTTCTCGACGCCCCGACGCTTTCGAAACACTCCCCACATCACAAACATCCCCATACTCAACGCAACAAGATTTGCCTCAATATTGCGGCAACCGTGGTTAAGGACCCCTCAACGAGAGGGGAAATCGCAAGGGGGGGCGACTGCGGCGGAGCTACTCGGCGGCAGCGCGGGCGCCCTTCAGCGGATTGGCCGGATTCCAGCGGTACCGAATCGTCTCGAATCGCGCGGCGCGCGCGTCATAGAGGAGAAGCCGGCCGACCAGCCCTTCGCCGATGCCGACGATCTCCTTGATCACTTCCAGGGCCTGCAGCGAGCCGACCACGCCGGTGAGCGCCCCGAGAATGCCCGCCTGGGCGCAGGTCGGCAGCAAGCCGTCCGGCGGTGCTTCCGGAAACAGGCAGCGATAGGTCGGATTCGGCGTGCCGTCCGCTCCTTCGAGCCAGGGCTTCAGCGTGGTGAGGGACCCGTCGAACTGGCCGACAGCCGCCGTGACGAGCGGCTTCCTTGAACGGAAACACTGGTCGGAGACGAGATAACGGGTGGCGAAATTGTCGGAGCCGTCGGCCACCACATCGTAAGCGCCGATGAGGTCGGCAGCGTTTTCGGCGGTAAGCCGGACGGGATGGGTCTCGACCGTGACATGGGGGTTGATCCGGCGGACGGCTTCCGCCGCGCTGTCAACCTTGAGACGACCGACCGCCTCGGTGTCGTGGATCACCTGCCGCTGGAGATTGGAGAGCGACACGGTGTCGTCGTCGACGATGCCGAGCGTGCCCACCCCGGCCGCCGCAAGGTACTGGATCAATGGCGCGCCGAGGCCGCCGGCGCCAACAACCAGCACCCGCGCGCGTTTGAGCTTCTGTTGCCCGGGACCGCCGACATCGGCCAAGACGATATGCCTGGCGTAGCGCTCGATTTCCTCGCTAGCGAGTTCCATGGGCCGAACTTAATGCTGCAGGAGAGGATTTGCGAGAACCGCCTGGTGAGCCGCAGGGGCAGGCTGTTGCGCCGATTTTGCGCCCCAATGGCCGCTTAGCGTGCGAAGCTCATGCGTTCGCATGCGCCGGGAGAACGTTCCGCAATGAACGCGCACCACCGGAATCGCGCCTTGACGACCGCACCACGGCTCGCTGCCGCAGCGGCCGTCCTGATGCTGTCGACCGGCGTCGCCGCCGCCGCGCCAGCAGTTTCCGTCGACCTTGAGCTGGTGATCGCCGTCGACATCTCCCCCTCGATGGACGCCGAAGAGCAGGCGATCCAGCGCGCCGGCTATGTGGAGGCCATCCGCCATCCGGACTTCATCCAGGCGGTCACCTCGGGCGCCTATCATCGCATCGCGGTGACCTATGTGGAATGGGCCGGCAGCGGCTGGCAGAAGACGGTCATCCCCTGGCGGCTGATCGACAGCGCTGCGACCGCGCGGGCCTTCGCCGACCAGCTTTCGGCCGAGCCGATCTCCTCCTTCTACGGGACGTCCATCTCCGCGGCCTTGACCTATGGCGCTGCCCTCTTCGCGAACAACGGCTTCGACGGCGGTCGGCGAACCATCGACATTTCCGGCGACGGCCCCAACAACAGCGGCGGCCCGGTCGTCGCGGCCCGCAATGCGGTGATCGACAGCGGGATCGTCATCAACGGGCTGCCGGTGATGATCCGTCCGTCTCCGATCTTCCCGGCGATGGACCGCTATGACTCGGATTGCGTCATCGGCGGGCCGGGCGCCTTCGTGCTGCCGGTGCGCAACGTCGAGGAATTCGAAAAGGCGATCCGGCGCAAACTCGTACTCGAGGTCGCCGCCCGACGCCTCCCCGCCCTACTAATCCCCATCAAAGCGCGGGCGCCTGTCGACTGCCTGGTCGGCGAGCGCATGCGCCACCGGTTCTCTGACCCGTACCTGCCGGGGCTGGAGTACTGACCGTCCTCCAGCCTGATCTTGCCGGGCCGTCCTCGCCTTGCCATCATGCCGGCCAAGCAGCGGGCACGATCCCGACCCGACGTCGCGCGAGGCAGGAGGCCGGAGATGATCCGAAAGCTGGTTGTTGTCGTGATCGTGCTGGTTATCGTGGTTGCGGCCGCGTTCTGGCTTCTCACCGCGCCGCGGACGCTGGCCGAATCCTCTGTTCCCGACTACACGCCCGACCTCGCCAACGGCGAGTACATGTTCTGGGCGGGCGGCTGCGAATCCTGCCATGCCGCCCCCGACGCCAAGGGCGACGATCTCCTCAAGCTCGCCGGCGGGCAGACGCTGACGACGCCTTTCGGCATCTTCCATGTGCCCAACATCTCGCCGGACAAGGAAACCGGCATCGGCTCGTGGTCGACCCTCGATTTCGTCAACGCGATGAAGCTCGGCGTCGGCAAGGGTGGCAAGCACCTCTATCCGGCCTTTCCCTATCCTTCCTACCAGCGCATGACGATGGCCGACATCCTCGACCTCAAGGCGTTTCTCGACACGCTGCCGCCTGTGAGCAACGTCGTTCCCGGCCACGAACTGCCCTTTCCGTTCAACATCCGCCGCGGCCTCGGCCTCTGGCAGCGCCTCTACATCGACGGCAAGGATTTCACCCCCGACCCTGCGGCAAGCGCCGAGGCCAATCGCGGCGCTTATCTGGTGGAAGGGCCGGGCCATTGCGGCGAGTGCCATTCGCCGCGCAACATCGCCGGGGCAACCATCGCCAGTCTCGCCTTCAGTGGTGCGCCCGCCCCGGAGGGCAAGGGCACGGTCCCCAACATCACCCCGGACGGGGAGACCGGCATCGGCTCGTGGAGCGAGGACGATCTCGTCACTCTGTTCCAGACCGGCTTCACGCCGAACTTCGACTCGGTCGGCGGCTCGATGGCGGCGGTACAGCGCAACCTCGCCAAGCTCTCGGAAGACGATCTCAAGGCGATCGCGGCGTTCCTCAGGAGCCTGCCGCCGATCCACTCAAAGTTCACCAGGCAGCCGGCGTCCTCGCCAACGTCGTGAGCTTGGTGTTCAATGACGACACAGATCTGTCGCGCGAGCACGGACCGGAGCAGACCCATGATCCGGACACAGGCAAGGATGACCGAGACGCTGCGGCGCATCGCCGTCCTGGCCATGGCCGCTGTGGGGTTGGCGATTGCCGCGCCGGCGCTTGCCGCCGACCGGGTGTTCGGTCTCGTCGTCGGTATCGACGACTATCCCGGGACGGTCAACGATCTCGGCGGCGCGGTGAACGACGCCGAGGACATCGCCGCCGCACTGCGTGACGCAGGCGCCGGCGAGGTCGTCCTGCTGCGCGATGGCGCGGCGAGCAAGGCCGCGATCGTCGCCGCCTGGAACCGTCTGGTGGACGAGGCGGAGGCCGGCGACACCATCGTGTTCTCCTATGCCGGCCACGGCAGCCAGGAGCCGGAGCCGCCCGGACGCCACGGCGAGGCAGACGGGCGGAACGAGACGTTCATCCTCGGCGGCTACGCGGCATCGGGACCCGGCTCGCGCGAGCGGATCGTCGACGACGAGATCTTCGACTGGCTGACCAGGGCCGACGACAAGGGGATCGACGTGATCTTCGTCGCCGATTCCTGTCACTCGGGCACCATGTACCGCAGCACCGGTCCGGCGCCGCTTCGCTACCGCACCGGCAAGTTCGAGGCCCCCGATCCCGCCGGCGACCTGCTTGAACTGCCCGATCCGAGGAGCGCGACGACCACGGAATCCGACTTCCGCTCGGTCACCTTCATCGCGGCGACCCAGGACAACCGCCTGACGCCCGAGGTGATGATCGACGGCAAGCCGCGCGGGGCGCTGAGCTGGGCCTTCGCCCGGGCGGTGCGCGGCGCCGCCGACCGGAACCGCGACGGACGGCTGACCCAGCAGGAGCTGCTCGGCTATCTGGTGCCCACCGTCGAGGCCGAAGCCGAGAACCAGCAGCTTCCCAGCGTGCTGCCGCTTCGCTCCGGCGGCAAACCCATCATGCGCGTCGCCACCCCTGACGCCCGGCCGCCGATGACGGACAAGCAGGCGGAGGTTCGCCTCTATGTCAGAGGGGTCAAGCCGGTGGCGGTTCCCGATGTCGCCGGCGTCGTCGTGACCACCGATCCCGGCGATGCCGACCTGATCTGGAACCCAAAGGCGGGGACCATCGACCACCGCATCGGCGGGCGCGTCGCCGACAACGTGACGCCTGCCGACATCACGCCGGTGCTGTCGAAATGGTCGGCGCTTGCCTTCATCAAGGCGCATGTCGGCGACGATCCGATCACGCTGTCGATTCCGACCGGAAACCGCACCTACGAACGCGGCGAAATCGTCGGGTTCGCCATGGACGGCGCGCGGCTGCCCTATCTCACCTTGTTCAATCTGCCTCCGGACGGCCGGGTCGAGTACTTCTATCCGGCGACACCCGAGGATGTCGGAACATCGTGGGTCGGCCGGCCGTTGCGGCAGCGGTTCCGCGTCGACGAGCCGCCCTTCGGCGCCGAGCACATGGTCGCCATCCTGACGGAGACGCCGGCACTTGCCCTGCAACAGGCGCTCAGGTCGATGGGGACCGCCGAGCAGGCGGGCGGCCTTGCCGCAACCCTTCGCGAGACCCTTGCCGGCATGCCCTTCCAGGCGGGCGTGATCGGCATCTACACGGCGGACGACTGACGGCGCCGCGGGTCAACCGCCGAACAGGCGCCGGAAGAAGCCCTTGCGCCTTTCCGGCGGCGGCGAGGCTGCGATGCTGCCGGTGGTCGCGGGCGGCGGAGGCGTATCGAGAACCTCGCCGTCGTCGCCGATGGTGACCACCGGAGCGGCGCCGCCGAAATTCGCCGGTTCGCGGAAACGGTAGTCGCCGGGAAGGGCGGCGACCGGGTAGCCATCGAGGACCGGCGCCATGAAGCGCTGCCAGGCGATCGCCGGCAGGTTGCCGCCGGACGCCTTCTTGGTGGGCTTCGAGTTGTCGTTGCCGAACCAGACGCCGGCGACGAGATCGGCGGTGTAGCCGACGAACCAGGCGTCGCGGAAATCCTGCGAGGTGCCGGTCTTGCCGGCCACCTGCCAGCCGGGAATGGCGGCGCGCTTGCCGGTGCCGTTGTTGACCACTTCCTGCAGCATCGCGTTCATCATGGCGACATGGATCGGGTTCACCACCTGGCCTGGACCCGACCCCGTGCGCTGATAGAGGACATGGCCGTCGGTGGAGCGGATCCGCTCGATCACATGCGGGATGACGCCCTTGCCGCCATTGGCGAAGGTAGCGAAGGCGCCGGTCATCTCGAGCAGCGTCACCTCGGAGGTACCGAGGGCGATCGACGGCGTCGCCGTCAGCGGCGACAGGACGCCGAGCCGCCGGGCGGTGGCGGCGACGGTCTTCGGGCCGACTTCGGCGGCAAGCTGGGCGGCGACGGTGTTGAGCGACAGCGCCAGCGCCGACTGCAGGGTCACCGGACCGTGGTACTCGTGGTTGTAATTTTCCGGCTTCCAGCCGTTGATCGAGACCGGCTGGTCGATGCGGACGGTTTCCGGGATCAGCCCGCTGCTCGAGGGCGGCCAGATAGACGAACGGCTTGAAGGCCGAGCCCGGCTGCCGATGCGCCTCGACCGCGCGGTTGAACTGGCTTTTGGTGTAGTCGCGCCCGCCGACCATCGCCTTTACCGCCGCCCGTGGGATCCATGGCGACAAACGCGCCCTGGCCGACGCCGTGGCTGCCACCGTCCTCGTCCAGCGTGGCGGTGAGCGCCTTCGCCGCCAGCGCCTGCATTCCCAGATCGATCGTCGTCTCAACGACGACGTCCTGGTTGAGCGAGCCGACATAGCTCGGCAGCCGCTCCATGACCCAGTCGGCGACGTAGCGGCCGCTGCCGCCGGCGACGTCCGCGGACAGGCTTGATCTCCTCGGAGAGCGCCAGGCTTGCCTGGCGGTCGGTGATGTAGCCCTGCTCGTGCATGGCGGCGAGCACGAGCTGGGTGCGCTCCTCGGAAGCTTTCGGGTTGAGCATCGGCGAATAGCGGCCGGGCGCCTTGAGGAGGCCGGCAATCGCCGCCGCCTCGGCCAGCGTCACGTCGCGCGCCGACTTGCCGAAATAGCGGTGCGCCGCCGCATCGACGCCATAGGCGCCGGCGCCGAGATAGACGCGGTTGAGGTAGAGCTCGAGGATCTGCTTCTTCGACAGGCTGGCTTCCAGCCAGACCGCGAGGATCACCTCCTGGATCTTCCGCTCGAACGTGCGCTCCGGCGTCAGGAAGAGGTTCTTGGCGAGCTGCTGGGTCAGCGTCGATGCCGCCCTCGACGATGCCGCCGGCCCGGAAGTTCGCCACCACGGCGCGGACGAGGCCGATCGGATCGATGCCGAAATGCCAGTAGAACCGGCGGTCCTCGATGGCGATCACCGCCTCCGGCAGGTAGGCCGGCATCTCGTCGAGGGTCAGCGTCTGGCCGACCGAGTCGGCGCGGTTGGTGACCAGCGCTCCGTTCGCCGAGACGATGCGGACATTGACCGGCCGGTCCGGCAGCTTCCATTCCGAGGTCGGCGGCAGCTTGGACCAGGAATAGCCGACCAGCGCGACGATGCCGACCGCCAGCACGATCCCGGCGACCGACGACCAGTAGACGACGCCGCGCACCGCGTGACCGACCGTGGCAAAGAACCCGCCGCGGGGCCGCGCGCGGCGCGACGCCGGGCGCCTGGAACCCCGCCCCTTTGGCGCCGACGTCTTCGATGCGGTTTTGACCTTGACCCGGAAGGTCGTCTTGGCAGGGGGCGCCTTCGGCCGACCCGGCTTTTTCGCAGAGGCTTTGGCCTTGGAAGGAGGCCTCGCCTTGGCGGCGGCGGTCTTGACGCTTCGCTTCGCCGCCGCGGTGGCTGGTTTCTTGGTTCGTCCAAAAAAGCCGGCGCGCTCGGCGCGGCTGCCGAATTTCGGTTCGATACGACTATCCTGCCGGCGTTTGCGCGCCATGCCCTGTCGCTACTCCACACACCTGCGACTGACCCCGCCGGTCGGCGATGGAGGCTAGAGACGGCGATTTAAGGCGCGGTTAAGTCTCACGCGGTCTGCCGGCACGAAGGAACGAACAACGGCTGGAACCTGTGCCGGACCAAGGCCCGATACTGCGCCGAAGCCTGGGCCGCGCTAAGTCGATCAGGTGTTCCCCGACCTGTCGGACCGGGCAACACCGCAGCGCGGCCCAATTCCCCGCTACGTCTGACTGGCCGGCTCCGCAGCGGCCGGCTGGGCGGCAGCGGCCGCGGCGCGCCTGGCCTCCTGGGCTCGATCCGATTCCTCGTGGGTCGGTGGCTTGACCCGGAACCAGATCACATAGAGCGACGGCAGGAAGATAAGGGTGAGGAGCGTCGCCCCGGCGAGACCGCCGGCGATGGCATAGGCCATCGGCCCCCAGAAGACGTCGCTCATGATCGGGATCATGCCGAGGATCGCCGCCGAGGCGGTGAGCAGGATCGGCCGCAGCCGGGCCTCGGTCGCCTCCAGCACCGCGTCCCAGGTGGCGAGCCCCTGGGCGTGGTTGTATTCGATGCGGTCGACGAGGATCACGGAATTGCGCACCACCATGCCGAGAAGCGCGATGACGCCGAGGGTGGCGATGAAGCCGAACGGCGTCCCGGTGGCAAGCAGCGTCGCGACGACGCCGATGAAGCCGAGCGGCGCGACGCTGAGGACCAGGGCGAGGCGCGAGAAGCTCTGCAACTGCACCATCAGGACGATCAGGACGATCCCCAGCATGAAGGGCATCTGGGCCATGACCGAGGCGTTGCTTTGTTTGCTCTTCTCCAGCGTGCCGCCATCCTCGATGAAGGCGCCGGTCGGAAGCGTGGCGGCGAATTCGGCAATCTTCGGCGCCAGGCGCGCGAAGACGGTCGGCGCCTGCAGACCCGGAATGGGATCGCCCTGGACGGTGACGGTCGGCTGGCGGTTGCGACGCCAGACATAGGTCTCGTCGAGGCCATAGGACAACGTGGCCACCTCGGTGATCGGGATCGACTCTCCACTCGGCAGATTGAGCTGAACGCTCCGCAGGGTTTCGAGCGACAACCGATCGGTGTCGGTCGCCCGCGCCACCACGTCGACCAGATAGATATAGTCGCGAATCTGGGTGACGACGGCCCCGTTGTGGATGGTGTAGAGCTGCTGGGCAATGTCCTTGGAGCTGAGGCCGACCTGGCGCGCCTTGTCCTGGTTGATCTCGAGCCGAACCGCCTTGGCCTTTTCACTCCAGTTGGTGTTGACCTGCATCGCGTAGCCCGAAATCCCGCAGGATCTTGGCGACCTGCGCGCCAAGGCTCCGCGCCTCGTCGATGGTGTTGGCGGTGACGCGGTATTGAACCGGCCAACCGACCGGCGGCCCGAGCTCCAGCCGCGACACCCGACCGGTGAAGGTGCCCATGTCGGCAATCGCCGCGTCGAGCTTCGCCTCGACGCGGGCGCGCGCCTGGAGGTCCTTGGTGACGACCACCATCTGGGCGGTGAAATTGTCCTCGCCTTGGACGTCGAGCGGCAGGTAGAAGCGGATGGCGCCGCCGCCGACATAGGCCGAATAGCCGAGAACGTCCGGATCGCCCTCGATCACCTTGGCCACCTTGTCGACCTCGGTCTGGGTGGCATAGATCGAGGAATTTGCCGGAAGCAGCATGGTGACCAGGAGCTCGGTCCGGGCCGAGGCCGGGAAGAACTCGCGCTGCATGAACTGCTGGCCATAGAGCGCAAGCCCGAACAGCGCCACCGTCACGATGACGGTCACGTAGCGGTACCGCATGCACACCGTCAGCACGTGGATAAAGGCGCGCATGAAGCGACCGGGGCCGCTCTCCTTCTTCGCCTTCATCTTGGCGGGCAGCACCGTGAAACCGATGACCGGCGCGAAGATCACGGCGACGAACCACGAAGTGACGAGCGCGATGCCGATCACCGCGAACAGCGAGAAAGTGTACTGGCCGACGCTGCTTTGTGCCATGCCGATCGGCAGGAAGCCGGCAATGGTAACCAGCGTGCCGGTCAGCATCGGGAAGGCCGTCGCCGTGTAGGCATAGGAGCCGGCCTTTGCTTTTTCGTCGCCGGCCTCGATGCGTGACACCATCGACTCGACGGTGATCATCGCGTCGTCGACCAGGAGGCCAAGGGCGATCACCAGGGCGCCGAGCGAGATGCGCTGCAAGCTGATATCGACGGAGTAGAGGAAGAAGAAGACGATCGCCAGCACTAGCGGAATCGACAGCGCAACGACCAGCCCGGCGCGCAGGCCGAGACTGACAAAGCTGACGAAGAGAACGATGGCGATCGCCTCGAACAAGGCGCTGGTGAAACCGCGGATCGCCTCCTTGACGATCTCCGGCTGATCCGAGACCTGGACGAGATCGATGCCGATGGGGAACTGCTGCTGCAGCTTGGCAGCGACGGTGCTGATCTCCTTGCCGAAGGTCAGATTGTTGCCGCCGGTGCGCATGGAGATGCCGATGCCGATCGCCTTCTTGCCATCGACCTCGAACATCTTGGTCGGCGGCTCGACCGACCCGCGCGTGATCTTGGCGAGCTGGGTCAGCTTGTAGAACTTGCCGCCGACGTAGAGATTGATGTTTTCGAGACTTCTGCTTGTCTACGAAGGCACCGGACACGTCGATCATGATCCCTTCGTTCGGCGTGGTAATGACGCCGGCCGGAACCACCGCGTTCTGGTTGGCAAGCGACGCCATGATCTCGTTGAGATTGACGTTGATCGCGGCGAGTTTCTCCGGTGAAAAGGTCAGATAGAACTTCTCGTCCTGTGTGCCGAAGACGTCGACCTTGCCGGTGTCGGCGACCGACAGGAACGCCGCCTTGGCGGTCTCTGCGAAGTCACGCGCCTCCTGCCAGGTGAAGCCGTCGAAGGTGACGCCGTAGAGGATCCCGTAGACGTCGCCATACTCGTCGTTGAAGTACGGGCCCTGGGTACCCTGGGGCAGGTTCTGGGTAATGTCCGAGACCTTCTTGCGAACCTCGTACCAGTCGTTGGGAATTCTGGACGGTGGCGTCGAATCCCTGAGGTTGACGTAGATGACCGTCTTGCCGGGCTCAGTGTAGCTCTTCAGGTAGTCGAGGTCCGGCGTCTCCTCCAGCTTCTCCGCGATCGTGTTGGTGAGCTCGTTCATCGTGTCGACGAGCGTCGCGCCAGGCCAGCCGGCGGAAACCACCATTGTGTTCACCGCGAAGGCAGGGTCCTCCTCGCGCCCGAGGTTGGCGTAGGAAAAGAAGCCGACCAGCGCCGCCAGAACCATGAAGAAGAGGATGAGCTGCCTGTGTCCGATGGCCCAGGCCGAAATGTTATGCCCCCTCATTGGGCAGCGACCTTCTCAGGCTTGACGATCTGCCCTTCGGCCAGGGAGTTGACCCCAGCGATGACGACCAGGTCGCCTTTCTTCAGGCCTTCCGAAATCAGGACCGCGTCGGTGTCGTAGCGGACGACGGTCACCGGCGTCAGCTTGACGGCGCCGGTATCCGGCGCGACGACCCAGACTGCCGGCTTGTCGCCGGTCTGAACCAGCGCCGTCGGCGGCACGCTGATCACGTCGGCCCCGGTCCGTTCGGCGCGACCGCGCACCAGCGATCCGATCCGGATATCGGGGGGCGGATTGGTCAGCGCGACCTTCACCGTATAGGTGCCGGTGGTCGGATCGGCATTCGGCGAAATCTGGCGGACTGCGCCCTCGACCTTCTTGGTCGGGTCGGACTGCAGCCAGACCGTGACCGGGACCCCGATCTTGGCGAGATTGGCGATCTGCTGCGAGACGGAGAAGACAGCATCCAGAGCGCTGATATCGGCGATCTCGACGATCATCTGGCCGGCCTGGACGACCTGGCCGGGATCCGCGCCGGTCTTGGTGACGACGCCGGCGACCGGCGAGGTCAGATCGGCATATTTGAGCTGATCCTGGGCGAGCCGCAGATTGGCCTCGGCCGATTTGAGATCGGCCTGGGCGGCCTGCAGCGCCTTCAGCGCCTGGTTGTAGTCGGCCTGGGTGGTGAATCCCTTCTTGAGGAGCTCGCGCTTGGCGGCCTCCTCAGGCGCCGCCTGATCGACCGCCGCCTGTGCCGCCGCGACCTGCGCCTCGGCCGCCTGCAGCTGGTTCTTCAGGTCGGTCGGATCAATGGAGGCGATCTTGTCGCCTTTCTTGACGGTCGACCCGACATCCACGTCGCGGGTGACCATCCGCCCGGCGACGAGGAAGCCGACGCTGGTGGTGGTGCGCGCCTCGACCGTGCCGCTTCCCTCGGCGGCGAGCAGTAGCGGCGCCGGCTCGGCAACGATGACACGAGCCGTGCGCGGTGCCGGCGTCTCGCTCTTCGGTTCATTGCACGCCGCAAGCCCAACGCAGAGCGCCAGCGCAACAAACGACGCTACCGGCCCGGAATGAAACGACACGACCGGCCTCCCCCAACAAGAAATCCAGTGTCCGGCTGGCCCAAACCGTACCGGTGAGCCGCAGCGTAACCCGCTCGCGATCATTTCGCCACTGTCGAGGGCGTCGCGGCCTAGTCATTTCCTTAACGGCCGGCCATATTCCACCCATGTCAGACAACAAGCCGCTCAAGCCCATCGGACCCGGCGACCACGTCTTCCTGGTCGACGGCTCGTCCTTCGTTTTTCGCGCCTATTTCCAGTCGATCAACCAGGACGCCAAATACAATTACCGCTCCGACGGGCTGCCGACCGGAGCGATTCGCCTCTTCTCGACCAAGCTCTACCAGTTCGTTCGGGACGGCGCCGTCGGCATCCGGCCGACCCATCTCGCCATCCTGTTCGACAAGACCGAGGACACGTTCCGCAAGGAGATTTACCCGGACTACAAGGGCACCCGCCGCGAGCCGCCGGACGACCTCGTCCCGCAGTTTCCGCTGATGCGCGAGGCGGTGCGCGCCTTCGGGCTCGAGCCGATCGAGAAGGAGGGCTTCGAGGCCGACGACCTGATCGCCACCTACGCCCAGGAGGCGGAGAAGGCGGGGGCTGACGTCCTGATCATCTCGTCCGACAAGGACCTGATGCAGCTCGTCACCGACAGGATCCTCTTCTACGACTTCGAATCGGGCCAGAAGGGCCGGCCCGGCTACCGGCCGGAGCGCAAGATCGATATCGCCGGGGTGATCGACTATTTCGGCGTGCCGCCGGAGAAGGTGATCGACGTGCAGGCGCTGGTCGGCGACACCTCCGACAACGTGCCGGGCGTCCCCGGCATCGGCATCAAGACCGCCTCGACCCTGATCAAGGAATACGGCGACCTCGACACGCTGCTTGCCCGCGCCGGGGAGATCAAGCAGCCGAAGCGGCGCGAGACGCTGATCAATTTCGCCGACCAGGCCCGGATGTCGAAGCGGCTGGTGACGCTCGACTGCCACGTCGACTGCGAGACGCCGCTCGGCGCCACGCGGGTCGGCGAGCTCGACGCGGAGAAGCTGATCGCCTTCTCCAAGGCGATGGAGCTGACAACGCTGACCAAGCGGGTCGCCGAAGCCTCGGGCCTCGATCCCAACGCGGTCGAAGCCGACCCGCGGCTCAAGTCCGACAAGCTCCATCACGCCACCTATGCGGCGAAGCTGATGCCGGCGGATGAACCCTCTCCCCTTGCGGGAGAGAGCCTGCCCGCGACCGGATCGGCGGGTGGTCCGGAGCGAAGCGGAGGACCGGGTGAGGGGTCGTCTCCGCAATCCCCCTCGCCCGGCTCGGCGAACGGCGCCTTCGCCCCGGCCGGACGGGCCGCGGCAGCAGCCGTGGCGGCCACCGCCGAGCCCATCGACCTCAAGCGCTACGAGACCATCAGTGATCCGGCCCGGCTCGAGGAATGGATCGACGAGGCGATGGAGACCGGCCACGTCGCCATCGACGTCCGGGCCACCTCGCCGGACCCGATGCTCGGCGAAATCGTCGGCATCGGCCTTGCCACCCGGCCCGGCCGGGCGGGCTATATCCCGCTCGGCCATCGGAACGGCGAGACCGACCTCCTCGGCGCGGGGCTACTCGACGGGCAGATCCCGGAGCCTGACGCGCTCGAGGCGCTGAAGCCGCTCCTCGAGGACGGCTCGGTGCTCAAGCTCGCCTACAATTTGAAGCCGGTCCGCCTGCTCCTCGCCCGCTACGGCATCGACGTCGCGCCCTATGACGACACGGTCCTCCTCGCCTACGCGCTCGATGCGGGCAAGGGCAGCCTCGGCCTCGACGACCTCTCCGAGCGCTGGCTCGGCCACGCGCCGCTCACCCTGAAGGCGGTGACCGGCAGCGGCCGCGCGGCGGTCGCATTCGCCCATGTGCCGCTCGACCGGGCGACCGAATACGCCGCCGAGAACGCCGACCTCGTGCTGAGGCTGTGGACCAGCCTCAAGCCGCGGCTGGTCGCCGAGCACATGACCAACATGTACGAGACGCTGGAGCGGCCGATGGTGCCGGTGCTCGCCCGCATGGAGGCGCGCGGCATCAAGGTGGACCGCCAGGCCCTGTCGCGGCTTTCCGGCGAGTTCGCCCAGAAGCTCGGCGGCCTCGAGGCCGAGATCTACGGACTCGCCGGCGAGGAATTCAACATCGGCTCGCCCAAGCAGCTCGGCGACATCCTGTTCGGCAAGTTCGGCCTGCCCGGCGGCAAGAAGACCAAGACTGGCGCCTGGTCGACCGGCGCCGACGTGCTCGACGAGCTCGCCGCCGCCGGCATCGAGCTTGCCGCCCGCATCCTCGACTGGCGCCAGCTTTCCAAGCTGAAATCGACCTACACCGACCTGTTGCCCGGCTTCATCCATCGGGACACCGGCCGCATCCACACCCAGTATGCGCTCGCCGCCACCTCGACCGGGCGGCTGTCGTCGTCCGAGCCGAACCTGCAGAACATCCCGATCCGCACCGAGGCCGGGCGGCGCATCCGCACCGCCTTCATCGCCGAGGACGGGCGGAAGCTGATCTCGGCCGACTACAGCCAGATCGAGCTCCGCATCTTCGCCCACATAGCCGAAATCCCGGAGCTGAAGCAGGCCTTCGCCGACGGACTCGACATCCACGCCATGACGGCAAGCGAGATGTTCAACGTGCCGGTGGAGGGGATGCCGCGCGAGGTGCGCAACCGCGCCAAGGCGATCAACTTCGGCATCATCTACGGCATCTCGGCCTTCGGCCTGTCGAACCAGCTGTCGATCCCGCGCGAGGAGGCCGCCGCCTACATCAAGCGCTATTTCGAGCGCTTCCCCGGCATCCGCGGCTACATGGACGCAATGAAGGCGCAGGTGCGCGAGCACGGCTATGTGACGACGCTGTTCGGGCGGAAGATCCATTTCCCGCAAGTGAAGTCCGGCAACGCCGCCGAGCGCGCCTTCGTCGACCGCGCCTCGATCAACGCGCCGATCCAGGGGACCGCCGCCGACATCATCCGCCGCGCCATGATCCGCATGGAGCCGGCGCTGGAGAAGGCGAGGCTGTCGGCCGCGATGCTCTTGCAGGTGCATGACGAGCTGGTCTTCGAGGCGCCGGAGGAGGAGGTCAACGCCACGCTGCCGGTCATCACGCAAGTGATGGCCAAGGCGGCCGAGCCGGCGATCTGGCTCTCGGTGCCGTTGCAGGTCGACGCCGCCGCCGCCCGCAACTGGGACGAGGCGCATTAGGGGCGCGAAACACCCTCCTCTCCCGGACGGGGAGAGGATACGAAGCCTTGCCGGCGACAAGAGGCGCGGAGCGTAGCGACCGGCATCAAATCAAAGCCGGCTTAGGCGGAGTTGGTGAGGGGTTATGGCAGCGAACCGAGAGGAGACGACGGGGTCGACGTCTCCAGCCCGTTACCCCTCACCCGGCTCGGCCTTCGGCCTCGCCACCGTCTCCCGCAAGGGGAGAGGGTTCGCGCGGTCTGGCTCTTCGCTTCACCAATCCCTCGCCGGTCTGTACGCAGCGCGTTGGGCAGGGCACCAACCCTCTCGAGTCGTCGTCGGGTGTCCCGGCGATTGCGCGCCCGGTGGAGCGCGGGAGCGGAGTGCCGAAAATCGCCATGGCGGGCGCTGGTGAGGCGCCCCATGAGACTAAACTCGGACTGGCGTGCTCATCAGCGCCCGCTACCCCTCGCTTGCCGCCCTCCTGCTGAGGTGCGTGCGAAGCGAGCCGCGAAGCAAGCAAGCCCTGGCTCGACATTCGAGCGCGGGAACAATGGAGTGTGTGTCTTGTCGTTCGCACACACGCGGCGCCACTGCCTCCCCCATCGTCCTCCGGCTCGACCAGGCTCGACCGGAAGACCGCTCTCCAGCGACCGGGCGGTGGACATTGCCCATGGCCACGGCCTCGTTTCGCGCTATGACAGGGCGCGCCGATCTGCGGCGCCATGCGAAAGGAGAACCGGCCCTGCCCCTGAGACCGCTCCTCATCCTTGCCGCCCTGGTGCTTGCCGCGCCGGCTGACGCCGGTGCGCCGTCGCCGAGCTGGCCGCTCCTGTGGCCGGAGCCGACGCCGCGCGCCGGGCCGACCCTCCATCCCGACCGGGCGATGGAGCTGACCGCGCGGGAAGTCGGCCAGATGATCATGATCGGCTTCCCGGGCAGCGAGCCGGGGGAGGCGTGGCCGGCGCGGGCCGCAGCGATGATCGCCGAGGGCCGGATCGGCGGCGTCATCCTGTTCGCCGACAATGCGCGCAATCCCGCCCAGGTCGGGCGGCTGACGGGCAGCCTCGCGGCGGCCGCCGGCGCCCTGCCGCCGTTCATCGCCATCGACCAGGAGGGCGGCTACATCCAGCGGCTGACCCGCCGGCACGGCTTCCAGAGCCTGCCGTCGGCGCGCGCCATCGCCAGGACCGACCTTTGCACCGCGCGCGCCGACTATGCGAAGACCGCGACCGAGCTGGCGGCGCTCGGCATCGACGTCAATTTCGGCCCGGTCGTCGACCTCAACATCAATCCGCGGAACCCGGCTATCGGCCGCAAGGCGCGGAGCTACGGGACGGACGCGCAGACCGTCGTCGCCTATGCGGAGCAGTTCATCGCCGCCCACGACGATGCCGGCGTGCTGACCGCTGCCAAGCATTTCCCCGGCCACGGGTCGGCGGTGCTCGATCCGCACAAGCGGATCGTTGACATCACGAAAACCTGGCAGCCGCGCGAGCTGACGCCGTTCCGGGTCCTTGCGCGCGAGCAGCGCGTCCCGATGATCATGGTCGGCCACCTGATCCATCCGCGCTTCTCCGACGGCGACCGGCCGGCCAGCCTGTCGCGGCGGGCGATCACTGTCGCGCTCCGCAAGGAGCTGGGTTTCGACGGCCTGGTCGTCACCGACGACCTCGGCATGGACGCCATCGCCGATCGCTACAGTGAGGAGGCGGCGGCGGTGATGGCGGCGCGGGCCGGCGCCGACATCCTCCTCTTCGCCAATCGGCAAACCAGCGACGCCAGCCGTGTCGACCGGGTGATCGACGCGGTGACCGGAGCGGTCGCCGCCGGTCGCATCCCGGCGGCAACGATCGACCAGTCCTACCAGCGCATCCTTGCGACGAAGCGGGCACTCGCCGACGCAATTGTCCACAGGCATCCGGCGCCGGCCTTCGACGTCGCCAGTCGGACCTACGTCGCGGCGGCGGCGGCGCCCGCCGCCTTCACGCGGGGAAGCGCCGGGATCCCCATGCCGGACTGCCCCGCCGCTCCCGCCGCCGGGACGCCGGAGTGACACCGGCGCGTCATCGCCGTGGTGTATCGGCTCCGACCGGGGTACTCTCCACCCGTCACCAGACCATCGGGAGGGCCCGTCATGTCCAGGGCATTTGCATCGCTGATCGCAGCCGTTCTGGTCTCCGCACCGCTCGCCGGCCTGCCGGCCGCTGCGGCCGAGCAGGACATCGGCATCATCCGGGAGCAGGCCGCCAACCTGCCCCATGACGAGGCGCTGAAACTGCTCGCCGAAACCCTCGGCAAGAGCATCGAGGCGACCCAGTCGGATCCGAGCATCCCCGACATCCTCGATGCGCTTCAGGCGAACATCGCGGCGACCAAGCGCATCCGCGACCTTGTCGCCGGCAAGGATCCCGTCACCGAAGAGCAGATCGCCAACGTCGCGCACCAGATCTCGACCATCGCCAAGTCCTTCGATGCCATCGCCCAGCTCGCGCCGCAGGTGTTCGAGCGGCGCTACGCCGAGCTCTCCGATATCGACGCCATCGGCCAGGAGATCGGCTTCCGCATCGCCGACGCCAACGCCCGGCTCGCCGAGCTTCGCCGCAGCAACGACGAGATCGACGGGTATCTGCGCACCGACACCCTGTCGCGGGCGGAGATCGAGAAGTCGCGCCTCACCCGGCAGGCCAACGACGCCGAGATCCACAGCCTCGAAGCGGCGGTGGCGGCATGGAACTATTTCGCCGAGCGCCAGGCCGACGTGATGGCGCGGCTCGGCGACCAGTCCGTCGACCTCGACGTCTTCTTCCATGCGCTGAAGGAGAACGCGCGGGTCTACGACGCCGCGGCGCGCACGCTCAACATGGCGAGCTCGCTGAAGACGGCGCTGAGCGACCTCGGCGCGGTCGAGAACCTCGACACGCTGCGCTCGGACCTCGTGCGGTCGTGGAGCGACCTGATGAAGATCGTCGACGAGGTCAATGGCGGGCTGCGCCTGCAGCCGGGAATGTAGGCGATGCGCCGTCTCGTTCTCGTCGCCGCGGTCGCGGCAGGCATCATCGCCGCATGGTGGCTCGCCGAGGACAGCAACCTTCGCCAGCAGCTCACCGCGGCCGGCGAGGCGGTGCTCCAGAAGGCGCGGGGCGGCGGACCGCCGCCGAGCTGGGGCGACGTCGCCGATCGTGTCGGCGAATTCGCCAAGGAGGAGCAGGGGCTCAAGCAGACGGTCGGCCGGCTCGACGCCGACAGCGCCAAGCTCGGCACAGCGCCGGCGGACCCGGCGGCGCAATAGCGCTGCCGGCGATCGGCCACCGCCCGTGACCGCAATCGTCCGCCCCGCCGAGGACCCCGACCTCCCGGCGATCCTCGCCATCTACAACGACGCGGTGCGCAACACGACGGCGATCTGGAACGACACGCCGGTCGACCTCGAAAACCGCGCGGCGTGGTTTGCGGCGCGCCGGCGGCAGGACTATCCGGTGCTGGTCGCCGAGGACGGCGACGGAGTGGCGGGTTACGGCTCGTTCGGCGACTTCCGCCCGTTCGACGGCTATCGCTTCACGGTGGAGCATTCGATCTATGTGGCGGAAGGATATCGGCGGCGGGGCATCGCCACGGCCTTGCTCCTTGCCCTGATCGAGCGGGCGGAGGCGCTCGGCAAGCACATGCTGGTCGCCGGCATCGCCTCCGACAACGACGCCTCGATCCGGCTCCATGCCCGGCACGGCTTCACCGAGACCGGGCGGATGCCGGAGGTCGGCTACAAGTTCGGCCGCTGGCTCGACCTCGTCTTCATGCAGCGGCGGCTCCTGACCGGCCGCCACGCTCAGGCGGCGTGGCGGGTGGCGTCCGGGCCGTAGTAGTTGATGTAGCGGGTGTTGATCCGCTCGATCGGCAGCACGATGAACACGTCCGTCGTGCCGAACTGCCAGTCGACCACCGCTTCCTCGCAGATATAGGCGCCGAGGCGCAGATAGCCCTTGATCAGTGGCGGCAGTTCGCGAAGCACCGTGATGCCGCTCACCTGGTCCCGCGGCGTCAGCCCCTCCAGCGGGACGCCGCGGCCGGGCAGCGCCCGGACCCGCCATTCCTCCGGCGACGGCGCGTAGCTCCTGAGGAAGCTCAGAAGCGGCGCCAGACGCCGCGGGTCGGTGCCCTCCAGCGAGGCACAGCCGATCATCACGTCGATATTGTGCTGGCGGACATAGCTCCAGATGCCATGCCACAACAGCTCCACCGTTCGCTTGGTCCGGTAGGGCTTGAGGACGCAGGAGCGGCCGAGCTCGAGGAAGGAGCGCTGGGCATGACGGGTGACGAGGTGGCCGATCTGGAACTCGCCGGCGGAATAGAAGCCCTTTGTCTTCTCGGCGATCTCCTGCCGCAGGAGACGATAGGTGCCGACGATCTCCGGCGCGCCGACCGCATCGTGGTCGAGGACCAGAAGATGGTCGCAGAACTTGTCATAGGGATCGGCATCGCGCCCGAAGAACGTGGCGCGGGCATTGGCGACCGCTGACATCTCCTCGTAGAAGATCCGGTAGCGGAGCCGCTGGGCCTGCTTGACCTCGTCGCCCGACCGGGCGAGACGAACCTCGAGGCTGCCGAGCCGGCCGAGCGGAGCAGCCGACTGATTGAACCGCCGCCATGCCATGCGCATCATGCCGCTGCTAAAGCGCTGTGGCATCATTGGCAGATAAGCCATGTCGCCTCCCCCTCGGAGTCCCCGCCGCTGGTAGCATCGCCTGTCGGGACGGCTCCGGCAAGAACGATTCTCCGGATATTAACCTCTCGAATCAGCATTGTCTCGACAGCCCGCGACTCCTGGGCGCGGGAGAAAGACCACAGATTTCAAACAGTTTGGTGACAGCCCGCGCCACATAGTGGCTAGCGCGGATGCCCGGTCCCGGTCAATTCCGAAAGCAGGCGGCGGAGAGAATTCGGGCGAAACCGGCTTTTCCAGAATCGAATCGATTCCGGCCTCGCTGGCCGCGCGTCTGGGTCTCCGGCAGCACGTCGGCGGTCAGAGCGACAGATGGCCGCGCGCGGCTTTCCGGCCTCGGCCTCATGGGCACGAATTGCGCGCGCCGCCGCCAGTCCGTCCAGCCCGGGCATGTGGAGGTCGAGAAGGATGACGCCGAAGGCATCGGTCCTCGCGGTGACGGCGGCGACCGCCGCCGCCCCGTCCCGAACCTCGGTGACCGAGTGACCGAGTCCCTCGATCACGGCGCGGGCAAGCAGCGCACTGATCTCGTTGTCTTCGGCGAGCAGGACGTCGAGGCTGGCACCCGCCGGACGCGGCAGCTCCGCCGCCCGGCCGCGCGCGTCTTCGGGATCGACGTGGAAGTCGCCGGAGCCTTCGCCAGCTCGGAGACGATCCTGACCAGCGAGGAGCGCCGGATCGGACGGACCAGATAAGCATCGAAGCCGATTGCCCTGCAGAGCGTCGATCTCCTCCCGGCCGCCCGGCTCGATGAGGACGATCGCCGCAACCTTCGCCGCCGGCGGCCTCGCGCAGACGTGTGAGCGCCATCGCCGGGTCCGACGCCAGCCGCCGGTCGATGAGGAGCGCATCATAGGGGAGCGCGGCTGCGACCGCTGCGCCGGCAAGCCCCGCCGCCGCGTTGACGGTCGTCACGGCGCGCGCCTCGGCGCCGGCGGCCTCAAGGCCACGAACCAGGGCCGGCGGCTCGGCCCCCTCCGGCATGACGACAAGGATGCGGCGGCCGTCGAGGCGCGGCGGCGCCGGCCGCTTCCCGGCCTCGACCGGCAGATCGAGGGCAAAGCGGAAGACCGAGCCGCCGCCGGGGCGGGGCGTCACGGTGAGGTCGCTTCCCATGCGGCGGACGATACGGCGGCTGATGGCGAGCCCGAGGCCGGTGCCACCATGCTGCCGGTTCGGCGCGTTGTCGGCCTGCTCGAACTCGCCGAACAGGCGCTCGGCGTCCTCAGGCGCGATTCCCGGTCCGCTGTCGGAGACCGAAAAGACAACGTGAGCGGTGCGGTTGGCGGACGCCTCGAGACTTGCCGAAAGCGTGACCCCGCCGCGTCCGGTGAATTTGACGCCGTTGCCCACCAGATTGACCAGCACCTGGCGCAAACGCGTCGTGTCGACCGAGACGAGCGCCGGGATCGCAGGATCGATGTCGGCGACGATGTCGATCCCCTTGGCGTGAGCGCGCGCAGCAAGCAGTTCGACGATCTCATGCGGCAGCGTTTCAAGATCGGCGGGTTCGGGGCGCAGATCGAAGCGCTCGGCCTCGATCTTGGAGAAATCGAGCATGTCCTCGATCAGCCCGAGCAGCGCATCGCCTGACGACCGGATGCCGCGGGCGTAGGTCTCCTGGACAGGGGTGAGCCGGGTTTCGAGCAGGAGCCCGGTGAGCCCGAGAATACCGTTCAGCGGGGTGCGGAACTCGTGGCTGACCGTGGCGAGGAAGCGCGACTTTGCCTGGCTCGCCGCTTCGGCCTTCTCGCGTGCCTCGACCAGCGCCAGTTCCACCTCCTTGCGGGCGGTGATGTCGCGGGCGACGGAGTAGACCGGGCCGAGAGCCCCGGCCTCGTCTCGGATCCGGATGTCGACCCACGAGAACCAGCGCGCGCCCGCGGCGGTCATCAGCTTGAGGTCGCGCGCCGCGATCTCTCCATGTCCGCGGCCGCCGTCGATCTCCCGCTCCTCCTCGAGCGGGGCAAGCGACAGGGGCCGCCCGAGGATGTTCGCCTCGCCGACTCCGAACGCCCTGAGGAAGGCCGGATTGACGAAGGTGATCCGCTCGTCGGCGTCGCGATGCACGACGAGGTCGCCCTGGGCGTCGATCAGGCTGCGATAGCGCTCCTCGCTTTCGCGAAGCTCCCACGCCGTGTCGGCGATCCGCTCCAGCGTGGCGGCGAGCTCCCTCTTCTCGGCGAGCAACGCGTCGAGACGGACGCGATAGCGGTGGGTGTCGATCCGGGAGGCGCCCCACAGCGAAACCGCGCCGAGCACGACCGCTACGGGGGCAACGACCGGCGCCATGGTCGGCTCGACATAGACAACGGCCAGGGCCGCCAGAGAGACGAGGCCGGCAATCGCCGCAAAGATCGCCGCCGCAACCCGGTTCGGTCCGGGCAAGCTCGTGTCTGTGGCGGGGGGCGCCGAGACCGGCGTCGTCCCGGCGGGACGTCCACGAGCGCGCTCGTCTGATTGGCGGGAACAGCGGCCATCTTCTGCACGTGTCCGACGGCGAGCCGATCCAGGGGGGAACCGGCACGACCGGGCCGGAGAGTGTCAGGCCATGCTTTCCAAATGCTTGACCGTGCCCGCAATTACCCAAAAACGTCGGACAAGGCTTAACGGCGAGGCAAGCCGTCGGTCGGTATCGGGGCCTTGCAGAAGGCCCCGATACCGGCGCCTAGTCCGTCAATTCGCTATAGGTCTTGCGCCATTGGGCCGGGGCGTCATCTCCGAAGCGGTCGAAGACAAAATCATAGACCGGGCGGAAAGCCCTGAAAATGCGCCGTTTCTGCTCCTCCTCGACCGGTATCGGCCGACCCGGGTTCACGATCCGCTCGAGTGCCGCCTCGCGATAACCGATGCCGAGAAAGTTGGTGACACGGCGGATCGAGGCTTCCCGGAACAAGGTCTCAAAGAAGAGATAGAGAACGTTTCGGCCGGAGGTCGCCTTCTCCAGCTCGGTTATGGTGCGGCGGTAGTCGGTGCGCAAAGCGAAGGACGGGTTGTCGATGCAGCCGGCAAGCTCCGCCGGCGAGGCAATGTTCGCGTTCCTACCGGCTTCCATGGCGAGTTGCGAGATAAAACGCGCGACCGGATCGCGCATGATGAAGATGAAGCTGGTGCGGTCATGGGTTTCCATAATCTTCCGGAAGCCCATTTCGTCGAGCACAGCGTAGCTCGGCGTGATATCGCAGAACACGCTTTCGTCCGTTACCCTGTCCTCGAAGTATCTCAAATAGGCGGACGGATCGATGGGCATCTGCAATCGGTCGATCAAGGCCAGCAATCGCTCGACGGCTTGGGTTCTGATCTTGTTGGCCTCGATGCCGGCCTTCACATTGTAAGCGGTTTCCCTGGCCCGTCTCACCATCACGTCGTTGAAATGCCGGGTGATCGGGGGGCCGTAGATGGCGTCGAAATAGTGCGGCTCCTTGATCGGGGAGACATAGGCTTCCGGGTGGTGTTCCAGATAGCGGGCGAGCCAGCTCGTGCCCGCCTTCTGGGCGCCGATGCCGACGAGATGGGTCCGGCCTTCCAGACTGGTCATTTCCAGCTTCACGACGGATGTTCGTTTCGAGACGGTTCTTGCGAACCCGGCGGGCGTGAAGTCTAGGGTAGGGGGTCGGGGCGCTCAACCCGCGGGCCCTCCCGCGTTCCATCGGAGCCGGCGGTCGAGTTTGGCAAAGTGCGCGGCTTTGGCGCGGCGTCTTTCTTCGGTTGTGCTCCGTCACGGAAAAGGGTGAGATCGAACGATGCGGATCGGGGCAAGTCTGTTTGTGACGGCAACGATGGTAGTGAGCTTGGCGAACGCTGAGGAAAGGCCGAAGGATTTCGTCAACACCGCCGATGTGGTGCCGGGCCTCGTCGTCGAGGCGCGCTATGCCGGCTACTTCAACTTCGTCGGCAAGCCGATCGACGGCTACCAAGCGCCCGTCTGCCTGCTGACGCGGCCGGCCGCGGAGGCGCTGGCCAGGGTGCAGGCCTCGCTGAAGCCGTTCGGCTTCGGGCTCAAGGTGTTCGATTGCTACCGGCCAGCGCGGGCGGTCGCCGAGTTCGTCCGCTGGGCGGAAGATTCGGACAACACGCGCATGAAGCCGGAATTCTATCCGGACCTCGACAAGAGCGAGCTGTTTCCCAAGGGCTATATCGCCGAGAAGTCAGGCCATTCCCGCGGCTCGACCGCCGACCTGACGCTGGTCACCCTGCCCGCCAAGGTCGAGGTTTATATGGGCACCGGCTTCGACTTCTTCTCCGAACGCTCATGGCCGGACGACCCGGAACAGCCGACCGAGGCGCGCGCCAACCGGCTAATGCTGTCGAGCGTCATGCAGCTCCACGGCTTCAAGCCCTACCCTTACGAATGGTGGCATTTCACGCTCGCCGACGAGCCCTATCCCGACACCTATTTCGACTTCCCGGTGAAGTAACGCGCGTCGGGTTTCAGGCCGCGGCTGCCGCGAGGACGTCGCCGACTGCCCGATAGCTCAGCGCCTCGGCGAGGTGGATGCGGCCGACGGAGTCGGCGCCGTCGAGATCGGCGAGCGTGCGGGCGACCTTGAGGACGCGGTGATAGCCGCGGGCGGACAGGCCCATCGTCTCGGCTCGCGTCCTGAGGAGCGCGATGGCCGGCGGCGTCGGGCGCCGCGATTCTTCGATCGATCAGCCGAACAGCGCGCATTGGTCGTTGCACCGACGGCAGCCCGCATGCCCGCGAAACGCTCGCGTCTGGACGGCGCGCGCGCGCGCCACCCGCTCCGCCACAGACGCCGAAGGCTCGGCCGGCGCCGGCAGGATCAGGTCGGCGGCCGACACCGCCGGCACCTCGATGCGGATATCGATGCGGTCGAGGAGCGGCCCCGAGATGCCGCGCCTGATAGTCGGCGTCGCAGCGCGGGCCGCGCGCGCAGCTGATGCCCCGGCTCGCCGGCCATGCCGCAGCGGCACGGGTTCATGGCGGCGACCAGCTGGATTTCGGCCGGATAGCTGACCCGGTAGTTGGCGCGCGCGATCACGTCTCGCCGGACTCGAGCGGCTGGCGCAAGCGAATCGAGCACCTGCGGGGTGAATTCCGGCAACTCGTCGAGGAAGAGGACGCCGTGATGGGCGAGCGACACCTCGCCGGGCCGGGCGCGCAGGCCGCCGCCGACCATCGCCGCCATCGAGGCCGAATGATGCGGCGCGCGGAACGGCCGCCGGTCGGAAAGCTTGCCGCCTGCGAGTTCGCCGGCGATCGAGGCGATCATCGAGACTTCGAGAAGCTCGCGCGGCGACAGCGGCGGCAGGATCGAGGGCAGGCGGCTGCGCCAGCATCGACTTGCCCGAGCCGGGCGGGCCGACGATCAGCAGGTTGTGCCCGCCGGCCGCCGCGACCTCCAGCGCCCGCTTGGCGCTCTCCTGCCCCTTGATGTCGGCAAGGTCCGGCAGGTCGCCGCGCGCGGCCGCGCATGGCCGGCTTCGGGCGCGACAGCACCTGCGTGCCGCGGAAATGGTTGGCGATGCGCGATCAGGCTCCTCGGCGCGATGATGCCGATGTCGCCGCCCGCCCAGGCCGCTTCCGGCCCGCAATCGGCCGGGCAGATCAGGCCGCGGTCCTGCCGGTTCGCGCCGATCGCGGCCGGCAGCGCGCCGGCGACGGCGTGATCGTGCCGTCGAGCGACAGTTCGCCGAGGACGACATAGTCGCCGAGCGCGTCGCCCGGCAGCGCGCCGAGCGCCGGCCATCAGGCCGAGCGGCGATCGGCAGGTCGTAGTGGCTGCCCTCCTTGGGCAGGTCGGCCGGCGCGAGATTGACGGTCATCCGCTTGGCGGCATCGACAGGCCGGAGGCATGGAGCGCCGCCTGCACCCGCTCGCGGCTCTCGGCCACCGCCTTGTCGGGCAGCCCGACGATGTGCAAGCCCGATCTTGCCCGGCGCGACCTGCACCTGCACGTCGACGGGAACCGCCTCGATGCCCTGGAACGCGACCGTTCTGACCTGTGAAACCATTTCCGCGGGCGCCCTCCGCTTGGGATGTCAAGCTAGCACAACCGCCGGGCGCGGACAAGAACAATCCGTGAACAGACCGCCGTCCGGCCGAAGACGGAGCCGCTACCAGGAGATCGGCCTGCCGTCGCGGAAGAAGCCGCCGGTCGGCCCGTCGGGCGCGAGCCGCGCCGCCCAGACGATCGAGGCGGCCCCCTTGGGAATGCTGCGCGGCGCCGCCGGGCCGCCCATGTCAGTGCGCACCCAACCGGGGCAGACGGCGTTGACCTTGATCCTGCGGGGAGCCAGCTCGGCGGCGAGGATGCGGGTGAAGGCGTTCAGCCCGGCTTTCGACACCTTGTAGGCGGAGCCCGGCCAGCCGTCGGCGCGATAGCTGCGGTCGGCGACCGCGGCGACGAAGCCGTTAAGCAGCGCCGTCAGCGCTTCGCGGGTGAGGTGCGGATCGAGGAATCGCTTGCGAAGCGCCGGCGCGAAGGCCGACAGGTCCCCGGCACCGCTCGACACCATGACGATCGTCCCGCCGTCCGGCATCAAGGGGAGCAGCGCGTCGCTCACCCGGATAGGACCGAAGGCGTTGGCAGCCAATGTCTTGCGGGCAACATCCGCATCGAACCCGTCGAACTCCAGGCCGGCGTTGTTGACCAGAACGTCGAGCTTGACCCCATCCGCGGCAAGCCCTCGCGCCAGGGCGGCGATGCTCTCCCCGTCGGTCACGTCGAGCGGCCGGTATTCGACGGAGAGGCCTTCCCTTTCGAGCCCGGCGGCGGCCACCTGCCCCTTCGCCGCGCTTCGCGCCGTGAGGATGACGTGGAATCCCGCGACCCCGAGCTGACGGCAGCTCTCGAGGCCGAGACCCCGATTGCCGCCCGTGACGAGTGCGACGCCTTGATGGGCAGTGCCGGCCATATCGTCCCCTCCCGCTTTCGTATCCGGAAAGCACTCATCTGGGGACGATCGGCCGGCATTGCCAACCGGGCTCAGTGGGCCGGTGCGAGCATCCGCTTCGTCAGCCCGTCACGCTTGATGAACTGATGCCAGCCGGCGGCGGCGACATGAAGGGCGATGAGGGCGACGAACACCGGCTGGCCGGCTTCGTGCAGCCCGCCGACGGGCCAGCCGAAATACCACGACATGACGCCGGTGATCGGCATCAAGAACAGGAGCACATAGAAGAGCAGATGCGCGCCCTTCGCCGCCATCGCCGCCATGCGGTTCGACTCGTCGGCCGGCGGCGCGCCGTGAACGAGGCGGAGCACGACCCTGACCACGACCAGGGCGAGGACGAGGAGGCCGATCCAGACATGGCTCGAACTCGAAGGTCCGGGTCCACAGGTCCTGGCTCGTCGCCCCATAGAGGGAGCGGGGCGGATGCTCGCTGAAGAACAATTGCCACATGACCAGCGCTGCGATCGACCAGTGGAGGACGATCTGCGCCCGCGAATAGGATGCCCGGTCTGCTGCCGGAACGGAACTGCGCGGCATGATTTCACTCCTGAGGAAAGCCGGCGCGGGGAGGCGCGTCCGGCGGACGCATCCCATGTAACGATCCACTGTGTCAGGAGTTTCCCGGAATTGTATCACTTTGTAGCAGCGGGCCGACCGCCCTTGCGGTGGCGGCGAATGGGCGCCAAATAGGTGAAAAGGAAAGGTCCACCGAAATCATGCAATATCGCCAGATCCAGTTTCAACCGAGCTCGTTGCGGAGCCGTATCGGCGTTGCACTGGCTATCGCTCTCGCTTTGGGACTGGCGGTCGCCTTCATCATCCTGACGCTCGGCGTCGCCATCCTGCTCCTTCCGGTCGTGGCGGTGGCGATGGGCGTCGCCTGGTGGCGCTGGCGGAAGATCGCCGCGACGATTCGCGAGGAAGCCGCCCGTCGTGATGCAGCGAGGAACGAGCGGGTCATCGAGATCGACTACCACGTCGTCGGCGACCCCGACCGCCGCAGGGGATAGGCGAAGCCGGGCCGCGGACCGCCCGGCTGCCTCAAAGGGTTGCCGGATGCTCAGATCGGCTGAATGTATTTCCCGTAGACCCAGCCCGACCGGTACTGGCCGTTGCCGTAGGGATCGAGCCACGTCTCGCACCACTGGTAACTGACCGCCTGGCGCTGCTTCCACGCGGGCCAGCCGGCAATGGCGTCGAGGCTGACCCCGCCGGTGCATTTGCCGGTCATCGAAAGCACCGTGGTGTTGGGATAGGCGACCAGAATCTGTGACTTGTTGCTCGGCCAGGCGCGGACGTTGAGGGTGTCTCCGTAGGGAACATCCACCACGGACCAGGCGAAGAAGGCGGAGGCGCCGGATGGCGCCACGGCTGAAACGAGGCCGGCGACGGCCAGCACGGCGGCAACGAAACCGCTCCGAATCGACGTCATGTCTGTCTCCTGTCCAGCGTTCGACAGAGGGCGCCTAGAAGCGCCAACCGATGTCCGGAGCATGGCCCGGGACGCCTGAACCGGCGCTGAACGGCGCGTTATGGCTCGGGCAGCACAAGAACGGTGGGCCTTCGCGGCAGCGTTGCACGCGACAGCGTCACCACCGGAACCGGGCTGGTCTCGACATCGAAATGATCGTCCAGGCGCGCCACGAAGCGCTTCAGCGTCGACGCGCTGAAGAAATGCATCGGGATCACCAGCGGCGCGTTGATCTGCTGCAGCACCGTGATCATGTCATCGACATTGAGCGTATAGGTGCCGTCGACCGGCGCCAGGACCACATCGATCCGGCCGAGGGCCTTGAGGTGGTCGTCGGTCAGCGTGTGGTGAAGATGGCCGAGATGAGCGATGCACAGGCCCGATACCTCGAAGACGAAGATCGAGTTCTGGTCGCGCTGAAGATCGTCCGACACGCCGAAACCGCCACGGACGTTGGTCGTGACATTGCGGATCCATACATCGTCGACGGTAAGGTCGTGATGGGCCGGCTCGCCGTTCTCGCTCCAGCCGTGGAGCACGTAGCGGATGCCGGGATCGGGATTGAGCGTGTAGTGGGAGATGTGCGCCCGGTTCATGGTGACGATGTCCGGCACCAGCGGCGGGCGCGTGGCGTCGCTGTAGTCGGTGACGATGGTGACGCCAAGCGGGCTCTCGATCAGGAAGCTCGCATGGCCGAGAAAGGTGAGCCGGACCTCGCCATCCTCGAGCGCGGCCGGCTCGAAAGCCGCCGGCATCGGCTGCGGGTTCGATGCGACAAAGCGCGGGCAGCGTTCCGGCTCGACCTGGGCAGCGGCGGGAAGCGCCGAGAACACGCCGGCCACCGCCGTCGCCGCGAGGATGCTTCGGGTGAGATTCGCCATGGTCGCCCTCCACGCGAAAATGCCGCGCCCCCAAGCGCCGGCAGCAACTGTGGCACGGGTGTCCCGGATGGCCAAGCCGGCAGCGGTCAGGACCCCGCGAGCGCCTCGGCCATGGCGAGGAGCCTGGTGGCGGTATTCCAGTTCCGCGCGGTTCCCGAGACGCCAAGGCCCTTCTCCAGCACGGCGTTGGCCAGCTTCGAACGGCCGATGCCGGCGGGGTAGTAGAGGAAGGCCTCGCGTCCCTGAACTGCGATCCTCTCCGCACCCGCATGGCCGGCCCGCAATCGCTCGACTGCGTCACTTCGAGGCGCCCTTTCGAGGAACATGACAAGGAGGTGGCTCGGGTCGTCGACCGCCTCCCGTTCGAACGGGTTGGGCCCAATCGCCTCCGCCATCTCCGTTGCCTTCCGGACGAGAGCGGCCGCGCGAAACGCGAATTCCGCCTCGATGGCCGCTTCGAGCGATTGCCGCACGGCCTCGGCACCCCGGCTGCCAGCGTCGAAGACGACATTGCCGCTTTGCAGGAGCGTCTGCGGATTGGCCAATCCGATCGATTGGCAGAGCGCTCTCAGCCGCTCCATCCGGATCCGCTTGTTGCCGCCGACATTGACCCCGCGGAGCATCGCAATGGTGGCGGCCATGTTCGCGCTGCCGTCCCCGCGCTCAGTCCTGGAGATAGGTGTCGTAGTCGGAGACGAGGAGGTGCAGTGGCGGCTCGTCCTCTTCCACCGCGGCGAAGCGGCCGAGCGGCTTGGTGAAGACATTGTCGGTGAGGTCGTCATTGACGGTCGATACCTCGCCGAAAAGCACGTCCGCATCCTCCGCCCAGAACCGATGCCAGACGCCCGGAAGCAGGGTGACGCTCTCGCCCGGCGCCAGTCGCAAGAGACCGCCGGGCGGCAGCCGGCGTTCCATCCCGTCGGTGTGGACGACGACATCCGCCTCGCGGTCGATGCCGCCGTCGGGAGCCGGCATGAACAGTTCGAAGACGCCCCGGCCGCCACCGCGATTGATGATGTCCTCCGCCTTGATGTTGTGCCGATGCATCGGATTCATCTGGCCAGGCCGGCAGATCAAGAGTTTCTCCGCATAGAGCATGCCGCGGCCGCGACTGAGGGCCTCCGGATCGCCGTTGCGCAGCGTAAAGAGGACCAGGCCGAAGTGGTCGAAATCATCCTCGGCAAAGTCGGTGATGTCCCAGCCAAGGCGCGCGGTGATCACGCCCGACGCCTGGTTGCGAAAGCGCTTGAACTCGTCAGGGGTCCAATACGCAAAAGGGGGCAGAGTGAACCCGAAAGCGCGGACGAAGTCGTCGGCCGCGCGCATGATCTCGTTTATTCGTGAGCGTTTCATTGCGACTGTCTTGCGGGAGGACGTGCTCAAAGGGCTGACCAATGCGGCGACATGCTATCGTCCACCACAGGTCCGACAAAAGCTGTTTTTCTCTTCAATCTCAACGGCAAAGGACCGGATGGGCATCGTGCTTAACAATCCCCGCTTCGTCCTCGGCGCGCCGGTCAGGCGGCGTCGCGCGTCGCCGGCACCGTCGGCGCCGCAGGGACTTCGCGCCGCCGGTTGACTTCTTCGCGCAGGCGGTCGGCTTCGAGCCGCTCGTTTCGCGCCAGGCGCCGCCAGCGTCCCTGGCGGAACCACACGGCAAGCCCGCCGACCACGACGCCGAGCGCCAGTGCGGCGAAGAGAAGCACGAACAAGGGAAGCCCTACCGACAGGGCCGGTGCCGTCGGGTTGAACGGATCGAAAGACAGCGTCACCAGATGGCGGTTGGCCACCGCGAGCACGATGATCACGATCGCCAGCGGAATGAAGATGACGTAGTACAGAAATCGGCGCATCGAATGTGCCTTCGGGGTCGGCGCGCGATTTCAGGCCGTCGTCAGTCGTTCAGCCGCTCACGCATTTCCTTGCCGGTCTTGAAGAACGGCACGTATTTCTCGGTCACGTCGACCCTGGTCCCGGTCCGCGGATTGCGGCCGACCCGGGCCGGACGGTTCTTCACGGAGAACGCTCCGAAGCCGCGCAGCTCCACCCGATCGCCGCGGGCGAGCGCATCGGTGATCTCGTCAAGGATCGCGTTGACGATATGCTCGACGTCACGCTGGTAGAGATGTGGATTCTGTTCGGAAATCCGTTGAACCAATTCGGATTTGATCATTGAGGCGCCCCCTCGGCGGGTCTGTCTCGCCCGCCCATCGGACCCTGCCAAACCGACATGAGACCGTCAAGCTTCAGACGGTCGGGAAGCAGGCGATCCAGCCCGCTCGCGCGCACGGCATCCGGCGACAGGCCAAGCTGGCGGGCGATCCACAGCGTGGCGACGTCGGCGAAGAAGAAGCCGGAGTTCTGGTCGGCCGGTTTCCAGTCCTTGATCGGCAGGTCGCGGGAGACCCCCTTGGAGGCGAGCCAGTCCAACGCCGCCTGTTCGCCGCCGATCTCGTCGATCAGTCCGGCGTCGAGCGCCTGGCGGCCGGTGAAGATGCGGCCGTCGGCAAGGGTAAGGGCATCGCCTCGCGCCAGCTTGCGGCGATCGGCGACGATATCGACGAACCAGTTGTAGGTGTCGTGGACAATGCTGTCGATCACCGCCAGCGCCTCCGGCGACGCCGGCTTGAAGATCGACGGCGCGGCCTTCAAGGGCGCGCTTTTCACTTCCTCGACCTTGATGCCGAGATGGTCGAGCAGACCGCCGATCTCCGGATACTGGAAGAGGACGCCGATCGACCCGGTGATGGTGGTGCGGCGGGCGATGACATGGTCGGTGGCGATCGCCGCCATATAGGCGGCCGAGGCGCCGACGGTTCCCATCGTCGCGACGGTCGGCTTCTTGTCGGCGAGGCGGCGGAGCGCCTCGTAGAGCCCCTCGCCCCCGGCGGTGACGCCGCCGGTGGAGTTGATCGCCACGATGACGCCCTTGACCGCGTCGGACGACGCGACCTTGTCCAGCATCTCGAGCTGGTTGCGATCCTCGGTGATGAAGCCGGAGATGCTCACTCGGGCGATCTGCGGCGGGGCGAAGACCGGGAAGTTGTCGCGTCCGGCGACGAGCACGATGCCGACGATCAGCGCCACCGCGGTCGCCACGAATGCCAGCACTCGCCAGAACGACAGCTTCCGGCGAAGGCGCCGGCGGTCGACAATCTGATCGGCTGTCAAGGTCATGTGGCCTCCTCACACAACGCGCCCGCCCCAAACCGTGGGCGTGGGCGTAGCCCCTATCGGGCCGGCAGGCAAGTCGGCATGGACGGAGCCGGCAAGGCCGGCTAGGCTCCAACCATGCTGACCGTGTGGGGCCGCACCAACTCGATCAATGTCCAGAAGGTCCTGTGGACCCTGGCCGAGCTCGACCTCGACTACGAGCGGGTCGACGCCGGCATGGCGTTCGGCGTCGTCGATACGCCCGACTATCTGGCGATGAACCCTAACGGCCAGATTCCGACGATCGACGACGACGGATTCATTCTCTGGGAATCCAACGTCATCGTTCGCTACCTGTCGGCCCGGTACGGAGCCGGCACGCTCTATCCGGATGACCTCAAGTCCCGCTTCCTGGCCGAGCGCTGGATGGACTGGCAGACGTCGTCGCTCTATCCGGCGCTGGTGCCGATCTTCATGGGCCTGATCCGCAAGGCGCCGCAATTCTCCGATCCCGCGGTGATCGACACGGCCCGGCAGAACACCGAGAAATGGCTCTCCGTGCTCGACGGCCAGCTCGCCTCCCGTCCGTTCGTCAACGGCGAGACCTTCACCATGGCCGACATACCGGTCGGCGCCACGGCCTACCGCTGGTTCGGATTACCCGTTGCCAAGGAGCCGCGTCCCAACGTCGAACGCTGGCTTGCCGACCTCAGGCAGCGCCCGGGGTTCAAGACGCACGTCGATCTGCCGCTCTCCTGATGAAAGGAAACGGCAGGGGGGACGGGCTGACGGTGCTCCTTACCGTCGCGATCGACAAATCCCGGCTGCGGGAATTCATGCGGATCGCGCCTGGCGCGCGCTTCCGGATCTGCAGGGACCCGGCGCGGCTCGAGAGGTTCATCGCGGAGGCCGATGTCGTCGCCGGTTCCCTGACCCGGGAGATGTTCCCGCGCGCCACACGGTTGAAATGGCTGCACAGCTGGGCGGCCGGCCCGAATTGGCAGCTTTTTCCGGAAATGGTGACGAGCCGGGTCGTGCTGACCTGCAACAAGGGCAATGGCGCGGTGCCGCTCGCCGAGCACGCCATCATGCTGATGCTCATGCTGAGCCGCAACGCTCCGCGCTGGATCGAACAGCAGCGACGGCGCCGGTGGGAACCATTCACGATCGCCGAGCTTAATGGGCTGACTTGCGGGATCATCGGCACCGGCCATTCGGGGAGCGATCTGGCGTCGAAGGCAAAAGCCTTCCACATGCGCACCATTGGCCTGCGGCGGCGGCGCCTGCCGGCGCCGAATTTCGACCGCTTGTATTCCCGCGACGAGCTCAACGACTTCCTGGCCGAGAGCGATTTCGTCGTCGTCACCGCGCCGCTGACGCGGGAAACCACGGGCATGCTGGGTGAAGCACAGCTGCGCGCGATGAAGAGGAGTGCATTCTATGTGTGCATCTCGCGTGGCAACATCGCCGACGACGACGCGTTGTGCCGGGCGCTGAAGGAAGGCTGGATCGCCGGCGCCGGCCTCGATGCCCATGCCGAGGAGCCGCTTCCACCCGACAGCGCCTTCTGGACGCTGCCGAACGTCATCATCACCGATCATGCCGGAGCCGCGACCGAGGCGACCATCGAGCGCGGCCATCGCTACTTCGCTGAGAATCTCGGCCGGTTTGTCAGGGACGAGCCGCTGATCAACGTCGTGGACAAAGAAGCCGGATACTGAGCGAAGCCGGCTCGGCCGGCGAAGATTCGAGGTTGCCGGAAAGCCGGGAAGGCTCAGCTCTTCTCCGCTTCCTCTTCCGACTTCTGTGACGGCTCGTCCTCGCGGGCTCTCACGGCCGCATCGAGCAGGTCGCTGAGACGGGCGCCGAGCCGGAAGACCGCACCGGCACTTCCGCGATGTGCAGGCTTGGTGCAGGACGAGGCGCATCGGCGTTCGTGGTCGAGTCACGCTCCAGCGCCGGTGTCGGAGGGATCGGAACGCGTGAGACGTGAAAAGCTCGTTGCCGGCGGCACCATGGCACGCGTCGGACCGGATATCACCGGGCTTGGACTGGCGGTCCTGCTCCTGCTTGTTTCACCGACACATGCCCTGGCCCAGCGCGGACCGGATCCGGTCGAATCGCCATCCATCCCGTGGATCACCGATACGGAAATGGGCCGCGAAGATCGGCTCGCCCTTCTTCTCATGCTCGGTGACCCGCGCGCTGATGTCCGTGCCGTCAGCGTGGTCGGCGACGGGATCGGCCGCTGTCCCGACGCCGCCGGGACGGCTCTGCGCATCATCGCCCTTGCGGTGGGTGCGAACGACGAAATTCCGGTGGCGTGTGGAGCGATGTTTCCGCTGGATGGGTTTCATAGCCTGCCGCCGGCGTGGCACGTTCCGGTCGACCAGCACCTCTCCAGAGCGCTTTTCGCCGGCCTCGACACCCCGGCCGCAATTTGGGCCGCTGAGGTGAACCAGTCGACGCTGGCGGCGGGTGGCTTCTACTATTGGGACGCTTTGGCAGCAAACGTTGCGCTCGAACCGTCGAGCTGTGACGGTGCCACATTTCCGCTCTCGGTAGGCATTGCGACGGACAAGGAGGGATGGTCGAGTCCGGAGACAGCGGCCGAGTTCCCTGCCGTCAACTGGCGCGGCGCGGCGCGCCGCCATCTGGTGACCGCCACCGCCGGTGTGGTCCGCGTCGACCCGGACCATGGGGTCGACGTGTTTGTGTGCAGCAGCCCCGATGTCGACGCCTTCGTTGCCAGCTTTCGGCAGTCTCTTTCCGGTCGGTAGCCAAGGAAAAAGGCCCGCGGCGCGAACCGCGGGCCTTCCGTGTCTGTCTCGCCCCAGGAAGAGAGGGTCAGCTCTTCTCCTCTTCCTCCTCCGGCGTCTCTTCGGTCTGCTCGGTATCGTCCTCGCGGGCTTTGAGCGCGGCGCCGAGGATGTCGCCGAGCGAAGCGCCGGAGTCGGTCGAGCCGTACTGGGCGACGGCCTCCTTCTCCTCGGCGATCTCGAGCGCCTTGATCGAGACGGAGACCTTGCGGTTCTTCTTGTCGAAGTTGGTGACCCGGGCGTCGACCTTCTCGCCCACCGCGAAGCGCTCCGGCCGCTGCTCGGCGCGGTCGCGCGACAGGTCCGAGCGGCGGATGAAGGTGTCGAGGTCGGAATCGACGATCTTCACCTCGATGCCGGCGTCCTTGACCGTCGATCACCTCACACGTGACCACCGCGCCCTTCGCAGATCTCGCCGGACGCGCCTCGGCGAAGGGATCGCCGCCGAGCTGCTTGATGCCGAGCGAGATGCGCTCCTTCTCGACGTCGACGTCGAGGACCTGGGCCTTGACCATGTCGCCGCTTGTTGTACTCCTCGATGACCTGCTCGCCGGGACGGTTCCAGTCGAGGTCGGAGAGGTGGACCATGCCGTCGACGTCGCCGTCGAGGCCGATGAACAGGCCGAACTCGGTCTTGTTCTTGACCTCGCCCTCGACCATCGAGCCGACCGGATGCTCGTCCGCGAAGCTCTCCCACGGATTGTCGAGGGTCTGCTTGAGGCCGAGCGAGATGCGGCGCTTGACCGGATCGACCTCGAGCACCATCACCTCGACCTCCTGGGTGGTGGAGACGATCTTGCCGGGATGGACGTTCTTCTTGGTCCACGACATCTCGGAGACGTGGATCAGGCCCTCGATGCCCGGCTCCAGCTCGACGAAGGCGCCGTAGTCGGTGATGTTGGTGACGCGGCCCTTGAACTTCCGCCGATCGGGTACTTGGCCTCGATGCCTTCCCACGGATCGGCCTCGAGCTGCTTCATGCCGAGCGAGATGCGGTGGGTCTCCTGGTTGATGCGGATGATCTGCACCTTGACCGTCTGGCCGATCGACAGGACCTCGGATCGGATGGTTGACGCGGCGCCATGCCATGTCGGTGACGTGCAGCAGGCCGTCGATGCCGCCGAGGTCGACGAAGGCGCCGTAGTCGGTGATGTTCTTGACCACGCCGTCGACCACCTGGCCTTCCTCGAGGCTCTGGACCATCTCCGAACGCTGCTCGGCGCGGGTCTCCTCGAGCACGGTGCGGCGCGAGACGACGATGTTGCCGCGCCGCTTGTCCATCTTGAGGATCTGGAAGGGCTGCGGGTTGTGCATCAGCGGCGTCACGTCGCGGACCGGACGGATGTCGACCTGGCTGCGCGGCAGGAAGGCGACGGCGCCGTCGAGATCGACGGTGAAGCCGCCCTTGACCTGATTGAAGATGACGCCCGAGACCTTCTCGTTCTTGTTGAACTTCTCTTCGAGCCGCACCCAGCTTTCCTCGCGCCGCGCCTTCTCGCGCGACAGCACCGCCTCGCCGAGCGCGTTCTCGATGCGCTCGACATAGACCTCGACCTCGTCGCCGACCTTGAGGGTGCTCGTCCTTGCCGGGAGCGCCGAATTCCTTCAGCGGCACGCGGCCTTCGGTCTTGAGGCCGACGTCGATGACCGCGAGGTCCTTCTCGATGGCAACGATCGTTCCCTTGACGACCGCCCCCTCCATCAGGTCATCGGCCTGGAAGGACTCGTTAAGGAGAGCGGCGAAATCTTCCTTGGTGGGTTGTTCAGCTAGGGACATTGATACTCCGAAATCGACGACAGCGCCTGCCGACGGATTGGTGTTGGTCGAACCGGGATCTCTTCCCGCCTGTGGCGGAGCTCCGCGCCTCTGGAAGACGGAGCGGCGGCGCTTCGGGTCGGAATCACGGCAGTCATATATAGGTGCCCGCCTGACGGCGAACATCCCGGCCTGGCCATTTCGATAACGCAAAACGCGGGCAACGCCGTCGGCGTTCCCGTTATTCGCGTTCGGTTCTGGCCCGCTCGACGATGTCCACGGCCGCGCGGAACGCGGCTTCTATATCCATTCCGGTGGTGTCGAGCAAGTGCGCATCCGGCGCCCGCTCGAGCGGCGCCACGGTCCGCTCCGAATCGCGGCGGTCGCGACGGGCGAGGTCGGCGAGCACCACCTCGTAGCTGTCGATGCCGCCGCGCGCCTGGATTTCGGCAGCGCGGCGCTTCGCCCGGGTCGCGGCGTCGGCCGTGACGAAGAGCTTCACCGTGGCGTCGGGAAGCACCACCGTGCCGATGTCGCGCCCGTCGAGGACAGCGCCGCGGTCCCGCATGGCGAAGGCGCGCTGGCGGGCGACCAGCGCGGCACGCAAGCCGGGCATGATCGCGACGCGGGAAGCTGCCTCGCCGACGCCATGAACGTTGAGGCGGTCGCGGTCGAGATGGTCGAGGTCGAGGGTGTCGGCGACGGCGATCGCCGCCGGCTCGTCGTCCAGCGACCGGCCGTCGGCAAGAAGGGCGGCCCCCACCGCCCGGAAGGTCAGGCCAGTGTCGAGGTGGCGGAGCCCGTAATGAGCGGCCAGCCGTCGGGCCAGCGTGCCCTTCCCCGAAGCGGCCGGGCCGTCGATGGCGATCAGCATCCGTCCCGCCGCCCGCAGCACGCCATCAACCGGGCTCGACGTCTTCGAAGCGGGCGCCGAGGCCGGTCATCATGTCGCGAAAGTCCGGGAAGCTGGTGGCGATCGTCGCCGCGCATCGTCGATGGTCACCGGTTCCTTCGTCGCCAGGCCGAGCACCATGAAGCTCATGGCGATGCCGATGATCGAGCGAGGTCGTGACGGTGGCGCCGCCGGCCGGGGCACCGCCGCCGCCCTTGACCACCATCCAGTCGGTGCCTTCCTCGACCGAGACGCCGTTCGCCTTGAGGCCGGCCACCATCGTGGTGATCCGGTCGGATTCCTTGACCCGCAATTCGGCGATCCCCTCCATCCGTGTCTCGCCTTCGGCGAAGGCGGCAGCGACGGCGAGCACCGGGTATTCGTCGATCATCGAGGGCGCGCGGTCGGGCGGCACGCTGATCCCCTTCAGGCCCGAGGCGCGGACGCGGATGTCGCCGACCTCCTCGCCGCTCACCGTACGGCGGTTTTCGATAGAGACGTCGGCACCCATTTCGAGAAGCGTCTGCACCAGCCCGGTGCGGGTCGGGTTGAGGAGGGCGTTTTCCACGGTCACCTCCGAGCCTTCGACGATCAGCGCCGCGACGATCGGAAAGGTGGCCGAGCTCGGGTCGCCGGGAACGACGATAGTCTGCGGCTGGAGGTCGCCGCCGCCGTCGAGGGTGATGGTGCGCACGCCATCGTCGGCGACGGTCGAACTCGATCGCGGCGCCGAAGGCGGCGAGCATCCGCTCGGTGTGGTCGCGGGTGGCGACCGGCTCGATCACCGTGGTGGTGCCGCGGACATTGAGGCCGGCAAGCAGCACCGCCGACTTCACCTGCGCCGAGGCGACCGGCACCCGGTATTCGATGGGAATCCCGACCTCCGGCCCTTCGAGCGTCGCCGGCAGCCGGTCGCCGGAGCGCGACAGGATCTGGACGCCCATGCGGCGGAGCGGCTCGAAGATGCGGCCCATCGGCCGGCCGGCCAGCGAGGAATCGCCGGTGAAGGTGGTGGCGAAGGCGTGGCTGCCGGCGAGCCCCATGGCAAGGCGGACGCCGGTGCCGGAGTTGCCGTAGTCGATGACCGCCTCCGGCTCGAGCAGGCCGCCGACGCCGACGCCCTTGACCGTCCACGCGCCGGGCGCCTCGCGGGTGACGGTGGCGCCGAAGGCCCGCATCGCGGCGGCGGTGGCGAGCACGTCCTCGCCCTCGAGCAGCCCTTCGAGCTTCGACTCGCCGACGGCAAGCGCGCTCAGCATCAGGCCGCGATGCGAGATCGACTTGTCGCCGGGCGGTCGGATCGATCCTTTCAGCGGCCCGGAACGGACGGCGCGAAGAGGCGTTTTGTGCACAGCTGTCGACATTTCGGGGTGGCGCTCCGCATCGCTTGGGGCCCGACGGGCGCCGTTCGGATAGCATAGCCGGCAAGGCCCGTCATCCGGCACGGCCAGCGAGCGAGATTTGGTTTTGACAGCACCATTCGCTCGGATTAAGGGAGGCCCCTTCAACGCTTCCGACGAGGGATCGACGTGGCGAAACCGGAACTCGGCACAAAGCGCACCTGCCCCAATTGCGGGACGAGATATTACGACCTCAACCACGACCCGATCGTGTGCCCGAATTGCGGGACCGTTTTCGAGGTCGCCGTCCTGAGGGCGCGTCCGCGCCGCTGCCAAGCCGGCGCCGGCCGCCGAGGCCGAGGAAGAGCTCGAGGCGGCCGACGAGAAGGCCGTGCTCGTGCCGCTCGAGGAGGCCGACGCCGAGACCGCCGAAACCGGTGCGGTGGCGATCGAGACCGACGACGAGGAGGAGGAAATCGAGGCCGACGACGACACCTTCCTCGAAGAGGACGAAGACGAGGACGAAGACGTCACCGACATCATTGGCGATGTCAACGACGAGGAAGAGCGCTGACAGCGGCCTTGATTCGGCCGTTGGCCGGTCTTATTGGAAAGCACTATCCGCGGCCGGACGCGTAGATCGGCCGGCGCGACACCCGGAAGGGGCCATAGCTCAGTTGGGAGAGCGCTTGAATGGCATTCAAGAGGTCGGCGGTTCAATTCCGCCTGGCTCCACCATCCTCCTCAATGACTTAGGGGTAAGCCACCTAGCCGAAAGTTGCTTAAGGGACAAGCCATGGAGGCGCGGTATTGCGCTATCTACAGGCTGCGCGGTGCGAGCAGGCTTGCCGAGGGTATAGATGGCTCAACCGTTTTCGCGCAGAAGAAGCCAGCCCTTCAGGCACACCTAACAAGTGACCCCGAACCTTACTTTGAGCATATCGACGCCGCGCTCGCTTTGAGCGTCCAGCTTCTCAAGGGCATCTTTGCGCCAGACAGGGCTGGCAGCCTCGACGAGCGCATTCAGGCGGAAATCGATGGCATTAGAAGCCAACGTGTCGAACGGGGGCATGGTGGCGTCTTTCTCGTGTTTGAGGGCCACACTGAGATCGACGCTCCGGCGTTCAAAGCGCGAAGCGATATGGATGCGTTTGCCGTGAGCCTCGAAACGCTCGACAAGCGGGAGATCGAAGATCGCTTTGAGCCGGCTGTTCGAAGCGTGCTGGTCTCCCTTGGACTAGAACTTCCGGAACACGCGGATGGGCACTTCAGCAAAAGAGGCCGCGTCGTGTATCTCGTCGATCCTGCTACGAGGAAACCCATCTACGACTTCACCATGAGCGGGTCCGCGAGGGGCTATGTGTCGACACTCATAACAAGTTCGATCGTCGATCGCGCTGGAAGGTCCGCTGACAAGCTCGTCGAGATACTCGAAGACAAAGCGATTCGTAGGCCAACGCGATTGCTCGTGGCGTCGCTTGATGAGTCCACCAACGATCTCCATGCGTTCATGGATGCATGGGGGGCGCTTGAGACCTTTGCCAATGCCGCCTTTAAGTCGACCTACTCGGAACGCTGGAACAAAGTTCCCGAGGCGAAAAAGCCGTCGTTTGCTGCATCGCTGAACACGAAGAATCCGCGAGGCAAATTTGCCGTTATCGCCTTCCTCCTGAATGAGCAGGACGGCGAACAGGACAGCGCAGAATTCTCACGGCTGAAGGACGTTCGGGATAGATTCTTCCACGCACAAAGCATCCCGCCCACGCTGCCGACTGAAGCGGCGCAGCGACTCCTGCTGAAGT
>CAVQBS010000019.1:0-53845 GCA_963710805.1 uncultured Alphaproteobacteria bacterium | reverse complement strand
GTGCTGCTGGCCGGCGAACCGGTGGGTCTTGCTCTGGCCGGCGATGCGGAACGGCAGTTCACCATTGATCAGATCGCGCGGGAACTGACGATCTCCCGTAACCATCTGGCCAAAGTCATCCGCGAACTGGCGGCTTCGGGTTTCGTGACGACCTTGCGGGGCTCAGGCGGCGGCTTCCGCCTTTCCTGCCGGCCCGACGAAATATCCATTGGGGACGTCGTTCGGCGTCTGGAGTCCCGGCAATCCCTGGTCGAGTGCTTTCGCCCTGATGGCGGAGCCTGCACTCTGACGCCTGGATGCCGGCTTAAGAGGCGGCTGGCCGCGGCGCGTGAAGCATTCCTGCGCGAACTTGATCGAACCTCGCTCGCCGAGTGCGCATATCCGGGTGGCGGGCGGGATACGGAGCACAATCAGGCGATCGTTCTGAAGGAGGTGCTGGACCGTATGCGGTAGGTTGCGCAGGATCCGTGAGCAGAGTCCGATCGCGTCGCAAAAGACGGAAGGTTAGTCCTCTGCCGGCGGGTCCGCCGGCTTCTCGGCCAGCGTCTTCAGCCGGGATAGCCCGCGCTCGTAGTCGGGTCCGACGGCGTTGTCGATCATCAGGCCCGAATAGCGGGCTACGGGATTAAATCCGAGATCGGTGGTGTAGCCCCAGGTGACTTTGGTCGTGACGTTTGCTCCGCTCCCCTCCGGTTCGACCGAAAACCAGCTGTCGGCTGTGGTCCGGTCCGATTTGACGGCGATGTTGACCCGTTTGTTCGGCTCGAGCTGCACGACCGTCATTGAGCCCGAGCCGACATTCGGCACGTCGCTTTGCCAGTGGAACTTCTGGCCGACGCCGTCGGTCGGTCCGGTGAAGGTGAAATTCGCGTTGGGGTCCTCCTCGAACCACGGGGACCATTCGTTGAACCGGCGGAGGTCGCTGACCAGCGGAAACACCGCCGCGGGAGCTGCCGCGATGTCGACGGATCGGGTGACAGTTGGGTAACGGGGCGTGAGCAGCGAGCCGACGAGGGCGAGCACGACAACGACGCCGAGCCCGAGCGCTATCCAGCGCACGATCTTCTTGGGCATTTTGCCTCCCCGCCGCCCTTCGGCCGGTTTTTCAGCCGGCCGGAAATCATACGTCGGCGCGGAGGCAATCCCCATCCTTCGTTTTCCCCTGCACACAAGAAAAAAGGAGGCGCCGAGGCGCCTCCAGTCTCCGTTCCGTCGGGTTCTCATCCAGCGGATGAGCTCGTAAGGGAGCCCGATCTCAGGCCAGGCTTCCCGTGTCCGTGTGGGGCTTCGGCGCCGTTGCGGGAGCCGCGGCGTCGGTCCATCAACACCTGTAAGGTCCGGATCGTCAACCGTTGCCCGGTAGTGGCGATCAGCGGCGGTCCTTTCGTTCCTTCCATTCCTTCCAGTCGCCTGCTGAACGCGTGTCCAGCCGGTCGGTGATTAGCCCGGGTACCAGACCTTGCGCGGGTCGTCGGGCGACCGCTCGTAGTCCCACGCCGAGTCGATGAGCTTGTGCGAGGTCGTATTGCGGCTGCCAGTCGAGGCTGAATTTCGCCTTGCTGTTGTCCATCCAGTTCGAGTGGAATCCGCTGGGTATGGCGATCGAATCGAGCCCGCGCGTTCGCTTGCAGATAGTCGGCGACCTCGCCGTAATCGACCGGGCGGTCCATGCAGACGTTGAAGAGCTGGCGCTCGGCGCGGGGATTGTCGAGCGCTGCCATGATCGCTTCGACCAGATCGTCGACGTGGACGAAGTTGCGCTTCAAGGGCCGGTCGTCGGCATCGAGGAGAAGCGGCACCGTGCCCATCTGGTGGTAGTGCCGTGCGTCGGCTTCCGGCACCAGCGTCTTCCACACCGGGCCGCCGAAGACGTCGTCGCCGAAGGACAGCGTGTAACGGAAATCGTCCTTCTCCATGATCCACGGCGCGCGCAGGCAGCAGTGGTTGATGCCGTACTGGATGCCGAACTGCTCCAGCATCACCTCCTCGAGCACCTTCGACAGCGCGTAGCAGCCGGGATAGGCCATGTGCGGCGTCGCCTCGGTGATCGGGCCGTCATGGCGGTAGTGGAAGTGGCCAACGCCGGCGTCGCCGCCGATGAGGATGAACTGCCGCGCAGCGTTGCTGCCGCGGAAGGCCTCCAGCAGCCAGAACAAGCCCTTGACCGTCACGTCCATCACGTCATCCGGGGTTTCCTTGCAGGTGGCGAGATGGACGACATGGGTGACATCCGGCGATCGCCCGTTCGGCGACCGCGCGGTCGGCGATCGATCCCTTGACGACCTCGATCCGGTCGGTCTCGTCGAGAAGGCGATTGTGACAAAGCGCGCGAAGGCGAACCTCACCCTGCTGCGGATCGGCCAGCAGCCGGGCCATGAAAGTCCGCCCCACCTTGCCGGTCGCGCCCGTAACAAGGATGAGCATGAATTTCCTCCACAGACAGAACTAATAGGGATGAGGTGCGCTCGTCAACGCTGTTTCGTCAGGTGAAACGAGTTTCGATGGGCGGTTGGCGTTTGGCTTGGCGGGATGATCGATTACCAGCGGTCCCGATGCTAGGCTGATTTCCGAGCCCCGTTCTGGTACGAACGGGCGTCTCCAAGCTCTGCCGGCACTTGAAAACCGGCGACAGGAATTGCCGCCACGTGGAACCCCGATGCCTCTTCTCGAACTGACCAACGTATCCAAGCACTTCGGCGCGATCCACGCGCTCAACGACGTCTCGCTCGCTCTCGACCCCGGGCAGGTGGTTGGCCTGATGGGCGATAACGGCGCCGGCAAGTCGACGCTGGTAAAGATCATCGCCGGCAACTTCCGCCCCACCCACGGCGATGATGAAGATGGACGGTAAAGAACTCGTCCTGCACCGCCCGATCGAGGCGCGCGAACACGGCATCGAGATCGTCTACCAGGACCTCGCCCTTTGCGACAATCTGTCGGCGGCGGCCAATGTCTTTCTCGGCCGCGAGATCAGGAGGGGCGTCGGCCCGGTCAGAATCCTCGACTACTCGTCCATGTACCGGCGCGCCGGCAGAGCTGTTCCGGGAGATCAAGTCCGAGACCCGGCCGCGCGATCTGGTGAAGCAGATGTCGGGCGGCCAGCGCCAGGCGGTGGCGATCGCCCGCACCATGCTGTCGGAGGCGAAGCTCGTCCTGATGGACGAGCCGACCGCGGCGATCTCGGTGCGCCAGGTGGCCGAGGTGCTCCACCTGATCCGGCATCTGCGCGACCAGGGCATCGCGGTGATCCTGATCAGCCACCGCATGCCGGACGTGTTTGCGGTCGCCGATCGGATCATCGTCCTCAGACGCGGCAACAAGGTCGCCGACAAGCCCATTGCCCACAGTTCGCCGGAAGAAGTAACCGGTCTGATTACCGGCGCCGTCGAGCGGGCCTGAGCCGCGCCCCGTCCATGCTCCGGTAGCGGACATTCGCCATGCGGCCCGGCGGAATCGTTTGATCCGCCCCGATCACTAATATTATTATTGTTCTATTAGTAGGGGCGGACGCCGTTTTGATGGACCAGGGCACGCAGGAAGCGAAGAGGCGGCGGGGCGCGGCGCAAGAGGAGCAGGCACCGTCGCGGGGAGGCGGCAAACGCGTCACCATGACCGACGTCGCCCGGCTCGCCGGCTGCTCGCAGTCGACCGTCTCCGTCGTGCTCAACAACACCCCCGGCATCCGCATCTCGCGGGCGACGCGCGAACGGGTGATCGAGACCGCCGAACAACTCGGCTACGAGATCATCCCGGGCCATGCGGCGCTGAGCGACCGTCCCCGGCAGATCGGCATCGTGTTCGACCGGATCGCCACCAGCCCGGAAGCAGTGGTCTCCATCGACGGTGCGCGCGAGGCCGCGTGGACTACCGGGCACGTAGTGATGATCGCCCAGACTTTGAACGACGCGGAGATGGAGCCCGCCACCATCGAGGCGATGCTGAGGAACGGCGTCGACGCGTTGATCTATGCGACGATCATGACCCGCAAGGTCGAGGTGCCCGCTGCCCTCTATTCGGCGCGGGTGCCGGTGATCCTCCTCAACTGCTACGCCGACGACCGGGCCTTCCCGAGCGTCTGCCCTGGCGAGGTCGCTGGCGGCCATCGCGCCACCGACGCGCTGATCCGCGCCGGCCACCGGCGGATCGCCATCATCACCGGCGAGATGTGGATGGACGCGGCGCGCGATCGGCTGCGCGGCTACCGGCAGGCGCTGGCGACGGCCGATATCCCCTACGATCCGAGCCTCGTGCGGGAAGGGAACTGGCAGACCAGCGCCGGCTTCGAGCACACCCATGCGCTGATGAAGCTGAAAACTCCGCCCACCGCGATCTTCTGCTCCAACGACCGCATGGCCGTCGGCTGCTATGAGGCGCTGAAGGAGACCGGCCGCGCGATCCCGGACGACGTATCGGTGATCGGTTATGACGACGAGGAGGTCGCCCGCCATCTGTCGCCGCAACTGACCACGCTGGTACTGCCCCACCGCGAGATGGGTCGCTGGGCGATCGAGCGAGCGCTGTCGATGCCGGTGAACGGCGGGGCCAGGAAGTATACCGTGGCGAAACTGGAATGCCCGCTGATCGAACGCAATTCGATCGGGGAGATCCCCGCCGCCTGACCGCTCAGCGCCTGCATTCGCACTGGGACATCTGGCCCTGCACGGTCGTGTGCCAGTTGCCGGTCCACGTCCGGCTGTGGCTGGTGCAAACCGCGGGGCATTTCGTTCCGGCGTCAGCATTGTTCCAGATCGGACCGGCGTTGTAGTTGTCGACCTTCTTGCCTGACTTCTTGATGTCGCAGCTGCAGACCGAGCTCTGGCCGGGCACCGTCGTCTTCCAGTTGCCGTTCCAGGTTCCGCCGGCGCCCGAGCATACGCCCGGGCACTTGCCCTGGGCGTCCATGTTGTTCCAGATCGGGCCGGCATTGATGTTCTCGGCGGCGTGAGCTGCGGTGCCGGTCGCGACCAAAAAAAACAGCCACAATGGCCGCCCAGTGTGTCAAGCCCATCATTCGATGCGTCGCCTCTCTTGTTGCTTCTCACCTGCGGAGCGACAATCGCACACGACTGTAAACAGGAGCCAACCGCTTTGGCGCAATTTGCGAACATGACGGAGGGCCTGCGGTTCCGGGTCGTGCTGCGGCCGGGTGTGGCGCTCGGCCCCGGCAAGGCCGACCTCCTCGAAGCCATTCGCGATACGCGGTCGATCACCGCCGCGGCGAGCCGTTTCGACATGAGCTACAAGCGCGGCTGGAGCCTGATCCAGGAGATGAATGCGGCCTTCCGCTCGCCGCTGGTCGAAACCGAGAAGGGTGGCCCGGGGGGAGGTGGCGGCGCGCGCCTGACCGCGCTCGGCCAGCACGTGCTTGCCCGCTATCGCCAGATGGAGGCCGATGCGGAGCGGGCCATCGAGGCCGGTGTGGCCGATCTCCGCAAATGCCTTAGCCGGGGAACCGCCGCGCGGCAGGTTGGATTGATTTCGCCGCTCGGTACGTGCTGACATGTCGCTCGATATTTCCGTTGGGCTATATCGAGGTTGCCATGCGCGCTTTCCTTTCACGCCGCTCCCTTCTGTCAATGTCCGTCGCCGCCGCTCTCGCCGCGAGCATTGTTTCGCCGGCGCCGGCAGCGACCGACAATGTGATCGTCTTCGCCGCCGCCAGCCTGAAGAACGCGCTCGACGACGTCGGTCAAGGTCTACGGCGGCGAGACCGGCAAGACGGTCCTCGTCAGCTACGCCGGCGACGTCGACGCTTGCCAAGCAGATCGAGCAGGGCGGCGCCGGCCGACATCTTCTTCTCCGCCGACATGGCCTGGATGGACTACGTGGAGAAGCGCGGCCTGATCCGGCCCGACACCCGCCGCACCTGCTCGGCAACGCGCATCGTCCTGGTCGCGCCGAAGGATTCGCCGGCGACGGTCGACATCGCCCCCGGCATGGACCTCGCCGGCGCTCCTCGGCGCCGACGGCCGCCTCGCCATGGCCAACACCGACGCCGTGCCGGCCGGCATCTACGGCAAGGCGGCGCTCCAGATCGCTCGGCGTCTGGGACCGCGTCGCCGACCGCGTCGTCCAGGCCGAGAATGTGCGCGCCGCGCTCGCCTATGTCGCGCGCGGCGAGGCGCCGCTCGGCATCGTCTACGCCACCGACGCCGGCGGTCGAGCCGGCGGTGCAAGGTCGATCGGCACCTTCCCGGACGACAGCCATCCGCCGATCCTCTATCCGGTCGCCATCACCGCCGCTCGACCAACCCGCGACGCCCAGGCCTTCCTCGACTTCCTGCAGTCCGACGCCGCCGCGGCCGGCCTTCGAGAAGCAGGGCTTCACGCTGGTCGCACCCGGCTCGTAGGCCTTGAGGACGGGATGCTTCGACGCCGCTGACCCCGCAGGAATGGTCCGCCATCGAGCTCAGCCTGCGGGTCGCCACGACCGCCGCGCTGTGCGAGCCTGCCGTTCGGCGTCGCTCGTCGCCTGGCTGCTGGCCCGCGGCCGTTTCCCGGGCGCGGCGCTGGTCGACGGGATCGTCCACCTGCCGCTGGTCATGCCGCCGGTGGTGACCGGCTACCTGCTGCTGCTCGCCTTCGGCCGGCGCGGCCCGGTCGGCGCCTTCCTCGACCGCACCTTCGGCATCGTCTTCGCCTTCCGCTGGACCGGCGCGGCGCTCGCCGCCGCGGTCATGGGCTTCCCGCTGATGGTGCGCGCCATCCGCCTGTCGATCGAGGCGGTCGACCGGCGGCTGGAAGCGGCCGCCGCGACGCTCGGCGCCAGCCGGCTCGTCGTGTTCGCGACCGTCACCCTGCCGCTGACGCTGCCCGGCATCCTCGCCGGCACGGTGCTCGCCTTCGCCCGCGCGCTCGGCGAGTTCGGCGCCACCATCACCTTCGTCTCCAACATCCCCGGCGAGACCCAGACCATCCCCTCGGCGATCTACACCTACATCCAGATGCCCGGCGGCGAGCTGCCGGCGCTGCGCCTGACCGCTGATCGCCATCGTCATCGCCTTCGTCGCGCTGCTCGCCTCCGAGGCGCTCGCCGCGCCGCGGCGCGCCGCCGGGTGCTCGGCCCATGACGCTCGCGGTCGACGTCGACAAGCGCCGACGGGCGCTTCACGCTCGACGCCGCGTTCACCAGCGCCGGGCGGCGTCACCGCCCTGTTCGGCCGCTCGGGCGCCGGCAAGACCACGCTCGTCAACCTGATCGCCGGGCTGCTCGGCCCGACCGCGGCGTCATCCGGCTCGACGACGACCGTGCTGGTCGACACCGACGCCGGCATCGTCGTGCCGGCCCACCGCCGCCGCATCGGCTACGTGTTCCAGGAAGGCCGGCTGTTCCCGCACCTGTCGGTGCGCGCGCAACCTCGCCTACGGCCGCCGCTTCGCCCGCCGCAGGCGCGCCGCTGGGCCGATCGTTCGACCAGGTCGTCGACCTGCTCGGCATCGGCGCCCTGCTCGACCGCCGGCCGCGCGAGCCTCTCCGGCGGCGAGAAGCAGCGCGTCGCCATCGGCCGGGCGCTGCTGGCCAGCCCGCGGCTCCTGCTGATGGACGAGCCGCTGGCCTCGCTCGACGCAGCGCGCAAGGCGGAGATCCTGCCCTATATCGAGCGGCTGCGCGACGAGATGAAGCTCCCGATCGTCTATGTCAGCCACGCCGTCGACGAGGTGGCGCGGCTCGCCGACACGCTGGTGCTGCTGGTCGAGCCGGCAAGGTGGTCGCCAGCGGGCCGGTCAACGAGTGTCCTCGCCCGTGCTCGACCTGCGCCCCTTCACCGGACAGCTTCGAGGCGAGCGTTGTCTTCACGCGCGCGTGGTCTCCAGCGCGGCGCCGACCGGACATCAGCATCCTCGAGCACCCGGCCGGACGGCTGTGCGGTGCCGCAGCTTCATCAGCCGGTCGGATCCGAGGTGCGCTTGCGGGTGCGCGCCCGCGACGTGGCGCTGGCGGTCGGCGATCCGGGCAGGCTGTCGATCCGCAACCGGCTCGCGGCCACCGTGACCGCGATCGCGGCGGGGCCGCCGCCGATGGTCGAGGTCGGCCTCGATGCCGGCGGCATGCCGCTGATCGCCAGCATCACCCGCGAGGCCGCCCGCGTCGCTCGACCTTCAGGTCGGCCAGCCGGTGACGGCGTTGATCAAGTCGGCGGCTTTCGACCGCATGTCGTTCGGTCCCGCCGAGACACCCTGAGCGTGTAGTGGCCAGGTTCTACCGGGGTTTTCTTTGCCGATAATCTCGCTAAGACTTGGCGCGGGAGCTGGGGATGGGCAGGATGATCGTACCGCTCGTTTTGTCGGGAGGCGTGCGCCGGGCAGCGCGTTCGGCGCTTTCGATGTCGGTGGTGGTCGGCATGGTCTCCGCCGCGGCGGCGGAGGTACGCACGACCACCAGCTACCGCTCGTACTATGTCAGCGGCTCAACGTCGCGATCGCTGGTTTCCTACATGCGGTCGCACCCCTTCCGCGGCGACCGGGGCGATGCGGTCGCCAACGTCAGACCGACCTACCGGCTCTCGGTTGCTACCCGGATGAGCGGCGGGACCTGCAGGGCAAGCAAGGTGACGCTCAGCATCGGCTTCGCGATGACGCTGCCCAAGGCGCGGAGCGAATCGTCAATGGCGTCGAGCACGCGAAGCGCCTGGCGAAGCTTCGTCGCTTTCGCCAAGCGGCACGAATCCACTCATCGGAGCATCTATGTCAGCTGCGGCAATCAATTTCGTCGCCAAGGCGCAGCGCATGACAAGCAGCAGTTGCCTTGGCCTGCAATCCTCGATCCGCCGGCTGCTTGAATCGGAAAAGCGCTCTTGCGAGGTGCGGCAGCGGTCGTTCGATCGAAGCGAAGCCCGGCGGGTTTCCGGATTGAGCCTGTTCCGGATGGCACGATAGTCCCGGTAACGATGACGGAAGCCCTCGTTACCGGGACGCTCGCGCTCGGTCACGCCCCACTTTGCTCGCCGAGCAGCAACGCGACACGCTTGTCGCACTCCATGAACCGCGGAGCGCGAAGGTTCCTGAGCCTCAGGAACAGTTTCCCGGCAGCCTGCCCTTGCCGCCGACGACGGTGACCTTCACCGGCGCGGTGCCGGAATGGATCATGCCGATGCGTTCGGCGGCGCCCTGGGTGAGATCGATCACCCGTCCGCCGGCGTAGGGACCGCGATCGTTGATACGCACGACGACCGACCGTCCGTTCGAGAGGTTCTCGACCCGCACTCTTGTGCCGAAGGGGAGGCTTCGGTGTGCGGCCGCAAGCGCTCGGGGATCCATCCTTTCGCCACTCGCGGTTCGTGTTCCCATCTTGTACCAGGAGGCCCGGCCGCACTGGCTCGACGCCTCCGCCTGAGTTGTCATTCCAACCATCGCCGACAACACAACGATGGCCACTCCAAACGCGCCGATGCGCGATCTTACAAACCCCACTCTTTGGTATTCCCCGTCCGAGAACCGCATCGATACTGCGATGCGTCCCCCCGGCCCTGCATGCCCGTCGACGCCAGAGTGACGCCGAAACGACCATCGCCTTCTCCGGGCGGAATGCGGCGCGAATGCGGCCCCGGAGTCACCCTTGGAATCAGTTGGTCAGGTTCCGTGAACGGGCCGGAGCGCCATCGCGCAGCGGATGATGCGGGAAAGATTAACGCTGCCTCGGACCGTTCGGACCAAAGCGTTGGCGGCCCGGCCGCCTCGCGTCTATGGTGATACCATGAGGCGCGTTCGCGTCGGGTCGGGCGGAGACCTGGTTCGTGCCGACTTTCGCGTTTGGCAAGGGAGGCCACCATGACGATCGATCGCAGAACCCTGCTCCGACTCTCGGCGGCCGGCGCGGCAGCGCTGGCGACCGGCGGCCGCATCGCCTTCGCCGCGCCCGGTCCGATCGACGAAGTCCAAGCCAGCGCGCTCGGCTATTTCGGCAAGCACGGTTTCACCGAACTGCCCCCACTCAGCATGATTACCGGCGAAGCCTTCAATGGCGGGCTCCGCTTCGACGAGACGGACAGCGACAGTCCGTCCGAGCCGACCATCCGCCTGCAGCCGGCGGCCCGGGTGGAGGACATCGCCAACCGGTCAGAGCCGGGTGTGCTTGCTCTCTTCAACATCATCGGCCTCCGCGATCCTGATCCCGAGGACGGCACGCTGCTGTCTCGTGTGATGGACTTCCTGACGAACGTGCGAGATCTCGATCCGGGACGGATGCTGTTCGTGTCGACCGAGTTGCTTCGTCCGCATGTCGGTCGCGTCGATGGCGTGAGTGGCGACCAGGTCATCGAGCGCCCGATGGACGAAGCCAAGGCGGCGGGGGACGGCTCGGGTTTCTTCGCGCCCGCCGGGCACCCGCTGCAGCCGGCTTACCCGACGGCCAGCATCCATTACCCGCTGCCGGGCATCGAGCCGGACCCGTCGCCCACCTATCCGCCCGAGGGCTATATCGAGATCGCCGAGGTCGGCCTGCCATCGCCCGACGGGGCGGGCGATACCGGCGCCGGCATCGGCCTCGAGCGGCTGGCGATGGCGGAAGGCGAAGACGTCCCGGACTTCGAGAAGACACTCCTCAACCTGTTGCGGGTCATCGAGGACGAGGCGGAGCGCATCGGCAAGCCACTGCCTGACGGCTACACCAAGTTCGCCTCGCTCTGAACGGTTTGCGCCGAGTCCGATGGGGAACTCATGAAGCCGCTCGCCCTGCTCCTTGCAACGCTGGCTCTCGGCTGCGGCGCGGCCGTGGCTGCTGACAAGACCACCGCGGACAAGCTCGTTCCCTTGCCGGTCGCCGATCGGCCGGCCTGCACGGCACCAGAGGTCGCGACCGGCGCAGGCTCCGTCTGTGGGCTCGCGCTCGAAGCCGATGCGGCCGACGGGAGTGGTGAACATGCGGTCGACGCCTATCTCGGCATTCCCTATGCCGAGCCGCCGATCGGCGCCAACCGCTGGCAGGCGCCGGTGCCGGCCGCGCCCCATGACGGCGTCCTCAAGGCGACGGCCTTCGGCCCGGTCTGCCCGCAGGTCGAGCCCTCGCCGAAGAAGGTGGCGCAGAGCGAGGACTGCCTCAGTCTGAACGTCTGGACGCCGCGGACCGGGACGAGCGGGGCGGAGCCGGCGCTGCCGGTCATGGTCTATATCCACGGCGGCAGCTTCGTGGACAGCGCGAGCTCGCTGCCCATCTTCGACGGCCGCTTCCTTGCGGCGTCGGAACGGGTGGTGGTGGTGACGATCAACTACCGGCTCGGCGCGCTCGGTTTCCTTGCCGGCATCGACGGTCTCACCGGCAATTACGGCTTTCTCGACCAGCAGCTCGCGCTCCGCTGGGTGCAGGACAACATCGCCCGCTTCGGCGGCGATCCTGAGAAGGTGACGCTGTTCGGGCAGAGCGCCGGGGCGATGTCCGTCGGGCTCCATCTAGTGGCGCCGGGCAGCCGCGACCTCTTCCGCGCCGCGATCATGGAGAGCAACCCGTACGGCATCCCCTTCAAGACGCCGGACGTGGCGGGGCGGTTTGCCGAATTGTTCCGGCTCAAACTCGGCTGTCTGTTCAATTCGCTCGCCTGCATGCGCCGGCAGTCGGCCGAGACGATCGTAAAGGAGCAGACGTCGCTGATGCTCGCCCTCGACACCGCCGTTTCGGGCTTCGCCGGCGACCTGGTGTGGGGGCCGGTGATCGACGGCAAGGTGATCCCCGCGGTGCCGCTGGCGACGCCCATCGACAAGCCGGTGCTCCTCGGCACCAACCTCAATGACGGCCTGTTCTTCGTTTCGGGCGAGCGGTTCAAGTGGTTCGGCAAGACGGAAGTGCCCGAGATCGAATACACCGCGCTGACCGACCTCTATTTCCCGCCCGAGGGACGGGAGGCCATCCACGACATCGCGCGCTACCAGCCGCGGTCGGGCGACGACACCGAGGCCATGGCCCACCTCCTCACCGACTACCTGTTCACCTGCCCGAACCGCCTGGCGCTGGCGCAGGCGACGGCGCCAGCCTGGGGCTACGAGTTCACCCACGTGCCGTCGTTCGACGTGTGGCCGGCGATCACGATCTGCGCGCCGGATCAGAAGAAGGTGTGCCATACCTTCGAGCTGCCGTTCGTCTTCGGCCACGCGACGACGGTGACCCGGCCGCTGACGCCGCCCGACGATCAGTTCACGCCGGCGGGGCGCACGCTGTCGGAGCAGATGGCCAGCTACTGGATCCGCTTCGCCGAGACCCTCGATCCCAACCACGACGGAGCGCCGGCGTGGTCCGGCTTCACCAAGGATGAGCCGGTGCGGCAGATCCTCGATGAGACGATCGGCCAGAAGACCGACCTCGACGCCAACTGCACGATGTGGGACGGGGTCGGCTATGCGCTGCCCGGCATCCTCGGCCGCATCGCCGACATGTTCTAGCGCCGGTCAGGTCACCCGCTCGATCAGTGCCATTGCGGCGGCGGGCGCGCGGACCTTGGCGCCGGCGATCATGTAGACGAAGACGTCGCGCTTCGCCTTTGGCGCCGGCGTGTCGCCGATGCGGGTGAGGTCGTCGGGGACGCTGCCGGCGGCGAAGGTCTTCGCCCGCTCCGCCCACCGGTCGAGGTCGGCCGGCGCGTAGCCGGCGGGGTTCTGCTCGTCGGACCGCTGCAGGCGGAGATAGACGAAGGGGGCGGTGACGTCGGCGAGCGCTGGATAGTCGTCGGAGTCGGCGTAGACGACGGCCACCTGGTGCTTGCGAACCAGATCGATGAATTCCGGGACGAGGAAGCTCCTGCTCCTCACCTCGACCACGTGGCGGAGCGGGCGGCCCTCCTTCTCCTTCGGCAGCAGGGCGAGGAAGGCGCCGAAATCGTCGGCGTCGAATTTCTTGAACGGCGCGAACTGCCAGAGCACCGGGCCGAGCTTGTCGCCGAGCGCGAGGATGCCGCTACCGAAGAACCAGTCGATCCCTTCGCCGGCTTCGGCGAGCACCGTCTTGTTGACCACGGCGCGATGGCCCTTGACCGAAAAGACGAAGCCGTCCGGCGTCTCGTCCCGCCACTTGGCGAAGCTCGCCGCCGACTGGGTGCGGTAGAAGGTGCCGTTGATCTCGATGGTGGTGAGGTGCTCGCCGGCGTATCTCAGCTCGTCCGCCTGCTTCAGCCCATCGGGATAGAAGGTGCCGCGCCACGGCGCGAACGTCCATCCGCCGATGCCGACCCGGATCATACCCGTCTCCTCGCCTGTTGCCGCGGCCGAGCATAGTCCGGTTTGCTGTGTGGATGACAGGCGGTGTCGGGGCCTTGCCAGGCCGCGTCACGCATCGGGGTTGCCGCGGCGGGCGAGGATGGCGGCGCGGAGGCCGGGAAGGACATGCTCCTGGAGGAAGGGCATCGCCGCCTCGAAGCAGGGGACCCACTCTACCGTGCACTTGCTGGCGCGGCGGCAGGCCCGGCGCGGGCAGACCTTCGGTGCTTCCAGCCACTCCATGATCTTGCGGTAGAAGTCGTACTCTCTCGCGTGCCCCTCGCGCATCGCTTTGGCGGACCCGGTTCCGCCTGCAATTGCGAGTGGCCTATCACGTCTACATCATGACCAACCGCCCGTATGGCACGCTCTACGTCGGCGTTACGAACGACCTCTACGAGCGCTTCGATCGCATTCTCGATGCGATCCGTCGCGAGAAGCGTCTGAAGCACTGGAACCGGGCGTGGAAGATCAAACTGATCGGGGCTGTGAATCCGAACTGGGAGGACCTCAACCCGGCGTTTCTGTGAGTGGCAAGCGGTCCTCCGGTCGAGCCGGAGGACGACAGTGGATGAGTGGGTACGTCATTCGTCCGGCCGCTTGGACGAGCGAAGTTGGGCTACTCTCGCTTTATCGCCCCGCTCCGCCGGGATACGATCCTGGCCAACGATAGAGCAGCGGGGAGGGTCTGGCGCGCGACCGCTCAGGGCGGCGCGAACGCAGACCGGGCAGGCGGCATGGCGAACGGGGCGTCAGGACTAGGCGGCGCGGCTGGCGGTGATGCGGCCGCCGATATCGCGGCGCTGAGGGCGCGGCAGCTCGAACGGCTGAAGGCGACCGTATCCCGCGCCTGGGAGAAGGTGCCTCACTACCAGCAGAAATTCGCTGCGGCGGGCGTCGGGCCGGACGATCTGAAATCGCTCGACGATCTCGCCCGCTTTCCCTTCACCACCAAGGACGACCTTCGCGCCGCCTACCCGTTCGGCCTGTTCGCCGTGCCGAGGGAGACGATCGTGCGGCTCCACGTGTCGAGCGGCACCACCGGCAAGCCGACCGTGGTCGGCTACACGGCGAGCGACATCGACCGCTGGGCCGACATCATGGCCGACGCACTGCGCGCGGTCGGCGCCAGCCCGCGCGACACGGTGCACATCGCCTTCGGCTACGGCCTCTTCACCGGCGGGCTCGGCTGGCACTACGGGGTGGAGCGGCTCGGCGCCACGGCGATTCCGGCAAGCGGCGGCTTCACCGAACGCCAGGCGGCGCTGATCGCCGACTTCCGGCCCGACATCCTGATGGCGACGCCGTCCTACGCGCTGGTGATCGCCGATGCGCTCGCCGCCGCCGGGCTCGACCCGGCGGCGCAAGGAATCCGCGCGGTGATCTGCGGCGCCGAGCCATGGTCGGAGGGGATGCGCGCCGAGATCGAGGCGCGGTTCAAGGCGGACGCCTACGATTCCTACGGGCTGTCGGAGATGATCGGGCCGGGGGTGGCGCAGGAGCGGGCCGGCGACAAGGGGGCGCTCGCAATAGCCGAGGAGCACTTCTACCCGGAGATCATCGACCCGGAGAGCGGCCGGCCGGTCGCCGAGGGGGAGGAGGGGGAGGCGGTGTTCACCACCCTCACCCGGGAGGGGATGCCGATGGTGCGCTTCCGCACCCGCGACATCACCCGGCTCATGCCGCCCGTCGACGGCGCGATGCGGCGGATGGCGCGCATTGCCGGGCGGAGCGACGACATGGTGATCATCCGCGGCGTCAACGTCTTCCCCACCCAGATCGAGGCGATCCTCGCCCGTGAGCCGCGGCTCGCCCCGCACTACGTGCTGGAGGTCAGGCGGGGCCAACGGCGGCTCGACGAACTGACGGTGCGCATCGAGGCGCGCAGCGGCTATGATGTGTGGGCGGAGGCCGAAGCGGACGCCATCCGGCGCCACGCCGAACATCTCATCAAGGCCCATGCCGGGGTGACCGCCACCGTCGAGGTCGTGGTGCCGGGGACGATCGCACGGTCGGAGGGCAAGGCGAAACGGGTGATCGACCTCAGGCCGAAAACCTGAACGAAGGGGACACTACGCATGGATGTACCGAGCGACGCCACCATCGAGGCGCTGGTCGCGGCCGGCCTCGACGCGGAGGCCGTCGGCGACTGGATCGCCGCCGAGCCGACGCGCACGGCCGACCTCGCGACCGACCGCCACCGCTATTCGGCGTTCTGGGACCGCTCGACGGAGCTCCTCGCCGCGCTGCCGGCGAAACCGAAGCGGAACGCGGCTGAGGCGGGGGCGGCGGAGACGATCCTCGCCACCGGGCGGGAAAGCCGCGAGCGCTTCCTCTCCGTCCATGCGGCGGCGGTCTATGACGAGCTGACCGATCGGCGCGGCCGCCACATGCGGCTCGAGGACCTCGTCTACGCCGCCGCCGCGGCAATCCCCGGCCTCACCCCGTCGGAAGAGGAGGTCGCTGCCGAGGCGTCAGTCAACCAGGGCGACAAGGACGGGGTTGAGATCGACCAGGGCATCTTCCTCGCCCAGGTGCTGGCGGTGGAGGAGGCGGGCTTTCACCTCTGCCACGCGATGCTGCTGCCGCGGCCGGAAAGTGCCGAGCACCTCGCCCGCTTCGCCGTCGACGGCCGGCTCGACCTCGGGCCGGCGAAGCTCGAACGGAAGGGCAGGGCGGTGCACCTCACCACCGCCAATCCGCGCTTCCTCAACGCCGAGGACGCCTCGACCCTCGACCTGATGGAAGCCGCGGTCGACGTCGCCATCCTTGACCCGCAAAGCGAGATCGCGGTGATGCGGGGCGGCATGGCGGCGCATCCGAAATACGCCGGCCGCCATGTGTTCGGCAGCGGCATCAACCTCACCCACCTCTATCGCGGCAAGATCCCCTTCGTCTGGTTCCTGAAGCGCGACCTCGGCTACGTCCACAAGATGCTGCGCGGCGTCGCCCGGCCGGAGGCGCTGCCCGACGACATGCGCGGGCGGGGCATCGAGAAGCAGTGGGTGGCGGTGGTCGAGACCTTCGCCATCGGCGGCCACTGCCAGCTTCTCCTCGTCGCCGACTACGTGCTCGCCGCCAACGACGCCTTCATGACGCTGCCCGCCCGCAAGGAGGGGATCATCCCCGGCTTTGCCAATCTGAGGCTGCCGCGGCTCACCGGCGACCGCATCGCCCGCGAGGCGATCCAGTACGAGCGGAAGCTCGTCTGCGACAGCCAGGAGGGGCGGCTGATCTGCGACGAGATCGCCTCGGCCGACGCGATGGACGCCGCGATCGACGAGGTGATCGCCGGGATGACCGATGCCGGCGCGGTGAGCGCGATCGGCAACCGCCGCGCCTTCCGGGTCGGCGAGGAGCCGCTCGACGTCTTCCGCCGCTACGCCTCGGTCTACGCCCGCGAACAGGCCTACTGCCACTTCAGTCCCGCGCTGATCGCCAACCTCGAGCGGAACTGGGACGCCAAGAACCGGCAGGCGTGAGGCGGCGGCCGGCCCTTATGCCAACGAGCACCGACCAGCCCTTTCTCAACGAGGCGGTGAGCGCCGTCTTCGACGCCCTGGCGCCGGCGGCAAGGGCGCAACTCCTCCACCTGCGGGCGCTGATCTTCGAGACGGCGGCGGCGACGCCCGGCGTCGGCTGGCTCGACGAGACGCTGAAGTGGGGCCAGCCGAGCTACCTGACCAGTGTGAGCCGGAGCGGAACCACGGTGCGCATCGGCTTGCCGAAGGGCGAGCCGGGGCGGGTGGCGCTCTACGTCCACTGCCAGACCCACCTGATCGAGCGGTTCCGCGAGCTCTACGGGGACGCGCTCACCTTCGAGGGCAGCCGCGCGATCCTTCTCGACGTTGCGGCGCCCTTGCCAATGGAGCCGCTCCGCCACTGCATCGCGATGGCGCTCACCTATCACCGCGACAAGCGTCAGAGCCAGCCGCGCCGCTTGAAATAGAGGTAGGGGAGCACCGCCGAGGCGATCATCAGGCCGATGGCGAGCGGGTAGCCGAGCTGCCAGTTGAGCTCCGGCATGTCGACGAAGTTCATGCCGTAGATGGTGCCGATCAGGGTCGGCGGGAAGAAGATCGTTGCGGCGACGGTCAAGACCCGGATCACCTCGTTCTGCTCCACCGAGATCAGGCCGAGCGTGGCGTCGAGCAGGAAGGTGATCTTGTTGGAGAGGAAGCCGACGTGGTCTTCCAGCGAGCGCACGTCGCGGGCGATCAGCTTCAGCCGGTTCTTGTTGGCGCCCTTGGCGAAGGCGCCGCTGAGCGTCAGGCTCGCGTACTGGACCAGCCGTTCCAGCGAGGCGAGACTTTCGCGGGCCTTGGCGGCGAGGTCGCCCTGGGTGCCGATGTCGCCGATCAGCTGCTCCAGCTGGCGGCCGCCGCGGCGCTCGGTGCGGGCGGCGAAGATGCCGCTGTTGATGCGGTCGACATCGGCGCTGATCCGCTCCAGCACGTCGGCGGTGCGGTCGACGACCGCCTCGATGAGGCCGAGGAGAACGGACGGCGGCGACGCGCAGGTGCTGCCGGGCTTGCCGGCCCGGGCGAGGAACTGACGGAGGGCGCGAATGTCGTCGTAGCGGAGCGTTGCGATGCGCTGGTCGCCGGCGACCACGATAGTCAGCGGCACGAGGGAGGCCTCGCCGCGGTCGACGCCGATCAGCACCGTCGCCGTCATGAACACGGCGCCGTCCTCATAGTAGAAGCGGCTGGAGAACTCGATCTCGGCCGCCTCCTCCCGGGTCGGCAGGCTGGCGCCGAGGAATGCTTCGGTGGTGCGGTCCTCCTCCGGGGTGGGCTTGAGGACGTCCACCCAGCTCGCCTCGGGCGGCACCGGGGCGCCGGCTTCGAGATCGAGCCGCCGGGGACCGGCGCTGGTGAGGCTGTAGGCGTCAAGCATCGCGGCACACTTCTCGGCGGGACATGCACGCTTACCCTTTATTGATCAAGCGACTGTGAACATCGGCCGCAGGCGCTTCAATGCTGTACCCGACGCGACCGCCGGGCGATACTCCCGCGACCAGAATCACCAGGCGCCGCGATCATGCCGTTGTGCGCCGCGCGCGCCAACGTCCCCGAGCATTCCCGAAAGGTCATAAGGAGGTCTCCCTATGCTCATCGAGAAGATCGCGAAGACGGCGCGGTCGCTGGCTGTCGCGGCGCTTGTCGCCGGCGTCGCCGGGACCGGCTGGATGTCGCCGGCCGCCGCACAGCCGTCGCGGATCAAGGTCGGCGTGCTGACCTGCGCGGCGGGGCCGAGCATCGGCCTGCTGATCACCTCGTCCGAGCGGATCAACTGCAACTTCCTGCCCGACAACGGGACGAACGAGCAGTATTACGGACGGATCCGCAAGTTCGGCCTCGACATCGGCGGCACGGTGGGCACGGTGATCATCTGGGCGGTGTTCGCCAAGCAGAGCGGCTACGTTCCGGGCTCGCTTGCCGGCGAATATGTGGGGATCTCGGCGGAAGAAACCGTGGTCGTCGGCCTCGGCGCCAATGCGCTGGTCGGCGGCAACAACGATTCGATCGCGCTGCAGCCGCTCAGCATTCAGGGGCAGGCGGGGCTCAACCTCGCCGTCGGCGTGACCCGCATGATCCTCGAGCAGCGCTGATCCGTTCCCGGACGGCGGCGGCCTCTCCCCGTCGGCGCCGTCCGTGCTCCATTGCCGCCCTTGTCAGGCGCCCCTTTCCTTGAGACGATTGGGAAAGGGCGCGAAGCCTGCTAACTGGAACAATTCAAGAACGGGGAGGCACAGTCATGTCAGAAGGCAACAACGGCAGAGTGGCCGGGCCCCGGTGCATCGCACTGGTGGGGCCCTTTGCCAGCGGCAAGACGACATTGCTCGAAGCAATCCTGACGCGCACCGGGGCGATCACCCGGCAGGGCGCGATCGCCGAGAAGAACACCGTCGGTGACGCCTCGCCCGAGGCTCGCGCCCACCAGATGAGCGTCGAGGCGAACATCGCCGAGACCGACTTCATGGACGACCAGTTCACCTTCCTCGACTGCCCCGGCTCGATCGAGTTCGTCTTCGAGGCCGAGCCGATCCTCGCCGGGATCGACCTGGCGGTAGTGGTGGCCGAGGCAGACGAGAAGAAGGTCCCCGCCCTGCAGGTGATCCTCAAGAGCCTCGAGGACAAGAAGATCCCGCGCATCCTGTTCCTCAACAAGATGGACAAGACCGAAGGCGGCGTGCGCGACACGCTGGAGATCCTGCAGCGGGCGAGTGGCGTGCCGCTGGTGCTGCGGCACATTCCGATCCGGCAGAACGACGTGGTCACCGGCTTCATCGACCTCGCGCTGGAGCGCGCCTTCGTCTATCGCGAGCACGCGGCGAGCGAGGTGATCGACATGGGCGACGCCGACCGGGCGCGCGAGGCGGAAGCCCGCTTCACCATGCTCGAGACGCTCGCCGACTATGACGACGGGCTGATGGAGCAGCTGCTCGAGGACATCCAGCCCGACCGCGACCAGATCTTCGAGGACCTGGTCGAGGAGATGCGGGCCGGGCGCGATCTGCCCGGTGCTGATCGGCTCGGCGGAGAACGGCCAACGGGATCGGCCGGCTGCTGAAGGCGATCCGCCACGAGGCGCCCGACATCGGGGAGACCCGCAAGCGGCTCGGCGTACCGGACGACGGCGCCGACATCGTGCAGGTGCTGAAGACCCTCCACACCACGCATGGCGGCAAGCTGTCGATCGCGCGGGTGCTGGCCGGTTCGGTCGGCGACGGCGCCGAGCTCACCGGCCCCGACGGTCCGGTCGGGCGGGTCTCGGGCGTGTTCCGCATCATGGGCCAGCAGGCGAACAAGCGCGACGCCGCGGCGGCCGGCGAGACGGTCGGTCTCGGCAAGCTCGATGACGCGAAGACCGGCATGACGCTCACCACGGCGAAGGAGCCCGCCGCGCAGATCGCCGCCCTGTCGGTGCCCGACGTGGTGCTCGGCACCGCGGTGTCGTCGGCCGAGCGGAAGGACGACGTCAAGCTCTCCTCGGCGCTGTCGAAGGCGGTCGAGGAAGACCCCTCGCTCAAGGTCACCCACGTCCAGGACACCGGCGAGACGGTGGTCGAAGGACAGGGCGAGATGCACCTCCGCGTCGCCCTCGAAAGACTGACCGGCAAATACGGCATCTCGGTCAACACCCACGAGCCGCAGGTCCCCTACAAGGAGACCATCCGCGGCTCGGCGACGATCCGCGGCCGCCACAAGAAGCAGTCTGGCGGCCACGGCCAGTTCGGCGACGTGGTGTTCGACATCAAGCCGCTGCCGCGCGGTGGCGGCTTCGAGTTCACCGAGACGATCACCGGCGGCGCGGTGCCGCGGAACTACTTCTCGTCGATCGAGGAGGGCGTGGCCGAGTATCTCCACAAGGGGCCGCTCGGCTTCCCGGTGGTCGACGTCGCGGTGACGCTGACCGACGGCTCCTACCACTCGGTCGACTCCTCCGACCAGGCGTTCCGCACGGCGGCGCAGATCGGCATGCGCGAGGGCATGCCGCAATGCAAACCGGTGCTGCTCGAACCGGTGCTCAAGGTCGAGGTGGCGATCCCCTCCGACGCGACGCCGCGGGTCAACACGATCGTGTCGCAGCGGCGCGGCCAGCTGCTCGGCTTCGACGCGCGGCCGGGCTGGCCCGGCTGGGACGTGGTCGAGGCGATGATCCCGCAGGCGGAAATCCGCGACCTGATCGTCGAGCTCCGCTCGGCGACCGCCGGCGTCGGCACGTTCAAGGCGAGCTTCGATCATCTCGCCGAGCTCGGCGGCAAGCTCGCCGACCAGGTGATCGAACGGGCCGCCGCCCAGGCGGCCTGAGCGGCAAGAACCGCAGCGGGGGGGACGGCTGAAGGCGCGGCGGGCGCCGGTTCGCCCGGTCTGGGTCCTATAAGGGGCGCGCGACGGCGGAAATTCTTGCAGTCCTCGCTGTTGAAAAGGAAGGGCACACCTTCGTGATTTGATCGTGTGTCGCCAACGGCATAGGTCTGCTTCCGACCGGTAGCCAGGGAGCGATGCGATGTACGTGAAGCACAAGAAGGGTTGGGAGATTCCGGAGCGGCTCGCGACGCCCGAGTCGATCTACCTCAATCGGCGGCAGATTCTGGCGGCGAGCGGATTCGGGCTCGCGGCGATAACACTGCCGGGCATCGCCCGGGCCGAGACCGATCCTACGGCCGACCTCTATCCCGCTCCGCGCAATTCGAAATACACGATCGAGCGTCCGGTGACGCCGGAGGCGATCAATACCCACTACAACAACTTCTACGAGTTCGGCACCCAGAAGAGCATCGCCGGCGCCGCCGAGGCGCTGCCGATCCGCCCATGGGAGGTCAAGATCGACGGGCTGGTGGAGAAGAAGATCACCACCGACATCGACAGCCTGATCCGCAAGATGCCACTGGAAGAGCGGCTCTACCGGCACCGCTGCGTCGAGGCGTGGTCGATGACCGTGCCGTGGACCGGCTTCCCGGTGTCCGAACTGGTCAAGTACGCCAAGCCGACCGGCGATGCCAAGTATCTGCGCATGGAGACCTTCATGATGCCGGACGTCGCGACCGGCCAGAAGCAGGTCTGGTATCCGTGGCCCTACGTCGAAGGCATTACCATGGCGGAGGCCAACAACGACCTCGCCTTCATGGTCACCGGCGCCTACGGCAAGCCGGTCGCCAAGTCGATGGGCGCGCCGCTCCGCATCCACCTGCCGTGGAAGTACGGCTTCAAGTCGATCAAGTCGATCGTCCGCTTCACCTTCACCGACGAGCAGCCGGTCAACTTCTGGCAGGCGCTGGCCGCCGACGAGTACGGCTTCTGGGCCAACGTCAACCCCGAGGTGCCGCATCCGCGCTGGAGCCAGGCGATGGAGCGCGACCTCGCCAGCAACGACCGCATCCCGACCCGCCTCTTCAACGGCTATGGCGAGTTCGTCGCCGACCTCTATACCGGGATGGAAGACCAGCCGCTCTACATGTGAGCCTTGCCTGCGCGGCATCGTGCGCAACCCGCCGCGTTTCCGCTTTCCCCTGACTGTGATGACCGAAGAAAAGGCCGGGCCCTTTGGGCCCGGCAGTTCTTTGCCGCGTCAGCAACGCGAGCGACAAACCTTCCAGAGGGGAACAGACGATGCGATCACTCGCGCGTAGGGAGGAATTAACGAACGAATCACCGCATCGACACTTCATTGTACGACCGCAAAAGGATTGTGCAGTCAATTCATGCGGAAACGGTGAACAAAGTTGTGGGCGAGATAAAATTGCAACAGGCTTGGGCAACTGGCCTCAATATGACCAGTTCTGTGCCTTCGACAGCAGGAAATCCCGGAAAACATGCACCCGTGCGGAGTTCTTGAGCTCGGCGGGATAGACGAAATAGGTGGCGAAGCTGGGGACTTCCGCTTCGGGAAGCAGACGCACCAGTTGCGACTCGCCCTCCACCATGTAGTCCGGCAGTGCCGCGATGCCGATGCCGCGGACGATGGCGCTCTTGATCGACAGCAGGTTGTTGATCCTCAGGATCGGCACCCGAGGATGATCGGGCTCGCGGCCGGCGACCTCGAGCCAGTTCACGTCGCGGAGATAATTGGGCACCGGCACGCCGAAAGTGACGATGCGGTGGGCGTCGATGTCCTCGATGGACTGCGGGTGGCCGAAGCGCTCCAGGTATTCGGGCGCGGCGTAGAGGTGCATGTGGACCGTGAACAGCCGCCGCTGGATGAGGTCGGGCTGGGTCGGCTGGCGCAGGCGGATGGCGATGTCGGCCTCGCGCATGTTGAGGTCGAGCTCGCCGTCGTCGAGGATCAGCTGGAGCTTGATGTCCGGGTAGTGGTCGATGAACTCGTGGATGCGGTCGGTGAGCCAGGTGGAGCCGAGACCGACGGTGGTGGTGAGGCGCAGCGGCCCGGTCGGTTGCTCGGCGGAATCGGCGAGCCGGGCGCGGACCGCCTCGAGCTTCAGCATCACGTCGTTGGCGGCGCGGAAGAGATGCTCGCCCTGCTCGGTGAGGATGAGGCCGCGGGCATGGCGATGGAACAGCGCGACGCCGAGGTCCTGCTCCAGTGCGCTGACCTGGCGGCTCACCGCCGACTGGCTCATGTTGAGCGCCTCGCCGGCATGGGTGAACGAGCCGGCCTGGGCGGCGGCGTGGAAGATGCGGAGCTTGTCCCAATCCATGGCGAGACTGCGGTTGGTTCGACCTATTCCGCCGCTTCCGCGGTCTCTTCCGACATGGCGAGAAACTTCTCGGCTTCGAGCGCCGCCATGCAGCCCTGGCCGGCGGCGGTGACCGCCTGGCGGTAGATATCGTCGGTGACGTCGCCGGCGGCGAAGACGCCGGGGATGCTGGTGGCGGTGGAATCGGCGGCTGTCCACACATAGCCGCCGGGCTTCTGGCGGAGCTGGCCGCCGAGGAAGTCGACCGACGGCGCATGGCCGATGGCGACGAATACGCCGCCCACCTTCAGCTCGCTCGTCGTCGCCCGTCTTGACATTCCTGAGGCGCAGGCCGGTGACCGACAGCGGCGGTCCGGAATCGCCGACCACATCCTCGACGACCGTGTCCCAAATCACCTCGATCTTGTCGTTGGCGAACAGCCGGTTCTGCAGGATCTTCTCGGCGCGGAGCGAATCGCGGCGGTGGATCAGCGTGACCTTGGAGGCGAAATGGGTGAGGAACAGCGCCTCCTCGACCGCCGTGTTGCCGCCGCCGATCACCGCAACCTCGCGGCCCTTGTAGAAGAAGCCGTCGCAGGTGGCACAGGCCGAGACGCCGAAGCCCTTGAAGGTCTCCTCGCTCGGCAGGTTGAGCCACCTGGCCTGAGCGCCGGTGGCGACGATCACGGCGTCCGCCGTATAGGTCTCGCCGGAATCGCCGTTCAGCCGGAACGGGCGCTTCGAAAAGTCGACGGCGGTGATGGTGTCGGTGACGATCGTGGTGCCGACATGCTCCGCCTGGGCGCGCATCTGCTCCATCAGCCAAGGCCCCTGGACCGGCTCGGCGAAGCCCGGATAGTTCTCGACATCGGTGGTGATGGTGAGCTGGCCGCCGGGCTGAACCCCCTCGATCAGCACAGGCTCGAGCATGGCGCGGGCGGCATAGACCGCAGCCGTGTAGCCTGCCGGCCCGGAGCCGACGATGATCACCTTGGCATGCATGAACCGGGTTCCCTTGGATGACGTCCGGCGCTGCGATAACGCGCGCCTGGTGTGACGGACTCAAGCTAGGCGAAATCTAGGGACTCACCCCCATACTCTGCAAGGAGCGCATGGCTTGTTTGAACAACATAGCGTGACCCTTCTGTGTGCTGCATCGGCAGAGGGCGGTCGTTCCCGGTTTATGATCTGAGGCTTGCAGTAGCCGTGCCGAACAACGCCGCACCCGAACAGGAGTCCGGACGCGGCCGATGGCCGAATGGAGGCGAGGTGGATCGGCCTACTGGGACGGGGGTGTCTTTCCGCCCCCACCGCCGCCGCCGGGCGGGTTGTTGGGCGGCGTCGGATTGCCTCCGCCGCCACCCGTGCCGCCACCGGGCGGATTGTTGGGCGGCGTCGGGCCGCCACCGCCGCCGCCACCCCCGCCGGGGCCGCCGCCGGGCGGGGTCATGCCACCACCGCCGCCACCGCCGGGCGGGTTGTTGGGCGGCGTCGGCCCACCACCACCACCAGGCGGCGGGGGCGGAGGACCACCACCAGGAGGTGGAGGCGGCGGGGGAGGCGGTGCGTTGAAGATGGCCGCGAGTTCCGGATAGCTGTTCGCTGGCGCCCATCCCGGCGCGCCGGTCTTCCACACCAGATCATTCGGCCCAATTCGGTGCTGTTGGATCTGCTGCACGATCTCGTTGAACGTCATCGGGCCGACCGCCTGGCCGTTGACCGCTGTGTAGTACTGGACATTGGAGGGACCGGGCAGCGGCGGCGGTCCGGACTCGGCCCTGGTCCGGGGCCTGGACCTGGCGCGGGACCTGGTCCCGGTCCGGGAGCTGGACCTGGACCGGGCCCTGGCCCGTTCCCCACCAGGGCGAAGAACACGTCGAACGTGCCGGTCGGGGAGAAGAGGCGCATCGCCAGCCCCTGCGGCGACCAGATCGCTTGGAACTGAAGGGGGCTCTGGGACCCCTGGAGCTGAATCACGCCCTGGGCGTTGTTGCCGCCATCGGTCTGGCCCTGAAGCGTGCCCAGATCGTTGCCGGTGAAGGTTCCCTGCAGCGTTGTTCCGCTTTGTCGGAGATCGAGGTAATCCCCGGCAACGTCGCCCCTGCCCTCGTAGTGGCCGCTCATGTCAGCGGAGGCGGCCGAAGCCCATCCGACCGCCGCGATCAGCAAGAGAAATGCCCTCAGGATTCGCACGTTGCCCTCCCGTCTTCGTCCCGGACAATCAGCCTAACAGGCCTCTCCGTCAGAGGCCAACGTCAAAACTTGTCTTGCGCGGCCGGCCGCAATTCCTTCCGAATCGTGCGAAAATCGGTAACGACCGATCGCGCCGTGGCGGTGCGATCTGCGGGGATATCGGCGTGAAGGCTCGCCTCGACGCGATCGACTGGAAGATTTTGCGCGAACTGCAGGCGGACGGCCGCATCACCAATGTGGCGCTTGCCGGCAAGGTCGGCCTCTCGGCGCCGCCGTGCCTGCGCCGGGTCCGTGCCCTGGAAGAGGCTGGGATCGTCCAGGGCTACCGGGCGCTGATCGACGAAAAGGCGGTTGGCTTCGCGGTGACGGCCTTCGCCATGGTCGGCCTTGCCACCCAGAGCGACAGCGGCCTTGCCGCCTTCGGAACGAAGGTCAAATCCTGGACCATCGTGCGCGAGTGCCACATGCTGTCCGGCGACGTCGATTTCCTGCTGAAATGCGTGGCGCCGGACATCGAGAGCTTCCAGGCCTTCGTCATCGACGAACTGACCCGGCTGCCGGACGTCGAAAGCGTCCGCACCTCGCTGGTCATCCGCCGCATCAAGAACGAGCCGGCGGTGCCGCCCGCTCCTGAATAGAGCCAGCAGACAATCCGGAACGGATCGATCCGGCACGTCAAGCGCGATGTCGTGGATTGAAATATCGTTAAACTTGTGCAAAAATCATAGATACACGTATATCGTGTATCTATGAGCTGCAGGATAGGGGGACGATCCGATGGCTGTGAGCAAGGCTGCCGCCCGCGCCTTCATCGTGGGTTACCTGAGCGACCATTTCCACATGCCGGCAAGCTATTTCACCGACGGCGTCGATCTCAGGGACGATCTCCTCTTCACGACTGAGGCGCTGGTGGTGCTTGGAAAGCGGATCAATCAGGCGCACTCGATCGACGCCTACGTCACCCCGAAAGAAATCGCAGCATGCAAGACGGTCGGCGACATCGTCGCTCTGATCGCCTCGAAGTAGGGGGATCGAAATGCGAAAGATCGCGTTGCTTAGTGTATCCGCAGCCGTGCTGCTTGCGGGGGTCGGACCGGGATTGGCGCAAGAGGCGACGGCAACCGTAGAACGGAGCGGCATCCACGTTCTCGTTCGCAAGAACTTCGCGGATCTGTGGCTGTTTGACGACCCTACCGCACCAAGCATGGCGGAGGGCGCGGAATTCTCGTTCGTGCGCGACGCCATTGCCGACGACGACACCTGGTCGGTGCAGGGCATGGTGGCGGTGCCTTACACCTTCGGGGGAGACCACTACGGTCCCGTCGTCGGTGCCAGCATCGCGCCGTACATTGAACTCAATCGGGAAACCCATACCGGAGGCGGTGACGAGACCAACGTCCTCACAGGTGGCGCCAGCGCCGAAATCGGTTTCGATTCGTTCGGCGGCGCCAACTTCTTCCGTGCGCGCCTCGGGGTGACCCGGGACGCGGTTGCCGATACGACGGCGATGAATGTGGTCAGCGAGTGGCTGCCCGTCTACGACTCGATCTGCGTGGGCTATCCCTGCGCCGTTCCTGGGATTCCCATCATCTTCCGGTTCAATCCGGAGGTGGTCGTCAACTACAGCAATGCTTTCGACGCAAAAGAGGCACTGCCGTTCTCCGGCGAGAGCCAGTCGCTGCTGGTCGGGCCGGAATTCACCTTGGTTTTCAAGGCATTCGGAGCGCGAATTCCGTTCCTCAACAATCTCTCGGGCAAAGTGACCTATCGCTGGAACGAGGAAGTCTATTCGGGCGACGCCTACGACTATTTCTCCGCCAGCACCACTTACAACCTCGACCCCAGCGGCCACGTCGGGCTGACACTTGGCTATGAGCGCGGCACCCAGCCCCTGACGGCCGAGCGGATCGATCAGGTGACCCTCGCGCTGACCGGAAAGCTCTGACGCATTTCGGGGCCGCCGGATATTGAATCCGGCGACCTTGCAGTGCCGGTCAAGGAAGAGGGTCTCTTCCTACCGGTAACGGACGTCGATGATCTCGTAGGAGCGGGCGCCGCCGGGGGTCATGACCTCGACGCTGTCGCCCTTCGACTTGCCGATGAGGGCGCGGGCGATGGGCGAGGAGATCGAGATCTTCCCGTCCTTCACGTCCGCCTCGACATCGCCGACGATCTGGTACTTCCGCTTCTCCTCGGTGTCCTCGTCGACGAGGGTCACCGTTGCGCCGAACTTGACCGTCTTCGAGCCGGTCAGCTTCGAGACATCGATGATCTCGGCACGCGACAGCTGGTCTTCGAGTTCCATGATGCGGCCTTCGTTGAGGCCATGGGCCTCCTTGGCGGCGTGGTACTCGGCGTTCTCGGACAGGTCGCCATGGCCGCGGGCCTCGGCGATCTGCTCGATTATGCGCGGGCGCTCCTCGGAGGTGCGCCGCTTGAGCTCCGATTCCAGCAACGCGTGGCCGGCTGCGGTCATCGGAATCTTTTCCATCACCTTTCAACCTCACAGTCTCTTCGGCCGAATCCCCGGCCAATAATAACATAGGCCCGGAATCCCATTATCCCTGGATTCCGCGCCCGGATGTCGTCTCAGGTGGCCATTTCAGGCCGAAGCGAAATAAGATTGCAGCGGCCGGACTTCAAGACTGCCGCCCTTGTACGCCTCGATTCCCAAGGAAGCCGCGACCGCTCCGGCGATCGTCGTGTAGTAGGGAACGCGGTGCAAAAGCGCGGCGCGCCTCAATGACCGACTGTCGGCCAGGGCCTGCGCGCCTTCGGTGGTGTTGAAGACGAGCTGGACCTCACCGTTCTTGATAGCATCGACGATGTGAGGCCGACCTTCAAGCACCTTGTTGATCTTGGCGCAGGGGATGCCCTCGGCCTCCAGGAAGCGCTGGGTGCCGCTGGTGGCGATCAGGTTAAAGCCCAATGATTTCAGATGTTTGGCTGCGTCGACGATGGCCGGCTTGTCGGCGTCGCGGACGGAGACGAAAACCGTCCCGCCGGTCGGCAGAGCGCCGCCGGCGCCAAGCTGGCTCTTGGCGAAGGCAACCGCATAGTCACGGTCGAGTCCCATCGCCTCGCCGGTGGAGCGCATTTCAGGGCCGAGCAGGGTGTCGACGTTGGGGAAACGGGCGAAGGGAAACACCGCCTCCTTGACGCCGACGTGATTGATTCCATTGGCTTTCAGCCCGAATCCGGAGAGCGGGCTGCCAGCCATCACCAAAGAGCCGATCTTGGCGAAGGGCTGGCCCATGGTCTTGGCGACGAAGGGGACAGTCCGCGAGGCGCGGGGATTGACTTCCAGGACATAGATATCGCCTTGCTTGATGGCGTACTGGACGTTCATCAGGCCGCGCACCCCGAGGCCCCGCGCCAGCGCCTCGGTCTGGCGCTCGAGCTCGGCGATGGTCTCCGGCGGCAGCGAATGGGGCGGCAGCGAGCAGGCGGAGTCGCCGGAATGGATGCCGGCCTGTTCGATATGCTCCATGATCCCGCAGATGAAGACGGTGTCACCATCGGCCAGAGCGTCGACGTCGACCTCGATCGCGTCGGACAGGTAGCGGTCGAAGAGCAGCGGGTTCTTGCCGAGCAGCGTGTTGACCTGCCCGGTCTTGTCGTTGGGGTAGCGCGCCTTGATGTCGCTCGGCACGAGCTCCGGCAGCGTGCCAAGCAGATAGTCGCCGAGCTGGCCTTCCTCCCGGATGATTTGCATCGCACGTCCGCCGAGCACGTAGGACGGCCGCACCACCAGCGGGTAGCCGAGCTCGCCGACGACCAGTCGCGCCTGCTCGACCGAATAGGCGATGCCGTTCCTGGGTTGCTTCAGGCGGAGCTTGTGGATGAGCTGCTGGAAGCGGTCACGGTCCTCGGCGAGGTCGATGGCGTCGGGCGAGGTGCCGAGGATGGGCACCTCGGCCTCCTCGAGGGCGTGGGCGAGCTTCAGCGGCGTCTGGCCGCCGAGCTGGACGATGACGCCGTGGAGCGTCCCTCGCGAGTGCTCGACCCGCACGATCTCAAGCACGTCCTCAGCGGTCAGCGGCTCGAAATAAAGCCGGTCGGAGGTGTCGTAGTCGGTCGACACGGTCTCCGGATTGCAGTTGACCATGATCGTCTCGAAGCCGGCCTCCGACAGGGCGAAGCAGGCGTGGCAGCAGCAATAGTCGAACTCGATCCCCTGGCCGATCCGGTTCGGCCCGCCGCCGAGGATGATCACCTTCCGCGCCTCGCTCGGCTCCGCCTCGTCGACGAGGCTGCCGGCGAACGGCACCTCGTAGGTCGAATAGAGATAGGCGGTCGGCGAGGCGAACTCGGCGGCGCAGGTGTCGATGCGCTTGAAGGCCGGATGGACGCCGAGCCGGGCGCGGAGCGCCGCCACCTCGGTCTCCGACGTGCCGGCGATCGCCGCCAGGCGCTCGTCGGAAAATCCTTGCGCCTTGAGCCGGCGGAGCGGACCGGCCGTCTGCGGCAGGCCGTAGGCGCGCACCATCGCCTCCGACTCGACGATCGCCTGCAACTGTCTGAGGAACCACGGGTCGATCCGCGAGACTGCGTGGAATCTCGTCGATGCTCAGGCCGAGTCGGATGGCCTGCGCACAGGTCAGCAGGCGGGCCGGCGTCGGCCGGCCGAGGGCGGCGCGGATGGCGTTCTTGTCGTCGCCCTCGCCAAGGCCGGGAATGGCGATCTCGTCGAGGCCGGAATTGCCCGTCTCGAGCCCGCGCAGCGCTTTTTGCAGCGACTCGGCGAACGTCCGGCCGATCGCCATCACCTCGCCGACCGACTTCATCGAGGTGGTGAGGATCGGCTCGGCGCCGGGGAACTTCTCGAAGGCGAAGCGCGGCAGCTTGGTGACGACGTAGTCGATGGTCGGCTCGAAGGCGGCCGGCGTGGCGCCGCCGGTGATGTCGTTCTCCAGTTCGTCGAGGGTGTAGCCGACGGCGAGCTTGGCGGCGACCTTGGCGATCGGGAAGCCGGTCGCCTTCGACGCCAGCGCCGAGGAGCGCGACACCCGCGGGTTCATCTCGATGATCACCAGCCGGCCGTCGGCCGGGTTGACGGCGAACTGGACGTTGGAGCCGCCGGTCTCGACGCCGATCTCGCGCAACACGGCGATCGAGGCGTCGCGCATGATCTGGAATTCCTTGTCGGTCAGCGTCAGGGCCGGGGCGACGGTGATCGAATCGCCGGTGTGGATGCCCATCGGATCGACGTTCTCGATCGAGCAGACGATGATGCAGTTGTCGTGCTTGTCGCGCACGACCTCCATCTCGAACTCCTTCCAGCCGAGCACCGATTCCTCGATGAGCACCTCGGTGGTGGGCGAGGCGTCGAGGCCGCGTTCGACGATGTCGAGGAATTCCTCGCGGTTATAGGCGATGCCGCCGCCGGTGCCGCCGAGGGTGAAGGAGGGGCGGATGATGGCGGGGAGGCCGATCACCTCCATCGCCTTCATGGCGTCGACCAGCGAATGGGCGAGCTCCGAGCGCGGCGTCTCCAGCCCGATCCGTTGCATCGCCTCGCGGAACAGCTCGCGGTCCTCCGCCTTGTCGATCGCCTCGGCGGTGGCGCCGATCAGCTCGACGCGGAACTTCTCCAGCACGCCGTCCTTGCGCAGCGACAGGGCGCAGTTCAGCGCCGTCTGGCCGCCCATGGTCGGCAGAAGCGCGTCGGGGCGCTCCTTCTCGATGATCTTGGCGACGATCTCCGGCGTGATCGGCTCGATATAGGTGGCGTCGGCGATCTCCGGGTCGGTCATGATGGTCGCCGGGTTGGAATTGACCAGGACGACCCGGTAGCCCTCGTCCTTCAGCGCCTTGACCGCCTGGGTCCCCGAGTAATCGAACTCGCAGGCCTGGCCGATGACGATCGGTCCGGCGCCGATGATCAGGATCGAGTGGATATCGGTGCGTTTGGGCATGGGTTCCGGCGCGAACGAAACCCCGGCTGGGGCTCCGGCCGGGGCGAATCCTTGGGCATGTCAGGCTGGAGGCGGCTTATAGGGCAAACGCGGGAGGGCGTGAACCCCCATCCCCTGCGAGGCCGGCGAGCTGTCGGCCTCTACGGGATTTTGCGGAATGTCAAAGCCCCGCGTCGCCTCCTTATCTATGAGCAGGGCCGGCGCGCCATGCATCGCGGAGACACATCATGTCCTACTACTTCGCCAAGACCGTTCACTTGCCGTTCGACAGAGCCATCGCCAAGGTGACGGCGGCGCTCGCCGAGCGGGGGTTCGGGGTGCTGACCACCATCGACGTCAAGGCGACGATGAAGAAGAGGCTCGACGTCGAGATGTCGCCCTACACGATCCTCGGCGCCTGCAATCCGACCTTCGCCCATCAGGCGCTGGAGGCCGAGGACAAGATCGGCACGATGCTTCCCTGCAACGTCATCGTCCGCGAAATGGAGGAGGGCGGGGTCGAGATCGCCGCGGTGGATCCGGTCGCCTCGATGCAGGCGATCACCAATCCGAAACTGGCGGAGATCGCCGGCAAGGTCCGCAACCTGCTGCGCGAGTCGGTCGAAAGTGTATGACAGTTGACCTCTCACCTGCTGACGCCCGATTGGTGGGCGCCGGGATAAAGCCGAGGCGCCGCCTCCGGGCTGGTTGCGAGGCACGGCTCGCCGTGTAGATTGGTCGCGGGTGGTCCACATTGCAGACCACGTCCCGGGGGAGCCAACGAACCGCATGGCGAAGCAAGCTTGGAAACTCAACGGCGAGTTCATGGAGAGCTGCAACTGCGACTATCTCTGCCCCTGCATCTACACGAATGCGGAAGGGGACGTGACCCACGATCATTGCACTTCGTTGCAGGTCTACAGGATAGACGAGGGCAACTACGGGGACATTCCGCTCGACGGGCTGGGTTTCGCTCTCATCTTCCGTTCCGGCAAGGTTATGGCGGACGGAAACTGGATCTTCGCCGTGGTCGTCGATGCCGCCGCAAACGAGGCGCAACGCGACGCGCTTGCGGCCATTGTCAGCGGCGAGGCCGGCGGCCCGCCGGCCACGGTCCGCGACACCATGGTCACCGACTTCCGTGGAGTCGCGTTCAAGCCGATCGAGTTCAACGCGGATGGCCTCGGCCGGTCGGCCAACATTCCTGATGTTTTGTCTTTCGCGATCGATGGCGTTGCCTCGAAAGTGGAAGCGGGCGCGCCGCTCTACATCGACAACGCCGATCATCCGGCAAATCACCGCGTGGCATTGGCCCGGGCAAAGGAGACCCACATCCACGCCTTTGGTGTCGACGACGATCTGGTCGGCATGGGCAATAACGGCCACTTTGCACCCTTCCGGTGGGCCGGCTAGCCGGCCGGCTCGTCTGCGCACTTGCTCCAACGGTTGCCCTCGCGCCGGTAGCGGTCCGTTCCGATCGCCGGATTCGCGATGGCTATCGGATTGGTTGCCGCTGGAACATCATGCTGCTTATGTTCGTTAGGGCGTGATAACTCTCCGATGGGCGGCTGCGCTCACGGCCTTGGTTGGGATCGAGAAGCTTCCCAGACGGGGCCGGTGGGTGACTGCAGGGCGGTGTTTCTTGTTACGCTTCGCCGCCTGTCTACTCGCGTTGGGTAGTGCGGAGTCCGATTGAGGAGGCTTTTCGATGCGTTGGCGCGGGCGCCGGCAGAGCAGCAACATCGAGGACCGGCGCGGTGCCGGCGGCGGGTTCGACGGCGGTATGGGGCGCGGCATGGGTTCCCCGATCGGGTTCCCGCGTCACGGCCGCGTCCGCGCCGGGGGCGGCCTCGGCATCGGCGCGGTCCTGGTGATCCTCGTCGTCGCCTGGGTGGCGGGCATCAATCCGCTCGAGCTGTTGAACGGCGGCGGCGGTTCCCTCATCACGAATAACGCGCCCCAGGGCCAGACCGGCGTTCCCGGCGACGAAGCCGGCCAGTTCGTCTCGGTGGTGCTCGCCGACACCGAGGACACCTGGCAGCGCATCTTCCGCGAGGGCGGCGAGACGTATCGCGACCCGACGCTGGTGCTGTTCTCCGGGCAGACGTCGTCGGCTTGCGGCTTCGCCAGCGCGGCGACCGGGCCGTTCTACTGCCCGGGCGACCAGAAGGTCTATATCGACCTCGACTTCTATCGCCAGCTCAAGACGCGCTTCCAGGCGCCCGGCGATTTCGCCCAGGCTTACGTGATCGCCCACGAGATCGGCCACCACGTCCAGAACCTCCTCGGCATCCTGCCCAAGGTGGACGCGGCGCGGCGGAACGCGAGCGAGGCTCAGTCGAACGCACTATCCATCCGCCTCGAATTGCAGGCCGACTGTCTCGCCGGCGTCTGGGCGCATGACGCCGAAGCGCGCGGCGTGCTCGATGTGGGCGATATCGACGAGGCGCTGAACGCCGCGGCCCAGATCGGCGATGACGCCATCCAGCGGCGGACGCAGGGCTACGTGGTGCCGGAGAGCTTCAACCACGGCACCTCGGAGCAGCGCAGCCGCTGGTTCAAGCGCGGCTATGACCGCGGCGTGCTCGACGCCTGCGACACCTTCGGCGCGTCGAGCATCTGAGCGGCGCCGTTTTGGCGGATCGCATTAGCGGGCCTGTTCGGCACTCGCCGCGGGACGTTCACCCCGGAAGCGGAGGCTGACGTTGCTGCCATAGGCGACCGCGAGGGGCCAGGCTGCGCCGTAAATGAGCGCCCACACCATCTCTTCGACGGGAAAACCGAAGACGGTCACGCCTGCTCTGACCGCCGGCGCCCAGGCGAGGTGGAAATCGGGATCAAGCAGCGAGATGACGAGGAGCTGGAGGCCGTAGACCGTCACGAAGCCGACGGCGCCGGTCAGCGCGAACGGCCAGGCGTCGGGCCGCCGGATGACGATGAATGCCGCTACGGCCACGATCGCGACAAGGCCTGCGTTCATGACCGGCAGGGGCAGAAAAGCGACGCCGCCCTGCCAGAGCAGAAACGTGATGACGAGGGCGACGCCGCAGCATGCGAGGTAGCGCCTCGTCAGTTGTCGCAAGTCGACTCAACTCTGCACCCGCCGTGAGTAGGGCAGCACTGCCACAAGCCAGACCAGGACACCGTTGCCGAAGGAGAACAGTACGCCCTCGATGCTGAATGCCGCGCCGAGGAGGTGGGTCGGATCCCAGTATTCGGGCACGAAAACCGCGTCGGCCAACCCGAGCGGCGCACCGCAGAGGCCGGAGAGGAGCGCAACACGTCGGTGCACGGGGGTCAAAAACGCGGCGACGAGGCCGAGTCCGGCGATAAGAACGGCCCAGAGACCGTAAGTGCTGCCGATGCTGGCGTCCGGCATCAGCCGGCGCCTGCCGGATCGGAAATCCATTGTTCAAGCGGGGGATAGGCGGTTCCGTCCCGGTCACCGAGATCAATCGGCGCGAGCCGTGCGGCCGCCAGCGCCGCGGCAAAATCGTCCTCGACCTCATGGTCGGCCCCATGGCGGACCGCGGGCCAGGCCACCCGCAGCGGCGGGCTGAAGACGCGCCCGGCGGTCGTCGCCGGTGCGAAACGCTCCGGTGCGTAGTCGGCTCGCGAGCCGCTGTGGACGATGCCCATCGCCAGCCATTCGGCGATCTGTGGCCGCAGCCGCCCATCGGGAAAGAGTCCGCGATAGATGCCGGAACCGAGCCTTATCCGGTCCTCCAGCCGGGCGAAGCGGCGGACCGGAAAGCGCAACCCGGCGTCGGGGGGCGGCAAGACGATGCTCAACCGGCCAAACGCCTCCATGGCGCGATAACCGGGAGAGCGGAAGATGCGCCGATAGCGGGCGCTGCGCACAACCCGGCGCTCCACATAGGCCTGCTCGTTGGCGATCAGCGCGCGGGTCAGCCGGTCGCTGTTTCCGCTGCCGGCGAAATCCCGCCAAAACCGGACCATATGGGCGCTGCGGGTGACCCGCGGCATGAGATCGAAGCAGTCCTGCTGCCGTCGCACCGAGAGATCGTAGAGCAGCAACTGTGGAAACGCGTCGCGAAAGATCAGCCAGTTGCAGCGCTCCAGCGCCTGGAAGGCCCGCTCCTTTCGCCGCGCGGTCAACGGGCGGCGGTACCGCGTCGCCTTGAGGTCCGTCATGAAATATCCGGCGTTGCGCGAAACGAAGGCGGCGAGCAGGGCCCAATGGACTTCGGGATGCCGCCGCCAGAACGCCTGATAGGCACGGGTGCGGCTGACGTTGTCGCGGTTGAGGCGGTCGGTCGAGGTCCGGATTCGTTCGATCAGCCCGGCGGAGGCCATCGGAAACGCGTCGGTGACGTCGTCCATGCGCGTTCCATCCCCTTGTTGTTGTTCATTTTTTTGGTGTCAAACTGCGCATGGCGGCCCGTCGCTGTTCTCCGCGCCTCGCAAGGATAATGCATCTGCGTAGCCGGCTTGCAAGAAATCGAACCGAGGCCGGATCCGCGTCGCGATGTGTGATTGCACAGCATCGTCGGGCATGCGCGCGGAACGATTTTTCCGGCAAATCGGGCCGCCGGTCGCGCTAGAATCGCGCGGCAGCGACAGCGCCGATTCATGCCGACGGAGGATGCCCCATGAGCAAGGCTATGATCGCGGATCTCGCCAAACAGCTTCTCGACCTCGACGAGGGCGAATTGACGAGTCGCGAAAAGGCGGTGATCGAGCGGGCGGTCAGGCGCCTCGCCGTCTCCCGCAACATCAATGTCGACTTCGAGGGCGCCAGCACCGTCGGCCAGCGGCTCGCCGACAGGGTGGCGGCGGTCGGCGGCTCGTGGGGGTTTCTGAGCGCCTTCGGCCTCGCCATCGTCGTATGGATAGCGCTCAACTCATTCGTGCTTTTGACGAATGCGTTCGATCCCTATCCCTACATCCTGCTCAACCTTGCCCTTTCGCTGCTGGCGGCCGTCCAGGCGCCGGTGATCCTGATGGCGCAGAACCGGCAGGCCGCCCGCGACCGCATGGCCGCCGCCCATGACTACGAGGTGAACCTCAAGGCCGAAATCGAGATCGCTGCCCTTCACGAGAAGCTCGACCAGATCCGGACCCAGGAACTCGCGACCCTGATCAGGGAGATGGAGGCGAGGAAAGGCGAGGGCGGATCAACGGCGCCTACCGCGTGATGAAGACGCTCTGGGTCGGCGGAATGTCCTCGGGCGAGGTGTTCAGCGCGAGGATCTGGTTGAGGATCTGGAAGATGCGCTTGGTGTTGTCGGAGCCGGTTTCCGGCACGCAATAGGTGGCGCCGTCATAGGTCACCCGCGCGAAGCAGCTGGCGCGCGCGTCCGTCGTCACGACCACCAGCGGACCCTGCGTCGTTCCCGGACGGTCGCCATAGAGGGTGACAGTGCGGCCGGCGCTCGCCGGGCCGACCATGCTGCCGAGATACTGGAAGATCTGGTTCGGCGAGCGGAGGATGATCTCGATCGACTGCGGCTTGCCGTCGATGAGGAAGGCGAGCTCGGCGGGCCTGCGTGTGCCCACGCTCTGGCGTCCGGACCGTGGGTGCACTGGATCGGCGAGCGTCCGCACGAAGGGCTTCTGCTCCGGGCCGGCAAGCGCCTGGTCGAAACACAGTCGGCCTTCGGACTTGCCGTCGGGCCCGGCCGCGACCTCCACCGTGAGGCCGTAATAGACGGCGAGATAGAGATACTCCTCGAAGCGGCGGAACTCGTCGGGGTCGGTCGGCGTGTTGCGGATCTCCTCGACGGTGTTGCCGCTGGTGATGCGCACCTTGTCGACCAGCACCGAGAACACCAGTGCGCGCGAGAAGCCCTGATGCAGGATGAGGTTGGCTTCCGGCAGGTTGATCGGGCGCAACAGGCCGTCATAGAAGCCCTCGATTCGAGGAGGCCGACATCGAAGGTGCTCGACGCGCTGTTGTAGAGCGAATTGGTGAAGGTGTACTGCTTCTGGGCGACGGTCTGGCCCGGCCGAAGGTGATCGTCGGCAGCCCGGTGCTGAGGCTCATATTGCCCTGGCCGGTGACCGAGGGGAGCGAGGTGAAGTAGAGCGGTTCGTTGCGGCTGGCGCGCACGATGTTGAGCAGGATCGCCTCGTTGCGCGAGGTGCCGACGCTCTTGTTGATCCGTTCGACGTGGTTCTGGATTTCGCCCTGGGCGACGCAGCCGGCAAGGACCGCCGCCGCCAGCACCAGTGCCCACGCACCCCGCATCGCCATCCACCGCCCCTGTCGCCGGGCTCGGTCTCGCGCCGATCTCCGGCTGGCGTTCGCCCAGCCCCTGGGCGAATCATCCTGCGCGTGAAGGGTATCATCCGGCGGACGTCGGCTGGAACGGAGCCGGGCGAAATCCACCGGCTTTGCCGGACCGGCGGCCGCCTCATCGCGGCGGCGGGCGGTTCAGCCGATCTTGGCCGCCATCATGTCGACGAAGCGCTGGAACAGGTAGTGGGAGTCGTGCGGGCCGGGCGAGGCCTCGGGGTGGTACTGGACCGAGAACACCGGCCGGTCCTGTGAGCCGCAGGCCGCAGTTCGAGCCGTCGAACAGCGAGACGTGGGTCTCCTCGACGCCGTCGGGCAGGCTTCGCGAGTCGACCGCGAAGCCGTGGTTCATCGAGGTGATCTCGACCTTGCCGGTGGTGAGGTCCTTGACCGGGTGGTTGGCGCCGTGATGGCCGTGATGCATCTTCACCGTCTTGGCGCCGAGCGCGAGGCCGAGCATCTGGTGGCCGAGGCAGATGCCGAAGATCGGCATGCCGGACTCGATCACGCCGCGGATCGCCGGCACGGCGTAGTCGCCGGTCGCGGCCGGGTCGCCGGGACCGTTCGACAGGAAGACGCCGTCCGGCTTGTGGGCGAGCACGTCCTCGGCGGTGGCGGTCGCCGGCAGCACCGTCACCCGGCAGCCGTGGTCGGCGAGCAGCCGCAGGATGTTGCGCTTGATGCCGTAGTCGATGGCGACGACGTGGTGGCGCGGCGCTCTCCAGCCGGCCGTAGCCCTTGCCCCACTCCCACGACGTCTCGTCCCAGGTGATAGGTCTGGGCGGTGGTGACCTCCTTCGCGAGGTCCATGCCGACCAGCCCCGGCCAGGCCTTCGCCTCGGCCTGCAGCGCGGGCGCGGTCGAAGGCGCCGTCGGGTCGGTGGACGATCACCGCGTTGGGCGATGCCGCTTGGTGCGGATCAGCGCGGTCAGCGCCCGCGTGTCGACGCCGGCGATGCCGATGATGCCGCGCGCCTTCAGCCACTGGTCGAGGTTGCGGGCGGCGCGGTAGTTGGACGGGTCGGTGATGTCGGTCTTCAGCACGCAGCCGCGCACGCCGGAGGACGCCGCCATGTTGACCGTCTCGATGTCCTCGTCGTTGACGCCGACATTGCCGATATGGGGGAAGGTGAAGGTGATGATCTGGCCGGCATAGGAGGGATCGGTGAGGATCTCCTGATAGCCGGTCATCGCGGTGTTGAAGCAGACCTCGCCGACCGCCTCGCCCTCGGCGCCGATGCCGTGGCCCTCGACGACGGTGCCGTCGGCGAGGACGAGAAGGGCGCTCGGGCGCGGGTCGTTCCAGCCGGAATCGGCCATCTTGACTTCTGCTTCTGGTGAAACCATATCCGCGGCCGACAACTGATCGGCTGGGGCGGGTGGCGGAATAGCAACGTTCCGGGCGGGCAAACTAGGCCAGCCCCGTCACCGCGTCAACTGTGGACTAAAAATCAAAGTCCAATAGAATCAGATAGTTACAGTCAAAGAGAAAGTTGCGCGCGAAACCGCGCGGGGTTATCCTCGCGCGTCGCGACGACAGGAGACTCATGATGCGTGAGCAGATCAATGCGGCTCTCAAACAGGCGACGCTCGATCGGGACAAGCGGAAGATTTCCACCTTGCGCCTGATCAACGCGGCCATCATGGACCGCGACATCGCGGCGCGGGGAGCCGGCAAGGATCCGGTCAGCGACGAGGAGATCCTCGATATCCTCAGTAAGATGATTCGCCAGCGCCTCGAATTCGGCGAAGGCCTATGAGGAGGGCAACCGCCTCGACCTTGCCGAGCAGGAGCGCGAGGAAATCGCGGTTATCCGCAAGTTTCTGCCGGAGCAATTGAACGAGGAGCAGGTGCGCTCGGTCTGCGCCGAGACGGTGCAGCAGACCGGCGCCAACGGGCTCCGCGACATCGGCAAGTGCATGCAGACATTGAAGTCGCGCTATTCGGGCCGGATGGATTTCGGCAAGGCGAGCACGGTCATCAAGGGCATGCTGTCGTAAGCCGGTGGTTCCAGTTTCCGCCGTGCTTCTCAGCTAGGCGTCGACCTCTCCCCGATGGAGAGAATACTCTCAAAGGGCGTACCTCCCCACCTGTCGTCCTCCGGCTTGACCGGATGACCCGTGCCCACGTCCGTACCCGTAATGGAGCATCACGCCGACGCGCCAGTCGACATCCCGACCCGCGCGCCGGCCCGCGGCTGTCCATGACGTCCGTTTAGGCCCGCGCCGGGCGCGCCACCAGCGCCTTCAGGTCGCTTCCCTCGTCGGCGCAGATCTCGGCTGCCGGCGACAGGCCGCTGGCGAGCAGGCGTCGGCCGACCATGTGGTCGGCGGCGCGGTTGACCGAGTTGATGGCGACCAGCCGCTCTTCCTGGAAGTGGAAGACCGAGAACGCGCCGCTGTCCGGCCTGCCGCGGAGCACGCTCCTTGTCGCGTTGTGGGAGAGGCCGACCATCTGCAGCTTGACGTCGCCCTGATCCGACCAGAACCACGGCACCTCGCGAAACGGCTCGCGCCTGCCGAGGAGCGTCTTCGCGGCGGTCTTGCCCTGGTCGACGGCGTTCTGCACCGACTCCAGACGGACGCGGCGGCCGAGCTCCCAATGCTCGAAGGCGGCGCAATCGCCGAGCGCGACGATCTCCGGTGCGCTGGTCGTCATGAAGTCGTCGACGACGATGCCGTTGTCGAGAGTGAGACCCGCCGAACTCGGCGAGCGCGACATTGGGGACGACGCCGATGCCGATGATCGCCATGTCGGCCGGGATGCTCTCGCCGGAAGCGGTTTCCACGGCGACCACCCGGCCGGCGTCGCCGACGATGCGGCCGACCGGGGTGTCGAGGCGGACGTCGGTACCCCAGCCGCGGTGGAGGGCAAGAAAGTGATCCGAGATCTCCGGCGCCACGACCCGGCCCATCAGGCGGCCCGCGGCTTCGAGCACGGTAACGGTCTTGCCGAGCAGGCGAGCGGTCGCGGCGATCTCGAGGCCGATGAAGCCGCCGCCGACAACCACCACATCACTTGCCGCGTAGAGCCGTTCGCGGATTTGCCGCGCGTCCTCGGCGATCCTGAGCGCGAAGACGCCGTCGAGGCCGATCCCCTCGATCGGCGGCAGCCGCGGCCGCGCGCCGGGGGCGAGCGCCAGCCGGTCGAAGGCGAGACTGGAACCGTCGGCAAGACCAAGCGCGCCGGCCCGGCGGTCGATCGCCGCCGCCTCGGTGGCAAGCAGCAGGCGGATGTCGTTCTTCTCGTAGAAGGAGGCCGGACGGAGCGGCAACAAGTCGTGATTCGGCTCCTTGAGGAAGGCCTTGGAGAGCGGCGGCCGCTGATAAGGGATGTCCGGCTCGGCAGTGACCAGCGTCAGCGGCCCGTCATAGCCTTCCGACCTGAGGCTTGCCGCCACCTGCGATCCGCCGTGCCCGCCGCCGACGACGATGATGCCTTTCTCGAACAACTCCCGGTCCGTCCTGTCTGCTCACCATGCCAATTCCGCCGGTCGTTGGGCGGCGGCGCGCCTTGCTAACAAGTCACTGCCGCGCCGTCTTGGAAAAAGATTCCAGGGTGTTTGACTGTGAAACCGGAAGAGGACTGCAGCACCGGCGGTCAGCATTTTGAATCGACACCCGATGAGAACGACGGGTACGTGTTCTGACGAACCTCGGCAGCGGGAGAATCAACGGCGATGATCGAGATCAAGCTGGCAGTCCTGCCCGGCGATGGCATCGGCCAGGAGGTGGTCAGTGCCGCCCTGGATGTCCTGAAGTCCGCCGGCGAGCGCTGGGACGTGCGGTTGGTCACCGAGGCGGTCGATGCCGGCGCAGCCCGCTTCGCCCGGAGCGGCGTCGTCTACACCGAGGAGGATTTTGCCCTCTGCCGGGCGGCGGATGCGATCCTGCTCGGGGCGCTGGGTCTGCCGGACGGTCTCCATGCCGACGGGACCGAGGCCGGGCCGGACCTGCAGTTTCGTCTGCGCTTTGACCTCGACCTCTATGCCGGCGTCCGGCCGGTGCGACGTTATCCCGGGATCCCCGGGCCGCTGGCGACACCGCGTCCGTTCGGTTTCACCATCATCCGAGAAAACACCGAAGGGCTCTATGCCTCGCGCGGCGGCGGCGCCGGCGTTGCCGGAACCGTGTCGACCGATACGCTGATCGTCACCGCTCGTGGTACCGACCGCATCGCGCGTTTCGCCTTTGACTATGCTCTCTCGCACCCGCCCGCGGCGGGTCAGCCGACGGTCACCTGCGTCGACAAGGCCAATGTGCTGAGGAGCTACGCATTCTTCCGGTCACGCTTCGACGGCGTTGCCGCGGCGTATGCCGGGCAGGTCGACACCCGCCGGGTGTATGTCGATGCCTTCTGTGCCCAGATGGTCCTCGATCCGGCATCCGTTCACGTCGCCGTGGCGGAGAACATGTTCGGAGACATCATCTCCGACCTCGCCGCCGGTCTTGTCGGCAGTCTCGGCCTCGCGCCCTCTGCCGATATCGGCGACCGGCACGGCGTGTTCCAGCCGTCGCACGGCTCGGCTCCGACGATCGCCGGCAAGGACGAGGCGAACCCGGTCGCGACCATCCTGAGCGCCGCGATGATGCTCGACTGGCTGGCGCAAAGAACGGAAAGCGGCGCGCTCGAGGGGATGGCGCTCGATATTCGCGCGGCGGTCGACCAGGCGGTGGCCGACACGGCGACGCGAACGCACGACGTCGGCGGCACGAGCGGCACGCGCGGCTGTGCCGAAGCGGTCATCGGTCATCTCGGCGGACCGGAAGCGACCGTCCCGGCTGGCGCCGTCGCGGCTGGCGCGCCGGCAGCGCCGCAGCTTGCCATGACGACCGCGTCGAGGGCAGGTCAAGGGAGACAGTCATGACGGCTCAGCCCGTGCTTCGCAGCCTGCTGTTCTGCCCGGCGAACGAGCCGCGGAAGATCCGCCGCCTGTCGGCATCGGGCGCCGACGCCGTTGTCCTCGACCTCGAGGATGCTGTTGCCCTTGGCGAGAAGGTTGCCGCCCGAACGTCTGCCCGCGAGGCGCTGCCGACCCTCATCGGCGTCTTTCGCACGGTCCGGGTGAACGCCTTCGAGACGGGCTTCACGACCGGCGACGTCGAAGCCGTGGTTTGCGCCGATCTCGACGCGATCATCCTGCCGAAGGCCGAAACGGCCGAGGACCTGCGCCAGGTCGACACCCTGATCGGCAAGGCGGAGGCCGCCAATGATCTCGCTCCCGGCTCGGTTCGTATCATCGCCCTCGTCGAGACCTGCGCGGGCATTGATGGCGCTGCCGAGATCGCCGCGAGCACCCCGCGGCTCCTTGGTCTGGCATTCGGCTCCGCCGACCTCGGCAACGATCTCGGCCTGCCGACCGTGCGCGGCGACCTGACTCCGGCGCTCGCCTATGGTCGGGCCAAGCTTGTCTACGACGCCCGCGCGGCCGGCCTTCCGCCGCCCCTCGACGGTCCCTTCATGAAGGTGCGCGATCAGGCTGCGCTGGAGGAGGACTGCAAGATTTCGCGGGGCCTCGGTCACGGCGGGCGCATCTGCATCCATCCTGACCAGGTGCCGGTCGTCAACCGGATGTTCGGGCCCGACCCCGACGAGGTCGCCTTCGCCCGCAAAGTGATCGAGGTCTTCGCCGGCGCCGAGCGTGCCGGTTCCGCCGCCATCACCGTCGACGGCGTCTTCGTCGACTATCCGGTCGTCCACAAGGCCAAGCGGATCGTCGAACTGGCCGACGCGATCGCCGCCTGGGAAGCGAATCGCAAAGGTGCGGCAAGCGGTTGAAGAGGATGGATGGTCGCGACCTTCCGGGCTCCAACCAAGCGATGACGGAGATCTGTCATGGTCTACACACCTTCCAGGGGCGACGACGTAGCCGGACCGAAGCGGGAGTTCGACGTCCGATGAGCGCCCGGTGGACCGCGGACAAGGTCGACGCGCAGCTGGCGCGGATCGAAACGCTCAATCCGGCGTTTCGTGCGTTCACGACGGTCAACGCAGCGATTGCCCGCGCCCGCGCGCGGGACGTTGATGCTGCCGCTGACGACGGCGCGTGGCTCGGCATCCTTCACGGCATGACGATTGCCGTGAAGGACAATATCGACACTGCCGGCATCCGCACGGCGTGCGGCTCACGGCTGTTTGCCGACCACGTTCCGAATGCCGACGCGCCGGTAGTCGAGCGGCTTCAACGGTCGGGCGCCGTCGTGATCGGTAAATCGGCCATGATGGAGCTCGCTTTCGGCGTGCGCAGCCTCGACCAGGTGGGAGGACAGTGCCGCAACCCGTGGAACCCTGAACACGTGCCGGGCGGATCGAGCGGCGGTTCGGCGGCCGCCGTGGTGCTCGACATGTGCGACGGCGCCCTTGGCACGGACACCGGCGGCTCGGTGCGCGTGCCCGCCGGCTTCTGTGGCGTCACCGGCCTCCGCCCGACCCATGGTCTCGTCTCCAATCGCGGCGTGTTGCCGGTCAGCGCATCGATGGACACCGTCGGACCGATGGCGCGACGTATCGAGGATGTCGCGAGGCTTCTCGTCGCCATCGCCGGCTATGACCGGGAAGACCCGACCTCGGTCGATCGCCGCGTCGATGCCTCGCTCCTCGACACCGGCGCTGACGTCTTCGATCTCCGGATCGCGGTGCCTCGAAACTTCTACTTCGATGACATCGATCCCGACGTCGAAGAAGCGGTCCGACGGTTCGCCGATACGCTGGCGAGCGCCGGGGCGACGATCGTCGAGGTCGATGTCCCCGGAGCCGAGGAAGCGCACCAGCACGCGACGACGATGATCTTCGCCGACGCGTGTGCGCTTCACGCCGATGGGCTCGATCATGGCGACCTGATCTCGACCCAGGTTCGCGAGCGGATGCTGAAGGGGCGTGAGCGGACCGGCGTCGACTACGCCCGCGTGATCCGCTTCCGCGAGAGCTGGCGGAAGACGCTGCGCGACCTCTTTGCCGAGGCGGACGCGCTGGTGATGCCGACGTCGCCCTATCCGGCGCCGCTGATCGACGACGGAATCCACCTGGAGGACGCCACGCGTCACGCCACCCGATTCACCTTTGGCGGTGGATTGGCGGGGACGCCGGGGCTTTCGTTGCCCGGCGGCATCGGTCGGAGCGGGCTGCCGATCGGCGTCCTCGTCGAGGCGGCGTGGTGGAACGAGGCCACCCTCATCCGCATCGGGAAAGCCTGGCAGAGCCGCACCGACTGGCATCTCCGCCGGCCGCCGGCGGACTCTCCGTGAGGCGACGGGAGACAGCGGCGCGCAGGAAAGATGGTGGCGGACGCAGTCAGGTGCGAACCGGTCTCTGCTCCCCAAATTCCCTGATGCACGGGAATCTGCAGGGAATTTCTTGAATTTGCAGCAAAACTGACCCTGTCGCGCCACCGAGAATACCCGTGATGCCACGTGGTTGTGACTGAAATTCCCTACTCGAGAGTGCAGGGAATTCTATCATGGGAATTTGGGAATTCGACAAGATGAGCAGGGACATTTCCGGCAAACGATACGCCGTCCTGTTCTGGCGGTTCTTGATCTTTGGCGTTCAACGTCGCGTCTCGGAAATCCGCCGCGCTGACCCGCAATGGGATGGCACCGGACCGGACGGCCGCGGCGCGGTTTTCCCGACCACCGGCCGCCCCGCCCGGCAACCGCGTCACCACTCCATGATGCCGCCTCGGGGCGGTCGTCGGCCGTTGCGACGGGCGGGCCGTAACGCGGGCGCACGGGCCAGGCATCGAACCGACGCCAAGCCCTTTGCCCGGTTGTACGGCCCCATCCCCCGCTCCATAATTACCCGGCAGCCGAGGAGAAGAGCTTAGTGAGCTACACGCCGGCGTGGGAGCGACTGTCTGACGCTGTCGAACGCGTCATGAGGGCAGCTGGATGCTCGAAGGACGAGGCACAAACCGATATCCGCCAAGCCATCGCCGACAGAACGGTCAAGTTTCGTGGCAAGCTAGCGCGTCATACAACGAAGCGATTTACGTCGCCCGCCATACTTGAGGGCCGCGACTTTGAGCTGCCATCGGCGATCGCGTCAACAGATCTGGACTGGGAGAGGTCTCGCCCTAAGAAGCCATGGCTGGTCCGGAGGGGGGCGTATCCGCTGCCGGGATATTGGGACCTGGAGTGGATCGAGGTTTACGGTTCCGACATTACGAATGTCGTGTGCCTCGACGGGGGGCAAGGCGTGTCGGTTACGCCGACATCGATTAACAACGCTGCCGCGTCGAAGAGGCGCACAAGGCCGTCATTTGAAAGGGCCAAGCGCGCGGTTGATGAGCTCTATCCCCAAGGCGTGCCTGAGCAAACTGCGGTGCCTAACAAGACTCTATGCGGTCACGTCGTTGGTAAGCTCGAGGAACTCGGCCTCGCGATGGTTTCAAACGAGACGATCCTGAGAGCTGCTGGCCGACGCAGGTAGCGCAAGTGCCGCGCGCTGTACTTGCGGCGTGCGCGGCTACGTTCCCTGCCCTACTCCTTGTCCGTGTTTCAAAAGCGCACGTGCCACGTTCACGCCGCTGAGACCGGATCGAATAGGAGCAGGAGCCAGCATGGGCCAGCAGACCCGGCGTGGTGCAAACGGCTACGCGCTGTCGCGTGATCTGACACCGCGGCTTGTGCCGGTGGCGGACTGCAAGCCGCTGGGACGCGAGACCCGCAAACACCCTCCGCAACAAGTGCGCAAGCTTGCTGCGAGCCTCGATCGCTTCGGCTTCGTGCTGCCGATCCTGGCCGATGCCAAAGGGCGGATCGTTGCCGGCTGGGGACTGGTCCTGGCGGCGCGGCAACTAGGCCTCGGCGAGGTGCCGGTCGTCAGCTTGCCCGACCTGTCCGACGCTGAGCTGCGGACCCTGCGCCTTGCGCTCAACCGCCTTGCTGACGACGCCGCATGGGATCGCGATGCGCTCTCGCTCGAGTTCTCCGAAATCCTGGAACTTGAGCCCCAGCTCGATCTCGTGGGGAGCGGCTTCGAGATGGGTGAGATCGACATCCTCCAGAGCGACGGAGGCCTTGATCAGGAAGACGAGCTGCCCCCGATCAACTCTGCGGCGACCACGCCGGTCACACGTGCGGGCGACCTCTGGATTCTGGGAGGACATCACCTGCTATGCGCCGACGCCCTCGGCGCCGAAAGCTACGACCGGGTGATGGGGACCGACAAGGCGCAGATGATGTTTGCCGACCCACCCTACAACGTGCCGATCGAGGGCCACGCCTCCGGGTTGGGATCGGTCAAACATGGCGACTTCGCAATGGCATCGGGCGAGTTCTCCCCGGCCGAGTTCCAATCGTTTCTGGAGACCTCGCTTGGCCATGCGGCGGCCAAGTCAATTGCCGGCGCCGTCCATTTCGTGTGCATGGATTGGCGGCACCAAGGGGAGATCCTCGGCGCCGGGAGACTCCGTCTACAGCGAACTCCTGAACCTCTGTGTCTGGAACAAGAGCAATGCCGGGATGGGCTCGCTCTACCGCTCCAAGCACGAACTCGTCTTCGTGTTCAAGGTCGGCAAAGGAGCGCATCTCAACAATGTCGCGCTCGGGCGGTACGGCCGGCACCGGACCAATGTCTGGGACTATGTCAGCCAGAACGCATTGAACGGGACAACGAAGAGCAAGCTTGCCCTACACCCGACGGTCAAGCCGGTCGCCATGATCGCGGATGCAATCCTGGATTGCTCCAATCGGGGCGGTCTGATCCTCGATCCTTTCGGTGGCGCCGGCACGAGCCTGATTGCGGCGGAACGGACCGGCCGCCGCGCCCGTGTCATCGAGCTCAATCCAACCTTCGTCGACATCAGTATTGAGCGCTGGCAGCGGCTGACCGCCGGCACCGCGCTGCACGCCGACACTGGTCGACCCTTTGGGCGGGCCGGAATCGACCGGCCGGCCGCAACAGGTCGCAGATGAGGGATCCATGCGTAGGCGCAAGACCAAAGGATCGAGCGGCCCTGGCGACGGCGGCTACGAGATCGGGTACGCCAAGCCACCGCAGCATACCCGCTTCAAGCCCGGCCGATCGGGTAACCCCAAGGGACGCCCCAAGGGCCTGAGAAATTTCAAGACCGACATCCAGGAAGTACTGAGTACCCCGATCGACGCCACCATCGGCGGCAAGAAACGCAAGATCTCTTCTCAGTTCGCGACGCTGCTGAAACTCGTTAGGCGCGCCCTGGACGGCGATGTGCGGGCGCTCGGCTTGTTGCTGAGTCTCGCGCAGACCTACAACGCCGAAGAGCCGGCCGCCCCCATCTCGGGAACGTCCGACAACGATCTGGAGCTACTCCGCGTCTTCGAAGATCGCGTCCTGCGGAAGGCGACCGAACGCCTCGGTGCCCGCGCTGAAGGAAACAGTCGCTCCGCACGCACTGCCCCTGCCCGTCATGGAGAAAACGATCGAGGCCCCCGCAAACATCCGTCGGTGCCGAGGGTTCGCTCGACACGAACTACCCACAAGGAGGACAGATAGTGCCGCAGCGTCGTCGAACCGCTGCCGCGGTCGACAAGTGGGTCATCAACGCGGCGCTCCGGCAGGACTTCGGCACCTTTGTTGCCAAGGTGTTTCAGACGCTGGCACCCGGCGACCGCTACCTTCCGAACTGGCACATCGATGCGGTCGCGCACCAGCTCATGCGGATCCACCGCGGCGAATGCCGCCGGCTGATCATCACCCAGCCGCCGCGATCGCTCAAGTCGATCTGCACCTCCGTGGCGCTCGTGGCGTTCCAGCTCGGGCATGACCCAAGCCGGCGTATCGCTTGCGTCAGCTACTCCCAAGAGATCGCCGCAACCTTCCATCGGCAGTTCCGTTCCGTGATAGCCAGCAGCTGGTACACGGCCCTCTTTCCGAACATGCGGCTGGCCAAGGACACCGAAAGCGAGTGTGTCACCAACGCCGGCGGCGGCCGATTTGTCGTACCGGTCGGTGGTTCGTTCACGGGGCGCGGGGCAGACCTCATCATCATCGATGACCCGCTCAAGGCGGATGACGCCCAATCCGAGATCGCCCGCCGCTCCGTCAACGAGTGGTTCGCAAACACTCTGCTCTCCCGCCTCAATGACAAGCGACGGGGCGCCATCATCCTTGTCATGCAGCGTCTACACGAAGACGACCTCGCCGGGACACTGTTGAGGAATGGCGATTGGGATCACCTCGACCTCGCCGCCATCGCCGAAGCGGATGAAGATGTCCCGATTGGGCCGCGGGCGTTTCACGCGCGCAAGAAAGGCGACGTTCTTCATAAGGAACGCGAGCCGCTCGAAGTTCTCGACCAGATCAAACGTGACATGGGCTCGCTGCGCTTCTCCGCGCAATACCAGCAGCAGCCGGTGCCAACAATCGGTAACCTCATCCGCCGCGCTTGGCTTCAGTGGTACGATGCCGTTCCGAACCTATCTACCGGCGGGCGGACGATACAGAGCTGGGACATCGCAAGTACAATCTCGCCAACATCCGATTGGTCCGCGTGCACGACCTGGCTTATCAATCGTCGCGACTACTACCTGCTGCATGTTTGGCGTGGCCGCCTCGAATTCCCTGAGCTCAAGCGGAAGCTTGTGGCCCTCGGCCTCGAGCACAACGCCAATACCATCCTGATCGAGAAGGCCGGCCCGGGCTCGCATCTTGTCCAGGAGCTGCGCGCCGACCCCAAACCCGGCGTCCCTCTTCCAATCGGCATTCTTCCGGAGGGCGACAAGCTGGTCCGGATGGAAGCGCAATGTGCCCGGTTTGAGGCCGGGCAGGTCTACCTACCCAAGGAGGCTCCGTGGCTCGCAGAATTCCTGCACGAGCTTCTGGCATTCCCAAACAGCCGCCACGATGACCAGATCGACAGCCTATCGCAGTTCCTGAACTGGGCGGAAACGCGGCGTGGTGCAAGACCCGTCGTCTCGATGTTTGGGCCCAAGGTCTTCTTCGGCTGATCGCAGCGAATCCGCTGACCAAGCGCGGTCTGACATCACGCTGACCAGTCTGCTTTCGCATTGCGGGTCCGCAACAACTTGCTCCGAACAAGGATAAGGCCGAGCGCAAACGTCGAAGGGCAACCCACACTTGATGCAGAGGCTCCGCCGATCGGCTTGCAATGAGCAGTGGCTCGTTGAGGAGCTATGGTGGAATGTGGGTGATGACGGTGTGAAGAAGGCGGCGTATCGAGGCGGGTGTCGAAGCCTGCCAGAACCTCCCGGAGGAGCGATACGCCATGAAGATGACTACCACGGTTCATGCCTTTCACCATCCTGACGCGATTGATGATCCCCTGACTTCCGTTTTGCGCGCCGGCGCCCGCCGTCTTCTGGCGCAGGCTATCGAGGCGGAAGCTGAGGCCTTCCTGGCGGCGATGCAGGAGGAGCGTCTTGCCGACGGCCGTGCCCGCATCGTTCGCCATGGCCATGGTCCAGAGAGGACGATCCAGACGGGCATCGGCCCGGTTCCGGTGCGCCGGGCCAAGCTGCGCGACCGCAGCACAGATGCCGCCGCTGGATCGGATGGGGAGCGCATCACCTTCACGTCTGCAATCCTGCCGAAATGGGCACGACGGACCAAGAGCTTGGGGGCACTGCTGCCGGTTCTCTACCTGCGCGGCGTCTCGACCGGCGATTTCCAGGAGACGCTTGCGGTGCTTCTCGGCAAGGACGCGCCGAACCTGTCACCCTCAGTGATCGGACGGCTGAAGGAGGAATGGACGGCCGAGTACGATCGCTGGCAGCATCGCGATCTCGCGGCCCGACACTACGTCTACATCTGGGCCGACGGGGTCTATCTGCAGGCCCGGATGGAAGACGACGCTGCCTGTATGCTGGTCATCGTGGGCGCAACGCCCGAGGGCAAGAAGGAGCTTGTCGGCTTCCAGGTCGGGGTTCGTGAGAGCGCCCAGAGCTGGCGCGAGCTGCTCGTCGACCTGAAGGCGCGCGGCCTGGCCATGCCCCCCGAGATTGCTGTCGGCGACGGCGCGCTTGGCTGTGAAATTGGCGTGCAATATTGGACGCCGATAAGGGGTCAGTTTACGCCCCACAAGCTGTTTGCAAATGCAGGGCCGATCTCGATCATCGTCCGCGATGCCCTGAAGGGCACCGGACTCGAGAACGTGAACCTGCGCGGAGCGCATCTGCTGCGCCACTCGGCCGCGACCAACATCGTGCGGTCGCCCACCGCGCGCTTGATGTTAGCGCCAACCGGGCTAGCATGATTCTTGCTGCCTCTGCGTTTGATGCCGCCACCGACCGGACACGCACCGCGGCAAAGGACGGCGCGGCGGCAATGCGGGATGAGAGGGATTTAGGTGGGAGCCGGGTGGCTCATCGAGACCAAGTTCAGTCGAGCGACGCGCGGCCGCCGCCAGATCGAGCGCGAGCGCATTCTCGACCAGTTGAGCGGCGGCGACCACCGCCTCGTCGTCGTGCAGGCCGCCGCGGGATTCGGAAAGAGCACGCTGCTCGGTCAATGGGCGGCTCGCCTTGCCGCGGCGGGGGTCTCCGTCGCGTGGCTCAACCTCGACGAGGATGACCGGGAACCCGATCAGTTCGTCACCTACCTCATGGAGGCGCTGCGCCGGTGCCTCTCCGAGCCGGCCGGCGAGGGCAGCGACGTGTTCGCGGGCCATGCGGGCCTTCCCGCAAAGGCGGCGCTCGCGGCAATGGTTCACGAGCTCGAAAGGCGCCCACGGCCGATCACGCTGGTCCTCGACGACTACCATCGCGCCGAAAGCGACGGGATCGACGCGATCATCCGCACGCTCATCGATCGGGCGCCCGGCCATTTCTGCATCGCGCTGGCCAGCCGGTCGCCGCCGAAGCTCGGCGTCGCCCGCCTCAAGGCAGAAGGCCGTGCCGCCGTTCTTCTGGATCGCGACCTGCGACTTCACCGAAGATGAGACCAGCCTCTTTCTCGCCGGCGAGTTGTCGCAGCTCGACCGAAAGAACTGGATGCGCTTCTGGCGCGCGCCGAGGGATGGCCGGTGCGCGCTTCAGTTCGCGCGCATGTGGATCGCGCGAAGGGGGCAGCCTGTCGGCGCTTAGTGCTGCCTCGGAAGCCTGCGATCTCGGCTCCTACCTCTCCGAACAGGTATTCGGCGCGCTCGAAGCCGGACCTGCGGGCGTTTCTTCTCACCACCAGTCCGCTCGAAAGCGTCTCGGAGGGCGTCGCCGAGGCTGTGGGCTTTGATTATAAGGTAAATTCCGGTGATAGAATAGCTTGACTCGGTAAGAGAGACGTGCCAATATTATAGGAAATTTTAATTTTAGCAAAGATTATTTTATACGGCTAAATCCGAGTTTCCCAACTAGTCAATCATTGTTAAAGCGTTGGCATGTCAGCCTTTAAGCCTGAATTTATATTGCACGAAAACGTTGAGGAATTTGTCCAGGGATATCAACGTCGCCGACCGTCAGAAAGATCATATCGGAGAAGGCATTTAGATGACGAAATCCACTGGCACGATTTTTTACAATTTTAATGATTCGATTAACCCCTTCGCCGATCGCATTGGTCAGCCTGACTGCCGATATAGGGTAAGATGCGGTGGCTGTGTTTACGGATCGTTTTGACGAAATCGCGCATCGGTTGAAGTCTGGATTTTAGTGCGGTTGTCGTCCAACGTTTCAAAAAGCGTTCAGCGGCCCAGGTTGCTTTATAGTCCCAGAAGTGTTCAAATTCATCTTTAAGCACCCAGGCGCGGTGTATGCGCCGATTGCCTTTATTAAGGGCATTGAGGATTCGGGTATCTTGCGGGCTACGTTTGCTGGAATGTTTAAACAGTAACCAACGCAATCCTTTTAAGGCTTTACGCTCATCGGGGTCAGCCTGCCGCCACTGTTGTTTGCGGACTTCATCGACGGCTTCATTGAGTGCTTTGACAATATGGAAACGGTCCAGCACCAAAGTGACGTTGGGACAATGCTCTTCGATGGCGCTGATGTAGGCTCGGCTCATATCACAGGTTGCCCATCGGATATGGCGCTTTTGGTAATCGCTGAGCAGCTTCGGTAAAGAATTGATCGATGGTTTCACTCCCTTTGCCTTTGCCGACCCAAACAACGCGTGCTTTTTTCAGATCATAAACGATGGTGGCGTATTTATGTCCTTTACAATAAGAGATTTCGTCAATTCCGATCGTTTTCAGATCTCGGATGCGATGGTTTTCTCTGGCGCGCGTAACCGCACGATGCAGCATATCCGACAGCGTGGAGGCGGCGATATGCAGCAACATGGCCGCAGCCTTTTGGGTCATGATTTGACAGTATACAAGCATCGCAAATTCGAAGCGGTAAGTGATTCGTGAATAATTATCCGCCCAAGGGATATTTTCTTGAATCCGGCCATGGGTGGGACACAAAATCTCCCGCGGGCGATAACATAGCTCAACCTGACATCCATAAACGGGCAAATCGCGCCACAGCCGATAAAGTCTGAGTTGATGTATGATTTTGCAGCGACGATCGCATTTAGGGCATCGGCATCCGTTTTTATAAGGTTTAACGAAAATCAGAAGCTGTCTTTTACGTTCATTGAGTTCATAGCCGCAAACAACCAGCTCTTTTAACTTTAAAAGCTTTCTGATAAACTTGTTAACCGTCATAGGTTCCTCCTTTGCATTGAGATGTCGTGGTCTCTTTTAAAAAGGATGGAGCCTATGACATTTACATCATTGTTTCAAGTTACCTTACCGAAAGTTTTGTTTGCCGTGCATGCTGTAACGCAGGGCTTCGCCCTTTACCTTACAGCATGCACGGCTAAAAGATAATTATCAGAAAATAATTGGTGATTTTCACCACTTAACCTGTTGGGAATTCCGGATAGAACATTTTAAACCCCAACTGCAGCATTGGCGAAACCATGCAATTTAACTCACCTAAGTTCGCAATTTTTCTCATTTTAACATTTACATTCTATTGGGTACTTTCCCGTCCAAAGCAAAATAAGTTGCTTTTAATTGCTAGCTATTTATTTTATGGTTTGTGGGACTTTAGATATACATTTCTACTGCTGCTTTCAACAGTGTTGAATTATTCCACAGGTCTCATAATTTACAAAGGAGAGATAGCTAAGAAGGAACGGATTTGCCAATCGTTTGCCGTCGTCAGTGCGGCATTTTTGGTATTAGTTGTCCAATGGAAATATGTGAATGCTAATATTTTCGGTCTCTCTTTTAATTTGGAAACGATAATATC